>NZ_CP095042.1:1416721-2833442 GCF_022919715.1 Agromyces sp. H17E-10 | reverse complement strand
TGAGTGGACTATTAGCGCTCGGACCGTCTCTGGGCGGAGCTCGGGATACACCGCGAAAATATCGGCCGCGAGCGCCGCCACCGACGCAGTCGCCGCCGAGGTGTCACGCGTCGTCGTAAAGAAGCCGTCCCCCGGGTTCCGGAACCTGGTGGTCAACAGGGCCAGATTCTCGGGCGTATCGACATGCGACCCGTCCTCAGATACCGCGACGTTTCCGCCATCCGCCACGACATCGGGCTTAAACGGCCACTTCTTCCGCTCGAAGAGGACGGACGTTCGGCTGACCGGAGAAAGTTCGCCACGCGGGGCAATCGGGCGGTAGCCCGCGAAATCAGCGGCGGCACCAGCCATGTCGTCGTTGCCTGCATAGGCCCCAACCGTAAGGGCATTCCAGGATTGAGCAGGATCCTCGACAGGCTCCAAATCGCTTCGCTCGAGGTAGTCATCCTGACCATCGATGTCGCGAATGTTCCCGGCGGAGACCACGAACAGCCTCGGCCTGCGCGGCTCGTCTCGATCAAGGTATGTGAGCTTCGGGTCGGTGTCGTCGATTGCTCGCCCGAAGGACAGCGCGTCGATGGCGGCCGACCATGATGTTGGCTTTCCGGATTCACCGGCAGCCCCGGAGCCCGAAGCTGAACCGGGGGCCGTGACCGCGAGCATGAACACACGTGATCTGTCGGCCGCCTGAATCTCTGGCTGATCGATGGCCCGCGCAGTAACGGCACCATAGAGATCTCTATTGTTGTCTCCACGGTCGGGCAGAAACTTGACCGATTCGAGTCGATGCGCCAGTTCAACTGTGCCTGCATCGAGCAACGCTCCGTGCAGGTCGCCGTAAAGCGCCAACCCGGCCATCTCCGTACCATGTCGATGGACCGGGCGAAGCTGCCAAGAAGGGTCGGCGACGTGTTGGTCGCTGGCATCAATCGAGCCTGCAAGCAACGGATGGTCACTCTGTATGCCCGTGTCGAGAAGGCACACAACTGGCGCACCACTCGCCGCCGGGCGAAGTCGTGCTTGCAGGTCATCCACCCACTCGGCCTGCTCTGACGCGGACAGTTCTGTTAGGAGCGTCGCAATCTCGTGCGGCTTCCGGAGCTCAGCGAAATCGTCCATCGATCGGAAGGCATCCGTGAGCTGATCGGCAGTCGCGTGCATCAGGACGACTGTGCGACTGCCGAACCCGAGATAGTGGCCGCTCATGCGGATTCCGTGAGCGTCCGCGAACCCAGTGAGGCGCTTCAATTCGTTGCCATCCCGTTTGCGCAACCACACCTCCCACCACGTTAGTTCGGTCCAAGAGGCGGGGAACTCAGAATCAGAGTCGGTCCAAAGCTCGCGAATCGTCGCTCGACGGATGGACTGGACTCCTTCCACAAGAGTCGCGTTGCTCGGCGATTTCGCGTCCGCCGTTTCGGTGTACTTCTGCAGACGCTGCAGGAAGTACTGTTTGCGGCCCTCAGGAACGAAGACGGTTGCAATCTGAGTCACACCGTCCTCGGACTGGACCTCTCGAACTGCCACCAACTCTGGCTGATCGCCGCTCCGCTGGACGTCAAGACTCTCGATTGCAAGCTCGACACCCGCAAACGACACGAACGACACGTATGTGCCAGACGGTTCAGGAATGGCAGAGGCCGACGAAACGACCTGTTCGTATTCGCCCACGAGCCGAGCGCCGTGACCCCGTCGGTCGCCCTCGAACGCGCGCCCTTCGTTTCCACCACCACCCGTGGGAATCGTGAAGGACTCAGACCGCATGCGGCCGGGCACAACAATGTGCGGGCGATCACGCTCACTCATCCCGCTTAGACGTCCTGGCCGAGTGAGCCTGCGGAACGTTGCCGCTCTACGAGGGCGGCGATCAGATCATCGGTCAACACACGAGTCCGATGAGCGAGAACACTACGCTTGGCAGCGTTTTCAGCAGCGGTTGCGATCTCCGCGTGACTAAGCCCTGCCGCAGCCGGCCCAATCCTTGACCAACTCAAGTTGCTCGTCTGGAACGTCGCCAGCCGGTTCTGAATTACTGCCTGCACGTTGTCCTGACTCGGGAGAGTGAAGTTCATTACTGTGTCGAATCGACGATATAGGGCTTTGTCGAGCAGCTGGGGATGATTGGTCGCCGCCACAATCAAGCTCTCGGACGTATCCTCTTCGAGAAACTGCAGAAACGAGTTCAGGACTCTTCGTATCTCACCCACGTCGTTCGGCGCAGCTCGATCACCGGCGAGCGCGTCCACCTCGTCGAAGAGATATACCCCGCGAGTTTCCACCAGCGCATCGAAGACCAGGCGCAGTTTCGCGGCTGTCTCACCCATGAATTTGGTGATTATGGTGTCCAACCGGATTGCAAATAGCGGCAGCCCAAGTTCGCCGGCGAGCACTCGAGCTGATGACGTCTTACCAGTGCCGGGAGGACCGATCAACAACATCCGTCGCGCGGGTGAGAGCCCATGCTTCGCTAGTGTGTCGCGCTGTCGTTGCTCCAACAAGACGTGCCGGAGCTGAGCCTTGAGACCATCCGATAGGACAAGATCACTCAGGCGAGCATCTGGATAAGTCACAGTGAGGAGTGACCCCAGCTCGCCGCGAGGTTGAGTTACAGGTACGACCGCCGCAACACGCGACGACGCCTGGCTCCGATTTCGTAGCTCATCGACAAGATCCCGAAGATCTTGAGCGAACTTCGACTGCCCTGCCCGTGCTGCCTTCGCAGCGACTTGCATCGCTACCGCGTAGAACTGGGGATCATCGCCGTCAGCATGGCTCTGAACCAGCGCCTTCAGTTGGTCGTTCGTCGCCACGATACGACCCCCTTCCGATGCATGATCATGCCCTGACCTACCCAGACAGCGTGCTCACAAAGTCTAGTCAGGCCCACCCACCCGGGCACACAGCCCACACCGGAAGATCCACCCGGAACTGGATGAATGGACGTATGCTACCGTAGGTAGTTGCAAGAACCTGAGATAGCTCGGAGGAAGGCGATGCGTGGTGGAGTGATCCTGTACCGGGGTTCCGGGGCCGACGCGCGCCGGTACCTCGAGTCCGATCGCTCCCGCGCCGACGACTACTACCTCGAGGGCGGCACGGCGCTGGCCGAGTTCTCCGTCGTCGATGGCAACGGCGACCTGATCGGCGAGGGCGCGCTCACACCCGGCCAGTACGCCCAGTGGGTCGACTGGATCAACCCGCTCACCGGCGAGTCGATGGGAACGCCCCGCCACGCCGGCGACGCACGCCACGGCTCACCGCGGTTCGCCGAGATGGTCGTCAACGCGCCGAAGTCACTGTCGATCGCCGCGGCACTTCACCCCGAGGTATCCGACGCCCTAGATGCGGCGCAGCGCGACGCGGTCGCCGAGATCCGCGTCTGGCTCGGCCAGCACTCGGTCACGCGAGTCGGCCCGCGCGGGTCGCAGCGGGTGGTGCCGGTCGAGCAGCTCGAGACGGTCGCGGTCTCGCACAAGACCTCGCGGGCCGGCGACCCGCACCGGCACATCCACTTCCAGATCTGCACGAGGGTCTGGGCGGGTGCCGCGTGGCGAGGTCTCGACACTGCCGCGCTGTTCCGGCAGCAAGGCGCGATCCGCGCGCTCGGCACAGCTGTGATCGCGGCGCACCCGCGGCTCGCGGCCGCGCTCAACGCGCATCGCCTGACGCTCGATCCGGTGACAGCCGAAGTCACCGAACTGCTGCCGTTCAACGCGGCGATGAGCAAGCGCGCCGAGCAGGTCGCGCGCAACCTGGCGCACTTCGAGAAGGACTGGCGTGCGCAGCATCCGGACCAAGAACCCGGACCCGCCGCGATGTCGCGACTGACCGCGATGGCGTGGGATCACGAGCGGCCGCACAAGAAGCCGACCCAGCTCGGCAGCGAGGATGCGTGGCGACGCGAGCTCGAGGCATCCGGCTATCGACCTGATCTCGACCGCGTGCGGACGCAAAGGGCCGTCGCGCTCGATGAACTGAGCGTGCAGGATGTCGCGTCCCGCGCGCTCGATCGATGCGCGGCCGCCGCGTCGACGTGGACGGTGCATGACATCCAGGAGCGCGTGTCGCATCTCGTGACCGAGACCGGTGTGCGTGCCGACCCGACACCACTGCGCGAGTTCGTCATGCTCGCGACGGACCTCGCGACCGAGGGCTGCGTGTCGGTGCTGCCGCCCGATGGGCCACGTCCTGAGCACGTCGCGCACCTGACGAGCGTGCACGTCATCGCCGTTGAGACCCGGCTGCGCGATCTGCTCACGGCCCGTGCCGAGCGGCCGCAGGTGCGCACGCCGGACCTGCGGAGCATTGCACAGCGACTCAGGCTCGACCCGGCACAGGCGCGCGCGGCTGCGGCCGTGGCATCCGCTCAATCGCTCGTTGTCGTGGAGGGCGCGGCCGGCGCGGGCAAGACGACGATGCTTGCCGCTGCGATCAGGGCGGCGGCGATGCAGGGTCGCAAGACGCGCGTGGTCACGCCGACGAAGAAGGCGGCCGACGTTGCGCACCAGGAGCTCGGGGTTGCGACCGACAGCGTCGCCAAGCTCGTGCACGAGCACGGGTGGCGGTGGAATCGCGACGGCGTGTGGACGCGACTCGCCATCGGCGACCACGACCCCGATACGGATGCCGCGTATGCCGGCCCTTCGGCATCCGCTCGGCTGCGCCGCAGCGAGCGAATCGTCGTCGACGAAGCGGGCATGCTCGATCAGGACACCGCGCTCGCGTTGCTCATCATCGCCGATGAGACAGGCGCTACGGTCGCCCTGGTCGGCGACCGTGCGCAACTCTCGGCGGTCGGCCGCGGTGGCGTGCTCGAGATGTCCGCGCAGCTGCTCCCCCGCGTGCATCGCATGACGGCCGTGCACCGATTCGTCGACCCGGAGTACGCCACGCTCACCGTGCAGATGCGGCGCGGAGATCGTCCGGAGGGGGTCTTCGATCGGCTGTGCGCGCTCGGACTCGTTTCGATTCACGAAAGCCCGGCTGCGCAGCTCGAGGCGCTCGCTGGCGAGTGGCGCGAGGGTTGCGCGATGACCGTTGCAACGAACGACGAGGCGCGCGAGCTGAACGCGCGGATTCGCGAGGAGCGAGTGCGCGTCGGCGACGTGGATGACGGCCGCACAGTGGTCGGGAGCGATGGTCTGAGCATCGGGCGCGGTGATGTGATTCAGACTCGGCGGAACGACTCGGGTGTGCGGGTGGCGAACCGGCAGATGTGGGTTGTTCGGCGCGTGGACGAGGATGGCTCAGTGTGGGCGACGGAGCGTGTCGTCGGCCATCGGCCACGATCAGTGCGAGTGCCAGCCGAGTACGTCGCCGAGCACACGCATCTCGCGTACGCCGCGACGGCGCACGGGGTGCAGGGCATGACGGTGGGCGAGTCGCACACGGTGGTCAGCGATGCGATGGGGGCGGCGGGCGTCTACGTGGGGTTGACTCGCGGGCGGCACTTGAACCGCGTGCACCTGGTGGCAGCGGGCGTGGATGAGGCACGCGAGCAGTTCGTGGTCGCGCTGGATCGAGATCGTGCCGACCGTGGGCTCGCGAAGGCGACTGAGGCTGCTCGCGATTCCGTATGGGGGCTCGCGACCGGCTCCGTACGGAGGCGGGCGTCGCAAGTTGGGCCCAGCCGATAAGCACCCGATGGCCGCTCAACCTGGCCGTTTGCGCTGAGCGGTGATGTCCGGTTCGGTTGTCGAGACGCGGGCGTATCCGATCACCACAAATCGAGCCGCCGGCCAGCACCTAGATAGATCTGGATCAGCGCTCCGTTGCCCGCCGTTTTGTCTCGTCGCTGGAGCCGCTGCCGTGCCAGTGCTCGGCGTTGGCGTCCTTCCAGCGCTTCGCTCGCTCTTCGGCCGGTGTCGTGTTCTCGGCGGCGGCATCGCTGGTCGCGTCACCGTCGAGCGTGCCTCCGTCCGTCTCCCAACGTTCGTCCGCGAGTGCGCCCTCTTTGCGCGTGCGCTTCGACATAGCCCTATTCCTCCGCTACTCATAGGTGGATCGATGCGGCCGGAAGTCGATCCGCGCTGCGGCAGCGACCACTGCGGCGGCTCTGCTGGTCTCTACGCGCACCTGCTCGGCCGCGGTCTCGTCTCGACGGACCTTCTCGGCTGCGGCCTGCGCTCCGATCTCCGCAAGGATCTGGCCAATCAGCTCCGCAAGCCCGTCGGCAAGTTCCTCGAGGTTCGTGCGCTCGATGATCAGCCGACGGTCGGCGACATGCAATCCGACATCGGCGTAGCCCGCTTCGACCAGCCTCGCGTGAACGGCTGGTTGCTCGAGCAGTTCGAGCTCACGCGGGTCCGGTCGTCGCGTGAAGACCGCGGCGACGTCATACCGGGCCGCCGCGTCTGGCGTGCCAAGATCGGCCGGCAACTCGTTCACGAGGATGTGACTGACCCCGAACTCCTCGTTGGCGTCGGGGGTCATCACATGCCCGCTTTACGAGCGGGAACCCACGACGCGCGCACGCTGTCGGCCCACCGCGTCACGCTCGACGGATGGCCGTCGAAGTGCACCCAGAACGCGTGAGCGCGGGCGATCATGGATGCCTCGACCCGAAGCGCAGCGCCTGCCGCGCCACCCGGCACAATCTGATAAATGTTCACGTTCTTAGAGTAGGTGTCGCGGATGTGAGCGCCCACAGGTTCGCACCGGCATAGCCTGCACGCGGAATGCGAACGGGGATGGATCACTCGCCGTGGGAGTTGTCAAGGACCTCTCGTCGTGGCCCCATTCTTCGTACTCTTCTAGTGTGTGGACCTTGATCATCGTGTTGCTCGCCGTCTGGGCGATCCTGGCGATCGTCGGGTTCGTCTTCGAGGGCCTACTGTGGCTCGCAATGATCGGTTCCGTCCTGTTCGTCGGCACCCTCATCATCGGCATCATCCGTCAACGCGCACGGAAGCCTCCCGCCTAGCGTTGCCGCCACCGCATGCCCAGCCTGGCGTGCGGTGTCGTAGAGAGCGGCCCCATCATGACCTCCGACATCTCCCCAGTCCGCAGGACGCGCAAGCCGTCGAGCGTGCCCGCGGAGTCATCCACCAGCTCGTTCACCGATCTGGCTCGCATCATCAAAGGTGCCGGCCTGATGCACCGACGATACGGCTACTACTGGACAAAACTGATCAGCGTGCCACTCGCCTATGCGGCCGCTATCGCACTGTTCATCTGGATCGGCGACACCTGGTGGCAGATGCTGAGCGCCGTCGGCTTCGCCGTTCTGTTCACGCAAACCGCGTTCCTCGGCCATGACGCCGCGCACCGGCAGATCTTCCGATCCGGCAAGTGGAACGACTGGACCAGCCTCATCCTCGGCGGGTTCGTCGGCATGAGCTACGGGTGGTGGCAGCACAAGCACACCCGGCACCATGCGAACCCCAACCAGATCGACGTGGATCCCGACATCGACCTGCCCGTGGTCGTGTTCACGCCGGAGCAGGCCGAACGCGACCGGGCGGCGATCTTCCGCTGGGTCATCGGGCACCAGGGCTACTTCTTCTTCCCGATCCTGCTGCTCGAGGGACTCTCGCTGCACGCGTCGAGCGTGCACCGGGTGTTCGCCAGAGCCCCTCTCCCGCACCGTTCGGTGGAGATCGCGTTCCTCGCCGTACGCATCATCGGCTTCCTGGCGCTCGTGTTCCTCGTCCTGTCGCCGGACAAGGCGGTGGTGTTCCTGGCGGTCCAGCTCGGCCTGTTCGGCTTCTACATGGGCATGGCCTTCGCGCCGAACCACAAGGGGATGCCGCTCGTGCCGAAGGGCGTGAAGCTCGACTTCCTCCGGCGGCAGGTGCTCATGAGCCGCAACATCCGCGGCAACCGCGTGATCGACGTCGTCATGGGCGGGCTCAACTACCAGATCGAGCACCATCTCTTCCCATCGATGCCGCGTCCGCATCTCCGACGCGCGGCGCCGATCATCGAGGCGTACTGCCACGACCACGAGGTCCCGTACACCCGAACCACGCTGTTGCGCTCGTACGTGATCGTCTTCCGGTACATCAACCGGGTCGGCCTCGGCGAACGCGACCCCTTCGAGTGCCCGCTCGTGATGCAGCGCACCAGCATCTAGACACCAAACCCTCGAATGGCTCCAGCTGCGCGGCCGCAAACGGCCAGATCACTCACCGTGCGCCCTTTAGCAACACGCCTTGATCCGGCGCCGGACTTCCGGCGCCACGAGACCCGCCGTCAGCCGAAATCTGTGCCATTAATGTGCCATTAAATGCGCGAAAAGTATCTGAAACCAACTGTGACCGTTTCGAAGAATCCCTGATCAGCGGGATATCGCAACCAAAAGAATTGAGCGAAAACCGCCCAGGCTCACTGAAAATCGAAAGGTCACCTGATCGGAGCTGATCACCCCAGTACGCTGTCGAAAGAGCCGGACGATGGGGGTCGCATGCCGAACACGCCCGCAGCAGTGGTCGCGGGCGCGAGCGGCTTCGTCGGCACTGCGCTCGCCCGAGCCCTGGTCGACGACGGTTACGCCGTGCGGCGGATCGGACGGATCGGCGAGACCACGTGGGATGATCCCGCCGCGATCGCCCGCGCAGTCGACGGGGCATCCGTGCTCGTGAACATGGCCGGCAAATCGGTGAACTGCCGTTACACCGACGCGAACCGAAACGAGATCCTCCGGTCCAGGGTCGACACGACACGTGCGCTTCGGGAGGCGGTTCGCACTGCCGACGCACCGCCGGCGGTGTGGCTCAACGCGTCGACCGCGACGATCTACCGGCACAGCATGGATCGCCCGCACACCGAAACAGACGGCGAACTCGGTGAGGGATTCTCCGTCGACGTGGCACGCAACTGGGAGCAGGAGTTCTTCGCAGGCGACCTCCCCCACACTCGTCGGGTCGCACTCCGCATGGCCATCGTGCTGGGGGCTGGACCGGCGACGAGGTCACTGGTGACGCTCGCGCGCCTCGGCCTCGGCGGCCCGCAGATCGACAGCCCATGGTTCCCTCACACGCGCTACCGGGGCATCGGCCCGTCCCCGACCGGCCCCGATCGGTTGGAATGGCACCGCACCCGCGGCCGGCAGAAGTTCAGCTGGATCCACCTCGACGACGTCATCGGTGCCATCCGTTTCATCCGCGACCGCGACGACATCGCGGGACCCGTGAACCTCGCCAGCCCGAATCCGAGTGACAACCAGACATTGATGCAGACCCTCCGCAGCAGCGTCGGGGCGCCCATCGGGCTCCCGGCTTGGCGGTGGATGCTCGAGCCCGCCATGTGGGTGCTCCGAACGGAGCCGGAGCTCGTTCTCAAGAGTCGGTGGGTGGTGCCCGGCACCCTCGCCGAGGTGGGCTACACGTTCGTGCACCCCGACTTGAGCGCCGCGATCACGAGCCTCACTGCTCGCTGAGGCGCGGGGCAGGACGAAACGCCGGCCGCGGGCACGCCCGGCCCGCGAGCTTCACGCGGATGCTCGGGTGTGGATGCGCGCACCTTCCGCGTTGAACAGGCACAGGACTTCGAGAACGTCAGGTCCCGGGTTACCGAACCCGTGAGGGACGTTCGTGTCGAACTCGGCGGCCTCGCCTGCCTCCAGGATGAGGTCGTCGTCGGCGAGGAGCAGCCGCATTCGTCCGGAGATCACATAGATCCAGTCCCAGCCCGGGTGCACCCACTGGGGGATGGCCTTGCCGGGCGCGGGTGGCAGCACTTGCTTGAACGCCTCCCACGATCCCACGCCGCCCGAGAGCGGAAGCGTGACGACACCGTCGCGAACTCGTGGCTTCGGATGGATCCTCGGATCACCCAGCGGCGGCGCCCCGACGAGGTTGTCGAGCGGCTGACGGTAGAACCGTGCGAGCGGGAGAAGGTGGTCGAGTTGCGGTCGCCGCGCACCGGACTCCAACCGCGACAGCGTGCTGACGGCGATACCGGTGGCATCGCTGACCGCCCGCAGGGTGAGACCGCGCGACTCCCGAATGGCCCGCAACCGACGCCCGATCCCCGTCAGCTCATCCGCCTCGGTCACGACTCCCCCACGTGTTGACGAGTTGGCAAATTCTGTTGTCACTCTACGCGCCTCGCTCCACGATGAAGCCATGGATGACACCCGACGCAACGTCGACACCGACGTGATCATCATCGGCGGCGGCCCGGCCGGCCTCAGCGCCGCGCTCTCCCTGAGACGTGCCCGTCGGCAGGTCATCGTCGTCGATCAGGCGCAACCTCGGAATCGGACGGCGCCTCACATGCACGGTGTGCTGGGGCACGACGGGCTTCCACCCCTCGAACTGCTCGAGAAGGGCCGCACCGAGGTCGCGAAGTATGGTGTGCGTGTCATCGTCGGGAACGTCATCTCGGCGCGGGCGGACGAGCAGGGTGTCGAGGTCACCACCGCCGACGGTGTCATCCGGGCGCGTCATCTCATCGTCGCGACCGGTCTGACCGACGAGTTGCCGGAGATCCCGGGCTTACGCGACCAGTGGGGCACGGGCGCTGTGGTGTGCCCGTACTGCGACGGTTGGGAGCATCGCCGCCACGTGATCGGCGTGATCGCCACCTCATCGCAGAGCGTCGGGCAGGCGCAACTGCTTCGTCAGTGGTCCGATCGCGTCGTCTACTTCGCCAACGTCGTCGGTGAACCCGATGAACCTGAGGCGGACGCTCTCGCACGTCGCGACATCCGGGTCGAACGGGGTGCCGTCGTGAGTCTCGTGACCGCGAACGGCCGGCTCGAAGGCGTCCACCTCGAACAGCGGACCGTGCCGGTCGATGTGGTCTTCACCGGGCCCGCGCTCAGGCCGAACGACGCCCTGCTGCGCTCCCTGGGTGCGACAACGACGGACGGCCCACTCGGCTCGTGGATCGAAGCAGACCGGGATGGACGAACCTCCGTGCCGCGAGTATGGGCGACCGGCGACGTCGTCGATCCCCGCGCGAACGTCTCGGTCTCACTCGGCCTCGGTACGCTGACCGCCGGCGCCGTGAACACCGACCTCGTCCACGAAGACATCGAGCAGGCGCCATCGGTGGGATCGTCGGCTCGGCCATCCGCGGCCTTGTCCTGATCGGCGCCCAACCGCTCAGCTCGGCCGGCGGCGTACCCGGTAGCGCAGGTGAAGCACCCGGTTGCCCTGAACGACCACGTCCGGGTCGTCCAGCAGGTGCTGCGAGTCGACGGAACCGAAGTAGCGCTTGCCCGAACCGAGCACGACCGGAGCGACATCCATGCGCACCTCGTCGACGAGGCCTGCGGCGAGCATCTGGCCGCCGACGTCACCGGCGGCGACCTCGACGGTGCGGTCGCCGGCGAGTTCCTTCGCCGTGGCCATGGCCGCCTCGATGCCATCGACGAAGTGGAACGGCGCGTCGGGGTTCCAGCCTTCGGGCGCCGGCCGGTGCGTCACGACGACGACGTGGTCGACCCCGCTCGGAGGAATCCCGTCCCAGCCGTCCGTCAGGTCGAAGACGTGGCGGCCGGCGATCGTCACCCCGATCTCGTCCCAGTACGGCCGAGTGTGGTCATAGGACGCTTGCGACACCTGTAGGGCCCCGCTGTCGTCGAGCGGCACGTCACCGCTGACCAGCCATTCGAACAGTGGACCGGGATCGTCGTTCTCCGCCGCGATGAAGCCGTCCACCGAGACCGACGCGTTCATGACCACTTTCCCCATGGGTTCCTCCCCTGTTCGGGTCCCCAGTCTCGCGTTTCACGAGCGGTCGCTCTTGTACGAATTCAATCGGCCGGCAGCGGCCAGCCCTCGAGCGCGTGATGGGGATGCTCCCGCAGGAAGCGTCGCCGCACTTCGACGTACCGGGTCGGCGTGAGCCCGGTGAACTCACGGAACTCCCGGACGAAGTGGGGCTGGTCGAAGTAGCCGGCACCGGCGGCGACCTCGCCCCAGTTGACCGGTGCGGCGACATCGAGCGCCAGCACGGTGACGGTGAACCGGTAGCTGCGCGCCAGCCGCTTCGGCGTGACGCCGATGACCTCCTTGAACCGCTTCGCCAGGTAAGTGCTGCTGGCATGGGCTGCGGCGCCGAGTTCGTTGATCGGCACCGCTCCGCCGGTCTCCGCGATCTCGCCCGCCAGTTGACGGACGATGTCGAGGCCGTCGATCGGGCGCAGTCGCCGCACCAACTCCTCCTCGAGCACCTGCAGTGCTTCGTCAGGTGTGCCCGCCAGGGCCAGTCGGTCCCGCAACTCGGCGAGGGCGGGGCCACCCCAGATGTGCTCCAACGTCGCCGGCCGGTCGCACAGCTCGACCGCGGGCATCGGGAGGAACGGAGCCAGCCCCCACGGCTTGAAGTGCACACCCACCGACCTGGTCGGGGTCGGATAGCCGAACTCCCAGGCACGGGTCGGGGTGGTGACCACGCAACCGTCGGCGTAGTCGACATCGTCGAGGTCGGCACTCGTGCGGATGAGGAACGGCGCTCCCAGGTTGACGATGAGCAGGGGCGCGGGTGCAGCCGGCAGCAGCAACCGGGAGTACGGCGGGGTTCCCTCCAAGTAGTAGAGGTCGTCGATCAGTCGGTCCAGCGCCGGGCCGGGCACCTTGGACACATACTCCACGCCGACATCTTCGCATCGAGCCGGGGCCGCGAACGGGGAACGCGACATAATGAGCCCATGTCTTCCTCCGCCGAGCGCCAATCCAATCCGACCGCCTGGGCCGCCTTCTGGTTCGCACTTGCGGGCCTCGTGCTCATGCCCATTCCACTGTTCATCGGGCTGATCGTGGGCGGCCTCCTCTCGATCGTCGCTGCGATCCTCGCCGTGATCGCACTCCTCAAGGGCCTCGCGCGCAGCGGCAAGGGCATCGCGCCCGTCGTGTTCGCCGCGATCTTCATCGCGCTCACCTGGGCCGGCATCGGGGCCGGCGGCGGTACCGTCTGGTAGTCGACCGCCCGCTGGGAAACAGAGCGCTCGTGGATCTCCATCGACGGCGCCCGAGACGAGTCGGGAGACGGTCGGACGGAACACCGACCCCCTATCCACCGGCGCTTGCTCCTGGGCCCGGAGTCACGTGGAAGCACGGCCGGCGGGCTCCGTCGAAATCGATGGGTGGCAATGGCTGACGAGACGGGCCTACTCGAGATCGCAGCGTGGAAGATGGCTGTCGGTCGCCTCGCCACCGAGAGTCTTCCTGAACTCGCTACCGAGGCGCTCGTGAGCGGGTGGGATAGTCCCGCGCTCCGCACACTCGCCGGACAATCGCCCAGTGACGTGCGGGACTCAGCCGATCTGTTTCGGCTAGCGCTGAGCGAACTCGACGTGGAACTGCCGGACGCCGAAACAGCGGAGTGGCGGTTGGCTCGGCACGTCGCGGGCATGATCGTGGCTGGGACTCTCAGCGGTGCGAGCGGGGCAAGAGAGCTCTGGAACACCTACCTGAATGTCAGCGACAACGGTGACCTCCGCGTATTCGTCGGGCTCGTCTCAGAGCTCGACGACCATCCGGAGCAAGTTGATGCCATCGAGGCCGCCATCATTGCCGCGGCTCACGAGTTCGTCACGCGTCGAGAGCCACGACGGTGGATCAGGCTCATGGCTGCGTCCGGACGATCCTCGCTGACCCAGACATCGGGACACGACGACATCGAGATCGACCCCGCAACCCTCGGCCTCACTGACGAGCTTCGTTCCGACCTCGCTCGGTGGGATGTGGCCTATCTGCGCACGCTGTCCGCTTGGCCGGTCGAGGGCGGATTCGAAACCGAACGCGACGCCGAAAGATTCGTCGCAGCCGGCCGTGGACTCTCAGAGCGGCTCCAGATCGAGCTGGGAAGCGGCTACCACGTCGAGTACATGCCTGAGCCGATTCGCCAGCCGGGAGTGAAGCTGCGTGCAGTTGATCGGTGAGCAATCACCGGGGGCGCCAATCTCGGAACCCGGCATCGGCGCCGGAATCTGCATCCGAGTTGGATGGTCAACAGATCTATCATGAAGTCGACCCGCTCGCAGGGCGGGGAGAAGAGGTGCCGTGATGGGCACGCGAGCATGGACGACACAGGCACTCATCGGCGCCGTCTGCGGTTTGGCTTGGGCTTGCGCGCTGCGCGCCTACATGGCCGGCATCGCCGGCTTCGAGTCGGCCTTCTCGTGGTGGGGCACCTTCGTCGCGATCCTCGTGCCGGGGGTGCTGGTGGGCACCTTGCTCGGGTCGGCGGCGGCCTTGCCTCCGCGGCGAGTCTCGACCCTCCGCTGGATCGCGGCGTCGCCGATGCTGTTCGCGGTGTTCACGTTGCCGCTCCCCGGCGTGCTGGTCGCCCTCGTGACGACCGGCATCGGCGGCGGCGCGATCGGTGTACCCGTCGCAGGCATCGCGGGTGGCTACGCACTCGCTGGGCTGCGGCTCTGGCTGCGCGTGATCACGGGCGTCTTCGCCGTGCTCATGCTCGCCGGCCTCATCGCGACCGTGCCGATCGTCGCCGGGAAGTCGCTTGCGACCCCGGATGGGGCGTGGCTCGCCGCGCTCGTCGGCTCACTCATGATCGTGCTGATGCTCGCGTCGGCGATCCCCTTCCGAGCTCTGTCGAGCGGACACCGGAGCGCGACCCTCAGTGCGTGATCGTCGTCTGCTGGTAGAGCGCGAGGCGCGGCCGGCCGTCGACTCGACGGTAGACGCTCGACATGAGCGCCTCGAACGGCTCACCGCCGTCGTCGCGTGACGAGACGGCGTGGTAGACGAGGGCCGCGGCATCCTCGCCGAGGTCGACGAGGCGCGCGTCGCTCAGTTCGTACCGCGCCCATGGTGGCGCGTCGTCGAGCGAGCCGGCGATCGTCTCGCGGTCGAGGACCATGCCGTTGACGAGCACCATCACTCCGTCGGCCGTCATGAGTTCGCCGTAGAAGGCGCCGCCGGTGCCCGAGCACAATGACGCCCATCCGTCGTGTTCGAGGGCGAGCAGTTCGTCGAGGCTGAGATCACTCATGCGGGCGATCCGAGCACACTCCGAACCGAATGTGAAGGGGGTTGGCGGCATGCCGGCGAACTGCGACCATCGCTCGATGGACACGAACGACGACCGCAACCAGCCGAACGACGACGTGCAGAGCGAGCCGGTCGAGGCCGGCCACGACGACGCGACCCGCGCCGAGCAACTCGAAGGCGTGATCGACCAGGTGCGCGGCGACCTGCTGCTCGGCCACGTCGACGACGCACGCGGCATGGTGCGCGACCGACTCGCCGATGCCGGGCTCGGCGCCGACGAGAGCGACGTGGACGCCGTGCTCAGCGCGGTGCAGGGCGGCACGACCGCCTGAGAGCGGTGCTTCCGGCGACAGCTCAGCGAGCGTCGAGCAACTCCAAGAGCCGCGTCGTGACGCGCCACGTGCGTACAGTCATCTGCTGGTACACCGGCATCGCGAACAAGCGCTGGATGCGCGTCTTCGTCGCCAGCTTCGCGACGCGCGAGAAGTAGAGCACTCCCCGGCCACCCGCGATGGAGTCGACGCCCTCCTTCAACTCGGGCAGCTCGGCGAGCACGTCGTCGGCCGTGAGCGGATGCTTGAGGAAGAAGCAGTCGCTGCGATACCGGTCCGATCCGAAGTCGCTCGGCGCAGCGTCCACCGTCTCGGCGAGCTCGGCTCTCGATCGCACCACGACCAGCAGCGGCATCCCGAAGCGGTCTTCGAGCGCGCCCTCGAGCGCACGCTCGAGGGCCGGCCCGCTGCGGCGACCGGATTCGAACAACACGTTGCCGCTCTGCCCGTGGGTCCTGACGTCGCCGTGGCCGGCGTCACTGAACGCCTCAGCGAGGTCGGCCATCGACATGAGGTTCTTGCCGCCCACGTTGATGCCGCGCACGAGGGCGACGAACGACGTCATGGGCCGGCCTTCCGCCTACTCGAGCGCCGAGGTGAGCCGCGCCACGCCGTCGAGGAACTTCGCCCGCGTGGGCTCGTTCAGCCAGTCGTCGAGGGTGAGCTCGCGGCTGATCTTCCGGTAGCCCTCCTCGACCTCGCGCATGTCGCGCACGAACGACTCGCCGCGCACGACCATCGAGATCTCGAAGTTGAGCAGGAACGAGCGGATGTCCATGTTGCTCGACCCGATGAACGCGGTGTCATCGTCGATCGTCATGTGCTTCGAGTGCAGGATGAACGGGCCCGGGTACATGAAGATGCGGACGCCCGCGCGCAGCAGCGGCTCGTAGTACGAGCGCTGGGCGTGCCACACCATGCCCTGGTCGCCGATCTCGGAGACGAACAACTGCACGTCGAGGCCGCGGAACTTCGCCGAGGTGATCGCGTACATCATCGCCTCGTCGGGCACGAAGTACGGGCTCGTGATGATGACCTTCTCCTGGGCCGCGTTCACGAGGCCGAGGAACATGCGCAGGTTGTTCTCCTCGTCGAACGACGGCCCGCTCGGCACGACCTGGCAGACGAGCGCGTCGGGCGACTCGTCGAACTCGAGCTCGGTCACCCCCACGTGCGCCGTCTGCATGAGGTTCTCGCCCGTCTCGGCGTACCAGTCGGAGAGGAAGACGGTGTTGATCGCCGCGACCGTCGGTCCCGTGACGCGGGTCACGAGCTCCTGCCACTTGAGGCCGCGCTTCTGGTTCTTGGGCGAGTCGTAGTCCCGCGAGATGAGGTTCTGCGAGCCGGTGTAGCCGACGTGTCCGTCGACGACGACGAGCTTGCGGTGATTGCGCAGGTCGGGCCGCTGGAACTGCCCCTTGAACGGCTTCACGGGCAGCAGGTACTTCCACTCGACGCCGATGCGGTCGAGCTCGGCGATCGTCTGCTTGTGGATCGGCACCTTCGCCGAGGCGATGTAGTCCATCATCAGGCGCACCTTGACGCCGCGCTGCACCGCGCGCTCCATGGCGGCGAAGAACTCGCGCGTGGTGTCGTCCCACGCGACGATGAAGAACTCGATGTTGACCCACGACTGCGCCGTGTCGATCTCGGCGGCCATGCGGTCGATCGACCCCTGGTAGTCGCCGATGAGCTCGGCCCGATTGCCGCCGGAGGCGGGCAGCGCGCCGAGGGTGCGGTTCTGCTTCACGATCGAGGCGAACCACGCCGGCCACGTCGAACGGTCGACCGTGTAATCGTGGGCATCGACGTTCTGGGCGATGAGCGCGTCGACCTCCTTCTGCCGCTCGCGTCGCTTCTTCGGCAGCTTCGCGTTGCCGATGATGAGGTACAGCAGCACGCCGATGAACGGGATCAGGAAGATCGCGAGCAACCACGCCATCGCCGCGGTCGGCTTGCGGTCCTTCGGCACGATGAAGAGCGCGATGATGCGGATGGTCCAGTCCGCGAGGATGAGCACGACGGTCCAGAACACCGTCGGATCGAAGTTCACGAACGCCGCCCGTCGGTCTCACGGCTGTAACGGATCATGGCTCCTCCTCGGGCCCGGCGGCACCCCTCGCCGCCGCGGGTGAGACAACGATAGCGGTCGGCGGTTACTCGAACGAACGCAGGCGCGCGGCATCCCGCCGGTACATGGCCGCATGCTCGACGAAGTCGGCCCGCCCGGTCGCTGCCGCGCGGTCGTCGGTGAAGGCGGCGAGCTCGTCGAGGAAGCCGGCGGCGGCCCCGAGCACCTCGCCGACCGGGTAGTCGGCGCCATAGGCGGCGACGAGTCGGCGCACCCGGTCGACGGGCGTCTCGCCGTCGGACGTCGCCTCGGGGTCGAACCCCTCGGCGTCCTCGGCGAACGGGGCGATGCGGTACGCGAGATAGGCGAGATCGCGCAGGCGCGGCCCGGGCGAGGCGAAGTCGAAGTCGATGGCCCCGACGAGACGCCCGCCGTCGACGACGAGGTTGTACGGCGCGAAGTCGTTGTGGCACACGACCTCGGACGGCTCCCGGGACGGCGAACGCCAGGTGCGCCCCGGGTCGTGCGCGAGCGGCACGGATGCCTCGTGCACCTGTCGCAGCAACCGGCCGGCCTGCTCGACGATCGTCGTCGACCACTGCACCCGGGCGGGAGCGTCGACGAGCATGCCGCCCGCGATGAAGCCCACGATCTCGCGGCCGGAATCGTCGAGGCCGAGCGGCTCGGGCACCTCGTCGACGCCAGCGGCCCGGACGGCGGCGAGCAGGGCGTGCACGGCGGGCGTCCACTCCCCCGCGACGCGTCGCACGGTGTCGCCGACGCGCACCACCGGCTCCATGTTGCCGCCGGTCAGCGGAATCGCGGCAAGGGTCGGCTCGTCGTCCACTTGGCCATGATGGCAGCAGTTCAGCGCGCGTCGCCGAACAGCAGCGGCACGAGTTGGATGCCGAGGCCGCTCGCGACGAAGCGCAGCCGGCGGTCGCTGCGCAACCGCGCCACCCAGTCGAACCGGCCGAGGTCGGCGATCTCGACGAAGTCGCCGGCCGGATCGTGCGCGCCGAAACCCACCCGGAGCCCGCAGTAGTAGGTCGACTCGAGCGTCTCGGTCGTCGTCTCAACGTGCGGCATCCGTTCGGCGATGCGCCCGCTGATCCGTTCGGCGAGCGCCTGACCGTCGGGCGCCGTGCGCACGATCGCCCGGCGATCGGGGAACGCGAGCCCGAGCTCGGCGGCGCAGGCGTCGAAGAAGCGGTCGAACGCGCCGAGCTGACGCTCGACGGCGTCGACCTCGAAGCCGTCGTCGGGCCGTGCTCGCCCGGCCGCGGCGAGCGCGAACAGCCGGAAGTGCCGCGAATGGGACGGCTTGCCGCCCGTGAGCGACTGCGCCCGCATCGTCTGGTGCACCGTCGCGAGGTGCACCGGTTCGGGTGAGTCCGCGAGCCGCGCAGCGCACTCGAGTGCGAGCACGTTCGTGGGATCGGAGACGACCTCGGTGGTGCGGATCGTCGAGACCGTGCGGTCCTGCGAGGTCGGTGCGACGACCGAGTTGGTGCCGAGCGGCGTCACGGGCGAGAGCAGCAGCGCCTCGGCGAACGGGGCGGCGTTGAGGGCGAGCCGGTCGAGCGCGGTGCTGAGGCGCTGGTCGATCGGGCTCGGCGCGACGAACCCGTCGTCGCGATACTGGCGCATCAGGTCGGCGGGACGGCGGCGGGCGGCCTGCCCGCGCAGGAGAGCGAGCAGTTCGCCGCGCGTCTCGCTCGGCGACTCGCCCCGGCCCGGCCGCATCAGCCGATCGCCCCGAACTCGACGAGCTCGTGCGCCGGCACGACGGAGGCATCGAGGATCACCCGGTCGCCGAGCTCGTGGTCGAGCTCGACGGTGAACGGCGTCGGCGGGTTGCTCGGGCAGTCGTGGTTGCCCGGGTTCGGGGCCACGCCGACGACGAGCTCGACGGTCGTGCTCGTCTCCTCGACGTCGATCACCTCGATGCGGCCGGTCGCAGGTTCGCCGGCGTTGCAGGTCCACTCGGTTGCGAGCAGTTCGAGCTCGCGATCGCCGGGCTGGGGCAGCGCCTCGGGATCGAGCGCCAGCATCGCGGGCGTGCGACCGCCGAGGTCGATTCGAGGCGTGCAACTCGTCGACGCATCGACGCCCCAGGTGTCGTCGATCGGCATCGCCCCGGGCGAGGCGGACGCCGAGAACAGGTCGAAGTCGCGCACATCGCCGCCGCCGAGGTCGAGGGGCGGGTCGATTTCGCGCATGAGCACGACGTGGTCGTCGCGTTCGACGGCGACGAACCAGTCGTCGAGGTCATCGATGGGCACCACGGGCGAGTCCTCGAGAAGCGCTGCGAGCTCGGCAGGCAGCGCCGTCGCCGGTGTGCGCTCGACGAGGGCACCAGCCGTCAGCTCGATGCCCTGGCAGTCGAGCACGGTGTCGGGGTCGAGCGCGGCCTCGCGGCCGGGCGCGGTGGAGGCTTCGGCCGTCCGCTCGCCCGACGATGCCGGCGCACCACCGGCGCCGACTCCGGCGCAACCCGTGAGTGCGACGAGCGCGAGCAGTGCCGTCGTCGCGGCCGCCATCCGAGTGCGCGCCGTGTCCGTCATCCGCGCGCCCACTCGAGCAGGCGGTCGGCCGGCCACGTCGTGACGATGCGTTCGGCGGGCACGCCGTTCGCCTCGGCACGTGCCGCGCCGAGCTCGAGGAACGACAGGTGACCCGGCGCGTGCGCGTCGCTGTCGATCGAGAACAGGCACCCGGCCTCGAGCGCGATCGCGATGAGGTCGTCGGGCGGATCCTGACGCTCGGGCCGGGAATTGATCTCGACCGCGACGCCGTGCTCGGCGCACGCGGCGAAGACGGCCTCGGCGTCGAACTCGGACTGCGGCCGGGTGCCGCGCGAGCCTTCGACGAGCCGGCCGGTGCAGTGGCCGAGCACGTTCATGTGCGGATCGGCGATGGCCCGGAGCATCCGTTTCGTCATCTCGGCCTTCTCGGTGCGTAGCTTGGAGTGCACGCTCGCGACCACGATGTCGAGCCGGTCGAGCATCTCGGGCGTCTGGTCGAGCGAACCGTCGACGAGGATGTCGACCTCGATGCCCGCGAGCAGGCGCAGGTTCGGCATGCCCGCCTGCACGACCTCGAGGAGTTCCTGCTGCTCGGCGAGCCGCTCGGCGCTCAGTCCGTTCGCGACCCGGAGGCTCGGCGAGTGGTCGGTGATCGCGAGGTACTCGAGCCCCTGCGCCTCTGCGGCCTTCGCCATGACGGCGAGGCTCGTCGTGCCGTCGGACCACTCGGTGTGAGCGTGCAGGTCGCCGCGCAACTCGGCACGGAGCCCGGTCGCGGCGGTACCCGCGGGCGAGAGGCCGGCCTTGGCGCGCAGGTCGGCGAGCCGCTCGGGCACCTCGCCGGCGAGCGCCTGCGAGATGACCGCGAAGGTCGAGTCGCCGACGCCGGGGGTGCGGCGCAGGCGGCCGTCGGCGGCGCGGGCGGCGAGCTCGTCGGGCGAGATGTCGCGGATCGCGTCGGCCGCCTTGCGAAAGGCCTTCGACTTGTACGCCGAGGCGCGGTCGCGCTCGAGCAGGAACGCGATCTCCTCGAGGGCCGTCACGGGATCCATACCCCCGATTGTGTCGCGAGTCGGGTGTATCCCGCTTGACGCCGTGCCGATTCGTCGGTATATCTATACCCCCTAGGGGTATTAAATTCCTGAACCAGATCACGAAGGAGCCGCACATCATGTCCACCTCCACAGCCGCCGCACCACGTCGGTGGCTCGGGCTCGCGCTCATCGCCGCGGCCCAGTTCGTCGTCATCATGGACACGTCGATCATCGGCGTCGCCCTGCCCGACATCCAGGCCGAGCTCGGCTTCACGCCCGAGTCGCTGTCGTGGGTGTTCAACGCGTACGTCATCGCCTTCGGCGGGCTGCTGCTGCTCGGCGGCCGGCTCTCCGACCTGTTCGGCGCCCGCCGCATGTTCATCACCGGATGGCTCGTACTCGCCGCCGGCTCGGTGCTCGCGGGCGCCGCCTCGAACGTCTGGCTCGAGATCGCCGGCCGCGCAGTCCAGGGCGCGGGCGCCGCGCTCATCGCGCCGGCCGCGCTCACGCTGCTCATGGTGCTCTTCGGCGGCACGCCCGAACTCCCCCGCGCCTTCGCCGTCTACGGCGCCGCCGCCCCGATCGGCGGCACCGCGGGCGTCTTCCTCGGCGGCGTGCTCACCGAGTACGCGAGCTGGCCGTGGGTCTTCTACGTGACCGTGCCGATCGCCGCCCTCGTCATCGTGCTGACGCCGTTCGCCCTGCCGGTCGTGCCCCGCGGACGCGGATCGGTCGACGTCGCCGGCGCGATCACTGCGACGCTCGGACTCGCCGCCGTCGTCTACGGGGTCGTGCGCGCCCCCGAGGTCGGGTGGGCCTCGGCCGAGACGATCGTCGCGCTCGCGGCCGGTGCGGTGCTGCTCGCGCTGTTCTTCGTGATCCAGGCGCGCAGCCGCCAGCCGCTCCTGCGTCTCGGCATCTTCCGTGCGCCGCGCCTCGGTGCCGCGAACCTCGCGCAGCTGCTGCTCGGCGCGGCTTGGGTGCCGATGTGGTTCTTCCTGAACCTCTACCTGCAGCAGGTGCTCGGGGCCGGCGCATTCGCGTCGGGCGCGGCGTTGCTGCCGATGACCGCCCTCATCGTGATCGGCATGGTCGCGCTCGCGCCGCGCCTGCAGGCCAGGTTCGGCGCCAAGCCGCTCATCGTCACCGGCTTCGTGCTGCTCGCGATCGGCCTCGGCTGGCTCTCGCTCGCTCGGCCAGACGGCAGCTACCTCGCCGACGTCCTGCCCGCCTCGCTCGTCGCCGCGCTCGGCATGGCGCTCGCGTTCGTGCCGTCGCTCGGCACGGCGATCGGCGCGGCGAACCCCGAGGAGACGGGCGTCGCCTCGGGCCTCGTCAACACGAGCTACCAGATCGGCTCGGCCGTCGGGCTCGCCGTGCTCACGGCGGTCGGAGCGGCCGTCACGGCGGGCGGCACGGATGCTCCGGCGCTGACGGCCGGCTTCTCGGCGGCGTTCCTCGGGGCCGGCGTCGTGGCGGTCGTCGGGTTCATCGCGACCGCGGTGCTCCTGCGCGGGGCACGCACCGGGGCCGCGGGCTCGGCCCGATCGTCAGGCGAGGCGGCTGAGACGGACACGACGGTCGCCGTCGACGTCTGAGGGGCACGTCCCGTTGCAGCGTCGCGGCGCCCGCCCGGTCGAACCGGTGCGGGCGCCGCGGCGCGTCGGTGTGTCAGATTCCGCCGCTGCCGCCGTTGTCGCGAACCGCATCGACGGCGAGCGCCCGGCCCATCGCGTCGCTGTGCGCGCGATCGCCCGAGTACAGCGCGACGTGCGGGTCACCGGGACGGGATCGGGTGCGACGGTCGCGCAGTGCGAGCCAGATCGCCGAGGCGATGATGACGACCACGACGCCGATGATGGCGATGATGCCGAAATCCATGAGCCGACCTCCCCTGTCCGTATGGCGCCAGACTAGTGCCGTCGGAGCGCGGGCGACAGCCCGAAATCACCTGACCACGCCCGGCAAGGTCAATAGGTCGGCACTGACTCCATCACCATGCGGAAGACCTCGGCCATCATCACGAACACCCACGCGACGACGAGGACGATCATCACGGCGCTGACGGCGATCGCGACCCACATCGGTGCGCTGCCGCGGCCCGCCTGGCGCTTGACGACGACCGAACGCCCGATGACGTAGACGAGCGAGCTCAGGAACGCCCACGCCCAGTGGAACGTCCGCCCGAATCCTCGCCGAGCAAGGGTGGCCCGATCGAGGTAGGCGAACCAGACCGCGACACCGTACAGGACGTAGCCCAGGACGCTCAGCACGAGGTACCACGGGTCCGTGTAGGGCCCCAGAGCCTGCTCCATGGTCGACATCGACGGGTCGAGCGAGATCGAGCGCTCGAAGTATCCGCGCCAGTTCCAGAAGAAGAGCGGGAGCACGCCGAGCAGCGGCAGGAAGATGATGAGCCAGATCCAGACCGTGTCGGTCGGGGTGCCGGCCGCCACGGTCTGCGAGGCACTGCCGTAGGGAGCCGGCTGCTGCGGCGAAGCGTAGGCACCGTACTGCGGCTGCTGCTGCGCATATGCCCCGTACTGAGGCTGCGGCTGCGGCTGCGGCTGCGCGTACGCCCCGTATTGCGGCTGCACCGGCTGGGGCGGCGGCGCCAGCGGCGTCGCGTAGTCGGTCCACCGGGTGCCGTCCCACCAGCGCTGGCCCTCCGCACCGCTCGGCTCGGGGTACCAGCCGGGCGGCGGCAGCTGCGGATCCGTCATCGTTCCTCCAGTCGGGTCGAGCCCTATCGTAGGCGGCACGACCGTGACACGGCGAGGACCGGGCGAGACTCGACGACTACAGCTCGACGACGGTCATGCCCGAGCCGGAGGCCCCTGCCGTGCCCATCGCGGCGAGCGCCGCCGGCACCTCGTCGAGCGTGATGCGCCGCCCGACGAGCTCGATCGGGCGGAAGTCGCCGGACGCGACCGCGCCGAGCATGGACGGGTACTCGTGCGCGGCCATACCGTGGCTGCCGAGCAGTTCGAGCTCTCCCGCGATGACCGCGTCCATCGGCATCGCTGCGAGCGCGGAGTCGCCGACCATGAGCCCGATCTGCACGTGGCGTCCGCGCTTCTTCAGGCTCTGCACGGAGGCGAACGACGTCTCGCTCGAGCCGAACGCGTCGACCGAGACGTCGACGCCGCCGCCCGAGGCCTCGACGATCCGCGCGGCGGCCCCGTCGCCGCCTTGGATGGGCACGGCGCCGAGCGACTCGGCGGCGGCGAGCGCCGCGTCGGCGACGTCGACGCCGTAGACCTTCACGCCGGCCGCGACCGCGATCATGATCGCCGAGAGGCCGACCCCGCCGCATCCGTGCACCGCGATCTGCTCACCGGGTGCGAGTCGGCTGCGCGACACGATCGCCCGGTAGGCGGTCGCGAAGCGGCAGCCGAGCGAAGCCGCCTCGACGAAGCCGAGCGACTCGGGCAGGCGGATGAGGTTGAGCTCGGCCTCGTCGATCGCGACGAGCTCGGCGAACGAGCCCCAGTGCGTGAAGCCCGGCTGCGACTGGTGGTCGCACACCTGCTCGTTGCCCGACAGGCACTCGTCGCAGCGTCCGCACGCGCAGATGAACGGCGCGGTGACGCGGTCGCCGACCTTCCAGCCGCTCTCCTCCGAGACCTCCGAACCGAGTGCGGCGATCTCGCCGGCGAACTCGTGGCCCGGCACGTGCGGCAGGCTCACGGTGTCGTCGTGCCCCATCCACGCGTGCCAGTCGCTGCGGCAGAGGCCCGTCGCACGAACCCGGATGACGGCGCCGCGGGGCGGGCAGGCGGGTTCGGGCACCTCGGTGAGGCGAGGCTGGGCTCCGAATTCGTCGAAGAGCACGGCGCGCACGGGGGTCCTCTCGGTTCTGCGGTCCCGTCGGGTCGGGAGGGCGGGCGCCGCTCGACCCGGCGGCCCCACCCGCGCCGCGCGCGCGACATCCGTGAGCCTACCGGCCCGCGGCCCGCTTCCCGACGCGGTGGTGCTCCTGCGGCGCGATCTCGCTGGCCGTGCCGAACCGCCGACGATGCCAGACGCCGACGAGCTCGATCAGCACGCACGCGATGGGCACCGTGATCGCGATGTCGACGATCACCTCGACGGGCAGCGGCTGCAGCTCGAGGAACGCGACGGCGATCGGCACCGTCAGGACGAGTACGAGGCCCGCGACCATCGCGGCGAGCACCGCCGCCTTGACGAGCGTGAACGGACGCGAGAGCACGGCGAGGATCCAGAGGCCGACGAGGGCGAGCGTGATCGTGCACGCGGTGCGCACCACCGCCTCGGGCTCGCCGAGCGCCCGGGCAAGACCCGACACGACCGTGATCGCCGCGGCGACGACGAGCCCGGCGGGGATCGCGAACGAGAGCGAGCGCTGCAGGAACCCGGGTACATAGCGCCTGCTGTTCGGCAGCAGTGCGAGCAGGAACGCCGGGATGCCGATCGTGAGCCCGTCGGTGACCGAGAGCTGGCGCGGCAGGAAGGGGAAGGGCCAGAGCAGGATGCCGAAGACGACCGCCATCGCGATCGCGTACGCCGTCTTCGAGAGGAACAGCATCGAGACGCGTTCGATGTTCGCGATCACGCGGCGCCCCTCGGCGACGACGCCCGGCAGGTGGGCGAAGCGGCTGTCGAGCAGCACGATTCGCGAGACCGCCTTCGTCGCGGCGGAGCCCGACTCCATCGCGATGCCGAGGTCGGCCTCCTTGATCGCGAGCGCGTCGTTCACGCCGTCGCCCGTCATCGCGACCGTGTGCCCGCGGGCCTTGAGCGCCCGCACCATCGCACGCTTCTGGGTCGGCGTCACGCGGCCGAACACGCGGTTCGCCTCGAGCACCTCGCCGAGCGCGCCCTCGTCGTCGGGCAGGTCACGGGCGTCGAACCCGTCGCCGGCGTCGAGCCCGACCTCGCGGGCGACCGCCGCGACCGTGCGCGGGTCGTCGCCCGAGATCACGCGCACGGCGACCTGCTCGCGGGCGAAGTACTCGAGGGTCTCGGCCGCGTCGTCGCGCACGGCCTCGCGGAAGGTGACGAGCGCGACGGGGCGGAGGCCGGCCGGCAGCCGGGCGGCATCGGCCTCGGCCTCCGTCAGCGGGGTCGCGACGTGCGCGAGCAGCAGCGTGCGCAGCCCGCTCTCGGCGAGCACGCGCGCACGGCCGAGGGTGTCGTCGGCCGCGGCATCCCCACTCGGCCCCTCGACCGCGAGCACGAACTCGGGCGCCCCGAGCACCCAGGTGCCGGGTGCGCCGGCCCCGAGCGCGACGGCGCTCCACTTGCGGTCGGACGAGAACTCGATGCGGGCGATCACCTCGGGGTGGTGCCCGAGGGGATACTCGTCGGCGAGACCACGGGCGGTGGCGTTCGCGTCGGGCTGCGCGCCGTTCCAGGCGAGCGCGGTGCGCCACCCCTCGGGTTGCGCGTCGCCGAGCGGATGCTCCCCCGCGAACCGCACGTCGCCGGTCGTGATCGTGCCGGTCTTGTCGAGGCAGATGAGGTCGACGCGCGCGAGCCCCTCGACCGCGGGCAGCTCCTGCACGAGCACCTGCCGCGCGCCGAGCTTCACCGCGCCGACCGCGAAGGCGATGCTCGTCATGAGTACCAGCCCGAGCGGGATCATGGCGATCACGGCGGCGACCGAGGCGACCGCTGCATCCCGCCATTCACCCGTCTCGATCGCGTGCTGCCACCCGCCCGCCGCCTGCATGTTCGCGTTGACGACGATGAGCATGATCGGGAAGATCGCCCACGTGATCCACTTCAGGATCCGGTCGATCGAGCCCCGCAGCTCGGAGTTCACGAGCGAGAACCGCTTGGCCTCGGCGGTGAGCCGGGCCGCGAACGCGTCGTCGCCGACCGCGGTCACGCGCACCCGGCCCTCGCCGCCGACGACGATCGAGCCCGACAACACGTCGTCGCCGACCTCCTTGGCGATCGGCTCGGACTCCCCCGTGAGCAGCGACTCGTCGACCTCGAGACGCACGCCGTCGAGCACGCGCCCGTCGGCCGTCACCTGATCGCCGGCCCGCAGCACGACGAGGTCGTCCTGCACGACCTCGCGCACCGCGATGACCTGCTCGGCGCCGTCGCGCACGACGCGCGCGCGGGGCGCGTGCAGGAGCGCGAGCCGGTCGAGCGAGCGCTTCGCGCGGTACTCCTGCACGACGCCGATCGCGGCGTTCGTGATCGCCGCGAGGCCGAAGAGCGCGTCCTGCCAGCGGCCGAGCACGAGCAGCAGCAGGAACCCCGTGACGACGATGCCGTTGAAGAGGGTGAAGACGTTGGCCCGCAGGATGCTCCAGATGCTGCGGCTCGAGGCGTCGTCGGCCACGTTGACTCGGCCGTCGCGCACGCGCTCGGCGACCTCGTCGGCGGTGAGTCCCTCGTTGTGCACGTCGGTGATCGCGGATGCCTCGCCGCGATGACCCGCGCCTGCGCCCTGCACGTCGTCCATCGAACCCCCGTTCGGCGTGACGAGGTCGAGTCTGTCACACGAGCTGTGGCGGGCCGAGCGTCCGTCGCGCACTCGCCGCGGCATCCAGATTGTGTAACAATCTCTCATGCGTTTCGTGTTCGCCGTGCTCCTCGCCGCCGTGTGCTTCGGCACCACGGGCACCGCCCAGGCGCTCGGACCCGACGCGAGCGCGCTCTCGCTCGGCGCCGCCCGGCTCGTCATCGGCGGCGGCGCGCTCGGCCTGCTCGCCCTCTGGCTCCGGCGGCGGCGCGGCGCGGACGGGACACCCGCCGTGCCGCCGACCGGCCCCGCGCCGACCGGCCTGGCGCCAGCGCCCGCGGCGCGCCGCCGGGTGCCGTCGTGGCTCGTCGTGCTCGCCGGCGCGGGCGGTGTGCTCGCCTACCAGCCCGCGTTCTTCGCGGGCACAGCGGCGAACGGCGTCGCCGTCGGCACGGTCGTCGCCCTCGGCTCGGCTCCCGTGCTGACGGGAGCCCTCGACTGGATGCTGCGACGGCGCTACCCCGGACACCGCTGGGCGCTCGCGACGACGATCGCCACGGTCGGCGTCGCGATCCTGGCGGCGAGCACTGCCGGCACGGCGGGCGGAGCGGGCGCGGCGGCCGGGCCGCTCGGCCTCGCCGCCTCGATCGCTGCGGGCGCCTCGTACGCCGTCTACACGCTCGCGGGCAAGGCGCTGCTCGACCGCGGCTGGACGGGCACGGGCAGCATGGGCGCCCTGTTCGGCACGGCGGCGGTCGCGAGCGTTCCGGTGCTCCTCGGTTCGGATGCCTCGTGGCTCGCGACACCCGCCGGACTCGCGACGGCCGCCTGGCTGGGGCTCGTGACCATCACGCTCGCCTACGTGCTCTTCGGGTACGGGTTCAGCGGACTCGCACCCGCCACGGTGTCGACCCTCACGCTCGCCGAACCGCTCACCGCCGGCGTGCTCGGCGTCGCGCTGCTCGGCGAGCAGCTGACGTTCGGCGCGGCGGTCGGACTAGCGGTGCTCGCGGGCGGCATCGTCGTGCTCGCGGCGGGCGGAGCGGGAGGGTCTCGTGCGTCGCGGCGATCGCACCGGTCGGCTTCCCGGCGCCTTCACACGGGTGCCCCGGCGGGCGCGGGTGCCCGGGCGGGCGCGGGTGCCCGGGCGGGCGCGGCCGGTGTCGGGGGTGCGGACTAGCGTCGCGCGTATGGACGTCATCCTCATTCCCGGATTCTGGCTCGACGCGTCATCCTGGTCGGAGGTGGTGCCGATCATCGAAGAAGCGGGGCACACGGTGCAT
Source organism: Agromyces sp. H17E-10 (assembly GCF_022919715.1). NCBI lineage: Bacteria > Bacillati > Actinomycetota > Actinomycetes > Micrococcales > Microbacteriaceae > Agromyces > Agromyces endophyticus. The sequence continues at coordinate 2,804,846 of NZ_CP095042.1, read as the reverse complement.
CCGCTGACGCTGCCCGGCCTCGAGTCGGTCGACGCCGACCGCTCGGGCATCGGCCTGCGCGACCACATCGCCGCCGTCGTCGCCGCGGTCGACGCACTGCCCGGGCGGGTCGTGCTCGTCGGGCACTCCGGCGGCGGCGCCATCGCCCACGGCGTCGCCGACGCACGGCCCGACCGCATCGCCCGCGTCGTGTACGTCGACGCCGGCCCGCTCGCCGACGGCGACCCCATCAACGACGAGCTCCCGATCGTCGACGGCGAGATCCCGTTGCCTGCGTGGGAGGTGTTCGGCGACGAAGACCTCGTCGACCTCGACGAGTCGCTTCGGGCAGAGTTCCGCGCCCGGTCGGTGCCCGAACCGGTCGGCGTCGCGACCGACCCGATCGAGCTGCACGACGAACGCCGATACGGCGTGCCGATCACGATCATCGCGTGCGAGTTCCCGAGCGGGATGCTCGTCGAGTGGATCGCCGGCGAGGTGCCGTACGTGCGCGAGCTCGCGAAGGTCGAGCAGGTCGACTACATCGACCTGCCCACGGGTCACTGGCCGCAGTTCACGAAGCCCGTGCAGCTCGGGCAGGCGATCGTCTCGAGCCTGTCGAGCTGACGGCCGACGCCGGCAGCCTCAGGCGTCGTGGGTGGCGCGTGCGTCGGCGGCATCGGCACCCGGCTCGGTGTCATCGGCAGTCTCCACCGCCTCGGTCGGACCAGTGATCGTCTGCGGTTCGGCGTACCAGTGGTCGACTCCTCGCGGACAGGTGCACGCGAGCACCACCGTCTCGTCGATCGTCACCGCACGGAAGAACTCGCGGTGCGGCACTGGAATCCGCCGGCGTCGAGGCATGAGATCCGCTCCCTTGCGGGGCACGCGTGCGGTGCCCGTCACCTGAGAGACGTGCCGCCACCGAGATCATGACGCGAGTCGCGCGAATCGGGTGCGTCGTGCGATCGGCATGAGACGAGCGAGTGGCACCGATCGAGTGAGGCGCCCGTCGCGGTCAGAGCTGCCCGGCCGACACCGAGAACGTGTCGCACGCGCCGGCGCCCTCCTCGAAACCGGTGCGGAACCAGTCGACGCGCTGCGCGCTCGTGCCGTGCGTGAAGGTGTGCGGGTTCACCTGGCCCTGTGCCGCCTGCTGGATGCGGTCGTCGCCGACGGCGGCCGCCGCGCTCAACGCGTCGCGGTACTGGGCTTCGGAGATCGGGCGGAGGAACGGCACGCCGTTCACGTCGGGCACCGACGAGGCGTTCGCCGCCCAAGCACCGGCGAAGCAGTCGGCCTGCAGTTCGACGCGCACCGAGTTCGAGGCCGGTCCGGTCTGCCCGTCCTGCGCGCGCTCGAGGATGCCGAGCTCGTTCTGCACGTGATGTCCCCACTCGTGCGCGATGACGTACATCTCGGCCAGCGGTCCGCCGCTCGACCCGAACCGGCCGCGCAGCTCGTCGAAGAAGCTCACGTCGAGGTAGATCGTCTGGTCGGGCGGGCAGTAGAACGGCCCGGTCGCCGCCGACGCGTTGCCGCACCCGGTCGAGGTCGCGGTGTCGAACATGACGAGATCGTACGGCGCGGCGTAGTCGAAGCTGAGCTTCTGCGCCTCGCCCTCCCAGTACTCCTCGAGCGAGGCCGACGCCCCCTTCATGCGGCACTCGACGTTCTCGTTGGCGTCTTCGCCCGTGAGGCACTGCTCGAGCGACGCGTCGCTCGACGAGCCGCCGCCACCGCCCGCGTCGACCCCGCCGCTGCCGAGCAGGCCCGTCAGATCGACGCCGAGCAGTTGCGAGATCACGACGAGTGCGAGCGCGCCGAGGCCGCCGCCGACGGCGATGCCCGTGTTGCGCCCCCGCTTCGAGGCCTTGCCCCGCGAGATGTCCGCATTCGGATCGAACGTCATGAGCCGACGCTACTCCGACGCCGGCGCGTCCGCTGCCCCATCGACAGGCTCAGGGGGCGCCGGATAATCTTCGGCGAGCGCGCCACCGCCCTCACCCGTGCCGGACGACGACGACAGCACGGCGCCCTCCTCGGCGAACCGGTCGGTCGCCGTGATGAGCGCGTCGAGGATGCCGGGTTCGTCGAACGCGTGGCCCGCGTCGTCGACGATGATGAACTCGGCCTCCGGCCACGCGAGGTGCAGGTCCCACGCGGTCATCACGGGCGTGCACACGTCGTACCGGCCCTGCACGATGACGGCGGGGATGTCGCGCAGCCGCGTCGCGTCGCGGATGAGCTGCCCCTCCTCCCACCAGCCGCCGTGCCGGAAGTAGTGGTTCTCGATGCGGGCGAACGCCGTGGCGTACTCGGGCGCCGTGAAGCGGGCGATGTTCTCGGCCTGCGGCAGGAGCGTGATCGTCGACGACTCCCAGCGCGACCACGCGATGGCCGCGGGCTCGTGCACCTCGGGGCGAGGATCGGCGAGGAGCCGCCCGTACGCCTCGATGAGGTGGGCTCGGTCGGCTGGGTCGATCGGGGCGACGAACTCCTCCCACAGGTCGGGGAAGAGCGCCGACGCGCCACCCTCGTAGAACCAGTCGAGTTCCGACCGCCGCAGCGTGAAGATGCCGCGCAGCACGAGCTCGGTGACGCGTTCAGGATGGGTCTGCGCGTAGGCGAGCGCGAGGCCGCTGCCCCACGAGCCGCCGAACACCTGCCAGCGGTCGATGCCGAGGTGGGCCCGCAGCCGTTCCATATCGGCGACGAGGTGCCACGTCGTGTTGGCCGAGAGATCGGCCTCGGGCTCGGAGGCGTGCGGGATCGACAGCCCGCAGCCGCGCTGGTCGAACAGCACGATGCGGTACCGCTCGGGGTCGAAGAGGCGGCGGTGCGACGGCGACGTGCCGCCACCGGGACCGCCGTGCAGGAACACCACCGGCTTGCCGTGGCGGTTGCCCGACACCTCCCAGTAGATGTGCTGTCCGTCCCCCACGTCGAGCATGCCGGTCTCCAGCGGCTCGATCTCCGGATACATCTCTCGCATGCGGCAACGGTAGCGATCGGCGGATGCGGCGGGCCGATGCCGCGCCGCAGCGGGCAGCGGGTTGACAACGGGCGGTCGATCGGCGCAGGGCGGCCGCGGGTCGACACACGGTTAGGCTCTCGGTATGGCTTCGACGAAGCCGGTCACCGTCACGCTCACGGGCGCCGGCGGACAGATCGGATACGCGCTCCTGTTCCGCATCGCCTCCGGGGCGATGCTCGGCCCCGACACCCCGGTGCGGCTCAACCTGCTCGAGATCCCGCAGGGCGTGCGCGCCGCCGAGGGTGCGGCCCTCGAACTGCAGGACTCGGCGTTCCCGCTGCTGCGCCACGTCGAGGTCTACGACGATGCGAAGGCCGCCTTCTCGGGGGCGAACGTCGGCCTCCTCGTCGGCGCTCGCCCGCGCACCGCAGGCATGGAGCGCGGCGACCTGCTCGCCGCGAACGGCGGCATCTTCGGCCCGCAGGGCGCGGCGATCAACGCCGGCGCCGCCGACGACATCCGCGTCGTGGTCGTCGGCAACCCGGCCAACACGAACGCGCTCATCGCCGCCTCGAATGCTCCGGATGTCCCGGCCGAACGTTTCACCGCGCTCACGAGACTCGACCACAATCGAGCCCTGGGTCAGCTCGCGGTCACGGTCGACACCCCCGTCGCCGACCTGCGCGGCGTCACGATCTGGGGCAACCACTCGGCCTCGCAGTTCCCCGACCTCGCGCACGCGACCGCCGCCGGCGACTCCGTGCCGGCCCTCCTCACCGCCCGGTTCGGCACCGACGGCTACCGCGAGTGGCTCGTCGACGAGTTCATTCCGCGGGTCGCCAAGCGCGGCGCCGAGATCATCGAGGTGCGCGGCTCGTCGTCGGTCGCGTCGGCGGCGGCCGCGACGATCGACCACGTGCGCGACTGGGTCGGCGGCACGCCGAACGGGTGGACGAGCGCCGCCGTCGTCTCCGACGGGTCGTACGGTGTGCCCGAGGGGCTCATCTCGTCGTTCCCGGTCGAGTCGGTCGACGGCGCCTGGCGCATCGTGCCGGGACTCGAGCTCGACGCGTTCGCGCGGCATCGCATCGAGGCATCCGTGGCCGAGCTCGCCGACGAGCGCGAGGCGGTGCGTTCGCTCGGGCTCATCTGACGCGAGCGTGCGGCGCCTAGGCTTGGAGCATGGCCGAATCCCCCAGCCCGTCACCCGCCGCCCGCCGCAAGCAGCTCATCGTGGGCCTCATCGTGGGGCTCATCATCGGCGTGGTCGTGAGCCTGTGGACGACGTTCTGGCTCTGGCTGCCGGCCGGCCTCGTCGTGGGTGCGGTCGCCGGCCTCATCATGAAGCCTCCGGCCGACAGCTGAGTTCTCGAGCGGGTTTCGAGACGCGTCGCCGCTGCGCGTCGGCGCTCCTCAACCAGCGGTGGTGGTCGCGAGGTACGCCTCGATGCCGTCGATGAGGCGGGCGAGGGCGAACTCGAACGCCTCAGTCGGCGGCGCGACGTCGATCGCGCCCGCGGCCTGCCCGACGCGACCCGAGACGGGGTAGCGCTCGGGATCCATGATGCGGTCGAGCAGCGGCGCGTTGCGCTCCCACCAGTCGTCGTCGGACTCGGCCGAGGCCCGCTGCAGGCGCTCGGCGTCGAGGTGCGCACGGGCGGGGCCGGCGACGAAGCCGAGCAGCATCGTGAGCACCCGGTCGAGGTCGACGTCGTCGAACCCGAAGCCGTCGATCGCGCGCAGGCACCACTCCCAGTGGTCCGAGATGTGCGGGCCGAGCGGCGGACGGCTCGTGTCGATCGCGAGCAACCACGGGTGGCGCAGGTACTCGTTCCACTGCAGGCGGGCAATGAGCGCCAACCGGTCGCGCAGCGACCCGGTCGCGACCGGCAGCGGCACCTCGCCCGCGACGTGGTCGACCATGAGCTCGATGAGCTCGGCGCGGCCGGGCACATACGTGTAGACCGACATCGGCTTCATGCCGAGCCGGTCGGCGATGCGGCGCATCGAGAGCGCCTCGAGCCCCTCATCGTCGGCGAGCAGCACAGCGGCCTCGACGACCTCGTCGACGCTCGAACGCTGCTTCGGGCCGCGGGTGCCGACGGGCCGTCCCAGCCGCTCGCGCCAGAGCAGTCGCAGGGTGAGGTCGGGCTCGCCGAGCCCCGTGGAATCAGCGGGCATGCGCGCTAGCCTACATTCTGCGTACGCCTCACGGTGTTCAGACTGACGCGTGCCGGCCTCAGCCGACGAACTCGGCGACGACCGTGCCGAGCTCGGCGCGCACCTCGGCGTCGTCACGCGTCGACACCCCGTCGCCGGGCTGTGCGCCGTAGTCGCCGAAGTCGGCGTGGTTCACGCCCGCGAGCTCGACGAACTCGGTGTCGGCGGGCAGCAACGGAGCGGCCGCCGCGATCTTCTCGGGCGTCGACAGTCCGTCGTTCGCCCCCGAGATGCTCAGCACGTCGAGTCCGGACTCGCTGAGGTCGTTCGCACAGTACGAGCCGAAGAGCACGAGCCCGACGACCGACGGCTCGCCCGCGGCATCCGACCCGCCGCCCGCGAGTTGGCACGCACGCACCCCGCCGAGCGAGTGCCCGCCGACGTACCACTCGTCGACCTCGGGTGCGAGGGCGGTGAACGTCGACAGCGGCCGCTGATCGAAGAACGCGAGGTTGAGCGTGGGCTTCGTGATCACGACCGTCAGCCCCGACGCCTCGGCCACGCCCGACAGCTTGTACAGGTACGCGTACGGGTCGACCTTCGCGCCCGGGATGAACACGAGCCCCTCCCCCGTCGCGCCCTCGACGGGCTCGATCACGATGCCCACGTCGGTGCTCGTGATCTCGACCGCGTCGTCGCGCCACGCCTCGAGCGCGGCCGGGCGCTCGCCCTGCATCACCGTGTGCGCGTAGACGAGGAAGACGACCACGACGAGCGCGAGCACCGCGACGACGGCGGCGAGGATGCGGAGGAAGCGAGCCATGCCCACAGTCTGCCGGGCCGACGCCGCCCGGCGCGAACGGGCGAGGGCCGGAGCATCCCGATCATGGATGCCCCGGCCCTCGCCGCTCGACGCCTGCGGCGCTACTTCTTCTTCTTGGCCTTCGACTTCTCGGGCACCGGCAGGGTGCCGGCCTTGCGCTGCGCGTCGAAGTAGGCGCGCGCCTCGTCCTGGCGCTCCTGCTCGATGCCGGTCGCGATCGTCGCGCGCAGGTGCTCGGGCTTGAAGCCGAACGCGTCGACCAGGTCCTGCGCGTGCGGGCGCAGGCGCTCGATGAGCCGGTCGATGTAGGCGGTCACGGCCTGGGCGCGCTGCGGCGACAGGCGGCCGTTGATGAGGTACCACGCGAGGTGCTTCTCGAGCAGGCCGAGGCCGAACAGGTCGCGCACCCACGTGAGCACCTGCTTCGTGCCCGGGTCGGTCGTCTGCGCGAGACCCCGGGTGAAGGCCTCCCACTGCAGCAGCTCGCCGTGGGCGCGGGCCGCCTCGATGAGCTCGTTCTGGTTGCGGTTGAACGCCGCGGCCGCGTCGGCCTTGGGCAGCTTGCGCGCGTCGCGCAGGCGCCCGGCGATCTCGGCGATCATCGTCTCGACGCGGTCGGTGAGCAGCTCCCGCTGCGTCTCCTCGTCGCGCAGCTCGCTCACCGAGCGGGCGGTCGAGCCGAAGTCGGCGATCGTCTGGCCGAGGCGGCGCAGGCCCGTGCCGTGGTACGCGCGCTCGGCGGTCTGCGCGACGACGTAGCGCGCCATGGCCCCGGCGTCGGCGTTCTTGAACTGCTTCGAGAAGTCGGTGAGCAGGCGCTTGGCGACGAGCTGCAGCAGCACGTTGTTGTCGCCCTCGAACGTCACGTAGATGTCGAGGTCCTGGCGCAGGCCCACGATGCGGTTCTCGGCGATGAAGCCGGCGCCGCCGCAGGCCTCGCGCGCCTCCTGCAGGGTGTCGAGCGCGTGCCACGTCGAGAGGGGCTTCAACGCGGCGGCGATGGTCTCGAGGTCCTGGCGGTCGTCGTCGGTGTCGGCCTTGCCGCTGAACACGGCGTCGAACTTCACGAGGAACTCGTCGTGCGCGAAGTACTGGGCGTAGGTCGTCGCGAGACGCGGCAGCAGGCGGCGCTGGTGACGCTGGTAGTCGAGCAGCACCTCTTCGTCGGTGTCGCTCGACGCGGTGAACTGGCGGCGCTGGTTGCCGTAGGTGATCGCGATCGCGAGGCCCATCGCGCTCGCGACGGTCGAGGCGCCGTCGAGCGAGACACGGCCCTGCACGAGCGTGCCGAGCATCGTGAAGAAGCGGCGGCCGGGGCTCTCGATCGGCGACGAATAGGTGCCGTCGGGGGCGACGTCGCCGTAGCGGTTGAGCAGGTTCTCGCGCGGGATGCGCACGTTCGTGAAGTGCAGGCGCCCGTTGTCGATGCCGTTGAGGCCGCCCTTGAGGCCGTCGTCCTCGCCGCCGACGCCCGGCAGGAACTCGCCCTCGTCGTCGCGGATCGGCACGTAGAAGCAGTGCACGCCGTGGTTGACGCCCTTGGTGATGAGCTGCGCGAACACGGTCGCGTGCTTGCCGTGCAGGCCCGCGTTGCCGAGGAACTCCTTCCACGCCGCACGGAACGGCGTGTGGATGACGAACTCCTCGGTCTCCTCGTCGTAGGTCGCCGTCGTCGCGATCGAGGCGACGTCGGAGCCGTGCCCGATCTCGGTCATGGCGAAGGCGCCGGGCACCTCCAGCGACATGATCGCGGGCAGCCACTTGTCGTGGTGCGGCTTCGTGCCGAGGTGCAGCACGGCGGCGCCGAAGAGGCCCCACTGCACACCCGACTTGATCTGCAGGCTCGGGTCGGCCATGACGAGCTCTTCGAACGCGGCGATGTTGCCGCCGTGGTCCTCCTGGCCGCCGAGCGACTTCGGGAACGCGCGGTGCACGGCCCCCTCCTCGACGAGGAGCTTCAGCTGGCCCAGCACGCGCTCCCGGTGCTCCGCCATCGGCTGGCCCTCGATGCGCTGCAGGTCGGGCCGGGCGGCGCGCTCGCGCGAGGCGATGCGGATGTCGGCCCAGGTGCCGAGCAACTGCCGGCCCAGCTGCTCGACATCGATGCTCGGCTGGCCGGATGCCGCGGGGCGGGCGCCGTTCGCGGGCGCCGCGCCGCTCGTGGCGGCGGCGTTGCGTGCGGGCGCGGCCTGCTCGGCGCGCGCCTTCGAGGTGCGTGGTGCGGTGTCAACCATCGTCGGTCTCGTCCTTCGTGTGGAGTCGGTGTGCGTGACATGGCGGCGCTGGACCCCCGGCGTCGCTGAACCTCTCTCCACGGTAGGACGGCGCTCCCGTACCCCGAAACGGTGCGTTCGCGCCCTACAAACGAGCGCCGGACGCCTCCGACGGGCACTGTACGCCCTCTACAAAGCGGGGCCACGCCGACGCAGTGGCATCCACAATCGCACTCAGTCGCGGAAGAACGCGCTCGCTCGCCGGGTCCAGAGCATCGCGATCACGATGACCGAGATCACGGCGCTGAGGTACTCGCCGATCGCACCGGCCGGATAGGCGATCGCGAGGAAGATCGACGAGGCGATCGAGATCACCTCGATGATCGTCACGACGAGGCGCGCCGCCGAGCTGCCGCGCAGCAGGCCCGCCGCGACGATCATGACGACGACGCCGATGAGGATCGACACGATCGCCGATGCGATGAGCTGGCTCGCACCGCCGAACGACTCGACGGTCGCGGCGACGCTCGTCTGGAAGAGCAGGATGGTGCCGCCGATGATGTCGAGCAGCCCCGAGATCCAGACCAGCACGGCGATGAACGTCACGCCACCCGGGCGTTTCACGGCTCCCATGCTGCGATGCTAGCGACGATTCGCCGCCGAGTAGCGCAGGCCGTGCCCGTGCCGGAACAGCGGGTCGGCCGTGTCGAACGGCACGTCGGGACGGCTCGCCTCGACCGCGGCCATGCTGCGCGGCAGGTCGAACGGCAGGCTGCCGCGCGGCTCGGCGGCCCCGGTCAGCACGTCGAGGAGGGCGTGCGCGTCGGCGCCCCAGTTCGCGGTGAGGGCCGCGACCTCGTCGACGATCGGGGTCAGGATCGCCGGCCGGTCGAGGAACACGTCGACGACGGTCGGCACCGCGGCCGCGACCTCGCGCAGGTGATCGAGCACCCCGGCCGGGAAGTCGAGCGAGCCCGAGTGGAAGAAGTTCTCGAAGAACGTCGGCCGCTCCTCGAACGGGGCGGCGAGGCGCAGGATCGCGACCTCGGCCTCGGCCGGCGTGTCGACGACCTCGCCGTACTCGGCAGCGACGTCGCGTTCGATGCCCTCGACGTAGAGCTTCAGTCCGCGCGCGATCGGCAGGGTCGGCGAGGATGCCGCGGGCGAGGCATCCGCCTGCTCGGTGTTGACGAGCAGGGTGATCGCCGCCCGCTGCGCGGCCCGCCCGGCCTCGACGAACTCGGCGGAGCCGACGACGCGACGTGCGGCCTCGACGTCGACGAAGCGGCGGTCGAAGAGTCCGAGCACGAACTTCTCGCGGAGGAGCCGTCGGGCCGAGGCATCCACCCGCTCTTCACTGATCTCGCCGTCGCGCACGAGCCCGACGACGAGCTCGGGGCAGGCCTCGCCGCCGAACTGGTCGCAGCCGGCGTCGATGACCTTCTTGACGCGCTCGCGCGGGCTGAGGTGCTCGACGCCCCACGCGCGCGCCGGGAACGGCTCGCCCATGATGTCGTCGTCGTTGATGAGCCCCCAGTCGGTGCAGACGATGCCGTCGAAGCCGTAGCGGGCGCGCAGGAGCCCCGTGATGACCGACTTGTTGAACCCGAAGCCGACCTCCTCGTACTCGGTGCCGACGGGCATGCCGTAGTACGGCATGATCTGGCTCGTGCCGGCCTCGAACGCCGCCTCGAAGGGCTTGAGGTGCAGCTCGAACTCGCCGCCCGGGTAGACCTGCTCGCGTCCGTGCGCGAAGTGCGGGTCCTCGCCGTCTCGCTGCGGCCCGCCGCCCGGGAAGTGCTTGGTCATGGTCGCGACCGAGTCGGCCCCGAGCGTCTCGCCCTGGAAGCCGCGGATGTAGGCGGCGCCGAGGCGGCTCGCGAGCTCGACGTCCTCGCCGAACGTCTGCAGTGCACGCGACCAGCGCGGCTCGGTGGCGAGGTCGATCTGCGGGTGCAGCGCCACGCGGATGCCCACGGCCGTGTACTCCTGCCGGGCGATGTCGGCGAAGCGCTCGACGGTCGCCTCGTCGCCGATCGCGGCGAGGCCCATGGGCTCGGGCCACACCGAGAACGCGCCGGCGAAGAGCGCGGCGAGCGGGTTGTCGCTGTAGGAGTTGCGCGGGTCGGACGAGATCGTCACCGGGATGCCGAGCCGGGTCGCCGCGGCGACCTCCTGCAGGCGGTTGTGCCACTCGGCGAACAGGCCCGGGTCGGTGGGGGCCTGGTGGATGTTGAAGTGGTTCAGGTGGAGGCCGTTGACGAGGTGGTCGGTCGAGTCGGCGGCGGGGGTGTCGGCGGCGGGGGTGTCGGCGGCGTCGCCGGCTGCCGGCTCGACGAGCGTGCCGTCGGGGTTGATCGCGATCACCGTCTGGAAGAGCAGGCCCGCCTTCTCCTCGAGCGTCATCTGCGCGAGCAGGATCTCGACGCGCTCGGAGACGGGCAGGCTCGCGTCGAGGTAGCGGGTGTCCACGAGCGCGGGCGCCGTGTGCTGCAGGTCGGTCACGGTCAGGTCGGTCACGGTCAGTTCGCCCCGGCCTCGACGTAGCCGAGGTCGTTGACGGTGAGCACCTTCCACTCGCCGCCGCGATACTGGAGCTCGGAGACCGCGCCGTTCTCGATGCCCTCGACGACCTCGCTGAGGTCGGCGCCGAGCGCGTCGAGCGCGGCGATGATCGTGATGCCGCTCGAGACCACGAGCACGTCGCCGCCCTTCTTCGACTGCTTCGCGGCGATGTCGTCGAGTGCGGCCAGCGCACGGTCGGCGACCTCGCCGGGCGTCTCGGCCTTCAGGCCCGAGCCCTCGTTGAGGCGGGCCATCGCCTCGAGGGCCGCGTTCATGTCGAACGCCTCGTCGGAGAACATCTCGCCGACATCGGCGTAGCCGAGCTCGACCGCGATGTCGTTCCACATCTCGAGTCCGTCGCCGCCCTCGTACTTGCCGAACGCGATCTCGCGGAGCCGCTCGTCGCGCACGATGTCGCCGGAGTAGGCGAGCTCGCCGAGCGCGATCGACGCCGTCTCGAAGTGGCGCACCATGTCGGCCGAGTAGGCGGCCTCGAAGTCGACGCCCGCTTCGGCCAGCCCTGCGCCGAGGTGCTCGGCGACGGCGCGCCCCTCGTCGGTGAGCGGCGAGTCCGACCAGCCCTGCACGCGGTCGAGAGCGTTCAGCATCGTCTCGCCGTGCCGGGTCAGGTAGATCGTGACGGTCTTGCCCTTCGGCTTCTGGCCGGCCTTGTCGGCCGTACTCGCGCGGTCGATTTTGGTCGGTGCAGCGGCCTGCGCCGTGTCGAGGGCGGTCGGCGCCGAGAAGGCGGCGAGCGAGCACATGGCGGCCACAGCGACGGTGCCGGCGGCGGCGATGCGGATGAGGCGACGTGACGTCATCGTCATCGAGTCCTTTCGGGGGTCTGTTGTCGGGTGCAGAGATGGGTGCGACGTTCGGGTTGGCGAGAGCCTAGCTGATTTTCGACCGAATGGTAACAATCGTGGATGCCGCGGGCACGGGTAGCCTCGAAGCGATGAGGAGCGCCCGATGAGTTCGGGGCCGGCCCAGCGCCCGCCGGCCGCGTTCGGCGACGCTTCGGCACCCACGCGTCAGGCGCGATCGACCGCGACGCGCTCGCGCATCATCGACACCGCGACCGCGGCGTTCGTCACCGGCGGCATCGCCTCGGTGTCGTTGCGGGACATCGCCGCGCAGGCCGGCATCACGCACCCCGGGCTGCTGCGCCACTTCAGCTCGAAGGAGACGCTGCTCGGGGCGGTCGTCGAGCAGCTCGACCGGGCGAACACCGAGTGGATCGACCGGCTCGAACCCGGCCCCGACTCGCTCGGCTTCGCAGCGCTGGCCGCGCGCAACGCCACGACGCCGGGCTACCTCGAGCTCTACACCGCCCTGTCGGGCGAGGCCACGAGCCCCAGCCATCCCGCGCACGAACACCTGCGCGAGCGATACGCCCGCGTGCGGTCCGCGATCGCCGAACAGCTCGCGACTGCGCCCGTGCGACCGGGCCTCGCGCCCGAGGCGCACGCGGCGCTCGTCGTCGCCGCCTGGGACGGCCTGCAGTTGCAGCAGCGCTATGACCCGGCCATCGACGTCGTCGACCAGCTGGCGCACTACGAGCGATGGCTGCTCGGGCTCGCCCCCGCCGACGAACCGCGCGAGGCGACGACGCCGGCACGACGGGTCCCACCGACGGTGATCATCGATGACGAGCCGCCCGAGCCGCCGCTCGGCGCGTCGGAGCACGCCGGTCGCATCGGTCGCGAGCGACGAGCGCAGATCACGGCGAGCGCCATCGAGCTCTTCGCCAAGGGCGGCTACCACGGCACCAGCCTGCGCGAACTGGCCGAGCACGCCGGCATGTCGAAGGCGACGCTCGTGCACCACATCACCTCGAAGGACGAGCTGCTGACCGCGGTGCTGCGACTGCGCGACCGGCGGACGATCTCACCCGAGCCCGCAGGCGCGACCGCGGTCGACGGACTCTACCGACTCGCCGATGCGGCCGACCGCACCGCCCGGTCGGAACCCGGGCTCATCGAGCTGTACGCCGTGCTCTCCTGCGAGGGGGCGACCCCGGGGCATCCGGCCCATGACTACTTCGCCCGCCGGTTCCGGGAGAGCCGGCGGTACTTCGGCGACCTGTTCCTCCGGCTGCGCGCCGAGGGCGCGCTGCGCCCCGACCGGGATCCGGTGCGTGAGGCGGCGTGGCTCCTGGCGACGTGGGACGGGCTGCAGGTGCAGTGGCTCTACGACCCGGCGATCGGGGTCGGCGAGCACCTGCGGGTGCACTTCGACGACCTCGTCGTGCCCGAGGCGCGACGCTCGTGAGCGCTCAGCCGCCGACGACGGCGATGAGCGCCTCGCCGTAGGCCTCGCGCTTCTTGGCGCCGATGCCGGTGATGCCGTCGAGCTCGCCGAGGCTGGTCGGCTTCGCCACCGCGACGGCGCGCAGCGTCGCATCGCCGAAGACGATGTACGCCGGGACGCCCTGCTCGCGGGCCTCGCCCGCCCGCCAGGTGCGCAGCCGCTCGAAGAGCTCGGCCTGCGCCGGCTCGAGGTCGGCCGCGGCCGGCGCAGCCTTCGCCCGCGACCGCGGCGCGCGCTCGACCTCGGTGCGGAGCATGACGCTGCGCCCGCCCGCGAGCACCTCGCTCGCGGCGTCGGTGATCGCGAGGGTGCCGTACTCGCCCTGGGTGGCGAGCAGGCCCTGCGCGAGCAGTTGGCGCACGACGCCGCGCCACTGCTGCTCGCTGAGGTCTTGGCCGAGGCCCCAGGTCGAGAGCGTGTCGTGGCCGTACTGGCGCACGCGCGGCGTCTCTTTGCCGCGCAGGATGTCGACGAGGTGACCGGCACCGAACTGCTGGCGCCGCTCGCGCTTGAGCCGAACGATCGTCGACATGAGCTTCTGCGCGGGCACCGTGCCGTCCCACGAGGCGGGCGGTTCGAGGCACGTATCGCAGTTGCCGCACGGCTCGGACTGCTCGCCGAAGTACGCGAGCAGGTTCTGCCGGCGGCACTGCACCGTCTCGCAGAGGGCGAGCATCGCGTCGAGGTGCGCCGACATGCGGCGCCGGTGCGCGAGGTCGCCGGGACTCTCGTCGATCATGCGCCGCTGCTGCACGACGTCTTGCAGGCCGTAGGCGAGCCACGCGGTCGCGGGCGCACCGTCGCGGCCGGCGCGCCCCGTCTCCTGGTAGTAGCCCTCGACCGACTTCGGCAGGTCGACGTGGGCGACGAAGCGCACGTCGGGCTTGTCGATGCCCATGCCGAACGCGATCGTCGCGACGACGACGATGCCGTCTTCGCGAAGGAACCGGTCTTGCGTCGAACGCCGCAGCTCGGGGTCGAGGCCCGCATGGTACGGCAGGGCGTTGACGCCGTTGGCGGCGAGGAACGCCGCGATCTTCTCGGTGCTCGCGCGGCTCAGCGCGTAGACGATGCCCGGCACCGCGTTGCCGTCGGCGTCGACGCCCTCGCTGCGCACGAAGTCGAGCAACTGCTTGCGCACCTCGAGCTTCGGGGCGATGCGGTACTGGATGTTCGGCCGGTCGAAGCTCGACACGAAGTGCTTCGCGGCACCGAGGCTCAGCCGTTCGGTGATCTCGCGGTGCGTCTGCTCGGTCGCCGTCGCCGTGAGCGCGATGCGCGGCACGTCGGGCCACCGCTCGGCGAGCTCGGAGAGCGCGAGGTAGTCGGGGCGGAAGTCGTGGCCCCACTGCGCGACGCAGTGCGCCTCGTCGATCGCGAAGAGGGCGACCGTGCCCTTCGCGAGCAGTTGCTTCGCCGACTCGGTGTTGAGCCGCTCGGGAGCGATGTAGAGCAGGTCGAGCTCGCCAGCGAGGTAGGCCCGCTCGACGGCGGCGCGCTCACCCGGCTGCTGGCTCGAGTTGAGGTAGGCGGCGCGCACACCGTTGCGCACGAGCGCGTCGACCTGGTCGTGCATGAGTGCGATCAGGGGCGACACGACGATGCCCGTGCCCTCGCGAAGGAGCGCCGGCACCTGGTAGCAGAGGCTCTTGCCGCCGCCGGTCGGCATGAGCACCACGGCGTCGCCGCCGTTCGCGACCTGGTCGATGATCGCCGCCTGCTCGCCGCGGAACGACTCGTAGCCGAAGACGGTGTGCAGTGCGTCGAGGGCGCTCTCGAATCGAGCCGGCGCGGCGACGGCGGGGCGCTGCAGGCCGGATGCCTCGTGACGGACGGCATCGCCCGCCGAAGGGTGCCCGGGACGAGCCGCGGGCGCACTCGCCGAGGGCCCGCCTGTGGGCGCGGGTGCCGACCACTCGACCGCGCCGCCCCGATACTCGTCGGGCGGAGGCGGAGGGGCCCACTCATCATCGGGCGGCGGCGCCAGTTCGTCGGGGTCGAACGGGACCTCGTCGGTCCAGTCGGGTTCGGCGCTCCAGCTCACCCGGTGAGTCTACCGAGCGCCTCCGACGGACGACCGGCTTCGACGACGTGCGCGCGACCCCGCGGCATCCGACCGGCTGTGGAGGATGAGTCACCGCGATCGCGACGACGGGAACGGCGAGGGCCGGGTGCTCGCGCACCCGGCCCTCGTCGCGTCGGATTCGGGTCAGCCGACGTTGAGCGTGAACGAGCTCACCGTGCCCGTGGCGGGCACCGTGATGTCGAACACGGTCGGACCGCTCGCGCCCGCGGGAACCGCGAACGTGACCGTCGCCTTGCCGATCTCGTCGACCAGCGGGGTGTAGGCCCGGTCGACGGCGGCGTCGGTGAGGTTCGTACCGCCCTGCGAGATCACGACGGTGCCGGCGCCCGTCTCGGAGCGGCTGAAGTCGAGCGACGACAGCTTCACCGTGACGGTCTCACCGGGTGCGTACGTGCCGTCGCCCTGTACGTCGACTCCGACCGCGCGCTGCGCCGTGTCGGGCGTGACGGTCTGGTCGGGCGCCGCTGCGAGGTAGTCCACCATCGACTGCAGGTCGATCTTGCCCGAGTCGGCCTTGTTCGTGCCCTTGCCAAGGGTGAAGAAGTTGTCTCCGCCCGCGGCGAGGAACGAGTTCGCGCCGACCAGGTACGTTGCCGCGAGGTCGACCGGCTCGCCGTTCAGCCACATCTGGGTGATGTGCGAACCGGCGTCGGCGGTCGGGTCGTAGGTGTACGTGAACTCCTTGTTGAGGCCGAGCTTCAGGAACGGACGCGACGAACCGGCCGGCTGCCACTGCTCCTCGAGCACCTGCTTGATCTGCGCACCGGTGAGGTTGAGCGTCACGAGGGTGTTCGCGAACGGCTGCACGTTGGCGGCCTGGCGGTAGGTGACGTCACCCGAGGCCAGGTCGGCCCGGAGACCGCCCGGGTTCATGAACGCCACGTCGACCTTGCGGCTGCCGTCGGCGTTCAGCGACCAGAGCTGGGCGTCGGCGACGAGGTTGCCGAGCGTGGACTCGCCACCGCGGTTCTCGGGGAACGACGGGGCACCCGTCGGGTCGGACGCGACGGCCCGCCCGAAGGCGCCGTTCGCCGTGCCGAGCTTGACGCTGCCCAGCTCGTTCGCGACCTTGACCGCGTCGTCGACGATCGGCTTGACGGCCGGGTCGTCGGCGAAGAGCGGCGTCGTGCCGTCCATGAGGGTGAACAGCTCGTTCTTCATCGTGAACGACTTCGTCTTGCGGTCGTACTGGATGTCCATCTTGCTGTACCGCTCGCCGTACTGACCGCTCGAGATGACCGGCATCGGCTGGTGGTCGGCACGCGTCACCACGTGGTTGTACGCGAGGTGCGTGTGGCCCGAGACGATCGCGTCGACGTTCGACGTGACACCCATGACGATCTTGCCGAAGCGCGACGACGCGTCGGTCGCGCTCGAGATGTCGGTCGTCGCCGCACCCTCGTGCACGAGCGCCACCACGATGTCGGCCTCGCCGTTCTCGTCCTTGCCGTCGCTCAGCTGAGCGGCGACGCGGTTGATCGCCTCGGTCGGGTCTTCGACCGAGATGTCGGCGATGCCGGCGGGGCTCACGAGCGACTCGAGCTCGTCGGTGACCGCACCGACGAAGCCGATGGTCACGCCGTCGAACGTCTCGGTGTAGTACTCGGGCAGCGCCGCAGCGCCGGTCGCCTTGTCGCGGATGTTCGCACCGAGGTACTCCCAGTCGGCCATCGGCATGACGCGGTCGGTGAGGTCGGCGAAGCCCTGGTCGAACTCGTGGTTGCCCACCGAGCTGACGTCGAGTCCGGCCGCGTTCAGCGCCTTGATGGTCGGCTCGTCCTTCTGGATGAAGGACGTGAACGTCGAGGCGCCGATCATGTCACCGGCGGCCGCGAACACGGTGTTCGGGTTGCCGGCGCGGATCTGCTTCACCGCAGTCGAGAGCGCCGCGATGCCGCCCGACGGCGCCGACTGCTCGATGCGACCGTGGAAGTCGTTGACCGTGACGAGGTCGATGTCGACCTTGCCGGGCACGCCTTCAGACCCGACGCCGACGAGGATCGGGTCGTGGTCGCTCGAGCGGAACGGGGTCGCCTCGGCGACCGTCTCGGCAGCGGGGCCCCAGTACTCGCGACCCGCCCACTCGGGCGAGTTGATCGACCAGACGCCGACCTTCTGCACGCGGCTCGCCGCGGCCGGCGACGCGATCACGTGGTCGAGCGAGCCGAGCTCACCGTCGAACGTGTAGGTGTACTGTCCGCGCGCCCTCTGGAAGACGAGGTCGCTCCAGCCCGCGTCGGTGAAGACCTTGATCGGGTCCTCCTTGGCGTACGAGTTGAAGTCGCCGACGAGGTAGATCGCGTTCTTGCGGTCCTCCGAGAGCGAGTTCGCGAACGCGAGCAGCGACTTCGCCTGGGCGACGCGCTCGTCGTTGAAGGCGTCCTGGCCCGGCTGGGGTGTCGGGTCGGTGCCGCTCTTCGACTTGAAGTGGTTCGCGATGACCGTGACGAACTGCTTGCCGTACTTGAACGTCTGGGCGATCGGCTCACGCGCGATGTCCCACACGGTCTCGTCGACGATCGTTTGCGGGTCGCCGCTCGGCTTGACCGAGGCGGGCTTGTAGATGATCGCGTTCGTGATGACGTCGGTGATCGCCGGGTCGTGCAGCACGTCGGGGGTCTTCACGTACTTCCACGTGCCGGCGCCGGCGGCCGAGTTGAGGCCGGCGACGAGGTTCGCGAGCGCCTCGTCGGGAGTCTCGCCGAGGGCGGCCGAGTTCTCGATCTCCTGCAGGGCGACGATGTCGGCATCGAGGCTGTTGATCGCCTTCACGATCTTGGCCTTCTGCACCGCGAACTCCTCGGCGGTGTCGGCGCCGCGCGCCTCGGGGTTCTCCGACGTGAGCGTCGTGAAGTAGTTGAGCACGTTGAACGACGCGACCGTGATGTCGCCGCCGACCGCGGGAACCGCGGGGCGCGGGTTGGTCGCGGTGTAGGTCGGCTTCAGCGACGCGGGGCTCGCGTCGTTGATCGGCGTCGTCGGCTGCAGGCGCCACTCGTTGAAGCCCCAGCCGAGCACGTAGCCGGCGGTCGGGAACTTCACGGTGTCGCCGTTGCGCACGACCGTGCCCTTGGTGAAGTACGGCTGGTCGCCCGGGTGCGCCGGGTTGTCGGTGCCGTTCGAGTTGCGCACGGCGATGCTGTAGCCGTCGTCGAGCAGGATGCGGCTCGCCTTGTTGGCCGCAGCGATGTCGCTCGCGCCCTTGGTGTTCGGCAGCTGCGTCTCGGTCGACTTGACCGGCATCGCGCTGCCTGCGTTCAGCCAGAGCTCGCCGAAGCGGTTGAGGTTGTGGCTCGAGATCACCTTGTAGGTGCCGTCGGGGACGACGAGCATGCCTTCGAACACCTCGCGGGCCGCGTTGCCGACGGCGGTCGCGGGGAGCTTCGTCGGGGCGGGCACTCCGACGCCGGCCTGGACGAGCTCGACGTCGGCGGCCGTCGCGGGCTTGATCTGCGTCTGGCCGTTGAACTCCTCGACGACGCCCGTGACGCGCACCCTGTCGCCGATCGCGACGTCGGGGTTCTCGCCGTGCAGGTAGACGAACACGCCGTCGGAGGCCTTGGGCGTGGTGTCGGGGCCGGGCGTCTGGATGTAGATGCCGTCGTAGCCGCCGACACGGTGATCGGCGGTGACGACGCCTTCGGTCACGACGGCCTTGCCGACGAGCGGGCTGGCCGCGACGTCGGTGCCCTGGACCTCGGCGATCGTCTTCGCGACGGGGAGCACCGGCCCGCCCGGGCTGCCCGAGTTCTGCGGGGTGGGGTTCGACGTGAAGGAGAAGTCCTTCGAGTTGTCGTCGGTGTCCTTGAAGTTCGTGCGCACGATGCTGCCGGGGTCGCTGTTGGTCCCGGGGTACGCGGCGACGGCCGTCTCGTAGTTCAGTGAAGTGCCGTAGCCGACGTAGTCGGCGACCTGCGGGTTGTTCACGACCGAACCGTTGCCGGGGTTGATCGCCGATGCGGTCTTCGCGAGGAAGAGCGACCCGGTCGTGCCGCTCGGCGCCACCGAGAACGACGCGTCGACGGTCGGCAGCGCCGCGCCGGTGCCGCCGTTGCTGTTCAGGCCGATGAGGTAGTAGCCGCCCGACTTGATCGTGCCGCTCAGCGCACCGACGCCGCTCGCGGGTGTGGTGCTCGTCGCGGAGCGGTACTGGATCGACCACCCCGAGAGCGATACGTCGGCGTCGGTCGGGTTGTAGAGCTCGACGAACTTGTTCTGGTACGGCTGGTTCGCGCTGCCACCGCGCGTGTAGATCTCGTTGATCACGACACCCGAGCCGTCGACCGCGGCGAACGCGGGCGCGGTGCCGAGCACCCCGGCGACGAGCGTGCCCGCAGCGGCCAAGGCCACCGCGGACAAGCAATTGACTGTGCGACGTTGCATGACTCTCCTCATAGGACGACCCCGCCTCCACCTCGGATACGGCGCCGAGTCGAGCGCGCCGGCGGCGGGGCGATGTCCCGTAGCCTAGATCCGGCCTCCGACCCTGCCAAGGGGGTTCAGGCCCTGTTCGCCGCGATTTCATAACGGAATGAACACACCGTGCGCAGATGAGCAGAGGCCATCGCGCGACCCGCACGGATGAGCACATGCGCGAGCCGGATACGCTTGACCGACCATGCTCACCGCCCTCTTCTCGCTCACCGGAGCGTTCGTCTTCGGCGCAGCCGACTTCCTCGGCGGACTCGCGGCGAAACGCATCGGCGCCGTGCTCGCGACCGCCGTCTCGGGTCTCGCGGGCCTGATCACCCTCGCGATCGTCGCGCCGCTCATCGGCGGCAGCGCAAGCTCCGCCGACCTCTGGTGGGGTGCCGCGGCGGGCGCGGCGGGCGCCGTCGCGATCGGGCTGCTCTACGCCACCCTCGCGATCGGCCCGATGTCGATCCTCTCGCCGCTCACGGCGGTCGTCTCGGCCGTCGTGCCGATGGTGTGGGGGCTCGCGACCGGCGGTTCGCTCGGCCCGCTCGCGTACTGGGCGCTCGGCGTCGCGCTCATCGCCGTCGTGCTCGTCGGCTTCGTGCCCGAGCGCGGCGCAGTGCGGCCGAGCATCGCCGGCATCGTCATGGGCATCGGCGCAGGCGCCGCGATCGGCGCGTTCTTCATCATCATCGACCGGACGTCCGACGCGAGCGGCCTCTGGCCGCTGCTCGTGAACGCGGCGGTCACCACTGCGATCATGTTCGCGGTCGCCGGCGCGCTCGCGCTTCGGGCACGGTCGAAGGCGAGACGGATGCCCCGGGCCGAGGCACCTCAGGCGATCGACGCCGATCGCGCCGACGTCGCGGCCGGCACGGGCACCGCCCCCGTGCTCACCGCGGTCGAGCGCGTCTCGGCGGACCGACGGGCCGGCCTCCGCATCGCGATCGCGTGCGGACTCGTGAACGCCGCGGCGAACACGCTCCTCCTGCTCGGCATCCGCGCGGGCGAGCTCGCGATCGCGGCCGTGCTCGGAGCGATGTATCCGGCGGGCACGATCCTGCTGGCCGCGCTCGTGCTCAACGAGCGCATCGCGCCCGTGCAGTGGGTCGGTCTCGCGCTCGCCCTGGTCGCCGCGGGGATGCTCGCGGTCGCGTAGGCACGCCCTTCGGTGGTCGAGTAGCGAGCGACGAAGGAGCACGCGTATCGAGACCCGGGCGAGCTGCCTCGACACGCTCCTTCGTCGCTACTCGACCACCGAGGAGCGCGCTCCTCGACCGACGGGGTTTCGAGACGCTGCGCTCCTCAACCCGCTCGGCACTACAGGCGCACGACCTCGGTGACGCGCACGACGGCGAGGCCCTCCTCGGCCGAAGCCTCGAGGTCGACGTCGGCCCGGATGCGCCAGTCGTGGTCGCCCGCCGGGTCGTCGATCGTCTGCTCGACGCGCCACATGCCGTTCGCGGCATCCGATTCGTCGATGGCGACCATGCGGGGTGCGCGGGCCGCGGGCCCGGTGCCGATCTCGTCGTGCTCCGCGTAGTAGCGGTCGAGCACTCCCGGCCAGTCGGCCTCGGGGTCGAGCTCCGCCAGTTCCTCGTCGCGCTCCAGCGCCGCGAGCTGCACCCGGCGGAAGAGCTCGTTGCGGACGAGCACCGTGAACGCACGCCGGTTCGTGACGACCGACGGCGGCGCCGGCGGCACGACCGCCCGCTCGTCTTCGGGCAGGTGGGCGGCGGGATCGATGAGCTCGGCCCACTCGTCGACGAGGCTCGAGTCGACCTGGCGCACGAGCTCGCCGAGCCACTCGATGACGTCGTAGAGCTCCTCGTCCTTCGCGTCGTCGGGCACGGTCTGGCGTACCGCGCGGAACGCGTCGGAGAGGTAGCGCAGCACCAGCCCCTCGCTGCGGGCGAGCTGGTAGTACGAGACGTATTCTCCGAACGACATGCTGCGTTCGAACATGTCGCGCACGACCGACTTCGGCGAGAGCTCGAAGTCGCGCACCCAGGGCTGACTGGAGGCGAAGGTCTCGAAGGCCTGGTGCAGGAGGTCGTCGAGCGGCTTCGGCCAGGTGACCTCCTCGAGCGCCTCCATGCGCTGCTCGTACTCGACGCCGTCCTGCTTCATGGCGGCGACCGCCTCTCCGCGGGCCTTGAACTGCTGCTGCGACAGGATCGGACGCGGGTCGTCGAGCGTCGACTCGATGACCGAGACGACGTCGAGCGCGTAGTGGCCGGTCGCGATGCCGGTGCCGGGCGCAGCGTCGGGGTCGAGCAGCTCGATCGCCGCGAGTGCGAACGGCGACAGCGGCTGGTTGAGGGCGAAGTTCGGCTGCAGCTCGACCGTGAGGTGCAGCTCGACGCCGAGCGGGTGTGCCGCCGTGTCGGCGGTGGGCGCGATCACCACGACGTCGGCGTCGCGGAGCGTGCGCAGGATCTCGAGCGCGCGGCGGGCGAGCTCGAACCGGCGCGCCCGGGACTCGTGGTTGTCGAAGACGAGGGCGCGGATGTCGGAGACGACGTCGCCGCCGCGGGCGATGACGTTGATGAGCATCGCCGCGGTGAGCTGCAGGTGCGGCGTCAGTGCCTCGGGCACGGCCACGATGAGCCGCTCGAACGAGACCTCGCTCCAGGTCACGAACCCGGCGGGCGCCTTCTTGCGGACGACCTTCTTGAGCTTCTTCGGGTCGTCGCCGGCCTTGCGCACCGCCGTCTCATTCTCGATCTCGTGATCGGGTGCGAGCACGACGACCGTGCCGGCGGTGTCGTACCCGGCGCGGCCCGCGCGGCCCGCGATCTGGTGGAACTCGCGCGCGCTCAGCTGGCGCATGCGCTGTCCGTCGAACTTCGACAGTGCGGTGATGAGCACCGAGCGGATGGGCACGTTGATGCCGACGCCGAGCGTGTCGGTGCCGCAGATGACGCGCAGCAGCCCGCGCTGGGCGAGGGTCTCGACGAGGCGGCGGTATCGGGGCAGCATCCCGGCGTGGTGCACGCCGATGCCGGCCCGCACGAGCCGCGACAGGGTCTTGCCGAACGCGGTGTTGAACCGGAATCCGCCGATCGCCTCGGCGATCTGGTCACGCTGCTCGCGCGTGACGACTCGGATCGAGGACAGCGCCTGGGCGCGTTCCATCGCCGCCGCCTGCGAGAAGTGCACGATGTAGACGGGCGCCTGACGAGTGCCGAGGAGTTCCTCGACGGTCTCCTGCACGGGGGTCTTCGCGTACGAGAAGTGCAGCGGGACCGGCCGCTCGACGCCCGTGACCTGCGCCGTCGGTCGCCCGGTGCGACGCGAGAGGTCTTCGGCGATCGCATCGACATCGCCGAGGGTGGCCGACATGAGGATGAACTGCACGCGCGGCAGCGTGATGAGGGGCACCTGCCACGCCCAGCCGCGGTCGGGGTCGCCGTAGAAGTGGAACTCGTCCATCACCACCTGGTCGACCTCGGCGTCGGCACCGTGCCGCAGCGCGAGGTTGGCGAGGATCTCCGCCGTGCAGCAGATGATCGGCGCATCGGCGTTGACCGAACTGTCTCCCGTGACCATGCCGACGTTCTGCGCGCCGAAGATCTCGACGAGCTGGAAGAACTTCTCGCTCACGAGCGCCTTGATCGGCGCCGTGTAGTACGAGCGCCCGCCGCGCGCGACGCACGTCGCGTGCGCGGCGACCGCGACGAGCGACTTGCCCGTGCCGGTCGGCGTCGAGAGGATGACGTTCGCCCCCGAGACGATCTCGATGACCGCCTCGTCCTGCGCGGGATAGAGCGCGAAACCGCGGTCGTCGGCCCACTCGACGAAGGCGTCGTACATCGCGTCGGCATCGTACGGGCGCGGGATGCGGTCGAGCAGCGGCTGGGTCACCCGTCGAGTCTGTCACGGCGCATCGCTCGTCACGCAGGGAAGCCGGCCTGCGTCTCGGGTTCGGGCTCGAGACGCGGGCCGGCTGCGAATCGCCGTGGATCCGCGGTGACAGTTCCCCCTGCAGTCCGCGGCGGCGATCCGGGAACCAAGTTACGCGGCCCCTCCGGGCCGGGGATCAGGGTTGTCCCTGATCTTCGGAACCCGGTTGCAGCGTCGGCCGCCACACCCCGCCCGGGTCGCCGCGGGTCACGAGCTCGACGAGCGCCTCGACGAGGCGGAACGGCACGAGCGCCGCGAGCTGCACGAGCACGAACGGCCCGAGCAGCGCGAGCGAGAAGGTGAGCGTCGCGACGAGGCCGGCGAGCCGGCCGTGCACGAACACGGCGAGCGCGACGATCGGCCAGGCGACGAGCCACCACGGGTTCCACCAGGCGGCCACGGATGCCGCGACGAGTGCCACCGCGCCGACCACGGCCTGCACGACGAGGGCCCAGCCGCGCACTCCGCCGAACTGTCGCTCGCGATCGGCGGCGACCCACGTCTGCATGAGCCGCGCCCTCAGCCGCGGCACGCCTAGCTCGCGCAACCCCGTGTGGAAAACCCGGTCGTCCTCGCGGCGCTGGACGAGCGCGGCGCGATCGTCGCCGAGCGCGGCCGCCTCGCGCGAACGGGCGTCGTGCAGCACCGCCGGCGCCGACTGGCGCCCGTAGCTCGCGATCATGCCCCACAGCGGGGTCGGCACCGACGCGAGATCGGTCGAGAAGTCGGCGAGCGGGCCGGCGTCGTCCTGCGCCTGCCGAAGGGATGCCTCGTGGCGAGCGGGCACACGGTATCGCCGACCCGTCTCGGGGTCGAGGTAGGTGAACGCCGCGGTCAACTCGAACCGCGGGGCCGCCGACGGGCGCTGCGCGAGGCCGAGTTCGGCGAGTGGTTCGCCGTCGTCGGTGAGGAACGGCATGGGCGACCTCCTTGGCTCTCCCCCATCATGCCGCCCGCCGCCGTCAGCCGAGGGAGTGCACGAGGGCGAGCCCGAGGAGCACGGGTAGGCAGCCGATCGTCGTGATGAACACGGTGTCGCGGGCCACGATCTCGGCGGTGTCGTAGCGCTGCGCATAGTTGAAGACGTTCTGCGCGGTCGGCAGCGCGGCGAGCACGGTCACCGCGTAGAGCGCCTGACCATCGAGCCCGAACACGTACGCGCCGAGGAGCCACGCGATGAGCGGCATCCCGATCAGCTTCAAGGTCGCGGCGAGCAGCACGTCGCGGCGGCCGGAACCGGCCGCCAGCATGCGCTGCCCGTTGAGCGACATGCCGAAGGAGATGAGCATCAGCGGCACCGCCGCGTGCCCGATGAGCTCGATCGGGTCGAGCACGATCGCCGGGAGCTCGATGCCGGAGACCGCGACGCCGACGCCGAGGAGCGATCCGACGATGATCGGGTTCGTGAACGTCGACCGCACGATCTGCCACGCCGAGGTCCTGCCCTGTACCCGGGCGCCGAGGATGGCGAGCGCGACGGGAGCGAAGAGCAGCAGCTGCAGCAGCACGATGGGCGCCGAGTATGCCGCGTCGCCGAGCATGTAGACCGCGATCGGGATGCCGAAGTTGTTGCCGTTCACGTACCCCGACGCGAGCGAGCCGATGACCGTGCGTTCGAGGCTGCGCCGCCAGACGAGCATCGCGACGAGGCCGAACGCGAGCATCATCGTCACCGCGGCGAGCGCGGAGACCGGCAGCAGCGCCGAGAACAGGGCGCCGACGTCGGCGGTCGCGAGCACCGAGAAGAGCAGGAACGGCGCCAGCACGCTGAAGTTCAGCCGGGCGAGGATCGGGCGGGCCTCGGGCCCGACGACGCCCGTGCGCGACGCGAGCCAGCCGACGAACACGGCGAGCGCGAGCACCGCGAAGCCCGTGAACACCGATTCCATCGGGACGAGCCTAGCCGCGCGTCGGTTTCGAGACGGTCGCTGCGCTCCCTCCTCAACCCACCGCGGCCCCGCGGGTCGTAGGCTCGAGATCGAGCGCACGGAATCGGAACGGGGTGGAGACGATGACCGAAGCTGGCGATGCGGTACCCCTCGAGCTCGTCGACCGCTGGTGGCGGGCGGCGAACTACCTGAGCGTCGGGCAGATCTACCTGATGCGCAACCCACTGCTCGACGAGCCGCTCTCGGCCGACGATGTGAAGCCCCGGCTGCTCGGCCATTGGGGCACGTCGCCCGGCCTCAACCTCGTCTACGCGCACCTCAACCGGGCGATCGTCGAGCGCGGCACGCCGACCCTCTACGTGTGCGGCCCGGGGCACGGCGGCCCGGCGATGGTCGCGAACGCGTGGCTCGACGGCACGTACTCCGAGCTGTTCCCCGAGGTGACGGCCGACCGGCCGGGGATGGCGCGCCTGTTCCGGCAGTTCTCGTTCCCGGGCGGCATCCCCTCGCACGCGGCCCCCGAGACGCCCGGCTCGATCAACGAGGGCGGTGAGCTCGGGTACGCGCTCATGCACGCGTACGGTGCGGCGCTCGACAACCCGGGGCTCGTCGTCGCGTGCGTGATCGGCGACGGCGAGGCCGAGACCGGCCCGCTCGCGGCGAGCTGGCGCGGTCACGCGTTCCTCGACCCGGCGACCGACGGCGCGGTGCTGCCGATCCTGCACCTGAACGGCTACAAGATCGCGAATCCGACGCTGCTCGCCCGCATCCCCGAGTCGGAGCTCGTCGAGTTCTTCCGCGGCAACGGCTACGAGCCGCTGCTCGTGACCGGCGGCTTCGACGGCGAGGACCCCATGTCGGTGCACGCGCGGATGGCCGACGCCGTCGACGTCGCCTACGACCGCATCGCCTCGATCCGGGCGGATGCCGCGGCCGGGGCGTTCTCGGAGCGGGCGGCGCGATGGCCGGCGATCGTGCTGCGCACGCCGAAGGGCTGGACCGGGCCGGGCGTCGTCGACGGCGTGCAGGTCGAGGGCACGTTCCACGCCCACCAGGTGCCGCTCGCCGGGGTGCGCGAGAACCCCGAGCACCTCGCCACGCTCGGGGACTGGCTGCGGTCGTATCGAGCCGACGAACTGTTCGACGGGGCGGGCCGGCCCGTGCCCGACCTCGACGCGCTGCGCCCTCGCGGCGAACTGCGGATGAGCGCGTCGCCGCACGCGAACGGCGGCATCGTGCGCCCGCTCGACCTGCCGCCGACGGCACCCCACGCGCTCGACGTGGCGGCCGACAGGCGCGGCGTCACGGGCGAGGCGACCCGCGTCTTCGGTGCGTGGCTCGCCGACGTGGTGCGCGAGAACCCGGACACCTTCCGGCTGTTCGGCCCCGACGAGGTGCTGTCGAACCGGCTCGGCGCCGTGTTCGACGTCACCGACCGCGTGTGGGCCGAGGCGCTGCACCCGCTCGACGAGCACCTCGCGCGGCGCGGCCGGGTGATCGAGGCGCTCAGCGAGCACCTCATGCAGGGCATGCTCGAGGGCTACCTGCTCACGGGGCGGCACGGGCTCATCACGAGCTACGAGGCGTTCATCCACATCGTCGACTCGATGTTCAACCAGCACGCCAAGTGGCTCGAGTCGGCCCGCGAGGTGCCGTGGCGCGAAGACGTCGCGAGTCTCACCTACCTGCTGTCGTCGCACGTCTGGCGCCAGGACCACAACGGCTTCTCGCACCAGGACCCGGGGTTCCTGGGCGTCGTCGTCAACAAGCAGGCAGAGATCGTGCGGGTCTCGCTGCCGCCCGACGCGAACACGCTGCTCGCCACCATGCGGCACGCCTTCGGCACCCGCAACCGCGTCAACGTGGTCGTCGCCGGCAAGCAGCCGCAGCAGCAGTGGCTCTCGCCAGACGAGGCCGACGCGCACGTCGAGGCGGGGCTCGGCATCTGGTCGTGGGCGGGCAACGAACCCGGCTTCGATGCGCGCGACCCCGAGGCATCCGCGCCCGATGTCGTGCTCGCCTGCGCCGGCGACGTACCGACCGTCGAGGCGATCGCGGCGGCGCAGCTGCTGCGCGAGCGCCTGCCCGACCTGCGCGTGCGCCTCGTGAACGTCGTCGACCTGATGCGGCTGCAGGATCTGTCGCGGCATCCGCACGGCCTGACCGACGCCGAGTTCGACGCGATCTTCACGACCTCGGCGCCCGTGATCTTCGCGTTCCACGGGTACCCGTCGCTCATCCACCAGCTCGCGTACCGGCGCACGAACCACCGCAACCTGCACGTGCGAGGGTTCGCCGAGCGGGGCACGACGACCACGCCGTTCGACATGCTGCACCTCAACGACCTCGACCGGTACCGGCTGGCGCTCGACGTGGTGCGTCGGGTGCCCGGGCTCGCGTCGCGGCCCGGCGTCGCCGAGATCGCGGCCGAGTGGGAGGCGGCGCGCGTCGCCGCCCGCGAGTACGCGTACGAGCACGGCGAGGACCCCGAGTGGATCACGGGGTGGCGGTTCGAGGAGCGGTCGGCCGACTGACCGGAATCGGACGCTCGATGTCCGGATCCCGCGCATCAGTAAGGGATCTTGACTGATAGCCTCGGCGCGTGCCCACCGTCTCCCGCGCCCGCTGGTCGCTCATGGCCCAGTTCGCCCTGTTCGGCCTCATCCAGGTCTCGTGGATGAGCCGCATGCCGTCGATCCGCACCGCCCTCGACATCAGCGCGCTGCAGCTCGGGTCGCTGCTCATCATCGGCGGCATCGGCTCGCTCATCGGCGCGCTCACGATCGGCGCGATCGTCGCGCGGTTCGGCAGCCGCAACGTGCTCATCGCGGGCACCGTCGGCAACGTGCTGGGCTTCGGTCTGGATGCCGCGGGGCTGACGGGCTGGGGACTCGGCTTCTTCGTCGCCGGCATGTTCGTGAACGGGCTCTGCGGGGCGTTCATCAACGTGCCGATCAACATCAACGCGGCCGCCGTCGAACAGCAGCTCGGGCGGGCGGTCCTGCCGCAGTTCCACGCGGCCTTCTCGATCGGCGCCGCCGGCGGTGCGCTGATCGCCGGCGCGTTCGCCTTCGCCGAGGTGCACGTCGCGACTCAGGTCGTGATCGTGACCGCGGTCGTGACCGTGCTGCGGGTGCTGCTCGTACCGGCCTCGACGGCGTTCACCCGACAGCAGCCCGTGTCGACGGCGACCGGATCGATCGACGCGGCGGCCACGGGCGACCGCAACCGGCGCGCGGTGCGCTCGGCGCTCGGCGCGTGGCTCGAGCCCCGCACACTGCTGCTCGGCGTGGTGCTGCTCGCCGCGTCGCTCGCCGAGGGCGCTGCGACCAC
This sequence comes from Agromyces sp. H17E-10, assembly GCF_022919715.1. Classification (NCBI taxonomy): domain Bacteria; kingdom Bacillati; phylum Actinomycetota; class Actinomycetes; order Micrococcales; family Microbacteriaceae; genus Agromyces; species Agromyces endophyticus. Next base: position 2,776,189 of record NZ_CP095042.1, on the reverse strand, counting down.
GTGGCTCACGCTCGCGGTCGTCGACGGGTTCGCCTCGACCGAGGCGATCGGAGCCGTCGCGTACGGCACGTTCGTCGGGGCGATGACGGTGTTCCGCTTCGTCGGCACGGGGCTCATCGACCGGTTCGGACGCGTCACGGTACTGCGTGTGTCGGGGGTCTCGTCGCTCGTCGGCCTCGCGCTGTTCGTCTTCGGCCCGAACCTCGCGATCGCGTGGATCGGCATCGTGCTCTGGGGCTGCGGCACCGCCCTCGGCAACCCGATCGCGATCTCGGCCGCCTCGGACGACCCGTCGAAAGCCGGCCAGCGGGTCTCGGTCGTGACCTCGTTCTCGACGATCTCGTCGCTCGCCGCGCCGCCGCTCCTCGGCCTCCTCGCCGACGAGGTCGGCGCGCGGTACGCGCTGCTCGCGGTCGGGGCTGTGATGATCCTCAGCCTGTCGGTCGCCGGGCAGGTGCGACGGCGACCGGCGCAGGGCGCCGCCGCGACCACGAGCACCGGCTCGACGGCGACGGTCGACGCGTAACCCGCGGCGAGTTCGCCCCCCCTGCCCGCCACAACGTCGGCGATCGCCACTGAATCGGACGATGTGCGCCGGATCGTCCGATTCAGTGGCGATCGCCGAGATCGTGGCGCACGTGGGCGGCAAGTGCGGGCGGCACGTGTGGGCGGCGCCCGGCATGATGGGCGACATGACGACGGCGAAGTTCGACCCGAAGCGCGAGATCGCGAGCTACACGGCACCGCGCGACGGGTTCGAGCTCGTCGAGGTGCCGCCGCTGCGGTACGCGATGATCGACGGCCGCGACGACCCGAACACCGCGCCCGAGTACGTCGCGGCGGTCGAAGCGCTCTACGCGGTCTCGTACGCCGCGAAGTTCGCGCTCAAGCGCGAGCTCGGTCGCGACCACGTCGTCGGACCGCTCGAGGGGTTGTGGACGGCCGACGACCCGGCCGCCTTCGTGACTCGCGAGAAGTCGGCCTGGTCGTGGACGATGATGATCTGGCAGCCCGACTGGCTCACTCCTGACGTGTTCGACGCCGCGGTTGCGAAGGCTGCCGCGAAGGCCCCGGCGGCGACCGGGCTGCGCCTCGAGACGCTCGACGAGGGCCTCTGCGTGCAGACGCTGCATCTCGGCTCGTACGACGACGAGGGTCCGACGCTCGCCCGCCTGCACGACGAGTTCATGCCCGAGCGCGGGCTGCGGTTCCACGGCGCGCACCACGAGGTGTACCTCGGCGACCCGCGCCGCACGGCACCCGGGAAGCTGCGCACGATCCTGCGGCAGCCGGTCGCGCGCGAGGCCTGAGACCTCGCGCGCGGCCTGATCGCACACCACGATCTCGGCGATCACCACCCGATCGGACTCGCTGCGCGGCATCCGACCGAAATCGTGGTGATCGCCGAGATCGTGGCGGGCCGGCTCAGCCCTCCTGCTCGGCGCCGAAGCGCTGGCGCGCCTCGACCGGGATGAGCGGGCGCTCGGCGCGGGCCTTGATCTGCTGCACGGCCCACGAGTTGCCGTCGGGGTCGGCGAATCCGAAGAAGGTGCCGCCGTCGCGCTCGTCGAACACGACGATCTCACTGCACTCGACGCCGCGACCGACGAGCTCGGCCCGCGCGGCTTCGGCGTCGGCGACGACGAGCTGCAGTCCCTTGAGCGAGCCCGGCGCCATCTCGCGCTGGCTCGGCAGGTTGCCCACCACGATCGAGCAGCCCGATCCCCGCGGGGTCAGCTGCGCGACGTCCATGTGCTCGGTGACGGTGTGGTGGTCGAGCTCGAAGCCGACCCGGTCGCGGTAGAACTCGATCGCACGGTCGATGTCGGCGACCGGCACGATGACCACTTCGAGGGTCCAGTCCATGATGTGCTCCGTTTCCTGCGTGCTGTCGGTGAGGGTGCGCGAGCGCTCGTCAGGCCGCGACGAGACCGTCGAGCCGGGCGTAGCCCTCGGTGACGCCGCGCTCCATGCCGCTCGCGACCATGCCGTCGCGAGCCTCGACGGTCGGGTACACCGAGTGGATGCGCAGCTTCGTACGGCCTCCGCCCAGGTCTTCGAACGTCATCGACTCGATCGCGACGACGTCGGGGTAGCCCTCGAACTCGAAGGTCTGGATCGCGAGCTCGTTCTCGCGCACCGAGTGGAACGTGCCGTTGAACGCCCAGTCGGCGCCGTCGGTGTCGGTGTGGATGTAGCGGTAGGCGCCGTGCGAGACGAAGTCCCACCGCTCGATGTTCATCTCGTAGCCGTTCGGCCCGAGCCACTGCGTGACGAGCGCGGGGTCGCGGTGCGCGTTGAACACCGCGGCGACGGGCGCGTCGAACTCGCGCTCGATCTCGATGAAGGGAAGGCCTTCGGGGGCGGTGATGGTGACGGGGTTGGTCATGATCGTTCTTCTTCCGTTCGGCGGCCGGTTGCGCCGGTCGCGGGGTCGGATGCCTCGGCCGAGGCCTCCGCGGTGGTGCTTTCGGCGAGCAGCGCGTCCAGCGAGCGGAACTGCTGCTCGTGGATCAACCGGTAGCGGTCGATCCACGCGGTGAGGGCTTCGAGGGCCGCCGGGTCGAGGTGCACCGGGCGACGCTGGGCGTCGCGGGTGCGCGTGACGAGTCCCGCGTGCTCGAGCACCTGGATGTGCTTCGAGACGGCCTGCTTGCTGATCTCGAACGGGTCGGCGAGCTCGTTCACGGTCGCCGGGCCGCGGCTGAGCCGGGCGATGATGCGCCGGCGCACGGGATCGGCGAGGGCCATGAACGCGCGGTCGAGGCGGTCGTCCGAGCTCGGGTCCACGATCATCATGCCTCCTCAACCTGTTCGTTGATCAACCACTTGGTTGACTAAAGAATACGACGGTCGGATGCCGCGGTCAAGACCTTTCTCGAACTCGGGCCATCCCCGCGGATCGGGTCTTGCGGCACGCCCCGCGAGCGAGAATCATCGGCCATGACCGCACACCTCGACGAAGGGACGCACCATGGCTCGGCTCAACCCGTACCTCAACTTCCAGGACGACGCCCGCGCCGCGCTCGAGTTCTACCACTCGGTGTTCGGCGGCGAGCTCACCATGAGCACGTTCGCCGACTTCGGCCAGGCCGACGACTCGGCCGACGCCGACAAGATCATGCACGGCCAGCTCGAAGGCGACGGAGGCCTCGTGCTCATGGCCGCCGACACCCCGAGCCACATGCCGCCGGCCGCGACGACGAGCAACATCTCGGTGTCGCTCTCGGGAGGCCCCGAAGACGACGCCACCCTCCGCGGCTACTGGGAGAAGCTCCTCGGATCGGGCTCCGAGATCGTGCCGCTCGAAGTGGCACCCTGGGGCGACGCGTTCGGCATGTGCGTCGACGGCTACGGCGTGACCTGGCTCGTGAACATCGGCGGGCCCGGGCAGGGCTGAGCGCAGCGCCCATCACGAGACACGAAGCGCGCCCGGGCATCCGCCCCGGGCGCGCTGCTTCGCCGCCCGCCGAAGGCGCCCGCCCCGCGATGCACCGACTCGGCGATGCGCCGACTCGGCGATGCATCGCCCCGCGAGGCGTCCGACCGCTCAGCCGGCCGCGGGCACCGCGATGTGCAGCGCGTCGACGACGGGCGCGAGCTCGGGCTGCTCGGCCGCCTCGGCGAGCACGCGCTCGAGCGTCTCGTCGTGGATCGGGCGCGCCGCTTCGTAGAGCTCCCGGCCGGCCGCCGTCAGCTCGGTGTAGATGCCACGCCGGTCGTCGGCGCACAGGACGCGGGTGAGCAGCGCCCGGTCCTCCAGACGGTTCACGAGTCGCGTGGTCGCGCTCGGGCTCAGCGCGGTCGCGCGGGCGAGCTGCTGCATGCGCATGTGCCAGCCGTCCTGCCGATCGAGGGCGTCGAGCACGGTGTACTCGACGACCGACAGGTCGACGGATGCACCGAGCGCGCGCTCGAGTTCGGACTCGATCAGCCCGTGCAGCGCGGCCAGCGTTCGCCACCCCTGTGCGCGCACTTCGACGGCGTCGTCGGCGATACCCATGCTGCCTCCTCGGGAAAGTAGTTGCTTGCGCTATGTATTTGCGTGTGCAAGTATTAACGTCGCTCACGCAATAGAACGCGTTTGCAACTAATTGTCTTCCACAATATCAGGAGTACGCGCATGCCCCTCGGCCTCATCGCACTCGCCATCGGCGGCTTCGGCATCGGACTCACCGAGTTCGTCATCATGGGCCTCCTCCCCGAGGTGGCCGCCGACTTCGGCGTGAGCGAGTCGGCGGCCGGCTGGTTCATCTCCGGCTACGCACTCGCCGTGGTCGTCGGCGCCCTCGGCCTCACCGCGGCCACCACGCGTCTCCCCCGCAAGCCCGTCCTCATGGGCCTGCTCGTGCTCTTCATCGCCGGCAACGCGATCTCGGCGATGGCGCCGAGCTACGAGCTCATGATGACCGGCCGCATCATCGCCGCCCTCTGCCACGGCGCCTTCTTCGGCATCGGCTCGGTCGTCGCGGCGAGCCTCGTCGCCCCCGAGCGAGCGGCGGGCGCGATCGCGATCATGTTCACCGGCCTCACCGCCGCGAACGTGCTCGGCGTGCCGTTCGGCACGTTCATCGGCCAGCAGTACGGCTGGCGCGCGACCTTCTGGGCGATCTCGGTCATCGGCGTCATCGCCCTCATCGGCATCGCGGTGCTCGTGCCGAGCCTCCGTACCGTCGGCGCGACGGGCGGCGCCGGGTCCCCGGCCGCCCCGAGCCTCCGCCGCGAGCTCGGCGCCTTCCGGTCGGGCCAGGTCTGGCTCTCGCTCGTCGTCACCGTGCTCGGCTTCGGCGGCATGTTCGGCGCCTTCACCTACATCGCCTACACGCTCACCGAGGTTTCGGGCTTCGCCGCGGGCACAGTGCCGTGGCTGCTCGTCCTCTTCGGCGCCGGCCTGGTCGTCGGCAACTGGGCGGGCGGACGCCTCGCCGACCGATCGATCGACGGCACCCTGCTCGCGTTCATCGGTGCGCTCGTCGTCGTGCTCGCCCTCTTCGCCTGGCTCGCGTTCAGCCCGGTCGCCACGATCGTGCTGCTCGTGCTCATGGGCGCCTTCGGCTTCGGCACCGTGCCCGGGCTCCAGAGCCGCATCATGCGCTATGCCTCGGACGCTCCGACGCTCGCCTCGGGCGCGAACATCGCCGCCTTCAACCTCGGCAACGCCCTCGGCGCCTGGGCGGGCGGCCTCACGATCGCGGCCGGGCTCGGCTTCACCTCGCCCATCTGGGTGGGTGCCGGCATCACGCTCGCGGCGCTCGTGGTCATGGCGGTCGCCACCGCGACCGCGCGCCGCACGGCTGTCGCCGAGTCGACGAAGGCGGATGCCTCGGCGCCGACGCGCCCCACCACGGCGCCGACCCCGGTCGCCGCACACTGATCCCCTTCCACCACCCAGCACGGAAAGCGAACAAATGACTCCCACCGTCCCGAACATCACCCTCAACAACGGCGTCCAGATGCCGCAGCTCGGCTTCGGCGTGTACCAGGTGCCCGATGCCGACACCACGGCCGCCGTCGCCGCCGCCCTCGAGGCCGGTTACCGCAGCATCGACACCGCGGCGATCTACGGCAACGAGGCGGGCGTCGGCCGCGCCATCGCCGAGTCGGGCCTCGCGCGAGGCGACCTGTTCGTCACGTCGAAGGTCTGGAACTCCGATCAGGGCTTCGACCGGACCCTCCGCGCGTTCGACACGAGCCTCGGCAAGCTCGGGCTCGAGCAGCTCGACCTCTACCTCATCCACTGGCCGACGCCCGAGCACGGCCGCTACGTCGACACCTGGCGCGCGCTCGAGCGCCTCGTCGCCGATGGCCGCGTGCGGGCGATCGGCGTCTCGAACTTCGAGCCCGACCACCTGGAGCGCCTCCTCGCCGAGACCGACATCGTTCCCGCGGTGAACCAGATCGAGCTGCACCCCGCCCTGCAGAACCGCGCGACGGCCGCCGCGAACACCCGACACGGCATCGTCACCGAGGCGTGGAGCCCGCTCGCACAGGGCGCCGTGCTCGGCGACGAGGCGGTCGTGGCGAGCGCCGCCCGCCACGGCGCGAGTCCCGCGCAGGTCGTGCTGCGCTGGCACCTGCAGCAGGGCCGCGTCGTCATCCCCAAGTCGGTCACGCCGTCGCGCATCGCGGAGAACCTCGACGTCTTCGGCTTTGAACTCACGGCCGACGAGCTCGCCGCGATCGACGCGCTCGAGCGCGACGGCCGTACGGGCCCGCACCCGGCGGAGTTCCACGCGGCCTGACCGGGCTCATGACGACGGATGCCGCGGCGCCCGCCCTGCGAAGGGCTCGGCGCCGCGGCATCCGGTCGTCAGGGGCGTCGCCGCCCGAGTGGCTCAGTCGAAGAGTTCGGAGAGCCAGCTCTCCTTCTTCTTCTTGCGGTAGTAGCCCTGGTCGCCGTAGGGCTGCTGGTAACCCTGCTGGGGGTACGCCTGCTGGCCGTAGGCGGGCTGCTGCTGGGTCGGCTGCGCCGGGGCGGCGGGCGCCTGCGGGGCGGCCTGACCGCCGAACTCGCGGCCCGCGCGGTCGATGATCTTGTCGAGCTCGCCGCGGTCGAGCCAGACGCCGCGACACGTCGGGCAGTAGTCGATCTCGATGCCGCTGCGCTCGCTCATCACGAGCACGGTTCCGTCGGTGGGGCACTGCATGGGGGCTCCTTCTCCTGGCGGGATGTTCGGTGACTCGAGCCTACGGAGCGAAGCTTCGAGACCGCTCAGGGCCCGGCGGCGTCGGCGGCGAGGCGAAGGTCGTCCACGAAGGCCGCGAGGGCGGCCTCCCGCTCATCCCGATCCTCGATCCGCAGGAGCGACGAGGGATGCACCGTCACCACGGTCGGCGCCGGGAGCCCCGCCGTTCCGGACTCGGGCGGGAGCACTCGACCACGCGTCTCCCCCACCTTCGCCGGGTGGCCGAGCACCGCCCGCGCCGCGGTCGCACCGAGCGCCACGACGACGGCCGGGTCGACCGCCTCGAACTCGGCGACGAGCCAGGGCCGGCAGGCGGTGATGTGCCCGACCGCGGGCTTCTCGTGGATGCGACGCTTGCCACGCCGCTCGAACCGGAAGTGCTTGACGGCGTTCGTGAGGTAGACCCGTTCGCCGGCGATGCCGGCCGCGTCGAGCGCTTGCGCGAGCACCCGCCCCGCAGGGCCGACGAAGGGCTCGCCCTCGACGTCCTCGCGGTCGCCCGGCTGCTCCCCGACGAGCATGAGGCGCGCTCCGGGCCGCCCCCGCGAGAAGACCACCTGCGTCGCATCCCGCCAGAGTTCGCAGCCGCGACAGTCGGGCGCGGCCGCCCGCAGCTCGCCGAGCCCCGCCTCGTCGGGCACCCAGCGCTCGGCACCCGGTCGCTCGGGCTGTCGCTCGGGCCGCTCGGTCATCTCCGCAGACTAGGCGTCGCAGGCGCCGGCGGCGAGGGGGTTGCGGGAGACGGCGCGCCGGTCGCGCCCGGCTCTCGGGGCTCGTGCACGTTGGCGGGGCGGCCCCGAGACGACGAACGCCGCCGCAGCGCGAGGCTGCGACGGCGCGGTCGACGTGGGGAGAACTCAGCCGATGACGGTGATGTTCTCGGCCTGCAGACCCTTGGGGCCGCGGGCGGTCTCGAACTCGACCTTCTGGTTCTCCTCGAGCGAGCGGTAGCCGCCCGACGCGATCGCGCTGAAGTGCGCGAAGACGTCGGCCGAGCCGTCGTCGGGAGCGATGAAGCCGAAGCCCTTGTCGGCGTTGAACCACTTGACGGTTCCGGTTGCCATATTCATTTCCTTCTGTAAAGCCGAGCCGCCGGAGCGGCTGCGACGTGCACGACCGAGATCGTGCGGGGTTCCGACGGCGACGTCCGCCGACGGAAGCGTGTGGAGTTCAGACCCGACGGAAGCGGTTCACCATCGGGCAGTCGAACGGGTCGCGTGCGGCGAGGCCGACGCGGTTGAGGTACTGGATGACGATGCCGTACGAGCGCATCAGCGTCGTCTCCGTGTACGGCACGCCGAGCGTCTGGCAGTGCTCGCGCACGATCTCGCGCGCCTTCGCGAGGTGCGGGCGCGGCATGTTCGGGAAGAGGTGGTGCTCGACCTGGTAGTTGAGCCCGCCGAGCAGGGCGCTCGCCCACCAGCCGCCGGACACGTTGCGCGAGGTCAGCACCTGCTTCGAGAAGAAGTCGAGCTTCGCATCGGCCGGGATGAGCGGCATGCCCTTGTGGTTCGGTGCGAACGAGGCACCCATGTAGACGCCGAACACCGCGAGCTGCACGCCGATGAACGCGAACGCCATGCCGAGCGGCAGCACCCAGAAGATCGCGCCGAAGTAGACCGCGAACCGGGCGGCGATGAGCGAGAGCTCGATCCAGCGACCCTTGACGGGCCCGCGGTCGAACAGCGTGCGGATCGACCGGAAGTGCAGGTTCACGCCCTCGAGCGTGAGCAGCGGGAAGAACAGGTAGCCCTGCTTGCGCGTGATGAGCGCGATCAGGCCGCGTTGCCGGCCGGCGTCGGCCTCGGTGAACGAGATCGTGTCGAACTCGATGTCGGGGTCGCGGCCGAGCTTGTTCGGGTTCGCGTGGTGGCGCGTGTGCTTCGTCATCCACCACGAGTAGCTGATGCCCACCACGCCCGCGGCGAGGATGCGCCCGACGCGGTCGTTCGCGGGGCCCGACTCGAGCACCTGCCGGTGCGACGCCTCATGGGCGAGGAATGCGAACTGCGTGAAGATCAGCCCGAGCGCGCCGGCCATGAGCAGCTGGAACCACGAGTCACCCAGCAGGATGAACCCGGTGATCGCGCCGCCGAGAGCGAGCACGAGGCCTGAGACGAGGGCGAGGTAGAACCACCGCGTGCGGTTCAGGAGGCCGGATTCGCGAACGACCCGGGAGAGGGCGGTGTAGCTCCGCGTGATGTCCGCGGAACCGGTGCGGGGCTTCGTCGCCCGGATCGCACCGAGTGATTCGGTGTGAGAGATGGTGTTCCCAGCGTGTCGTTGACTTCCCAGCCGGGATTCGCGGGTGACCACCCGTTGCAGATGACCCGACTCTACGGCAGATGGATGGGAAGGCACTGGGAGATGACGAACGCCGCCGCAGCACGAAGCTGCGACGGCGTTCGGGGAGCCGGCGCCTCAGACGGCGCGGATGTTCTCCGCCTGCAGGCCCTTCGGGCCCTGTGCGACCTCGAACTCGACCCGCTGGCCGTCTTCGAGCGAGCGGTAGCCCGAGCCCGTGATCGCGCTGAAGTGCGCGAAGACGTCGGCCGAGCCGTCGTCGGGGGCGATGAAGCCGAAGCCCTTTTCGGCGTTGAACCACTTGACGGTTCCGGTTGCCATACTGCTGTCCTTCTGTCGTGCGGGCCGCACGTGCGACCCGATGCGATCGACTCTCGATCGCTGCTCGGGTGACGGGTGCCGCCCGGGCGAGGGGCGAGTGGCGGGGTTGCGCTCACGCATCCGCCGGCTCGTATCGGGTCATGCCACGCGGATCGGTCCGCCTCCGGGCAATCGAATGGAGGCGCGGGCGTCTGCCCGCATGATGGAGGAATCAGTGAACGCAACACTATCGGCTCGAGCGCGTCGGCACACCTGGTCGCGACCGGATCGTGATATTCCGCGTGATACGGGGTAACGCGAGCGGCATCGCATTCTCAGGACACTCTGTGGAGAATCCAGCCCGCTCGCAGCCCATCGGGGGCATGATCGAGGAATGGATCGCCGCCCCCTCGGTCTCGTCGCTGCCGCGTATGCAGCGATCGTGCTGTGGGTCACGATCGGCCCGGCGCCCTGGCGCACCGCGAGTCATCAGGTCGACGGCGGCATCCTCAATCCCGACGCGTGGACCGCTTCGGTGACGTGGACCACGGGGTATCTCGCGGAGATCGCGTTCAACGTGGCGCTGTTCATCCCCGTCGGCGCGCTCGCCGCGCTCCTCCTGCCACGACGGTTCTGGCCGCTCGCGATGCTCGCGGGGTTCTCGTTCGCGACGATGATCGAGCTCATCCAGCTTCCCGAGCCCGACCGCATCTCCGACCCCCGCGACCTCGTGATGAACACGGCCGGCACCATCGTCGGCGTCGTGCTCGTGCAGACCGCTCGCATGGTGCGACGCGCCGGTGCGGTCGCCGCGACCGAGGTGCTCTCGCCGACCGAGGCCATCGACGCCGCGGTCGCGACGGGCACGCTCGACCCGCTGTTCCCGGGCGACGCGGTGGGCGCGCGCCCGGCGCCGCAGCACCATGAACCGGCCCTCGCCGCCATGGGGAGTTCTGCCGATCGCGCCGCCTAGCGCGCCGACGTACACTCAGCGGATGACCACCTCCGCCGCGCACGATCGGCGGCGCAGAGCGGGCTGGTACGTCGACGAGGCGGATGCCTCGGCCATGCGTTACTGGGACGGCCGGGGCTGGACCCCGCACACCGTTGCGAAGCCGTTCGAGCCCGCGCCGCCCCCGCAGCGCCCCGCCGGTTCGCCCGACCCGATGCTCGCGGCGCTCGCGGCAGCCGCCCCGGCCCCGGTCGCCCCGGTGGCCGAACCGACCGAGGTCACCGTCGTCCTGCCGGTCGCCGAATCCGCATTCACGCACACGGTGCGACTCGTGCCCGAGCACACGACGGTGCCGACGCCGGGCGCCAGCCCCGTGGCATCCGTGGCGGTGTACGGTTCGCAGCCCGTGCCGCAGCGTGACGGCCTCTCAGGCGGCCAGGTCGCCCTGCTCGTGCTCGCATCGCTCGCCGCGGGCGCCCTCACGATCGCGCTCGTCTCAGCGGTCGCGATGATGCTGCTCGGCTGACCGGACCCCTCAGCCGCCACCCCTTGACAAGCGGGCGCGCGCTCGCGAGAGTTCGAGCATCGAGGAAGAGGGGTCGATGACCACCTTCGGCATCGAGGAGGAGTTCGTCTTCCTCGACCCCCAGACGCTCCGCCCGGTCGACGTGGCGGACGCAGCGTTCGCGCATCTCGCCGCCGAGCCGGCGTGGCGGGCCGTCGCGCACCGCGAGTTCCTCGCGGCCCAGGTCGAGCACGCCTCGGCGGTGTTCGAGACGACCACACAGGCGTCGGCGGCGCTCCTGGGCTTCCGGCGCGAGCTCGAAGCCGAGGCACGACGGTTCGGCGTGGTGGTCGCGAGCGTCGGCAGTCCGCCCGACGCGCTGCCGTTCCCGACGATCACCGACACCCCGCGCTATCGCCGCATCGTCGACGACATGCAGGGCGTCATCGCCGATCACCAGATCCAGGGGCTGCACGTGCACGTCGGGGTCGACGACCGCGAGCTCGCCGTGCGGGCGCTCAACGCGACCCGCCACTGGCTGCCGCTGCTCGCGTCGATCAGCGGCAACTCGCCGATCTGGCGCGGTCACGACACGGGGTACGAGAGCTGGCGCAACGTCGGGATCCGCCGGTGGACGACGACGGGCGCGCCGCCCGAGTTCATCGACGTGGCCGACTACGACCGCCGGCTCGAACGACTCATCGGCGTCGGCGGCACCGAGGACCGGGCCGTCGTCATGTGGACCGCCCGCCTGTCGTCGCACGTGCCCACGGTCGAGGTGCGCGTCGCCGACGCCCAGCTCGGGGCCGGCGAGTCGGTGCTCATCGCCGCGCTGTGCCGGGCGCTCGTCGAGAGCGTCGTCGACCCGGTCGGGGGCGCCCGCTCGGCGAGCGCCGTGGTGCCCGACGAGGCGGCAGCGGCCGGACCCGAGCTGCTCAATGCGGCGCTCCTGCACGCGGCGCACCGCGGGTTGTCGACGACGGTGCTCGATCCCATGCTCGGCGAGCTTCGCCCGGCTGCAGAGGTCGTCGCGCACGCGCTGGAACTGCTCGCTCCCGCCCTCGAACGCAGCGGCGACGCGGACTTCGTCCGCCTGGGACTCGACCGGCTCCTCGACCACGGCACCGGGGCGGCACGGCAGCGCGCGGCGTTCTCCGAGGCCGGGATGGCGGGACTGCGCGACCTCTACGAGGCGACCTTCACCGCGGAATGAGCCGGCGCACTGCGGCTCACGCCTGCTTGCGACGCTGCGGCACCCGGTGACGGGCCGTGACCTCGAACGTGCGCTGCAGCGGCTCGGCGACCGCATCGCCGCGGCGCTGGGCGACCCGCACGAAGAGGAAGTCGACGACCGCGAGCTGGGCGATGCGACTCGACATCGCCCCCATGCGGTAGCTCGACTCGCGCGCGTGCGTCGTCAGCACGAAGTCGGCAGCCTCGGCGACGGGCGACTCGGGCGAGTTCGTGATCGCGACCGTCGTCGCGCCCGCCTCGCGGGCGACCTCGAGCGCGTGGTTCGTCTCTGCGGTGAGGCCCGAGTGCGAGATGCCGATCGCGACGTCGCCGGGGCGGCGCAGCGCCGCCGAGACGAGCGCGAGGTGCACGTCGACCGAGCAGAACGCCGAGATGCCGATGCGGGCGAGCTTCTGCTGCAGGTCCTGTGCGGTGAGGCCGCTCGAGCCGAAGCCGTACAGGTCGACGTGCGCGCCTGCGACGATCGCGTCGACGACGGCGTCGAGCACGGTCGTGTCGAGCCCCTCGGCGGTCTGCTCGATCGCGAGCACCTCGTGGAACGCGATCTTCGCGATCACGTCGGCGGCGGAGTCGTCGGGGTCGATGTCGGCGTTGGCGAGGCCGAAGCGGTCGCGTTCGGCGGCCTCGCGGCTGACGGCGCTCGCCACCTCCATGCGGAACTCGCGGTAGCCCGAGTAGCCGAGGGTCTGGCAGAACCGGGCGACGGTCGACAGCGAGGTGCCGCAGACCGCGGCGAGCTCGGTGATCGTCAGGTCGACGACGAGGGTCGGTTCGGCGATGATCGCCTCGGCGACGCGCGCCTCGGAGGAGCTCAGGCGCGGCAGCGCCTCGCGTACGGATGAGAGCACGTTCGCCGACATCGCCGTTCCGGTTTCCTTACGTTCTGCGGTGCACTGCTGCACACCGTCGTGACTACTCTGCCGTGCTCCCGCGCTCGCTACTCGGCCGACGCGCGCACGCTCGACAGCGCATCTCGCAGCACCCCATCTTCCGCGGCCAGGCGTGCGAGCGCGACCTCGGGCGGGGCCCCAGTCATGGTGACGAGGATCGCCGCCTTCACGTGCCCATCGACCGAGGCGAGTGCGGCGGCCGCCGCGGCCGCGTCGACGCCCGTCGCCTGCATGACGATGCGCTCGGCGCGGGCGCGCAGCTTGGCGTTCGTCGCCTGCACGTCGACCATGAGGTTGCCGTGCACCTTGCCGAGTCGCACCATCGCGATCGTCGAGATCGCGTTGAGCACGAGCTTCTGCGCCGTACCGCCCTTGAGACGGGTCGACCCGGCGACGATCTCGGGGCCGACGACCGTCTCGATCGCGAGGTCGGCCGCGGCGCCGATCGCCGAGTCGCGGTTGCACGCGAAGCCCACCGTGAGCGCGCCGACGCGCGCCGCGTACTCGATGCCGCCGAGCACGTACGGCGTGCGCCCCGAGGCCGAGATGCCCACGAGCGCATCGCCGGGGCCGAGCCCGATCGCCTCGAGGTCGGCCGCGCCGCGGGCCGCCTCGTCCTCGGCGTCCTCGACCGCCGACCGCAGGGCGACGTCGCCGCCCGCGATGAGGCCGACGACGAGCTCGGGGTCGGTGCCGAAGGTCGGGGGGATCTCGCTCGCGTCGAGAACGCCCATGCGCCCCGCCGTCCCGGCTCCGAGGTAGACGAGCCGGCCGCCGCCCCGAAGCCGCGCGACGATCGCGTCGATCGCCGCGGCGACCTGCGGCGCCGCCTCGGCGACTGCCGCGACGGCCTGCGCGTTCTCGTCGTGCATGGCCGCGAGCTGCGCCTCGGTCGAGAGCAGGTCGAACCCGGCGTGCGCCTCGTTGGCCTGTTCGGTCGAGAGTTCGCCGAGCAGCTCGCGCAGTGCGCGATGCTCGGCCGACTGCGGTGGCTGACCGCTCATTGCTTTGCTCCCCCGGTGGTGCGGTGTTCGGTGGTTCGGCGTTCGGTGGTGCGGTGTTCGGTGGTGCGGTGTTCGTGTCCGGTGGCGCGATTCACGGTCACGGATGCCGCGCCGGCGAGCCGTTCGGGCAGCCGCAGTGGTGCACGGCCGGGCGAGAGGCGACCGAGCACACGGGCGCCAGCGGGGCCGGTCGCCAGTTCGGTGGGCACGCCGTGGATGCTGCAGTATCCGAGGAGCGCGAACATGAGCGACTCCTTGAACGCCGGGTCGATGCCGCGCGCAGCACTCGACTCGACGACGACGTCCCGCGCGGTCGCGAGCTCGGCGATGCGCGCGAGCAGCACCGGGTTGAACGCGCCGCCACCCGAGCAGATGAGCGTCGCCGGCGTGCCGGTCGCCCCGACCGGTGCGATCGCGTCGACGACGGTTCGAGCGGTGAGCTCGGTGAGCGTCGCGACGAGGTCGTCGAGTCCCACCGGGTCGGCCCCGCCCGCGGACGCGAGCGCGGCGTCGACGACCGCGAGGTCGAAGGTCTCGCGTCCGGTCGACTTCGGCGCGGGCGCCGCGAAGTACGGGTGCCGCAGCAGTTCGGAGAGCAGCGACTCGTCCACGCGACCGGCCGCCGCGCGGCGACCGTCGCGGTCGTAGCCTTCCGCAGCCGCGCTCGCCCGGTCGACGACCGCGTCGATGAGGCAGTTGCCGGGCCCGCTGTCGAACGCGACGACTCCGCCGTCGGCGCCGACGAGCTGCACGTTCGCGATGCCGCCGAGGTTGACGGTCGCGATCGAGCGGCCGGCGGCCCGCGCCTCCGCGCCGAGCCACAGCCGGTCGAAGAACGCCATGAGCGGCGCCCCTTCGCCGCCGGCCGCGATGTCGGCCATGCGCACGTCGGAGAGCACGGGCACGCCCGTGAGCTCGGCGATCCACGCGGGTTCTCCGAGCTGCAGGGTGCCACGGGCGTGCCCGTGCTCGACCTCGTGATGCACGGTCTGGCCGTGCGAGACGATGAGGTCGGGCGTCGCGCCCGACTCGCGGATGCCTCGGGCAGCCGCCTCCGCGAAGGCGTGACCGAGCGCGGTCGTCAGTCGAGTCCACGCACGCGCATCGCGCGGCTCCCCGGCAGCGACGGCGAGGATCTCGGCGCGGAGCGTCGGCTCCCACGCGACGGTCTCGGCGTGCAGCGGCGTCATCACGAGCTGAGCGGGTCGAGGAGGGAGTGCAGCGACCGTCTCGACGCTCCCCGCATCGATCTCGTCGGCTCGAGTCGCCGGTCTCGAGACGGCGCCGGCGCGCCTCCTCGAGCCGCTGGGCGTGATGTCGACGACGGCGACGTCGATGCCGTCGGCGGACGTGCCCGACTGCAGCGAGAGCACGTTCACGAGCCGACCCCCGACTCGAGCAGCTCGGCTGCGGCCTCGGCGGCGAGCAGGCTCGCGGCCCTCGTGTGCAGGGTCGGCAGCGACAGCGGCGCACCGGGCACGCCGACGTCGACGACGACCGCGTCGGGTCGCACGGCGGCGATGGCCGACACGCGTTCGCGCTGCGCTCCGCCGTCGACGCCGACCCGGTCGACGAGCACGACGAGCGGAGTCGCCGCGGGCACCGGCGCATCGCCGCGCAGCACCTCACCACCCGCCGAGAGCGTGCGCTCGACGTAGTCCCGGTCGCTCGCGACCGCGAGGGTGGAGCGCCCTCGGACATCGAACACGGTGCGCGCCCCCGGAAGCGCCGGCACGGCGCCGTCGATGGAGATCGCCTCGCGGGCGATGCGACGCGCAGCCCGGGGCATCCAGCCGTCGTCGGCGTCGACCTGAGCGGCCGCGACGGCCGCGCGGGCGGCGACCGCCTCGGCGAGCCCGCGGACCCGTCGAGCAGCGCGCTCGAGGGTTGCCACCGGCAGCGTGCCGTCGTCGATCGCGGCGAAGATCGCGTGCTGCACCTCGCGGAAGTCGCGTTCGTCCTGGTCGGGTGCGGCGGCCGCGCCGAGGTTGGCGGGGTTCGAGATGCACAGCAGATCGGCACCGGCGAGGAGCGCCTGCACGGCACCGGGACCGGCGCCGACCGACTCGCGCACGGCGGCCATGTCGAGCGCGTCGGTCACGATCACGCCCTCGAATCCGAGCTCGCGCAGCCGCCCGAGCGCGACCGGGTTGAGCGTCGAGGGCCGGTCGCCCCACCCGGGCACCACGATGTGCGCCGTCATGACGGCCTCGACGCCGGCCTCGATCGCCGCGCGGAACGGCGGCAGGTGCATCCCGTCGAGTTCACCGAGCCCGATCGCGAGCTCGGGCATCGCGTGATGCGAGTCGAGATGGGTGTCGCCGTGCCCCGGGAAGTGCTTCACGCACGCGGCCGCGCCGGCGGACCGGATGCCGCGGAGCGAGGCCACCACGTGGCGGGAGACGAGCCCAGGGGCGGCACCGAACGAGCGCACCCCGATGACGGGATTGCGGGGATCGGTGTTGACGTCGGCGACGGGGCCGAGCACGACGTTGGCGCCGACCGCGAGCGACCGGCGGGCGAGTTCGCGGCCGACCGCCTCGGTCGCGTCGAGGTCGTCGACGAAACCGAGCTGGGCGGCGCCGGGCAGGGTCGAACCCGTCGACGCCTCGACGCGGGTGACGTTGCCGCCCTCCTCGTCGATGCCGACGAGGAGGGGGTGGGCGAAGTCGGCGGGTTGAGGAGCACCCGACGAAGGAGTGTGCGTCTCGAGACCCGAAGCGCCCGACAGCGGGTTTCGAGACGGTCGCTGCGCTCTCTCCTCAACCCACCCAACGCCGCCGAGGTTCTGCGCGAACAGCACGACGCCGGCGAGGCCCTCGTCGAGTTCGCGGCGAAGCCAATCCGGAGTGCTCCGGCCGAGGAAGCCGGGCCAGAGCACTCCGCCCACCGTAGCCCTGATGGTGGGATCGTCCGCGGCGGTCACCCCTTCACCGCGCCGGCCACGAGGCCGCTCGACAAGCGACGCTGGACGATGACGAAGAAGATCATCACGGGGATCGTGATGATCGTGGAGGCGGCCATGATGTAGCCCCACTCGTTCGAGTGCTCCCCGAAGAACTGCTTGAGGCCGATCGCGACCGTGTAGTTCTCGGTCGCCCCGCCGAGCAGGGTCATGGCGAAGATGAACTCGTTCCACGCGGTGATGAACGAGAAGACGCTCGTCGCGACGAGGCCGGGCATGACGAGTGGCAGCAGCACCGAACGGAACATGCGGCCCCAGCTCGCGCCGTCGATGTACGCGGCCTCCTCGAGCTCGACGGGCACCGCGGCCACGAACCCGCGCAGCATCCAGATGCCGAACGGCAGCGAGAGCGCGACGTAGACGACCATGAGGCCGAGCAGTGTGTTGAGCAGCTGCAGGTCGCGCACCTGCACGAACAGCGGGATGACGAGCGCCTCGAGCGGCACCATCTGCACGACGAGGATCATGAGCAGCATCGCCGTGCGGAACCTGAACCGGAACCGCGCGACCGCGACCGAGGCGAGGAGGGCGAGCAGCGCGCTCGCGAGCACGGTGACGAGCGCCACGATCGCCGAGTTGCGCAGGAACACGTCGAACCCGCCCTCGGTGAGCACGTACTCGAAGTTCGACAGCGACCACTCGCGCGGCAGCAGCTGCTGGCCACCGGCCCCGGCCTGCGCGTCGAACGCGCTCGAGAGCATCCAGAACGCGGGGAACAGCGTGAAGGCGAGCAGCACGACGACGAGCACGGCCTTGCCGGCGGCGGCACGCGTCTTGCGGGCGGTGCGGCGGCTGCGCCGCACGCCGACGGCGGTCGACCCGGATGCCTCGGAGGAGCGCCGGCTCGCGGCATCCGCCTCGATCATGGTGTCGGTGCTCACAGCTCCTCCTCCTTGAGCATCGTGCGCACGTACACGACCGTGATCGCGAGCAGCACGAGGGTGAGCAGCACGGCGATCGCCGAGCCGAAGCCGTAGCGGTTCTGGCCGAACGACTCCACGTACGACCAGACACCGAGGTTGAGGGCCTCGCGGTTCGACCCCGAACCGCCGGGCATGAGGTAGACCTGCGCGAAGACCTTGAAGTCCCAGATGGTCGACAGGATGATGACGACCGCGAACACCTGCTTGAGGTTCGGCACGATGATGCGCCAGAAGCGGCGCCAGGCTCCCGCGCCGTCCATCTCGGCGGCCTCGAGCATCTCCTTCGGCACGCCGAGCAGGCCCGCGAGGATCGTGATCGCCACGAACGGGAAGCCGTGGTGGATGACGTTGAGCAGCACGATCGCGTAGAACGTGTAGCGATTGGTGAACCAGTTGACCGGCTCGTCGATGAGACCCAGCGCCTCGAGGGTCTCGTTGAAGATGCCGCGGTCGGCGTCGAAGATCCAGATCCAGACGTAGGTACCGGTGACCGCGGGCATCGCCCAGGCGATCATGATGGCGCTGCCGACGACGGTGCGCCAGAAGAGGCCGAGGCTCGCCATGAGCACCGCGACCGCGGTGCCGAGGGCGACCGTGCCGGCGACGGCGAGCACCGCGAAGCCGACCGTGTTCGGCAGCACGACGGTGTAGAGCTCGGGACTCGTGAAGATCTCGCCGTAGTTGGCGACGCCGATCCAGTTCGGCTCGCCGGAGACGATCTCGCGCAGGCCGTAGTCCTGCAGCGAGAAGAGGAACACCCGCACGAGCGGCCACAGCATGAGCACCGCGAGCACCGCGAGAGCGGGCGCGAGCAGCAGCCAGGGGCGGCTCCGGGTCAGGAGGCTCTTGCGGGCGGGACCGCCGGCCGCGCGGGGAGCCGGAGCTCCCTGCACGGCCGACGGAACCTGGAGGGTGTTCGACACGGAATCAGTTGCCGTTCATGATCTCGTCCATCTCCGCGGCGGCGTCGGTGAGCGCCTGCTCGACCGTCTTCTGCCCGGAGAGGATCGCCTGCATGGCGGTGTTGGTGGTCTTCTTCGCCTGCACCGCACCGAACTTCGGCGTCACCGGCGGCGTGCCGCCGCCGTCGACCATCTGCTGCGCGAACGGCTGCACCAGCGGGTCGTCGGAAGCGATCGCCTCGTCGAGGAGCGACTTCTGGCCGGGGAAGTAGCCCGACTGCTCGCCCCACTTCTTGGCGAAGTCACCCGTGGTCATGAGCTCGATGAACGCCCACGCGAGGTCCTTGTTCTTCGCCGTCTCGAACATCGAGAGGTGCGAGCCGCCGAGCACCGACGGGGCGATGCCGCCGTCCTTGCCGGGGATCGGGGTGGCGGCGAACTTGCCCTCCATCTCGGCGTTCTTCTCGACGATCGCGGCAGGCGTCCACGAGCCCATGAGGGCCATCGCGACGTTGCCCTGCGCGAAGTTGTCGAGCACGTCGGTCTCCTTCCACGTCGTCGCACCGGCCGACGAGAAGCCGTGCTCGGTCGCGAGGCCCGTGTAGAAGCCGACGCCCTCCTGCGACTCGGGGCTGGCCATGCCCGAGACCCATTTGTCGCCCTCGAGCGTCGAGATCTCGCCGCCCGCACCCCAGACCCAGGGGTAGACGCCGAACTCGGCATCGCCCGGCACGGCGAACGCCATCATCTCGGGGTGCGCGGCCTTGATCTTGTCGCCCGCGGCGACGATCTCGTCCCACGTGGTCGGCGCCTCGATGCCGAGCTCCTCGAAGATGTCGGAGCGGTAGACGAGCGAGCGCACGCCGGCGTACCAGGGCATGCCGTAGAGCTCGTCGTCGTAGGTGCCCGCCGTGACGAGGCCCTCGACGAGGTCGTCGCCGAGGCCCGCCTCGTCGACGTAGTCGCCGATCGGGGCGAGGGCACCGGCGTCGGCGAACTCGGCCGTCCACGTGGTGCCGGTCTCTGCGACATCGGGCGTGGTGCCGCCCGCGATCGACGTGACGAAGCGGTCGTGGGCGTCGGCCCACTGCACGAACTCCACGTCGAGCTTCGCCCCGGTCTGCTCGGTGAAGGCGTCGGAGACCTCGTCGAAGTAGGCCTCGGAGTCGGGGTTCGTGCCTTCCATGATCCAGACCTTGAGGGTCTGGCCTGCTGCATCGGTGGCACCGTCGCCGGAGCCGTCGCCCGACCCGCTGGAACACGCGGTCAGGCCGAGCGCGGCGGCCAGGCCGAGCGCGGCGATCGGGAGGAAGCGCTTGTTCATCGGTTGGTCTCCTCGTTGAAACTGGTCGTGGGCGTTCGCGGTCGAGCGCCCGGCTGATGTGTGGGCTGTCAGGCCCGGATGTGATGCTGTGGACGTAGGGTTTCCGGCATCCGCAACAGTGGTGACTCTGGAAGTAGTATTCGGGAATGGCGCCAGTTTTGCAAGAAACTTCCGAACAGTTGGAAGTCGTGCTCGGCATCGACATCGGCGGCACCGGCAGCCGCGCCGCGCTCGAACCGCTCTCGGGCGGCTTCGGCGAGGGGCGCGTGCGCCTCGACGGGCCGCAGGTCTCGATCTCGGGCGGCGGGAGTTCTGCGCTGTCGGTTGCGGTGGAGCTCATCCGGCGGGCTCGGGCCGAGGTCGACCGGGCCGCACCGACGTCGATCGCGGCCGTCGCGATCGGGGCGACCGGGCTCGCGTCGCTCGTCGCGAATCCTTCGGCGTCGATCGCGGCACTCTCGGACGCAGCCGGCGGCGCCCCCGTCGCCGTCGCGATCGACGCCGTCACGGCCCACCTCGGCGCACTCGGGGGTGCACCCGGCGCTGTCGTCGCGGTCGGCACCGGTGCGATCGCACTCGGCACCGACCTGCACGGCGTCTGGCGCCGGGTCGGTGGGTGGGGACACCTCTACGACGACCGCGGGTCGGCCGCGTGGATCGGCATCGAGGGCCTCAAGGCCGCGATCATGGCCCACGACGGCCTCGATCGGGATGCCGCGGCGCTGCTGTCGGCCGCCGAGTCGCGCTTCGGCCCCGCCCCGACCTGGCCGGGCCAGCTCTACACCCGAGACGACCGCGGTGCCGTGCTCGCGGGGTTCGCGGCGGACGTCTCGGGGCTCGCCGAACTCGGCGACGCTGCATCCGTTCGCATCATGTCGTCGGCGGGTGCCCTCGTCGCCGGCACGCTCGCGGCAGCGCTCGACTCGGCACTCCCCCGCCGCGCCGCCGGAGTGGGCGGCGTGTTCGCTTCGGGGAAGACGTTCAACGATGCGTTCCACGCCGAGTTCGCGCGGCTCGCGCCCGACGCGACGCTCGTCGCGCCGGCGGGGTCGCCGCTGGACGGCGCCGTCCGGCTCGCCCGGCTGGTCGCGATCGGCGGGGTGCCCGGCGGGCATCCGCCGTTCGTGTGGCGGTGATGCGGTGGGGTGAGCGCGCGATTCGCGAGCCTTCGGCCACGCTGTCGCCGCACTTACAGGATGAGCCGGCCGGTACCGTCGAATACGGGGGTACCGACCGGATCATCCTGTAAGACGTTCGCGCCGGGGCCCGGACCGAGGGTCGGCCCGGACCGTGGGTCAGCAGCCCGGGCCGGACGGATTCGCCCGGCAGTCGCCGTTCGTGAGCACCGTGTCGACCTCGCCGACGAGCACCGGCACGGGATCGCCCGCCACCGCGAGCACGCCCGCGATCGACTGCCAGCCCGAGCCGCCGAAGCGGTACTCGGCGGAGAGCACGACTTCGAGCGTCGCGGTGTACTCGCCGGTCGACGCGTAGACGTGGCTCGTGGCGGTCTCGGTGAACTCCTTCGTCCGGAGCTCCGACCACGTCGCCCCCGGAGACGCGCTCTCGACGACGGCGCCGTCGCTGTGCGTCCACCGGTATCCGACGGGAGTGAACCGCACCTCGGCGGTGCGACCGAGCAGGGTGCCCGACACGACCTGCGCCTCGGCGTCGGCGACGAAGTTCGCCGGAAGGCCGACGACCGCCCAACCCTTCGGCTCCATCACGGTTGCCGGCGGAGTCGGCCGGAACGAGGCGATGTCGCGCAGGGTGATGACGACGGGACCGCCCGGCTTTGGTGGAGCCGACGGAGGCGCAGGCTGGGTCAGTCGCGAACAGTCGCCATCGAAGTTCGCGCCGCAGAGTTGCTGCCAGTTGTCGCCCGACCACACGTCGGTCGAGCCGCGCGGGCCGGGGTCTTCTTCGACCACCTCACCAGCGTCTGTGGCAGGCCCACCAGCGTCTGTGCCGACCGGAACTGGATCGAGCGAAGGCTTTGGTGGGTCTACAAGTGCGTCCAGGATTGCCTGACCGTCACCGACATCACCCTTTACCTCCGGCCTACACCCAACAAAGCCGGCCGCCGGGCTGCATGCGTTCGCGGGAGCGGCGACGGCCCCGACCGCAAGCAGAACGCCAACAAGCGGTCCGATCGTCAGCAGAAATCTGCGCCGGACCACAGGTCAACTCTGTCCACAAGTAGCTCAGACTGCCGCTCTTCACTCACTAGGAATGCCTGAAGCGGCGTGACGTCTGGGCGATCAGCAGGCGTGACGTCCTTTCCATTCGCGTCCAAGACGCGCACGCCCGAGACGTCTCGACACACATAGATCGAGATCTCAACGCCGTCAGCAGTCTCTCTATGTTTCACAAGTTCGAAGGAGTCGAGATCAACATCGCCTTGTGCACGAATGCCGGCGTCGGTGTACTGCGCGAACTCGTCCTCAAGTTCTGCCGCGTAGCGTGACGTTGTCACTGTTGCGATTCGGGCCGCATCGTTCCCGCCATCAGCTGCAATTTCATACGAAACTCGCTCGTACGCCTCATACGCCTCCACCGCCGCCGCGAGCGCTTCCTCGTCGGAGGCGAAGATCGGGGCGGCGCTCGCGGTCGCGGTCGGCGTGGGCTTCGGCTCGGGCTCGGGCGTGCACGCACTCAGCGCGAGCACCAGCACGCCGGCGAGACCGGCTGCGGCGAGCGCGGAAACCCGCGGGCGTGAGAACGACATGGCGACCACCCTAGGCGAGGCGGAAACGGGCGCGAGTCGGTTATCCACAGGCGCAGGGCCGGGGTGTTGCCCGTCGAGAACCGGTGGTGAAGCAGAGTCGTGGCGCGATTCCGGGGAGGGAACATCCGGTCCGTGGTCTCGATACGCGTCGCCTCCGGCGGCGCTACTCGACCGACGACACCGGGTCTCGATACGCGTCACCTCCGGCAGCGCTGCCCGGCCGACGAGAACCGCACGCCACTCGACCGACGACACCGAGCCGCTACTCGACCGACGGAGCCGAATCAACCGCTGGCGGCACCCCTGCGACGAGCGCAAGATGAAGGCATGCGCCGGATCACCGTCACCAACCACGTCTCGCTCGACGGCGTGATGCAGGCGCCGGCGAGTCCCGAGGAGGACCTCCGCGGCCACTTCCCGTACGGCGGATGGGCCGTCCCCGACAGCGACGATGTGCTCGCCTCCGAGATGTCGGCCGGCATGGGCGAAGGGGGCGCGATGCTGTTCGGGCGTCGTACCTACGAGACGATGGCCGCGTTCTGGCCGCACCAGACCGACGGAAACCCGTTTACGACATTCCTCGACGCGGCCGACAAGTTCGTCGTGTCACGCAACCCGAACCTCGACCTCCCGTGGCAGAACTCGATGCTGCTCGCGGGCAACGCCGCCGACACGGTCGCCGAGCTCAAGCAGACCGACGGCGACGACCTCGGAATCCTCGGCAGCGGCGACCTCGTGCGTTCGCTCGCCGCCGCCCACCTCATCGACGAGTACGTGCTGATCATGCATCCGCTCGTGCTCGGCACCGGCACACGCCTGTTCGGGCGCACGTATCAACGGCTCGAACTCACCCGCAGCGTGACCACCCCGAAGGGCGTGATCGTCGCGTACTACCGGCCGATCTGAGGCGGATGCCGCGGGGCCGGCGCCGCCCCCGCCGCTCGAGCCGGTCGTTGGGGTTTCGAGACGCGTCGCCGCTTCGCGTCGGCGCTCGTCAACCAGCGGAGGTGTGCGCGGGGTGGTCTCGATACGCGTGCTCCTTCGTCGCGCGCTACTCGACCGACGACGCGATCACCGCCCTCAGGCGCGGGCGACGAGCGCCGCGAGGTCGACGTCGGCGGGGAGCACGCCGTACTGCATGCCGCCCTCGCCGCCGAGGCGCGTTCGCACGAACACGTCGGCCACCGGCTCGGGCGCGAAGCGCACGAGCAGCGAGGCCTGCAGCACGAGGGCGAGGCGCTCCGTGAGCTCCCGCGCCCGCAGCGCAGCCAGACCCGCGCCCGCGCCCGGACCCGCTCCCCCGTCAGCGGCGAGCGATGCGGCGATCGAGCGTGCGAGTTCCTGCGACGAGGCGAACGCGTCGTCGAACACGCGTGACGCTCCCGCCGCCTGCCCGACCTCGGCGAAGAACGCCTCGAACGCCTCGGGCTCACGGGCGAGCACCCGCAGCACGTCGAGCGCGATCACGTTGCCCGACCCCTCCCAGATCGCGAGCAGCGGCTGCTCCCGATACCGCCGCGCGAGCGGGAACGCCTCGGTGTACCCGTTGCCGCCGAGGCACTCGAGCGCCTCGGCCGCGTGACCCGCACCCCGCTTGCACACCTGGTACTTCGCCACGGCCGTCGCGAGCCGGCGGAAACCCTGGGCCGCGGCATCCGCGTCGGAATCGAACGCCCGCGCGAGCCGCATCGCCGTCCACGTGGCCGCCTCCGACTCGATCGCCAGGTCGGCGAGCACCGCCGCCATCGCGGGCTGGTCGACGAGCAGCGACCCGAACGCCCTGCGGTGCCGCACGTGCCAGGCAGCCTCGGCGACGACCTGCCGCATCCCGGCCGCTGTGCCGATGACGCAGTCGAGGCGGGTGCGCGTGACCATCTGCACGATCGTGGCGACCCCGCGTCCTTCGTCGCCGACGAGCCACCCCGTCGTGCCGTCGAGCTCGATCTCGCTCGACGCGTTCGACCGGTTGCCGAGCTTGTCCTTCAGACGCTGGATGCGGAACACGTTGCGCGACCCGTCAGGGAGCACGCGCGGCACGAAGAAGCAGCTGAGCCCGTGCGGCGCCTGCGCGAGCACGAAGAACGCGTCGCTCATCGGTGCGCTGCAGAACCACTTGTGCCCGGTGAGCGCGTACTCGGCTCCCCACTCCGGCGCGAGCCCGCCGCCCGGGCGTCGCTCGGCACGGGTCGTGTTGGCGCGCACGTCGGAGCCGCCCTGCTTCTCGGTCATCGCCATGCCCATGAGGGCCGACGCCTTCGGCGCGCCGGACCCGCCGAGGGCCGGGTCGTACGCGCGGCTCAGGAGGCGCGGCATCCAGTCGTCTCGAAGGCCGGATGCCGCGAGCTCGAGCGTCGGCACCGCCGCGTGGGTCATCGAGACCGGGCAGGCGTGGCCCGGCTCGACCTGCGCGAACAAGAGGAACGCCGCCGCACGGTCGACGTTCGCCCCCGGGCCCGGCTCCACGGCGGCGCCCGTGTGCGCGCCCGCGGCGACGGCCGCCCCGATGACGCGGTGGTAGGCGTCGTCGTACTCGACCTCGTCGATGCGGCGGCCCCAGCGGTCGTGCGTGTGCAGCACGGGCGGGTGCGTGTTCGCGCGCTCCGCGTCGCGCTGGAATGGTTCCGAGCCGACGAGACGGCCGATGGCCGAGAGATCGGGTGCGGATGCTTCGGGCGCGCGTGCGGCGCCGGCCGCGGCATCCCGCCCCCAGATCTCGACGGCCTCGACGAGGGGCGCGTTCGCCGCGTACTCGTCGACCCCGGTGCGCGGCGGAACCTGGTTCTGCACCTCGTGCGTCAGTGTCATCGTCGACCTCCACGGTCATTCTCGTCGGTCGGGCGCGGGGTTTCGAGACGTCGCTGCGCTCCTCCTCAACCCGCTCGGTCCACGTCGCTGCGCTCCTCCTCGACCCGCCGACAGACCCGCAGGTCGCGTCGGATTTCGCCCTCGGTGAACGGAGTGGGTCGGATGCCCCGGTCCGCTTGCGTCCCGGGTGGGCGCGTGTTTTGCTGTAACGCTGCATTGTCGGACGGGGGTGCGACGATGCTGCCGGGCACATGGGTCAACATCCCTGCCCGCGGTCGTGCGCGCACGCACCCGTCATGACCGAGGCCAACGCCGTTCGCGATTCCTGGAGATCACATGCTCGGAAGACTCCTGTTCAGATACCTGAGGCCCTATTGGCCTCTCCTACTCGGCGTGCTGGCCTTCCAGATCGTCGCCGCCTACGCCAACTTCCAGCTGCCGACGCTCAACGCGCAGATCATCGACGACGGCGTCGCCAAGGGCGACACCGAGGTCATCTGGCAGTCGGGCGCCGTCATGCTCGCCATGTCGCTGCTGCAGATCGTCACGCAGCTCGTGGCGACGTGGTTCGCCGCGATGGCCGCGATGAAGCTCGGCCGTGACATCCGCGACGACGTGTTCGAGCGCGTGTCGGGCTTCTCCGAGCGCGAGGTCTCGACGTTCGGGCCGGGATCGCTCATCACGCGCAACACGAACGACGTGCAGCAGGTGCAGATGCTCGCGATGATGGGCTCGACGTTCCTCGTCGCCGCCCCGATCATGGCGTTCTACGGCATCTACAAGGCCCTGTCGGTCGACGTCGGGCTCAGCTGGATCATCGCGGTCGCGGTGCCGACGCTGCTCATCGTCGCCGGCCTCATCATCTGGCGCATGGTGCCGCTGTTCCGCTCGTACCAGCAGAAGCTCGACGGCGTGAACCGCATCATGCGCGAGCAGCTCACGGGCATCCGCGTCGTGCGCGCGTTCGTGCGCGAAGACATCGAGGAGGCGCGGTTCCGCGAGGCGAACACCGACATCATGGTCGTCGGCCGCAAGGTCGGATCGCTCTTCGTGCTCATGTTCCCGCTCGTCATGCTTGTGCTCAACGTCACGCTCGTCGGCGTGATCTGGTTCGGCGCGATCGAGGTCGACGACGGCAACACCGAGATCGGCGTGCTCTTCGCCTTCATGCAGTACGTCATGCTCATCCTGATGGGCGTCATGATGGCGAGCTTCATCACGATCATGATCCCGCGCGCCGCCGTGTCGGCCGAGCGCATCGGCGCCGTGCTCGACGTGAAGTCGACGCTCGAGCGCCCGGCGAACCCGGTCTCGACGTTCCCGACCCCGGGCACCGTCGAGTTCCGCGGCACGGGCTTCACCTACCCGGGCGCCGAGCACCCCGTGCTCAGCGGCATCACGGTCAAGGCCGAGCCCGGCGAGACGCTCGCGATCGTCGGCTCGACCGGCGCCGGCAAGACGACGCTCGTGTCGCTGCTGCCGCGCCTGTTCGACACGACCGAGGGCGCCGTGCTCGTGAACGGCGTCGACGTTCGCGAAGCCGATCTCGACCTCCTGTGGAAGAGCATCGGCCTCGTGCCGCAGCGGCCGTTCCTCTTCACCGGCACGGTCGCGTCGAACCTGCGCTTCGGGCGCGAAGACGCCACCGACGAAGAACTGTGGCACGCACTCGAGATCGCACAGGGTCGCGACTTCGTCGAAGAGATGGAGGGGCAGCTCGAGGCGAAGATCTCCCAGGGCGGCACCAACGTCTCGGGCGGCCAGCGCCAGCGCCTCGCGATCGCGCGCGCGATCGTGCACCAGCCCGACATCCTCGTGTTCGACGACTCGTTCTCGGCGCTCGACCTGACGACCGACGCGAGGCTCAGGCAGGCCCTGTGGCGCGAGTTGCCCAACGTGACCAAGGTCGTCGTCGCGCAGCGCGTGTCGACGATCACCGACGCCGACCGCATCGTCGTGCTCGACGATGGCGTCGCCGTGGGCATCGGCACGCACGAGCAGCTGCTCGAGACGTGCCAGACCTACCGCGAGATCGTCGAATCCCAGCTCGGAGTGGAGGCCGCACGATGACCGACAAGAACTCCAAGGTCGCCGAGCCGGTGCTGACCGAAGAAGAGAAGCTCGAACTCGAGCAGGCCGAGCAGGCCCGCCTCAATGCCGACGACTGGAGCGGCGGCGTCGCACCGGGCAAGGCCGCGAACTTCCGCAAGTCGTTCGGCCGGCTCCTGGGCCTCCTCAAGCCGCACGCGTTCGGCTTCACGGTGGCCTCGGTCCTCGGCGCCATCGGCGTCGTGATGACCGTGTGGGCGCCGAAGGTGCTCGCCGAGGCGACGAACCTCATCTTCGAGGGCTTCATCTCGGCGCAGATGCCGCCCGGCGTGACCAAGCAGCAGGTCGTCGACCAGCTGAACGCCGCCGGCCAGACCGATCAGGCGAACATGGTCGAGGCGATGAACCTCGTGCCCGGCGAAGGCATCGACTTCGTCGCGCTCAGCCAGGTCGTCATCCTCGTGCTGTTCCTGTACTTCGCGTCGTCGATCCTCATGTGGATCCAGGGCTACGTCGTCAACGTCATCATGGTTCGCGCCATGTGGCAGCTGCGTGAAGACGTCGAGGCGAAGATCAACCGGCTGCCGCTCAGCTACTTCGACAAGGTGCAGCGCGGCGAGCTGATCTCGCGGGTCACGAACGACATCGACAACATCACGCAGACGATGCAGCAGTCGCTCTCGAGCGCGCTCACCAACGTGCTCACCGTCATCGGCGTGCTCATCATGATGTTCTCGATCTCGTGGCAGCTCAGCCTCGTGGCGCTCGTCTCGCTGCCGCTCATGGGCGTGATCTTCGGTGTCATCGGCCCGAAGTCGCAGAAGGCCTTCGGCACCCAGTGGCGCAAGGTCGGCCGACTCAACGCCCGGGTCGAGGAGTCGTTCTCGGGCCACGCGCTCGTCAAGGTGTACGGCCGCGAGGCCTCGAGCCGCGAGGCGTTCAAGGCCGAGAACCAGGAGCTGTACGAGGCATCCTTCAAGGCGCAGTTCCTGTCGAACATCATGATGCCCGCGATGACCTTCATCGGAAACCTGCAGTACGTCGGCATCGCCGTGCTCGGAGGCCTCATGGTCGCGAGCGGTGCGCTGCGCCTCGGCGACGTGCAGGCGTTCATCCAGTACTCGCAGCAGTTCTCGCAGCCCCTGTCGCAGCTCGGCGGCATGGCCGCGGTGGTGCAGTCGGGCACGGCATCGGCCGAGCGTGTCTTCGAGCTGCTCGACGCCGACGAGCAGGAGCCCGACGCGGCCGACGCCCCGGCGCCGGTCGACGGTGACGGCACGATCGTGTTCGACCACGTCGCGTTCTCGTACCACCCCGACCGCCCGCTCATCAAGGACCTGTCGTTCCGGGTCGAGCCCGGGCAGACGGTCGCGATCGTGGGTCCGACGGGTGCCGGCAAGACGACGCTCGTGAACCTCATCATGCGGTTCTACGAGCTGAACTCGGGTCGCATCCTGCTCAACGGCCAGGACATCGCCGACCTCACGCGCCACGACGTGCGCGAGAAGACCGGCATGGTGCTGCAGGACCCGTGGCTGTTCGCCGGCTCGATCCGCGAGAACATCCGCTACGGTCGCGCCGACGCCACCGACGACGAGATCGTCGCCGCGGCGAAGGCGACGTACGTCGACCGGTTCGTGCACTCGCTGCCCGAGGGCTACGACACCGTGCTCGACGAGGACGCGTCGAACGTCTCGGCCGGTGAGAAGCAGCTCATCACGATCGCCCGTGCGTTCGTGGCGCAGCCGAGCGTGCTCATCCTCGACGAGGCGACGAGCTCGGTCGACACCCGCACCGAGCTGCTGCTGCAGCACGCCATGGCCGCGCTGCGCGAGGGTCGCACCTCGTTCGTCATCGCGCACCGCCTCTCGACGATCCGCGACGCCGACCTCATCCTCGTGATGGAGCACGGCGACATCGTCGAGCAGGGCGACCACGACCAGCTCATCGCCGCGAAGGGCGCGTACTACCGCCTCTACAACTCGCAGTTCGAGCAGGCCGCGACCGACCTCGACGCCGAAGAGGCGCTCGGCGACAGCACGATCGTGTCGGGCGAGGCCGAGCCCGAGTCGGCGCTGCTGAAGGGCATGGCCGAGGAGATCGTCGAGTCGAGCGAGTAGTCGCGCGACGAGTCGCATCACGCGGGAGCGGGCGCCCTTCGGGGCGTCCGCTCCTGCTCGTTCGGCGGCCCCGTACGTCGAACCGATTCGATGACGGCGCCGACCAGGGAGAGAATGGATCGGTGACGATCCTCCCCCAGCCCGTGCGCCCCTGGCGGCTCTGGCTGGTCTGGGGCGTCGGGGTCGCCGCCTACGTCGTGTCGGTCACGAACCGCACCTCGCTCGGCGCCGTCGGCGCCGACGCCGCCGTCAGGTTCGATGCGGATGCCTCGACGCTGTCGATGTTCGCGGTCATCCAGCTGTTCGTGTACGGCGGCATGCAGATCCCCGTGGGCCTGCTGCTCGACCGGTTCGGCGCGCGCCCGATCGTGACGGCGGGCATGGTGCTCATGGCCGTCGGGCAGCTCGTGATGGCCCTCTCGACCGATGTCGGCACGGCGATCCTCGCGCGCGTGCTGCTCGGTGCGGGCGACGCCGCCGTCTTCCCGAGCGTGCTGCGCGTCGTCGCGACGTGGTTCCCCCAGCAACGGGCACCGTTCGTCGTGCAGATGACGGGCATCGTGGGCCAGACCGGCCAGCTGCTCGCCCTGCTGCCGATGGCGGCCCTGCTCCACGCCACGAGCTGGACGGTCGCGTTCGGGAGCCTCGCGGGCCTCGGCGCGCTCTTCGCGGTGCTCACCTTCGCGGTGATCCGCAACCACCCGCCCACGAGCGACGCCGACGTCTCGGTCAACACCGAGACGGGGGCGATCGCAGTCGTGCGCTCGTCGGCTGACCTGCGCCAGGGCTTCCGCGAGTCGTGGGGCCACCCGGGCACGCGGCTCGCGTTCTGGTCGCACTTCACGACCCCGTTCGCGGGCACCGCGTTCGTGATGCTGTGGGGCTTCCCGTTCCTGACCGCGGGCGAAGGGCTCTCACCGGCGACCGCGTCGCTCGTGGTGAGCGCATTCGTCGTGTTCGGCATGCTCGTCGGGCCGGTGATGGGGGCGCTCTCGGCGCGGCATCCGCTTCGTCGTTCTCGCATGCTCGTGCTGCCGACGATCGCGATCCAGGCGGTGGCCTGGCTCATCGTCATCGCGTGGCCGGGGCCGGCGCCGATCTGGCTGCTGTTCCTGCTCGCGCTCGCGCTCGCAACGGGCGGCCCCGCGTCGATGATCGCGTTCGACCACGCCCGCACGCACAATCCGAGTCACCGGCTCAGCACCGCGACGGGCATCGTGAACGGCGGCGGGTTCATCGCGGGCCTCATCGCGATCTTCCTGATCGGCCTCGCGATGGACCTGCAGGGCGCCGGCACGCCCGAGACCTACACCCTCGAGGCGTTCCGCATGGCGTTCCTCACGCAGATGCCGCTGTGGATCCTCGGGTCGGCGTTCATCGTGATCGAGCGCCGTCGCACGCGCGTGCGGATGGGTCTCGACGAGCCGCGGCGGAAGCCCCGCCGGGGCGATGCCGCGGCCGGCTGACGTCACCGACTTTCTCACGAGTAATCCTCATGATCGCCTTGACAGCCGCGCTCACGTCGCGGAAGGCTGTGCCCTAGGGTCCGCAGCGAGCGCTTGAGGCGTGACGACGATGGGGAGAACGACGAGTCGCCACGATCCGCCCTCGGCCGCAGACGGGCCGAAGGAGTCCACTCATGGCTGGAAATCGCTCCATTCGCAACCGCGCCGTCTTCGTGGCCGCCGCGCTCGCGCTGGCCGTCGGGATGCTGAGTCCCGTCGCTGCCAACGCCGCGGAGGACGACGGCGCGCTCGACATGTACACGGCCCTGGTCAGCGGCGACGATGCCGCCCAGATCGCCGCGGCCGGGTTCGACGTCGCGAACCGCACCGTCACCGAGGCCGGGGTGAGCGTCGACCTCGTGCTCACGGCCGACGAGGCGAAGGGCCTCAAGGCCCGCGGCGTCGACGTCGCGGTCAAGAAGAACAAGGACGGCAAGTCCGCACGACAGTTGGCTGAGGAACAAGCCGCCTCCGGCTACAACGTGTTCCGGTCATGGGACGAGAAGGGCGGCATCCGCGACGAGCTGTACAGCCTCGCGAAGAAGAACCCGAACGTGGTGAAGCTCGAGGTGCTCGGGCACACCTACGAAGGCCGCGAGCTCATCGCGTTGAAGGTCACGCAGGCCGCGAAGGCCATGCCCGACGGCGCCCGACCCGCGGTGCTCTACAGCTCGACGCAGCACGCCCGCGAGTGGATCTCGACCGAGGTCAACCGCCGCCTGCTGCACCACTTCGTCGACGGGTGGCGGAGCGGCGACCAGGAGGTCAAGAACCTGCTCAAGCAGAACGAGTTCTGGTTCCTCGTCGTGGCGAACCCCGACGGCTACCAGTACACGTTCGACCACGAGCGGCTGTGGCGCAAGAACCTGCGCGACAACGACGGCGACGGCCAGATCACTCGCGCAGACGGCGTCGACCCGAACCGCAACTACCCCGAGCACTTCGGCTACGACGAAGAGGGGTCGTCATCGCAGATCTCGAGCGACACGTACCGCGGCCCGTCGGCCGGGTCCGAGCCCGAGACGAAGGCGATGATGTCGCTGTTCGACCGGGCCGACTTCTCCTTCCAGGTCAACTACCACTCGTTCGGCCAGTGGCTGCTCTACGCCGAGGGCTGGCAGACGGGGACGCCGACCGCCGACGACCCGATCTATTACGCGCTCTCGGGCAACCGCGACGCCCCGGCCATCCCCGACTTCGAGCCCGGCCTCTCGTCGGACGTGCTGTACGTGACGAACGGCGAGACGACCGACTACGCGCACTCCCAGCGCGGCACGCTCGCATGGACGCCCGAACTCGGTGAAGGCGACGACGGCGGCGGATTCGTGTTCCCCGATGACGAGGCGCAGATCCAGGCCGAGTTCGAGCGCGCCCTGCCGTTCGCGATGGATGTCGCGAAGTCGGCGGCCGACCCCGACGACCCGGTGTCGCACCTCGGCCTCGAGACGAAGCCCTTCTACCTGAAGAGCGACGACACCTACAAGGCCGGCCTGCCGCTCGCCGACTTCACGTTCCGCACCTCCTACGGCGACCCGCAGGAGGTGCGCGTCATCGCGAAGCGCGACCTGGGCGACGTCACGCTGAAGTACTCGATCAACGGCGGCGACCCGGTGAGCGCGACGACCGAGGAGTGGACCGGTGGTGAGCGCTACGGCGGCAAGACGGGTGCGTACTACCGGATCATGAGCGGGGTGGTCACCGGCACCGCCCCGGGCGACACGGTGAAGGTCTGGTTCGAGGGCGGTGGCGAGTCGAGCGACTCGTTCACCTACGAGGCCGTCGAGGAGTCCACGGACGACGTGCTGATCCTCTCCGCCGAGGATTACACGGGCGCGTCTCCCGTGCAGGACGTCACCGAGCCGAAGTACCTCGACTACTACGAGGCGGCGCTCGACGCGAACGGCACGGGCTACGACGTCTACGACGTCGATGCCCGGGGCCGGACGGCGCCCGACGCCCTCGGGGTGCTCTCCCACTACGACGCCGTCATCTGGTACACGGGCGACGACGTCATCACCCGCGAACCCGGCTGGGGCGCCGGCACCGCCTCGCGCCTCGCGATGGACGAGACGCTCGAGGTGCGCGACTTCCTCAACGAGGGCGGCCAGGTGCTCTACACCGGCAAGTACGCCGGCACCCAGTACGCGGGGGCATATGCGTACGATCCGACGGCTGACAACGCACTGTGCACCGATCCCGCGGTGGCGCCGCGCTGCCGGACGCTCGGCGGGTCGGGCGACGGCATGAACGACACGCTGCAGTACTGGCTCGGCTCCTACCTGGTGGTCGACGACGCGGGAACCACCGAGGACGGCGGACTCCTCGACGTGCTCGGCGTGGACACGCCGCTCACGGGTCTCGACTGGGGCTTCGGCGGCGCCGACAGCGCTGCGAACCAGGATCACAGCAATTCGTTCATCACGACGAGCGGCATCCTGAACCCGCAGCAGTACCCGCAGTTCGACAGCTGGGTCGCGGGCCGCTGGGATCGCACCGGCGGACCGTTCGAACCGCACACGGGTGACGCGTACGCGTACTCGCAGATCGGCGACGTGTCGTACAAGCGGCTGACCCGCACGATCGACGTGCCGGCCGGGGGCGCCCAGCTCTCGTTCTGGACGTCGTACGACACCGAGGAGAGCTGGGACCACGTCGCGGTCGAGGCGCACACCCCCGGCCAGGACGACTGGACGACGCTGCCGGACCTGGGCGGCGGCACATCCGACCGCGTCGGCGAGAGCTGCCCGGCCGGCTGGCGTGAGCTGCATCCGCAGCTCGACCACTACCAGACGTACGACGCCGACGCGAGCACCTGCACGCCGTCGGGCACGACGGGCGACTGGAACGCCGCGTCGGGCAGCTCGGGCGGCTGGCGGCAGTGGACGGTGGACCTCGCCGACTACGCCGACGGCCAGGTCGAGGTGTCGATCTCGTACATCAGCGACTGGTCGACGCAGGGGCTCGGCGTCTTCGTCGACGACATCTCGACCTCGACCGGCGAGGGCACGACGTCGTTCGAGAACGGCGACTTGGGCGGCTGGGAGATCAGCGGCCCGCCGCCCGGCAGCGCGCCGAACCCGAACGACTTCATCATCACGACGGCCGCCGGGTTCCCCGAGGCGGCGGTGGTGGCGACACCGGGTTCGCTCATGACCGGGTTCGGGTTCGAGGGCATCGACGACGCCGATGTTCGAGCCGAATGGATGGGGCGAGCGTTGGATCATCTGCTCGACTGAGCTCGCTCCGGTGGTCGAGTAGCGAAGCGTATCGAGGCCTCACGAGGGGGTCTCGATACGCTCCTGCGTCGCTACTCGACCGCCGGGGGTCGTCCCGGCGCGGTCACGCGTCGTAGCGGTAGAACCCCTCGCCCGTCGCGACGCCCAGCTTGCCCTGGTCGATGTAGCGCTCCTTGATGAGCGCGGCGAACTCCTGCTGCTTCGGGCCGCCCATCATCGAGATGTTGTACGCGGTCGTGAGGCCGACGATGTCGTAGATCTGGAACGGACCCATCGGCGCGCCGGTGCCGATGCGCCAGGTCGCGTCGATCGCCTCGGGCTCTGCGACGCCGTCGACGAGCAGCTGGCCCGCCGCCGACAGGAACGGCACGAGCAGCGAGTTGAGCACGTAGCCCGGCTGCTCCTTCTTGATCTCGATCGGCACCATGCCGATGGCCTTCGCGAACTCGACGACCGTGGCGTAGACGGCCGGGTCGGTGGCGGGCGTGCCCATGATCTCGGCGGTGTTGTGCGCCCAGATGCGGTTCGCGAAGTGGAGCGCGAGGAACCGGTCGGGTCGCCCGGTCGCGTCGGCGATCGCGCTCGGCAGCAGCGTCGACGAGTTGGTGGCGAAGATCGTGCGCTCGGGCGCGACGGCGGCGAGCTTCTCGTACGTGGCGCGCTTGATGTCGATGCTCTCGGGCACGGCCTCGATGACGAGATCCGCGTTCGCGACGGCGGCTGCGAGGTCGGCCGAGTAGTTCACGCGGGCGAGCGCGGCCTGCGCCGCACCGTCGGCGGCGCCGGCGACGCCCTCGGCGACGTAGGTCGCGGCGAGCTTCTCGAAGCGCTCCTTCGCGGCGGCGAGCGCGGCGTCGTCGAGGTCGTACGCGACGACCTCGAGCCCGCTGAACGCGGTCTGGTACGCGATCTGCGAGCCGAGCACTCCGGTTCCGAGCACGGTCACGTGCTGCACTGCGGTCATGGTGTTCCTTCTTCCTGTCGTGCCCTCGTGGGGCGTGGGGTCGGTGCCCTCGTGGGGCGGCGCGCGTCAGCCGGCGCGCTGGTCTCCGTCGTCGGCGCCGGGATGCCTCGGCCGGTCGCCGTCGGCGGCGGCGTCGTTGAACCGGGTGAGGTCGGTGGCGAAGCGGGCGACCTCGGTGTCGCTCCAGCCGTCGAGATGGCGGCCCACGACGCCCTGCAGCAGTTCGATCGCCTCGTCGTACGCAGACCATCCCGCGTCGGTCAGCTCGAGCGGACGGCCCCGCCCCGAGGCATCCGCGACCTCTCTGACGACGCCGAGGCGGGTGAGGCCCGCGAGCTGGCGCGACACGGTCGAGCGGTTGAGGCGGAACGCCTCGGCGATGTCGACCGAGCGACATCCCGGGTGGTCGACGATGAACCCCAGGATCGACTGGTCGGTCATGCTGAGGCTGAGGTGCGCAGTGCGCGCGTCGGCGACGCCGCGGCGGGTGATGACGATGAGCTCGCGCAGGATCGCTGCGGCGTGCTCGTCGCGGGTGACGCGTTCGACCATGACCCGACTCCTTCTGTTGTCATATGCAACGCTACGCTTGAGCATTGCATTCCGCAACAGAAGGTGTGGGGAATCAGCCCCGTCCCGGCCACCCGGCCTGTCGGCTCAGAAGAGCCGCGCCTGCGCGACGACCGGCGCGCCCTCGAGCTCGAGCAGGAACCGCTTGCGCTCGAGGCCGCCGGCGTAGCCCGTGAGCGATCCGTCGGCGCCGACGACCCGGTGGCACGGCACGACGATGCTGAGCGGGTTGCGCCCGACCGCGTTGCCGACGCGCCGGGCGAGGTTGCGGTCGCCGAGCCGGTCGGCGAGCTCGCCGTAGCTGACGGTCGTGCCGAGCGGGATCTCGCGCAGCATTCCCCACACGACGTGCTGGAACTCGTCGCCGTCGGGCGCGGTGGGCAGGTCGAACACCGTTCGCTCGCCGGCGAGGTACTCGTCGAGCTCGACGCCGAGCCGCGTGATGAGCGCATCGTCGAGCGCGGAGACCTCGATGCCGATCGTGCCGGCGGCCGGCGGATGCCAGTGGCCGGGGAAGTAGATGCCCGCGAGCGCGTCACCCTCGGCGACGACGAGCAGCTCGCCGAGCGGCGTCGTCAGCGTGGTGTGGCGTCTGGTCATGCCTCCATCCTCTCCCGGTACGCCCCTCTCGGGGCCGGTTCGACCAGCGGGAATCGGACTTCACGTCGGGCGGGTCCACGGCGCGATCGGCGCCTGTGTCGGCCGTTCGCCGTACGCTGGCGGCATGCGCGCCCCCGAACCGCCGCCCGGCCTGCTCGTCGTCTTCTCGGCCGAGATCTACGAGTGGGCGTCGCGGCGCAACTGGTTCTTCGTCGATGTTCCGCCCGAGCCGAGCGCCGACATCGCCGATCGGCCGCGGATGCCACGGGGATTCGGATCGGCGCCCGTGACCGTCACGGTCGGCGAGACGACGTGGCGCACCTCGATCTTCCCGTCGGGCGACACGTACGCGCTGCCGCTGAAGCGCGCGGTGCTCGACGCCGAGGCGATCGGCGAGGGCGACGTGATCGAGGTGCGCCTGGTCGTGCACGACGACTGAGACGGAAGGTTGGCTCAGGTGATGGCCCGGGCGTTCACCTCGTCGCGCCAGGCGACGAGTTCGCGCACCGGTCCGAGATCCCAGCCCGTCGCGGCTTCGAGGCCGACGGTGAACAGCCGAGTGCCGACCGCGTGCAGCGCGTCGGCGTGGCCCGGGTAGTCGTCGAGGTCCTCGGCGAATCGGCCCGGCTTCGGCGAGACGCCCGCGCTGCGCTCGATCGCGGCGGGGTCGCGACCGATGCGACGGCACCAGTCGTCGAGCACCGCGTGCTTGTGCGCGATCGTCTCGGCGTCGCCGAAGCCGTGCCAGATGTCGGCGTGCTCCGCGACGATGCGCAGGGTGACCTGCTCGCCCGCGCCGCCGATGAGCACCGGGATGGGCCGCGTCGGAGGCGGGTTGAGCTTCGCCCATCGCTCGCGGATGAGCGGCAGGTCGGCGCGAAGCCGGCGCAGCCGCTCGGGCGCGGTGCCGAACTCGTAACCGTACTCGTCGTAGTCGCGCTCGAACCAGCCGGCACCGATGCCGAGCACCACGCGACCGATGCCGTCGCGGGCGCTGATGTGGTCGACGGTACGCGCCATGTCGGCGAGCAGTTGCGGGTTGCGGTACCCGGTGGACGAGACGAGCACGCCGAGCTCGACGCGCTCGGTCACCTCGGCGAACGCCGCGAGCAGCGTCCAAGCCTCGAGGTGCGCACCGTCGGGATCGCCGCTGAGCGGGAAGAAGTGGTCCCACCCGAGCACGAGGTCGGCGCCGGCGTCTTCCGCGGCGACGGCGGCGGCGCGGAGTTCGGCGTAGGTCGCGTGCTGCGGCTTCACCTGCACGGCGATGCGGGCGCGGCGATCAGGGTGCGGCACGTGCAGCGCCGCGGACACGTCGCGCGTGCCGGTCGGCGCGAGTCCGGGAATCGGGTCGGTCATGCTCGCGAGCCTACGCCGGGCGCGCAGGTCGGTCGGGCGCGTCCCTCGAGCCTGACGGGCACGCCTCGTGGTTCGCAGTGCGGTGTGCTACCGTCTCGGTGATCGTGATCCGAGGCAGGAGGTGAGACCCATGAACGCAGTATCAGTGGGCGCTCCCCTGCAGTCCACGATCCGCGACTGAGGTAGTCGCCCGCCGGGAGCGCTGAATCCGCGATTCGCGAAAGGCGACTCCCATGAACGACAACACCTCCTTCCTTCCTGCCCCGTCCGTCGACGCGTCGGACCGCATGCCGGCATCCGGCGCACGAGCGCTCGTGCTCGGCGGCGGCGGGTCCAGCGGCAACGCCTGGCTCATCGGCGTGCTCGCCGGCCTCGCCGACTGCGGCGTCGACGTGACCGCACCCGACCTGACCATCGGCACCTCCGCCGGATCGACGACCGCGGCCCAGCTCGCCGGGGCGACACCCGCCGAGCTGTACGCCCA
This sequence comes from Agromyces sp. H17E-10, assembly GCF_022919715.1. Classification (NCBI taxonomy): domain Bacteria; kingdom Bacillati; phylum Actinomycetota; class Actinomycetes; order Micrococcales; family Microbacteriaceae; genus Agromyces; species Agromyces endophyticus. The sequence continues at coordinate 2,737,760 of NZ_CP095042.1, read as the reverse complement.
GACCATCGAGGCGGCACCGCCGCAACGGCGCCCCGACGCGAGCCCCGCGTGGACCGGCACACGACCCGCTCCCGGTCCGGGAGCCGGCCCGGACGGCCGGACGGCATCGCGCCCGATCGACCATCTGGCACGCACCGGCGCGATCATCGCGACGTCGCACGACGCCGACGACATGCGTCGCCGGATGGGGGCTTCGGCGCTCGCACTGGATGCCTCGGCCGACGACGCGCAGCAGTCGCGCTGGCGTGCGACCGTCGCCTCACGGCTGCCCAGCACCGAGTGGCCGGATCGCACGCTGCTCCTAACGGCAGTCGACGCGGAGACGGCCGAGACGGTGCTCTTCGACCGCGACAGCGGGGTCGAGCTCGTCGACGCGGTCGCCGCGAGCTGTGCCGGCGGGTTCGCCTACCGGATCGACGATCGCTGGTACATCGACGGCGGCTACCGCACGAACGCCGAGAACGCCGACCTCGCGGCCGGCCACGAGCGGGTGCTCGTGCTGTCGCCGTTCGGCGGCCGCACCCGGCTCCCGCTCGAGTGGGGGCTGCACCTGGCCGCCCAGGTCGATGAGCTCCGGGCCGGGGGCAGTCGGGTCGAGACGATCTTCCCGACGAGCGACGACGCGTACCTGTTCGAGAATGCGATGAACGTCGCGCTGCGGCCCGCCGCGGCACGGGCGGGGTTCGATCGGGGCCGCGAGGTCGCCGAGCTCATCGCCGCGTTCTGGGGCTGACGGGAGTGGGGTCGGCGGGCCTGCGCGTCCGTTGAGGAGGAGCATCCGGCACACGCGCCTGCATCCGGGAGTCTGTGTCGGATGCTCCTGCTCGAGCGGCGCGGTCGAGTAACTGAACGGCGGAAGGGGTTTCGAGACGCTCCTTCGTCGCTCCTCAACCCGCTGAGGCGGACCCGGATCGTGGTCTCGATACGGCGCTGCGCGCCTACTCGACCGACGCGGAAGAGGTGCGGCGGAGGCGCAGGGTCACGACCTGGAAGGGGCGCAACTCGAACGCCCACGCGCGCGGGCCTGCGGCGGCGAGCGCGACGCCGACGCCCGATCCGGTGCCGCCGGTTCCCGAGAGCGGGCGCTCCAGCAGGTCGGTCGATTCCATCGACGCGTCGAAGGATGCCTCGAGCCGGGCCCGCGCGCGGGCGCCATGCGCCTCGTACGCGCGCACGACGACGTCGCCCGAACCGTCTTCGGCGAGCTTGACCGCCTCGACCACGGCACCCTCGACCCGGACGAGCGGCTCGATCGCCGAGGCATCCACCCCGGTGAACGTGCGGAGCGGCAGGTTGAGCCGGTAGCCCTCCTCGATCGCCTCGAGAATGCCCGCGCCCGGCGCGATCGAGACGCGCATGCGATGCGCGCCCTGGTCGGCCTCGGGGTCAGGGAAGCGCGGGGCGCGCAGCAGCGACAGCCGCACGGTCGTGACGGTCGCGCCCGGGCGCGAGCAGTCGGAGGCCCGTTGCGTGTCGTGGCCGTAGGTCGCGTCGTTGGCGATCGCGACGCCGTAACCGGGTTCGCCGACGTGCACCCAGCGGTGGGCGACGGTCTCGAAGCGGGCCGCGTCCCACGAGGTGTTCGCGTGCGTCGGCCGGTGGATGTGCCCGAACTGGATCTCGCTCGTCGCCCGGTCGGCGTGCACGTCGAGCGGGAACGCGAGCTTCAGCAGCTTCTGCCGCTCGTGCCAGTCGATCTCGAACTCGACCTCGAGGGCGCGATCGCCGACGCCGAGCGACACCGTCTCGACGAGGTGGGATGCGCCGAACCGGCGCACGATGCGCACCGCGACCCGCTCCCCCGGTGGTCGCGGAGCGCCGTCGCGGAGCGGCGACGCGTCTCGAGACCCGATGACGTCGACCGACTCCGCCTCGCGCAGCTCGACGACGTTGCGGGCGTAGTGGGCATCGATGTCCCACGCGTCCCACTGGTTGGGGGTGTCGCGGAACAGCTGCAGGAGCTTCGCCGAGCGTCCGGGGGCGATCGCTTCGCGGCCGAGTCGGCCGTCGGGCTCGCGGTGGCGAAGCGAGACGAGCAGCCCGTCGGCGTCGAGCACCGCCTCGAGCTGCGCGTTCGACAGGGTGATGTCGCCGTCGTCGGATCGGGCCGCCACTGCGGGTTGAGGAGCGACGGAGGAGCGTCTCGAAACCCCCTCGTCCGCAGTATCAGGTTTCGCGACGGTCGCTGACGCTCCCTCCTCGACCCGCGGTGACGCACCTCCCAGCGCCGGCACGCCCGACACCTCGTAGGGCCCGGCATTCACGCGCAGCATCCGGTCGCCCGAACCCGCGAGCGCGCGCACCGAGCGCTCGATGACCTGCTCGAGCACCTCGGCGACGAGCGCGTAGCGCCGCTCGGCCTCGCGGTGCACCCAGGCGATCGACGAGCCCGGCAGGATGTCGTGGAACTGCTGCAGCAGCACGGTGTGCCAGGCGTCCTCGAGCTGCTCGGCCGGATACGGCGCGACACCGCGCACGGCGGCCGTCGCCGCCCACAGCTCGGCCTCGCGCAGCAGGTGCTCGCTGCGGCGGTTGCCGCGCTTCGTGCGCGCCTGCGACGTGTACGTGCCGCGGTGGAACTCGAGGTAGAGCTCGCCCGCCCACACCGGCGGGTGCGGGTACTCGGCCTCGGCGGTCTCGAAGAACCGGCGCGGCGACGACAGCGTGACCCGCGGCGACCCCTCGAGGTCGGCCGTGCGGTGCGCCGCGGCGAGCATCTCGCGGGTCGGCCCGCCGCCGCCGTCGCCCCAGCCGAACGGCACGAGCGACGTGTTCGCCGCGCCCTTCTCGGCGTACTGGCGCTCGGCTCGCGCGAGTTCGGCGCCCGACAGCTCGGAGTTGTACGTGTCGACGGGCGGGAAGTGGGTGAACACCTCGGTGCCGTCGATGCCCTGCCAGCGGAACGTGTGGTGCGGGAATCGGTTCGTCTCGTTCCACGAGATCTTCTGCGTGAGGAACCAGCGCGACCCCGCCGCCCGCACGAGCTGCGGCAGCGCCGCCGAGTAGCCGAACGAGTCGGGCAGCCACACCTCGAGCGGTTCGACGCCGAGCTCCTCCATGAAGAAGCGCTTGCCCGCGACGAACTGGCGCGCGAGCGCCTCACCGCCCGGCAGGTTCGTGTCGGACTCGACCCACATGCCGCCGACCGGCACGAACGACCCCTCGCGCACGCGCCGCCGCACGCGCTCGAACACCTCGGGGTACTGCTGCTTGAGCCACGCGTACTGCTGGGCCGACGAGGCGGCGAACACGAGACCGGGATGCTCCTCGATGAGCGCGTCGACGTTCGAGAAGGTGCGCGCCACCTTGCGCACGGTCTCGCGGGTCGGCCAGAACCACGCGCTGTCGATGTGCGCGTGGCCCACCGCGTGCACGCGATGCGAGCTCGCCCAGGCGGGCGCCGCCAGCACCGGTGCGAGGATGCTGCGCCCGAGCGCCGCGCTGCCGGCGACGTCGTCGGGATCCATCTCGTCGATCATGCGCTCGAGGGCCCGCACGACCTGGGCGCGACGCGGCGACGATTCGGGCAGCTGCTCTTCGAGCTGGCGGAGCACGCGGACGTCCTGCACGAGCTCCCACACGGTCACGTCGCGGAGGGCGAGGTCGACGTCGCCGAGCGCGTAGATCGGGTCGTCGCCCGCGGTCTCCCATTCGCCGCGCGGCGTGGGCGCGAACGACCAGTTCTGGCTGATGTCGGGGTTCGACGCCGCCTCGAGGTACACCACTGCACCCGCCGGTTGAGTAGCGCCCGACGAAGAAGGAGGACGCGTATCGAAACCCTCAGCACCCGTGGTCTCGATACGGCGCTGCGCGCCTATTCGACCGACGGAGCGGTGGATCAGCTCCAGCGGCACCGCCCGGTTGAGCGGCTCGACCGCCTTCACGATCGTGCCGTCGGCGCGCCACACGAGCGCCTCGGCCTGGAAGCCCGGTGCCACCCCGATGAACCCGAGGTCGACGACGAGCTCCCACCGCGATTCACCGCTCCGGTCGGTCGAGTAGGCGCGCAGCGCCGTATCGAGACCACCGGACAGCTCCGGCAGCGTCATCCGGAACCAAGTCGTGCCCCACGCGCGACCCCACGCGTCGCCGGGCGCGACGGGGGTGAACTCCTGCGCGACCGCCTCGGCGAACGGCACCGGCTCGCCGGGCGCCTCCCACCGCTCGAGGCGCACGGGCACGCGCGACCGGTAGATCGCGGGTTCGAGCCGCTCGCGCACGAAGCGCGCGATGCGGGTCTCGACCAGGGCGGAATCGTCGTGCATGCGGGCTCCCTATCCTTTGACCGCGCCCTGCAGCGCGAACGAACCGCCGATACCGCGCGACACGAGCACGTACAGCGCGATGACCGGCAACGAGTACAGCAACGAGAAGGCGGCGAGCTCGCCGTAGGCGACGGTGCCGTACTGGCCGAAGAAGCTGTAGATGCTCACCGACGCGGGTTGCTTCGCCGGGCTCAGCAGCAGGATGAACGGCACGAAGAAGTTCCCCCACGCCTGGATGAACACGAAGATGAACACCACCGCGATGCCCGGCCGCATGAGCGGCACGACGATGCGACGGAGCGTGCCCATCGCCGATGCCCCGTCGACCCAGGCGGCCTCCTCGAGCGACACGGGCACCGAGTCCATGAAGTTCTTCATCATCCAGATCGCCATCGGCAGGCTCGTCGCCGCCATGAAGAACGTCACCGCGGCGAGGTTGTCGAGGTAGCCGAGCCGCACGAACAGGCTGTACACGGGCACCATGATCGCGGTGATCGGCAGGCACGTGCCGAACAGGATCGCGTAGAGGTAGGGCTTGTTGAACCGCGACTGGTATCGCGACAGCGGGTAGGCCGCGAGTACGGCGACCAGCACGGTGATGATCGCCGTGCCCGTCGAGAGCAGCGTGGAGTTCCAGAGCGGCAGCAGCGTGCCCTCGGGCGTCAGCACGGCCGCGTAGTGGTCGAGCGTGAACCCCTCGGGCACCTCGGTGCGCTGGCTCGGGTCGGTGTCGATCGAGGCGAGTACGAGCCAGGCGAGCGGCACGACGAAGCAGAGGCCGATGAGGGCGAGTGCCAGATTTCTGGCCAGGGATGCCGCGGCCCGGCGCGGCGACGCGAGGTTCAGCGGGCCGCTCCCCGAGCCCGTCGACGGGCGCATCCGCCGCGATGTCGTGCTCATGAGTCACGCTCCGGTCGCAGCATCCGGATGTACCCGATGGAGAAGACCGCACCGACGACGATCATGACGACCGCGATGGCCGAGCCGTAGCCGATCTGCTGGAACTTGAACGCCTCCTGGTAGGCGAAGATCGGCAGGGTCGAGCTCGCCATGCCGGGTCCGCCCTTCGTCATGACCCAGATGAGGGTGAACACGGCGAGGGTCTGCAGCGTGATGAGCATGAGGTTCGTCGCGATCGACGGCCGGATCATCGGCAGCGTCACCCACCACAGGCGCTTCGCACCGCCCGCCCCGTCGACGATCGCGGCCTCGGTGATCTCGGGCGGCACGTCGTTGAGCGCGGCCTCGTAGACGAGCATCGAGAACGCGGTACCGCGCCACACGTTCGCGAGGATGACCGCGAGCATCGGGAAGTCGAACAGCCAGTTCGGCCCCGCGATGCCGATCGCGCCGAGCAGCTGGTTGAGGGTGCCGTCGTCGGCGAAGTACGCGTACGCGGCGAACGCGGCGACGATCTCGGGCAGCACCCACGCCGCGACGACGGTCGTGCCGACGACCGCGCGCACGACGCGGTTCGCCCGCAGCATGAGCAGCGCGAGTGCGAGACCGACGAGGTTCTGCCCGATGACCGCCGAGCCGAGCACGAAGACGACCGTGAGCAGCAGCGACAGCGGGAATGCTCGGTCGGTGAAGAGGTCGACGTAGTTCTCGAGCCCCACCCACTGCGGCTCGCGCGCCGCGCGACCCGTGAGCGCCGTGTTCGTGAACGAGACGTAGAACGCCCAGATGACGGGGCCCGCCATGAAGAGCGCGAGCAGCGCGATCGACGGGGCGACGGGCAGCAGGCGGATGAGAGCCCGACGTCTCCTGTGGGGCGATCGCCGGCCGACGCGGAAGTTCGGGTCATCCCGCGTCGGCCGGCCGCCTTCGATCGGCGGCGACGAAACCGCGACCATGCTCCTAGCCGGTCACGTTGTCTTCGCCGACGATCCCGACCACCGCCTCGTCATAGGCGGCGGCCGCCTCCTCCGGCGTCATCTGCCCCGTCATGACGGCCTCGGTGGCCGCCTGGATCTCAGCCGAGATCTGGGGGTAATCGGCAGTTGCCGGCCGGAAGTGGGTGTAGGTCACCAGATCGGTGAAGAACCCGATGAACGGGTTCGCCTCGAGGTACGCCGGATCTTCGGCGACGTCGGTGCGCACCGCGATCTGCGAGTTCGCGATGTTGTAGTCGAGCGCGTTCTGCTTGTCGAGCGCCATCGAGAGGAAGTCGAAGGCCGCGTCTGGGTTGCCGCTGTCGGCGCCGACCGCGAGGGTCCAGCCGCCCGAGAGGCTCACCGCACCCGGGCCTTGACCGGTCTGCGTCGGGAAGGCCGCGACGCCGATGTCGTCGACGTACTCGGGCCACTCGTACTGGCCGCCCTCCATCCAGAACGACGGCGACCAGGAACCTTCGATCGTGCCGCCGATCTGCCCGTTCGGGAACCACTCGCCGAACAGCTTCTGCCACATCGAGCCGTCGAGCGCGACGTCGGGCGCGGGCGCGAGCCCCTCGGAGTAGAGCGTCTCGATGAACTCGAGCGAGTCGACGAAGCCCTGCGAGCCCGTGACCCACTTCTTCTCGTCGGTGTCGTAGAGCACGTCGTCGGTGCCGTACATGAGCATGCCGAAGCCTTGCATGACCGAGCCCTCGCCCGCCGGCTTGCCCGAGTACACGTTGAACGCGACCTTGTCGGGCGAGGCCTGGTGCACCTCGCGTGCCGTGTCGAGGATCTCCTCCCACGACTTCGGCTCCCACGGGAGCGGCACGCCGGCCGCTTCGAGCACCGACTTCGAGTACCAGATGCCGCGGGTGTCGGTGCCGAGCGGCACCGCGTAGATGCTGCCGTCGTCGGCGCGGCCCGCCTCTTTCGCACCCTCGTTGAACTGCGACCAGTCGCTCCAGTCGGCGAGGTACTCGTCGAGGTTCAGCAGGTAGCCGGCGTCGACGTCGCTGCGCACCTTGAACGTGTCTTCGTAGAAGACGTCGGGTGCGGTGTCGGGGCTCTGCTGCATGAGCGCGAGCTTCGTGCCGTAGTCGGCCTCGTCGGCGACGATCGGCTCGAGCGAGACCGTGATGCCCGGGTTGGCCTTCTCGAACTCGGGCTTCACCTTCTTGAACAGGTCGTCGAGCGCGACGAACGCGTCGGTCTTCTGGTAGACGACCTTGATCGTCTTGTCGTCGCCGCCGCCGGAGTCGGCGCTGCAACCGACGAGGGCGACGGTCGCGGCGGCGACCGTCGCGAAGGCGAGTGTGGCGCGGGTGCGGTGCATGGTCTCGTGCTCCTTTGCTCGAGTGCTGCGAATGCGATCGGGCGAACAGGTCGGTGGTGCGCGTGGTGCTGACCCGCTGGGGCTTCGGGACTCTTCTGGGCGTGGGAATGCGACACGCCCCGTGGAGACCGCCGGCTCCCCCGAACCGCGCTCCGCGGGGCGTTCGCGTTCCCCACATCCGACATAGTAAATCGAATGGAGTTAGTCGGCAAGAGGGAATTCGAAGTCGAGTCTCCGGTTCTGGGTCGGACGCACCGCCCCTGCTGGTTGAGTAGCGCCCGACGAAGTCGGACGCGTATCGAAACCGGGTGACCCCGTCTCGAGAGCGGCTGACCCGGTTTCGATACGCGTCGCCGCTGCGCGCCGGCGCTACTCAACCTGCGGAGTGGGTTTCGAGACGCGTCGCCGCTCCGCGTCGGCGCTACTCAACCTGCGGAGTGGGTTTCGAGACGCGTCGCCGCTCCGCGTCGGCGCTCCTCAACCAGCGGATGGGTTGTCGTCACTGCGCTGCGACTCAGTCGAGCAGCAGGCGCGTCGCCGAGGGGGTGAAGCTGCGCTCGAGCACGAGGCTCGCGGCACCCACGGCGGCGACGTCGTCACCCACGCCCGTGCCCGCGACGCCGAGCCCGCGCACCGCCGACGTCGCGCTGTACTCGTCGAGCAGTCGCGGGATGCGCTCGAGGTACCTCGCCTCGAGGCGTGCCCAGAACGGTCCACCGAAGACGACGCGGTCGACGTCGAGCAGGTTCGTGAGCGCGGCGACCGCGCGCGCGGTGCGATCGGCGGCGCGGTCGAGGATGGCGCCGGCCGCGGCATCCCCGTTCGAAGCCGCCTCGCAGAGCAGGTCGAACTGCGCGTCGATCTCGCGGGGCGTCTCGTGCGGTGCTGGGGCGAGCACGCCGGTCGCCTCGGCCTCGTCGACCATCGACTGCGGCGTGATGGTGACGGCGATGCAGCCGCGCTGGCCGCACCCGCACGGCGGACCGTCGGGGTCGGTGACGATGTGCCCGATCTCGCCCGCGTTGCCCGAGACGCCGCGCATGAGCTCGTCGCCGAGCACGAGTCCGGCGCCGATGCCCGTGCCGATGTAGAAGAAGACGAACGAACCGGTGCCGGTCTCGCCGCCGACCCAGGTCTCGGCGACGGCGGCGGCGGTCACGTCTTTGTCGACGAGCACGGGCAGCCCCGTCGACGCCTCGAGCGCGTCGCGCAGCGGAACCCGGTGCCAGCCGTGCAGGTTCGGCGGATCGACGATGATGCCGCGCTCCTGGTCGATCGGGCCCGGTGCGGCGAGCCCGAGGCCGACGATCTTCTCGCGGGCGACGCCGGACTCGGCGACGAGCTGCTCGAAGCGGTCGTGGATGCGGGCCATCACGTGGTCGGGATCGGCCGCCGTCGGGGTCTTCAACCGGTTGTGCGCGACGACCTGCCCGGTGAGGTCGAGCAGCACGAACGTGATGACGGCGGGGTCGATGTGCACGCCCGCGGCGTAGTGCCCCTCGGGATTCAGCCGCAGGATCGTGCGCGGCTTGCCGAGCCCCGCGGCGCTCGCCTTGCCCGCCTCGACGATGAGTTCGTCGTCGAGCAGGCGCCGCGCGATGTTGCTCACCGTCTGGGTCGAGAGCCCCGTCATCTCGACGAGCTCGACCCGGCTGCGCCCCTCGGGCGCGCGACGGATCGCGTCGAAGATGACCGAGCGGTTGAAGTCACCCATGCGCGGCAGGTTCGTGCCCCGGCGGGCTTGGGCGCCGGATGCCTGCGGCTGCGCCGACGATACCCGTTCGGAGAGCGTGGTCGTCGGAGCCTGTGCCATCTCACGCCCTCCCTCGAGTCGCAACGATACGACCCGCCTCCTCCGAGTTTGTCACATCGATGGAGAAAAGGGCAGGGAGCGCTCTCACGTTTTCCCGTGACGGCGGCGCGGACCGCTACTGCTCGCCGAGCAGGATGCCGCGTTCGCTCGTCTGCTGCCGCAGGGCGGCGAGGTATTCGGCGTACGCCTTCTTCGTCTTCGAGTAGCCGATCGCGCCGCCCTTGACGGCGCCGAGTCCGGTGGCCTCGTCGAAGCGCAGCCAGGTGTTGCCGTACTGGTCGACGCCGATGTCGAAGGTGAACGAGATGTGGAAGTTCTTGCCCGCCATCGCACCGAGCAGCATCGTCTTCGAGAAGTCGCCGCGCTCGAGCTTGATGCTGCCGGGGTTCGGCTGGGTCGCCTCGTAGCCGAGGCCGCGCGAGATCTCGATGACGACGGGCACGGTCTGCTGGTCGTTGCCGGAGAGGATGAGCTGGGTCATGGGTCAGGCTCCTGGGTTCGGGTCGGTGGGCTGGGGCGGGGTGGGCGGGACCGGAGGGGTCGCCGCGGCCGTGGAGTACGGCGCGGCTGCCTGCGGCGCGTACGGGGTGGCCTGCGGCGAGTATGGCGAGGCTTGCGGCGGGTACGGCGTCGCCTGCGGCGGATACGGCTGACCGGCCGGCTGCGGGTATCCGGGGTACTCGGGCTGCAGCATCCAGGCGCTCGGACCACGCCACGGCTCGGTGCGGCCGTAACCGATGAGCGCACCCCAGATGAGTGGCAGGAAGACGTACAGCACGGTCCAGCCGGCGGAGCGTCCGAAGCCCTTGTTGAGGCGGTTGACGGCCATGATCAGGTAGACGAGCGCGACGATGTTCGCGAACGGCACGAGCGAGAGCAGGGCGATCCAGCCCTGGTAGCCGGCGATCTCGAGGATGCGCCACGAGTTGTAGATCGGCACCCACGCCGGCCATCCCTCGTTGCCCGTCTTCACGAAGACCTTCGACAGGAAGATGCCCATGAGCACGTACTGCGCGACCGCGTAGAGGAAGAAGAAGCCGTAGAAGGCGAAGACCGGGCCGAGCACGGAGAGGACGTCGCTCGGGTTCGTCTGGGTTTCGGTGAGGAACATCTCGGTCACTCCACGGTGTCGGCCGGCACGAGGCCGACGGTCAAGAGGTCGGTGGCGGCGGCGACGGCGTCGGGCAGCTTCTCGGCGGCGTCGCAGTCGACGGAGACGATCACGGCTTCGCCGAGGTCGGTGATGCTGCGAGCGATGACCGTGTAGTAGCGGTCGCCCTCGAGGTCGATCGCGACGGCGTCGGCCACGCCGGTGTCGACACCGTCGCCCGCGATGAGCGCGACGTCGTAGGCGTTCGCCGGGTCGACCGTCGTGCCGAACGTCGAGTCGATGAGCGCGAGGCTCGCGGTGCGGTCGTCGTCGCCTGTGAGGTCGGAGCCGTCGCTGCCGTTCGTGTACCAGACCGAGCAGCCGGTGGCGGCGTTCTGGTAGGTCATCGAGTTGCCGCCGTCGGAGGCGTCGGCCGTCCAGGCGTCGTCGGCGGGGAAGCTCGAGGCGAGCGCGATGTACGCAGCGCCGTCGACCTCGAGATCCCACGGCAGGTCGATCGGCAGATCGCCCGCGGCGGCGGGGTCTTCGGCGAGCGGATCTTCGGCGTACGGGTCGTCGGTCCAGGCGCCGGCGTACGGGTCGTCGGTCGTCGACGGCAGCTGGGCGATCGAGACGAACATCCAGATCATGATCGCCGGGATCACGATGACGGGCAGCGCCGACACGATGATCGCCGCCGTCAGCGCACCGGCGAAGCCCTTCGGGCGCTCGGACTGCGGCACGGGTGCCTGCGGTGCAGGGGCTTGTACCTGCACGGGCGGCTGCGCCGGCGGCTGGGGTACCGGCGGCACCGGCGCGGACGGATCGAACGTCACGAGTCCTCCAAGGGGATTCCGTGCAAGGGGTCGGCGTGCCCGTGGTATCGCGCACGGTGATTCGGCACCGGAGCGGCACCGCCACCCGATGCTACTGGTCGCCGGTGACCCGCTCGATGGGGAGCACTCCCCGGCGAGTCGTCCACACCCGAACGGCCGGTCGCGCTCACCTGTCCTCCACAGCCGCCACGTGGATGCCTGCACCCAACTCGTCGCCGCCTCTCCGTCGCGGCAGCGTTCGCGGTGGGAGTATCCCTCCGCAGGCCCTGTGCACAGTTCCACATGTCCACAGGGCGGCAGGACACAAATCCACATCTCCACACCGTCTAGGAAGTAGATCGTCGGCTGAACCGAACGGCGATCACAGCAAGGAGGGAACATGGCGACACGAACCATCAGGGTCGACGACGGCACCCACCGGGCGATCACCGATCTCGCGTACTTGCTCGACAGCACGAAGACCTACGTCATCGCCGACGCGATCGCCGAGTACGCCGAACGGCGCGGGTCGATCGTGCGGGTCGATGGACGGGTCACGTTCGACGAACTGCCTGTCGCCGACCGCCTCGCGCTGCGACGCGACGAACTCATCCGGGTGTTCGCGAAGCGCGAGGCGGTCGACATCCGCGTCCTGCACGTGGGCGACGACCGCGACGCCGACGAGGACGAGGCCGGCGACGACGACCCCGACGACGACGCTCCGTGGACTCCCCCGCGGCCTCCGGTCGAGCTGCTCGTCACGACCGCGCTGCACCGGGGCAGCGGCGAGGCGTACGCGCTCGAGGCGATCGCCTCGAAGCTGCTGCGCACACGGGTGCACATCGAGTCGGCGACGCGCCTCGAGCTCTTCGACAAGCCGGCCCTCGAGCGCGCGATCGCGAGCTCCACTCCCCTCTGACCGCTGGGGCACTCCGCCGGTTGAGTAGCGAGCGACGAAGGAGCACGCGTACCCCTCCGCCGGTTGAGTAGCGAGCGACGAAGGAGCACGCGTACCCCTCCGCCGGTTGAGGAGCGAGCGACGAAGGAGCACGCGTATCGAAACCCCGTGACCCGAACTCGAAAGTCGGGCAACGGGGGTTCGACACGCACCGTCGCTTCGCGCCGGCGCTACTCAACCAGCGGGGGCACTCACTCCGACTCCACTTCGCACCCGTCGCCGGCCGCCTTCGACGCCGCGGACGGCGTCACGACGAGCCGGGCCTCGGCCGCGGCATCCCCGACGGTTGCCGTCACGATGCGGAGGCCGGGATGCGTATCGGGCAGCGTCAGCGTGGTCGACGCCGTGCCGTCGGCGCCGGCGACGACCGAGCCGAGGGCGCTCGACGAGCCCTTGGGCGTCTTCGGTGCGAGCGCGAGGGCGACCTCCGCGCCGCGGGCGAACCCGGCGACCGAGACCTCGACCTCCTCGCCCATGGCGGCGCGGCACACGGTGAGCGTCACCGCCTCCGAGCCGGGCTCGATCGGGTTCGGCACGTCGACGCGCCAGCCCTGGGCGGTGAGGCCGCCGAACACGTCCTCCATCGAGCGCTCGCCGAAGGTCGGCTCGACGTCGCCGCCGTAGACCGACACCACGATCGGCTTGTCAGCGGTGCCGTAGCCCCAGAACGGCGTCGACGAGTCGGCGCACTCGCTGCCCGACATGACGTTCACCTGCGCGCCCGTGGCGAGCTCCGCGGTGCGGAACTGCTCGAGCGACGTGAACGGCCGGTCGACGCTTCCGTCGCCCGCGGCAGGCGCGGCGCAGTCGAGGTAGACCTCGGTGCGCTTGCCCGGGTCGTCGGCGAGCTGCTCGTAGAGCGCGAGCGTCGCGAGCGACCACGGCGCGCGCGCCTGGTCGACCGACACGCGGAACCGCTGCGCCGTGACCGTCTGCGACAGGGTGACGATGCGGCTCACGCCGATCGTTCCGGCCTTGGCGACCTCGACCCACTTGCCGTCGACCTCGGCGTCGATCGAGAACTTCTCGACGACCTGCCCGTGGTCCATGACGCCCTCGCCGAGCTCGATGCGGCGGATCGGCTTCGCCGACCCCAGGTCGATCACAACGTCGCCCGGCTCGGCGCTCGCGCTCACCCACGACGAGCGGCGGTTGCCGTCGGTCAGGGCCGCGGATGCCTCGGCATCGGCGCCGACCGCGACCGGCACGCCGAGCGCGTGGTCGAGGGAGAACGCCTTGCGCCGCTCGGCGGCGAACCCGTCGAGGGCCGCGACCGACGCCGGTGCGAACGTGCCGGTCGTCGTGGGCGGCGTGTTGAGCAGCATGACCGAGTTGCGACCGGTCGTGCCGAGGTAGTGGCCCAGCAGTGCCGACGGGGTCTTCGGGGTGTCGGTCGGGTGCGCGAACCAGCCCTGCGTGAGCTTCATGTCCGACTCGGTCGGCCACCAGTGCAGCGCATTCGCGCCGCTCGCGACCGCGGTCTGCAGCATCGCTGCCGAACCGACCTGCTCGAAGGTTCCGCCGCCGACGACGCCGATCTTGCCGCCGTCGCCGGCGTCGCTGATCGGCACCGGTGCCCACTCGTCCTGCCGGGCCGAGCCCGCCTCGTTGCCGACCCAGCGCACGTCGCGCCCGCCGACCGCGACGACGGCGTTCGGCTGCAGCTTGCCGATGAGGTCGTAGAACGCGGGATAGTCGTAGAACTCCTGCTTGCCGGTGTTGCCGGCGGCGCCGTCGAACCAGACCTCGTCGACCTGCCCGTACTGGGTGAGCACCTCGTAGAGCGTGTTGAGGAAGAACGCGCCGTAGTCGGTCGCCGAGTACTCGAACGTCGGCAGGTCCTTGCCGGCACGGTCATCGCCCTCGACGAGGGTCGGGATCGTGCGCGGGGTCTTCGCGCTGCCGTTGCCGAAGACGCCGAACTGCTCCTCGTGCGAGTCGGCGGGCGACATGTAGAGACCGACCTTCAGCCCGTATTTGTGCGCCGCGGTCGTGAAGTCGCGCACGATGTCGCCCTTGCCGTCCTTCCACGGCGTCGAGGCGACGTCGAAGGTCGAGTAGCGCGACGGGTAGAGCAGGAATCCGTCGTGGTGCTTGAGCGTCAGGATCGCCATGCGGTGCCCGCTGTCGCGCAGCGACTTCACCCACGCGTCGACGTCGAGCTCGCCCGTCGGCTGGAACTTCGAGAGGTCCTCGGTGCCGTGACCCCACTCCTGGTTGTAGAAGGTGTTGATGCCGAAGTGCACGAAGGCGGTGAGGCCGAGCTCCTGCCAGTCGAGCTGCTGCTCGGTAGGCCGCACGAGCGACGCCTTCGCGAGCACATTGGCCGGGCAGTCGGCGCTCGTCACCTGGATGTAGTTCGCGGGCGATACGTCGCCGAGCGGCAGGCACGGCATCGGCACGTCGAGCTCCTGGTAGCGGAACGCGGCGTTCTCGAACTCCCCGTTCAGCAGCGCGAACCGGGTGCGTTCGACGGTTCCCTTGAAGCCGCGGTTGCCGATCGCGGGCACCTCGTTGCCGATCGCGAGGGTCTGGGTGACCTTCGTGTTGCGAGTCGACGGTGCGGGGGCGGTGATCTCGGGCAGTTCCTTGCCGTCGAGCCAGGCGACGACCTTCGTCTCGGTCGCGCCGGGAAGGTAGGCGAGCGAGAGCACGTGCGCCGTGCCCGCGGCCGGCAGGGCGACCTTGCCCATGTAGTCGTGCCAGGTGCCGCCGACGTTCGCACTGAACCCGTACTGCAGGCCGTCGCTGCGGTAGCGGGCGCTGAGGTTGCCGCCGACGGCGGCGAGGGTCGCGAGGTCGGACTGCGCGCCTGTGGCGGTGAACTCGGTCTCGATCACGAAGGCGCGGTCGAGGGATGCCGCGGTGAACAGGTTCTCGGACGCGGTGAAGTCGGCCGCCTGGTTGCCGCCGCCGAGCTGCAGGTCGCCGCCCGACACGGTCGCGGTGCTGCGCAGCGCGACGGCACCGTCGAGGCGCTCACCGGCCGCGGGCGTGTACGCCGCGGCATCCGCCCCGCCGTCGAAGCCGACGTCGAGGAGTGTCGTCGTGATCGGGGCCGGCTGGAACTCGAAGAGCTCGGGGTCGTAGGCGGCGACGTCGCCGACGACGCGTACGCGACCGAGGTCGCCGACGATGCCGCGGCCGGCGCCGGCGGGGTGCACCTCGTTGCCGAAGCCGAAGGCGTTGGTCGAGGCCGACTGCACGCCGACGCCCGCGTCGGACGCGAGGGTCTGCAGCTCGACGCCGTCGAGCCAGGTGTGCAGCACGGCGCCGTCGTCGGAGGTGACGTACTGCACCGAGAGCTGGTGGGCGACGCCCGCAGCCGGCACGGGTGCCTCGCCGCGGTGGCTCGACCAGCTCGAGCCGTCGTACGAGTCGAAGCCGTAGACGAGCTTGCCGCCCTGCGTGCGCACGTAGAGGTTGCCCGCGGCCGAGAGGATCGTCGCCATGTCGGACTGCGCACCGGTCGGGGTGAACTCGACCTCGGCGACGAAGCCGGGCGTCGGCGTCGCGCCGCCGAACGAGAAGTCGGCCGCCTCGAAGCGGATCCCCTCCGTTGCGCCGTGCAGGCGCACGCCGCCCGCGGCGAGCTGCTCCTCGCCGCCGGCGATGCGTCGCACGACGCCGCGCATCTGCTCGCCCTCGGTGGTCGTGTAGGCGGTCGTGCCGACGAGCGAACCGCCGAAGCGGATGTCGAGGTCGTCGCCCTCGGCGGCGCTGGCAAGGCCCGCGGGCGCGAGTCCGGCGAGCGCAACGCCGAGTGCGGCGATGAGGGCGAGGGAACGTCGGCGGGTGCGCCGTGCGCTCGATGGTGTCGGTGTTCGTCGGTCGGTCAGGGCGGTCGGCGCGGTCATCGTCTACGTCACTCCAGCGGTCGTCACTCGGGGCGGCGACACTGCCGCCCGGTCGCGAGCGTAGTAGTCATCCGATGTTTAAGCAACGGGGTGGCGGATGCCGCCCGCAAACTCGGGCGACCCCAGCGTTCTGCTGACCGGAGGTCAGTAATTCGATCGGATCTTTACGGCGAATTTCGCCGGGTGAGTCGCGCGCGACGAAGGAGCACGCGTATCGAAACCCCGAGCTGGTGGTTTCGATACGCGTCGTCGCTTCGCGCCGACGCTACTCAACCGGCCGTGCGGCGTTCGGCCTTCGCGAGGTTGGCGACGAGCTCGTCGCGGGTCTGTGCGCCCGACTCGTAGGCCGGCTGGTCGCGCTCGACGCGCCAGCTGTCGTCGAGCGGGCCGACGTTCACGGTGTCGAATCCGAACTCGTCGTAGAGCGAGGTGACGAAGGCCGCGGCATCCTCGTGGTCGCTCGCCGTCGCGAGCGCGCGGCGGGCCGGGTCGCCGGCGGGACGTCCGTCGGTCGTGATGTCGGCGGCGGTGATGTGGTTGAAGCCCTTGGCGACGTGGCTCGTGGGCAGGTGCTTCTGCAGCATGCCGGTGACGGTGTCGCGGCCCTCGTCGAGGGCAGGCACGTGGCCGTCGCGCTCCCAGTAGTAGTTGTCGGTGTCGATGACGATCTTGCCCGCGAGCGGCTCGACCGGGATCGACCCGTACGCCTTGAACGGCACCGTGACGACGGCGATGTCGGCGGCGGCCGCGGCTTCGGGGGCGGTGGCGGCGCGGGCCGAGGGGCCGAGCTCGTCGATGAGGCCCTCGAGCGTCTCGGGGCCGCGCGAGTTCGCGATCACCACCGAGTACCCGTGCTTGACGGCCGCGCGGGCGACCTGGCTGCCGATGTGTCCTGCTCCGATGATTCCGAGAGTGGTCATGGTGGATGCAACGCGAGGCGCGGCGGGTTGTTCCCCTGGTTTCGATACGCGTCGTCGCTCCGCGCCGGCGCTACTCAACCGGCCGAGGTCGGTCGTAGGCTGACCGCATGGCTGCCGCGTTGGGGGATCCGGTACGACACGCACTCGAATCGGTGCTCGACGATGTGCGAGATCGCACCGACGGAGCGGTCGCCGACTACATTCCCGAGCTCGCGAAGGTCGACCCCGACCGGCTCGGCGCCGCACTCGCGAGCACGCACGGCATCGTGCACGAGGCGGGCGACGTCGAGGCGGAGTTCACGATCCAGTCGGTGTCGAAGCCGTTCGTGTTCGCGCTGGCCGTCGACGCGCTCGGTCTCGCGGAGGTGACGAAGCACGTCGACCTCGAGCCGAGCGGCGAACCGTTCAACGCGATCAGTCTCGACGAGGCATCCGGCCGCCCCCGCAACCCGATGATCAACGCCGGCGCGATCGTGATGACCTCGCTCATGGCGGGCGACACCGCCGACGCGAAGTTCGACGCGGTGCGCGCGGGCATCGAGCGCTTCGCCGGCCGCGACCTGCGCGTCGACGAGGACGTGTACTCGTCCGAGGCATCCACGGGCGATCGCAACCGCGCGCTCGCGTACCTCACCCGCTCGGCCGGCACCCTGGGGTCGGCCGTCGACGTGGCGACGCTCGCGTACTTCAGGCAGTGCTCGATCAGCGTGAACGCCCGCGACCTCGCGATCATGGCGGCGACGTTCGCGACGGGCGGGGTGAATCCGGTCACGCGCGAGCGCGTCATCAGCGAGGATGCCGCGCGCTGGACCACCGCGGTCATGACGAGCTGCGGCATGTACGACGAGTCGGGCGATTGGATGGTGCGTGTGGGCCTGCCCGCGAAGAGCGGCGTGGGCGGCGGCATCGCTGCGGTGCAGCCCGGACAGTTCGGCATCGGCACGTTCAGCCCGCGCCTCGACGCGCGGGGCAACAGCGTGCGCGGCGTCGCGACCCTCGAACTGCTGTCGCAGCGGCACGGACTGCACATGCTGCAGCACCACGGTGCGCCGCTGTCGCCGATCGCGTCGCTCACGCGGGATGACGCCGACGGCGGTGAGACGGTCGCGGTGCTGCGCGGGGAGATCCTGTTCAGTGAGGCCGAGGAGGTGCTGACCCGGCTCGCTCCCCTGGTCGGCGATCACGGATGCCTCGTGCTCGACTTCACCGCGGTGACGCGGGTGGCCGCGGGCTCGCGCAAGATCTTCAGCGCGCTGCCCGAGACGATGGGGTCGCTCGCCGACGGGCGGCCACGCGTCGAGGTGCGCGACCCCGACGGGGTGCTCGCCGCACCGGTCGGTTGAGGAGCGCCCGACGCAGTCTGACGCGTATCGAAACCACCCGGCAGGAGGATCCCTCCGCGAACCGTGTGGAATTGTGGAATTGTGGTCGCCCACCCTGTGGTCATGTGGAATTGTGGTCGGCCCCCAAAGAGCGAACTTGCCTCCCGGGAGCCGGCAGCCGACGCCGACAGCCGACAGCCGACAGCCGACAGCACGCTCACCGTCACCGCCCACGACGACCGTGAGGGTGGAGCGCCGTGCGCCGCGCATCGAGCGCGCCGAGGCGGTGTCGCAGGGTGAGCAGCAGCGCGGCGACGCGGTCGCGGAGGTGCGGCTCGAGTGCACCGGACTCCTCGAGGCGACGCGCCTGCTGGGCGAGCGCGCGGATGCGGCCGACGGTGTCGCGACGCCAGTCGTCGTAGAGGTCCTCAGGCCGGGTGGCGAGCCGTTCGAAGCGGTCGTCGATGATCGCGAGGCGCAGCTCGAGGTCTTTGACGTCGGTGGTGAACTTCGCCTGGTCGAGACGGCGGCGGGCAGCCTCGGCCGCGCGGGTCTTGGACGCGACGAGCTCGATCGCGGCGGCCGCCGTCGAGGTGGGTCGTGCGGGCATGGGCAGTGCGGCCGTCGGTGCGGGCAGATCCTGCGCGACCGCCGGGTGCGCCGTCGGAATGGCGCGGGAAGAGTCGAACCCCATGGTCGTCTCCTGAAGTGACTCCGGGCTCAGCCGAAGATCACGACGTTAGACGGGGCCTCCGACATTCGGCCGACGGGTGTCGATGCGCGTCGGCGCCTCGCGTCGGGGCGGGGTCCACACGGGCGTGTGATCTCGATAGAAACGAAGCATGGCGATGGGGCGGTTCAAGCACGGATTCCTGAAAGTGCTGCAGCGCACGCTCAACCCGCTGACGCTGCGGGCGGCGCGACGCGGCGGCGGGCCGTTCGCGCTCATCCGGCACACCGGGCGCAAGAGCGGCAAGGTCTTCGAGACGCCGGTCATCCTCGCGCGGGCGCCCGAGGGATTCGTCGCCGAGCTCACCTATGGACCCGAGGTGAATTGGTACCGCAACATCGTGGCCGCGGGCCGGGCGACCGTCGTCTGGAAGGGCCGGGAGTACGAGGTCGACGGCATCGAGCCGTTCGAGACCGGGGCGGGGCGCCGCGCCTTCGGCCCGCCCGCCTCGTGGTTGCTGAAGCTGCTGCGGCGGCACGAGTTCCGGCTGCTGCACGAGGCGCGGCCGGGTTCGAATCCCGGTGGGGGTGCAGCATCCGGTTCGAGTGCGGCCGGCGGCGCCGCATCCGGTTCGGATAACGGCGGGCCCGCGGCATCCGGTTCGATGCCGTGAACCGGATGCCCGCTCAGTGCGCGGGGTGCAGGTGCAGGCGGTGCGCGAGCCGGTGCAGGCGGCCGACGCGCGACGCGCGATCGGCGCGCTCGATGGCGCGGCGCTCGCCTGCGGTGCGGCGGCGCTCGTTGGCTCCGGTGGCGAACTCGGCGTCGTTGCGGCCGAGGGTGGTGGCGATGAAGCCGGCTGCGAGGTCCATGGTTCCGATCCCTTTCGGATGCTTCGCGGCCGGGTTCCGACCGCCTGAGATCAGATTCGTCGCTGAGGTAGGCGGGTCGTATCGGGCGGGTGCCGTATCTTCGCGGGCGCATCGCGCGGGCCGTGCCTCAGAAGCGTCTGAGGTACCTCAGACGGGTCGCTAGAGTTGCATCCGATCCTGCGGAGAGAACTGTCCGGATCGCACCCGAATCGACGACGATCTCCGAGGGAGCCAGCGATGACCCACACCCCCACCTCCCCTCCTGCCGGGTGGTACCCGGCGCCCGACGGATCGTCGGAGCTGCGGTGGTGGGACGGCGCACAGTGGGGTCCGGCGCAACCGCAGGCGGCGCAGCCGCACGCGCAGCCGCAGCCGATCTACCTGGCCGATCCGGGGCCGGCGGCGACCAACGCCATCGCCAGGCTCGCGGTGGCCGTCCAGGTGCTCCTGGTCGTGAGCGCCGTCATGTGCATCGTCACGATCGGCGTCGAGGTCTTCGGCATCGTCGCGGTCACCGACTTCCTCGGCGGCGACGACGCGAACCTCGACCGGTTCGACGTGTACGACCTGGCGACCGCCGTGGTCAGCATCGCGGGGCCGGTCTTCCTCCTCACGGCCGGCGTGCTCTGGGTCATCTGGCAGTACCGAGTGGCCAAGCAGGTGCGAGGGCTGACGCGGCGCGTACCGGGCTGGCAAGCGGGAGCCTGGTTCGTGCCCATCATCTGCCTCTGGTTCCCGTACCAGAACATCTCCGACCTCTGGCGAGCGGTCGGACGAACGCGCCCCTCGTGGCAGATCGCCTGGTGGCTGCTCTGGGTCGTCAGCAACTTCGTGTCCACGCAGGCGACCCGCATCTACCTGGGTGCCGAGGACCTCGAGACCCTCCGCGTCGCGATGTGGGTGAACCTGGCCGCCGAGGTGCTCCTGCTGGCGGCCGCACCGCTCGCGTGGCTCGTCATCCGCGGCATCACCGAGGGCATCTCGCAACGCGCCGCGAACCCTGTGCCCGCGCCGGTGGGCTGACGCGACCTCCCCTCGCCGCGCGGGCCGCACGTCGCTAGCCTGAAAGGTGGAACCGGACCGGAAGGTGGTGAGTTCCATGGATGCGACGAAGCAGTGGAGCGTCACCGTCGACATCGACGAAGAAGAGAACACCACGATGGCTGAGGCCACGGTGCGCACGCCCGCGGGGCGGGAGGTGACCGGCGTCGGCAAGGCCGATCGCAACCCGTTCGACCCGAACGTGCCCGCGATCGGCGAGGAGCTCGCGGTCGCCCGCGCGCTGCGCGATCTCGCCGAGCGGCTGCTGCACGTGACGGAGAAGGACATCTCGGGCATCACCGGGGAGCCGTCGCACGTGCATCGTTAGGCCGCATCCCTGCAGGACCCTGTCACACCGCGCGGCCGCGCGCGGTCGTAGCTAAGGTACGCGCACCTCGTGACGTCGCCGGGCGGAACCGGTCCCGGACGACACTGCGTACACACGAGCAGCACCGACTCCGCTGCGGCACACGCCGCACAGGGCACCGGCGCGGGAAGCGGGATCGCATGGCCACCTGGATGACGCGACAGCAGCGAACCGTGCTGAGTGTCGCGATACTCGCGAGCTTCATCGCCTTCCTCGATGGCAGCGTCGTGCACGTCGCCCTTCCGGCGATCAGCGAGGAGCTCGGCGGCGGCCTCGCATCGCAGCAGTGGATCGTCGACGCGTACCTGCTCACGCTCGGCTCAATCATCCTGCTCGCCGGGTCGCTCTCCGATGTGTTCGGTCGCAAGCGCGTGCTGCTCGCCGGGCTCATCGGCTTCGGCTTCGCCTCGCTCGCGTGCGCACTCGCTCCGAGCGCCGAACTGCTCATCGCGGCACGCGCCCTGCAGGGTGTGGCCGGTGCGCTGCTCGTGCCCAGTTCGCTCGCGCTCATCCTCGACGCGTTCGCCGACGGCACCAAGGCGCGGGCGATCGGCACGTGGACGGCATTCACGAGCGTCGCCAGCATCGCCGGCCCCGTGCTCGGCGGACTGCTCGTCGACTGGCTGTCGTGGCGATGGGTCTTCGGGATCAACGTGCTGCCGATCGCGGTCACGCTCATCCTCATGCGCGGTCTTGCTCCCGACGCCCCACGCGCAGCCGGTACCCGCGTCGATGTCATCGGCGCCCTGCTCGGCATCGCAGGCCTCGGCCTGCCCGTCTTCGCCCTGATCGAGCAGCCTCGGTTCGGCTGGGGCTCGCCGATCATCGTCGGCGCACTCGCACTCGGTCTCGTGAGCTTCGTCGCATTCGTGCTCTGGGAACGACGAGCACCGCAGCCGATGCTGCCGCTCGGCATCTTCCGTGCACGCAACTTCTCGGTGGGCAACGTCGCCACCTTCTTCGTCTACGGCGGACTCTCGATCGGCACGTTCGCGCTCGCGGTCTTCCTACAGCAGGGTGCCGGCTACAGCGCCACGCTCGCGGGCTTCGCGATGGTGCCGTCGAGCATCGTGCTCATCGCGCTGTCGGCGTTCTTCGGCCGGCTGAGCGGGAGGCTCGGCCCCCGCCTGATGATGACCGTCGGACCGTTGGTCGCCGGCACGGGCTTCGCGCTGATGCTCCGCATCACCGAGGAGGCCGACTACCTCACGCAGGTGCTGCCCGCCGTGCTGCTCTTCGGCCTGGGCCTCGCGATCACCGTGGCGCCGCTGACCGCGACCATCCTCGGTGCCGTCGAGTCGACGCACTCGGGCATCGCCTCGGCGACGAACAACGCCGTCTCCCGGGTGGCGGGCCTCATCGCCGTAGCGCTGGCCGGCTCACTCGGCGGTTCGGCCGTGATCGACCTCGCCAGCTTCCACCAGCTCGTGGCTGCGGCAGCGATGGGCATGCTCATCGGCGCGGTGGTCTCCGCGGTGGGCATCCAGAACCCGAGCCCGGTGCAGGGCCTGTCGGTGCCGCATGCCGAGGCGGCTCCCCTGCAGGCGCCGGCGATGCGGCGGCGCTGAAGCGCCGCTCAGATCCACCCCTGCTGCCAGGCCTTCTCGGCGGCCTCGTGGCGCGACGTGGCGTCGAGCTTCGTCATCGCCGACGAGAGGTAGTTGCGCACCGTGCCCTGCGCGAGGTGCAGGCGGTCGGCGATCTGCTGCACGCTCATCGTCGACCGGCTGAACCGCAGCGCGTCGAGCTCGCGGTCGGTGAGCGGGCAGCGCTCCGCGGTCAGGGCGGCGGCAGCGATCTCGGGGTCGATGTAGCGGCGGCCGGCGGCGACGTCTCGGATGACATGTGCGAGCTCTTCGGCCGGCGTCGACTTCGGCACGAACCCCGACACCTTCGTCGCGAGCGCCCGCCGCAACACCCCCGGGCGGGCGTGCCGGGTGACGATCACGACCCGGGTCGACACCGTCGCGAGGATGCGCGCGGCCGCCTCGAGCCCGTCGGCCTCGGGCATCTCGAGGTCGAGCAGGCACACGTCGGGTCGCGCCGCGATCGCCTCATCGACGGCGGCGGCGCCGTTGTCGGCGGTCGCGACGACCTCGATGTCGGGCTCGAGGTTCAGCAGGGCGACGAGCGCACCCCGAATGAGGTGCTCGTCATCGGCGATCATGAGGCGGATGCCTCGGCTCGAGACATCCTCGACCGTGCCCGCTGCACCGCAGGGCTCGGAAAGGGGGGCGCTCATGCCGAGACCCCAGCTCGTACGGGGACGGTCGCGGTGAGTTCGAACGTGCCGGCCGAGGCATCCTCGCGGTGTTCGAGGCTGCCGCCGACGGCGGCGAGCCGCTCGCGCAGGCCCGCGAGTCCCGACCCGGGCGCGCGCGACCCGGCGCCGCGGGGAGTCGCCGGCGCCGAGGCATCCGTCGTCGGAATGCCGTCGTTCACGATGCGCAGTTCGCATCGGCCGCCCTCGGTCGCGAGCGTAATGGTGACCCTCGCCGCCTCGCTGTGGCGCAGGATGTTCGTCGTCGCCTCGCGCACGACCGAGGCGAGCGCGCTCTGCGCGGCGGCATCCTCGGGCAGGGCGCCGAGCCGCAGCTCGCAGGCGGCGCCCGACGCGGTGAGCACCTCACGGGCGTTCTCGAACTCGTCGTCGAAGGCGACCTGCCGGTAGCCGGCGACGAGCGAGCGGGTCTCTTCGAGGGCCTCCTTCGCGATCATGCGGGTCTCGTGCACGAGTTCGCGCGCGGCGGCCGGATCGATCTCGAGCAGCCGCTCGGCGAGTTCGGACTTCAGCGAGATGACCTGCAGGTGGTGCCCCTGGATGTCGTGCAGGTCGGACGCGAAGCGCAGCCGCTCCTGCGTGACGGCGAGCTCGGCGGCGGTGCGGCGGTTGCGATCGAGCTGCACGACGACCTCCCACCACCAGAGGCTCGTGAGCAGCATGATCGGCAGCATGATCGCGAAGAGGCCGATCATGAAGGTGTTCGAGCTCTGCGGGCCTTCTTGTGCCGGCGTGCCGTGCAGCGCGGTGAAGATCGCGACGTGCGCTCCCGTGAGGATCGCGCCGACGAGCAGCGCGAGTCGCCGTTGCGGCTTCGGCAGCAGGGCGGCGATGAGGGATGCCGCGGCCCACAGCGGCACGGCGGCGACGAGTGCGTCGCCGGGAGTTGCGAGGCCGAGGAGCCAGACGAGTGCCGCGGGGGCGACGAGCGCGACCGTCCAGCCGGGGTGGGGCAGTCCGCCGCCGCGCCCGACCCGCAGGAACCAGCAGTACCGCAGCTGCGTCGCGGTCGCGATGATCTGCAGCGCGAGCACCGCGATGGCGAGCATTTCGTTGGTTGAGTAGGGCGCGCCAGCACCCGTATCGAAACCACCACCCGCGGCATCCATCACCGTCTCGAACATGCTCAGCCCGACGATCAAATCGAAGAACCCGAAGAAGAACACGATCGACGCGAGTGTGTACAACCAGGTCGTGTGCACGCTGCGGGCGGCGGGTTCGGCAGGCATGTGGCCGAGCCTATGCCAGTGACATTTGTCACGCCGGGCGCGTGTGGATTCGCACAGGAAGGGGTGACGTGGCGGCACTGCCGGGGAGGCATGGGTTTTCGGAGGCTTGATGCATCAGCTCGGTTCCGTTCCCCTGGTTCGCCGAAGGGAACTGCCGTGCATCTCCGTCTTCACCCTCTGAAAGGACTCGTCATGCTCGACGCACTCCAGGACTTCGCCTCCTCGCTCCCCGACTTCCTCCAGTGGTTCGGGGTGATGCTCATCTCGGCCGTTCCGTTCATCGACTCGTACTTCGGCTCGGTCGTCGGCGTGCTCATCGGCCTGCCGCCGGCGGTCGCGATCGGGGTGGCCGTGATCGGCAACGTGCTGTCGATGCTCGGGTTCGTGTTCGCCGCGCACGGGGTGCGTTCGAAGGTGGTGGCGGGGAAGGCTGCTACCGCCGGCGGCTCGACACTGTCGGCGGGCTCGCCCGAGCCGTCGACCGACGGCCTCGCACCGGCCCGCCGCGAGAAGGTGCGCCGCGCATTCGACAAGTACGGCGTCGCCGGCGTCAGCCTGCTCGGCCCGTTCGTGCTGCCCAGCCAGTTCACCTCGGCGGCGATGGTCTCGTTCGGCGCGAACCGCAACGCGGTGATCGCGTGGCAGATCGTGTCGATCGTGATCTGGGGGGTCGTGGCCGGCGTGGCAGCTTCGCTGGGAGTGGCGCTAGTCCGCTAGCACGAAGCACCTATCGGGCACCCGCCGTGCCGACGATCCACAGAGGCGTTCAAGATGGGCGCGCACATGGATGGACAGGCATGCTGACGGGTCGGCGCCGCCCAGCCGCCTCATCAAAGGCTCTCGTAGTACGAGCGGATAACCGCCGCCATGAGTCGGCGCCGTTCGTCGAGGAATTCCGCGTAGTGCTCCGCCGTCAGGTCCGCGAGCCGTCCCGGGATGGCGTTCTCGACGAAATTCCGCTCGAGGTCATTCGCGTCCGTGATCTCGCCGAGTGTGAGCGTGCCCGACTCGATCTGCCGGTGCACCTCAGCCATGTACTGGACCGGAGGTTTGTTGCTGATGCTGATGTTGATCGACGTTTCGGTCAGCGCGAAGTTCGCGACCTGATTATAGTCTGCCCGGTCGGGGTAGCCGTTCTTCTGCAGGTAATCCTTCGGAACGATGTGATGGATGTCGCCCGACTGCTGGTGCATCGCAGCCACCGTGATGCTTTTCGAGAGAAAACCACGAACGCCCGAGGCCACTTGCGCTGCGAGGAAGGTTTGGAAGAAGGGGCTGGTCGTACTGGTCGTCTCGAGGGCGTTCGGGAGAGAAACCCCCCAATAGCCGTCGGATAGATCGGACTCCTCGATTTGGGCGAGGTAGTTCCCCGCCCCCATCGCACCGATCCGACGAATATCCTGCTCCCAGGTCGATTCGAAGCTGCCGGAGTGTCGGCCCGTGAGCATGGACATCACGAACCATCGTCGGACGATCCGCTTCCGCTCGCCTTCGGAGACGCTGTCGTCCTGCCGAAGACGGAGGTACAACGCGAAAGCGAAGTTCAGCGCATTCTTCGAGCCGATCATCGCGGATGCGATAAAGCCGGCTGACTTGATCAGCATGATGAAGTTCTCGTAGTGGTACTTCTTGACGATCTCGAGCAGCGCCGACTCGAGCTTGTCGTACGCCACCGGAATACGTGCTTCGTCAACCTTCCGAGTTTCCGGGTCTCGCCCTGACAATTCGGAGACGATCGACGATGCCTTACCACGACTGAATCCGACCAGTCCGGCGACACGAATGATGTCGCTGTACGCGGGGTCGTAGAGATCCTCCGCATCGTCCTTCAACCAGGCGATCGTTTTGAGGTAACCGGAAGCGACGAACTCCGAATCGTTCTCATGAATGTCGGCGTAGGCATGGGGCGCGATCGCGAGATGGGAGAAGTAGTCGATCAGCTTGCGGAGGTTGCGGCCTCGCTCTCCGTAGGTGGCGATCTTGCTCATCGCGAAGTCGGCACTGCTCAGAGGCACACCCTTCGAATTGATGCGGATGAAGATCTCGGAGACAGTCTCGACATCGAGATCGTCGTTCAGAGCGATGATGCCGATCTGCGCGTTCTTGATGCCTTCGAGTCGCGCGATGTTCGCCTCGACCGCCGCATGATCGACGTGCTCGTTCGCTTCGAAGTAGGCCTTCACGAAACCGTAGGTCGACGGAGCGGTGAAGAGTTCGCTGATGTCGGAGATCCATTCGGGATTCTTCGCGATGACGGGGGTCAGTGTCGCGAACTCTTCGGTCACGGGGTTGAACGCGATCGTGATGCGGACGGACTTGTAGCGCTTGTTGACGACTTTCAGTCCAGCGACTGCGGCCCGGAGAGCGGTGATGCGCTGCTGACCGTCAATCAGGATCTGCTGGTGCGCTGCGACTTGGCCGCCCTTGAGATGGGCGCCGACCGATTGCCACGTGATCAAGTAACCCACGGGGTAGCCGTTATACAGCGAATCCATCAGGTCGCGGACTTTCACGCTGTCCCAGACGAATGGTCTCTGGAGCTCCGGGATCGCGATGTGCTCGCGTCGAACGTCCTCGAGTAGCTGCGTAACTGCTGACTGGGTTACGTGATACTTCGCCATCAGGCTCCCCCTTCAATGCCCGCCGGTTGTCTGGTCAACATCATGTCGCGGGACGCGCGACCCCGCGAGGCGATCCTGAGCCGCTGAGCGGGGAATGCGACGGCGCGTCGGCCCGCGGCGACGATCCGATGAGCGGTGACGGGGCACCCTGCCACGCCACGACGAGTGCGTCCCGCGCTCGGCTGGCGGCGACATACAGGAGTGAACGCTCGCGCAGCATCGCATCATCGCGCTCCTCCGGCGCGGCGCTGCGAATCGCGTGTACGTTCGGCACGACGCCGTCGGAGATGTCGTAGAGCACGACGCGACTGAACTCCATGCCCTTCGCCGTGTGCATGGTGAGAGCGACGGGCTTGTCTCCGCCGGACTGCTGCGCTGTGATCACGTCGACGTGAACCGACCGAGCGTTGAGCGCATCGCGCGCCGCGGTCGCGTCACGCCGGGTCCGAGCGAGAATGGCCACTGTCGACGGCTCGATGCCCTCCTCGAGCCACTCGCGTACGAGATCTCCGATGCGCTCGTCCATCTCGTCCGTGTTCGCTGCGGTGATCGACATGGGTAGCGGCCCACGGCGTGCCGATCGATACCCGCTGACACCCTCCCCCTCGTTCGAGCTGTCGAGGTACTCCGCACCCGCGAGCACTCCGAGTGCGTACCGCAGGTTCTCCTCGGTCGTGCGGTAGTTGAGCGTGAGCCGCCGCGACCGTCCGACGATCCGGATTCCGTAGCGGGCGAGCACGACGTGCTGCCCGTAGATTCGCTGATGCGTGTCCTCTGCGACGAAGAGGTCGTCGGCGCCCGGCCTGGCGAGAGCCCGCAGGAACTGCCATTGCGACGGGTTGAGATCCTGGCCCTCGTCGACGAGGACGTGATCTGCGAGCACTCCGGCCGCGTCTCCATGGAGGTCGAGCCAGGCGGCGGCGATCGACGATTGTTCAGCCCAGCCGATCGTTCCTGATGCACGCGAGTTCGAACGGTACTGCTCGATCACCCGCCAGACCTCTGTGCGCTTCTTCCTATCCAAGGCGACGACCCGGCCCGGGCGACGGATGGCGAAGTACTCCTCAACCGTCGTCACCCGAGCCGGCAGCACGACCTGCAAGTACTCGCCTTCGAAGAACGAGGCATGCCGCAACTGATCGGTCAGGTCGGGGTCGACGGTCGAGATCGCCTCCGACCACCCGTCGTTGTTCGAGATCACATGCGTAATGGCTGCAGGAGCCTCGCCGAACACGGCGGCAGCCGCAGCCGCGAAGCCTTTCCCGGCCTTGAGCCGGACCGCTGTCGCCAGCTGATCGACCCCGCGCACCAGGATTCCGTGGTCCCCCAGAGCTCCCGCAGCTGGCAGAGATTCGTCGAGGCGATCGAGGTCGCGCTTGAGGTTCTCAGCGAGCGCGCGAGTGAAGGTCGTGAGCACGATCTTGGCGGCCGGGTTCGCCTCGGCGAGGTGGCGGGCGCGGTGCAGAAGCACCACAGTCTTTCCGGTGCCGGCACCACCAGTGAGGCGGAACGGACCGTTCCAGCTGCCGCTCGCGTAACGCTGCTGTTCCGGGTGCAGGAAGACGCGCCACGCGCCGAAGTCGCCTCCGTCGATGATGCGGCGAAGTTCGTCGTCGTTCTCCACGAACGTGAACTGCATCTTGGATGCCGGGTGCTCGAGCGCCCGCAGAATCCGTTCATCTTCGGTCTCCGGTATGTCGACCGTGGCCGGCTCTTCGGCGAGGCCGAGATCCAGCCGGATCTTCGCGAGCGAGTCGCCGACGGCGAGGCCGAGCGCGGCCGTCTGCTGCCACGCGTTCTCGAAGCCATCTGCGACCGCGAGCACCTCGTCTTCGCTCGTGGCGTCGAGCAGCAGCAGGGCGGATGCCTCGTCGAAGCCGAGTTCATCCACGAGGTTCGCCCGCGTGTAGTTGAACTGCGTCTCGAGGTACGACGAATCTTTCGGCAGAGCCCGCTCATCGCTCCTGCCTGCAGCCGCATGGGCGGCCGCCGTCGTGTCGGGCATCGACGCTGCGATGAGCTCGGCGACCCCGTTGATCGGGTTGTACTTGAGCACACGCGTTCGGGCGTACTCGCTGCCCTCGTCGTGCTCGAATGTGCCGACGTAGACGTAGGTGCGGTCCTTCTCGCTCGTTTCGAGCCGGTAGAGCACCGCGCGAAGCCCGCGATCGACGCGGCCTGTGCGAGCTCTCGGATCAGCCGGGTTCTGCATCTTCTCGATATGCAGACCGGGAGCCGTATCGTCCTCGCGCAGCTTCTCGAGGAACGAGTAGATCTTCGCCTTGACCATCTTGTCGTGGTCGGGCCCCTTGAGGTTCGTCCAGACGACGTTGGGCATGGTGAATCCGCTTCCGTATCGAGTGCGAGTTGTCGTCATCGTATCGACGCGACCCGTTCTCTCCGCGCAGGCTCCGATCAGTAGTGTTGACTCACATGACGACGGTGGCCTCTCGGCATCCATTGCGAGCGCGCGAACGTCCGGATTTCAGTGCCGGCTCGGAAAAGATCCGCCTGGTCGATTTGTTCGCGGGCTGCGGCGGACTCACGCTCGGTATCGCCCAGGCTCTCCAGATTCATGAGCAAGCCCTCGAAGTTGCACTCGCCGTCGATTTCGAGTCGCTCGCGACCGAGGTGTACTCGGCGAACTTCGTCGAGGCGGAACGCGTGGAGGCCGAATCGATCGAAACGTACTTCGATGGAACGCTCGGTGAGCCGCTCACACTTGCTGAACGTCGACTGAAGGGCGAACTCGGCGACATCACCGCGCTCGTCGGCGGTCCGCCCTGCCAAGGGCACAGCAACCTCAACAACCACACGCGACGAGTCGATGCGAAGAATGCGCTCTACCTTCGAATGGTGCGCGCCGCAGAGGTCCTCGACCCGAGCGTCATCATCATCGAGAACGTCCCGGCTGTGCTTCGCGACCGGCATGACGGCGAGGGCGTAGTGGCCCGCGCGGAGCGGCACCTGAAGAGCCTCGAGTACCAGGTCGAGCACCAGGTCGTCGGGGTCGACTCACTGGGCGTCGCTCAGACGCGCAGGCGCCATATCCTGCTCGCGACCAAGCGGGGAGAAATCCCGCCAGAAGATCTCTTCGCGAACATCTCCGCCAACCCGATCGAACACGATCTCGAGTGGGCGATCGGCGATCTTGTGGGAGTCGAATCCGACTCCCTGATCGACCGTGCTCCTCAGGCCAAGGCCGACAACCTGACGCGCATGCAGTGGCTGCTCGACAACGACGAATACGACCTCCCGAATCGCCTTCGGCCCACCTGTCACCAGGACTCCCATTCGTACAAATCGATGTACGGCCGCCTTAAATGGACAGAGCCCGCGCAGACGATCACCAGCGGCTTCGGCAGTATCGGACAGGGCCGCTACATGCATCCCGACCTCCCCCGCGCCCTGACCGCGCACGAGGCCGCACGCATTCAAGGCTTTCCCGACTACTTCGACTTCTCGGCATGCCCGACCCGGTCGGCTCTCGCGACCATGATCGGCAACGCGGTACCCCCACAACTGGGGTCAGCGATCTTCGAGGAGATCCTGAAGTTCCGCGCGATCACTGGGCAGACGGGCGAATCGCCGAACGCGCTGCCGGCTTGAAGCCGACGCCGATCCCGGCATACTGAAAGGCTCTGCTGGCATCCGGAGGAAGGACGATCGGTTTGACCGTCATCGATGAAGAGACGCGAATCACTTCGCTCGAGGTGCCGGAAATCGGCAACCTCGTCAACGTGCGCGGTGCGCGCTGGTCGGTCACCGATGTCTCGGCGCAGTCGCTCCCCCGCAGCAGCGCCGACGACGGCCGAGCAGAGCTGCAGCACGCGATCACGCTGCAGTCCGTCGAAGAGGAGCACTACGGCCACGAGCTCACGGTGATCTGGGAGCTCGAGCCCGGCCGCAGCGTCGTGCGCGAGCAGGGCCTCCCCGAGACCATCCGTCCCGATCGGTTCGACGACCCGAAGACGTTCGCCGCGTACGTCGATGCGCTCCGCTGGGGTGCGCTGACGAGCGCCGACCCGAGAACGCTCCAGGCTCCTTTCCGTTCCAGCGCATCGGTCGAGGCGTACCAGCTCGAGCCCCTCCGGCGCGCAATCGACGCCCCGCGCGCGAACATGCTGCTCGCCGACGACGTCGGCCTCGGCAAGACGATCGAGGCGGGCCTGGTGATCCAGGAGCTCCTGCTCCGCCATCGCGCCCGCTCGGTGATCGTCGTCTGCCCGGCGGGTCTCGTCATCAAATGGCAGGAGGAACTGCGCGACAAGTTCGGCCTGCACTTCGAGATCGTCAACTCAGACACGATGAAGAGCTTCCGCCGCACGTTCGGCGTGCACGCGAACCCCTTCAAGGTCTACCCGCGAGTCATCGTGTCGATGTCGTGGCTGCCGTCGCCCCGCGCCGAACGCATGCTCGAAGAGGTCTACGCGAGCGTGAAGGACAACAAGACGGCCGACCGCCGTGCGTTCGACATCCTGGTCGTCGACGAGGCCCACCACGTCGCACCGGCGACGCCGAGCCGCGGAACGAACGGCGACAAGGCCCGCTATGCCGTCGACAGCCAGCGCACGATCGCCGTTCGCCGACTCGCCGAGCTCTGCGAGCATCGCCTCTTCCTCAGCGCGACTCCGCACAACGGCTACACCGAGTCGTTCACGGCGCTGCTCGAGATGATCGACCCGCAGCGGTTCGCCCGTGGCGCCGACCTCGATGAGGAAGCATTGAAGCAGGTGGCTGTACGCCGCCTCAAGCGCGATCTGCCCGACGAAGGCTTCATGCTCCGCGAGGTGAAGCAACTCGTGTTCGATCCCACCGATGACGAGGCCGACGCCTACGACACGCTGATCGCGTTCACCAGACGCCGGAATCAGGCGGTGAAGCAGGAGCGCGGCAAGCGCGCCTCCGACCTTGCGACCCTGATCCTCAAGAAGCGCTTCTTCTCATCGCCGGTCGCCTTCGCGAGCACCGCCGAGGCGTACCTGGCTGCGAGAGGCGACGATGACCTGCAGCTTCCGGATTACGACGACATCCTCGGCGACGAGGCGGCCGATGAGGAGGAGGGCCGCCTCGAGCAGCCCGAGCTCGAGGCCCTGCGCACCGCGAAACGGGCACAAGTCGCGCTCACGGAGCAGGACAAGACCGATCTCGAGCAACTGATCGCCTGGGGCAACCGATACGAGGGGCGTCCCGACACCAAGCTCGAGGCGCTGCTCGCGCTCATCGACGGCGAGCTGATCGTGCCCGGATTCGGCTGGGGCGATGAGCGCATCGTGATCTTCACCGAGTACGTGTCGACGCTCGAGTGGCTGCGGGATGTGCTCGAGTCGCGGGGCCTCGGAGGCGATCGGCTCGCCATTATCGACGGCTCGACGGATGCCGAGACCCGCGAGGAGATCCGTGCCCGCTTCACGGCGTCACCGAGGAACGAGCCGATACGCATTCTGCTCGCGACGGATGCCGCGGGCGAGGGCATCGACCTGCAGAATCACTGCCACCGGCTCGTGAGCTTCGATATCCCGTTCAACCCGAACCGGCTGGAGCAACGCATCGGCCGCATCGACCGGTTCGGCCAGACCGAAACACCGCTCGTGTGGCACCCGCGCGCCGCGAAGTCGAACGACCGCCCGTATGCGAAAGACACCGAGTTGCTCGCCCGGTTGGCGAGCAAGATCGCCAACGCAGACCACGACGGTGTGCACGCGAACGAGATCATCGCGCCCGACCTGCAGCGCGAACTCGGTTTCGGCGAGGGTCCGGCGCGCAAGGTGAAGACGGATGCTGGAGAGCAGGTTATCAACCGCGTGCTGAACGCCGAGCAGAAGCAACGCGCCGATCTGACGCGCTTGGCCGAGCGGCTGGAGGGTTCGCGCGACCGCATGCACCTGCACGAGGACAACCTGCTGCGAGTGTTCGAGGAGGGCCTGCGCGTCTCCGGCCAACCGGCCTTGATCGAGCTGTTCGACAAGTACGAAACTCGACTCTTCGAGGTTCCCTCGGGTCTTTCGAAGACGTGGGTTCCCGCCCTCGCCGGCCTCGATACCCGCCTCGCCCCGGGCGTCCTCCGCCCGATCACCTTCGACGAGGAGCGCGCGAAGCACCAGACCGACGTCGTCTACGCGCACCTCGGCCACCCGCTCATCCAGCGCGCTGCTCGTGAACTCCGCGGCCAGGTGTGGACGCGCACCGACCAGGTACGCGGCGTCAGCGCCGTCGTCGTCGACGGCCTCGACCAGTCGTTCGCTGCCGGCGTCGCACGGCTCGTTCTCGTCGGCGAAGGCGGTGTGCGGCTGCACGAGGAGGTCTTCCTCGCGGGTACTCGTTTCAATCAGCGACGGGAACTCGGCATCGAGAAGGCCGAAGACCTCCTTGTGACCACGCTCGACGGCTCCCGAATCTCGATGCCTGGGCCCGGTGCACTCGCTCGAATCGTCTCGCATTGGAACTCGGATGCGTCGCACTCCGATGGCATGCGAGCCCGCGTTGCCGACGCCATCGCACGGCGTGCGGAACGGCGACGCCTCGAGGTCGAGGCGAGTCTGCAGGGTCGCCGCGAGTCCGACCTCGCCGCGGTCGATCAGATCTTCGATCGCTTCCGGAGCACGCTCGAAGGTACCCTCGCAACGGCTGACGAAGCCCGTCGTGCCGGCGAGGAGATGCTGTTCCAGCTGGCGGAGGAGAGACAGCAACGCGAGCAGGACCTCGCCCGCGTGCGCACACGCCTCTCGTTGCTCGACGAGGAGCAGCGCGTCGAGCGCGAATCGGTCGAGCGCCGTTACCGCGACGTGCAGGCCCACACCTTCGTCGCGGCGCTCGTGTTCGCCCTCACCCCCGAAGACGTCGAGAAACTGGAGACCTCCGGTGGCCGCTAGACCGTTCCGCAAGAGCCGCACCCCTGAATGGGAATGGCTGTCGATCATCGATGCCGACGGTCCCTTCCTTTCGCGGACGGCGTTGAAGTCGTTCTACCCGCAGGGGTTGCCGAAGGCGGATGCCTCGGTCGACGACGTGAATGCGACCTTCGTCGACGAGTTCGCGCGCTGGTCGACGGCGTGGTCGTCGAGCGCCGAAGAGTACGCGGAGAGCCGCGATCGCTGGGTCGAGGCGGTGCTGCGCACCCTGCTCGACTGGTCGGATGACCTCCAGCTCTCGCCGACGGGCATCGAAGCGAAGTCGCCGAACGGGGCCGTGATGGTGACTCCGTTCGCGGCCCTCGACGGCGGCGACGGCGACGCCCCCGCAGCCCTCGTCACGGTCGTCGACCGGACCGAGAACCTCCGCTCGGTCGGTGCCGACGGGTGGTCGGCGAACGCGATCGACCGCATGGCGGTTCTTCTCCGCGAGACCGGCACGACGATCGGCATCGTCACCGATGGTCGCTGGTGGGCGCTCGTCTCGGCGGCGAAGGATGTCACTACTGCGAGCGGCGTCTGGGACGCCCTCCTCTGGCGGGAGGAACGCCCGAGCCGCGACGCGTTCCTCTCCCTCGCGAGCTTCGCGTCGATCGCCGGCGGCCAGCCCGAGAAGCGTCTCCCGCTCCTCTTCGCCGAGAGCGTTGCCAGCGCCGAGCAGATCACCGAGGCGCTCGGCGACCAGGTTCGCCGCGCGGTCGAGCTCGTGCTGCAGTCGATGTCCGACACGCACCTGCGCGCGATCGCCCACGGCGACTCATCGCCGCTACCGGAAGACCCGAAACTGGTCTACGAGGGCGCCGTCACGATGCTCATGCGCATCGTCTTCCTGCTCTTCGCCGAGGAGCGAGGGCTCCTGCCCGAGCACGACCTCTACCGGTCGTCGTATGCGATCGCGGGCCTTCGCGAGCAGCTCCAGCGCGCGGCGACGGCGACGTCGGATGAGGCCCTCGACCACTCGTGGGAGGCGTGGCACCGCCTGCTCGCCGCGAGCAATGCGGTGTTCAACGGCGTCTCGTACCCCGACGCGCGGATGCCCGCCTACGGCGGCTCGCTCTTCGACCCAGGTCGCTTCCCGTGGCTGCAGGCGACGGATGCGCAGGGCCGCCTGCAGGTGCGCCTCACCGACCGAGCGATGCTCGCAGTACTCCGCGCCGTGCAGACCATCGAAGACGGGGCCATGCAGCTCTCGTTCCGCGACCTCGACGTCGAGCAGATCGGGTACGTCTACGAGGGCCTGCTCGGGTACTCGGCCGAGTACGTGGCCGAGGTGATCGTCGGTCTGCACGGCAAGGCGGGCTTCGAGCCCGAGATCCCGCTCCGCGAACTCGAACAACTCGCAACGGATGCCTCGTCGCCGAAGGACTTCGGTGAAAAGCTCGTCGCGCATCTCAAGAAGACGCAGGAGCACGCGAAGTCCCGCACCGCGGGTCAGATCGCGAAAGCCTACGGCACGGTCGATGCGGATGCCGCGGCCGACGCCCGCACGCGGCTGCGGCACGCCCTGCTCGGCGACGACGAACTCGCCGCGCGACTCGAGCCGTTCCACGCGCTCATCCGCGACGACCTGCGCGGTTTCCCCTACGTGGTGCCCGCTGGCGGCCTCGTCATGACCGAGTCGTCGCAGCGCGCGAACACCGGCACGCACTACACGCCCCGTTCCCTTGCGGAAGAAGTCGTGCTGCACGCCCTCGAGCCGCTCGTCTATTCGCCGGGTCCGCTCGATGTCGAAGATTCGACGCATTGGAAGCTGCGCTCGTCGGCCGAGATCCTCGATCTCAAGGTCGCCGATATCGCCGCCGGATCCGGTGCATTCCTCGTCGCGGCCGCGCGGTACCTCGCCGATCGGCTCATCGAGGCACGCGAACTCGAAGGCGTGCCGATCGGCGGCGACGACCCGAAACGGTTCGCAGTTCGCGAGATCGTCGCCCGCTGCCTCTACGGCGCCGATATCAACGGCATGGCGGTCGAGATGTGCAAACTCTCGCTCTGGCTCATCTCGATGGACCCGGGCAAGCCGTTCTCGTTCGTCGACGACCGCGTGTTCCACGGCAACTCGCTGCTCGGCGTGACGACCGAAGCGCAGCTGAAGGCACAGCACATCTACCCGAAGGATTCGGTGAAGCGCCAGCTCGCCGCGTTCGACGTCGACAAGGACCTCGAGGATGCCGCGCGGCTCCGCCGCGAACTCGCCTCCGGGCAGGTCGACGACGCCGACCGCATGCGCTCGACCCGCGCGAAACGCGCCCTGCTCGAGCAATCGAAGCACGTCACAGCGAAGCTCCGCGATGTCGCCGACGGCATCATCGCCGCGGGCCTGCTCGAGGGCGGGAAGCCCGGTCGCAAGCTCGAGGAGCGTTACGACGAGCTCGCGGAGGCGCTCCGCGATGCGTACCCGGTCGATGGCTCGGCAGGTGAGCGGCGGCGGCTCGACGCGATCATCGATGCCGGACTCACGCCGACCGTCGACACCGGCGAAGCGCGCTGGAAGCCGCTGCACTGGATCCTCGAAGCACCCGATGTGGTTCACGACCACGGCGGATTCGATGCGATCATCGGGAATCCGCCGTTCCTTGGCAGCCAGAAGCTTGTGGGGGCCATTGGTGCAAGCGCACGATCATTGCTGGTCGAGGTGGTTGCAGACGGGCAGCCGGGTACCGCGGACCTTGTCGCATACTTCGTGTTGCGCAGCCACGCTCTCATGCGCGCGTCGGAGGCAACATTCGGCCTCATCGCAACTAACACCGTGGCTCAGGGCGTGACCCGCGAAGTTGGTCTCGACCAGCTAGTAGGTGTTTCGGTCACCGTATTCCGGGCTGTGAGGAGCGCGAAATGGCCTTCTCGAAACGCCAACTTGGAGTTTGCGGCCATCTGGGCGACGAACTCGGATCTCTCCGCCGAGGTTCGCGTCATCGCAGATGGAGTACCTGTCTCGAAAGTATCCTCGATGCTTGAACCGCAGGGTCGCGGTAACGGCATACCCTTTGAGCTTCGGGAGAATGCAGGCGTCGCGTTCCAGGGATCAAGTCCTCTTGGCACCGGATTCGCAATGACCAGTGATGAGGCACAGGCACTCATCCAAGAGGACCCGGGCTCCGAAAGGGTCATCCGCCCATACCTAAGTGGTGAAGACCTCGTCTCAAGACCTTCAAACGACGCCAGCCGAATGATTATCGACTTCTTCGACAGTAGCGAGTCTCGCGCCCGCATGTTTCCTGCTGCGTTCGGCAGAGTCGAAGAGCTCGTTCTGCCCGAACGACGGCGAACGCGACCAGACGGTACTTTCGTCCTTCGCACCCCTCTCCCGGATCGTTGGTGGCAGTATGCGGAGAGACGTCCCGGCCTCTACCGTGCAATCGCCGATACGGCCCAGGTCATCGCCATTCCGCGCGTAAGCAAGGTCGTCCTCCCTTCGCTCTGCGTATCGACGCAGGTCTTCAGCGAACAGGTCGTCGTTTTGGCACTGAACGATGGAGCTGATCTCGCGTTCCTATCGTCCGCTGCACATTTGCTTTGGTCCTTCACGTACAGCTCGACGCTTGAGAGTCGAGTTCGTTACTCCCCGCAATCAGTCTTCGGAACGTTGCCGCGCCCAACGAATAGTGAACGCATGCGGGGGCTCGGCGAGCAGCTCGACGGCGATCGACGCGAGATCATGTTGCGCCGTCAGCTCGGGCTTACAGCGCTGTACAACCTCGTGAACTCCCCCGATGTCCAAGGGGATGCCGATGTCGACCTCATCCGGTCGATCCACATGCAGATCGACGAAGCGGTGATGGAGGCCTACGGCTGGACCGACATCCCGCTCGACCACGGTTTCCACACCTACCGGCAGATGGAGCGGTGGACGGTGAGCCCGGCGGCCCGCGTCGAGATCCTCGATCGGCTGCTCGAGGAGAACCACCGGCGCGCGGCGATCGAGGCGCCGCAGAACCCGAAGAAGGCGAAGCGCGGCAAGAGCCTCGAGGAATCCGAGAAGCCCGAAGGAGCGATGTTCTGATGGCCGAGGCATCCACGATCACGTCGGCACAGGTGCGCGGCGAGCTGCT
The DNA here is from genome assembly GCF_022919715.1 of Agromyces sp. H17E-10. NCBI lineage: Bacteria > Bacillati > Actinomycetota > Actinomycetes > Micrococcales > Microbacteriaceae > Agromyces > Agromyces endophyticus. The sequence goes on along the minus strand of NZ_CP095042.1, from coordinate 2,699,466 downwards.
CGATCTGCTCGGTCGTGACCTGGTCGGCCCGTGGGACGGCCCGAACGAGGAGATCGTCGGCACGCCACGTGCCCGCTACCTCTCCGGAGCGCTCGCGCCGATCTCGCTCCTTGAGGGCGCCGCGTCGAGCGCGGCCAGCTCGATGCCGAAGCCGACCTCGCTCGACGACGTCCGTAACGACGAAACCCTCGCGGTCTCAGATCTCTCCGACGCCCATGAGGTGCAGGGCGTGCCGGTCGACGAAGACGAATCGGTCGGCGAAGCCTCCCCCAGCGAACCCGACGAGGACCGCGGGCCGGAGTCCAAGATCATCGCGCCGTCTTCGATGGGTCTGCGCTTCCAGGTCGCAGCCGACACGACCTCGCTGCGGTTCACTGCACGTTGGGGCCGATACGCCTCGCGCCGTGAAACCGACCCCGACACCGGCAAGATCCAGACCTACTACGACCGCACACCGTTCGACGTACCTGTCGAGATCGATCTCGCAGCCGTTCCGAGCGATGAATCCACGCGGCGGGATCTCGGCGACGACGTCGCAATCTCAGTCGAGGTATTCGACCACGAAGGCAGCCGCGTCGTCGAGGCGGCACTTCTGAACACGGCAGTTACCGGGCGCGAGCTGCCACCGAAGCTCTGGCTGTTCCAGGCCGAGCTCGAGGTCACCTCGCTCGACGGCTCATCAGCGGTATTCCTGCCGACTCGCGACGCGATCGAGCACGACCGCAAGTCTCGCGACCCCGAGGTAAGACGACTCGACCTGCTCTACCGCGACCGGCTCGAATTCGCCGTCGGCCGCACCGCGTCGGCGACCTGGGACGTCGCCCTCGACGATGCGCGGCGCGCGATTGCCGTGCGCACCACCTGGCTTCCGACCGCTGAGGTGCCGCAGACTCGCGCTCCCGAGGTCGAGGGCGCGGTGCTGAGCATGCGTGCGCTCATGGAGGCCTCCGCAGGGGAGCTCGTCGCCGGCTTGCAGCCGATCGTCGATGCGTATTCCGCTTGGCTCGACAAGGAGGAGGTGAAGAACGCGCACCTTCCTGCACACCTGCGCACCGAGGGCGAGATCGGCGTCGCGGACGGACGAGCCGCATTGAAGCGCCTCGGCGAGGGGCTCAACCTGCTCACGGAGAGCGAGGAGGCGCGCAAGGCCTTCTGGTTCATGAACCGCACGATGCGCGACCAGCGACTGCGGTCGCAGGTCGCCGCGCTTCGCATCGAGCAGCCCACGCTGAAGATCGCCGAAGCCGTCGACAAGATCAACGCAAAGGGCGACAAAGCCGCGTCATGGCGCGCGTTCCAGCTCGCGTTCATCCTCATGCAACTCCCGTCGGTCGTCGACCCGACGCACAAGCGGCGGTCCTCCGACTTCCCGCGCGCCGAACTGCTGTTCTTCCCGACCGGTGGTGGCAAGACCGAGGCCTACCTCGGGCTGGCGGCGTTCACGTTCGGCATCCGCCGGCTGCAGGGCTCGGTGCAGACCCCGGAGGGGATGCTCGACGGAGGCGATGGCGTCGCCGTACTCATGCGCTACACGCTTCGACTGCTCACCTCGCAGCAGTTCATCCGTGCGACCACGCTGCTCTGCGCAGCTGAACTCGTGCGTCGCGAAGACCCGGCGACCTGGGGTTCGGTGCCGTTCCGTATCGGGCTCTGGGTCGGGTCGAGCGTCAGCCCGAAACGTTTCTCCGAGGCAGCCGAGCAGGTGAAGGATGTCCGCGAGAGCGAGGGCAACTCGGCGTACGGCCTGTCGGTGCTGCAGTTCGATCACTGCCCGTGGTGCGGTACCGCGATCAACGGCAAGAGCAACGTCGAAGCGGACGACGTCGAGAAGCGCATCCGCGTGTACTGCGGCGACAAACGTTCAGGTTGTCCGTTCGCCGCCGGTGGCTCGGCGGTCGAGGGCTTGCCCGTGCTCACAGTCGATGACGAGATCTACCGGCATCCGCCGACGTTCCTGCTCGCCACCGTCGACAAGTTCGCGCGACTCGCTCGCGAGGGCGAGGCCGCGAGCCTGTTCGGGTACGTCGCGAAGAAGTGCCCACGGCACGGGTACAAGCACGCCGACACCGACGCGAGCGTCTGCGGCGCCGAGCATCACAACGCGTCGAAGAAGAACGGGCGAACGTACCCGCCCACACAGGTGACGACCGTCGGCCGGCTCCGACCACCGGACCTGATCATCCAAGACGAGCTCCACCTCATCACCGGCGCACTCGGCACAGCGGTCGGGCTCTTCGAGGGCGCGATCGACGTGCTCTCGAGCTGGGAGCTCGGCGATGAGGCATCCACGAAGCCCGTGAAACCGCTCGTCATCGCTTCGACCGCCACCGTGCGCAAGGCCGGCGATCAGGTGCAGAAGCTCTACGCCCGCGACGTCGAGGTCTTCCCGCCGCAGGTGCTCGCGGTCAGCGACACCTTCTTCTCGAAGGAGGTGCCGCTCGAGGACGAGCCGGGTCGGCTGTACCTCGGCGTCTGCCTGCACGGTGCGCGGCTCACCCTCGCCGAGATCCGTCTCAGCGAGATCCTGCTGCTCGCCGGGCAGAAGCTGCTCGACGCGCACGGCGCCGCAGCCGAGCCGTACCTCACGCTCGTGGATTACTTCTCAGCGACGCGCGAGCTCGCCGGCATGCGACGGTATCTCGAGGACGATGTTACGACGCGCGTGAGCAACCCCGACAAGAACAGCGGGTACCTGCGGCGTCGAACTCCGCTGAAGATCGGCGAACTCACCTCGCGCATCTCGTCGTCGGAGATCGGGCGCACGCTCACGCATCTCGCGTCACCGTTCGATCCCTCGCTCGATTCGACGCTCGGCCGTGCCGAGATCGCTGCGAAGCTCAAGGCCGGCCAAAAGCTGCCGGACCGCGACCTTCCATTCGACGTCGTGCTCGCGACTTCGATGCTCCAGGTGGGCGTCGACGTACCGCGCCTCGGGCTTATGCTCATCGTCGGACAGCCGAAGAACACCGCCGAATACATCCAGGCGTCGTCGCGCGTCGGCCGCGAGGCATCCAAGCCCGGGCTCGTCGTGACGCTCGCGAACCGATCGCGCCCGCGCGACATGGCGCACTACGAGCAGTTCGAGCACTACCACAACACCTTCTACGCGAACGTGGAGGCACTGTCGGTGACTCCGTTCTCGGAGGCCTCCCTCGAGCGCGGACTCACCGGACTCATCGTGTCGGCCGCACGGGTGATGGATGCCGCGACGACGATCGCCTCGCTCTCGCCCGACGCGACAACAGGAGCCGGCCGCATCGTTCAGCGGCGGTCGGCGGTCGATGAACTGGTGGGGAAGATCGTCGCCCGAGTCGCACAAGCGGGCGATGATCACGCCGCCGACCTCGCCATGAGCAAGCTCGTGCTGCGCCTCGACGAATGGACCGAGCGGTCCGATGCGCAGAGCGGAGCGCTCACGTACGCGCGGAAGACCCTGCCGAAGCAGCACGTCGTTCCGCTGCTCGTGAGTCCCGAGGATTCGATCGGAGAAGAGGGTGATCGCCTCTTCCAGGTCGCGAACTCGATGCGCGAGGTGCAGCCCGAGATCGATCTACTGGTCTCGCCCTTCCCGGGCAAGCTCGCCGAAACCCTCGGCGGCAACGCACCGAAGTGGACGTTCACCACGAAGAAGGATGCGAAATGAGCGACGAAATCGAAACCATGGTTACCGCTCAGAACGACGATGCGGCCGCTGAGAGCGTCGGCATCCCCGGCGATGTCGCCGACCCGTTCGCCGACGGGCCGCAGAAGGGGAAGAATCGCGCCCGCGTCGGTTCCATCCGCCCGAACGCCATGCTCTACACGTCGGGCATCGGATCGTCGGTCGACTTGCCGCACCTCTCGGTGATGCCGCAGGGTATCGATTCGTGGGATACCGCGTATGCCCGCATGGGCGGCGACCCGACGCTCGTTCTCGTGCCGCGGCTCATCGAGGCAGTGCGGCGCCAGCTCGGGACCCAAATCGGGGAGCTAAGGCAGCCACCGTGGCTGCCCGATGAACTCGGCGGCGACACGACGCCGATCGGTATTCCGACGCGAGTGTTCCCGCAGTGGCTCCGATGCACCGGATGCGACCTGCTCGCGCCCGTGTCGGCGAACGTCTTCGAGTTCGAGAACACCCGCAAGCATCGGCCGGACATGGCGCGGTTCGTGCACCGCAAATGCAGGGGACGATTCAAGGGCGACGGGCGCGATCGCGTCGCCGTGCCGGCGCGCTATCTCATCGCCTGCACGAACGGGCACCTCGACGAGTTCCCCTACAACGATTGGGTGCACGGCGCCGACGGCAACCGCAAGGAATGCGTCGCCAATCCTCAGCTCAGAATGCGCGAGTGGCGCTCGAACTTGGGACCGCAGGTCTCCATCGTCTGCGTCCAATGCGACTCGTCGCGCAACATCGCCGAGATCACGAGAGCCGGTGGCGAGGCATCCCTGCCGAAGTGCCGCGGCCGCCACCCGCACCTGCCGACGTTCGCGCCGGCCGATAAGCCGTGCGACGGCGAGGTCAGACTGATGCTGCTGGGAGCAGCCAACCAGTGGTTCCCTGCGACGATCAGTGTGCTCGTACTGCCGTCGCGCAAAGAGCCGAAGCCTGCCGACACCGTCGACGAGGTGCTGGGACTGCCACCCGCGCAAGTCGCGAAGCTGACCTCGCTCGCCTCAGTAGTCGGCTGGCGCCAGTTCGCGCCCGAGCACATGGTGGAGAAGTTCGCCGGCATCTCCGATGAGGACCTCTGGCAGGCGATCCAGGTCGCGAAGGGCGACCTTCCGCCGCTCGCGCCCGCTGCTGCAGGGCCGGTCGGGTACGACCCGAATCATCTGCTCGTGCCCGAGTGGGCGACGCTCACCCATCCCGACGAGTTCCTCGCAGAAGACCGGCGCAACGGGTTCAAGGTGCACCCGGTGGCTGTGGCCTCGTCGCTCGGCTCCGCCGTGCAGGAGGTCATCGCCGTCGACCGTATTCGCAAGGCCAACGCCTTCATCGGGTTCACGCGCATCGACGCCCTCGACCGCGTCGGCGACGACGCAGCTCGCGTGGTGCCAATCGCGATCTCGGGGAGGCCGAAATGGGTGCCGGCGACGGAGGATCGCGGCGAAGGAATGTTCATCCGATTCTCCGAGCCGGTGATCGCCGCTTGGGAGGCGTCGGTGCTCGAGAGCCGAGTATGGGAGGATCACGTCGCGGCGCATGAACGCAACCTCGCCCGGCGGCAGAGTCGCACCGCCGCCGAGCTCGACGCCGACGAGCGGATGCCGCCGCCCCGCTACTGGGCGCTGCACACACTCTCGCACCTGCTCATCCGAGAGATGGCGATGTCGAGCGGGTACGGTTCGGCTTCGCTCTCGGAGCGAATCTACGCGTGGCGGGAAGAGGACGACCGCGCGCCGGCGGCAGGCATCCTGATCACGACCACGTCACCAGACAGCGAAGGGACGCTCGGCGGGCTCGTCGACCTCGCGCGAACCGAACGGCTCGAAGAGGTCATGCTCGAGGCACTGCATCGTGCGGAGCGCTGCTCGTCGGACCCGATCTGCGCGCACCGCGTGCCGAAGGATCAGGAGGACTTCCTCCACGGCGCCGCGTGCCATTTCTGCGCCTTCCTCTCGGAGACGTCGTGCGAACGAGCGAACAGGTTCCTCGATCGTCGCTTCGTGCTCGACCTGCACGAGGGGTCGCATGGACTCGCACCGTTGCTTGTGGGCGTCAAGGCAGGAGTAGTGAGCTGAGATGAGCGGGGCGCTCGAGGAGCTGGCACGCGTGGTGTCGCCATCGCAGGCGCTGAAGCTGGCGTCGAGCCTCGAGATCGACGGGAGCCTTTCGAAGGCCGCATCGAAGCTCACCAATCCGGCCGCGCAGAAGCTGCTGGGCGAGGGCTTCGAAGTTCTCGGCGCTGATCAGCTCGCCGCCGTGCTCCGCGGTTTCGCCGCGGCAGCGGCGGCGAACGGGACCGACTTGCGCGCTGTGTGGAGCGGGCCGACGTTCCCTGGAGACGGCGACCACACGACGGCCGCGCTCGCCCATCTCGTCGACGAGGCGACGGAGGACGTGTTCGCTTCGACCTACTCGGCCAGCCCCACGTCGGCGTACCTGAAGTCATTGTGGAAGGCCATCGCCCGCGGGGTGAAGACGACCGTGCTGGTCGACCCGAAGCTGAACGGCGGCAAGACAGCCGGGTGGATGCAAGAGCAGCTGTACGGCGCAAGATTCTTGGGATTCAAGCCCGGCCCGGATGGCGGTATTCAGCATTCGAAGGTGGTGATCGTCGACTCGCGAGCAGCCTTCATCACGAGTGCGAATCTCAGCGAGGCGGCGCACGAACGCAACCTCGAGGCCGGTGTGATCATCCGCGACTCCGAATTCGCCTCGGGGATGCGTCAGCGGTTCTCCGCACTGCTGAACGAGGGGCATCTCTACGAGCTGGCCCCAGGTAACGCGAATGGCTGACTCCTGGGCGACGTCGGAGGGCACACGGAAATCGATGCTCTCGAACAAGCGGCGCGACACGACGACCGAACTCGCGGTTCGCAGGCTGCTGCACGCTCGCGGACTGCGATACAGAGTCGACTATGCGCCACTCGCGACGCTGCGACGGCGTCGAGCGGACATCGTCTTCACGCGCGCGAAGGTCGCCGTATTCATCGACGGATGCTTCTGGCACGGCTGCCCCGAGCACGCGACCCACCCTAAACAGAACGCGGACTATTGGGCGCCGAAGCTCGAAGCCAATATCTCACGCGACCGCGACACCGATGCTCGTCTTGCAGCCGCTGGGTGGACCGTGCTGCGTTTCTGGGAACATGAAGTCGCTGCGCGAGTTGCGGCCACCATCGAGGCCGCCGTCCGCACCTATCCGGACCAGACCGAGCGGAGGGGATGAGTGTGAGATCACGCGAGGAGCAGCAGGCGATTCGCCAGGATGTGTTCCGGTGGCTCGACGAACTCATGTTCGCGGGCACCTACGAGTTCAGCCGGGCCGAGCTCATCAACTATCGCTTCCGAGGCGAGCGGATCCCGCTGCTCGATCAGGCACGCGGCATCCGGAACCCTGCCGATTTCGCCTCGACGCTGTCGATCATGACCAGCGCCAAGAACCACGGATACGACGACGAAATCCGCCCCGATGGCCTGGTCCGATACTCGTACCAGTCGAAAGACGGCGGCGACAATGTCAAGCTCCGCAACGCCTACGCGGAAGGCGAACCGCTCGTCTACTTCCACGGCGTACGGGACGGCTATTACGTGGCCTACTACCCCGTGTACATCGTGCACGACGACCCGGACGCGCGGCAGGTTCACATTGCACTCGACGAAACGCTTCGATTCTTCGGAGACCCGCTCGCGCCCACTCCCGACGAACGCCGTTACGCGGAACGGGTCGTGCGGCAGCGGCTGCATCAGCCGATGTTCCGTGCGCGAGTGCTGCGCGCATATGACGCGACCTGCGCGGTCTGTTCGCTGAAGCACGCAGAGCTGCTCGATGCCGCCCACATCGTCGCCGATGGCGACCTCTCGGGACTGGCCCGGATCACCAACGGACTTGCTCTCTGCAAGATCCACCATGCCTCGTACGACCGGAACCTCCTGGGAATCACACCGGACTACGAAGTGCGCATCGACCGCGACCTCCTCGACGAGATAGATGGACCGATGCTGCGCCACGGGTTGCAGGATATGCACGGACGGACGCTTGCGTTGCCTAAGCGGAAGGTCGACTGGCCATCGCGGGAACGTCTCTCGGAGCGATTCGAAGGCTTTGCGGCGTAGCAGACAATGGACATCAGAGACTTCATCAACTGGGTCACAGCGATCGGCGGCATCGTCGTCATCGTTGGTGGCATCTTCGCGGTCTTCCAGCTGTGGCTCATGACACGACAAGGCCACCGACAATTCGAGCATCTCTACTCCCAGCGCTACTGGGCGATCATGGACCGGCTGAGTGTTGAAGCTCAACTCGGAACACGCGGCCCATGGCATCGAAGACGAAGCGAACAAGAAGCACTGTTCGCCTACGTCCAACTCTGCGAGGACGAAGCGGACATGTACGAGCAGGGCCGCGTCACTCGGGCGACGTGGACCATCTGGAAGTCAGGAATCGATTCGATGCTGTCGTCCCCGCGCGTCGCACACATCATCGATTCCGCTCCTCCGACCAGATTCGACACCCTCCGGCGCTACCGGGCCGAGGGCGAGCTCCGGCCGAAATACGCCGGAATTCAAGCGCTGATCCGCGGTCTCTAGCACTCACCGCAGTCGGTCGTGCACGGTCTCATCAGGGGAGCAAGCGGGGCGGACCGGCGCGCTGCGCGTGACCCCCATTTCGGGGCACAACGCCGAGTTCCTTCGCCGCCGATCTCGCTGTGCTCGTAGCCTCGGTCGTAGCCCTACCTCCGAAGGATCACCGATGATCAGAGACGACTCGACGCAGACGCCACGAACGCTCACGTACGAGGAGTACAACTCGGCGCTCGTCGAAGCCTACTTCTCGCCCACGCGCGCGGGGCAGCCCGTGTACCTCGATCTCGATGACGCAGTGCTCGCAGACGCCGCTCAGTCGCTGTCTCTGGATCGCGACGAGTTCACGCTCGGATTGCAGTTCGCGGTACGAGCGCGATTGCCGATCCGCCACCCGGGGGTCAACATGCTCGACGAGTTCAACCGGGATTTGGACAGATGGACTCCTCGATTCAGGCGAGCCATCACCGCAGGCAAACGCCCGCCCCATCCGCCGATCGTCGCTCTTCTCGTCGTGTTCACGATGGCTGCCGAGCATATGGGCGACTCGGCCCAATCCGATATCCATACGAACGCCTACTACGCACACCTCAATCGGTTGCTCGGTCTGCCCGAGAGTGACGAGGGTCGTTTCCGCACAGCGTTCCAACACCACTCGGAGTCGTACTGGGCGGCTCTCGCCGCCTGGCTCGAATCCTTCGACGGAGAGATCGGGCTTCCAACGGCTGTTGCTCTTTCGCACCGATACATCGGCCTGCCTGTTTCCCAGGCAGTGGTGCGTGAGGCGGAGCGAAAACAGCTCCTCCGAATGTTCGAGGAAACGGGACTTCCAACTGGCACAGCGATCTCTGCCATCGACATGGAAGCAAGCCTCGGCGACTGGATCACGAGCGCGGACCCGCCACCTTCGAAGAGCTTCGCACGCTTGTGGGAATCGAGCGCACGCGATGCAGTCGTCGATGTCGCCGTGAACGAGCTCGTCGTGTGGGACGGAGTTCCCCGCTACGGGCGGTCCAAGCGCCGCGGCCGGGCCGATGGGGCCGCCGAGCTGCGAGAGGTTCGGCTCGGGCTGAGCGAAGAGTTCGGCATCTTCGGCAACGAGTTCCGTTTCGTCGCCATCGGCCCTCCATATAGCGATGGCACACCGGTCACGCTCGAAACGATGAATGGTGACCTACCCGTCACCTACACCAGTGTGAGCAACGGGTCGAGCGCAATACCGTTCGAACCGAACGGCATCACCGCGGCGCAGGGTCTAGCCGGCGTACTTCGACTCAATGACCCCACAGGAACGCGGACCCGCATACCGAGGAAGGTCGTGCCCCTCGCACTCGACGCGTTGACCGGACTCCTCATCGAAACTGACCGAATGCCGATCGGCGCGCGGGCGGCCCTTCTAGTCAGTGAGGATGAATCGCTCGCTGATCAAGCTGCGAGCATGCTCGAGGATGCCGCCCGGCCGGGCTTCAAGCGCGTGCAAAGCGCCCAGGGCGTCCCACCGAGGTGGAGCTTGTTCGTCGATGTCACGATGCTGCAGCCACCGATCTCTCCACGCGCTGGGCTTGAGGCGCTGCTTCCGCGACTGACAGTGCAGATGACCCTCGCAGGCGGATTCCGCATGCCAGGACGGCTTACTCGTTGGAGCGCGCTCTCACTACCTGAACTCACGGTGGTCTCCGACGATGACCATCCCGTCGAGATCGAAATTCAACGCCGCGAGCTCGGCGAGCAACATGCGGCCGTCTCGGTCCATTCGGGGCCACCGCCGATCGTCATACCACTTGACCGCTACGTCACCGCCGAAGGTGACTACGACATTGTTCTGAAGCGCGACCGTCGGAGTATCCAAGCAACAACGCTCCGAGTGCGTTCGGCCGCTGAACCCGATCAATCCTCCTGGTCCCGCGCCATCGGCATCGGACATGACAGCGCAGATGGGCTCTGGCCGCTGCGCGCAAGGGCGATCGAGGGCGAGCTCATCGTGGACGGCGCCCTGACCTTGGTCGGCGGCCAGATGGTCCGCAGCCCAGCACCACACTCAGAGGTCACCGTCGTCGGAGATAGCGAGCAACACGCCGCTGAAGGGTCCCCCGTGGTGCTCCCGCGCCCAGAGCCGACGTCGTGCATCTTGACTGGTCGGCACCGATTCCAACTTCCGAGAGCGGTGCCGGATTCAAAGGAACCGTATGTGGTCGGCGTGTGTTCGACGTGCGGATTGAGGAAGCGATATCCGACTGACCATTGGCGGGCCCGCAAGCGCCAACAACAACGTAAAACCCTTGAACCTCGGCCCCTCGCCGACTTCGAGCCTGCACCCGAACACGGCAGTTGGAATGCCGCCGTCGATGCGCTGGTGTACCTGGGGTCTGGGAACTCCTCAGATCTCTCGGCGATCGCTCGTCAGGTCGAGAACTCTGCAATGTTCGAACACCACTTCGTTCGTTCTCTCGAATCACTCGGCGTCATCGAGACTGAACGAGATGACTCGCTCGTCGTGCGATCATTCGAGATCGCGGCGACCTCGATGGCGGAAGTCGATGGCGGGTTTCTGCTCACGGGTTCCTGGTCACACGTCGACTTGGCCACAGCGCTTTCCGCCGCGGACGAACGGGGCATCCCATCCGATTGGCCGAGCGGAGTCGGGGTACCCGTACCCGTGGTGCGCATCGATGCCAATTCGATTCCCGACGATGTGCGCCTCGACTCGACGATCGCCACAGACGCTGGGCTGAACATGCTCCTCACGCTCCCGCACATCAACGAACTCGCGAAACATCTGGCGACTACGAGATCCGGGCTTGTCGCGGGCAGGGCCGAGCGCTTCGCCCCTGAAGATGCACGCTGGGTTCGCGCCGACAGCGTCGACCAACCTGGCGCCTACCGTTCCCGTTCCTTCGCCGGAGCCGACTACTTCGTTCGGTCGGAGTCGGACGTTGAATCGAACGAGGCGCGGCAGGTGCGGTCAGATACCGCGAAGTACATTGCAGCGAGTTGGGCCGCGGTCAGCCTCGTTCGTTATGACAAGCGTGACCGAGTGCTCTCCGTGCCGCTCGGAACCCCTCTACCGGGCCTCTACGAACGGGCAGCTGTTCTTTCGAGCGGCAAGCTGCCTACGCCAACCCGGAAGGGTTGGACACTCGCGTATCACGCCATTACGCCAGAGTTCGCTGAGCAGATGATTGCGAGACTGCTGTGAATGCCCCCACTCCCACCAGCATCGAGCGATCCCTTCGGGAGGCTCTCCTTCGCTATATCGAGACGAACTATCGCTTCCGGCACCCCGACCTCGCGGCCGAGCGACGATCGATGCTCGAGCGATCAGGCCGTCTCTTCAGCGACACCCTGCTCGAACCCGTCCTGCCCTATCCTGCAGACGTGCCAATTGCTGGCCTAGTCGACGGACTTACGGTCGAGCCAGCAGCAGCCATTGTCGCAGGGCGGGCCGTCTTCGGCAGGTTCGCGGGCGGCGATCCGATGTTGCGTGAACATCAGGCAGACGCTCTACGCGTTCTGCTCAGCACCGACGGCCCACGGCATATCGCTGTGACGTCAGGCACAGGTTCCGGCAAGACGGAAGCCTTCCTCCTGCCGATCATCGCCCGTTTGGTCGATGAATCGGAATCATGGTCAGCGCCACGCGAGGCGCACCGTTGGTGGGCCCGCAATGTTCAACCGGAATGGTCCTCGCTCCGGCGGGATGAACTACGACCCGCTGCGATGCGGGCAATGGTCTTGTACCCGACCAATGCCCTTGTCGAGGATCAGGTTGCACGCCTCCGGCTTGGGTTCAGAGAGGCAGAGCGGCTAACTCCGAACGCACGATTCTGGTTCGGCCGCTTCACAGGTATCACCCTTGGGTCGAACACGCCCGGGCCTGCGGCTTCATCGCGCGCAGTGGCCGATGTCGCTGCCGAACTGCGCGCAATCGAGCGCGAGTTCGACCTGCTCCTCGAATCAGATCGAACAGCGAACGACCTTGCCGCATTCGCGGATCCGCGCCGCCATGAGATGCTCACCCGCTGGGACATGGTCGCCGCACCGCCCGACGTTGTCGTCACGAACTACGCGATGCTCAACGCCATGCTCATGCGCACCTCGGAGGAGTCGTTCTTCTCCTCCACACGAGAGTGGCTCTCAGCAGATTCGACACACGAATTCACCCTCGTCGTCGACGAACTCCATTCATACCGCGGGAGCAGTGGAAGCGAGATCGCACTGGTGATCAGGAAGCTGCTCGATCGGCTCGGGCTCGGGCCCACCTCGCACCAACTCCGAATCGTCGCGACAAGCGCATCGCTGGGTGACGGAGATGCGAGTAGCGCGTTCCTGGAGCAGTTCTTCGGTGTGCCCCGTCATGATTTCTACGTGACGGGCGGACGTCCGAAAACACCTAGGCGTGGTGAGCCCGTGACTCTCACGACGGATCCGAGTTCGCTACCGTCGGCAGCGCAACTCTCTCAGCGGATCGCGGCGCTCTGCATCGACGAAACCGGTGTTCCGCGCGCCGAATCGATCCCTGACCTCTCCGTTAGGTTCTTCGATACGGAGCCCGCCGACCAGGACACGTCTCCCACCCTCGATGCCGCATTCGATGCAGTCCTTGAAAAGATCGCGCTCGCTCAGCCGTCACCCTCCAGTATTCCGCTTCGCGCACACCTCTTCACTCGTTCCCTCCCAGGTCTCTGGGCATGCGTCGATCCAGCATGTTCGGGCGTCGACGACCGGGGTTCGGGCACCCGACCCGTCGGTTCATTGACGATGACACCGTCTTCGACCTGTGTGCACTGCGGGTCGCGAGTCCTGGAGTTGCTCCAATGCGAAGACTGCGGCGATGTGAGCCTCGGCGGTTATGTCCTCGGACTTGCGCCAGGCGAGGAGATCTTGAGCCCCACACCTTTTGCGATCCCCTCGTCGGCATCGCAGTATCTCAACCGCCGGCGACGCGCTGAGTACCGTTGGTATTGGCCCGCGTACGACGCGACTCAGCCTCTCGGCGCCGCCAAATTCGTGGTCGGCGGCAACTCAGCGTCCTGGGTACCTGCAACCCTCGATTCCGCAGGGAAGCTCTCGCTGAAGGGTCTGCGAAGCCCGACCGGCTGGTGCATCCAGTTCAGCGGGGAACTTGAGAACACTGACAGACTCCCGGCGTTGCCGAGTCGATGCCCGCATTGCGGTAGTGCCGCCGCGGGCCAGGACAAGGCGTCATTCGCTGAGGGCGAGGTGCGCTCGCCCATCGGCGCTCTGAGCACTTCCGCCGCGCAGACGACGCAAGTCTTCGTGTCGCAGCTCACGCGGTCGCTGGGTGCATCCCCCGAGCAGTACCGAACGATCGTCTTCACTGACAACCGTGACACTGCCGCTCGCACGGCAGCGCAACTCAATCTGAGTCAGTACCGAGACCTACTTCGGCAGATCGCACGTCGCGAACTGCACGAAGCGGCACCCGAGAACCCAGTCGATATCGTTCGGGCAATGCTCACCGGTACACGGACACTGTCCCCTGCTGAGTCCGAGATTGCTTTAGCAACAGCTCAAGCTCACCCCGAGATCGCTGGGCTTCATTTCAAGATCGCCGGCGATTTCGCCTCGGATTCGGAAATCGCCCGTCTCGAGGAGATCCGGGCTGCGATGGAAACTCCTTCGGTGACGTGGACGCTCGTCCGGGATCGCATCACAACGACCTTGACGGGCCTCGGCGTACCGCCTGGCGGTATCAGCTCGGAGGGAAGGTCCTTTCAAGGCAAACCCTGGTACCAGCACTATCCGCCGCCGCTCGCTGGAATGTGGGAGCAGTTGTCGGCGACCGTCTCGCTCGCTGGCCGCAACGAATTCAGCAAACTGCTTGATATCGAGCTCGCGCAAGCGGCGTTCGACACCGACCGACGCGACTTCGAATCGACTGGAGTCTCCTATCTGTCGGCAAGCACCCGTACGCACGTTTCGCAGGCTCCCGTGGGAATCAGCGCAGACGCAGCAACGGAAATCTTCGACAGCTGCATCCGCATTCTGGGATTGCGAGGCCGAATCCTCGGTGCGCCCCATGCACGACCGTCTTCGGAAATCCCTGCCGCGGTGAAGGCCTACCTCGAAGCGATCGCCGCTGCCCACGGTGTCGCTTACGAAGAGATCGGCGCTTGGATCTACTCGAGCGTCGTGGATGGGATTGCGTCTGACTGGCTGTTGCTGGCATCCCAATCCTCGGAGTTGATCTTTCAGCCGCCGAGCCAATCCGCTTACGAATGCGAGGCCTGCGGGTTCAGGCACCTTCACCCATCGGGCGGCGTATGTGCAAGCCCTGGGTGCCACTCGCGCGGACTCCGTGCAGTCCCGCTCGCCGAGATCACCCGCGTTGATTACTACGAGTGGCTCGCCCGAAACGAGCCTCGACGGATCGCTGTAGCGGAGTTGACGGCACAAACGAAGCCGCTGAGCGAGCAGCGCACCCGGCAGCGTTGGTTCCGTGGCATCCAGCTCCCAGCGCCGTACGAGAACAACCTGACGAATCGATACGACGTACTCAGCGTGACGACGACGATGGAGGCCGGCGTCGATATCGGCTCGCTGTCATCAACGGTGATGGCGAACATGCCTCCGCAGAGGTTCAATTACCAGCAACGCGTCGGCCGTGCTGGGCGGCAGGGCCAGCCGTTCTCCTTCGCGATCACCGCATGTCGTGACTCCGCCCATGACGAGTACTACTTCCAGAATCCCCGGAGGATGGCAAGTGACGACCCGCCTGCACCACGCCTCGACCTTCGCCGGCGCAGGGTCATCCAGCGTGTCGTCGCCGCGGAACTGCTCCGACAAGCATTCGCGGCTTCGCCGTTTCCTCCGAAACAAACACCGGGCAGCATCCACGGAGTATTCGGTTCGACCGAGAACTGGCCCGACTACCGAAGCTCGATCGGTGCTTGGCTGCGGACGTCCAAAGAAGTCGAACGAGTCGTGTTTCGACTTACTGAATTCACTGGGCTTGATGGCGTCGACGTCGACGAGATCATTGATTGGGCGAGGAACGAGCTCGTGAAGCAGGTGGACGAAGTCGTCGATGCGCCCGATCGGCTGAATAGCAAGGAACTCAGCTTCCAGCTCGCTCACGCCGGATGGCTTCCGATGTTCGGGTTCCCATCTCGAGTACGACAGCTCTTTCATGAAAAAGTTCGGGATCGTCGTCAGGCGGACTCTGCAGTGGTGTCCGATCGACCGCTGAACGTTGCCATCTCTAACTACGCCCCTGGTGCGGAAGTGATTCGTGACGGCCAAGTGCATCTTGCAGTCGGATTCGCCGCGTACGAGTATCACGGTCGATTCTCGCAGGCCATCGAGCCGATGGGAGCACCTATTTCACTGTCACTCTGTTCCGAGTGCGGCCGAACTTCGCTCGACCCCCACGTGGCGGCTTGCCTCGAGTGTGGATCGAGCGTGAAGTCCGTCCAGCTCTACGAGCCGAAGGGGTTCCGCACGTCATATCGCGATCGACCTTTCCGCGGCACAACACCGGCTACCTCAGGTCGATCTGCACCAGTCTTCACTCCGGTCGGGAGCCCGAGCCGAACACACGATCTTCAGAATGCCCGCGTCGAACTGTACGAGCAGAGCCGCGTGGTCGAGTACAACGACAACAGCGGTCGGGGTTTCGATCTTGTTCGCCTGAATGACCAGTCGGTGGTCGCCGTCAATCCGAATTACCGTGGAGAGTGGAAGCTCCCGGAGGATCAAGGCGCAGCCCTTGGCAACGCCGTCATCGGTGAGATCCGGGTGACAGACGCGTTGACAATCGATATCAGCCGGACCGACGTTCCCATCGAACGCATCGCACTCGACGGCTCGCTTCCCGCGGGCTCTTCCGCGCTTTGGTCGTTCGCGGAAGTCCTTCGGCGTGCAGCCCAAGATGCACTCGACGTCGACCCGCAGGAACTCCAGGCTGGACTGCTCCCGTTCCGGGGAAACGGCATCAGCACCGCGAAGATCTTCATCGCTGACGCAATCGAAAATGGCGCTGGTTACGCCGCGCAGATCAGCGAGCCTGAGCAGTTCACGAAGCTTCTCGCGACCTGCCGCACCGAGCTGACCCGCCGGTATGAGGACGCCGCTCACGCATGGTGCACCTCTTCCTGCCCCGACTGCCTCCGCGCCTGGGACAACCAGCGACTTCACGGCGCGCTCGACTGGCGCCTCTCACTCGACCTCGTCGACCTCGCCTCCGGGGCGGATCTTCACCTTGATCGGTGGTTCAATTCGATCGAGAGGGTTGGGGAGGCCATTCGCACCGTCTATCCGGGCAGAGTCGACGTTCGCCCAGCGGGTGAGCTCGGCATACCGGTGTTGCGGTTGGTGGACCACAACGGAGTCGTCATCGTTGGTCACCCACTGTGGTGGCAGCCTGAAAGTCTCTGGTCCGAACGACAAGGCGCAGCGATTGCGGCAGTGGAAGCTGCCTACCCGACCGCCACAATCGGCCTTACCGACTTTGTCGAGATCGACCGAGCACCGCTTCGGGTGCTGGAAGGAGTCTTCTCCGGCAAGCGGACGATCCGATCGCAGCGTTCCTGACGCGAACCAGCCTCAACTGTCGCGAGGAGCAGCATGAACTTCTACGCTTCGCATTGATTCCCCGAATCGATCAATACACGTTGACGGTGTCGACGACCGGCGCTTCGTTCGTCCCGCTCACGTAGCACTCGGCATTCACCTGGAGCTCGCCACCCGCGGCGGATTCGACCTCACCTTCGACCTTCAAGAACCATCGGTCGTCCTCGATCTGCTCCGCGAGCTTGCCGAGCACCCACGCAGGATTCCACGCATCGGGGTACAGGTAGTCCGTGATGGCCGCGTCGCACGCCGCCTGCGCATACGTCGCAGTGAGGCCGGTCGATGTGGCCGTCAAGGCGTCGGCATCAGGTCGCGGTGGCTCCGGCGATTCGTTCTCCTCAGCTGCCGCCGTGGAGGGTGGATCGGGGAACTGCTCGGCTGGCGGCGGTTGAACCTCTGAGTTCGAGTCGGTGGCAGGCTCCGGGTCGGCCGATCCTCCGGGATTCAGGAGACCGTTGATCGCCCAGATGATCAGTGCTATCCCGATGAGGATCACCCACCATCGCAAGTACCAAGGGCGGGCACTGCTTGAGCCCGCACTGTTGTGCTCACTCATAGTCCGACTGTACGACTCAAATCGGCCTTGGGAACCGCCTGACCCCCGTACTGGGGCGGCGGCCTGGCACTTCCCAGCAACGGCGCGGATGTCGCGAGCCGCTGAAGCCCCGAGGCATCCGTTTCGCACGCTCTGAAGCCTTCGTTTGTCGCACCCCGTCAATAGCTTCAGATCCGCCACCCGCCGGGTGGACAGCATCCGCTTCATTGAGAGGCCGGCTCATGTCCGAACCCACCATCCCTCCGATCCCGAACCCGCCGCAGGGCGAGTCCGCGCAGCCGCCGAGCGCTACGCCGGTGTCTCCGCTGCCCGAGCAGTCCGCGCCGCCCGCCCCGCCCGAACCGCCGCAGCCCTACGGCGCGGCAGCCGCTCCGGCCGCACCCACCGACGCCCCTGAGGGCCCGAAGTCGTTCGTCGCGACCTGGCTGCTGTCGTGGCTCGTCGGATTCTGGGGCATCGATCGCTTCTACCTGGGCAAGGTCGGCACCGGCCTCGCGAAGCTCTTCACCCTCGGCGGCCTCGGCATCTGGTGGCTCGTCGACCTGATCCTGGTGCTCACGGGTGCGCAGCGCGACCAGCAGGGATTCCGGCTGCAGGGCTACCAGCAGCACAAGAAGATCGCGTGGATCGTCACCGGCGCCGTCGTCGCACTCGGCCTCGTGATCAACATCATCACGGGAGCCACGGGCGCAGCCCGCGTCGCGTCGAGCAGCAATGATCGTCCGGCGGCGGTGGTCGAGGCATCCGAGGATGCCGCGACCGACGCATCGCAGGAGGAAGCCGAGCCCGCCCCCGAACCGGTGATGGTCGCCGTTCCGACGGGGCTCGTCGGCATGACCGCCGCCGACGCGGCCGGTGCGCTCGAAGCCGTCGGGCTGATCGCCGTCTACGACGGCGAGGCCACCGCGAAGGTGCTGTCGATCAGCCCTGCGGCCGCCGAGGTCGAGCCGGGCTCGACGATCACGCTCACCGTCGAGCAGCCGCCGGCGATGAGCATGGGGCAGCAGCAGGCCGTCGGCAAGGCGGAGTCGTACCTCGGGTTCATGGCGTTCTCGCGCACCGGGCTCATCGAACAGCTCGAGTACGAGGGCTTCTCGAACGCCGACGCGACGTTCGCGGTCGATCACATCGCTCCCGACTGGAACGCGCAGGCCGCCGCGAAGGCCAAGAGCTACCTCGACACCATGTCGTTCTCGCGCGAGGGCCTGATCGAGCAGCTCGTCTACGAGGGCTTCACGCAGGAGCAGGCCGAGCACGGGGCGAGCGCGAACGGGTACTGACCAGCGACCGCCACGCGCGGTGCGGGTGCAGCGACCGGCTGCACCCGCACCGCACTCGCGGACCGGCGCGCCCCACGGCTCGACGTGAAGGCGTTACCCCCGTTTTGGGGTGGGCGCGGCGATGGCGCGCGATCCCCGTGATCTTGCGGATCGCGAGCAGCGGAGGGCTGCGTCTGGTCCGAGGCGCCCCAGTCGTTCGGGCAGGATTGACGTATGAGCGACGAAGCGACCATGGCGGTCATCAAGACCGACGACGGTGTCCTCTTTCTCGGGTCGGAGAAGGCGCTCTCTGTCTTCGATAGCCAGTCGCAGTTGGTCGCGCGCAAGATGACGAGCACGACCTTGGCGCGGGCCGGCCGGGCACTGGGAGCGGTCGATCAGATCCAGGCGAACAGTGGGCGCTGGGTGAAGCTCACGTCGGAGTCGGCGGCATTCCTCAAGAAGAGCGGGGTGTCCGAGGTGACCTCTGGAGTGGTGCGCGCCAAGAATGGTCAAATCCTCAAGCACCTCAAGTTCGAACACGCTGCCCTCCTCACGCCCGCTGCCCCTGCAGCTCTTGCCGCGATGGCGACGCAGGCTTCGTTGGAGGCTGCGCTGGCGGAGATCAAGGAATACCTCGCGGCCATCGACGCCAAGCTCGATCGGTTGCTGAAGCAGCGCAAGATCGAGACCCTCGGCCAACTCGGCGGGGTCACTCTGGCGATCGATGAGGCCGACAGCATCTACCGGGAGACGGGAGTCGTCTCCTCCGTCACGTGGTCGAAGGTGCAGGGCAACTCGTTGGCGCTGCAGACTATGCAGGCTGAGGCGATCGCGCAGTTGAATGCACTCGCCGAGGACGTGAGCGAACGCGTCGGTGACACCGACGCGTCGGCCAAGGCGCTCGAAGTCGCTCAGAATGACGCACCATTCTGGCTCGGTGTGCTCGCTCGAACGCTCGCGCTTCAAGACCGTCAGTACGTGCTCGAGCTCGCCCGGGTCGCGGACGACGAGCCGAGCCAGCTCGAGACGCACCGTCAGGGCATCAAAGTGGCGCGGGCGGATCGGACAACGCGCATCATCCAGAGCCTCGAAGCGATCGGTTCGTCGGTGCGCAAGAGCGCTGAGCTGACGAACTTCGCGCGAGTAGCGAACCCGTTCAGCTCGCAGGCCGTGACCAACCATGCCAATCGCCTCGGCCAGAGCGTCAAGGACTTCGCGGAGCACGCGGATCTGCAGCTCGCTGGAATCGACCAGCTCGATCAGACGCGATGGGGGCACGCTGCGAAGGCGCTGCTCGGCGACGCGGCCTCACGCGTCGGGTCCACGAGCGCGGACGTCGCGAACCGAGCCAAGGCTCTGGGAGACCAGATCCAGGAGCGACGAGATGACGCGCTCCTCGCCAAGGCGGAGAAGGTCAAGGACAAGCGGGGCGTGAAACCGGAACTCGCGGCCGAAATCGGAGCGGATCCGGCAACTGCGGCCGCTGACGACTGAGAGTCGGGATTCGCGACTGCGAACTCAGTAGAGCTTCGCCCGAGCCGCGTCGGCGAACTTCGGTACCCCGGCACGGGCCAGGGCCAGCAGGAAGTCGTCGACGGTCATCGCCGGAGAGTCGTATCCTTCGACGAGTTCGACCAGGGCGCGCAGCGTTGGCGCGTGGTACAGGTCGAGCTGGTCGAGAAGGAATTCGTCGGGGTGGACTACCCCGAGATCGAACGGATCGACGGAAGCGGCCGGAAAGTCCCTCGTGTTGAAGGTCACCAGCACCTCTGCGCCTCCGCGGACGGCGGCCGCGAGGACGTGTCGATCCTTCGCGTCGTTCGTCATCGTCGGCACCAGATCTTCATAGCCGCTGACCATCGCGTCGGCGAAGTAGAGCTCCATCGTGCCGACACGCTTCTCGACGAGCGACGGGTCCTCGCCGTTCTTGACCAGGTTCTTCGCCAGCTCGAAGAGGACGTCCTGAGACCACAGGGGCCGGAACAAGCCGCGGTCAGCGAGTTCGAGGATGAAGTCGTTGAGCAGCGCCCCGTAGAGCACGTTGGTATCGAAGAACGCCGGAAAGCTCACTCAGGATCCAGCTCCGCGAGGCGCTTCACGTCGTCAGGCCTTCCGACCCTGACCTTCGCATCGACACTGGCTCGCTGGAGTTCACGCAGTGCGGCACGCCGTTCGGCCCGGAAGTTCGCCTGGTAGGCGACCAGGTCTTCCAACCGCACACGACGATGGCGACCTGGCTTGTCGAACGGGATGTCGCCGGCCTCGAGCAGACGAACGAGCGTCGGGCGACTGATGCCGAGAAAGTCTGCCGCCTGCTGCGTCGTCATGGTCATGCCCTGAGGCACGATCGTGATGCCCTCGCCCGCGGCAAGGGCATTGGTCACCTGATCGAGGATGCGGAAGATCTCGTCGGGGATCGGACGAGCCTTGCCCTCGGGGTCGACGAGCGCAGCCTTGGACGAGTTCTGCGCCAGGAAGACCTCGAGCTCGCGCATCAGCTCTGCGAAATCGAGAATCTCCTCGCGAGCATCCGCTTCGGGGAGGTAGGTCTGTGCCTTTCGGGCACCGCGTGGCGTGTCGGTCGGGGTGCTCATGGCACCCATACTACGCTCGCAAAACGAAAAAATCGAACATCAATGCGGCACTCCGATGCGCCGGGCCGGTCCTTCTACGAAGCCGTGCGCGCCCGCTCCTGCCCGATCAGACCCTGCAGGTAGGCGACTCGGTTGTAGACCTCGGCGCGGTCCTGCGCGCTCCATACCGGCACGTTCTCGACGTAGGCCTGTCCGTTGGCCTGCACCGTGATCGAGATGAAGCCCTGCACGCGGCTCTCCCTCGCGAGCAGGAAGAGCAGGCTCAGCAGGAAGAACCAGATGAACAGCACGACCATCACGATCGCCCAGGCCGGCGTGTGCGTCGTGACCTGGGTCTGATCGTTCGTCGACACGTTGACCTCGGCGAGAGGCCAGTTGCCGCCGGGTGTCACCAGCCATTGCTGGGTCGCGTGCATGTTGCCGATCGAGACGAGGTAGGGCGTCGGGCCTGCCGGTTGCGCGAGAGTCACAAGGCGAGCGTAGCCATCCGTCCCCCGGACTGGGGGACCGAAAACACGCACACCGCAGGAGTCGAGCGAGAGGATCGAAAGCGTGAGCGATCCGAGCAACCTTCCGGCCGGCTGGTACGACGACGGCAGGGGCGCACTGCGCTACTGGGACGGCGCCGCGTGGACGCAGCACACCGCGCCACTCCCGCCGGCACCGCCTGTCGCGCCCGTGGCACCTCCCCCGCCCCGCCGGCATCCGCGCCCGTGCCGTCGCCCCACGCAACCGCCGTGTACCCGCCGGCGTACGGTGTCTCGTCGGCCGCTCCGCCGAGTCCACCCGCGCCGCCTGGGCCACCCGTATCTCCCAGCCCGTCCGCACCGCCCGCGCCGCCCGCACCGCCCATGCCGACGTACGGCGCGCCGAATGCCGACGTCGACTACCGGGAGGGCCCGAAGTCGTTCGTCGCGACTTGGCTGCTGGCGTGGCTCGTCGGGCTCTGGGGCATCGACCGCTTCTACCTCGGCAAGGTCGGCACCGGCCTCGCCAAGCTCTTCACCCTTGGCGGCCTCGGCATCTGGTGGCTGGTCGACCTCATCCTCGTGCTCACGGGGGCGCAGCGCGACCAGCAGGGATACCGGCTGCAGGGCTACCAGCAGCACAAGAAGATCGCGTGGATCGTCACCGGCGCCGTCGTCGCACTCGGCCTCGTGATCAACATCATCACTGGAGCGGTCGGAGCGGCCACACGCTCGATCTCCCCTGAGCCGCAACCGTTCGTCGCGGCATCCCCGACACCGGCGCCCGCGCCGGAGACCGCGGTGCCCGCCGAACCCTCGCCGACGCAGGCGCCGCCGGCCGCCGTCGATGCGGCGGCGTTCAAGACCGAAGCGAACTCGCACCTCGACGACATGGAGAAGGACCTCGACGACATGATCGTCACCCTCGACGAGGACGGGTTCTGGCGGCTGCTCTCGAATTCGGGTGAGCTCGCGTTCAACATCGGGCAGCTCGAGGCGCTCGACATCCCGACGAACGTCGAGCCGGCCTACTCCGACGGGCTCACCGCGATGACCGCCACGCTCGACGCGTTCGCCGACCCGATCTCGAATGAGGACGACGCTGCGTTGCGCGGGCTCATCGATCAGATGCGCGGGCAGATCACGGCGCAGCGGGGGATCGTCGACACGGCGGTCTGAATGGGGCTTGCCTGACGGCGTGACCGCGTGGGGGCTGGTCTCGATACGCTCCTTCGCACCCCAGCCATTGACGCGACACCCCGCCGCGCTCAGGCTGGGGACATGCCATTCTCCACACCCGGCGACTGGCGGCGCGTCGACGGCTTTCTCGCGCGCACCCTCGTCGCCGATGATCCGACGTTGACAAGAGCGCTGGCGGACGCCGCGGCGGCCGGGCTTCCCGCGATCGAGGTCACACCGCTCGCCGGCAAGCTGCTGAACCTGCTCGCCCGCATGTCTGGTGCGAGGCGGGTGCTCGAGGTGGGCACGCTCGGCGGATATTCGACGATCTGGCTCGCCCGCGGCATCCGGCCCGACGGGCGCGTGGTGACCCTCGAACTCGAACCGCGCCACGCCGAGGTCGCGCGCGCGAACTTCGAGCGCGCCAGGGTCTCGGAGCAGGTCGAGATCGTCGTCGGTCGGGCCGCCGACTCGCTGCCGCTGATCGCCGAGCGCGGCGACGAGCCGTTCGACCTGGTGTTCATCGACGCCGACAAGGAGTCGAACCCGATCTACCTCGACTGGGCGATTCGGCTCGGGCGGCCGGGAACGGTGATCGTCGTCGACAACGTCGTGCGGGCGGGCGAGGTCGCCGACCCCGACAACGACGATTCGATGGTGGTCGGGGCGCGGCAGGCTGTCGAGATGCTCGCGTCTGATCCGAGGGTGGATGCCACGGCGCTGCAGACCGTCGGGGCGAAGGGGTGGGACGGGTTCGCGATCGCGGTCGTCGTGTAGGCAGGGTCACTCGGCCTGCCGCCCGCGGCCTCAGAGGATGTTGTACTCCGGCTTGTACTCCGACCAGAGTGCGTCCTTCAGAGACCTGCTCTCGTCGGCATCGCTGCAGATGATCCACGCGACCTCGAGCTCGGCCATGACCTCGTTCACCTCATCGACCATCGACTGGAGCAGCACGCTCGGCCGCTGACGCGCAGTCCACCGACTGATGCCGAGGACGTCGACGGCGACGCTCGCGCGGAGTGTGCTGGAACTGAGGTCGGTACCCGTCGCCAGGTGTTGGCGCATTCGCCCACGGAGCCCGGTCTTTCCTGCACCGGTGCCCACGTAGACCGGTCGACCGTCTTCGAAGAACACGAGAACACCGGGTTCACGGGGCACGCCGGTCGCGAGAAGACCACGCATCCGCCGGCGAGGAGCGGTCATCGCGCGCTCCCAGACGCGGCCGCTGCGCCACGGCGAATCCTGCTCGACACCGCTCTCGCGATCGAGTGCCGAGAGGATGCTGACGAGCTCCTGCATGTCTTCAGCCCCGTAGGTATGCCGGTCGCTGTCGGTGAGCCCGTAGACCCGCCCGTAGTACTCGTCGTTCACCCTGCGAACGCTATCCAGCCTCGGTGTGCTCGCGCAGGCCCCCGTTCTGGGTATCGCACCGTCGGCGGCGTGGTCATGTGGTCATGTGATCGGCTGACCGGTGGCGATGTGGGTATGTGGTCGCCCCGCTCGAAGCGAACCTCCGCCGGTGACGTCATGCCTGACGGTCAGAGAGGCTGGGCTCAGCCGACGGCACGATGTTCTGATTCAGATGGAACACGTTCGCCGGGTCGTACGCATCCTTCACCGCCGTGAGCCGCGCGAGGTGCTCGGGCGCGTACGCGCGCCGCACGCCCGCGGCTCCTTCGTCGGCGAGCGCGTTGACGTACGCGCCACTCGCGAACCGCTCGAGCGGCGCGGCATACCGACGTGCGCCCGCGATCCGGCGCTCATCATCAAAAGCGTCGACCCACTTCGATGCGCACACGAACTCGAACGCCGTGTCGCGCCGCGAGAACGCCGTCTCCCCCGGAGCGACATCCGCGATCGCCCCGCCGTACGCCTGCAGGCTCACGTTCGGCAACTCGTCGCCGTCGCGCGCGAGCACCGCGTCGATCACCTCGTCAGTGAGATCGCTGAAGTAGTGGCCCTTCCAGTACCGGCGCCACTCGTGCGCCTCGTCGTCGTCTTCGCGGGTCTGCAGCTCGAGGTACGTCATCGGCACGATCACGCGCTCGAAGCCGTCGTCGACCTCGGCGAGGCTCGTCGCGAGCGCGGCCGCAGCGGCCTCACCGTCGACCGGGTCGCCGACCCAGACGAATCCGAGCGACAGCGTGCCGTCGGAGATCGTCGCGTTGTAGGTCGCGCGACGGTCGGCCGCGGCGCTCTCGTCGCGCCAGCGGCGCATGGCTTCGGCACCGGATGCCACGGGGTAGAGGTACTCGACCGAGAGCACGTCGCCCGGCTCGGGGTGCAGGGCGAGCTCGAACTCCGTGACCACCCCGAAGTTGCCGCCGCCCCCGCGGAGCGCCCAGAACAAGTCGGGGTGCGAGTCGCGGTCGACGCGGAGGATCTCTCCGTCGGCGGTCACGACCTCGAACGAGACGACGTTGTCGCACGTGAGTCCGCGCTGGCGGGCGAGCCAGCCCATCCCTCCGCCGAGCGCCAGCCCGCCGACACCGGTGTGCGAGACGTTGCCCGCGGTCGTCGCGAGTCCGTGCGCCTGCGCCGCGCGATCGAGCGCACCCAGCAGCGCACCGCCTTGTACCCGGGCTCGTCGCGCCGCGGCATCCACCTCGACCGAACCGAGCGGTCGCAAGTCGATCATCACGCCGCCGTCGGGCACGGCGTGGCCGACGATGCTGTGCCCTCCGCAACGCACGCCGATCTCGAGGTCGTTCGCGCGGGCGAAGCGGATCGCGTCGGCGACCTCCTCGGCGCTCGCGCACGCGATGACGTAGCGGGGCCTGCGGTCGACCATCGCGTTCCATACGCGTCGCGCGTCGTCGTAGCCATCGTCGCCTGGTTCGAGTTTCTGCACAGCAACTCCCCCGTCTGCCTCCGGCCGAGAATGCCCCGGTCGGGCGCCGGCGTCAAGACCCGGTCCACAACCAACGGGGTCTGGTCGGGCCGGCGGAGCGCAGACTACGGTGGCGGGAGGGAGGCCACCATGTCATTCGATGGGCAAGACGTCGACCCCGGGTCGGAGACCGACCTCGCGATTCAGCGGGCACTCGAGGGCGCGAACCTGCGCGCCGGCGATGCGCTCGGCGGCACGAGTGCTGCGGTGATCGAGGATTGGGAGCCGTCGGCCGCCGAGGCGGGCGACATCGGCGACTCGGCCGACGGCGACTGAGGGCGGGAAGTACCGGCCGCGCACCGATGCACATCACTGCAGAACGCATCGAAGATCGTGCAGAACTTGGGACTGGTGCCCGGCCGTTCAAGGAGGTGGCGTCGATGGGGCACTGGTGGTGGCGTTGATGAGCAGCGGAGTTCCTCGGGCGGACTGATCCGGGGATGATCCGAATTCACCACGAGGGTAGGGCGGGATGAACCGCCCTACCCTCGATTCGTTCGGGGTCGAGGATCATCAGGGCTGCCAACGCTGTGACGTGGTCTCGGCACAGCGACCGCGCACGCTTGCGTCGACACATCGGTGCTGAGCGAAAGAGTTCGCCCGTATCGTCGTTCGGTGACTCCTTCGCTCCAGACCGACCCAGCGACCGACACCCGCGGCTTCATGGCCATCGAGCCGAGCATCCTGTACTTCGGAACACCGGTCGTGCTGATCACGACCATGAACTCGGACGGAACGCCCAACCTCGCACCGATCTCATCAGCGTGGGCGCTCGGCCACACGCTCGTGCTCGGAGTCGGCTCCGACGGACAGACAGCCGCAAATCTCCGCGAGCGGCCCGAGCTCGTCGTGAACGTGCCATCGCCGGGAATGTGGGAGCACGTCGAACGGCTCGCACCACTGACCGGCCGTTTTCCGGTGCCGGCGACCAAGCCCACGGGCATGCGGTTCGAGGCTGACAAGTTCACTGCTGCAGGCCTGACGTCGATGCCGTCGGCGACGGTCGCTCCGCCGCGGGTGACCGAGTGCCCGCTGCACCTGGAGGGCGCCGCGGTCAGCATCACCCCGGGGGTCGCGGGAGGGTTCGTGATCGTCGAAGTCGCCGTGAGCATGGTGCACGCCGCATCCGAGATCGTGGTCCACGGAACGAACCACATCGACCCGGGCGCGTGGAGCCCCCTGATCTACAACTTCCGCCACTACTTCGGGCTCGGCGGACAGTTGGGCCACTCCTACCGTTCCGACACCCCTGCCTCCATGCACAGGTGAGCCACACGCCGGTCAGGGGGCCCATCAGAGCTCACCGCGACCCCGGGATACGGGTGCATCCGAGACTTCGGGTGCGACATCCGTTGTCGGGTCGGCAGGGGTCGCGCGATGCCGCGTGACGAGATACGACCCGAGCAGCACGAGCGCGAAGCCGACGATCGTCCAGACGGTGACGCGCTCCCCCAGCACGACGACGCCGGCGATGATCGCCACGGCCGGGTTCACGTAGGTGATCGTGGTCGCCTTGACCGGGCCGATCTCGGCGATGAGGCCGACCATGAGCAAGAAGGCGAGCGCGCTGCAGACGACGGCGAGCACGACGACGGCGACGATGACCTGGGTCGACGGCCACGCCGTCGGCACGCCGCCGGTCGCGAGCACGAACGGGACGTACATGACGGCGGTCGCGCCGAGCGAGACGGCCACGATGCCGATGCCGGGTAGGTCGGGCATCCACCGCGCGAGGATCGCGGGGCCGAGCGCGTAGCCGACGACGACCACGGCCATCTGGGCGACGGCGAACAGGTCGGACCCCGCGACATCCAGCCCGACGAGCGCAGCGACACCGAGCATGCCGAGCGCGATGCCGGCCCAGTTGGTGCCCGAGAGCCGCGCAGGCCGCCCCATGAGGAACGCGATGCCCACGCCCGCGAGCGGCACCGCAGCGAGCAGCAGCCCGGCGGTCGAGCTCGGCAGGCTCTGCTCGGCCGAGCTCAGGAAGTACCACGGCAGCACGATCTCGACGAGGGTGTACGCGAGCATCGGCTTCCACCGCCGCAGCACCGGCCCGACCTCGTGCCGGAAGCGCGCGAGCGGCAGCAGCAGGATCGCCGCGAGCGCCGACCGCGCGAGCACCACCATGCCCGGGTCGAGCTCTGCCACGGCGACCTTGATGAACAGATATGGGATGCCCCACGCGATGCCGAGCGCGATGAAGAGGAACAGCCCACGACGAGTCACTTGGACATTCTGCCGCTGACGTCCGACATCGGCACGGGGTCGCGGCTGTCGAACAGCCGCGATATCGCGCCAACGGTCCGTGTATTAGAGAGCCGCCTCGGAGCTCCGGGCTACGTGAGCGCGGCCGCCTCATCGGTCGGGCGCCATGCCGCGGCTTCGCGAGCCAGGTGCGCACGAGCTGCCTTCAGACGCGGGGACGGCCGTTCTACGTCGGTCAGATTGAGCGGCGGCTGGAAGCGGAAGATAACTGCGCGTTCGAACGGTCGAACCGGCAAATTCGCTGGGGAAGCCCACCACGAGAGGGTCAACCTCTCATGCATCCACTCGCTCAAGCGAGCGTCGGACACGGGCTCGAGGCCGAAGCTCGCGAAATGGGCGGGCTTCGCTGGGTTTCGCGGTATCGCGCGAAGGCTCAACTCGTCATGCAGGAGCGCGGCGAACGAGCGACGGACAGTCGATGAACCGGTCTTCCCGGCTTCGAAGTGCGTGCGCACATCGCGGGAGCGGAGACTTCGCTCTGCCTTGCCCACATAGAGCGGGCCGTCAGACGATTCCAGTCCGAGAAGGAGCCACACTGAGGCATCCGCGTGGAACGCGTACAGGCCTGGGAGGTCGGGGACGGATGTGCGTAGGACGTCGATTTGTTCACCCCGCCTCGCGAGCATCTCGGCTGCCTCGTTCACGGCGTCTTCGTCGATGTCGAGATTCTCGCCCCTGCGCGGCATCCAACGCCCCTCCCCTTGGTACGGATACGAGCGTACGAAGAAGCCCCGGGCTCGTCAGCCACTTGCGCCGAGTTGCGCCCCGGAATGGGGGCGACCGGTCTCCACTCAACCTCGGGTCGCCACCGATTTGCATCCTGCCCGCTTCGGTACTGGGTGGCACGTCCGAGGCGTCCGGTACCTTCGCAGCGTGGATGAGTTGATCGCAAGCCCTGACATCCCGGCAGTTGACCAAGAGTGGATTTACGAGCATGCTGCTGACGGTTCAGCGAGGTTCGTACTCGGAACCGTGGGCTCCAACCCGCTGGTCTGTTTCGGGATCAACCCCAGCACCGCGGTACCGAACGCGCCTGACCGCACCATCTCGCGGGTGAGCAGCTTCGCGGCGCACAACGGCTTTGACAGCTGGACGATGCTCAACGTGTACCCACAGATCGCGACGGACCCGAAGGACCTCGACCGGGTGTATCGCCCAGACCTCAAGGCTGAGAACGATCGCCAGATCACCAGATTCATCGACGGCCGGCCGCTGACTCTGCTGGCGGCATGGGGCGGGCTGATCGAATCCCGGCCCTATCTCCAGCCGATGCTCCTCGACATCCTTCAGCTGACGGCGTCCGCAGGCTGCGACTGGATGTCACTTGGACAACCCACGAAGCGTGGGCACCCTCGCCATCCTCTCTACATGCGAGGCGACACGCCACTTGAGTCCTTCGACACGGGCCGCTATCTCAGCAGCTCCCCGCAGCCGTAGCGAGCTGGCCCCTTCCGTTGGCCGTTGTGTGCCACACGGCAGGTGTGTTTCACACGCGAACGGGGGCTCACGAACACGTGACGCCGCCCAATACGGTCGAATTCAAGCGTTCGCCAGCCGAGCGACCGCGCGACGGGGAGGGCGAACTCATCATGACTTCCACCGCGCCTGTCTCGCTCGCCGCACGTCAGCCCGCGGCATCCGTGATCACCGAGTGCCTTCGGGCGCAATCGAACGCAACGCCGCGATCGGCGGGAGCACGCCTGTTCGGACGCACCCCGCTGAGCGCGGACTCGGAGCCCTGGTACCTCGGTGCGCTCGGCGAGCTCGAGGTCGCCCGCCGGCTCGATGCGCTCGGGCCCGACTGGCGCGTGTTCCACTCGGTGCCGATCGGCCGCGGATCGAGTGACATCGACCACGTCGTGATCGGCCCGCCCGGCGTCTTCACGATCAATGCGAAGCACCACGAGGGCCGAGACATCTGGCTCGGCGCGAAGCGACTGCTCGTCAGCGGACAGCGCACCGATCACCTGCGCAACGCCGGCTTCGAGGCGAAGCGGGCATCGCAGCGGCTGTCGGTCGCGGTGCGCGCACTCGTCGATGTCACGCCGATCATCGCGATCGTCGGAGCCCGCAAGATCATCGTGCGCGAACGACCGACGACCGTCGTCGTGCTGCGCGAGCGCGAGTTGGTCAAGTGGCTGGGTTCGCGGCCGGCGACGGTTCCGCCCGGTGAGATCGAGCGGCTCGCGGATGCCGCGGCCCGACCGTCGACGTGGCATGAGGCGCCGACGCTCGACGTAGCCGATGTCGCCGCGTTCGAGCGGCTGCGGCGCGAGGTCGACGGCGCGCGCGGGCGTCGGCGGTGGTGGGCGGTCGGCGGCCTGCTCGCGATGTTTGCGGCGTTGCCCATCGCGGCGGTCGCGGCGTGGACGTCGGTGATGTCGGCGTTGATGCCCTGACGTTCGTCGGCCTGCCGGGTGATTGGCGACCGGCGACAGAGTGACCCTCGGAGAGGGGTCTTTACGAAATCACCTCACAATCGAAGACTTTCGCACATGCGCCAGAGGGCGCATCCGCAAAGGAGCGCATATGAGAGTGTCACCGTATTACTCGATCAACCCGTCTGACCCGGACGTTCACCACAATCAGAGCGAATGTCCTAGCGGCCAGCAGATCCCCGGGTACAACAAGCGTCAGGGGACTGGTGGTCACCCGCTCTGCAAGCACTGCGCGTCGATGTGAACCGCGGAGCGTCGGCGGTCTGCTCGTGGCGTGGACCGTCGGCGCTCCCACTACCGTGTACGAACCAGGGCGTGAGGGGTCAGCGTCACCTTGACGAGGTGCAAGTCCGCTGCTGGCGAGACACGGAGCCGCCATCGACCGACGGCCCGAGGCGGCGGCCGGCCAGCACATCCGCGCCACAGCACCCGGGCTCCCGCCACTCATGGGGCCGCCTTCAAGCCAGTTCACTCCCCGTAGATGAACCGCTCCGCGTGCGCGACCGCCTTCTGGAACGAGTCGTTGCGCAGGGTCACTTCGTCGCCCACCCGCCCCGATGCGGATTCGATGTAACTGGTCAGACCCGGTGGCCGGAGCACCCAGATCCCGCCGCTCGGCGGAAGGTAGAAGACCGCGAACGAACGGGTCGTCGGGTCGTCCTCCCAGACTGGTACCACCGCGACGGCGGCCCCCGTGTCGACGTTGATCCATTGGGCGCGGGGCCGGGGTTGCTCCGCGTCGTAGACGCTCGGATCGAGGAACGGCGCCGTGCCCTCGCCCCACTTCTCCTCGAACCGCTCGTGGAACACGGGGAACATCGTGTGATCGTATCGACGCCAGCCCGCACCGCTCTGGTTCACGATTCTCTCCTCTGGTCGTCGAGCAGACACACCCGGGAGCGGGGTGCACCGCACACCCGCATCCCGGATGCGACTGCTCAATGCCGCCGGCAGCTCACAGTCCGCCACCCCTGCGGAACCCGCGCCTTCGCCACCGCGAGCGCGTGCTCCTCGCTGACGCCTTCGCCCTCGAGGACGAGCGCGTCGCCGGTCGGCGGGTTCGTCGCGATGATCGACACCTTGACTGTGTCGACCGTCGACGTACGCCGGCCACGGAGTCGGGTCAGCGGTGCGGGCACGCTCGCACGATTCGGCGATGCGACGTCGGAAACGGCAATCCCTTGCATCATCAGCTCCCTGTCGGGGGCCGGCCACCGGGCCCGGCGGACGACGGCCGTTCGCAGCCGAACGCGCCACGAACACCGGGCACCGGATGGCCGCCCGGTGCGATCTACTTCGCAGTGACTTGCTTGTCGGCGTGCGGCGTCGACGTGACCGCGATCTTGCGCGGCTTCGCCATCTCGCTGATCGGGATGATCACGCTCAGCACCCCGTTGTCGTAGTGGGCGCTGATCTGCGTGGTGTCGAGCCCGTCACCCAGGGTGATCCGACGCTGGAACGACCCGCTCGGGCGCTCGCGAACGAGCCACTCGGTGCCGCTCTCCGAACGCAGGGTGCGCTCCGCCCGGATCGTCAGCAGCTGCCCGTCGACATCGACGTCGACCGACCCCGGATCGACACCGGGAAGGTCGGCTGCCAGAACGTAGTGATCTCCGTCGCGGTGCAGATCGATGGGCATCACCCGCGGCCCCTGCGTCGCGTCGCGCATGGACTCGGCGAGGCGGTCGATCTCCCGGAACGGATCCCAGTACATGGCCATTGGTCTCGTCTCCTTCCAGTTCACCATTGACCTGAGTGAGTCATCCTCACCCGCCTACCAGATTAGCACTCTCGGCACGCGAGTGCTAAGTGCGAAGAGCGTGCTGCGAGCCGCCGGATCGTGTCGCTCGCCTACGGAATTCACGAGTGCGGGGCATCCGTCATCGCGGAGAAGGGTCGAATGGTCGGAACGAGAACGGTAGCGAGTCCGTCGCGAGGCGGGCGACGCAGCGCGCGATTACGCCGGGTCGGCGCCCGAGAGGTCCTCAACCGCTTGCGGCGTCGTTCCCTCGAACAGCACGCCGATTCCGAAGGGGTCGGCCATCTCGAGGCTCGACTCGACGAACCGCAGCATCCAGGACCCGTCAGCCCAGATCACGGCCTCCGGTTCGCCGAACGGCACCTCAGGAGCGTCCAGCTTCACGAGTTCGGACTGCCCGAGGGCGAACTCCGGCTCACGCAGCCGTTCGCGCAGATACTCGCCGGCGAGCTCGGCGAACTCGCCGAACCGAGTTCCGACTGTCGCTGCAAGCTCAATCACCGCCGGCTCCGGCACACCGGCCGGCTCGATGACCAGGCTCACAGCTCCGCCGTCACCAACCGCGTCGACGCCCATGACCGAGGTCCAACACGCGATCGAGTCGTCCGAATCAACACGGGAGAAGGCTGCCCCACCGTGACGAGGCGCTCCGGAAGGTCATCCACGAGCCCAGTCAATCACGGCCGCGTACGGGAGCCGCCCACGGTGTGCGCTGCAGTCAGTCGAGCATGGCGCTCCGCCGCCCGGCATCCTGCAAGCGGGCCGCGCGGATGTCGCGCCGGGCCAGGTGCAGGGCTTCGCCGGCGAGGTCGGCGACGTGCTGCGCCATGGCGATCACGTGCGCTCGGTGGTCTTCGTCGGCCAGGGTGACCCGCGCGGTCGAACTGCCGAGGTAGTGGCCGAGATCGATCCGGACGCGCTCTGACTGGGCCAGCTGCGCCAGGGCCTCGGGGCCGATCCAACCCGGGTGGCCGACGATCGTGTCGCGCACCAGCTCGAGCTGCTGGTCGGCGTCGTAGACAGCGTGGCGTACGTGCTCGGGCGACGAGGCGGGGTGCGTCGCACGCTCGCGGACGGCTGCGATCGCGGCATCCAGTGCGTCGTTCGCGGCGTGCAGCCGAGCGAGGCAGGCGAGCGGGTCGGTGTTCACGCCGGCCGCCGGCAGATCGGCGAGGGCTGACTTGAGCTCGGCGATCGCGCCTGCGACGCCGCGCGACTGCGGCTCGTGCTGTGCGGCGGCGAGGTGCCGACGAGACTGCTCGACGAGCGCCGCGAGCTTGGACTCGGCGTGCAGTGCCTCGACCTCGTAGGTCTCGACCGCATCGAGCGCGGCCGCTGCTCGGTGTACCGCTTCGGTCGCGGCCTCGAGCGCGAGGTTCGCCTGCTCGCGCAGACCAGCCGCCCGCCGCCGCTCGGCCACGCGCGCGCTGTGCTCGGCGAAGTCGAGCAACCGTTCGGCCTCGACGGGGTTGACCGCGACCTCGGCGAGCGCCTCGCTCGAGTAGCGGGCGGCCAGGTGTTCGATGATGTCGCGGGTTTGCGGTATCCGCGAGCGAATGCTGGCGGCATCCGATCGGACGCCGGCGATGGCCTCGGGTGCGCGCCGCGCCAGTGTCAGCCGGCGCGCGAGGGTGGCGGACTGCTCGTCCATCCTGCTCATCGCCGACGCGCACAGTTCGACGATGCGCGCGTCGCGGGCCCGCACCTCGTCGGGCGTGCCGCGCACGACGTCGTGATTCGCCCGGTTCACCCGGAACGCCTCGCCCAGGAGTTCACGGCCGACGACGATCGCCTGGCTCAAGCCCTCGGTCGAGTCCGATCCCAGTTCGGCCTCGGCGAAGGCGAGCTCGTCGACGGCGACGCGGATGCGCTCGTCGCAGGCGAACAGGGCCGATCCAGCCCGCTTCGCCAAGTCTGCGTCGTGGACCTCGAGTTCGTGCGCATCGCGTCTGCGCCTGACCCCGAACCAGGCCATGCTCCATCATAAGATCGCGGTTCGGGGGCCGCCATCGTGCGTTGCGGGGCGGGGGCGCGGGCGCGGGTGCGGGCGGTCGCGAGGTCACGATCGCGCCGCGGCACCCGACCCGCGTTCGGGCCGTAGCGGCGCTCGCGTCGCGGGAGGAGAATGAGACGAGCCGGTCGCGTGCGTCTCGACGCCGAGGCCGCACCCGATCACGGAGCCCGTGATGTCGACCACACCTCCTGAGCACGACGTACCCGCACCCGAGGCCGAAGGCCTCGAGCAACTCGCCCCACCACCGGAGGCGGAATCGCCGCCGGCGCGGCCGAACATCCACGTGTCGGCGTTCATCGTGTGGCTCACGATCTTTCCGCTCGTCGCCATCGTCGGCCTGCTGTCGGAACCGCTCGTGCGGGGCTGGCATCCCGTGCTGCGGGCCTTCGTGATCACGCTGATCGTCGTGCCGATCGCCTCGTACTGGGTCATGCCGCTGATGTTCAAGGGGTACGCGGCGCTCGAACGGCGGCGGGCGGCGCGGCGGGCGGCGAAGCACGTGGGGTAGGCGGGGCGCGGATGCAACGGCGCTTGCGCCGGCGCCGCGCATGCGCCTATCGCGCCTACAGCAGCGGCACCCGCCGCTCGCGCTCGTCGAGCACGTACACCTGCGACGCCGTCGTGCGGAAGAGACGGAACGGCGCCGAGCCGCTCACGTCGTCAGCGGTCCACCGCTGCAGGCCACGCGCCACGGACTTCGCGTCGTAGACCGCGATCGCCGCCTCGAGCTCCTCATCCGGCACCTCGGCCGCGACCCCCTCGACGTACACCGCGATCGCCTCGCCGACGGCGACCGTCGAGTCGAACACGGCGAGCGCGACCTCGGATCGCTCGGCGAGATTCTGCGAGTGCCGTGTCTCTGGACGCGAGACCCAGAAGAACTCGCGCAGGTCACGCTCGGCGAACCAGACGGGGGTCGCCCAGGGACGTCCCGATGCGTCGGCGGTGGCGATCGTCAGGTAGGACGCGGCGTCGATGACTCGGCGGGCGGCTTCGAGCGGGGCGGCGTTCACATCGTCGGTTGGCATGTTCATGGGTATCAGCTCCCGGGGTGTGCCGGAAGGGTCGGTTCCACGGAGCCGTGGTCTCGATACGGCGCTGCGCGCCTACTCGACCGACGGAGGCCGACGGCGTTCACGCGAACGCCGGCTCCGGCGCGGCATCCTCGACCTCGAGGTCAGCCGGCTCCGCGGTATCCAGCGGGTGCGCGACCTCGTCGCGCCGCATCCGGGCCGCGACGATCGCGACGACCGCGATCACGAGCGGTGCGAGTCCGGCGATGAGGAACACGACGGGCAGCCCGACGAGCTCCCCCGCGGGCCCGGCGATCGCCATCGAGACGGGCATGAACGCGAGCGAGACGAAGAAGTCAAGGCTCGAGACGCGGCCGAGCATCTGCGGCGGAACCCGGCGCTGCAGCAGCGTGCCCCAGATCACGACGCCGCCGTTGAACGCGGCGCCGACGGCGAACGCGGCGAGCGCCATCACCCACACCTGGTCGGTCAGCCCGAAGACGAGCAGCGGCAGGCATCCGAGTCCCCACAGCAGGTTCATGACGGTCAGGTACCGGCGCGGCAGCTTGAGGGATGCGACGATCATCGACCCGACCGCACCGCCGATGCCGAACGCGGCGAGCACGAGCGCGTGGCCCTCGGGGCCGGCGCCCGCGACGTCTTTGATGACGAACGGCACGAGCACCTCGAACGGCCCCATGATGATGAGGATCAGGAGCGACGCGAACGCGAGCGTGCCGAGCAGCCACGGCGTGCGCACCATGTAGGAGAACCCGTCGCGCACGTCGACGAGCAGGGCGACGGCCGGATGCCGCGTCCCGTCCGCCCGCTCGACGCGGAGCGGCTGGTCGGGCACGCGTCGCAGGCACACCGCCGCGACGACCCCCGTGAGGGCGGCGACCGCGAGCGCCGCACCCGGTGATGACACCGCGATGAGCGCACTCGCGAGGGCGGGGCCGCCGGCCTGCATGAGCACCGGACGTGCCATCCCCTCGAAGCCGTTCGCGGCGAGCAGCTCGTCCTCCGACACCACGCTCGGCAGCAGCGCCGAGTACGCCGGGTAGTAGAGGCCGGCCATCACGCCGCCGACGAGCGCGACGGCGACGAGGTGCCAGACCTCGAGGGATCCGGCGAGCGCGAGCACAGCGACCGCGCCGACGCTCGCGGCGCGCACGACCTCGACGGCGATGAGGATGCGACGCTGCGGAACCCGGTCGGCGAGGGCGCCGCCGAGGAGCGTCGTGAGCAGCATCCCGATCGCACTGGCACCGGCGACGAGCGACAGCTCACCTGCCCCGCCGCCGATCGCGACGATCTGCCAGACGAGGGCGACCATCCAGATGCCCGCGCCGATCATCGACGCGACGAGTGCTGTGGCCAGCCAGCGATAGGCCGGGTTGCGAAGGGGGCGAAGGGCCCGCGGTGTCGCCATGATCTTGCTCCTTGCCGTTCGGTGTTCGGATGCTTCGTGAAGCGGTCGTGCGTCGTGCACAGGTGCTTCTACTCATGCGTCGAACGGGGAGCGGCGAGATCGACATCGCGGCCGGCCGGCTTTCGAGACGTCGCCGGCTCCTCCTCGATCGTGCTCCAGCACGACGAACGGATGCCTCGCAGCATCCGTTCGTCGTGCGTGATCGTTCAGTCGGCTTGCTCCTGCAGCCGCTCCCGCTGGTACCAGCCGAGGCTCAGGTCGTCGTCGATCGGGTCCACGGTCGGTGTGCCGCAGAACCCCTTGGGAGCGTGCACCCTGATGTACGAGGGCTGGTTGCACACCTCGGTGGAGACCTTCGGCACGGTCAGCTTCGCCGTACCGTCGCCCGCGGTCGTCAGGCCGCATCCCGAGAGCAGGAGTGCCACGGCCACGACCGGAACCGCGACCGCCATCGCTCGCGTGTTCATGATGATTCCCTTCATTCCGGCGCTTCATCGCGGCCGGCTGAGGCCGACGCTACGGAGCCGGTGCCCGCGCCGCATGACGCGGATCGGTCATCTTGGGCTCGACGTCGGCATGGGCAATTCGGGTCATCGACGCCGACCGGTGCCGGGTCTATCGTGAGGGGCATGCAGGCCTGGTCGATCCCGGCCCTGCCGCCGGGCTGGATGAGCACCGGCGCCCCGCCGTTCGTGGCCCGGCGCGCAGAGCTGCGCGCGCTGCATGCGGCTTACACCGACGTCGAGTCGGGCGCCGGGCGAACGGTCTTCGTGAGCGGCGACCCCGGCACGGGCAAGTCGCGCCTGCTCGGCTCGATCGGCGGCGCGCTGCGCGCGCTCGGCGCGGCCGTGCTGTACGGCGACTGCATCCAGGAGTTCGGCCGGCCGCTCGAACCGTTCGACCACGCGCTCGCACCGCTGCTCGCGGCCCTCGAGGCCGCGGGCGCCGTCGGCGCGGCGGGCTCGGCGAGGTCGGCTGGGTCGGCGGGCTCGGTGGGGTCGGCGGGCGGCGAGCCTGCGCCCGACGAGGATGCCGCGTTCCGCGTCGTGCGCGACCGGTTCGCCGCACGCGAGGGCACCGGCGTTCCGTCGATCGGCCCCGACCGCCTGTTCGACGCCGTCGTCGACGTGCTCGTCGCCGCGTCGCGGACGCGGCCGATCGTCCTCGCCCTCGATGACCTTCACTGGGCGGGCGACGACGCCGTGAAGCTGCTGCTTCGCATCATCGTCGGCACGACCGACGCGCGCGTGCTCGTGATCGCCGCGCTGCGGCCCGCGCCGCCCGATCGGTCCGAGCCGCTGTCAGCGATCATCCGGCACGTCGCCCACCTGCCGTCGGTCGAGCAGGTGTCGCTCAGTCCGTTCACCGCGGCCGATCTCACCGAGTACCTCGAAGCCGGCGGCGTGCCCGCCGACGAAGCGCGGGCCTCGGCGCTCGCCGTCGAGGAGGCGACCGGCGGCAACCCCTTCCTCGTGCGCACGACGTGGCGCCATGTGCTCGAGGCCTGGGCCGCCCACGATCGGCGCGTCGAGGTGCCCGAGTCGGCGTTCGAGCTGCTGCGACCCCGCATCGCGATGCTCACGACCGACGAGCTCGCCGTGCTGCGGGTTGCGGCGCTGCTCGGGCACGAGGTCGATCTCGTCGAACTGCTCGCCGTGAGCGACACGTCGCAGGCCGACGCGCTCGCGGCGATCGACGCGAGCGTTCACGCCGGCCTGCTCGAACCCCCGGCGGGTCCCGCCGACCCGTACGCCTTTCCGCACGCGATCGCCCGGCAGGCCGTGCTCGACGGCTTGACGCCCTCTGAGGCAATGCGCATCCACGCACGGATCGCCCAGACCCTCGAGGCGCAGTTCCCCTCGGCGACGCGCCGCGTGCAGCGCCTCGCCCACCACTACCTGTCGGCGCGCGCCCTCGGCTTCGGCGCGCGCGCCGTCGAATACCTCGTGCGCTCGGCCGAGTCCGCGCGGCTGCGACTGGCGCACGAGGAGGCCGGTCGACTGTTCGAGCAGGCGGCCGACGTGACATCGCGGGCCGACGAACGCGACGCGCTGCGCCTGCGGTCGGCCGAGAGCTGGGAGGACGCCTCCGACTTCGCCCGTGCCCGCGCGCAGTACGAGCGCATGATGGAGGCGTCCGATCCGCGCCAGCGGCTGCGTGCGGCGATCGGCTACGAGGATGCCTCGTGGCGGCCGGGTCTCGGCGGACGACGCAGCCGTGACCTGCTGACCCGCGCGCTGGCGGGAGTGCCCGACGACGATCACGACCCGCTCGTCATCCACGGTCGCGCGAGCCTCGGTCGTGCGATCGCATTCACGGGAGACCTCGCGACGGCCGCGACGACCGGCGACCGGGCGATCGCCCTCGCCCGGGAGCTCGGCGACGAACAGGCGCTCGCCGCCGCGCTCCGCGCACGGGTCTCGCAGACCCTCCGACCCGAGGGCGTGCACGACCGACTCGTCGAGGTCGACGAGCTCGCGCCACTCGTCGAGGGGATGAACAACGACTGGAGCGGCATCTGCGCCATCGCCTCGAGCTGGGGCGGATACGTCATCGGCGACGGCACCCGAATCGACCTCGCCGAGTCGGCGCTCGCCGCGACGGCGGAACGCTGGGGCGCGTACTGGAACTACTGGGCCGAGTGCGCCCGCTTCGGACGCGCGTTCGCCGACGGCCGTCTCGCCGACGCGAACGCCAGCCTGCACCGGCTCGGCGTCATCGAGCAGGGCTTCCTCTCCGACGCGACCCCCGGCGTCGGAGCGGTCCAGGGCTTCATGCTGCGGCGTGAGACCGGCCGGCTCGGCATCGCCGCCGCGACCCTTACGGGCGAGGAGCAGCCGACGCGATCGTGGGCGCCCGGGCTGCTGGCGCTCTACACGGAACTCGACATGTTGGAGCCGAGCCGACGGGTGCTGCGCTGGATGCTCGAACACGACGAACCGGCCGCGCACGTCTCGAGCGACTGGCCGATCCGCCTCATCGCGATGTGCGAGGCCGCTCTGGCCCTCCACGACCGGGATGCCGCGGCGAAACTGCGACCGCTGCTGCACGAGTACTCGGGCTTCAACCTGCTGTCAGGCTTCTACGTCGCACAGTTCGGCCCGGCCGACCGCTATCTCGGCGAACTCGACGCGCTCTGCGCGACCGGTGACCCGGCCGCCCTCTTCGGGCGTGCGATCGCGCTCGCGGAGCAGCTCCAGGCGCCGCTGCACATCGCCTATGCGGAGGCCTCCGCCGCGGCGCACTTCCGCCGCACGGGCGACACCGGCTCGGCCGAGGCGTCGGCCGCACGGGCGCGCACGATCGCCGAGCCGCTCGGGCTCGGGCGGGTGCTGAAACTGCTGCCCGAGGCATCCGCGACAACGAACCTCGGCGGGCTCACGGCTCGCGAGACCGAGGTGCTGCGTCTCGTCGCCGACGGGCTCAGCAACCGCGAGATCGCGGCCGAGCTCGTGATCAGCGAACACACCGCGGCGAACCACGTGCGCAGCATCCTGAGCAAGGTCGGAGCACCGAACCGCACCCGGGCGGCGCGCTTCGCGCGCGAGCAGGGACTCGCGTGAGCCGACGTCCTATTCGACCGCGGCGAACGTGCCGCTCGGCAGCATCCGTCCGTCGACCTCGGTGACCACGTCGGCGGGCAGGCCCGCACGGGCCGCCGCCGCGATGATCGCCGCCACGGACTCCGCCTCGTAGACGCAGTAGGTCTTGCGCCGGTCGACCGACAGGAACGAGTACAGCCAGCGCACCTCCTCCTCGTCGTTGATGAGGTTGAGTGCGTCGAAGGCGCCCAGGGGGGCCGGCACCTGTACCAGCTCCGCGTAGTTCCGCTCGATGATGAAGTAGGGCATCGCAACCCCCAAGCCTTCGCTCGTGTGCACTCGAGGGTACTCCGGGTGCTGATCGGCCGGTAGGCCTGAGGGAGGGGTCCCCCGGCTGCGGCCCGCGCAAGTTCCCCCTGTGCGCGGGCCGCAGCCGAGGCATCCATGGATGCGGCGGAGCCGCGGGTTTCGAGCTGACGTTGCGCGTCTGCTCGGCCCCACGGCCCCGCCTCCCCCTCAGTTCCCCTTCACGTTCACGATCTGGCGCAGGGTGTGCCGCACCTCCACGAGCGGGGCCGCGTCGGCCATGACCTGGTCGATCGGCTTGTACGCCTGCGGGATCTCGTCGATGAACGCGTCGGTGTCGCGGAACTCGATACCGACCATCGCCTCACGCAGCTGCTCGAGCGTGAAGGTCTGCCGGGCCTTCGACCGCGAGTAGGTGCGGCCGGCGCCGTGCGGCGACGAGTTCAGCGACATCGCGTCGCCGAGCCCCTCGACCACGTACGACGCGGTGCCCATCGAGCCCGGGATGAGGCCGGGCCGACCCGCGTCGGCCTGGATCGCGCCCTTGCGCGACACCCACAC
Source organism: Agromyces sp. H17E-10 (assembly GCF_022919715.1). Lineage (NCBI taxonomy): Bacteria > Bacillati > Actinomycetota > Actinomycetes > Micrococcales > Microbacteriaceae > Agromyces > Agromyces endophyticus. The sequence goes on along the minus strand of NZ_CP095042.1, from coordinate 2,658,360 downwards.
CCGCTTGCCGAAGTGCTCCTCGCTCTCGGTGAAGTTGTGGTGGCAGTTGATGCGCTGCCGCTCCTCCACCGGGGTGCCCACCCATTCGGAGACCTGCCGGATGACCCGGTCCATCATCTCCTCGCGGTTGAGCAGCGCGAAGTGCTGCGCCCAGCGCAGCTCGGCGATGTACCGCGTGAACTCGGGCGTGCCCTCGACGAGGTACGCGAGGTCGGGGTGCGGCAGGTCGATCCACCACTGCTTCGCGAGCCGCCTGGCGACCGCGATGTGGTGCTGCGCGATCTTGTTGCCCACGCCCCGGCTGCCCGAGTGCAGGAACAGCCACACCCGGTCGGCCTCGTCGAGCGACACCTCGATGAAGTGGTTGCCGCTGCCGAGCGATCCGAGCTGCTCACGCCAGTTGCCCGCGTACCGCGCCGGGTCGAAGCCCTTCGCCTCGGCGAGGGCCTCGAGCTCGGCGACGCGCGGCAACGCCGTGGCGACGATCTTGCGGTTGTGCTTGCCCGCCGAGAGCGGGATGGCGCGCTCGATCTGCTCCCGCACCTCCCGCCGGTCGGTGGGGAGGTCGGATGCCGCGAACTGCGTCTGCACGGCGATCATGCCGCAGCCGATGTCGACGCCGACCGCCGCGGGGATGATCGCACCGAGCGTCGGGATGACCGAGCCCACCGTGGCCCCGAGGCCGAGGTGCGCGTCGGGCATGAGCGCGAGGTGCGGGTAGATGAACGGCATCGTCGACGAGACGCGGGCCTGCTCGATCGTCAGTTCGTCGAGCAGGCTCGCCCACGAGACGAGCCGCTTGGAGAGGGTCTCCATGGTTCCTTTCCTGTCTGGTCTGGTGCGCTCCGCGGCTGCGGGGCGCACCGTGCGAGTTCCTCGGGCCCGAGGGTCTCGTCGCGCGCAGACAGAGAAACACCCCGGGCCTCGAGCGGCACGGGGTGACGGATTCGCGAGTGGTCGCGGTGTCAGGGTGCCTGGTCGAGAAGCTGGTCGAGTTCGCGATCGAATCCGCGCTCGGCGGGCTGGTTCGCGGGCTCGACGAAGGCCGGCTTGTTCGTGCGCTGCAGATACACGCTCATGACCGCCTCGATTCCAGATTCCGGGGATGCTGCGCGGTTGGCGCAGCTTTGCGACACTAGCGGGCGTTCGGGGCGGGGGTCAAGAGGATCATCGGCGAACCGCGAACGATCAGGGCACCGCCGAGGCGGCGCGCACCGGCAGGGTGGGGACGAGCGCCGCGAGGTAGGCGGCCGTGTCCTGCCAGCCGGTCACCGCGTGACACTCGACCCCCATGGCGAGCACGGGATAGTCGTTGCCCTGCTCGTCGAGCCGATCGCCGAGGAAGAGCATGTCGTCCAGCGCGATCCCGGTCTGCTCGGCGAGCCGCGTCATGCCGTAGGCCTTGTCGATGCCGCGGTCGGTGACGTCGACCGAGGTCGAGCCGCCCGACCGGACCTCGAGGTCGGGCAGGCGGGCTGCAGCCGCAGTGCGAAGCGCGTCCTTCTTCGCACCGGTCGGGTCCCATGCCGACTTGGCGGCGACGGGCGCCTGCTGTCCGAGCGCGGAGAACGTGATCTGGGAACCGCGGTCCTCCAGGATGTCGCCCCACGTCCGCGACTCCCACAGTCCGAGCCGCCGGGCCTCGGCCTCGACGACGGCGAGAGCGCGCGACTTCTGGTCGTCGGTCAACGGATGCGTGTAGACCATGTCGATGCCCGCGATGCCGACCCGGTAGTACTGCGTACCGCAGGCGGGCAGCAGGTGGAGGTGTGAGAGCTGCTCCGGCCCGGCGTCGGGGAGGCGATCGATCACCTGGGACCGGAACTGTCCGAGCTGTCCGCCCGAGATGATCGCGACTTCGACCCGACCGGCGAGCTCGACCAGCAGCTCGCCGATCACGGGCTCGATCGCCGTCTTGGAGGGAGCCAGCGTGTCGTCGAGGTCGAAGGCCACGAGCCTCGGCGCCGGCGTCGGGCGCGCGCTCACTCGTCGACGCCGGAGGCCTGATCAGCGCGGTTCCGCGGCGGTGCAGTGCTCCCGCGCACGACGAACTCGACGGGCGGCAGTTCGACCGGCGCCGGCGGCTCACCCTCGACGATCGCGACCAGCGTCCGGGCGCAGGCACTCCCCCACTGGAAGACGTCCTGGCGCACCGTCGTGAGGGGCGGGATGACGTACGGCGCAAGGGGGATGTCGTCGAACCCGACGATCGAGAGGTCGCGCGGCACGCGAACGCCCCGATCGATCGCCGCGGAGACGCCCGCGATCGCCATGATGTCGTTCGCGTAGATGATCGCGGTCGGCGACTGCGGGTGGTCGAGGAGCTCGTGCGTCGCGCGCGCTCCCGATGCTCCGGTGAAGTCGCCCACCACGACCGGGCCGGGCTCGAGCCCCAGGAGCAGCATCTCGTCGGCCCAGGCATGCCTGCGCACGCGCGAATGCACGTACCGGTCCGACCCGGCGACGTGCGCGATCCGCTGATGCCCGAGGGCGTGGAGGTGACGCACCGCGCGCCGCACGCCGGCAGCGTCGTCGAGGCCGATCAGCGACGGGTCGTCTTCAGCCGAGCCCAGCTGCACGCACGGCATGCCGAGCGCCTCGAGCGCGGCCGGCCGGCCGTCGTCGATGCGGAGATCGGTCAGGAACACGCCGTCGACGCGCGCCTCGTGGGCGAACCTCGAATAGGCGTCGCGTTCGGCCTGCTCGCTCTGCACGACCTGCAGCACGAGGGCGTAGCCCACTGTCGAGAGCGTGCTCTCGACGCCCGCGACGAACTGCGGGAAGAACGGGTCGGTGCTCAGCAGCTCGGGCTCGCGCCGGATGACGAGGCCGAGCGCCTGCGCGCGACTTCGCGAGAGCGCGCGCGCCCTCGCGTCGGGACGCCAGTCGAGCTCCCTGGCCGCCTCGAGGATCCGCTCCCGCGCGGTGTCGCCCACCCCGGGACGCCCGTTGAACACGAAGGACACCGCACTCTTCGACACGCCCGCCCGCGCGGCCACGTCGCCGATCGTGACCTTGCGCTCGCGCTGTCCGTTCCTGATGCCTGAGGCGGCTGAGCCGCTCGGGCTCCCCTCGTCGGTGGGTGTCACGTCCATGCTCCGAAGCATAGCGGGTGTTTAGCGTGATTTAGCCTCATCCTCGCGAGGGAAATCACCGCAGAATCCCGGCGTTCATGGCGGATCGGCCGCGAACGACGATACAGAGTTGACCGAACCTTGCAAAACCGGTTTACTAGGGATTCGTCACCGACGGACGGCTCCTCTCGACGGGAGCGGCCGCCGCGTCGGTCGTACCGAACGTGAGGAGCATCGCGATGGGCAGTGCCGCGCCAACGCATCATCCGGGCAGCGCCCACCCTCGACGCAGCGGGGGTGTTCTCCGCCGGTGGCTCGGCGAGAACCCGCTCGGCATCCTGCTGAGCGCGCCGTACCTGCTCTTCGTGATCGTGGTCTTCCTGATCCCGTTCGGCTTCGGCATCTGGATGTCGTTCCACGACTTCTACTTCACCGCTCCCGGTGTCGAAGTGCCCCATCCGTTCGTCGGACTCGACAACTTCACGACCGTGCTCGGCGACCCGGCGGTGCAACAGGCGTTCGGCAACCTGCTGATCTTCCTCGTCATCAACGTGCCACTCACCGTGGTTCTCGGGCTGCTCTTCGCCTCCGGGCTCGACGCCGCCGTGCACTGGCGTGGCTTCTTCCGGATCTCGTATTACATCCCGTACATCACGGCCTCGGTCGCGACGCTCGCGGTCTGGATCTTCCTGTTCAACAGCAACGGCGTGGTGAACTCACTGCTCGGCCCGCTCGCGCCCGAACCCTCGTGGCTCGCGAATCCGACGCTGATCATGCCGCTCATCGCGCTGTACGTGACGTGGAAGAACCTCGGGTTCTACATCCTGCTCTATCTCGCCGCACTGCAGAACGTGCCGGCCGAGCTGCACGAGGCGGCCCAGCTCGACGGCGCCGGACGCTGGCAGCGGTTCCGCTCGGTCACCCTGCCCGCGGTCCGCCCGGTGACCTCGCTCGTCGTGCTGCTGTCGATCATCACCACGGCCCAGATCTTCACCGAGCCGTACCTGCTCACCGGCGGCGGCCCAAACGGCGCGTCGATGACGCCCGCACTGCTCATGTACCAGCTGGGCATCCAGCAGGGCAAGCCCGACATCGCCGCCGCGATCGGCATGATCCTCGTCGTCGTCGTGCTGATCGTCTCGCTCATCTCACGCCGCATCACGGAGGGCAAGGACCGATGACCGCATCGACCCCGACGACCGAGCAGCACGTGCGACGAAGCCGCGTGGGCGGAGTCCTCCGTTTCGTGCTCCTGCTCGTCGGCGCGCTCCTGGCCCTCGTGCCGTTCTACTACATGGTGATCGGCGCGCTGCAGCGGGAACGCGACACGAGTCCGCTCGGCCTGCTGCCGCTGCCCGGCAACCTCACGCTGAACAACTTCGTCGAGATCAACGAGTCCGTGAACCTCCTCGGCTCGCTCCTCAACTCGCTGATCTTCACCGTCGGCGTCGTCGGCTGCACCCTCGTGTTCGGCCTGCTCGTCGGCTACGCCCTCGCCGTGCTCTCGTTCCGCGGGCGGGGCGTGGTGTTCGCCCTCGTGCTCCTCGTGCAGACGATCCCGTTCCAGCTCCTCATGATCCCGCTCTACGTGATGGTCGTGCGGTACTTCGGGCTCGCCGACAGCTTCGTCGGCATGATCCTGCCCTTCGCGATCAACTCCGTGGCCGTGCTGATCTTCCGGCAGTACTTCCTGCAGATCCCGCGCGACGTCTTCGACGCGGCGCGAATGGATGGGGCGAGCGAGCTCCGCATCCTGGTCTCGATCGCGGTGCCGCTCGTTCGCCCCGCTGTGCTGACGGCGATGCTCGTGACGTTCATCGGCCCGTGGAACGAGTTCCTCTGGCCGTTCCTGGTCACCAAGGATGCCTCGAAGCAGACGCTCGCGGTCAGCCTGGCGAACTTCTCCCAGACGAACGGCGCGTTCCTCGACAATCCGATGGGCGCCGTCCTCGCCGGTGCCTGCGTGCTCGCCGTGCCCGTCGTCGTGCTCTTCCTCCTGTTCCAGCGGAATTTCACCTCTGCGAACCTCGGCTCCGCCATCAAGGGCTGAGCCGTCTCCACCACCCTCCAAGGCAAGGTAATGACCCGACTCCACGAGACCGCACGACCGACCACGATCCCGTACGCACTGCGTCGACTCGGCACGATCATGTCCGCGGACCCGAGCGATCCGCTCGAGGTCGAAGGGGTGCTCAACCCCGCGACGGCGTGGGGCGCCGACGGCGAGCTCTATCTCTACCCGCGGGTCGTCGCGGCGGGCAACGTCTCGCGGATCGCACGAGCGCGGGTCACCATCGTCGACGGGGTCCCCGTCGGCGTCGAGCGGCTCGGAGTCGTGCTCTCTCCCGACGAGCGCTGGGAGCACGGCCGGCAGAACGCCGGCGTCGAGGACCCGCGCATCACCTTCCTGGAGCCACTCGGCCTGCACGTGATGACGTACATCGCCTACGGACCGCTCGGGCCGAAGCCGGCCCTGGCGGTCTCCCGGGACACGGTCGAGTGGCAGCGGCTCGGGCCGATCCACTTCGAGTACCAGCCCGAGCTCGAGAGCGATCTCAACCTCTTCCCGAACAAGGACATCGTGTTCTTCCCCGAGCTCGTCGCCGGGCCCGACGGCCGGCCGAGCATCGCCCTGCTGCACCGCCCGATGTGGGACCTCGACTGGCTCCGCCCGGGTGAGGGCGCGCGGACCCCCGCGGGGATCGACGACGAACGTCCGTCGATCTGGATCGGCTACGTCGATCTCGAGTCGGTCCAGCGCGACCCGGCAGCGCTCGCGCATGTGCACGGCTCGTCGATGATCGCCGGGCCGGAGATGGCCTACGAGACCGCCAAGATCGGTGCAGGCCCCGCTCCGTTGCGCGTGCCCGAGGGCTGGCTGCTGCTGCACCACGGCGTGTCGGGGGCGACGCCGAAGGGCTTCGAGCTCGCGCACGGCTCGCGCTACTCGGCCGGTGCGATGCTGCTCGACGCCGACGACCCTCGTCAGGTCATCGCGCGGTCTGCCGAGCCGCTGCTCGCGCCCGAGACCGCGGAGGAGCTGCAGGGCACCCTCGGCAACGTCGTCTTCCCCACCGCGATCGAGCAGATCGGCGATCGCCGGTTCGTGTTCTACGGCATGGCGGACTCGTCGATCGGCGTCGCGGAGCTGACCGGCCAGGAGTGACCAGCACGCAGCGCCCGGGACGCGAGTCCCGGGCGCTGCGTCGTTCGTGCACACCGGCGTTCCTGCCCGTGCACCGTCGCCCCCGGGCCGAGCACGCCCACGTGACCCCACGACAAGACCCCGATCCAGTGCTGGATCGGGGTCCGACGTTCAGCGCCTCGGCGCCGTCAGTGCCTCATCGCGCGTCGAGCCCGTCGACGGCGTCCGCGAGGTCGGCGGTGGCGGCGTCGACCTGCGCCTGCGTCGAGGAGGTCGCGGCGAGAACCGCCTTCGCCGTCTCGAGTGCGCGCACCATCGTCGTCCAGGTCGAGACGGTGTACTCGCGACTGTCGAGACCGTTCGCGGCGTTCACCTGCTCGACGAGGTCCGCTCGGTCGGCCGTCACGGTCACGTCGCACCACGCCAGCTCGTCGCCGCCCGCGTGGCGGAGCAGCACGCTGGTCGCGCCCGGCTCGTACGTCTCGATGCCGACCTCGACCCGGCCGTCGTCGCCGAGGCTCGGCTCGTCCGAGATCGTCACGACCGAGGCATCCATGGATGCAGCGCTGAAGGCGTCGTCCGGGTCGGCCGGTGACACGACCCCGGCGAGCACGGCGCTCCCGTCGCGCTCGACGACGAGCGACTCCGCGCAGTCGAACGTGTAGCCGCCGTAGAGCTCGAGCTCCCAGATGTTGAGGCCGTACTGCGTCGCCGGCAACCCGGCGACTCGCACGTAGCGCACGTCGACCGGGCCGAAGTCGTGGACGTGCTTCAGCGACGGCTGCGCCGACGCCACCCGGGCGAGCTCGGTCCACTCGCCGCCGTCGACGGAACCCTCGACCCGGTAGTCGTTCGACGTGCCGGTCTCCCAGTTGATGATCGCCCGGGAGACGGATCGAGCGCTGCCGAGATCGACCTGCAGCCAGTGCTCGGCGCTCTGCCGGGCCGACGACCACTTCGTGCCGAGCGATCCGTCGGTCGCTTTGGTCGCCACGATCGTCGGATTGTCGTTGTAGACGCTGTCGGCGGTGGTCGGCCGGTTCAGGGCGAGGTTCTCGGGGCCGCTCGGCACGCTCGGGGCGTCGACGACGGCGCGGTCGGCGAAGACCTCGAACTCCCAGAGCGACGGACCGTAGTTGAGGGCCCGCTTCACGGTCTGCATCCGGACGAATCGGGCGGTCTCGCCCTCGAGGCCGATCACGTCGACGCCGCCATCGCTGCCCGCGGTGGGTGTCGAGTACGCGTCGCGCCACGTGACGCCGTCGTCGGAGAGCTGGATCCGGTACGACTTGGCGTAGGCGGCCTCCCAGCGGAGCCGGACAGCACCGACGGCCTGGGGGCTGCCGAGGTCGACCTGCGCCCATGCACTGTCGGAATTGTTGCCCCGCCACCTCGTGGTCGGGTCGCCATCGGCCATCGTGTACACGAGGTTGTATCCCGAGTAGCCGGACGCCCTCGTCGCAGCATCGACGGCGAGGTTGACGCCGCTCTCGACGTTCAGCTCGCGGATCGCGAACTTCTCGGCCTCGCCCTCGAGCATCAGCACGCGGACGAACGTGGCCGACGTCGGCTCGACGGCCACGTCGGTGACGCCTCCCGCGCCGTCGGTGACATGTGTCCGGTCGGTCCAGGTGGTGCCGTCCTGCGAGGTCTGGATGAGGAAGTCCTCGGCGAAGGCGTCGCCCCAGTCGATCGTGACCCCCGTGACCCACGAGCCGCGCTCGAGCTTCGTCTGGACCCAGGTCAGGTCCTCCTCGCGGGAGGCCCAGACCGTGCTCGGGTCGTCGTCGCCGAGTGCCGCGACGCGGCGGCCGGGGGCGGTGCTGCTGGCCGCGAGGTCGGAGGCCGGGCTCAGCCGGCCCTTGTCGAGCGCCGCGGTCACTGTCCTGCCCTGGTCCTCACCGGAGCCGAGGTCGACGACGCCGCTCCAGTCCTTGCCCTTGCCGGTGATGGCGAGTGCCACGGTGAGACCGGGCCGGTCGGGGTTCGAGATGCTCACCACGGGCGTCTTGCCGCGTTCGTCGAGGATCACGACGCTCGGCTGGTCGACGGTCATGGTGCGACCGTCGCCGAGCTCGACGGAACCCGCGCGGTAGAAGGTCGCCATCGTCACGCCGAGCTCGTCGTGTCGCACCGCCTGCACCTCGGTGTCGTTGCGCAGCGTGCGCACGGCGGGTCGCTCGGCGTACGCCTCGACCACGGCCGGGGTGGCGGCGGGCAGCACCGTGTAGTCGTAGGTCGCATCCGTCGGCTGTGTGCCGTGGTCGACGACGAGCGTGAACGCGTCGCGGCTCACGGGGTCCTCGCCCTCCCAGCTCCCGCTCTGCGACGTGTTGGAGACCTTCACGTCCTGGTCGGGGGCCCACACGTACCCGACTTCGTCGTTGTACGCCCAGTTCGCGTCACCAACGGTCGCGGCCTCGGTGCCGGCGTCGACCGCCTGCCCGCCGACCGTGGCGTTCGGCTTGGCCACTGCCTGGTTGAGGGTCGTGTGCACCGGCGCGGCACTCGACGAACGGATGCCGGCGCCGAGGGCGACCATCTCGTCGTCGAAGGTGAAGTAGCTCTTCTGCGCGTTGGTGCCAGCGCTGTCGAGGGTCAGCACGCTCGCCCCGAATTCCCCGTCGGAGGCGCCGCCCGTGAAGCTCGCCCCGTCGCCGTTGCGCCCGCGGTTCTCGAAGCCCCGCTCCGTGCGCTTCTCGTCGGGCGCCGTCACTCCGGGATAGTGCCACCAGTCGAACGTCGGACCGAGGTCGAGGTACTCCCGGTTGTTGACCTGGATCGCGGTCGACCCCATGGCGTTCCAGTACACGGGGTTGCCGAGCTCGGGGCGGTAGGCGGTCCGCAGCTCGGCACCGAACGTCCGCGAGGAGTTCAGGCGGGTGAAGATGCCGTAGTCCTCCCGGATGTGCGAGCTGAACTCCGAGCGCCAGAAGTACTTGTCCCCGGTGACGCCGTTGGTGCGCGTCTCGCCGGTGATGCCGTCGAGCACGGCGGCATACTCGGTCGAGTAGAGCGCGTCCGTGCGCACCATCCGCTGCAGGGGCTCGATGAACTCGGACGCCTGGCTCGTGACGCCCTGGATCGTCTTCGCGGGCCGGTAGTTGAGGTACAGCATCCCGATCTCGCCGCGGATGAGCCAGCGCGTGCCGTTGATGATGTAGAACGCGATCGAGTCGAGCTGGTCGCGCGCGAAGGCGAGCGAGGTACCGCGCGCCACGTCGGCCCAGAGCGCCGCGTAGGTGAAGAGCACCATGCCGTAACCCTCGCTGTAGAGCTGCGCACCGTGTGCCCAGAAGCTCCCGTCGGGCTGGACCGCCTCCTTGACAGTGCCCGAGTGGTCGACGGCGATGGTCGCCACGATGGTCGCGAAGCCCTCGTCGATCTTGTCGAGGTCGTGGGTCGCGAGCGCCTCGAAGAGGTAGTTCGAGGTGCGCCAGGCGCCGTTGGCACCGACGGGGTCGAGCTTGCCGGTGTTGTGCTCGAGGCTCACCTCGAAGGCCGCGTCGTCGAGTTCGTCGCCGAGGAACATCGAGATGCGTCCCATGGCGATCGACTCGCCGATCTCGGTCTCCCACCAGTTCTGGTTGCCGGGGTCGACGCGGTCCCACTGCAGCAGCGCGCGCCCGACGGCGTCGACCAGGCGCTCGTCACCGAAGCCCTCGGCCTGCGGGTCGCGGTAGGCCTGCGTCATCGCGAGCATGCGATAGAGGGCGATGTAGGGGGACCAGACCGAGCCGTTGGCCGAACTCGTCCGGTCGGCGTAGTTCACGTCCGACCACGACCCGTCCTCGTTCTGTGTCGCGACGTAGTCGAGCGCCTCGGAGGTGCGCGCGAGGTAGATGCCGTTGGCGATGATGATCTCGTCGCCCTGATCGAGGTAGTACTCCTCGAGGCGCGACACGACGGTCGCGACGTCGTCCTCGGCCGCGGCGGCTGGGGCCGCGACGAGTCCGGTCGCACCGATCACGGCGGCGACCGTGATGGCGATCGATGTGGTGAAGCGTCGCATGGCGGGGCTCCTTTGCCGTTCTGCCGGATGCTGGTTTGCGAGCGCCGCGGCGTCGGCCGGCGCTCGATCGTGGAGTGGTACGGGTCGCCCGGGATGCGCAGCGCTCGGCCGCGCATCCCGGGTGCGGGCGTCAGCCCTGCGAGATCAGCGTGTCGATCTCGTCGGCGGCGGTCGTGAACGTCTCCTCGAGGTCGCCCTCGCCCGCCTGCACCGCCTGGCCCCAGGCGTCGCGGAAGGTCTGCCAGATCTCGGTGGCGTTGGCGATGTTCGGCACGTCGACGGTCAGCGGGACGGACTCGGCGAACGTCGAGAGCACGGGGCTCGTCGCGAGGAACTCACCGGCGATCTCGTCGACGTCACCGCGGATGGGGAACTGCCCCGTGGTCTCCAGGAGTGCCAGGTCGTTGTCGGCGTTCATCGAGAACTTCGCGAAGTCCCACGCCGTCTGCTTGTTCTCGCAGGAGGTGTAGAGGCCGACGTTCTTCGAGTCACCGAACGTGTAGGTGTCGGCCGCTGGCGTTCCGTCGGCGGTCGGCAGCGGCACGATACCGTAGTCCACCTTGCCGTCGAACGCTCCAGCGCCCCACGGGCCGGCGATGCCGAGCGCCGCGACGCCGTCGGCGAACGGACCGGCCCACGCGTCTCCGCTGTACGGCTCGGCCGAGGAATAGCCCTCGCCGTAGAGGGTCTTCCAGAACTCCAGCGTCTCGAGGCCCTCTTCACCGGCGAACGATGCCTCGCCGTCGGTGACGAGCTGGGTGCCGCCCGAGTTCGCGAGGAAGAACGGGTAGAAGTCGAACAGCGCATTCGTGTAGTCGCTGGATGCCGGCGGGTAGAGGACGAAGTCGGCTGCACCGCTCTTCTTGATCGCCTCGGCGGCGGCGAGAACATCGTCGTAGGTCGCGAGCTCGGGGTTCTCGGGGTCGAGGCCGGCCGCCTCGAAGACGTCCTTGTTGTAGTAGAGCATGAACGGGTTGGCCTTCCACGGCACCTGGTAGAGGTCGCCGTCGGGCGAGCGGAACCCGTCGGCAGCTTCGCCCGACCGCTCCGTGATGAAGGACTCGCCGTCCTCGAACGTCTGCGAGATGTTCACGAGGCCGCCCTGCTTCTGGAAGGCGGGGACCGCGGCCGGGGCCGTGTTGTAGACCAGGCAGGGCGTGTTGCCCGCCGTGATGGCCGCGCCGATCGCATCCTCCGAGGACTTGCCCGAGGGGATGGCCTCGGCGGTGACCTGCTCGTCGGGGTGATCGGCGTTCCATGCGTCGACGACCGACTCCGCCCAGGCGATCTCCTGCTCGTTCGTCGAGTACCAGATGGTGATCGGGCCTGAGGTCAGTTCGGTGCTATCGGGGGCACCCGACGACGCGCACGCCGTCAGCGGTACCGCGAGGGCGGCCAGGGCAACGGTGGCTGCGAAACGCTTCATTGCGAGGAACTCCTTGGTCTGGAAGGCGCTCGCGCGCACTTCCTGCTGTGCTGGGGCCCTTCCCCTGCCGCTCGCCCACACGTGCGCGAGGTCGTCGCATCCTCGGGTAAGGGATTGAACACGGATAGTAAACCGGTTTTGGTCAGGAATGTCAACCGGTCCAATCCAATGTACTTCGGGGCTCCCAGAACAGGCCGCATAACCCGTGAATACTGGGTGTCCGCCATGGATCAGGCAGAGCGCGTGGAACTAAACCGCCCTAAACTCTCGTCGCACGGCTCGCCGCCCGGGTCAACGCCGGGGCGCCGATCACCTCGTCGATCCGACTTCAGGCGCGTGCACCGAAAGGTCACAACTGGGTCACTTGTCCCACTGCACTCTTGACCGACAGTCACCAAGTGCCGATGCTGTTCTGACCCGAACCACCGTCACGATGGAGTGCCATGCGCGCATTGCGCCGTCCGATCGTCGCCGTCGCGACGACCGCCCTGCTGCTGATCATCCAGGCCGTCATCGACCCGACGGGCCTGCTCGCCCTCGTCGGCTGGCCCGGCGGCACGCCGCGGTTCGACCTCTGGTGGCCCGTCGCGCGCTACGTCGTCTTCGTTCCGGTCATGCTCGCCGTCGTCTGGTGGGCTGCGGTGCGGGCAGGCGCCCGCTTCTGGACGCTCACCGCCGGCGTCGTGCTCGCGGCACTGCTCGCGCAGGCGGCCGCCTGCTTCGCCATGACCGGGGATGCCGCGCTCGCGGCGTGGGCGGGCGGCTACGTCACGGCGAAGGCGGTGCCGTCGGCGTTGATCGTGGCTGGTGTCGTTCGGGTGGTCGAGTGGGGTGTTGGGCGGAAGCGTCGGTCGAGTAGCGACGGAGGAGCGTATCGAGACCACGCCGACGGTGGTCTCGATACGGCGCTGCGCGCCTACTCGACCGACCGACGCACGGTGTGGCCGGCGGCGATCGCGGTGGGCGCGGTCGCACCGCTGCTCGCCGGATCGTGGTGGACCGGCGCGACCTATGCCCCCGGCATCCCGACGCCGCGACCCGAAGACGGCCCGGTCTCGATGATCGTCTCGATGCTGCTGCTCGTCGGCGCGGCGTGGCTCGCGATCCGGTGGATGCGGCGACGCGTGCCGGGCTTCCTCGGCACCTGGCTCGGTGCGCTCGTCGCGGGCGGCCTCTTCGGAATCGTGCAGGGGCTCGTCGGCCTCGTCGTCGACGACGGGTTCCGCGGCGACCTGTGGCCGCTCATGGCGACGTACATCCACGTCGCCGACGGACTCGCGTTCGGCGCGTGCACCGGCTGGATCCCGGCGGTCGTCGCGGTCGTCGCCGACCGGGTGGTCGCGCGGCGGGCGGCGCGCGAGGGCCTCGAGACGCGTTCCGGTGGTCGAGTAGCGCCGACGCGAAGCGGCGACGCGTATCGAGACCCGTCGGGCGCTCCTCAACCAGCGGAAATCCCCACGACGAGCGAGACGGATGCCTCGCCCGCACGCGTCGCGACGGGCGTGGGCGTCGGCCTCGCCGTCGTGGCCGTCGCCGCGGTGACCGCTTCGCTCCTCGTCCCGGCGGCGCCGGCGGTCGCGACCGTCGCGAACGAGGCATCCGTGCCGGCCGGGTTCTTGCGCGTCGAAGACGGGCGGTTCACCGACGGCGAGGGGCACCAGGTGCTCATGCGCGGTGTGAACGTCAACCAGCTCGTCGACTTCTACCGGCCGCGCGCCGACGTGCCCGCGACCCGCGAGCTCACCGAGCAGGACTACGCCGACATGGCCTCGTACGGGTTCAACGTGGTGCGGCTCGGACTCTCGTGGTCGGCGCTCGAGCCGACCCGCGGCGAACTCGACCCCGAGTATGTCGCGCAGATCAAGCAGGCGGTTTCGTGGGGCGAGCAGCACGGCATCCGCACGGTGCTCGACATGCACCAGGACGGCTGGTCGAACCTGCCGACCGCCGAGGGCACCGAGTGCCGGCCGGGAACCGACCCGATGTGGGGCTACGACGGCGCACCCGAGTGGGCGACGCACTGGGACGGCGCGCCGCGCTGCTCGTTCACCGGCCGCGACATCTCCCCCGCGGGCGACCGCGCCTTCGAGCACTTCTGGTTCGACACCGACGGCATCCAGACGGCGCTCGCGCGCACCTGGGGCGAGCTGGCCGGCGAGTTCGCCGACGAGAAGTCGGTCGCAGGCTTCGACCTGCTCAACGAGCCGGGCTTCGGCGAGACGGCGCCCGTGACGACGTCGAAGCAGAACGGCGAATTCTCGGCGAAGGCGATCGCGGCGATCCGGGAGGCGGGCGCGCCGCAGATCGTCTTCGTCGAGCCGAGCATCCTGTGGTCGGGGCTCGGCTTCGACTCCGGGCCGGCGCGCGGCTTCACCGATGACCTCAACGTGGCGTTCTCGCCGCACCTGTACGCCGAGTCGATCACCATGGATGCCTCGCTCGGGCTCCCCACGATCGTGAGCACCGAGCGCCAGTTCGAGCTCGGCCAGCGCGTGGCCGACGAGCTCGGCATGCCGATGTGGTCGGGCGAGTACGGGTATTGGGGCGACGACGACGCGACCGCGGCGCACCTCGAGCGGTACGCCGCCGAAGAGGACCGACGCATGCTCGGCAGCGCCTACTGGGTGTGGAAGCAGGCGTGCGGCGACCCGCAGAACGGCATCGGCGAGTTCGGCAACGGACTGCTCTCGGAGGTCTGCGCCACCGGTGAAGAGGCACCGCGCAAGGACCACCTCCTCGGCATCCTGTCGCGGGCGTACCCGCAGGAGGCGCCGGGCCTGCTCACGAGCCTGCATGCCGGGGTCTCCGGCGAGGCGGATGCCGCGGCGACGATGTCGCTCACTGGCTCGGTCGCGACCGCGACCTGCGGCCTGCAGGTGTGGGTGCCGGGGTCGATCGAGCCGACGGTCGAGTCGACCGGGCTCGGCGACATCGCGGTCGACGAGGTGCCCGGCGGGTGGAAGCTCACGGGCTGCGCCGACGGTGGGGACTACGCGCTGTCGACGTCGGTCGAGTAGGGCTTCGTCTCCCCTCGTCGGTCGAGTAGCGCCCGACGAAGGAGGGCGCGTATCGAGACCACCCGCGCGACCAGAACTACGGTGGACGCATGCCCGAGATCATCCGCGTCGACCCGGCGAGCGCCGCCGCCACCACGATCCTGCGTCGCTACTACGACGACATCATCACGCGGTTCTACGGCCGGCCCGCAACCTCCGACGAGATCGCGCATGAACTCCACGGCCATCCGGCGGGCGACCTGCTCGGCGATCTCGGCACGTTCTTCGTCGCGCTCGGCGACGATGGCGACCCGCTCGGCTGCGCCGGCGCACGATACGTCGACGCCGGCACGGCCGAGCTCACCCGCGTGTTCGTCTCACCCGACGCCCGCGGACTCGGGCTCGGCGCCGCGCTCATCGCGGCCGTCGAGGGCGACGTGCGTCGCGCCGGGCGATCGGTCGTGCGGCTCGACACCCGGAACGACCTCGTCGAGGCCCGCGCGCTCGACGCGAAGCTCGGCTACGCCGAGGTCGAGCCCTTCAACGCCGAGCCGTACGCCGAGCACTGGTTCGCGAAGGACCTCACCGGCGAGAGCTGACCTGCCGAGGCATCCCCGCGCGAAGTACGGTTGTGTCGTGCCCAGGAGAATCGCATGACGCAGCGACGCAAGAAGCCCTGGGTCGTCCGCAAGGGACGCAACTACCCGCCGAACCGCGGGCCGGGCACGATCATCGGCATGGCGATCATCCTGCTGTTCGCCCTCGGCGGTTTGGCGCTCTGCGCCTACGGTCTCGTGGTGCTGGTGGTCGCCTTCGTGCAGGACCCGGCGATGATCTTCGCCACCGCCGGGAAGGCGAAGCCCACGCCCGCGTGGGTGGCGCTCATCGCCGTCGTACTCGGTGTGATCGGATGCGGGCAGATCCTGCGGTCGGGTGTGCCATTCATGAAGAAGCTGCTCGTCGGCACTCCCTGGACGAGCCGCCGCCGCGGGTGAGGCTCGGGCCCGGCCGAGCGCGAGGCGCTACGCCCCGAGCATCTCCCGCGCGTGGCGGTACTTGTCGGCGAGGCGCTGCTGCGTCTCGAAGTCGAGCTTGCGCACGCGCCACGCGGCGGAGTTGTCGTCGACGTCGGCGATCTTCACGCTGCGGGCGACCGCGTGCCGGCGGATGCGTCCGTAGTACTCGGCCTCGGGCACCTCGGGGGTGCGTGTCAGCAGCACGACGATCTCGACGACCTCGGGCAGCACGCCCGCCTCGAGCAGCTCCTGGGCGGTGAGCCCGGTGTCCTCGATCACGTCGTGCAGCCAGGCGGCGGCCGACGCGACCGGCTCGGCGATCGGGTCGAAGCGCTCGGCGACGCGGCCCGGGTGATCGATGTAGGCCGCGCCGACCTTGTCGACCTGGCCGCGGTGCGCGACGAACGCGATCCCCTTCGCGAGCGCGACCTGCGCGGCGGCCGCGACGACTGCGTCGGCGTCAGGCTGCGGCGCGACGGCCCAGATCGGTGTCACGGATGCCCCGCCACCGGGCTGCTCGAATGCGTTCGTCGTTCCCGTCACCATGCGGTCGGTCTCCTCGTTCAGGTCTGGTCGGTCGGTCTGGTCGGTCGGGTCATTCGGCGCGGGGCGCACGTCGGCGACGAGTTGTTCGTCGTTGCGCTGCGGTGCCTCGACGAGCGGCGAGACAGGCGCCATAGGCGGCAGGATCGCGCTCGGCTGCGGCACGGTGGGCGACGCGACAGGCTCAGCGTCGGGCTCGGGCTCCGGCTCCGGCTCCGGCTGGGCGTGCTCGGGCTCGGCCGACGGCGCGGGCGCGAGCCACCACGGGGTGCCGGCGATCGGGGCGGGCGTCGGTGCGGCTTCGTGGTCGAACTCGTCGAGCGGTTCGGGTTCGGGCGAAGCGGATGCCTCGGGCGCAGCATCCGCATCGATCTCATCGCCGATCGGACCGACCGGAAGCAGGCTCGCCAGCAGCGGCTCGAAGTCGGCCGAGGTCGACTCCTCGGGCTCGGGCTCGGGCTCGGGCTCAAGGGTGGCCTCGAATCCGAACTCGAACTCGGGCTCGAGGTCGGGAACGGCGTTCTCGGCCGGGTCGGGCTCGGCCTTCGGTGCATCCGCCTCAGCAGGCTCATCAGCCTCGACCTCGAGGGCGACCTCGGCGAGCGGATCGCGACCACGCACGGTGCGCACGAAGCCCAGCTCGGCCTCGAGCTCGGCCATCTCGCGGGCGTCGAGCTCGAGCAGCGAACGGGCGTCGCCGAGGCTGCGGTGCACGAAGTAGTCCTCATCCACCTCGACGAGGCGCGCTCCGTCGCTGGTCGTGAAGTAGCGGCGCCGAGCGCCGTCGGTGACCGCGACGATCACCTCGACGAAGTCTCCGCTCGGCACCTCGCAGCAGAGGTAGTAGCGCTGCTGCTCGGGCGACGCGGCCGTGGCGGCACCCGTCGTCGCGATGGGCACGGCACGAGCCGGCGCACCCTGACCGGGCGGCACGGTGACCGGTGCGGCCTGTCCGACGGTCGCGATCGACGGCGCCCACAGGTTCGTCGACGGTGCCGGAAGGCGACGGGGCCGCAGCGTTCCACCCTGTTCGGCGCTCCGCCGGGCGGAACGCGACGTCAGGTCGTTCGCCGAGACGCCGGCACCAGGTGCAGACGGCTCGTCGGCATGGTTCGTCATGGTGGCTCCTGGGGGTCGGCGCCTGGGTGGTCGGGGATGCGGCCGTGGGGTGCGGCACGCCCCTCCGATGGTAGGCGCTCGTCGCGCCGGAATGGCGAACTTCGCGAGCGGGTCGGGATCGGGGTGCCGCCGAGGGGTTTCGAGACGGTCGCGCGCTCCCTCCTCAACCCGCGTCGGGCTCCTGGAAGATCGTCACCTGCAGGCCGGCCGGCGCAGCCAGCCGCGAGTTGATCGAGCGCCATGGGGTCTCGCGCGGGCTGGCGAGCAGCTCGGCTCCCCCGTCGACGAGCTCGTCGGTCACCGCGGCCGTGTCGGCGACCTCGAACGCGACCCGCAGGCGCGGGCTGCGCACGCCGTCGGTCTCGACGCGGTCGATGTACTCGACCTGCGCGGGGTTCGACAGCTCGAGCGTCGCCCGCCCGACGTCGAGGATCATCACGCGCGCACCGCCGTCGGCCTCGTACGACTCCTCCTCGGGCAAGCCGAGCACGTCGCGGTAGAACGCGACCGCGGCCTCCCAGTCGTCGGCCTCGACCACGAGGCGGAGTTGCCGTACCTGGCGCGGAGTCGTGTCGTCATTGGTCATGCCTGCACCCTACGGGGAGGTCGGTGCGGCGGGCGGGGCGACCGACGCCCGTGCGACCAGCCGCGTGTCGAGCGTGTGCACGCGCGCCTCTACAGCCTCACCGTCGATCGCGGCGAACAGCACCTCGGCCGCCCGCGTCCCCAGCGCGAGCATCGGCTGCTCGATCATCGTCAGCGGCGGCTCCATGACCGCCGCCCACGAACTGTCGTCGAAGCCGATGAGCGAGATGTCGCCGCCCACCCGCAGGCCGGCGGCCCGGATCGAACGCAGCGCACCGGTCACCGCATCGGTCTCGGTGCAGAACAGGGCTGTCGGCGGATCGTCGAGCGCGAGCATGCGCGTGACCTCGGCCTGCGCGTGCTCCTCGGTCTTCGGACCGACCATGACGAGCTCGGGATCGAACCTGATGCCCTCGTCGTCGAGCGCGTCGAGGTAGCCCTGGAGACGCTCGCCGTCGGTCCAGAGGTTGCGCATCGCGAGCTCGATCAGGTCGCGTCGCCGCAGTGGCCGTTCGTCGACCGGCGGACCCCAGATGAATCCGATGCGCCGATGCCCTGCCGCGATGAGCGTGTTGACCGCTTCGCGCGACGCCGATCGGTTGTCGATCACGACCGCGTCGAGTGCCAGCCCCGGTATGGCACGGTCGACGAGGACGACCGGGATGCCGTGCGCCTGCGCCTGGGCGATGTGCTCTGCGGATGCCGCGTCGAGCGCCGCCGACGCGATGATGATGCCGTCGACGCGCTTGTCGATGAGCACGTTCGCGGCGGCGACCTCTTCGCCGAGGTCTTCGTGCGTGCTGAGCACGAGCGTGTCGAACCCGCGCTCGCGCGACGCGTCGGAGATGCCGCGCACCACGCCGCCGAAGAACGGATTGCCGATGTCGGCGACGATCACACCGAGGGTGTGGCTCACGCCCGTCGACATGCTGCGGGCGAGCGCGTTGGCGCGGTACCCGATGCGTTCGGCCGCCGCGAGGACGCGCTCGCGCACCTCGGGGCTCACGTAGCCGTACCCGCCGAGCGTGCGTGCCGCGGTCGAGCGACCGACGCCGGCTTCGGCCGCCACCTCCGAGATCGTGGGCGGTGCGGAGCGCTCGGAGGTCATCGCCCTCGCCCCTTTCCGCGTCACTCGTTCACCACATGCTAGCGGCGGCCGGCGTCGGTCGGCCGTGCCCGAACGCCCCCTCGACGAAGCACTGGTCGTGGGCCGCATCGGCGCCGGCGTCGAGGGCCGACTGCAGCGCCGCCGCATCCGGTCGCCGGTCTCGCCGCCACCCGCTCGCGTACAGCGACACGAGGAACCCGGCCATGAACGCATCGCCGCACCCCATGGTGTCGACGATCTCGGCGTCGGGCGCGACGACCCGTGCAGGAGCCGTGCGATGGACCCGTCCGTCGGTGGTGAGCGCCCCGTCGGTGCCGCGGGTTCCGAGCGCGAGACCGGCGCCGCGGCGCACGGCCTCGTCGAGGAGCGCGAACGATGCGGACTCGTCGAGTCCGGCGCACGAGAACAGCACGACGTCGCAGTGCGGCGCCACCCGGTCGAGGTACTCGGGCGTGCGGAACTCGGGCTCACTCGAGAGGTCGAAGCTCACGAGCGGCCGACGCGTGCGGAGCCTCGGTAGCACCGACTCGGTGCCGGAGTACACGCTCGAGTGCACGAGGTCGAAGCCGGCGAGGTAGTCGTCCCGACCGCCGTCGAGATCGATCGGGTCGCGCACCGTCACTCCGCCGCCGTTCCAGCCGAGGAAGACGCGGTCGCCGTCGACGACCCGCAGGGAGGAGACCCCCGACTCCCCCTGCGGACGACACTGCGCGCCGTTGCGACGCCGGCGGCTTCGATCGACGCACGCAGGAAGCCTCCGAGCTCGTCGTCGCCGAACACTCCGAGGTACTCGGCCTGCGCGCCGAGCCGGCGCGCGTAGACGGCGACGTTGACCGCGTTGCCGCCGGGATAGTCGACACCCCGGTCGACGAAGCGGTCGACGATGTTGTCGCCGAAGCCGAGCACCCGCATAGTCGTCATTCCCCTTCGATCAGGCTCGTCGATCAGGTGCCGCTCAGTAGTCCATCACCCGGTAGTAGCGGCGCAGGTCGAGCGAGTGGTCGCGCACGCGCTCGAGGTGCTTCGACACACGGCCCATCACGGTGTCGAGCACGATCGGCGCGATCAGCGCACGGTTCTCGGGGCTGAACCCGTCGAGCGCGTAGTCGCGCGTGTCGAAGACCGTGACATCGCTCGTGATGCGCTTCGCGAACGCCTCGGCGCGATCGGTCAACGGGCGCGTCGCATCCTCGCCCTGGAACAGGAGGACCGGGGTGTCGGACTCGAGCAGCTCGAGCGAACCGTGGAAGAACTCGGCGCTGTGCACACGCGTGGTGCGCAGCCACTGCATCTCCTCGAGGATGCACATCGAGTACAGGTAGGTGAACGCCCACAGCGGGCCGCCGCCGATGAGGAAGTAGTAGTCAGCGTCCTTGTGGGCCTCGGCGAACGCCTCCGCCACCGGCTCAGCCTCCTTCGCGACCTCGACGAGCGCGTCGGGCAGGCCCGCGAGCTCGTCGGCGAGCGAGGTGTAGCCGTCGAACTCGCCGCGGCGCTCGAGCAGCCGGCCGACGAAGAGCAGCAGCTGCATGTCGAAGGGCCACGTCTTCGGTTCGCTCACGAGCGCGTGGTCGACGCACGTCGCGATCGGCGACTCGGGATAGCCCGTGAACGCGATCGTCGTCGCGCCGGTGCCCCGCACGTAGTCGATCGCCTTCACGACGTCCTCGGTCGTTCCCGATACGGAGGTGAAGACGACCGCGCTCTTCTCGCCGAGGAGGGCATCGCCCGTGAGCACGAGCTCGGCGGCGATGACCGCCTTCACCGGCAGGGTCGAGCGCTCGCGGGCGAGCAGCTCGTACGGCCACATCTGGGCGTAGGTGCCGCCCGAGCCGACGAGCAGCACGTTGTCGACGCCCTTGGCGAGCAGGTCGTCGACGAGCTGTTCGATCTGCGGGCGGAGTGCGACGGCGCTCGCCGTCTGGGAGCGGAAGGCGGATTCGTCGAAGCCGAGCATCTGAGGTCCTTTCGTGTCCGGCCGCGGGAGCCGAGCCGGGTTGTGGAATCACATTGTGGTACCGGTGTCAGGTCGGAGTCATGGTGGCACACTTGGAGCCGATCGGTCAACAACCCTTGATTTCAAGCGGTTCTGAACGTTCTTGGCGGTAACTCGAAATTGGGGCTGGTACCGGTACTAGGTTTTGGCTACACTCACGAGCCAAGGCATGCACCGAATTCCAACGGCGGAACGCGTCGCTCCCCGCGATGGTGGCTCCGCTCCCCCTCAGAGAGGCAGATCATGCGAACCAAACGCACCATCCCAGCCGTCGCGGCCGCCGCGGTGGCAGCGCTGGCCCTCGCCGGGTGCTCCGGCGGCACGTCGGGCGCGCCGGCCGCCGACGTCACGGCCGAGCCGACCTACGAGGGCAAGCTCAGCCTCCTCACGAAGTTCGCGGGCGAGCCGCTCGAGTCGTACTTCCAGGACCTCGCCGACGCGTACACGGCCGAACACCCCGACGTCGAGATCGAGCTCATCCAGGAGACCGACCAGTCGATCAAGGACAAGACGAAGACGCTCACCGCGTCGCAGGCGCTGCCCGACATCTACTTCACGTGGACAGGAGACTGGGCCGAGAACTTCGTGTCGGGCGGCCTCGCCGCCGACCTCTCCGAGGTCATCGCGCCCGGCACCGAGTGGGGCGACAGCTTCGGCGAGGCATCCGTGTCGGCGTTCGAGTACGACGGCAAGTACTACGGCATCCCGCTCTACAACAACGGCAAGTTCATGGGCTACAACACGCAGGCCTTCGCGGACGCCGGCATCGAGGTGCCGACCACGTTCGACGAGCTCATCGACTCGTGCGCGCCGCTGCGCGATGCGGGCTACGAGCCGATCGCGTTCGGCAACAAGGACGGCTGGCCCGCGCTGCACTACCTCCAGCAGCTGTTCGCGTACAACGTGCCGACCGACGTGCTGCGCGCCGACTTCGACCCCGAGACGGCGAAGTGGGACGACCCCGGCTACGTCGACGCGCTCGAGCAGTTCACCACGCTCGTGAACGAGTGCACCGACACCGGGGCGGGCACGAACGGCGTGCTCTACACGACCGCCCAGGAGGCGCTCGCCGGCGGCAAGGCCGCGATGTACTACCAGGAGGTGCTCGAGTTCGACACCATCACCGCCGAGGGATCGTCGCTCACCGAGGACGACTTCGGCATCTTCCAGCTGCCCGCCCCCGACGGCGCGGCGGGCGACCCGGCCGCGATCGAAGGCGCTCCAGAGGGCTACCTCGTCAACGCCAGGTCACCGCAGGCCGCCCTCGCCGTCGACTTCATGAAGTTCGTCACCGACCCGGAGAACGCGAAGACGCTCTCGTCGCCGCCGTACGGACAGCCGAGCGCCGTCGTCGGCGCCGTGACCGAGGACACGTCGAGCCGCGCCGTGTACGAGGGCATCACGAAGGTCAACGAGGCCTCGCAGCTCGTCGGCTGGCTCGACACCGTGACCGTGCCCGAAGTCGCCGACGCCTGGCTCGCGGGCGGCGAAGCGCTCATCAGCGGCAGCGCGACCCCCGAAGAGGTGCTCGAGAGTGTCCGGGCAGCCAACGAAGACGCGCAGTGATGCGCGGTCGGGGGCCGGTTTCGACCGGCCCCCGACCCTCACGAAGGCGATGGTCGCGCCGGGCGGCGGGCGCGTCGACCGGCACGCCCGCAGCCGGTTCGCCCGCCTCGCCGGCCTCGCCTGGGTGCTGCCCGCCGTCGTCGTGCTGCTGGTGTTCGTGTACCTGCCGCTCGTGCAGAACTTCGCGTTCTCGACGCAGGAGTGGGACATCTACTCGGGCGCGACCGAGTTCGTCGGCCTCGAGAACTACGAGAAGCTGCTCGACGACCCCGTGTTCTGGACGGCACTCGGCAACAACGTGCTCTACGCGGTGCTGTCGATCGTGTTCCAGGTCGCCGCGGCACTCGTGCTCGCGGCACTCATCGAGAGTCTCCGCGGGCCGCGCTGGCGCAAGGTGCTGCGTGGCATCTACTTCGTGCCCTCGGCGATCTCGCTGACGGTCGCGGGCCTCTTGTTCTACTTCATCTACGAGCCCAACCTCGGCCTGCTCAACAACTTCCTCGAGGCGATCGGCCTCGGCGCGCTCGCCCAGCCCTGGCTCGGGCAGGAGTCCACCGCGATGGTCTCGATCATCGCGATGAGCCAGTGGCAGGGCTTCGGCTACTCGACGCTGCTGTTCGCGGTGGCGATCCAGCGCATCCCGACCGAGCTCTACGAGGCGGCCTCGCTCGACGGCATCGGCGCCGTGCGCCGCTTCCTCCACATCACCGTGCCGCTCGTGCGCGAGATGACCGGCCTCATGATCATCGTCACGATCTCGGGCGCCTTCCAGGTGTTCAACGAGGTCATGGTCATGACGAGCGGCGGGCCGAACAACTCGACCCAGGTGCTCGCCACCTGGTTGTACCGCAGCGGCTTCGTGCGCAACGACTTCGGCTACGCCGCCGCGATCGCGACGGTCATCTTCGTCGTGACCATGATCATCGCGCTCGTCCAGCTCTGGTACACGCGACGCAGAAGGGTGGAGTTCTGATGACCCGACTCGGATTCCTCGGCGCCATCGGTCGCGTCTTCGTCTGGGCGTTCCTGCTCGGACTCGTCGTGGTCGTCGTCTATCCGCTGCTGTGGATGGTCATGAACGGCTTCAAGACGAACGCCGAGCTGTTCGGCGACCCGTTCGCGATGCCCGTGCAGTTCGACTGGGAGAACTACGTCGACGCATGGAACCGCGGTGTCAGCGACTACCTCACCGCGAGCGTGCTCGTGACGATCACCTCGACGGTGACGACCGTGTTCATCAGCGCGTGGGCGGCATACGGGCTGACCCGCGTGCGGATGCCGTTCGGCCGCGCCGTCTCGGGTCTCATCCTCGGCGGGCTCATGCTCGCACCGGCGGTCGCGCTCGTGCCGCTCGTGCGGATGTTCCAGGCGATGGGCCTGTACAACACGTTCTGGGCGCTGCTCATCCTCTACACGGCCTTCCGCATCCCGTTCACGACCTTCCTCATCAGGGCGTACATGATCGACCTGCCGCGCGAGGTCGACGAGGCGGCCGAGGTCGACGGCGCGAGCCGCTGGACGACGTTCTGGCGCATCACGCTGCCGATGTGCCGGCCGATCATCATCTCGACCGTGCTGCTGCACATCCTGTTCGCGTGGAACGAGTACCTCTTCGCCATGGTGTTCACGAACGGCACGTCGATCCAGACGCTGCCGGTCGGTCTCACGAGTCTCATGAGCAAGCACGGCACCGACTACCCCGTCGTGTTCGCCGGGATGGTCATCGCCGCACTCCCCGTGATCGTGCTGTTCTTCGCGAGCCAGCGCTACTTCATCAAGGGGCTCGCCGAGGGCATGGGCAAGTGATGGATGCCACGGGCACGACGCTGCTCGACCGGGTGACCGGCTCGAACTTCGCGTACCAGCACCTTCCGCTCACTCGGAGTCTCGACGACGCCGCAGAGCTCGGCCGCACGCGGTTCGAGCTCTGGGGCGTCGCCCCGCACGCGCACGTGCCGTGGCTGAGCAACGCCGACGCCCGGGGCATCCGCGAACAGGCTGCCGCCCGCGGGCTGTCGATCGCGTGCTTCACGCCCGAGCAGGTCGCGTATCCCGTGAACATCGCCTCGCCCCACCGGCGGCTGCGCGCCGAGAGCATCGCGATGTTCCGGCGGGCGGCCGAGCTCGCCGTCGAGCTCGGGGCGCCGCTGCTGTTCCTGACCTCGGGCCGCGGCGGCGAGGACGAGGCGCGCGAAGCCGGCTGGACACGGGCGGTCGATGCACTCGGCGACATCGTCGGGTACGCGGCGACGCTCGGCGTCGACTGCGTGCTCGAGCCGCTCCAGCGGGTCGAGTCGAACCTCGTGAACACGGCGGCCGACGCCGCCCGGATGCTCGACGAGGTCGCTACACCGACCCTCGGCGTCGCGCTCGACACGGTCGCGGCCGCCGTCGCGGGCGACACGATCGACGGGTACTTCACCACCCTTGGTGAGCGTGTGCGGCACGTGCACCTCATCGACGGATCCCCGGCCGGGCACCTCGCCTGGGGCGACGGCGAGCTGCCGCTCGCCCGGATCATCGCCGCCCTCGACCGCAACGGCTACGCCGGGCTCGCGACGATCGAGCTCTTCGGCGACGGGCGCTACGCGCGCGACCCGAAGCCCGCCCTCGCGCGCTCACTCGCGGCGATCGCCGGAGTAGCGAATGGCCGATGAGCTGAGCACGTCACGAACCGCGCCCCACACTTTCAGGAAGAAGTAGCCCCGTCAGGATGAATCGCGCGGATTCGTCCTGACGGGACGCTTTTCTCCTGAAACGGTGCGGTCCAGCTCAGCGCTGGGGCACGGGCGCCCAGGCGCCGATGCCGACCTCTCCGAGATCCGCACCCTCGGCGAAGCGACCGAGCCCGAAGGCCGCGAGTACGGGCGAGGGCGTTCCGGTCAGCACCTCCTCGGCGACGAGCTCGCCGAGGATGAGCCCGAGCGTGGCACCGGAGTGCGTGAAGATCACGTGCAGGCCGTCGATCGCGGGCACGGCCCCGACGACCGGGTCGCCGTCGCCCGGGATCGGCTTGAGACCGGCACCGACACGCTGTGCGGTCAGCACCGGGTTGCCGGCGAGCACCTTCGACGCCTCGTCGAGGAGCCCCTGCACCGACTCCTCGGGCACGACGAGCGCGCCGTCGTCGCCGACGACGATCGACTTCTCGGCCCAGTCGGCGTCGAGCACGAGGCGCCCGTCGGGGGTCGGGCGCACCGCGACGCGGGGAGTGTTGAGCACGGTCGTGACCGCGACGTCGACGGGGTCGGTGAAGAGCACGAAGGCCGCGGGCGTCGCATCGGGCACCTCGACGCCGAGCTCCGCGAGCTGCGCCGGCACCTCGCCGCCGGTCGCGAGCACGACGTGATCGGCCGGCACGACGGTGCCGTCGGCCAGCACGACGCCGGTCGCGACGTCGTCGGTCACCTCGACCCGGGCACGGCCGGCGTGCTGGAGCACGCGGGCACCGGCATCCACGGCCTCGGCGGCGAGCACCGCGACCAGGTCGGGCAGGTTCACCCAGCCCTCACCGGGGTTGAAGATCGCGCCCTCCTCGGCGACGGCGTCGGCGTTCACGTCGGGCGTGATCGTGGCGACGTCGGCCCGGTCGAGCCAGACCGAGTCGTACCCGCCCGCCCGCTCGTAGCCGAACGTCTGCCGGAAGCTCTCGCCCGGACCCGCCCACTTGAGGGCGCCGTCGAACCGCAGGTAGTCGCGGCTCTCGGGGCGGCGCGCGCTCCAGGTGCGGTAGCGGTCGAGGCCGAGCAGGCGCAGGTAGTGGTACGGAGCCGACCGGTCGCCCGACGAGTTGAGCCATGCGATCGAGCGACCCGAGGCGCCGTCGGCGAGGGCGCCGTCGGTGACGAGGGTCACCTGCGCACCGGCGCGGGCGAGGTGCGCGGCGGTCGAGACGCCGAGGATGCCGCCGCCGATGACGACGACGTGGGCAGGCTGCTGGGTGGTCATGTGCGTTCCTTCGTGTGTTGCGTGATGTCGATGAGTCGAATCGTGCGCTCAGCGCAGCGGGGTCTCGGCGTGGATGCGCTCGATGAGTTCGAGCACCGCGACTGGGGCGGCGGGGTCGACCGGCAGCGGACCACCGCGGAGCATCGCGTCGGCGAGCGTGCGGTAGAAGGCGCCGTAGTCGCCGCGCTCGGTCGGCAGCGGCTCGAGGGCGCCGTCGACGCCGACGACGCCCCAGTGCTCGGGCTGCGTGACGCCGAAACCGGGGTCGTCGGGCGAGGTGCCGGCGGCCAGGGCCGCCTCCTGCCCGTCGAGCCCGTGGCTCGTGTAACCGCCGTCCGATCCGAGCACGTGGAACCGCGGGCCGAACTGCGGCGCCAGCGAGCTCATCCAGAGGTGCGACGTCGTGCCCGACTCGTGCCGGAGCGCGACGAAGGCGTCGTCGTCGGCGAGCCCGCCGAAGCGTCGCACGGCGAGTTCGGCGTAGGTCTCGACGACGGGCCCGAACAGGGTGATCGCCTGGTCGATGAGATGGGTGCCGAGGTCGTAGAGGATGCCGCCGCCGTCGGCGACGGTCGCCGCCGTCTTCCACGACGCGCGAGGCTCGGGCTTCCACCACTCGAACCGCGACTCGAAGCGGCGCACCTCGCCGAGCGCATCCGACTCGACGAGTCGGCGCACGGTCAGGAAGTCGCCGTCCCACCGCCGGTTCTGGAACACGGTGAGTCGCCGCCCGAGTCGCTCGGCCTGGGCGACGAGCGCCCGGCCCTCGACCGACGTCACGGTGAACGGCTTGTCGACGACGACGTCGAGCCCGGCGTCGAGGGCGCGCGACGCGAGGTCGGCGTGCGTGCCGGGCGGTGACCCGAGCACGACGAGGTCGAGCTGGTCGGCCCGGCCGAAGACCTCGTCGACGGTCGAGACGACGGATGCCCCGGGGTGGAGCCGTACGGCTTCGGCGGCGCGGTCGCGGTCGGCGGTGACGATCAGGTCGAGCGAGAACTCGGGGTTCGCGGCGACGAACGGTGCGTGGAACACCCGGCCCGACACCCCGAATCCCACGATCGCGGTCCGGATCGGCGCCGACGCCGAGGCATCCCCCTCGATGCGGTCGGAAGGAGCAGGCGCAGCCATCACAGGACCTCCGACAGGAATCGCTGGAGGCGTTCGCTCTTCGGGTGGTCGAAGAGCTCGGCCGGCTCGCCCGACTCGACGACGCGCCCCTCGTCCATGAAGACGACCTGGTCGGCGACCTTGCGGGCGAAGCCCATCTCGTGGGTCACGACGAGCATCGTCATGCCGCGCTGCGCGAGGCTCGCCATGAGGTTGAGCACGCCCTTCACGAGTTCGGGATCGAGCGCACTCGTGGCCTCGTCGAAGAGCATGACCTCGGGCTCCATCGCGAGGGCCCGGGCGATCGCGACGCGCTGCTGCTGACCGCCCGAGAGGTCGCGGGGGCGGTGGTCGGCGCGCTCGGCGAGTCCGACCTCGGTGAGCCGTTCGCGGGCGACACGCCGTGACTCGGCCTTCGAGAGGCCCTTCACGTTGCGCAGCGCGAGGGCGACGTTCTCGAGCGCGGTGTGATCGGGGAACAGGTTGAAGTGCTGGAAGACCAGCCCGATGCGTCGGCGCACGAGGTCGGGCTTCTGCGTGAGCACGCTGTCGCCTGCGAGCAGCACGTCGCCCGACTTGGGTTCATGGAGGCGGTTGACCCCGCGCAGCAGGGTCGACTTGCCCGAACCCGATGGTCCGATGATGCAGGTCGTGGTGCCCGGAGCGATGTCGATCGAGACGTTCTTCAGCACCTCGATGTCGCCGTAGGCCATGGTGACGTCGCGCAGCGCGAGGCTCGAACCCTCGTAGAAGTGGCCGTCTGCGACGGGCACGGGAGACGTGTAGGTCATGAGTTCTCTCCGTAGGTGAGGGTCGTCGTCGGGTTCTGCTCCTCGACCTCGTCGAGGCCCGACTTCGGCGGGGTCGCCTTGCGGCGCCCGGTGCGGAAGCGGTCGTCGAAGTAGTTCACGAGGTGGGTGAGCGGCACCGTGATGATGAGGTAGAACAGGCCGGCCAGCACGAGTGGCGACAGGTTGCCGGTGAGCACCGCGGCGTCCTGTCCGACGCGGAACAGTTCCCGCTCGCTGACGAGGAGCCCGAGGAAGTACACGAGACTCGAGTCCTTCACGATCGCGATGAACTGGTTCACGAGCGCGGGCAGCACCCGGCGCACGCCCTGCGGCACGACGACGAGGCGCATGGCCTTGCCGTAGCTCATGCCGAGCGCGCGGCACGCCTCGAGCTGGCCGCGGTCGACCGACTGGATGCCGGCGCGGAAGATCTCGCCGATGTACGCCGAGGCGATCAGGCTGAGGGCGAGGATGCCGAGCGGGTAGGGCGACGGGCCGAACAGCTGCTGGCTGAACCGGGCGAAGCCCTGCCCGATGAGCAGGATCGTGAGGATCGCGGGCAGGCCCCGGAAGATGTCGGTGTAGATGCGAGCCGGGTAGCGCAGCCAGCGGGTCTTCGAGATGCCCATGACGGCGATGACCATGCCGAGCACGACGCCGATGAGTGTCGCCCAGATCGAGATGACGAGGGTGTTGACCAGCCCGATGCCGATGAGCTGGGGCAGTACCTGCGCCATCGCCTCGAAGTCGAGGAAGGTCTTGATGAGATTGTCGAGCCAGTCCATGATCTGCTCCGTTGTCGAGATGAGATGCGGGTCGGATGCCGCGTGGTCGATGCCGCCGCGGCATCCGACCCGCTTCGATGCCTACTCGGCGGGCGCCTCGGTGGGCTCGCCGGTCTGCTCGGCCGACGGCAGGTACTGGTCGGGCATCGGCGAGCCCGGGAACCACTTCTGGTAGAGCTCCTTCCAGGTGCCGTCCTCCATCGCGGCGTGGAGCGCCTCGTTGAGCGCGGCCTGGAACTCGGGCTTGCCCTTCGCGATCGCGAAGCCGGCCGGCGCGTCGAACGACGGGATGTCGATCGCGTTCACGAGGCCGTACTGCTCGGCGTACTCCTTCGCGGCTTCGTAGTCGAGGAAGTGCGCGTCGATCGAGCCGCTGTTGACGGCCGAGATCGCGGCGTTGTTGTCGGGGAAGCGCACGAGTTCGGTGTCGGTGAAGTGCTTGACCGCGTAGGCCTCCTGCAGGGTGCCCTGCACGACGCCGAGTCGCTTGCCCGCGAGGCTCGCCTCGTCGGTGATGCCCGAGTCGGCCGCAGCCATCACGGTGAGGTAGCCCGCGAGGTAGCCGTCGGAGAAGTCGACGGTCTGCTTGCGCTCGTCGGTGATGCCGATCGCGGCGACGCCGACGTCGAACTGGCCGTTGGCGACCGCGGCGAGCAGGCCCGAGAAGTCCTGTCCCGTGAAGACGACGTCGTCGTAGCCCATGCGGTTCGCGACATCGGTGAAGAGCTCGACGTCGAAGCCGGTGAACTCGCCCGACTCGTCGGTGAAGGTGTAGGGCTTCGCGTCGCCGAGGCTCGCGACGCGGATCTGGCCGGGGGTGATGAGTCAGTAAGGGTTGTCGTCGGCCGACTCGCCGATCGCGGCATTGCCGCCCGACGAGCAGGCGGCGAGCGCGACGGCTGCGGTGAGCGCCGCTGCGGCGAGGGCCGCGCGGCGGAAGGTGGAGCGGATGCTCATGGGGGTGGTTCCTCTCTGAACTGCGGGTGGTACGTGGTCGTCGGTGCGGGCGGATGCTGCGTGGCGGAGGTCATCCGCCGGACGAAAGTTGTTGAGACCGGTCTCAGTCTCGTAGAGTGAGACCGGTCTCAATTCGTTTCTCGGGAGAGTACTCGCGCAATCGCCGCGCGTCAACCAGTACCGTCGAGAGACGTCCGATCAGAGGAGGTGACGTGAGCGAGAACGGCAATGGCCGCCGCGAGGTGACCGTGAGCGACGTCGCCGCCGCCGCGAAGGTCTCGAAGGCGACCGCGGCACGGGCGCTCGGCGACTACGGGGCGGTCAGCGACGCCGTGCGCGACCGCGTGCAACGCGCCGCCGAAGACCTCGGGTATCGACCCAACGCACTCGCCCGCACCATGAGCACCGGCCGCTCGAACACGCTCGGCATCGTCGTCGGCGACATCGAGAACCCGTTCTTCGCACAGGCGACTCGGGGTGCCGCCGACGTCGCCGTCGCCGCCGGGTTCGACCTCATCCTCTCGAACTCCGACGAGGTCGCGGCCGCCGAGGCGAAGGCCATCGCCGTACAGCTCGCGAAGCGCGTCGACGGGCTGCTCGTCGCCCCCGCATCGTCGCTCGACGCGACGAACCTGCTGCCCGTCGTCGAATCGGGGCGACCGCTCGTGCTCTTCGACCGCGCCGTTCCCGGACTCGCGGTCGACACCGTCATCGCCGCGAACCGCGCGGGCGCTCGCCGCCTGACCGAGCTGCTGCTCGCCGCAGGACATCGCCGCATCGCGTTCATCTCGACGATCGCCCACGACGGCGACTACCGGTTGGGCGACACCCTCTCGTCGACGTCGGTCGCCGACCGCGTCGAGGGCTTCACGTCGGCACTCGCCGAAGCGGGGGTACCGCACCCCGACCGATTCGTGCACGTCAACGCGCGCCGCGACGGCGTCGAGGTGCTCGCCGAGCGCATCCTCGGATCGGCCGAACCGGCGACCGCGATCATCGCCTCCGACAGCCTCGTCGCGCTCGCCGCATTCCGCGCCGCGCGCCGCATCGGCGTCTCGATCCCCGACGAGGTCTCGCTCGTCGCGTTCGACGACGCGGACTGGACCGAGCTCACCACCCCCGGGGTGACGGTCATGTCGCAGCCGATCCACGAGATCGGCGCGGAGGCCGCCCGGCTGCTGATCCGCCGCATCGGCGGCGACGGCGCACCCCCGGTCACGAAGGTGCTCGACCAGCATCTCGTGGAGCGAGACTCGGTGGCGCCGCCGCGCGCGTAGCCGCGACCGGCCGGGCGGCTGCCGGCGCTCCGAGCCGGCGCCCCGCGCCGACCAGCGGCCTTCGATGTCGGCGGGCCCGCGTAGCCTCGGGCGCATGAGCGAGCTCGAACCATTCGAGATCCGGGTCCACGACGACGTGCTCGACGACCTTCGAGCGCGCCTCGCACGCAGCCGCCTGCTCGACGACTCGCCACGCCGGCCGGCCGCGGGCATGGGCCGCGACTACCTGCGCGGCCTCATCGACAGCTGGGCGACGTGGGACTGGCGGTCGCGCGAGGCGTGGCTCAACCGGCATCCCCAGTTCATCGCCAACGTCGGCGGCGCCGACGTGCACTTCGTGCACCTGCGCTCGCGGCGGCCCGATGCACCCGCGCTGCTCGTGATGCACGGCTGGCCGCACACGTTCGCGCTCCAGCTCGACTTCGCCGACCTGCTGCACGACTTCCACGTCGTCGTGCCGAGCCTGCCGGGCTTCGCCTTCTCGACGCCGTACGCCGACGGGCCCATGAGCGAGCGACGTCTCGCCGAGACGATGCACGCGCTCATGACCGAGGTGCTCGGCTACGAACGCTACGTCACCTACGGCGAAGACGTCACGGCCAACGTGAGCGACCTGATCGCGGCGACCCATCCCGACGAGGTCGCCGCGATCGTCGCGACCCACGCGCACTTCCCCACGAGCGGCGAGCGCGAAGCGCTGACCGACCCCGCCGAGCGCGCCTTCTTCGCCGCGCTCGCCGACCGGCACGAGACCGACGGCGCGTACGGGCACGTACAGGCCACCCGGCCCGACACCCTCGCGGTCGCGCTCAACGACTCGCCCGCGGGCCTGATCGCCTGGCTCGCCGAGAAACTCGTCGAGTGGAGCGACACCCCGCCCGGCGACCCGAGCGCGGTCGAGCGGCGCATCTCGCGCGACCGCATCCTCACCGAGGCGATGATCTACTGGGGCACCCAGTCGATCGGCTCGTCGTTCCGGCCCTACTACGAAGGTGCCGACCAGCCCGACCCGATCCCGCCGACCGGTGTGCCGGCCGCCGTCTTCATCCAGCGGCACGAGGCCGCCTACCCCGAGTCGCTGGCCCGTCGCCACTACCGCGACCTGCGCGTCTTCGAACGGCTGCCCGAGGGCGGCCACTTCACGGTCGGCGAGGTGCCCGAGGCGATGGCGGCGCGGGTGCGCGAGTTCGTCGGCACGCTCAGCTGAGCACCGACGCGACCGCCGTGGACGCGCGCGGACGGGACCGGCCCGATTCCCACCGCGACCCGACTCGGGTTAGATGGAGACATCGTGCGGAACGCCGCGAGGCGCCCCGCGACGCAGTGCCATCGACTGCCCATCGACGAAGACGAGGTAAGCGGATGACGTCACGGCGCCCCTACAGCGCACGCACGGCCCTCCTTGCGGCATCCCCGATCGTGCTCGCGGTCGCGCTCACGGCGTGCACGCCGTCGCAGCCCGACTCCCCCGAACCGACGAGCCCCGTCGTGCAGCTCGGCGCCCCCGGCGAATCGAACCGCACGCTCTCGCCCGAGGAGGCCGCCGGCCTCGACACGCCCGAACACAACGAGGTCGACTCGGCGTTCATGCTCGCGATGATCCGGCACCACCAGCAGGCCATCGAGATGACGACGCTCGTGGACGACCGCACCGACGACCGCGACATCCGGCTGCTCGCCGAACGCATGTCGGTGAGCCAGACCGACGAGAAGGCCCAGATCACGAGCTGGCTGCAGGAGCGGTTCATCCCGGTGAACGGCGACGGCAGCGGCCACGACGGGCACGACGCGGCATCGATGCCGGGCATGCTCACCTACGAGCAGTTCGCCGAGCTCGAGGCGGCGTCGGGCGACGAGTTCGACCGGCTCTTCCTCGAGTACATGATCCAGCACCACGAGGGCGCCGTGCAGATGGTCGACGACCTCTACGCCGACGGCGGCGGGCAGGAGTCGGCGACCGACCAGTTCGCCCGGCACGTCGAATCCGACCAGGGCATCGAGATCGCGCGGATGCAGCAGATGCTCGCCGAGCGCGAAGGCTGACGCCGCGCGCGGCGAGGCCCGCGGCATCCCGCACCTGATGCCCGCCGGGACACGCCCACGCGATGCAGCGCCGCGCCGCAGACGCGACGGGGCCCGGCGGTCGTCGACCACCGGGCCCCGGTTCGTCGGCGGGGAGGCCGACCGGCCTCCCCGCCGTCTCGCTCACTGGAAGGTCGCCGCCAGCGCGGTCAGCCCCTCCACGAGGTTCGAGTCGGCCGGAGCACCCGACTTGCGCACCGCGTTGTCGAGCTGCGCGACCACCGCACGGTCGGCGGCCGAACCGCCGGCCAGCTTCTCGGCCTTGTCGACGTGCTTGCGCACCTCGGCGAGCGCGGCACCGCTCAGGCTGCCGTCGCGCTCGGCCTGGTCGACGTACGACCGGGCGACCGCGAAGCTCGGCGTGTGCACGATGCCCGGCTGCAGCTGGGCGTTGAACTGGTCGAAGCGCACCTCAGCGGCCGCCTCGATCTCGTTCGCCGACAGGTCGTCGCTCGGTGTGAGCGCCATCGTGTCGAAGCCGCGCGCGATCTCGCTGCCGAGCACGTTGCCGTTGTACCAGTACGTCGACCAGTAGCCGCCGAGGTTCAGCCCGCTCGCGTTCGGGGTGTTGATCGGCCCGCGGTCGAGGAAGGCGATCTCCTTCGGGTGCGCCGTGTCGGTGAAGTCGATCACCGAGAGACCGCCCTGGTACCACGCCTGCACCATGATGTCGCGGCCCGGCACCGGGATGAGCGAGCCGTTGTGGGCGACGCAGTTCTCCTGCGTCGTCTGCGGCACCGGAAGCTTGTAGTAGCTCGCGAACTGCAGCTTGCCGTCGACGATGTCGAACAGCGCGTCGGCACCCCACTCGGGCTGGTCGGTCGAGCGGCACCGCGCGGCCGTGCCGCCACCCCACTCGTCGGTGAAGATGACCTTCGTGCCGTCGTTGTTGAACGTCGCCGAGTGCCAGTACGAGAAGTTCGGGTCGGCGACGGCATCGATGCGCACCGGGTTCACCGGGTCGGAGATGTCGAGCAGGATGCCGTTGCCCTGGCAGGCTCCGGCCGCGAGCCCGATCTCGGGGTAGGCGGTGATGTCGTGGCACGTGTTCGTGTTCGGGTTCGGCGAGTACCGCGTGCCCGACGGGTGCAGCGGCTGGGTCGGCCCGTTCTGCAGGCCGTTGAACGCGCCCGTCTCGGGGTCGGTGAAGATGCGCGGCTGGCTGACGATCGCCGCCGTCTCGGGCGCCGCGAGCGGCACCTTGATGACGTCGATGCGCCACTGCGTCGGGTTGCCCGTCGTGACCGGCTCGGTCGTGGCCGGTGGGTTCTCGCAGCCGGCGAGCTCGAGGCCCGACCGGACGCCCGAGGTGCCCGAGTTGTAGATGTAGAGGTTCTCGGCGTCGTCGGGGTCGGTGACGAGGGTGTGCGTGTGCGATCCGCGACAGGTCTGCACGCCCGGCAGTTGCACCGGGTTGTCGATGTCGCTGATGTCGAAGATGCGCACGCCGCGGAACCGCTCGGGGTTCACCGAGCCGGGCGCGCCCTGCGTGCCGCAGTCGATGCGGCCGCGCGTCTCCTCCACCGACATGAACAGCAGGTCGCCGTACACCGACACGTCGCCCTGGCCGCCGGGGCACACGAACGACGACCGCAGCGTGGGCGCGGCCGGGTCGGAGACGTCGTAGACCTGGAACCCGTTGAAGTTGCCCACGATCGCGCTGTCGCCCGTGAAGGCGAGGTCGGAGTTGACGAACCCGAAGTCGCCCGGCACCGCGTTGAACGGGTCGACGCGCGGCGTGCTCGACAGCAGGTCGAGGTTGCTCGTCGCGACCTCGGCATCGAGGTAGCCGGCGGGCAGGTCGACTCGCGGGTCGTCCTCTGCGACCGCAGCGGTCGCCGTCATCAGGGATGCACCGAGCAGCAGTGCTCCCGCGGCGGCGAGCGCACGTCGCCGCGCGTTCGGGGGTCGTTGTCCGGATCTCATCGTGGCCCTCATCTCTCGTTACGACTGAACGTTGCGTTTCGACACGACGATCAAGCCCTCCGATGGACGAGCACCCACGACATCGTGAGCGACCGCGGCCCCGGAAGGCCGACCATGCCCCCAAACTAGCGACAAACGCGGCGTGCGCGCAGCCGGTATTTCGGGGGACACGGGCGGTGGGGTTTCGAGACGCGTCGCCGCTCCGCGTCGGCGCTCCTCAACCCGCGTGGGGCCGTCCCCGCTCCGCTCGGCGCTCCTCAACCGGCGATGGGGCGAGCGACGTCGTAGACGGCCTTCACGATGCCGTTCGAATACGCCGCCTGGTCGACGAGGTCGAGCTTCGTGGTGAGACCCGGGTCGTCGCCGAAGAGCCGCTTGCCGCTGCCGAGCAGCACCGGGAAGACGAGCAGGTGGTACCGGTCGACGAGTCCGGCAGCGGCGAGGCCCTGCGCGAGGGTCGCGCTGCCGTGCACGATGATCGGGGCGCCGTCGCCCTCCTTGAGCCGGGCGACGTCGTCGAGCGAGCGCAGCAGGTTCGTGTCGTGCCACTCGGGCACGAGGTCGGCCTCGTCGAGGGTCGTCGAGACGACGTACTTCGGCATCGCGTTGTACTCGGCGAACTCCTCCACCATCGAGGGCCAGACCGGCGCGAACTCCTGGTAGCTGACCCGGCCGAGCAGCAGCGCCCCGGCCTCGAGCTGCTCGGAGCCCTTGAGCTCGTACGCCTCCTCGACGAAGGGCACCTCCTTGAACGTCCAGCCTGCGCGCGGGTGGTCGCCGCCGCCGGGTGAGTCGACGACGCCGTCGAGGCTGATGAACGCGGTCACGATGATGGAGCGCATGGTCGTTCCTTCCGGGATGAGTGAGCGGCGGAGCATCCGCCTTCATTCTGGACGTCGAACGGGGCGCACCGATATCGACAGATCGCGGCAGATGAGTTCTTCTTCCCGGCAACTACGGCTCTGGTGCGCCTGGCGCACCAGAGCCGGCGCTCCCGGGTGGGAAGGGTCTGTGCCGATGCGGTCGGCGGTCATGCGGCGTCACAGCGCGCAACGTCCGCCTACGCTCGAAGGATGACTCGACTTCGGCCCGTGCTCGCGGCCCTGCCCCTGCTCGTGCTCGCCCTCGCCGCGTGTTCGGCGTCGCCCTCCGGATCGCAGGGCGAGTCGGCCGAGCCCACCGCGGCCGCGACCGCCGAGGCCACCGCCGACGCCGCCACCGTGCTCGACGAGTGCGCCGGTGTGGCCGTCATCGTCGACTCGGGCGACCTCGAGGTGCCCGAGCCCATCGACCTCGCGGCGTGCGTCGACACCGACGGGCCGATCCTCGCGGCCGACGCGCTCGACGAGGCCGGCGTCACGACCGAGGGCACCGACGAGTGGGGCGACCAGGTCGTCTGCCGCGTCAACGGCGAGCCCGCCGAGTCGACCCTCATCACCGCGGCCGACGGCACCGAGTACCACGAGACCTGCGCGTCGATGCCCGCCGCGTTCGCGTACTGGGCGCTCTGGCAGCGCACCGCGGGCGGCGAGTGGGCCTACGCGCAGGAGGGCCTGCCGACCCTCGAACTGCAGCCCGGCGACGCGGTCGAACTGCTCTTCACGCTCAACGACGCGCCGGCCTCGCCGGCGGAATAGTCGGGTTTCGAGACGCTCGCTGCGCTCGCTCCTCAACCCACCCACCCGTATCCTGACCCCGATGTTCCGGTTCCGACCCGCTCCGCTCCGCCTCGCGATCG
Organism: Agromyces sp. H17E-10; assembly: GCF_022919715.1. Classification (NCBI taxonomy): domain Bacteria; kingdom Bacillati; phylum Actinomycetota; class Actinomycetes; order Micrococcales; family Microbacteriaceae; genus Agromyces; species Agromyces endophyticus. The sequence continues at coordinate 2,621,160 of NZ_CP095042.1, read as the reverse complement.
TGCTCGCGGCGGTGTTCGTCGCGACCCGCGTCGTGTACCGGGTGCTGTTCGCCGGCGCGGGCGGATCGGGGGTCGTGCTCGTCGACCTGCCGGTCGTGCGGCTGCCCGCGCCGTTCGAGCATGTGGCGATGTTCGGGCCGATCACGACCGGCGGACTCGTCGCCGCGGTCGAGAGCGCACTGCCGATCGCGATCGTCATCCTCGCGTTCGGCGTCGTCAACGCGTGCATCGATGTGTCGCGGGTGTTCGCACGGGCCGCCCGTGGCGGGCCGCTCGCGGGCTCGGCCCGGGCGCTCGTGATCGCATGGTCGACGTTCCCGGCCCTCGCCGACGCCGTGCGCCGGGTGCGGATCGCCCGTCGACTTCGCGGCGAACGTGGCGCGGGCGCGCTCGTCGTGCCCATCCTCGAGCACACCATCGAACGCTCGATCGCGATCGCCGCGGCCATGGAGGTGCGCGGGTTCGCCGCATCCCACCGGGTCGAGGGCGACTGCGCGCGGCCCGTCGAGGTGCGCGGTGCGGTGCTGACCCACGGCGCTGACGGCGGCGGGCGGGATGCCGCTGCCCAGGGTGCGCAGGCCACCGACTGGTCGCTCTCGGTGCCCGAACTCCGACTCGAGCCCGGCACCCTCACGGTGCTCGCCGGCCCGACCGGCTCGGGCAAATCGACCCTGCTCGACACGCTGAGCGGCGTGCACACACACGTCGACGGCGGACGCGCGAGCGGCTCGATCACCGTGGGCGGGGTCGATCGACTCACGGTCGCCGCGCGCGACACCGCCGGGTTCGTCGGTGTGGTCGCCCAGGATCCTCGACTCGGCTTCACGAGCGAGACCGTCGACGACGAGATCGGCTTCGCGCTCACGGTGCGCGGCGTCGCGCCCGTGATCGTCGCGTCCCGCGTGGCCGAGGTGCTCGCCCGCATCGGCGCCGAGCACCTCGTCGGCCGCGACCTGCGCACGCTGTCGGCCGGCGAGGGCGCGCTGGTCGCGATCGGGGCGGCGATCGTCGAGCAGCCCGTGCTGCTGCTCGTCGACGAACCACTGGCCGACCTCGACCCCGAGGCCCGGGCGCGCATCACCGCGCTCCTCGGACGCATCGCGCACGAGGCCGGCGTCTGCGTGCTCGTCGCCGAGCATCGCGCCGATGCGTTCGCAGCGGTCGCCGACCGGTGGCTCGAGATCGCCGACGGCGTGCTCGTGGAGGGTACGGCCGGCTCCGTCGGTCGAGTAGGCGCGCCCGCGCCGTATCGAGACCACACACGCGAGGGTCTCGATACGGTCCTTCGTCGCTCCTCGACCACCGGAGTCGACGTACGAGGGTCTCGATACGCTCCTTCGTCGCTCCTCGACCACCGGGAGGGAGATTCGTCGCTCCTCGACCGGCAAGGCGGGGGGCTTCGGGTCGACGGCATTACGGTGCGGCACGGCGACCGGGTCGCGGTCGACGACGTGTCGTTCTCGGCCGCGCCCGGCGAGATCGTCGCGATCGGCGGACCCAACGGCGCCGGCAAGTCGAGCCTGCTCACCGCGATCGCGCTCGGCGGCGACGCCGGCACGGTCCGCACCGCCGACGAGGATGCCCCGGGCCGACGCCGCGACCGATCGACGCCTCGCTCGGTGGCCCTCGTGCCAGATCGCTCCGACGACCTGCTGTTCACCGACACCGTCGAGGCCGAGTGCCGCCGCGCCGATCGCACCGGGCGACGTCCGCGCGGCACGACGTGGGCGCTGTTCACGGAGTTGCTCGGGGCCACCGTCGGTCGAGGTGGAGCGAGTGAGTCGACACCTCACGAACACCCGCGCCCGACGCGCGGTTTCGAGACGCGTCCGACTTCGTCGGGCGCTCCTCAACCAGCGATCGACCAACTCGCCGGGCGGCATCCGCGCGACCTGTCGGCCGGACAGCGGCGGCTGCTCGTGATCGCGGTGCAGGCCGCGGGCGAGGCATCCGTGCTGCTCGTCGACGAACCGACCCGGGGACTCGACCCGCAGGCGCAGGCCGCCCTCGCGCGATCCCTGCGCCTCATCGCCGACCGGGGACGCACGGTCGTCGTCGCGACCCACGATCGCGGCTTCGCCGCGGACGTCGCCGACCGCGAGCTCACGATGGTCGACGGCCGGCTGGCCGAGTCGCGTGTAGAACGTACCGACGCGCCGACCCCGGCGGGAGGTGCCGCATGAGCGCGCTCACGGCTCCGCCCACTCCCCCGGTCGCCCCGGCGTCAGGGCGCCGGCGTCGCCTGCCGTCGTGGTCGACGCTGCTGCTCGCCGGCGGCAGCCTCGTCGCGGCCGCGGCGTTCGCGTGGCCGCTCATCGCACCCGCACTGCCGTCGGACGCGCAGGCCGCAGCCCCCTGGGCGGCGCTCGCGCTCGCGCCCCTCATCGCGATCGTCGCGGTGCTCGCGGTCGACGGCGGATTCCGCTCGGCGAAGACGCTCGCGCTGCTCGGGACGCTCACCGCGGTCGCGGCGGCGGTGCGCGTCGTCGGCACGGGGGTCGGCGGGGTCGAGGCGGTGTTCGTCATCCTCATCCTCGCGGGGCGGGTGTTCGGTGCGCGGTTCGGCTTCCTGCTCGGCGTGCTCGCGATCGCCCTGTCGTCGACGATGACGGGCGGGTTCGGGCCGTGGACGCCGTTCCAGATGTTCGCGTGCGCCTGGGTGGGTGCGGGGGCCGGGATGCTGCCGCGGAGATGGGGGCGCGGCAGCCGGCTCAGCGAGGTCGTGCTGTTGTCGGTCTACGGGGTCGCCGCGTCGTACGCGTTCGGGCTCATCATGAACCTGTGGTTCTGGCCGTTCGCGGTCGGCGGCGGCACCGGCATCTCGTACGAATCGGGAGCGCCGCTCGCGCAGAACCTCGCGTCGTTCTGGCTGTACTCGCTCACGACATCGACCCTCACGTGGGACACGCTGCGCGCCGTCACGACCGTCGTGGGCCTCGCGGCGTTCGGGCCGGCCGCGCTCGCTGCACTGCGGCGGGTGCGGTTGACTCCGGCCGCTCCGGCGGTCGAGTAGCGCGCGACGCAGGAGCACGCGTAACCACCGGCGGTCGAGTAGCGCGCGACGAAGGAGCACGCGTATCGAGACCGGGTGACCCGCCCCCGAGAGCGGCTCGCCGAGGGTCTCGATACGCTCCTGCGTCGCTACTCGACCACCGGTGTCTCCCGACCAGCGGAATGCGGTCAGACGGAGAAGTACTTCGCCTCGGGGTGGTGGAAGACGAACGCGTCGGTCGACTGCTCGGGGTGCAGCTGCAGCTCCTCGCTGAGCTCGACGCCCATGCGCTCGGGGCGCAGCAGTTCGACCACCTTGCGGCGATCCTCCATCTCGGGGCACGCCGGGTAGCCGAGCGAGAACCGCGCTCCGCGGTACTCGAGCTTGAAGAGGCCGGCCGTGTCGGTCGGGTCCTCGCCGGCGAAGCCGAGCTCCGATCGGATGCGCGCGTGCCAGAACTCGGCGAGCGCCTCGGTCAGCTGCATCACGAGGCCGTTGACCTCGTAGTAGTCGCGGTACTTGTTCTCGGCGAAGAGCTTCGCGGTGAAGTCGTCGATCTTCGCGCCGGCGGTCACGAGCTGCACGGGCAGCACGTCGACCTGCCCCGACTCGCGCGACCGCACGAAGTCGGCGAGGCACAGGTGCCGGTCGCGACGCTGCCGCGGGAAGTGGAAGCGCAGGCGGTCGGCGCCGATGGTGCCGCCAGAACCGCCGTCGGGCGCGAGCAGCCCGGGCACGCCGAGCACGCCGGCCGGGTCGTCGCCATGGTGCAGCACGACGACGTCGTCATCCTCCGACACCACGGGGAAGAAGCCGTACGCCACCGAGGCATCCAACAACCCCTCGGAGAGGATGCGGTCGAGCCAGTACCGCAGGCGCGGCCGACCCTCGCGCTCGACCAGCTCTTCGTAGGTCGCGCCGTCTTCACCGCGTCCGGGCTTGAGGCCCCACTGCCCCATGAACGTCGCCCGCTCGTCGAGGTAGGCCGCATAGTCGGCGAGCGCGATGCCCCGCACGATGCGAGTGCCCCAGAACGGCGGCGCAGGCACGGGATTGTCGGTCGCGACATCCGACCGCGCCGGCATCGCGTCGGGCTCGGTCAGCGTGAGGCGCGAACCGGCCGCGTGGATGCGCTTCTTGAGCGGCGGCAGCCCGACCTCGTCGGGGTCGGCGCCGCGGGCGATCTTCACGAGCGGCTCCATGAGGGCGAGCCCCTCGAAGGCGTCGCGGGCGTAGCGCACCTGGCCGTCGAAGATCCCGTCGAGGTCGTCCTCGACGTACGTGCGGGTGAGCGCCGCGCCGCCGAGGATGACCGGCCAGCGCTTCGCGAGCCCGCGCGAGTTCAGCTCGAGCAGGTTCTCCTTCATCACGACGGTCGACTTCACGAGCAGGCCCGACATGCCGATCACGTCGGCGTCGTGCTCTTCGGCGGCCTTGATGATGTCGGCGATCGGCTGCTTGATGCCGAGGTTGATCACCTCGTAGCCGTTGTTCGTGAGGATGATGTCGACGAGGTTCTTGCCGATGTCGTGCACGTCGCCGCGGACCGTCGCGAGCACGATGCGGCCCTTGCCCGACGAGTCGGACTTCTCCATGTGCGGTTCGAGCAGCGCGACCGCGTTCTTCATGACCTCGGCCGACTGCAGCACGAACGGCAGCTGCATCTCGCCGGCGCCGAACCGCTCGCCGACGACCTTCATGCCCTCGAGCAGGTGGTCGTTGATGATGCCGAGCGCCGTCATGCCCTCTGAGCGCGCGAGGTCGAGGTCGGCCTCGAGGCCTTTGCCCTCGCCGTCGATGATGCGGCGTTCGAGGCGTTCGCCGACGGGCAGCGCGGCGAGCTCTGCCGCGCGCTGGTCGCGCAGCGCCGACGTGTCGACCCCCGCGAACAGGTCGAGCATCCGCGCAAGCGGGTCGTAGGTCACGTTCCCGTCGGCGTCGAACTCACGGCGGTCCCAGACGAGGTCGAGCGCGACCTCGCGCTGCTCGGGCGAGAGCGACGCGAGCGGCACGATCTTCGCGGCGTCGATGATGCCCGACGTGAGTCCCGCTTCGACGGCCTCGTGCAGGAACACCGAGTTCAGCACGCTGCGCGCCGCCGGGTTGAGCCCGAACGACACGTTCGAGACGCCGAGGGTCGTGTTGATGCCGGGGTACTTCGTGGTGATGCGGCGGATCGCCTCGATCGTCTCGATCGCGTCGCGGCGGGTCTCCTCCTGGCCGGTCGCGATCGGGAACGTCAGCGCGTCGACGATGATGTCCTCGACCCGCATGCCCCACGTGCCCGTGAGCTCGTCGACGAGGCGCGACGCGATCGCGACCTTGCCGTCGGCCGTGCGGGCCTGGCCCTCCTCGTCGATCGTGAGCGCGACCACGGCCGTGCCGTGCTCCTTCACGAGCGGCATGATGCGACCGAATCGGCTGGTCGCGGCATCCCCGTCTTCGTAGTTGACGGAGTTGACGACCGGGCGCCCGCCGATGAGCTCGAGCCCCGCGCGGATCACCTCTGGCTCGGTCGAGTCGACGACGAGCGGCAGGGTCGACGCGCTCGCGAAGCGCGACACGACCTCGCGGATGTCGGCGACGCCGTCGCGCCCCACGTAGTCGATGCACACGTCGAGCAGGTGCGCGCCGACGCGGGTCTGCGACTTCGCGATCTCGACGCAGTCGTCCCAGCGGCCCTCGAGCATCGCCTCGCGGAACGCCTTCGACCCGTTCGCGTTCGTGCGCTCGCCGATCGCGAGGTACGAGGCGTCCTGCTGGAACGGCACGTGCTGGTAGAGCGAAGCGACGCCGGGTTCGGGGTTCGGGGCGGGATGCCTCGTGACCGGCGCGTCCCCGACAGGCCGCAGCTTCTCCACGACCGCCGCGAGGTGGTCGGGCGTCGTGCCGCAGCAGCCGCCGACGAGCGAGAGCCCGAACTCCTCGACGAACTGGGCGTGCGCGGTCGCGAGCTCGGCGGGCGTCAGCGGATAGTGCGCGCCGTTCGCGCCGAGCACGGGCAGGCCGGCGTTCGGCATGCACGCGACGGGCACGCGCGAGGTCTTCGACAGGTGCCGCAGGTGCTCGCTCATCTCGGCCGGCCCGGTGGCGCAGTTCAGGCCGATCGCGTCGACGCCGAGCGGCTCGAGCGCGGTGAGCGCCGCCCCGATCTCGGAGCCCATGAGCATGGTGCCCGTCGTCTCGACCGTCACCTCGACGAAGATCGGCAGCCGGATGCCGCGGCGCACGATCGCGAGCTTGCACGCGTTGACCGCGGCCTTGGTCTGCAGCAGGTCCTGGCTCGTCTCGACGAGGAAGGCGTCGGCCCCACCCGCGATCAGCCCCTCGGCCTGCAGCGCGAACGTCTGCTTGAGGTGGTCGTAGGTCGTGTGGCCGAGGCTCGGCAGCTTGGTGCCCGGGCCCATCGATCCCAGCACCCAGCGCATGCGGCCGTCGTCGGCCTCGGATGCCTCGACCCGCGCCCGTGCGATGCGCGCGCCTGCCTCGGCGAGCTCGAAGATGCGCTCGTCGATGCCGTAGTCCGAGAGGTTCGACCAGTTCGCGCCGAACGTGTTGGTCTCGACCGCGTCGATGCCGACCGCGAGGTACGCGTCGTGGATGCCGCCGATCACGTCGGGGCGGGTGACGTTGAGCACCTCGTTGCAGCCCTCGTGCCCCTCGAAGTCGACCTCGATCGAGAGGTCGTGCTGCTGCAGCATCGTGCCCATCGCGCCGTCGGCGATGACGACGCGGGTCGCGAGGGCCTCGAGCAGGGCCTCGGCACGGGCGGTCCGCGGCACCGGGTCGATGTCGAGCTCGAAGCGCGGTTCGCCGGTCGCCGTACCGACGGTGGAACTGGGGGTGGCACTCACATCGCGAGTGTAGTCACGCGTGCCGGGCGCCGCCCGGTGCGTTACGCGAGGTCTCGGCGGGGCGGCCGGACCGAATGCAGGATGAGCCGACCGGCGTGCCCGTATGCGGGGGTACCGGCCGGCTCATCCTGTGACTCGGCGGTCCACGACCAGCGCGAACCCGTCAGGGTGAGCCTCAACGCGCCCAGGGTGAGCGTCAGCGCGTCAGCGTCAGCTGCACCGCCGAGCCCGGCTTCGCCGTGATGCGCAGCGTCTGCTTCTTCGCGTCGTAGTGCGCCTTTCCTCCCGTGACCGAGACCTTCGGCGCGGTCGCGTACGCGGCGCTCGGCACCCAGAGCTCGGTCGGGCCGGCGGCCGCCGTGTAGCTCAGCGTGTAGCGCCCGGTCGCCGCGTCGAAGTGCTCGGCACCCGGCTGGCCCGAGATCGCCCGCGCGTAGGGCCCGAACGCCGGTTCGTTGCCGGGAGCGGCCTGCCCCGAGGCATCCAGCGCGCAGTAGCCGCCCGAGGCGCTGCGGCACCAGTAGAACATCGCCCAGCCGCTCGCGAACCGTTCCATCGAGTCGACCTGCGCGGCGACGAGGGCCGCGTTGCCCGGGGTACGCGAGTTCGGCACGCCCCACTCGCCGACGATCGTCGGCATGCCGCTCGCCGCCGGGTAGGCCGAGATCGCGGCCTCGTAGTTCTCGACGAAGCCGTCGTCGCCGGTCCAGTCGCCGCCCTCTTCGACGGCGGTGTTGTAGAAGTGCGGGGCGTAGCCGATGCGCGGGCCGCCCGCGCGCGGGTCGTCGAACGAGCGCAGCTGGGTGGGCACGCCGTAGCCGACGAGCACGGTCGGCTCGACGAACAGCCACGCGTCGTCGTCGACCGTGCGGATCGCGCCGATCAGCCGGTCGTACATGTCGCTGAGCTGCGTCGCCTCGATGCGGCCCGACGCGGTCGCCAGGTCCTCACCTTCCTGGAACTCCCCGAACGGTTCGTTGAAGAGGTCGTAGCCGAGCAGGCTCTCGTGCCCCTCGAGTCGGTCGGCGAGCTTCACCCAGAGCTGCTCCTGCGCGGCGCGCAGGTCGGCGTCCTCGTAGAGGTGCGTGAACGCCCGCATGACCGCGGGCTGGAAGTAGTCGTTGAACCAGTTCGACGGGTCCATCTCGTAGGGCAGGCCGTCGGTGCGGGTCGCCCACGTGGGGATGCCGCCGTGGCCGAACGCCGGACCGTACACGTCCTGGTGCATGTCGAGCATGACGTGCACGCCCTCGCGGTCGGCGGCGTCGAGCACCGACTCGACGTAGTCGAAGTACGCCTCGTCGTAGTGGCCCTGCTCGGGCTCGAAGTACTCCCACTGCACGATCAGCCGCAGGAAGTTGAAGCCCTGGTCGGCCATCGCCGCGACATCCACGGCGGTGACCCGGTCGTTCTGCCACTTGCCGGCGTTGAAGCCGCGCAGCTGCAGGGCGCGACCCTGGTCGTCGGTGATGAAGGTGCGGCCGTCGGGCGTCGTGACGGTGCCGCGATCGCGGTCGGATGCCGCGGGGCCGACGGCCTTCGACGAGGTGCTCGTCGTGGCCGGCGTGGGGGCGGGGGTCGCGGCCGAGGCCGCCGTCGGAACGGCGAGGCTCGCGGCGAGCGCCAGTGCGAGTGCGGCACCGGTGCGGTGCAGGGTCGAGGGCACGTTCGGGTCTCCTTGCGCGTCGTTGCGGGGTCGAGATGCGAGGAGCCTACGACGAAGTGGGTCAATTGTCCAAGTACGGGAATCCGGGCCTCGCATAGCGGTCGCATTGCGTTCGTTCAGCCGCCGCATGGCGAACGGGGTACAGCAATGGGGGACATCCGGCACGATCGGGGGACACATTCGGAACCAAGCGGTAACAACCTCGAAACGGCCGTTCCTCAGGCCGGGGGTGCGGTGTTAGCCTCGCGGCACCGTGCCCGGCGACCCCGGGCGCTTCCACGAAGGAGTGCAAGTGAAACGACGCACGATGCTCGCCGTCACCGCGGCGAGCGCGACGATGATGACGGGGCTGGCGTTCGGCCCCGCGGCAGTGGCGGCCCCGCCGGCCCACGATCCCGGTTCGGCTCCCGCCGCCGCCCAGCGCCTCGACAACCGGCCCGGGCCGCTGACGAAGTCGCAGAACGAGCAGCGCAAGCTCGCGCAGCAGCTCATCCGGGAGGGCAAGGCCTCCCCGAACGAGGATGGCGTGGTCGCCCTCGACGCGGCCGACGACAAGTACGCCCAGGCGTCCGTCACCGGAACCGGACGGATCTTCACGATCCTGTCGGAGTTCGGCGACTCGGGCAGCGGCAAGCTGGGCACGGTGCCCGGGCCGCTCCACAACCAGATCCCCCAGCCCGACCGTGCGGTGAACAACAGCACGCACTGGATGGCCGACTTCAACAAGGCCAGCTACGAAGATCTCTTCTTCGGCGACGGCGAGTCGTTCGCCGACTTCTACTCGAAGCAGTCGAACGGGCTCTACACGGTCGACGGCGAGGTGAGCGACTGGGTGCAGGTGCCCGGCAACGCCTCGACCTACGGCGACAACTCGGTCGAGGACTACGGCGGCGCCTGGCAGTTCATCCAGGACACCGGCAACGCCTGGTACGACGCGCAGAAGGCCGCCGGCAAGAGCGACGCCGACATCAAGGCCGAGCTCGCCTCGTTCGACGTCTGGGACCGCTACGACGCGGACGGCGACGGTGACTTCAACGAGCCCGACGGCTACCTCGACCACTTCCAGGCCGTGCACGCCGGCGAGGGCGAGGACGCCGGCGGCGGCGCCCAGGGCGAGGACGCCATCTGGTCGCACCGCTGGTACGTCAACTCGACCGACTACGGCACGACCGGCCCCGAGGGCGCGAAGTTCGGCGGCGCCCAGATCGGCGACACCGGCTTCTGGATCGGCGACTACACGGTCGAGGCCGAGAACGGCGGCCTCGGCGTGTTCGCGCACGAGTATGCGCACGACCTCGGCCTGCCCGACTTCTACGACACGAACGGCGGCGAGAACTCGACCGCGTTCTGGACCCTCATGTCGAGCGGCTCGTGGCTCAACCACGGCCAGAACGACATCGGCACGACGCCGAACTACATGGGCCCGTGGGAGAAGATGCAGCTCGGCTGGCTCGACTACGCGATCGTGGACAAGGGCGAATCGGGCTCGTACACCCTGAGCCCGGCCGCGCTCCAGACGGACGGCCAGGAGCAGGCGCTCGTCGTCGACCTGCCCGATGAGCAGATCACGCAGACGTACACGACGCCGTACTCCGGCTCGAACGCGTGGTGGACCTCGAGCGCCGACGACCTGAACACGACCCTCACCCGCACGCTCGACCTGAGCAAGGTGAAGTCGGCGACGGTCACGGCGAAGGCCTGGTACGACATCGAGGCCGGCTACGACTACTTCTACGCGGAGTACTCGACCGGCGGCGGCGCGACGTGGCTGCCGGCCGGCAAGTCGCTGAGCGACACGTCGAACGGCAAATGGACGACGCTTCGGTACTCGGTGCCCGGCGGCTCGGCCGACACGCAGTTCCGGTTCCGCTACCAGTCCGACGGCGGCGTGCACCTCGCGGGCGCGTTCCTCGACGACATCGTCGTGAAGAGCGGCGGCACGACGCTGCTGAGCGACGACGTCGAGTCGGGCGACAACGGCTGGACCGCCGTGGGCGGCTTCACCCGCAGCGACGGAACCGGTTCCTCGACCGGCGACCGCTACTACCTCGCCGAGAACCGCACCTACTCCGGCTACGACTCGACCCTCCAGGTCGGGCCGTACCAGTTCTCGAAGGGCCTCACGGCTCCCGACTGGGTGGAGCACTTCGCGTTCCAGGAGGGCCTGCTGGTCTGGATGGTGAACGAGGCGTACACCGACAACAACACGATCGACCACCAGGGCGCGGGCCTCGCGCTTCCGGTCGACGCGCGGTCGGCCAAGTTCGGCTGGAGCGACGGCACGGCTCCGAGCAACCGGCGCCAGCCGTTCGACGCGACCTTCGGCCTGAAGGACTTCGCCGACGTCGTGCTCCACAAGGAGGTCGTGGTCGGCAAGGGCAAGGCGCAGCACGTCGAGACGCTCAATGCTGCCGCGCCGCCCGAGGCGCAGGACGCGACGTTCGACGACACGAACGTCGACGCGTTCAACGACCCGTCGAACCCGCTCGGCGGCGTCAAGGTCGCCGACGAGGGAGTCACGATCACGGTCACCTCGCAGAACACGGGCGGCACCATGGGCGTCACCGTGAACTACCCCGCGAACTAGCCTCCGGCTGTCGCTCGAACGGGCTCGCCTTCTCACGAAGGCGGGCCCGTTCCGCATGCGGCGCGGCCGGACGGCGATCGCTGGGGATGCCCCGGGGCCGACGCCGCACCGCCCGTCGCGTCGATCCCGCGATTCGGCTCGCCGCGGTCGTACGCTCGGCACAAGTCGTCGAGAGGGGGAACCTCGAATGGCCGAGCCCGTGTACCCGCCGCCGCCGTCGGACGCGCTCAACACGATCGAGGACATGCGCGACGCGGTCTTCTTCGACGAGCCGGGTCGGGCGCAGCGCGTGCGACGCTTCTGGATCCTGCTCGCGCTCTCGTCGGCCATCGCCGCGAGCGGGGTCGTCGGCGACTCGACCGCGACGGTCATCGGAGCCATGATCGTCGCCCCGATGATGCTGCCGATCCAGGGCACGATGCTCGCGACCGTGCTCGGCGAGCGCGTCAACTTCGGCCGCTCGCTGTTCACGATGATCGCCGGCGCCGCGGCGGCGATCGCGATCGGCTACCTCGTGGGACTGCTCGTCGTCGTGCCCGAGACGGCCGCGACGAACCCGCAGATCGCCGAGCGGGCGACGCCCGACCTCATGAGCCTGTTCGGCGCACTGGCGACGGGTGCCGTCGCCTCGATCGCACTCGTGCGCAAGGACATCTCCGACACTCTCCCCGGCGTGGCGATCGCCATCTCGCTCGTGCCGCCCCTCGTCGTCGTCGGTGTCGCCGCCGAGTCCGCCGACTATGCGGCGGCGATCGGATCGCTGCTGCTGTTCGTCGCGAACGTCGCGGCGATCCTCGGAACCGGGGTCGTCGTGATGGCGCTGTACCGGGTGCAGCGCTGGGGTTCGTTCGCCATCCCGGGCACGGCTCCCGTGACGACCGCGACGGGCACGATCCGGCCGCTCGCGACGGTGAACCGGCGACGCTCGCACATCACGATCGCACTGCTGCTCGTGCTCGTCGCGATCCCGCTCACGCTCTCGACGTACCGCACCGTGACGACGACGCTGCAGTCCTCCGACGTCGACGGCATCGCACGATCGTGGGCCGACGACGAGGATCTCGAGGTCCTCGACATCGCGACCGCGTCGCCCGGCTACGTCGTGCGCGTGACCGGCGGCGACTCGGTGCCCGACGTCGCGCCGCTGCGCACGGCGCTCGAGGCCGACGACATCGCCCCCTCGACCGTCGCCGTCGAGTGGGTGCCGACGACCCGCGTCAGCGTCGGCGGTTGAGCACTCGCCGCGGCATCCGGGTCAGGTCGGATGCCGCGCTGCACGCCGACCGCCGCGCTCAGCCCGCGCGCAGCCAGTCGCCGAGTGCGGCGCGGAACGCCTCGGGCTGCTCGACCCACGGGTAGTGTCCGCAGTCGTCGAGCCAGCGCAGCTCGGCACCGATCGCGTCGGCGTACGCCTCGACGGTGCGCACTCCGACGAGGATGTCCTCGTCGCCCGCGATCACGAGCGCCGGACGCCGCGGGGCGCTGCGGATCTGCTCGACGGCATCGTCGGGGATGCCGGTGAAGTAGGCGTCGAGCGCGGCGAGCGACCACCCGCCGACGGCGGCATGCTGCTGCTCGCGCTCGGTCCAGCGGGCGTAGCCGGCCGGGCCCTCGAGCTCTCGGGCGAGCTCGAACTCGGCCTGGTCGCGCGGTTCGGGCCCGGTGAGCGAGTCGAGCGCGCGGTCGACGAGCGGGTCGTTGCGGCGCCGCCCGATCTCGACGCTGTCGCGCGGCGCGTCGGTGAACCAGGCCGCAGCGGGCGTGACGAGCGCGAGACGGCGCACGCGGTCGGGCGTCCGCGCCCAGGCGGCGAGGGCGAGCCGCGTGCCCGCCGAGTGCGCGACGAGTTCGACCTCGTCGAGGCCGAGGTGGTCGGCGAGGTCGACCAGGTCGTCGGCGTCGGTCCACCAGCCGCGCGAGAGGCCGCCGGTGCTCGGGGTGCCGCGCGGGTGCAGCACGGCGAGCGTGCGCCCGGTGGCGTCGGCGACACCGGCGAGGTCCTCGAGGTACTCGGCGCCGCGGCACGGCCCGCCGGGCACGACGATGGCCGAGGCATCCCCGTTCGACGGGCCGATCAGGTGGAAGGCGATCTCGCGGCCGTCGCGCGCGGTGAAGGTCAGCACCCGCCCGACGATAGCCGACGCGGGCGACCCGCTCGGACGTCCAGGCGAGCGACGACGTATCGACGCGTCGGGCCGATGCGTCGGACCGACACCTCAGCCCATGCCGGCGCTGCCGATGTCGGGCCCCTCGCGCTCGCGCTCGCGCCGGTGCTCGCCGTTGCGTCGTTCGAGTTCGGCGCGCTCGGCGTCGACCCCTTCGGAGGGCGGCTGCCGTCGAACCTGCAACGACCGCACGATCATGACGATCACGAGGAGTGCGAGCACTCCGGCGACGATCCAGAACAACGGATCCATGGCGGACCTCCGCTCGAGCGGTCGGGTCGCTGCCGAAGCTACGCCCGCCCCGCACGCAGCCGCAAGCGATCGCGGACGAGCGGACGCGAACGCGAACGGGCCCGCCTCCGATGAGGCGGGCCCGTTTCCACGGCGCGGGGCAGGGGTGCGCCGCGGTCTCCGCGCACCGAGCGGCGGCGGGGTCTGCGCTGGGGCTAGCCCGCGAGCAGCGTGAGCGAGTCGATCACGCGGTTCGAGAAGCCCCACTCGTTGTCGTACCAGGCGACGACCTTGATGTGCTTGCCGTCGACACGGGTCAGCTCGGCGTCGAAGATCGACGAGTGCGGGTTGCCGACGATGTCGCTCGAGACGAGCGCCTCCTCGGAGTACTCGAGCACGCCGACGAGCGGGCCCTCGGAAGCGGCGGCCCGGTACGCGGCGAGCACCTCGTCGCGGGTGACGTCCTTCGAGACGGTCGCGTTGAGCTCGACGATCGAGCCGACCGGCACGGGAACGCGCATCGAGTCGCCGTTGAGCTTGCCGTCGAGGTTCGGCAGCACGAGGCCGATCGCCTTCGCGGCGCCCGTCGACGACGGCACGATGTTGACGGCGGCGGCGCGGGCGCGGCGCGCGTCGGAGTGCGGCGCGTCCTGCAGGTTCTGGTCCTGCGTGTACGCGTGGATCGTCGTCATGAAGCCGTGCTCGATGCCGGCGAGGTCGTCGAGGACCTTCGCGAGCGGAGCGAGCGCGTTCGTGGTGCACGAGGCGTTCGAGACGATGACGTGCGAGTCGGCGTCGTAGGCGTCGGTGTTCACGCCGTAGACGAGCGTGACGTCGGCGCCGCTGGCCGGCGCGCTCACGAGCACCTTCTTGGCGCCCGCGGCGAGGTGGGCCGAGGCGGCGTCCTTCGACGTGAAGCGACCGGTCGACTCGAGCACGACGTCGACGCCGAGCTCGCCCCAGGGCAGCTTCGCGGGGTCGCGCTCGGCGAGCACCTTCACGCGGCGGCCGTCGATCACGAGCACATCGCCGTCGACCTCGACGGGGTAGCCGAAGCGGCCGGCGGTGCTGTCGTACTTGAGCAGACGCGCGAGGGCGGCCGGGTCGGTCAGGTCGTTGACGGCGACCAGCTCGAGGTCGGCGCCGCGCTCGACGAGTGCGCGCACGACGTTGCGGCCGATGCGTCCGAAACCGTTGATGGCGATGCGGGTGGTCATGCGGGGGTGGGTCCTTTCAGTCCGCGATGGTTCCATGTTCGGCGATGGATGCCGCGGGCGGGAGTGGCACGCAAGACAGTGCTCGTAAGAATCTCGCCAAGCACGCACCGCTAGCCTGAACCCATGCCCTACGCCCCACTCGCCGACGCCCTCGAGACCGAACGACTGAGCCTCCGCCTCTGGAGCGAACGGGACGCCGAGGGCTACCGCCGGCTCGTGCTCGAGCGCGAGGAGACGCGGGCCGAACGCGAGGGCAACGAGGTCGATCCGGGCGCTCTGCTGAGCCTCGACGAGGCTCGCGCCGAGGTCACCGGCGCTCGCGAGAACGCCCCGGCACGCGGCATCCACGGCCTGACCCTGCGCCGTCGCGGCGACGACGAGTTCCTCGGGTACTGCGCGCTGGTCGTCGGCCGGGCGACGATCGACGAGCCCGAGCTCGCCTACGAGCTGCTGCGCAGCGCGCACGGGCACGGGTACGCGACCGAGGCGGCCGCGGCCGTCGTCGACGCGGCCCGCTCGACCGGCCGAACGCGACTCTGGTCGACCGTGCGCACCTGGAACACCCCGTCGCTGCGGGTACTCGAGAAGCTCGGGTTCCGGCACGACCACTCCACGACCGACGACAAGGGCGAGATCGTCTGGAACGTGCTCGACCTGTAGCCGCCGGGCGGGCGACTACTCGCCGCGCGCGAACGTCTCGCGGTAGTCGCTCGGCGAGGTGCCGAGGATGCGCTTGAAGTGCAGCCGCAGGTTCGCCCCGGTGCCGAGGCCCGAGCGGGCGGCGATCTGCTCGACGCCGAGGTCGCTGCGCTCGAGCAGCTCACGCGCCATGTCGACCCGGGCGCGCAGCACCCACTGCATCGGCGTGTAGCCCGTGTCCTCGACGAAGCGCCGCGAGAACGTGCGGGGAGAGACGTTCGCGTGCCGGGCGAGGTCGCCGAGAGTGAGCGGTTCGTCGATGCGCCGCAACGCCCATTCGCGGGTCGCGGCGAACACCGGCCCGAGCTCGGGCGGCAGGCTGCGCGGCACGAACTGCGCCTGCCCGCCAGATCGGTACGGCGCGGCGACGAGGCGACGGGCGGCGTGGTTCGCGACGCCGACGCCGTGGTCGCGGCGCACGAGGTGCAGGCACAGGTCGAGGCCGCTCGCGGCGCCGGCACTCGTGAGCACCTGCCCCTCGTCGACGAACAGCACGTTCGAGTCGACATTGACGAGCGGATGCCGCGCCGCGAGCTCGCGCGTGTAGTGCCAGTGCGTCGTCGCCCGGCGCCCGTCGAGCAGTCCGGTCGCGGCGAGCGCGAACGCCCCCGTCGAGATCGCGGCGAGCCGGGCGCCACGCGCGTGCGCCGCACGCAACGCCTCGACGACCGGCACCGGCGGCTCCTCGCGGTCGGGGTGCCGGTAGCCCGGGATGAACACCGTCTCGGCCCACGCGAGCGCGTCGAGCCCGTCGGCCACGTGGTACGAGAGACCGTCGCCGCCGGTCACGAGCCCCGGCGCGGGCCCGCACACGCGCACCTCGTACGGCATGCTCGCGCGCGTCGAGAACACCTGTGCGGGAATGCCGACGTCGAGCGGCTTCGCACCCTCGAGCACGAGCACGGCGACGCGATGCAGTCGACTGGCCATGAGGCCAGAATGCCATGGATCGCAAGGTGCGCGCCATCAGGCGGTCGTCGGCGGCTCCACCGGGATGCGGACGACGAAGCGGCAGCCGGCGCCCTCGTTGGCGACCGTGACCGTGCCGCCGTGCAGCTCGGCGACCCGCTGCACGATCGAGAGGCCCATCCCCGTGCCGCCGCCGCGTGCCGCACCGCCGTCGGGTCGACCCGGGCTGCGCGCCTCGGTGGCGCGCCATCCCGGCTCGAAGACCCTGTCGAGGTCGGCCTCGGCGATGCCGCCGCAGCGGTCGTGGACCGATACCTCGACGACCTCGCCGGCACGGACGGCCCGCACCCGGACCTCGCCGCCGGCCGAGGTGTGCCGGATCGCGTTGACCACGAGGTTCTCGATCGCTCGCCCGAGCCGGCCGGCGTCGGCCGCGATGACGAGATCGCCCCCGACGTCACCCGTGAGGGCGACCGAGGCGGCCTCGGCGAGCGGGGCCGTCGAGGCGATCACGCCGGAGACGACGTCGCCGACGTCGGTCGGCGAGCGATCGATGCCGAGTCCGGGCGCGTGCAGCCGCGAGTAGGCGAGCAGGTCGTCGACCATGGCGCTCATGCGGGCGTTCTCGCCGAGGATGCCGCGCAACGCGTCGCCCGGCGCGGTCACGCCGTCCTCCCCCGCCTCGGCGAGCGCCCGCACCGCGGCGAGCGGCGTGCGCAGGTCGTGCGAGATCCACGCGATGCCCTCGCGCCGTCGGGCCTCGGCGGCGGCATCCCGTTCACGAGCCGCGACGGCGGCGGCGCGCTCCTCGCCGAGCCGGTGGGTGCGCACCGCCGAGACGAGGCCGACCGCGAGCGCGGCGGGCACCGCAGCGACGAGGAGCCAGAGCACCGCCGAGACGGCGGCGTCGGGCAGCAGCATCGTCTGCACGCTCACCGCCACGCCGCCGGCGAGCGCGGCGACGACCGCGAGCGGGCCGAGCGCCGCGGCGAGGGCGGGACGGCGGCGGGCGACGGCCAGCACGACGAGGGCGCCGGCGAGGCCGATCGCGGTCGCGACGACGGCGGCGACCGCGAGGGCGGGCAGCATGTCGGGCTTCACGCGCGGTCCCATCGGTAGCCGATGCCGAAGACCGTCACGAGGCGCTGAGGCTTCGCCGGGTCGAGCTCGATCTTCTCGCGCAGGCGACGCACGTGCACCGTGACCGTCGACAGGTCGCCGACCTCCCAGCCCCAGACCTCGCGCAGGAGCGTCTCGCGGTCGACGACCGCACCCGGGTGCCCGAGGAACCACTGCAGCAGCCCGAACTCGCGCACCGTGAGCGACAGCTCGCGACCGTCGCGCCAGGCCCGGTGGGCGACCGGGTCGAGCCCGATCCCCGCGTCCTCGAGCACCGCGGACTCCGGTTCGCCGCCGCCCGTGCGCCGCAGCACCGCCTGCACCCGCAGCACGAGCTCGCGCGGGCTGAACGGCTTGACGATGTAGTCGTCGGCGCCCGCTTCGAGTCCGAGCACCCGGTCGTCCTCCTCGCCGCGGGCGGTGAGCATGAGCACCGGCACGCCGGGATGCGACGTGCGCAGGCGCCGGCAGACCTCGAGCCCGTCGAGGCCGGGCAGCATGAGGTCGAGCACGACCGCGTCGGGGGCGCTCGCCTCGGCTGCGGCGAGCCCGGCCGGTCCGTCGGCAGCACGGTCGACCGCCAGGCCGGCGCGCTCGAGGTACGCCACCACCACGTCAGCGACGGTGACGTCGTCGTCGACTACCAGCACGCGCGCCACGAGGCCAGCGTAGATCCCCGGCGCACCCGCATGTCCGCCGGACGCCCGCCCCGCGGCATCCGTCAGCACCTCGTAAGAGGACGGTAATCGCGCCGTCATGGTGTTCGGGACGAGCCCGCGCTGGACTGGCCGAGCGGCCGCCGGGAGCGGCCGCCCGCCCGGCCGGCCAGGTCGGCCGGATCGATCGGCCGGACCCGCTCCGGCGGAGAGGAACCCATCATGAACCGACGCACCCGCATCAGGCTCGCCGGCGCCGCCGCCTCGGCCCTCGCGCTCGTCCTCGTGCCGACCGCGGCGAACGCCGCAGGATCGGGCGGCGTCACGGGCGCCGCCTTCTACGTCGACGGCATCCAGTACCGCACGGTCGCGACGCCCAACAACCTGTCGGGCACCGGCGCCCCGACCCACTCGTTCGACGTGATCTACGACTTCGGCGGCGCCCAGCCGAACGTCGCCACGGCCGCCCCCGGCGACCGCGACTTCAACGGCGGACGCTGGATGGTGCACGCCCTCGGGTTCCCCGACGGCTACGCCGCCGCGCTCGCGATCGGCGACGCCGACGGTGACGGCGTGATCGACTCGGACACCGAGCTCATGACCGCGCTCGACGCGGGTGCCGCGGTCGACCTCGGGGTGGTCAAGTCGTTCACGTGCCCGGTGATCCCCCTGCACGGGTGAGGCGCGGTCGCGCCGCCCGGGCGTCGGCGCGCCCGGGCGGCGCAGACTCAGAGCAGCCCGCGCCGGGCGAGACCGCGGTAGAGCTCGTCGATGCCGAGGGTCCAGGGCGCGACGGTCTCGGCGTGGCGCACCCGGTTCACGAGGGCGCCGAGCTTCGGTTCGCGGATCGTGACGACGTCGTCGAGCTTGTGGGTGAAGCCGTGGCCGGCCTCGTCGCGCTCCTGGATGGGCGCGAACAGCGTGCCGAGGTAGAGCACGAACCCGTCGGGATACTGGTGGTGGCTGCCGACCGTCTGGGCGACGAGGTCGACGGGGTCGCGGCTGATGCGCTCGAGCGGGCTCGTCGCCTCGAGGCGGAACCCGTCGGCGCCCTCGACCTCGAGGGTCACGACCGCGCGCCGCACATCGTCGATGCCGTACCCGCCGTCGAAGAGCCGAATGAAGGGGCCGACCGCGGCCGACGCGTTGTTGTCCTTCGCCTTGCCGAGCAGCAGCGCCGACCGGCCCTCGATGTCGCGCAGGTTCACGTCGTTGCCGAGCGTCGCGCCCACGATGCGCCCGTCGGCGGCGACGACGAGCACGAGCTCGGGCTCGGGGTTGTTCCACACCGACTTCGACAGCACGCCGACGTCGGCGCCCGACCCCACGGTCGAGAGCACGGGCGCCTTCGTGAACACCTCGGCGTCGGGCCCGATGCCCACCTCGAGGTACTGGCTCCACAGGCCCTGCTCGATGAGCAGCTGCTTGAGGGCGGATGCCTCGGCCGAACCGGGCACGAGGTCGTCGAGCGATCCCCCGATCGTCGCGAGCACCTCGTCGCGCACGTCGGCGGCGGAGTCGGCGGCCCCGCGGGCGCGCTCCTCGATGATGCGCTCGATCATCGACACCGGGAAGGTGACGCCGGCCGCCTTCACGACGTGCAGGTCGATCGGCGAGAGCAGCCAGGGCCGGCCCGGGTCGCGCACGTCGTCGGGGGTGTTCGCGACGATCTCGGCGAGCGTGCCGAGCACGGGTCCGTGGGCCGCGGCGAGGGCCGCGGCCGGGTCGGCCGACTCGGTGAGCGCGCGCATCGTGGCGAAGTGGCGGCTCACGTCGACGACGCCCTCGGCGCGGATCGCGACGACGCTCGGCCCGCCCGCGGCGGGGTCGAAGACTCGGCCCGCGAGCGTGCCGGCCGTGCCGTCGACCGGCAGCATCGCGGCGGCGTCGGCGGTGGGGTGGCTGTGCAGTCCGTTCGTCACAGGTTCGAGCATCCCAGTTATGGGCCCCGACCGCACAGCCTCACGCCTACGATCGGAGCATGACCGACGAGAGCCAGCCGTGGTGGCGCGACGACGGAACGGGCAGCATCGGCTTCGCCCGATTCTTCGCGTGGACCGGGCTCCTCCTCGGTGCGGGTGCCCTCGTGATCGCACTGTTCGCACCACTCGACGGGCAGGCGCTGCGCTGCGTGTGGACGGTCGGCTTCGGCTGCGCGGGCATCTGGGTCGCGGGCATGGGGCTCGCCCGGTACCGACGCGCCGGGGTACGACGGTCGTGGGTCGTGCGCACGGCGTTCGTGCTCGGCGGCCTCGCGGTGCTCGTCGCCGCCTACGCGTTCGTGGTGATCTGGCTCGCCTCGGCCGGCATCGATCTACCGGCGCCCGGGTACTGGCTCGCACCCCCGCCGCCGACGATCGAGGTGTAGCGCGGCTCCGGTGGTCGAGTAGGGAGCGGCTCCGGTGGTGAGGGTCGGCGCGCTATTCGACCGACGCGGTCGCGTCGAGCGCCGCGAGCACGCGCGTGACCGAGCCGCCGAGGTTCCATTCGTCGGCGAGCCGCTCGAGCGCCTCACGTCGCGCACCCGTCACCGGGTGCAGGTGCGCGTCGACCTCGGGCAGGTCGAGGTCGCGCACGACCTCGACGACGGTCGGGGCGACCGCGAGGTAGTCGGCGGCGGCCACGAGCTTCGTGCGCACCCCGGCCGCCATCTTCACCGCGGGATCGGCGGCGGCCGCGACGATGCCGTCGAGGTCGACGTACTGCTGGATGAGCCCTGCGGCGGTCTTCTCCCCCACACCGGCGACGCCGGGCAGCCCGTCGGAGTTGTCGCCGCGCAGGGTGGCGAAGTCGGCGTACTGCTCGGGCAGCACGCCGTACTTGCCGACCACCGTCGCGTCGGTCACGAGCTCGAGCTTCGACATGCCGCGCGCCGTGTTGATGACGCGAACGGATGCCGCGTCGTCGACGAGTTGGAACAGGTCGCGGTCGCCCGTGACGATGTCGACGGGCCGCCCGGCGCCGGTGGCGAGGGTGCCGATCACGTCGTCGGCCTCGTGCTCGGCGGCGCCGACGATCGGCACGCCGATGAGGCCGAGCACCTCGCGGATGAGCGGGATCTGCGCGACGAGTCCGGGCGGTGTCTCCTCGACGTCGACCCCGCCGGGCACCGCGCGCACGACCCGGTGCGCCTTGTACGTCGGGATGAGCTCGACCCGCCAGGCCGGGCGCCAGTCGTCGTCCCAGCAGGCGATGAGCTCGGTCGGACCGAAGTCGGTCGTGAGCCGGGAGATCATGTCGAGCAGCCCGCGCACCGCATTGACGGGCGTGCCGTCGGCCCGCTTGATCGAGTCGGGCACGCCGAAGAAGGCGCGGAAGTAGAGGGAGGCGGTGTCGAGCAAAAGCAACTTGTCGGAACTCTCGGGCATTGGTATCAGCCTTCCACCTCGGGGCCATCGATCGCGGCCTCACCGCAACCGAAGTCCAGATTGTTGATCAGAGACACCCAACCGGCCATGACCTGCTGTGCCTCCAGCACCAGAGTCACTCCCTGGCGCATCTCCCGAATGACCGGCCGAATCTCGCGGGAAAGACTTTCAAGTGCGGCCGCGTTCTCGAGCATCCGTTCGAGAGGTGAGAGGGCTGCGGCAGCGGAGGCAGAAAGCTGCCGTACCTGAGCAAAGAAGCGACAAAACTCGTCCCGGTTCTGTGGCTGGCTCGGCGCTGTCTCAATGATGGTTCGGACGCCAGCATCCATGTCGTGAAGCTTGAGCGTGAACTCTTCGCCCAGCTCCGCGAGTTCAGCCGCTGGAGACGCGAGTTCATTCGAGAGGTCACCGACAACCCGAAGGCGCCACACGAAAGGAGTCGTTCCCGACGGGACAGCCTCGAGCCGAGGTGTCTGGGCAGCGGTTATTTGGCCCACTCGCGCGATCTGCTCGGCAATATTGTTCGATGTGCTCGTTAGGGCGGGAAGTGACTCTTCATAGGACGCAAGGATGTCGAGCGTCCCGGGCGCGTCCAGTTCCTCGGCGACTTCGAGAGTCGCCTCGGTCGACTCGGGCGTCTCAGCAACCCTGTTCGCCGTCACAAGCCGCTGAGCCAAATCGTGGACTGTCCTTCGGTACGAGCCATCGGTCCGATCACTGAAACGCAGTTCACGCCAGTCGACCCACTGAAACGATCGCGCAAGTTCAACCAGCTCGTCCTCGCCCTCATCGAAGTACAGGTCCGCATACAGAACGGGCAGTAGCAGGGCACGCAAGCCAAGTTGGTCTGCACGTCGGGAGAAGGTCTGTAGCTCGGACCTGCAAGCTGCACTCGCGAAATAGCGGGGGGTGAGTACGGGAACGAAGAACGCGATTGCCGCCAGTGAGGTTTCTATCCGCTCGCGCCACTGCGCGCCCCACTCCAGCGAGTCCCGGTCGAGGAAGAGCTCGATTGACTCGCCGGTGAGCAGCTCAAATTGCGCTGCGATGTCCCGGCCAAGCTGGGCGATACGCCCGCCCTCCGCATCGTCGTCGGCGTGGACATATGACCAAAACCCGGAGAGCGTCAATTCACCCCTCCACGAGGCAGATCCTCCGGTGTGTGCTCGGAGGCGGTGTCGAGGAGCATCAAACGGTCGGCCACACCGCGATCATGGCACGGACCTCCGGCAGCGCGTAGCGCGAGCGGAGAGAATGGACTCCATGGGGATCAGCTCCACGCTCCGCGCCGCGAAGCGCCCGCCGCTGCTGCAGGTCGCGAAGGCGTCGGTCGCGACGATCGCCGCGTGGCTCGTGGCGGGCTGGCTGATCCCGGGTCAGTTGCCGGTGTTCGCCGCGATCGCCGCCCTGCTCGTGGTGCAGCCGAGCGTCAACCAGTCGTTCGGCAAGGCCATCGAACGCTCGGTGGGCGTCATCCTCGGCGTGCTCATCGCGACCGCGATCTCGCTCACGGTCGGCCAGTCGAGCTGGATCATCCTCGTCGCGATCGTCGTCGCCATGCTCGTCGCCTGGGCGCTCAAGATGACGCCCGCGACCTCGAACCAGGTCGCGATCAGCGCGATGCTCGTGCTCGCGCTCGGCTCCTCGTCGCCCGAGTACGCGATCGACCGCGTCATCGAGACGCTCATCGGCGCGGCGATCGGCTTCGTCGTCAACGTGGCGATCGTGCCGCCCGTCGCCGTGGCCCCCGCCCGCCGCGACCTCGCGTTGCTCGGCGGCGAGCTCGCGGCATCCCTCGACCGCCTCGCCGGCGCCCTCGAGACCCCGCAGTCCCCGCCCCAGCTGCAGCAGCTGATGGTGGAGGCGCGCCTCATGCGACCGATGCGGGATGCCGCGGACGCGGCGATCACGGCCGGCGAGGAGTCGCTCACCCTCAACCCCAGGCGTTCCGCCCACCGCACCGACCTCGGCGAGATGCGCACGCTGCTCGAGCGCCTGAGCCCGATCGTCACCCAGGTGATCGGCATGACCCGGGCCACGTTCGACCACTACGACCCGTCGCTCGCCGAGGAGCCCACCGTGCAGGCGATCGCCGAGCAGCTCCGGCGCGCGGCGCACGACGTGCGGCTCGCGGTGCACCTCGCCGACGTCGATCCCGAGCCGATGACGAGCGCGATCCCGGCGCTCACGGCGCCGCTCGTCGTCACGCCGCCGAAGTCGGGCCACTGGATCCTGATCGGGTCGCTCATGGAGGACCTGCGCCGCATCCGCGCCGAGCTCGTCGAGGAGTAGCTACCCGTGCGCGGCCGACTGCCCCGCGAAGACGTTGAGCACGATCACCCCGGCGATGATGAGCGCGATGCCGACGAGCTTCGGCACGGTCAGGCTCTCACCGAGGAAGATCACGCCGATCGCGACGATCGCGGCCGTGCCGACGCCCGACCAGATCGCGTAGACGATGCCGATCTCGAGCTCGCGCACGGCCTGCGCGAGCATCGCGAACGAGATGCCGTAGCCGACGAGCACGCCGATCGTCCACCAGAGCTTCGTGAACCCCTCGGTCTTGCCGATGAAGCTCGTCGCCGCGACCTCGAAGCCGATCGCGAGCGCCAGGTAGACCCATGCCATGCAGCCATGCTCGCACGCGCCCGACCGTGTCGCCCTACCGTCGCACCGGCACCGAGGAGCATGATGAGACCGTGGACGGATGGCCGATCGTCGGTCGCGATCACGAACTGGCCCGGATGGCGCGCCGGCTCGTCGAACCGCCCGCGTCGGGCTCGCGTCGCGGGGCGCTGCTCGTCGGCCCGCCGGGCGTCGGCAAGACCCGTCTCGCGCGCGAGCTGTACCGCATCGTGCGGCGGCACCGGCTCGGCGCGGTGTGGGCGACGGCGAGCCGCACCGCCCAGCACCAATCGCTCGGTGCGTTCGCCGCGTTCGCGCGCGACGGCGGCGAGACACTCGACCTGCTCGCACGGCTCGCCGCCGAGATCAGCCCGGGCGATCGGCCGACGGCGGTGTTCGTCGACGACGTGCATGCGCTCGACCCGATGTCCGCACTGCTCGTGCAGACCCTCGCACGACGGCCCAACACGAGCCTCGTGCTCACGGCGCGTACGCCCGCACCGCTGCCCGACGTCGTCGTCGAGCTGTGGAAGGACGACGTCGTCGAGCGGCTCGACGTCGCACCGCTCGACGAGGCCGGCACCGGTCGGCTCGCCTCGGCCATCCTCGAACGGCCGCTCGAGGCCGTCGCCGCGCATCGGCTGTGGGAGCGGAGTCGGGGCAACCCGCTGTACATCACGCACATCGCGAAGGACTGGCGCGAAGCACTCGACGCCGAGACCGCGGTCGCCGCATCCGACGGTGCGCCCCTCGCGGCTGCGGGCGCCCCCGGCGCTCCCAGGCCCGGCGACGATCCCACCGCGCGCACGCCGTTCGTGCCCGACCCGGCGAGTCCGCTGCCCTCCGAGCTCGGCGCGCTCATCGAGCAGACCCTCGTCGGTCTCGACGACACCTCGCTCGAGGTGCTCGACGCGGTGTCGCTGCTCGAGCCGTTCCCGCTCGCGGCGATCATCGAGGCCGTTCCCGACGCCGACATTCGCTTGCTCGACGACCTCGAGGCGCGCGGCGTCATCGAGGCGGCGATCGACGACCCTGGCCGTCTGATCACCCTGCGCCCGGCGCATCCCCTGTTCGCGGAGGCACGGCGTGCGGCGATGGGCCCGTTGCGGGCCGGCCGGCTCCGGGGGCGCATCCTCGACGCGGTCGAGCGCACGGGCGTCGATCTCGACGTCGTCGCCCGTGCGATGCTCAGCCTGCAGGCCGACGGCACAAGCGCACCGGGCGACGCCGGACTCCTGCTCGAGGCTGCCGCGGCCGCGTTCGCCCGGCTCGACCTCGACCTCACGGCACGGCTGGCGACCGCGTCCGCCGAGCAGGGCGGGCCGATCGCGGCGACGACGCTCGCCGCCTACGCATTGTCGTTGCGCAGCCGCAGCGACGAGGCATCCGCGTTGCTCTCGCCCCTGCTCGACGCGCCCGACCCGCCCGTCGACGCCCTCGTCGTCGACGCCGGCAACCGGTATTTCGTGCTCGGCGAGCCCGACGCCGCGATCGCCCGCACTGAGGCCGCGTTCGCCGCCGCAGCTGCCGAGGCCGACCGTGCCGAGCTCGCCGCGATGCTCGCCTGGCTGCACGCCTTCCACGCGAACCCCGGCCGGGCGCTCGCGCTCGCCGACGTCGCGTTCGACTACCCGGGGCGCACCGATCGTGCGACGGCGTTCGCGACCGTCGCCCGGGTGACGGCGCTCGGCTGCGCGGGCCGGAGCGACGGGATCGAGGTCGTGGCCGAGCCCGGCTACGTCGCCGCCCGCGGCGGCTACGACGCGGCCGTGCTGCGCACCGTGCTGCTCGACGCGCACCTGCTCGCGCTGCACCTGGCCGGCCGGATGCGGGAGGCCGCCGAGCTCGCCGACCGGGTGCTCGCGGCCGATCGCGACGCGCCGCCCCCGTTCGACGGCCGGTTGCTCAACCTCACCGGCCGCGCGCTCGTGCGGAGCGGCCGGATCACGGAGGCGCTCGCGACGCTGACCGCCGCGCAGGCCTCGATCGGCGACGACGACCGCACCGGCTGGTCGCCGCTCAACCTCACCGACCTCACCGAGGCTGCCGCGCTCGCCGGCGACCTCGATCGCGCCGCGCGCACGCTCGAACAGGCCCGCGCCGAATGGCTGCCCGCGTTCCGGTATCGCCGCCCGCAGTTCGAACGGGTCGCCGCCCTCGTCGACGCCGCCGCCGGTCGGGCCGCCGAGGCCGCGGCGGGCGCGATCGCGGCGGCCGAGCTCGCTCGTGACCAGGATGCTCCGGGGCTGGCGCTGCGCGCGCTGCACGATGCCGTCCGCCACGGCGCCCACGGGCTCGGCGAGCGCATCCGCGACGTCGCCGACGGGCTCGACGGACCGAGGGCGCGACTCGCGCCCCGGCACGCCGACGCCTGGGACCGCGGTGACGCCGCCGAACTCGACGAGCTCGCCCGGGCGTTCGAAGCCGACGGCGACCTCGTCTCCGCGACCGACGCTGCGGCCCAGGCCGCCGTGCACTGGGCGGCCGCCGGACGCGGCGGACGTGCCGCCGCGTCGAAACTACGGGTGCGCGGCATCGAGGCGACGACCGGCCGCCTGCACACCATCGCGATCGCGCGCGCGAGCCTGGGGCCGAACCTCAGCGAGCGCGAGGTCGAGATCGCCGCGCTCATCGCACGCGGACACTCCGACCGTGAGATCGCCGTTCGGCTGGGCCTGTCGACCCGTACCGTCGAGGCGCATGCGCACCGCATCTACGCGAAGCTCGGCGTCGAGGGGCGCGCCCAGCTCAGGGGGCTCGCCGACGGCGGCTGACGATCGCGACGGGCCGGCGCGCGACCGACCCCGCGGCGGACGGCACCGACTCGCGTGAGCCCCGATTTACGTACCCGACTACGTACGGCGTGCACCGGAGGCATCCGTAGCCTTGTCGGCGAGCACCTCGACGAGCCGGCTCCCCGTACGACCGTTGCCCGACGGTCGCGCCCCGCCGAGGATCGCCCGCACCTGAAGGAGTGCGCCATGCGGCAGCTTCTCGCCCCCGAGACCACGAGCGCAGAATTCGACTGGATCGACGCCCGCGTACCCGACCTCGCCTCGCTCACGGCCGGCGAACTCACCGTGCTGCGCGCCCTCGCCTGCGGTGCGTCGAACGCCGCGATCGCGACCGGGCTCTTCCTCTCCGAACGCACGGTCGAGTCGCACGTGCGCTCGATCTTCGCGAAGCTCGGCCTGCTGCGCTGCGCCGACGAGAACCGGCGGGTCATCGCCGCGGTCGTGTGGGCGCGGGCGGCCGCCTGAGCTCGCGTCGCGCCGTCTAGTCTCGTAGCGGAGCGGCGCGCAGACGTGTCGGCCGCCCAGGAAGGCCGACGATGACCGCTGCACCGACCGGATTCGATTTCTTCTCGGTGGGCGAACTGCCGGCGCCCGCGCTGCCGGCCGACGAGGTGCGCGCGATCGTCGCCGCCGAGTGGGGGCTCGAGGTCGAGCTCGAGTCGCTCGGCAGCCAGCAGGACCAGAACTTCCTCGCGTGGGATGCCGCGGCCCGAGTCGCACCCGATGCCGGCGTCGTCCTCGGGGCGGGCGCTGCGCTCGGCGCCGTGCTCGGCGCCGGAGCGCTGCCCGGCGCCGCGCCGATCGGCGTCGTGAAGATCACGAACCCCGCCTTCACCGCCGCCGAACTCGCCGCACAGGACGCGGCGGCCGAGCGCATCGCCGCGACCGGGCGCGTACGCGTCGCCACCACGACGATGGGCACCGACGGGCGCTCGCGTTCGGTCGTCGTCGACACGAGCGAGGGTCCGCTCGCCGTGCGACTGCTCGGGTTCCTCGACGGCGGCACCCTGACGGGCGACGCGTATCTCGCGCCGGGCGTCGTCGCCCGCATGGGCGAGCTCGCGGCGACGGCGAGCCTCGCGCTGGCCGACCTCGACCACCCGGGGCTCGACCGGGTGCTGCAGTGGGATCCGCGCTTCGCCGACCGCGTCGTCGAACTGCTCGCGCCGCACCACCCCGACCCGCACCGGCGCGAGCTCGTGATCGATGCAGCACGTGACGCCTGGCGCGCCGTGGCGAGCCTCGCCGACGAGCTGCCGCAGCAGGCCGTTCACCTCGACCTCACCGACGACAACGTCGTGTGCCGCCTCGACGGCGGCCGGCGTGTGCCCGACGGCATGATCGACTTCGGCGACGTCACCCGCAGCTGGGCGGTCGGCGAGCTCGCCATCACGATCTCGTCGGTGCTGCACCACGCGGGCGCCGAGCCCGCCTCGGTGCTGCCGGCCGTACGGGCCTTCCACGAGCTGCGCCCGCTCGCACCGGCCGAGATCGCCGCGCTCTGGCCGCTCGTCGTGCTGCGCGGCGCCGTGCTCGTCGTGAGCGGCGAGCACCAGGTGCAACTCGACGGCGACGCCAACGAGTACGCGCGCGCCGCACTCGACCGCGAGTGGCGCATCTTCGAGCAGGCGACCTCGGTGCCCGCCGACGTCATGACGGCGGTCATCGCGGATGCGCTCGGCGCGGAGACTCCGGAGGGCTCCACCGGTGGTCGAGTAGGCGCGCCAGCGCCGTATCGAGACCCCGCGACCGAGTTTCGAGAGCCGGACACGGGGTCTCGATACGCTCCTTCGTCGCTCCTCGACCACCGGAGTGCTTCGTCGCTCCTCGACCACCGGAGTGCGGTGCAGCTCGACGTGTCGGTGTTCGCCGAGACGGTCGACGGGGGTGCGTGGCTCGAGGGCGAGGCCCTCGAAGAGCGGCTCGCGCTCGACGCGCTCGACACCGGCGCACCCGCTGCCTGGTTGCCCCGCGGCATCCCACGCCTGACGGCGAGCCGCACGCTCTCGCCGGTGTCACCGGCGACCGTGCCCGTGGGCGTCGACGTCTGGTACGCCGCACCGCAGCGGCTCGAGGCGTCCGAGCACCTCGTCGTCGACGGCGCCACGCTCAGCGCTGACGGCGAGTGGGTGGTGCCCGCACGCACGCGGATCCGGGTGCGACTCGGCCGCGCCGACGCGCCGCACCTCGTTCGCCCCGAATACGCGGCGGGCTGGCTCGCGGCGACGCTCGACCCGGCGCCGATGCTGGGGCTCGGGGGTCTCGATACGCTCGCTGGCGCTCGCTACTCGACCACCGGTGGGGCGGGCGCTCCTCAAGCCGCGGCCGGGCTCGTCGAGCGGCGCAACGCCGCCTTCGCCGAGGTGCAGGAGCACTACTACGACGCGCCCCCGCAGATCGAGCGCGGCTGGCGCGAGCACCTCGCCGACACCGACGCCCGCGTCTACCTCGACATGGTCAACAACGTGACGCCGCTCGGGCACGGGCACGTCGGCCTCGCGGATGCCGTGCACCGGCAGCTCCGCCGCCTCAACACGAACTCGCGCTTCAACTACGAGGCCGTCGTCGAGTTTTCGGAGCGGCTCGCGTCGCTCCTGCCCGACCCGCTCGACACCGTGTTCCTCGTGAACTCGGGGTCCGAGGCCGCCGACCTCGCGATCCGCGTGGCGCTGGCGGCGACCGGTCGCCGCGACGTCGTGAGCGTGCTCGAGGCCTACCACGGCTGGACCTACGGCTCCGACGCCGTCTCGACGTCGACGGCCGACAATCCGAATGCGCTCGAGACGCGCCCCGACTGGGTGCACGCGGTCGAAGCGCCGAACTCCTTCCGCGGCAGATATCGAGGGGCGGATGCCTCGCGCTACGCGCCCGAGGCCGCGGCGCGCATCCGTGAACTGGCCGCGTCGGGCAAGCCGCCGGCCGCGTTCATGGCGGAGACCTTCTACGGAAACGCCGGCGGCATCCCGCTGCCCGACGGGTACCTCGCCGAGGTGTACGCGGCGGTGCGCGAGACCGGCGGGCTCGCGATCGCCGACGAGGTGCAGGCCGGCTACGGGCGACTCGGCGAGTGGTTCTGGGGCTTCGAGCAGCAGGGCGTCGTGCCCGACGTCGTCGCCGTCGCGAAGGCGATGGGCAACGGCTACCCGCTCGGCGCGGTCATCACGACGCGCGAGATCGCGGCGCGGTTCCGCACCCAGGGGTACTTCTTCTCGTCGACGGGCGGAAGCCCCGCGTCGTCGATCGCCGGGCTCACGGTGCTCGACGCCTACGAGCAGATGGGCCTGCAGCGGAACGCGGCCACGACAGGCGCGTACCTGAAGTCGATGCTCGAGGAGCTCGCCGAGCGGCATCCCCTCATCGGAGCCGTGCACGGGCTCGGGCTCTACCTCGGCGTCGAGTTCGTGCGCGATCGCGAGACCCTCGAACCCGCGACGGCGGAGACGCGCGCGATCTGCGACCGGCTGCTCGAGCTCGGCGTCGTCATGCAGCCGACCGGCGATCACCAGAACGTGCTGAAGACGAAGCCGCCGCTCTGCGTCGAGACCGAGTCGGCCGAGTTCTTCGTCGAGATGCTCGACCGAGTGCTCGGCGAGGGGTGGTAGCCGCTCGGTGGTCGAGTAGCGACAACGGAGCGTATCGAGACCCTGTGAGCCGCTCTCGAAACCCGGTCACCTGGTCTCGATACGCGTGCTCCTTCGTCGCGCGCTGCTCGACCACCGGAGTGGGTGGTAGGCGTTACGCGAGCAGGTCGCGCACGGCGAGACCCCACTCGAAGCCGCAGTCGCGGCAGTCGAAGATCGGCGCCTCGTCATCGGTCGGGAACGCGACGACCGCCTCGGTCTCGACCGCGAGGTCGAGCGGACCGTAGACGATCGCGCGCACGGCCGCCGAACCGCACCGGGGGCACGGCTCGTCGAGCACGTCACGCGGGGCTTCGGTGTGCAGCAGGTTCGTCATGGCAGTCAAGGTACGCCGCCCCTCCGACATCCGGCGGAGGGGGCCCGCGCGTCGCCCGGTGCATGATCCCTAGACTGGGCGCGTGCTGACCGCCGTCGTCCTCCTCGCGATCGTGCCCGCCTGCCTCATCCTGGTACTCGGGCTCGTCGCGCGCGCGTTCGCCGCGCAACCGGTGACGGCACCCATCGTGCAGTACTCGCCCGAGCGGGGGTCGACCGTGCTGCGCGACGCCGTGCTCGTCGACGCCGACCGTCGTGCCGCGGCGGCCGCGCTCATCGACCTCGCGGTCAAACGCAAGGTGCGGCTCGTCGCCGCGGGCGACCGCGAACCGATCGGCGTCGAGCTCATGGAGAGCGCACGGCTCACGACGGCCGAGACGGCCTTGCTCGAGGCGCTGTTCGGCCCCGAGCACACGGGCGAGCGCCTGCGGCGGTTCTCGGCTGACCGCCGCGCACTCGCCGGACGCCTCAAGACCCTCCTCCTCGTCACCGAGATGCAGCTCGCCCGCGAGGGCCTCGTCGCCGAGCGCCGGGTCAGCTGGCCGGGAACGACGCTCACCGTGCTCGCCTACCTCGGCATGCTCGTCGAGGCGCTGCTGCTCGTCTTCACCCTGATCGCGGGCGACTGGCCGGCCTTCTTCGGCACCCTCGCCGCGCTCGCGGTCACGATCGCGACGATCTTCGCCACACCGTCGTCGTGGCGTCGGTTCCTGCCGCCGTCGCGTCCGCACCGCGAACACCTCGCGGGCCTCCGCCGCTACATCGAGGTCGCCGAGGCCGACCGGTTGCGGGTGCTGCAGTCCCCGAGTGGCGCGGAACTCCGTGCGAGCCCCGCCCTCGGTGGCGCGGCCGGTGCGACGCCCGGCCCGGCCCCGACCACCTCGACCGCCGCGTCGTCATCGCCGGCGGGCGTCGATGCCGCGACCTCGGCCCGGGTCGAGCGCTTCCACCTGCACGAGCGGCTGCTGCCGTACGCCGTGCTGTTCGGCCTCGAACGCGAGTGGCTCGCCGAGCTGCGGCTCGAGGCCGACGCCCTCGCCCGCACGAACCTCGACACGATGGGCGACCTCACCGCGGCCACCGTCGACATCGCCTCGGCGATCGACGCGGCGGGCGGCGTGCTCGACCTGACGTCGGCGGTCGGCGACCTCGTCGACGGTGCCGGGTCGGTCATCGAGGGCATCGGCGGCATCTTCGAAGGACTCGGATCATGACCCTCACCGCGCTCGAGCAGGCCATCACCGTCGACCTCGACGGCACGACGGTCTCGGGCGTGTACGCCCGGCCTGCGAGCGGTGCCGCCGAGGCCACGATCGTCGTCGCGCATGGTGCGGGCGCTGGCATGGAGCATCCGTTCATGTCGGGGTTCACCCGCGCCCTGAACGACGACGGGTTCGCGACCCTGCGCTTCAACTTCGCCTATCGCGAGGCGGGCCGCCGCTTCCCCGACCGGCCGCCGGCGGCGATCGCGGCATGGCGCACGGTCATGGATGCCGCGGCCGAACGCGCGGCGCAGGCCGGTTTCCCCGGCGAACCCCGGTGGGCCGCGGGCAAGTCGTTCGGCGGGCGCATGGCCTCGATGGCGGTGGCCGAGGGCATGGATGCCGCGGGCCTCGTGTTCCTCGGGTACCCGCTGCACGCGCCCGGAAAGGCCGACAAGCCGCGCGACGAGCACCTGCCCGGCATCACCGTGCCGATGCTGTTCCTGCAGGGGCGCAACGACCCGTTCGCGATCCCGAACGAGCAGCTCGACGAAGTCGCCGAGCGCGTCGGACCGAACGCCGTCGTCGACTGGATCGAGAACGCGAACCACTCGTTCGAGG
Source organism: Agromyces sp. H17E-10 (assembly GCF_022919715.1). Lineage (NCBI taxonomy): Bacteria > Bacillati > Actinomycetota > Actinomycetes > Micrococcales > Microbacteriaceae > Agromyces > Agromyces endophyticus. The sequence continues at coordinate 2,588,498 of NZ_CP095042.1, read as the reverse complement.
TGAAGGGCGCGAAGCGGCCCGCCGCCGAGATCGGGGCGTCGCTCGCGGTGCCCGCGGCCGCGTTCGTTCGAGAGCACGCGACGGTGGCCTGACCCGGGCGGCGTTCCGACGCCCGCGCCACCGGCCACCGGCCACCGGCCACCCGCCACCGGCCACCCGCCACCGGCCACCGGCCACCGGCCACCGGCCACCGGCCACCGGGATCTTACGGTTCGTGAACGTCACCCCGAACCGAGCGGTTCGTGCGGGAGGCGGCGCGTACGCTGTGGCCATGACGAGCACGCGCACCTGGTGGCGGCCTGCGGTCGCGGGTGCGGCGGCGGCTGCGTTCGGCGCGGGCCTCGGCGAGCTCGTCGCGGCCGTCGTCGCGCCCGAGTCGGGGCCGGTCGTCGTCATCGGCGCCGCGCTCATCGACCTCGCGCCGCCGTGGGCGAAGGATACGGCGATCGCCTTGTTCGGCACCGCCGACAAGGTCGCGCTCGTCAGCGGCATCGTGCTCGTGCTGCTCGTCGCCGCGTGCGGAGCCGGCGTGCTCGAGGCCCGCAGGCCGCCGTGGGGCATGGTCGTGTTCGCGGCGTTCGGCGTCGCGGGCGCCCTCGCTGCGGCGACCCGGGCGAACGCCCCCATGCTGGCCGTCGTGCCATCGCTCGTCGCGGGTGTCGGCGCGATCGTGGCGCTGCGACTGCTCGTGCAGCGGCTGCCGCGAGCTGAGATGCCGGCCGGCGCTGCAGCATCCCCGCCCGAAGCGACGTCGCCGAGCGCCTCCCCGACCCGTCCGGCGGGGTCGACCCGTCGCGCGTTCCTCGGCTGGGCGGGCGGTGCCGCCGCGATCGGCGTGCTCGCCGCGCTCGGCGGTGCCGCGATCCAGGCCGGCGGGCGTGCGGTGAACGCGGTTCGCGAGGCGATCCGCCTGCCGGCGCCGACGTCGAAGGCGACCGTGCCGGCGGGCGCCGACCTCGGCATCGACGGGCTCTCCCCCGTGATCACCCCGAACGCCGAGTTCTACCGCATCGACACCGCGCTCGCCGTGCCCACGCTCGACCCGGCCGAGTGGAAGCTGCGCGTGCACGGCATGGTCGACGAGGAGTTCGAGCTCACGTGGAAGGAACTGCTCGCCCTTCCGCTCGCCGAGAGCATCACGACGCTCACGTGCGTGTCGAACGAGGTCGGCGGCGATCTCATCGGCAACGCCGTCTGGCTCGGCCACCCGATCCGTGAGCTGCTCGCCCGGGCGAAGCCGCATGCCGACGCCGACATGGTGCTCTCGCGCAGCTCCGACGGGTTCACGGCGTCGACGCCCATCGAAGTGCTGCAGGACGACCGCGACGCGATCCTCGCGGTGGGCATGAACGGTGAGCCGCTGCCCGTCGAGCACGGGTTCCCGGTGCGCATGGTCGTGCCGGGCCTCTACGGCTATGTCTCGGCGACGAAGTGGGTGGTCGACCTCGAGGTGACCCGGTTCGACCGCGCCCGCGCCTACTGGACCGACCGCGGCTGGAGCGAGCGCGGCCCCATCAAGCTCTCGTCGCGCATCGACGTGCCGCGGCGCGGGCAGTCGGTCTCCGCGGGCGACGTCGTCGTCGCCGGCGTCGCCTGGCACCAGCACGTCGGCATCGCCGCCGTCGAGGTGCAGGTCGACGACGGCCCGTGGCGCCCCGCAGAGCTCGCGACCGCGATCTCCGACGACACGTGGGTGCAATGGCGTTTCGAATGGCCGGATGCCTCCGCCGGAAGCCACACATTGCGCGTGCGGGCCACCGGGGCCGACGGCGAGGTGCAGACCGCCGAGGAGCGGCCCGTCGTGCCCGACGGCGCCACCGGCCTCGACGAGATCACCGTCGACGTGCAGTGACCCTCCCGCTGGTGGCGGAGCGCGGGCACCCGCCTGCCGGTTGAGTAGCGCCGACGCGCAGCGACGACGCGTATCGAAACCCATGCCCCGCCGAATCCGAAGTGTAGGAACTTCCGTGGCTTGTGCGGCGTGTCGGCACCGATACGCCGCGCGCCGGGCAGAAGTTCCTACAGAAGCGCGAGTGGTGCGGAGGGTTGTTCGATACGCGTCCGACGCCGTCGGGCGCTACTCGACCGGCGGGGCTCTATGAGAGGCGCGGAGTGCGGGGCGGCTCGGTGCGACGTGAGCCGGTGGCCTCGAAGGCCGCGGCGAGCGCGAGCAGCGCGGTGTCGTCGTAGGCGCGCCCCGCGAACGTGAGGCCGACGGGCATGCCGATGTCGGCCATCGTGCCCATCGGCACCGTCACGGTCGGGATGCCGAGGTGGCGCGGCACGAGGTTGCCGTTCGCGACCCAGACGCCGTTGCGCCAGCCGAGGTCGGCCGAGGCCTCGTTCACGTCCATGTCGGCGGGGCCGACGTCGGCGACCGCGGGGAACACGACGGCGTCGAGACCCTGCTCGTCCATCCACTGCTCGAGGTCGACGCGGCGGGTCTCCTCGAGGCCGCGAACGCCCTGCTCGAGCTCGGGGATGTCGGTGAACGACGCGTACGGGTGCTCGCGCACCTGCCCGGGGTACTCGGCGATGTCGTCGTCGAAGCCCGTGTACCGGTCGGGCAGCGCGCCCGCCGGCTGCGGGAAGATCGTCGCACCGTCGACGCCCGTGAGCGTCGAGAGCGCGGGGTCGCCGTTGGCCTGCAGGAAGTCCTCCCACGCCCACGCCGAGAGGTCGACGATCTCGTACTTGAGGAACTCCTCGCTGACGAGCCCGCGGGTCTTCACCGTCGGTGCGCCGGGGCGGTCGCCCTCGTAGTTCGACACCACGGGGAAATCGACCTCGACGACCTCGGCACCGGCCGCCTCGAGGTCGCGACGCGCGGCCTCCCACAGCTCGATGACCGACGCACGCGTCTCGATGCGCTCGCCCGTCGGGCCGCCGATGCCGCCGTCAGGGTTGGTGCCGGACTCGGGGTCGGCGTTGATGTACATCTTCGGCACGCCGACGCGCTTGCCGGCGAGCGTGTCACGCGCCGCCACGGCGTCGACCGGGGCGAGCGCCGGGTACGACTCGGGCCGCACCTCCGACGATGCCGCGATCTGCACCCACGGCTGCGCGCGCCAGAAGTCGCCACGCGTCTCGACGTCGTCGGCGACGATGACGTCGAGCAGCTCGAACAGGTCGGCCATGGTGCGGGCGTGGGGCACGACGACGTCCATCGTCGGCACGAGCGGCCAGTTGCCGCGCACCGAGATGACGCCGCGCGACGGCGTGTACGCGCAGAGGGCGTTGTTCGACGCCGGGGCGCGGCCGCTCGACCAGGTCTCCTCGCCGAGGCCGAACGCCCCGAACGACGCCGCGGTGGCGGTGCCCGAGCCGTTCGACGAGCCCGAGCCGAACGCGCTCGTGAGCCACTCGGCGTTGTACGGGCTCTCGGCGCGACCGTAGACGCCGCGCTGCATGCCGCCGTTCGCCATCGGGGGCATGTTCGTGAGCCCGATGAGCACGGCACCGCCGGCGCGCAGCCGCTCGATCGTGAACGCGTCGCGCTGCGCGACGAGGTGCTCGAACGCGGGGCTGCCGGCGGCTGCGGTGAGGCCGCGGGCGAGGTAACTGTCCTTGGCGGTGTACGGGATGCCGTCGAGCGGGCCCAGCGTCTCACCCCGTGCGCGGCGCTCGTCGGAAGCGCGGGCCTCGGCCGCGGCATCCGGGTTCATGACGACCAACGCATTGAGGGCCGTCTCGGTGCCGGGTGCGTCGTAGGCCGCGATGCGTGCGAGGTACGCGTCGAGCAGCTCGACGGCGGTGGTCTCGCCGGCCTCGAGCGCGGCGCGCAGGCGTGCGATCGGCGCCTCGACGACGTCGATGCCGCTCATCGGGCCACCACCGGCTGCTGCTGGGTGATGCAGTGGATGCCGCCGCCGCGGGCGAAGATGTCGCGCGAGTCGACCGTCACGGCCCGCCGGCCGGGGTAGGCGGCCTCGAGGATCTCGCGGGCCGCGGCATCCGCCTGCTCCTCGCCGAAGCCGCACGCGATGATGCCGTCGTTCACGACGAGGTGGTTGACGTAGCTGTAGTCGACGAAGCCCTCCTCGTCGCGGAGCGTCGCGGGCGCGGGGATGTCGACGATCTCGAAGCTGCGGCCCGCGGCATCCGTGGCCTGCTCGAGCACCGCGCGCAGCTCGCGCGTGACCTCGAAGTCGGGGTGCTCGGGGTTCTGCTGCGCGTGCAGCAGGAGGGTGCCGGGCGAGGTGATCGTCGCGACGATGTCGACGTGCCCGTTGGTGCCGAACTCGTCGTAGTCGCGGGTGAGGCCGCGCGGCAGCCAGACGACCTTGGTGGCGCCGATCGTGCGGGCGAGCTCGGCCTCGACGCGGGCCTTGTCGGCGTACGGGTTGCGGCGCGGGTCGAGCTGCACGGTCTCGGTGACGAGCACGGTGCCCTCGCCGTCGACGTGGATGCCGCCGCCCTCGTTGACGAGCACGCTCGACACCAGTTCGGCGCCGACGAGCGGCGCGATGAAGCGGGCGATCTCGGCCGACTTGCGCCACTCGGCCCACTCGGGCGCGCCCCAGCCGTTGAAGGTCCAGTCGACCGCGCCGAGCACGCCGGGACGCTCGTCGTCGACGACGAAGGTCGGGCCGAAGTCGCGCATCCAGAACTCGTCGAGGGGAGCCTCCACGATCTCGATGTCGCCGCTGAGCATGCGCTTCGCGCGGGCGATCTCGGTCGGGTCGACAACCATCGTCACGGGCTCGAACTCGGCGACGGCGTGGGCGACGGCCGTCCAGGCGGCGTAGCCGGTCTCGCGCTCGGAGGCCTCCTCGCCGAGGGTGAAGCCCTCTCGGGGGAACGCCATCCAGGTGCGCTCGTGCGGTGCGGTCTCACTCGGCATGCGCCAGGCCATGCGTGGTCTCCCCTTCGAGATGTCGTGGTCGCCCGGCGCCGGCGGCGTCGTCGCGTCCTCGAAATTTATTGACCAAATGATCAATACTGCTGCGAGATTACCTATGATGGGTGATCATGTCAACGCCGACCCGACCCCGCGCCGCCCGCAAGTCGCCCGACGAACGCACCCGCGACATCGTCGGCGCCGCCCGCGAGCTCGCCCTCGAGGAGGGTCTCGCAGCCGTCACCCTGCGCGCGGTCGCCGCGCGCGCCGGCGTCGCGCCCGCCCTCGTCGCCCACTACGTGCCCAGCATGGAGTCGCTCATCGCGAGCACCTTCGCGACCGTCGTCGGCGCCGAGATCGCCGAGGTCGAGGCGCTCGTCTCGACGCTCGACGGGCCGCGCGCGCAGCTCGGCACCCTCATCCGCACAGTGCTCGACGGATCGCGCGACGACGTCACGGTCGTCTGGGTCGAGGCGTGGGCGCTCGGCCGGCGCAACGAGACGCTCGCGCTCGCCGTGCGGGAGCAGATGGACGCCTGGCAGACGGTGCTGCAGGGCGTCATCGAGACCGGCGTGCGGTCGGGCGACTTCGAGACGACGGATGCCTCGGGCGTGGCGTGGCAGGTGCTCGGCATGATCGACGGACTCAACGCGCAGGCGCTCGTGCGCTGGGGCGACACCGCGCACCGCGGCGAGCTCACGCTGCACGCCGTCGAGGGCCTGCTCGGGCTGCCGCGCGGCGGGCTCGGGTAGGCGCCGCGACTTCGGTGGTCGACTGACTCCGGCGGTCGAGTCGGCACGCAGCGCCGTCGTCGGTCGAGTAGGTGCGCAGCGCCGTATCGAGACCACGCCGGCGCGCTACTCGCTGTCGCGCTCGCCGACCCAGCCCTGCGCGAGCTTCGGCGGCGCCATCACGAGCCACGCCTCCTCGACGAGCTCGTCCAGCCGCTCGTCGCCGATGCGGTCGAGCCGGGCGAGGATCGCCGGCCATCCGTCGAAGTGCGGGATCGTGAAGAACACGTCGGCATCCTCGTCGACGAGCGCGAGCTTCTCGTGCTCGTCCTCGACGCGGGCGCCCATGATCGGCCCGGGCTGCTCGTCGAGGCCGAGGTGGGCGAGGTCGGTCTTCCGCAGCGGTCGCTCCCACACGAACCCCTTGCCGTGCACCCGCCAGTGCGCCGAACCCCAGCTCACCGCCTCGCTCGTGTCGGGCAGCGCGAGCGCGAGGCGCCGCAGGTCCTCCCAGTCCGCCATGGCCGTCACCCTACGCCGCGACGTCGGGAGCGGCATCCCACCCGCTCGTCGCGCCCGAGGCGCCGGGGATGTCGCACGCTGCCGCTACCGTGGGAGCACGCCCGGCGAGAGGAGCACGCCAGATGTACCTGCTGAAGAACGCCGGCCTGCTGAACGGCATCGTCGTGACGAGCGCGAGCGACCTCAAGAAGGCGAGCGACTGCGAGTTCGCGTTCCTGCGCGAGCTCGACGTCAAGCTCGGGCGCGACACGCTGTTCGCACCGCTCGACGACCCGATGCTGCGGCGTGCCGGCGAGCTCGGCGACGCGCACGAAGAGCGGGTGCTCGAGCGGTACCGGGCCGAGTTCGGATCGGGGGTCGTCGAGATCCCCCGACCCGACGTGCGCGAGCCCGACGAGGTGGCCGCGGCGACGGCCGCGACGATCGCCGCGTTCGAGGCCGGCGCGCCCGTCGTCTTCCAGGCGACGTTCTCCGACGAACCGGTTCCGGGGCAGGGGTTCATCGGCTTCGCCGACTTCATCGTGCGGCAGCCCGACGGCCGCTACCGGGTACAGGACTCGAAGCTCGCGCGGCACGCGCGCGTCACGGCGCTGCTGCAGCTCGCCGCCTACGCCGAGCAGCTCACCCGGCTGGGCGTGCCGCTCGACGACACGGTCGAGCTGCTGCTCGGCGACGGCACGGTGAGCGCGCACCGGCTCGACGACATCCTGCCGGTGTACCGCGAGCGCATCGCGCGCCTGCAGCGCATCGTCGACGACCGCGTGGCCGACCTCGAACCCGTCGTCTGGGGCGACCCGCGCTACGGCCACGACGGGCGATGCCCGACCTGCGAACTCGAGGTGCAGGCGCACCGCGACGTGCTCATGGTCGGCGGCCTCCGGGTGACGCAGCGTGAGCCGCTCGCGGCGGCCGGCATCACGACCATCGACGAGCTCGCTGCGACGCACGAGCCCGTGCCGCACATCATGGAGGCGACGCTCGACAACCTGCGCGCCCAGGCCCGGCTGCAGCTGCGCGCCGAGGTCGAGGCCGCCGACGCGGTCGCCTCGGGTGCCTGGCGCGAGGGCGACCCGCCCCTGCCGCCACCGGTCGGCGTGCGCGACGCCCGGGCGATCGCCGCGATCCCCGAGCCGAGCGCAGGCGACCTCTTCTTCGACTTCGAGGGCGACCCGCTCTACACCGAGGGCGACGGCACGAAGTGGAACCTCGACTACCTCTGGGGCATGGTCGACAACTCCGAGACCTATACGGCGTTCTGGGCGCACTCGTTCGCCGAAGAGCGCGAGGCGCTCGTGCGCTTCCTCGAATTCGTGAAGCTGCGCCGCCAGGTGCACCCCGACCTGCACATCTTCCACTACGCGAGCTACGAGCGAACCCACCTCACCTCGATCGCCGCTCGCCACGGCGTCGGCGAGGCCGAGGTCGACCAGCTGCTCGCCGACGGCGTGCTCGTCGACCTCTACCCGATCGTGAAGCGTGCGGTGCGGGTCGGCAGCCGCTCGTACTCGATCAAGAAGCTCGAGCCCCTCTACATGGGCGCAGAGCTCCGAGAGGCCGACGTGAAGTCGGGCGCCGATTCCATCACCGAATACGTGAGGGCGGGCGAGCTGCAGGCGTTCGCGCAGGCGCACGGCACGACGTCGCCGGTCGAGGCTGCGGATGCCGCGGCCGAGGCCGCGCGAATCCTCGACGACCTCGCGGACTACAACCGGTACGACTGCGTCTCGACCCTGCGGCTGCGCGACTGGCTGCTCGGAGTGGGGGCTCGCGAGGGCGTACGCCCCGTCGCCGCGTCGATGCTCGCCGACCGCGCCGAGGGCAAGATCTACGAGGCCTCGCCCCTCGCGCTGCAGCTCAGGTCGCTCGTGCGCGAGCGCGAGGAGGCGGCGGAGCTCGCCGCCCGCGCGGGCCGCGTCGTGGCGACCGGGGGCGGTCTCGCGACGGTCGGCGCCTCCCGCCGCGACGCCGACACCGAGGCCCTCGCGCTCGCGTCGGCGGCGATCGACTACCACGCACGCGAGGCGAAGAGCTTCTGGTGGTCGCACTACCTGCGCTGCGACCAGCCGCTCGAGAGTTGGGAGGAGCACCGCGACGTGCTCGTCGTCGACCCCGAGCGATCTCGTGCGGTCGGCAACTGGTACGAGGAGCCGAGGTGGAACAGCGCTCGCCGCGAACTCCTGCTCGACGGGCGCATCGCCCCCGGGTCGAGGTTCAGCGTGGGCGGCGACGTGTTCCTGCTCTACGACTGGCCGGCTCCGTTCCACTCGCAGTCGACGCGGCCGGGCCAGCGCGCGTGGTCGTACGCGACGGTGGTCGAGGTCTCCGATGCCGGCGTACGGGTCGAGGAGCGCGGTCAGCCCGGCCTCACGTGGAGCGAGCTGCCGCTCGCGATCGCGCCCGGCGCCCCGCCGCGCGCCGACGCGCTGCGTGACGCGATCGCCGAATGGGCGGCTCCGATCCCGGGACGCACGCCCGACCTGCCGCTCGACCCGGCGATGGACATCCTGCGGCGCCACCCGCCGCGTGCGATCGGTGGACTCGCGCCGCTCGGCGGCGACCACGACTACCAGGCGGCGGTCGTCGACTCAGTACGCCGGCTCGAGCACTCCTATCTCGCGGTGCAGGGCCCTCCCGGCACGGGCAAGACCTACCTCGCCGCCCACGTGATCACCGCGCTCGTGCGCGATCACGGCTGGCGCATCGGCGTCGTCGCGCAGTCGCACTCGGTCGTCGAGAACCTGCTCGACGCCGTCGTGGGTGCGGGGCTCGATCGCGACCGCGTCGCGAAGCACCTGAAAGACGCGGGCGAGGCGGCGCAGCACGGCTTCACCGCGCTCGGGCGCAAAGACGATGTGGCCGAATTCGCCGCAGAGCGCACCGATGGCTACGTCGTCGGCGGCACGGCCTGGGACTTCTGCAACGTGCGCCGCATCCCGCGTGCCTCGCTCGACCTGCTCGTGATCGACGAGGCCGGGCAGTTCTCGCTCGCTTCGACGATCGCCGTCTCGGTGGCCACCCGCAACCTGTTGCTGCTCGGCGACCCGCAGCAGCTGCCGCAGGTGAGCCAGGCGCTCCACCCCGAACCGGTCAACGCCTCCGCGCTCGGCTGGGTCGCCGACGGCCACGACGTGCTGCCGGCGGAGCTCGGCTACTTCCTCGCGGAGAGCCGGCGCATGCACCCCGCTGTCGCGACCCCGGTGTCGCGGCTCTCGTACGAGGGCGAACTGCACTCGCATCCGGTCGCGGCGAGCCGCTCGCTCGACGGCGTCGCACCCGGGGTCACGCCCATCCCGGTCGAGCACGAGGGCAACGCGACGTTCTCGCCCGAAGAGGCCGACGCGGTCGTTCACCTCGTGCGCTCGCTCATCGGTCGCGAGTGGACCGATGCGAACGATTCGCCGAACGGTCCGGTCACGTCGCCGCCGCGACCGCTCGGGCAACGCGACCTCATCGTCGTCACGCCGTACAACGCTCAGCTCGGCACCGTGCGCGAGGCGCTCGATACGGCCGGATTCCCCGACGTGCCCGTCGGCACCGTCGACAAGTTCCAGGGCCAAGAGGCCGTCGTCGCGATCGTCTCGCTCGCGGCATCCTCGGCGGCGAGCGCGCCGCGAGGCCTCGAGTTCCTGCTGCTCAAGAACCGCCTCAACGTCGCGATCTCGCGGGCCAAGTGGGCGGCGTACCTCGTGTACTCCCCCGGCCTCGTCGACGGGCTCCCGCACCGGGCCGAAGGCGTCGCGCAGCTCAGCGCGTTCATGCGGCTCGTCGGCGCGGGAATAACCGAGAGGGTTCCTGCGTAGGGTATCGGTGTGACTTCCCCTGCAACGCACCCCGACCGCATCACGATGTACGGCGCCGCCTGGTGCGGCGACTGCCGCCGCTCGAAGCGACTGCTCGACGCGCGCGGCGTCGACTACGACTACGTCGACCTCGAAGTGAACATCGAGGCCGCCGACGTCGCGAAGTCGATCTCGGGCCGCACGAACATCCCCGTGGTCGTGTTCCCCGACGGCACCCACTTCACCGAGCCGACCGACGCCGAGCTCGGCGCGAAGCTCGACGAGGCGCTCGCCGCCTAGGTCGCTCACAGCGCTCGGGGCGACCGTCGAATTCGTGTGAGCATTCGCCGCCCCGCCGTCTGCGTCCCGTAACAATCGCGCACAGTGCGCCCGACCGGCGTACAACGGAGGAATGCCTCCCACCACGCGGCACCTCGCATGACGCTCACGCGTCTGCTGCCGACCCTGCGGCGATCGATCCCCGATCCGATCGCCCCCGCGCAGTGGCCCGCGGGTACGCGGGTGACCACGACCGACGTCATCGTCGGCGGATTCTCGATGGTGCGGCTCGCCGAGCGCAGCGGCACCCCGCTCGCGCACCTCGATCCCGCGCCCGCCGCGGCCGACGGCGTCGATCACGCCCGGCACCTCGGCGTCGTGCTCGCGACGGTGCAGTCGGTCACGAACGGCCGATCGGGCGACGCGGCCGCAGGCGGTCAGCCCGAGATCGCGATCGACGCCCGGTTCGGACCGCATCGGCCCGGCTGGGCCGAAGCGCGTCTCATCGGCCGGGTGTCGGTTGCGCGCGTGTCGCCCGTCACCGTGCGCTTCGCGGCGGGCGGATGCCACGTGCTCGCACCCGTCGAACTGCCCGGTGACCTCGTGGCCGGCGATCTCATTGCGGTGCCGATCGAGGCGCACGCGATCAGGTTCGCCAGCGCTGCAGACGGGCACAGCGCCGCCGCATCCGGCCGTCTGCGCGAACCGGCGCTGCGCGCCTGACCCACTTACAGGACCAGCGCGCAAGCACCCCCGCATGCAGACCCGCCGACCGAATAGTCCTGCAAGTCGCCCGCGGCCGGCGCCCCGACGAGCACGACGAGCACGACGAGCACGACGAGCACGACGATCAGCGCAGCGCCGGCGCGACCTCCGCGGCGAACAGCTCGAGCCCCGAGCGGTCGTACGCCGCCTCGGGGGCGTAGAAGACGGCGTAGTCGAGGCCCACCGCCCGGCGGGCCTCGAGCTTCGCGACGATCTCGTCGGGCGTGCCGACGAGTGCTCCGGGCGCAGCGACGTAGTAGTCGTGCACCGCCTTCGCCGCACCCTCGGCTCCGAGGTGCGGCACGTACCGCTCCTCGATCCGCGCGAGACGGGCCGCGACATCCGCCGCCGACGACCCGATGACGGTGTTGAAGTTCATCGATCGGGTGATCTCCGCGGCATCCCGCCCGATCGCGGCGCAGTGCCCGCGCAGCACCTCGTCCTTGTGGGCGAACTCCTCGAGCGAGCCGGTGAAGTTCGTGTAGTCGGCGTACGTCGCCGCGATCTTGAGGGTGACCTGCTCGCCGCCGCCCGCGACCCAGATCGGGATGCCGCCCGGCTGCAAGGGCTGCGGCTGCACGATCGCGCCGTCGACCTGGTAGTACTTGCCGTCGAGCGTCGCCTGGCCGGTCGTCCACGCCTGGCGCATGATGTCGACGCCTTCGCACAGGCGACCGAGCCGCTCGGGCACGGGCGGGAACCCGTAGCCGTAGGCGCGCCACTCGTGCTCGTACCAGCCGCCGCCGATGCCCATCTCGATGCGTCCGCCCGAGATGAGGTCGGTCGTCGCGGCGACCTTCGCGAGGTAGGCGGGGTTGCGGTAGCTCATGCATGTGCACATCTGGCCGAGCCGCACCCGCGAGGTCGAGGCGGCGAACGCGGCCATGAGCGTCCACGCCTCGTGCGTGGCTTCGGTCGGCGACGGCACGGGGGTCGTGTGGAAGTGGTCGTAAACCCAGATCGACTCGTAGGGCGAGTCGGGTGCGTCGGCGAACGCCGCCACGTCGCTCATGGTCGACCAGTGGTCGGCGGGATCGATGCCGACGAGGTCGAAACGCCAGCCCTGGGGAACGAACAATCCGAATCGCATGCCTGTCAGCCTAGGAGGCGCCCGAGCCGGCGCGTGACCTGGTGCCGGCGGCTGACCTGCGGTCCGGCGCGAGACCTGCGGGCGGGCACGGGCCGCGATTCAGCGTCAGCACTGAGGCCGACCGCGCCGACGCGGCGTACCTTCGGCGGAATGAACGGTCAGCTCCACTGCGATTACTCGCTCGCCGATTTCGACGCAACCGTCGTCGAGACCTGCGACGCACGCCTCATCCGGGTCACCGGCCACGGACTCGCCCCCAGCCACGGCTGGCACCTCGAGCTCGTCGCCGCCAACCCCGGCGTCGTCGCCCACCCCGAGAGCCTCTGGCTCGAACTCCGCGAGACCGCCCCCGGCGAACCCAAGCCCCGGGTGCTCACCGAGGTGCCCGTCGAGGCCATCATCGAGGACTCCCACGCCCAGGAGATCATCATCAGGTTCCGCTGGCGGGAGGGCTTCCGGGTGCCGCTGCGCGAACGCGTGCCCGCCTTCCGCTGAGCGTCGACCTCACCGCTTCACCGGCGACGAACGACGACGCGGATGCCTCGGGGCCGGCCCCGAGGCATCCGCGTCGTCGTTCGTGTGCGAGCCGTCAGGCGAGCGCGAACCGAAGCTCGGCGACCGCCGGGCCCGACCACACCGTGCCGTCGAGGTCGTCGCTGCGCACCGTGACGACCTTGCCGCCCTTCGCGATCACGAGCAGTGCGAGCTGCGGCAGCAGGTCGCCCGCGCGGGTGCCGTCGGCGAGCGCCTCGCCGGAGCCGTTGCCGCTCGCGAACTCGATCGCACCGGACTCGCGGTCGAGCGTGCCGTTGACCGAGGTCGTGAAGTCGAACCAGAGCGTCTCGACGGCGCCGTCGGCCGCCTCGCGGCCGATCGCGGCGAGGTCGCGCTCGATGCGGCCGGCCGTGCCCTCCGAGAGCTGGCGCAGCGACTGCTCGGCCTCGCGCACGTTGAGGGCGGCGAGCTGCTGGCGCACGGCCTCGTCGACCTCGGCGGCGCCGAGGCGGTCTGGCGATCCGGGCACGGCGATGACGCGCCGCGAGTTGCGGGTGTTCGCGAGGAACAGGCTGAGCAGCGGCTCGGCGGCGAACACGAAGACGGGCACGCGCTCCTCGGGGTCGCGCGCGAGCAGTTCGCGACGGGCGATCTCGATGACGCGCTTCGAGTACTGGTCGAGCAGGGTCTTGCGGCCCTCGTCGCCGACGAGTCGGCTCGCGCCGCCCTGACCGGGCACGCCGCCGCGGGCCGCGCCTCGCGGGCGATCCTCACCGGGCTCGCGGTTCGTGGCCTCGTCGAGGTTCGCGGCGCCCGACTGGTCGATCTCGAGCTTGACCGCTCGGTCGGTCGGGGTCGCGTGCCAGACGCACCACTCGTGCGCCGAGAGCGTGATGGCGAACGCCTCCTGGTCTTGGCTGGGCGCACGAAGCAGTTGGCCGAGCGTGAAGTGGGAGCCGACGTGCCACGAATCGTCGAGCCGGTTCGGCAGCACGAAGACCTCGCTGAATCCGGGGGCGACGAAGATCGCGATCGACCGCGCGAGTCCGCCCCAGAGGCGCTGGTCGCCGAGGATCTTGTCGCGTTCGGCACGCAGTGCCGAGAGTTCGGCGGCCGATGCGCCGCCCTGCTTGATCTGTTCGATCGCGTCGTCGAAGCCGCTCTTCACGGCGACCTCGGCCCGCTCGCGTTCGCTCACGACCGGTGAGGTCGCCGCATAGATCGTGATCGCGGGGTGATGCGCCCCCGCGAGCGCTGCGAAATCGGCAGTGGTGGGCAGTTCGTAGTGGACGGTCATTCGTTCCTCCCCCGAGTCCCGCGACGACGATGTCGCTCGCCCCCAGCCTATGAAGGCCGGGGCGCGAGCGACACCCCCATCTGCGGGTCGCGCGGCATGTTCCGCGCGCCGCGAACGCTCAACCCACCGGGTGGTTCGAGCGGATCAGCCGGGTCGGGTCGACGGCGCGCTTGATGGCGCGCAGCCGGGCCAGGCGGCCCTCGCGTCCGCCGAAGATGCGCTCGGGCTCGCGGCGGTGCTCGGCGAAGTTGAGGTACTCCTGCTCGGCGCGCCACGGCTCCATCGCGGAGAGCAGTCGGCCGAGCGACCGGGCGATCGCCTCGTCGGCGCCGGGCATCGCCATCGCGCCGCTGTAGAGCAGGTAGCCGGCATCGAACCCGGCGGTCGCTCCGGGCGTCGGCAGGCCGAGGTCGGCGGCACGCTGCACGGCCGCGTCGGGCTCGATCATGCCGCCGAGGTGGCGGATCTCGGTCGTCATCATCGCGGTCTCCGACCCGGCGCCGACGGCGCCGACGAAGGCGCGCACGGCGGCGGGCGTCAGCTCGCGCAGCGTCATGCCGTCGCCGCGCCCGGGCACCGGCCCGGGCGGGTCCATGTGCAGGGCGAGCAGCTCGGCCGGCGCCTGCGGGTGCATCGTGTCGAGCTCGGGCGCGAGGGCGCGAAGCGGGGCGAGCAGCGCGTCGGCGCGGTCGGATGCCTCGAGCACGACGGCCTCGACCACGACGATCGAGCGGCCGGAGAGGAACGGCGGCAGTTCGGGAAGCGGCGGCAGGTGCAGGATGCGCACGACGCTCTGCACCGAGTCGGGCACCGTGCGCGTCCACTCGGCCCAGGCCTGCGCGACCTCGTCGGCCCGCTCGACGGGCCAGAGCAGCATGCCCGCGACGACCTCGGCGATCGGGAAGAGCCGGAACTCCATCGCGGTCACGACGCCGAAGTCGCCGCCGCCGCCGCGGACGGCCCAGAACAGGTCGGGGTCGTGCTCCTCGTCGACGCGACGGTGGCGGCCGTCGGCGGTCACGAGCTCGACCGCGAGCACCTGGTTGGCGGCGAGCCCGTGCGAGCGGGCGAGCCAGCTCACGCCGCCGCCGAGGGTGTAGCCCACGACGCCGACGTCGTGCGACGATCCGGCGAGCGCGGCGAGTCCGTGCGGCGCCACGGCGGCGACGACGTCGCCCCACAGGGCGCCGGCCTCGACGCGGGCGACACGGCGCTCGACGTCGACGTGCACGTCGCGCAGTTCGTGGGTCCGGACGAGGATCGCGTCGGCGAGCCCGTGGTCGGCGGCGAGCGGACCGGCGTTGTGGCCGGTGCCCTGCGGGGCGACGGCGAGGCCGTAGCGGCCGGCGAGCTCGATCGTGCGGGCGACGTCGGCGGCCGAACGGGCGATCACGACGGCCGCGGGGCGCTGGTCGACGTCGAGGTTCCAGGCGGTGCTGGCGGCGTCCCAGTCGGGCTCGCCCGGCAGCACGAGGCGGCCGTCGAGCATCGAGTCGAGTCGGGCGAACGCCTCGCGCAGCGAGAGCGCGAGATCGTCGGCGGCGGCCTCGACGAGGAGGGCGCCGGTCGGGGGCACAGGGGTGTTCACGGATGGTTCCTTTCGGGTTTGCGTTCGCGGGCCGGCCTCTCGGTCCTCGAACCGGCCCGGCGGCCGCATCGATCGGGATGCAGCACTCGCGACGAGATCCCATCCAACGAGTTCCGCGCTTCCCGGTCACCGGGGGTGTCCCTCCGATCGCCTCAGGGGTGTCCCTGTCCCATCCGCGGGTTGAGGAGCGCCCGACGAAGGAGGACGCGTCTCGAAACACGCTCATTCGGGTTTCGAGACGCTCCTTCGTCGCTCCTCGACCCGCCCGTCGACGGAATACCCGATGCCCCGACGCGGTTGGCGCAGGGGATGGACACGACCTCGCCCCGACTCTCCGTACTCGACCTCGTGCCGGTGCGCACCGACCAGACCAGCGCAGGTGCCGTCGCGGCATCCGTTCGCCTGGCGCAGCTGGCCGACCGACTCGGCTTCACCCGCTACTGGTTCGCGGAGCACCACAACATGCCGGCGGTCGCGTCGACCACGCCGCCCGTGCTGATCGCGTCGATCGCGGCGCGCACGGAACGCATCAGGGTGGGCTCGGGCGGGGTCATGCTGCCGAACCACGCCCCGCTCGTCGTCGCCGAGCAGTTCGCCGCGCTCGAGGCGCTCGCCCCGGGCCGCATCGACCTCGGCATCGGGCGTGCGCCGGGCAGCGACCCCGTCATCACCCAGCTGCTGCGGGTGTCGGGGCCGACGGCCGACGTCGACCGGTTCCCCGACCACGTGGCCGACATCCTCTCGCTGCTCTCGCCCGACGGCGCGACCCTGCGCCTGACGAGCGGGCGCGAGTACCCGATCCAGGCGACGCCCGCGGCGACCGCGGTGCCGACGCTCTGGCTGCTCGGCTCGAGCGACTACTCGGCGAAGCTCGCCGCCGAGCTCGGCCTGCCCTACGTGTTCGCGAACCACTTCTCTGGCGAGGGGCTCGAGCGCGCGCTCGAGCTCTACCGCACCGAGTACCGGCCGAGCGAGGCGCACCCGTCGCCCGAGACATTCCTCACGTTGAACGCGTCGGTCGCTCCGACCGTTGAGGAGGCGCGCGAGCGCGCGCTGCCGCAGCTGCGCTCGATGGCGCGGCTGCGGCTGAACCGTCCGATGCGACCGCTCGAGACGGTCGACGAGGCGCTCGCGGCACCGGCCGACTCCGACGCCGAGGGCCTGATCGACGCGATGGAACGACGCTGGGTCATCGCGGATGCCGCCGGCGCCGCATCCGAGGTGAAGGCCCTCGCCGAGCGCCACGGCATCGACGAGGTCATGATCGCGCCGATCGGCGGCTCGTACGCGGTCGAGCCGAGCGACGCGACGCCCGGCCGCGAGCAGACCCTCGAGCTGCTCGCGGGGGCGCTGCGCTCCTGACGGCTCAGGCCGCGAGGCCGAGCCGGCGCAGGTCCTTCGTCGTGGCGCGGTACTCGTCGCCGTCGGCGATCACGGTCTCGCGCGGCACGCGTGCGGCGTTGTGCACCTTGGCGCCGACGCCGACCGTGACGTACGGGCCCAGCACGGCGCTGCGGCCGATGACGGCCTGACGGCCCACGCGGGCGTTCACGCCCACCACGGCGCGCTCGGCGACGATCGCATTGCTCTCGATCCAGGCCCGAGGGCCGATCTGGGCGCCGCGCTGCACCTCGGCGCCGGGGTCGACGTAGGCCGTCGGGTCGACGAACGCGGTCGGGTCGACCTTGGCGGTCGTGGCGACGAGGCCCCGGCCGTTCACGTGCTTGCGATAGCGACGCAGGATCCCGGCTTCGTCCTCGAACTCGACATAGCTGATGCCCACGTTCTCCTCCTCCCGGCGTGGAGGCTCCACCTGCCGGACATCAATACAACATCGGGCCTGACCGGGGTATTCCCGCGACCGTGCGCGAGCGCCCGTCACCCCGCCACTGCCGCTCACAGGGCGCAGTTAGGCTGTCCTCAGCATGCCCGGATCCCCCCTTCTCGAGCTCGACCGCGTGAGCATCCGCCACGAGGGCGCCGAGCGGCCGACCCCCGCCGAGGTCTCGTTCGAGATCGCACCCGGCGAGGTCGTGCTCGTGCTCGGGCCGAGCGGCTGCGGCAAGTCGACGCTCACGCTCGCGCTCGACGGGCTCATCCCCCACGCCGTGCCCGCCGAGCTCGACGGCACCGTGCGCGTCGCGGGCCTCGACAGTCGCGACCACCCCGTCGGCGTGCTCAGCGAACACGTCGCGATGGTCTTCCAGGACCCCGACGCGCAGATCGTGACCGGCACCGTGCTCGACGAGGTCTGCTTCGCGCCCGAGAACCAGCTCGTCGAGGCATCCGAGGTGCTCGCGAGAGCCGAGCGCGCGCTCAAGCTCGTCGGCCTGTGGGACCGGCGCGCCGAGAACCCCGACACCCTCTCGGGCGGCGGACGCCAGCGTCTCGCGATCGCGTGCGCGCTCGCGATGTCGGCGCCCGTGCTCGTGCTCGACGAACCGACCGCGAACCTCGACCCCGCGGGCATCGACGAGGTGTACGCCGTGCTGCGCGAGCTCGCCGACGACGAGCACGCGATCGTGCTCGTCGAGCACAACCTCGACGCGGCCGTCGACCTCGTCGACCGAGTGCTCGTGCTCGACGCCGACGGGCGGCTCGTCATCGACGGGCCCGCTCGCGAGACCCTCCGCGGGCGCGCCGACGAGCTCGTGGACCTCGGCGTCTGGCTGCCGGTGTCGACCCTCGCCGCGATGCGGTTGCGCGACGCCGGTCTGCCGATCGACCCCCTGCCCGTGACGCCCGCCGAGCTCGGGGCCGCGCTCGACGCGATGCCCGAGTTGCCGCCCCCGCTCAGCGAATCGTCGCCCGTGCGCTCGACCGCCCTCGCCCCGACGCCCTCGCTGACGCCCACGGGCAGCACCCCCGCGCAGTCGGCGCCCGCGATCCGGGCGAGCGGGCTCTCGGTGCGGCGGGGCGGCCGGCGCGGCCCGATCGTCGTCGACGGCGTCGACCTGGAGGTCGCGCGCGGCGAGTTCCTCGCGATCGTCGGCACGAACGGCGCGGGCAAGACCTCCCTCCTGCAGGCCCTCGCGGGCGTCATCACCGCTCCGCGCGGTGCGGTCGACGTGCTCGGCATCGACCCGGCCCGTGCCGACGCGCGCGAGCGGGTGTCGCGGGTCGGGTTCGTGTTCCAGAACCCCGAGCACCAGTTCGTCGCCCCGACCGTGCGCGAGGAGCTCGAGCAGGGGCTCCGGCTGCAGGGACTCGACGACGCGGCCGTCGCCGAGGCGCGAGACCGGATGCTGCGCCGATTCGGCCTCGAGGACCTGGCCGAGCAGCATCCGTTCCTGCTGTCCGGCGGACAGAAGCGCCGGCTCTCGGTCGGCACGGCGCTCGTGGCGGGCGCCCCGGTGCTCGCCCTCGACGAGCCCACGTTCGGCCAGGACCGCGCCCGAGCGGGCGAACTGCTCGACATGCTGCGCACGCTCAACGACGAGGGCACGACGGTGCTCGTCGTGACGCACGACCTGCAGCTCGTCGCCGACTACGCGAGCCGCCTCGCGGTCATCGCGGGCGGGCGGCTCCTCGGCGTCGGCGCGACCGCCGAGGTGCTCGCGGGCCCGCTCATCGAGCAGTCCGGCCTCCGGCACCCCCCGCTCGCGCGCGCGACCCGCGGGCTCGATCACCACCCCGAGTGGCACGGCGTGACCCGCATGTCGCAACTGCCCGTCGCGGCGGGCCGCTCGTGAGCGCCGGTCCGATGCGGGATGCCGCGGCCGCGACCCCCTCGGGCGCACCCGAGCCGAGCTCGTCCACGTCGGGTGCCTCGACGGGCGGGAGCCGTGCCGCCACGGGCACCCCGACCTCCCGCGCCGTCGCACGGGGCGGGCCGCTCACGACGCTCAACCCCCTGGCGAAGCTCGCGGCACCGTTGCCCGCGATGATCGTCGTCGTCTTCAGCCGCGACCTGCTGCTGCCCGCCGCGCTCATCGTGCTCGCCCTCGTCGTGTTGCTCGTCGGCGCGCGCCTCTCGCCCGGGATCGTCGCCGCCCTCGTCGTCGGCACGCCCGTCGCCGCGCTCGTGCTCGGCGTGAGCTTCGGCATCTGGGTCGACCCGGCGAGCGCCGCGGTCGCGGGCGTCGACGGCCCCGCGGCATCCACCGTGCTCTTCGGCATCGGCGACTGGCAGTTCACGCTCGCCGCCTACCTCGTCGGCGTCGCGACCGCGCTGCGCGTGCTCGCCGTGCTCATGCTGTCACTCATCGCCGGACTCACATCGACCGGCACCGAGTTCGTGCGGGCGGCCGTGCAGAACCTGCGGGTGCCGTACCGCATCGGCTACACGGCGCTCGCCGCGCTGCGGTTCGTGCCGCGGTTCGGACACGAGCTCGAGATCATCCGGGCGGCCCACCGCGTGCGCGGCACCGTGGCGGGGCGCGGCCCGATCGCGGCGCTCCGCCGGGGACTCGGCACGGCGGTGCCGCTGCTCGCGTCGGCGATCCGGCACGCGGAGCGGGTCGCCCTCGCCATGGACGCCCGCGCGTTCGGCGCCCACCGCACCCGCACCGAGCGCTACCTCATGCCGTGGCGAGCGCGCGACACCGTGTTCGTCGTCGCGTTCGTCGCGGCGAGCGCGGTCATCGTGTGGCTCGTGTGGGCGACGCTCGCGCGCTGAGCGTCGTCCGCTCCGGAGACGACGGAGGGGCCGGGCGTCGCCGCCCGGCCCCTCCGCTCGCGTCCGCCGACTACTGGCCGGCGGGCGCGGTGTCGACGATCTCGATGAGGAAGACGAGCGTCTGACCGCCGAGCGCGTTCTGGTCGCTCTTCTCGGTGCCGTAGGCGTACTCCGGCGGGATCGTCACGATGAGCTTCGTGCCGACCTTCTGGCCGACGAGTGCCGCACCGAAGCCCTGGATGACCTGGTCGGTCGAGAACGTCGCCGGCTCACCGCGCGTGTAGCTCTGGTCGAAGATCTCGCCCGTGTCCCAGCTGATGCCCTGGTACTGCACGGTCACGCTGTCGCCCTCGCCGACGGTCGCGCCGTCGCCCTCCTCGAGCACCTTGAGCTGCAGGTCGGGCGACGGGTCGGTCTTCGGCAGGGTCACCGTCGGTGCCTCGCCCTCGGCGCCCCACTTCACCTCGGGGACGTTCTCGGTCCAGTCGGCCGGCTTCAGCGGCTGCTGCACCTCGACGACGTCGACGACGATGACGACGGTCTCGCCCGCCTTGATGCCGACCGACTCGTTGCCGGTGTCGCCGTACAGGGTCGACGCGGGCGCGACGGTGACGGTGCGCGAACCCACCGGCACGCAGTCGACACCCGCGAGGAACGCCTGGTAGAGGGTGTCGTCGCCGGCCGTGATCGTCGCGGGCTGCGAGAACAGCTGGTCGCCCGACTCGCCGGAGAACGTCGTGACGACGGCGTTGATCTTCTGGCCCGACTCGGTCGTCTCGCCGTCGCCCTCGGTGACGATCGTGCGCTGCAGCTCGTCGGCCTCGAGCGGAGTCGTGAACTCGGCGGTCGGCGCCTTCGAGAACTCGCCGTCGACCTTCACGCTGTCGCTGAGGTCGCCCGACGGCACATCCATGCACGCGGCGGCGTCGGGGGTGGGGGTTCCGGATGCCTCGGGGGTGGCGCCTCCGGCGCAGCCGGCGAGGAGCAGGGCGGCCGAGGTGGCGAGCGCGATGGGCGCGCCGCGGCGCAGGGCACGATTCATGGGAAGGGACTCGGTTCGATCGGAGAACGTGATGCAGTGGCATCCAGTCTGCACCGTCTGGCTTTCTCTTTGCTGAATTCCCGGAAATCGGGCCGATCAACGCGAGAATGGGCGCATGGGGGAGTTGACGGACGAGCCTGACCATGTCGGCGCGTTCGCGGCGGGGGCCGCGAAGTTCGCCGAGCTGGACGAGGTGGTGTGGGATCCGATCTCGACCGCGACGCTGGCGCGGACGAGGCCGATGTTCGACGAGCTGGTGCTCGACGCGTGCTCGGGCGACGGGGCCTCGGCGCTGCCCGCGGCCGAGCTCGTCGGCCCGGGCGGCCTGGTCGATGCCGTCGACCTGACCGAGGAGCTCGTGGCGATCGCCCGTGAGCGCGCCGGCGAGCGGCTGCCGCAGCTGCGTCTGCACGTCGCCGACGTCACGGCCTGGGAACCGACCGGGTACGACCTCGTGCAATGCGTGCTGGGTGTGTTCTTCTTCCCCGACATGGATGCCGGGACCCGTCACCTCATCGAGCGGGCGAAGCCGGGCGGACGCGTCGGCGTGACGGTGTGGGCGCGCGGCGCGCTCGGCTCCTTCCTCGAGGCGCTGACCGCCTCGCTGCCGGGCGAGCACGACGACGAGCACCACTCGCCCGCATTCGAGGGCATCGACACCCCCGGCGGGCTCGCGCGCTGGCTCACCGACCTCGGGCTCGAGCGGGTGCGCGCCGATGAGGCCCGCCGCCACGTCGAGGTGACGCCCGAGCTCGCGTGGACGCTCGTCGAGGGCACCGGCATCCGCACCGCGATCGCGGGCCTCGACGACGACGAGGTCGCCGCGGTGCGCGAACGGTTCGTCGCGCGGCTCGAGGCGTCGCCCGAGGCGCGCACGCTCGACCTCTCGACGCTCATCGCGGTCGGCTACCGGCCGCGCTAGCCGACGGGAGGCTCGTCGCCCGTGGCCACCGGTCGCGACTCGTCGTTCGACCACTGGCTCCACGAGCCCGGGTAGAGGGCGGCGTCGACTCCGGCGATCGCGAGTGCGGCGACCGCATGGGCCGCGGTGACGCCCGAGCCGCAGTACGCGGCGACGGGTGTGCTGCCGTCGGATGCGACGCCGAGTGCGGCGAATCGGTCGCGCAGCACGTCGGCGGGCAGGAACCGCCCGGCCTCGTCGAGGCTGCCCCCGCTCGGCGCCGACCGCGCCCCCGGGATGTGCCCGGCGCGCGGGTCGATCGGCTCGACCTCGCCGCGGTACCGCTCGACGGCCCGCGCGTCGAGCAGCACGCCGCTCGCGGCGAACGCGGCCGCCCCGTCGATGTCGATCACCGGCATCCCGCCGAAGTGCGCGGTCGCGTCGCCGGGTTCGGGTGCGGCATCCCCGGTCTCGAGCGGCAGCCCCGCCGCACGCCAGCCGCCGAGCGCGCCGTCGAGCATGCGCACGTCGGCGACGCCGGCGTGCCGCAGCAGCCACCAGGCGCGCGCGGCCGACTGGTTGCCGAGATCGTCGGTCGCGACGACCGTGTCGCCGTCGCGCAGACCCCAGCGCCGCATCGCCTCGGTGAACGCCGCCTCGGTCGGCAGCGGATGCCGCCCCTCCCCGACCGCGTCGTGGTCGGCGAGCTCGGCGTCGAGGTCGACGTAGACCGCGCCCGGGATGTGCCCGGCACCGAACGCCTCGCTGCCGTCGGGCTGCGCGAGCGACCAGCGCACGTCGAGCACCACGGTGCGGGTCGCCGCGCGGCCGTCGCGTTCGGCGTCGAGACGTTCGGCGAGCTCTTCGGCGGAGATCAGGATCGGCATGCCTCCATCCTCCCCCGGGTTTCGAGACGCTCGCGGCGCTCGCTCCTCAACCCGCTGCGACGACGACGGATGCCCCGGGCATGAGTCCGAGGCATCCGTCGTGTTCTTCCTGATCGTGGTCTCGATACGGCGCTTGGCGCCTAGGTTTCGATACGGCGCTTCGCGCCTACTCACCCCACCGCTCGACCGACGACGTTCAGGCGAACGGGTTGGTGATGACCTCGTAGGGCGCCTCGACCTGGCCGTCGCCGAACTCGCTGTCGACGTAGAGGGTGCGGCCGTGCAGCGACTTGGCGGTCGTGAGCACCCGACTCGGGTCGGTCGCGACGTCGCTCACGAAGCGCGCGGTGGAGCCGTCGGCCGAGATGCGCAGCGTCGTGATCGCCTTCGAGAAGTTGCGCACGATCGTGAGCTCATTGCCCTCGCGGACGAGGCCGTCGGCGTTGACGAGGTCGGCGCCGGGGGTCGCGATCTCGGTGACGGTGCCGTCGAAGCCGAAGCGGAACAGCTTGCCGACGTTGCCCTGGGCGACGACGAAGGCGCTCCGGTCGGCGGTCAGCACGATGCCGCCGAGGTTGAATCCGGCCACGCGTGAGACGGTGCCGGTCGCGTCGGCCCACAGCTCGGCGCCCCACTGGCCGTCGGAGCCCTGTGCGACGCGGAACACCTGCGGGTCGTTCGAGTTGGTGAAGTACGCGGCGCCGTCGGCGCCGATCGCGACGTCGTTGAGGAATGCGTCGGCCGTGCCGGGCACGCGGAGCGAGGCGAGCAGGTCGCCCTCGGGCGAGTACACCCAGAGGTCGGGGCGGCCGGTGCCGATGCCGTTCGGGCCGCCCGCGACGTAGACGTTGCCGTCGCGGTCGACGGTGATGCCGCGGGCCGTGTAGCGGCCGTCGGTGCCGTCGCCGGCGATCCACTGCTCGGTGGCCGACGAGCGCACGTCGCCCCGGTGGATCTCACCGCCCGTCACCTCGCTCACGTAGAAGGCGCCGCTGCGCTGGTCGGCGCCGATGCCCTCGAAGCGGCTGCCCTCGGCGTCGCCGTTCAGGGTGTACGTGCCGGGGCGGCCGTGGTCGGTCGCGCCGTCGGCGGCGAATGCGGGCGCGGCGCCGGTCGTGACGATGGTGGTCAGGGTCGCCGCGGCGAGCAGCCCGGCGATGGTGGTCTTGCGGTTCATGGAATCCTCCTGTGGCGGCCGGTTCGAACCGGTCTCGTGGTCCGGTGTCGGCCGGGGTGATTCCACTTCACCGCAGCTTTCGCAGCGGGGCGTCGGGCATCCGGCTCGAATCGAATAGCCGATCGGATGATGCCCGCCTCCCCCGGCTGTCCGTAGGCTGTGCGCTCATGGAGCACGACAACCGGTCGGCGGCCGACGGCATGCGGGGCATCCTCGCGCCCGTGGCCCGCTTCGACCGGTGGCTGCACGCCGTGCTGCTCGTGCTGCTCGTGGTGTGCGCGGCGCGCTACGTCGACCGGCACGGCTGGGCGCCCGAGACCGCGGCCGTGCTGGCCGGTGCCGCAGCGCTCGCGGGCGTCGCGTCGCTGCGCCCGCTGCTGCCCCGACGCGGCGCCTGGCCGACCGTGTGGGTGGTCGGCGTCGTCGTGCTGTGGATGGCGCTGACCCTCGCCGCGCCCTCGTTCGCGTGGTGCGCGGTGCCGCTCGCGTTCGCCGTGCTGCGGGTCATCCCGTTCGGTGCGGCCGTCGCGGTCGTCGTCGTCATGACCGCCGTCGTGAGCATCGCGTGGTCGCGCATCGACGACGGCATCGACCCCACCGTCATCGTCGGCCCCGCGGGCATCGCGATCGCCACGGTCATCGCGTACCGCGCACTCGAACGCGAGTCGGCCGAACGGCAGCGCCTGCTCGACGAGCTCACCGAGGCTCAGCACGAGCTGGCCGACGCCGAGCGCCGCTCGGGTGCACTCGCCGAGCGCACCCGGCTCTCGCGCGAGATCCACGACTCGGTCGGCCAGCAGCTCTCGAGCATCAACCTGCTGCTGCAGGCCGCCGAACAGGACTGGGGCGATCGCCCGGACTCGGCGCGCGAGCACGTGCGCACCGCGGCCGCGACCGCGCGTGAGGGCCTCGACGAGGTGCGTCGCGTCGTGCGCGACCTCGCCCCGGCCGCGCTCGAGGGCGGCGGCGCCGACGCGCTCGCCGACGCCCTCGAACGGTTGATCGCGGATGCCTCCGCCACGGGCGCCGGACCCGCCCTCGCATTCCATCGTCACGGCGACGCCCGCACGGTGCCCGCCCCGATCGCCGTCGCGCTCCTGCGCAGCGCGCGTGGCGCCGTCGCCAATGCGGTCGAGCACGCGCACGCGCGACGGGTCGTCGTGAGCCTCACCTACCAGCCCGACGAGGTGCGCCTCGACGTGCGCGACGACGGGGTCGGGTTCGAGACGTCCTCGGCGGTGGGTCGCGGCGGGGACCATGGCGAGCCCGAGAAGCGCGGCGACCGCGGACACGGCCTCCGCGGCCTGCGCGAACGCGCCGCCGAGCTCGGCGGGCGCGCCGACATCGAGAGCGCGCCCGGCGAGGGCACCACCGTGTCGGTATCGTTCCCCCTGTCGGACGCCCCGACGTCGTCGACGGGCGACGCCGACGGGACGGAGCGCACGTGACCGAGGCATCCCCCGCATCGCAGGCCGCCGACGGCGTGCGCATCATCTTGGTCGACGACCACCCGGTGGTGCGCGCGGGCCTCGCCGCCCTGCTCGGCGGCAAGCCCGGGTTCGAGGTCGTCGCCGAGGCGGGCGATGCCGACGAGGCCGTCGCGAAGACCCGCGCGTACCGTCCCGACGTCGTGCTCATGGATCTCAACCTCGGCAGCGGCCCCGGCGGGGTCGAGACGACGGCCCGGCTGCGCGCGCTCGACGAACCGCCGGCCGTGCTCGTGCTCACGACGTACGACACCGAGGCCGACATCATCCGCGCGCTCGAGGCGGGCGCGGGCGGCTACCTGCTGAAGGACGCGCCGCCCGACGAACTCTTCGCCGGCATCCGCGCGGTCGCCCGGGGTGAGACGGTGCTCGCCCCGTCGGTCGCCGCGACGCTCGTACGTCGCGCGGCCGCGCCCGGCCCCGTCGTCACCGAGCGCGAGGTCGAGGTGCTCGAGCTCCTCGCCGACGGCCTCGGCAACAAGGAGCTCGCGCGCGAGCTGCTCGTCTCGGAGGCGACCGTGAAGTCCCACCTCTCGCACATCTACGCGAAGCTCGGCGTCGACACCCGGGCGGGCGCGGTCGCCGCCGCGATCGAGCAGCGCATCATCCGCCGGTAGCGATCGGACCGGTTCCGCGCTGCCACCGCCCGGTAGGCTGGTGGCCGGACGATTGCGCGGCGTGAGGAGGATGGATGATCTTCAGCCTCGTCGCCTTCGGCCTGCTCTCGCTGCTCGCCCCGATGCTGACGAGGCTGCTCGGGCGCCGCGTCTTCCTGCTGCTGGCCGTGCTGCCGGTCGCGGTCTTCGTGTGGCTGCTCACGCTCATGCCGACGATCGTCGGCTCGGGCGGCGCCGGCGAGGCCCTCGTCGAATCCGTCCAGTGGATCCCCACGCTCGACATCAACCTGACGTTCCGCCTCGACGCGCTCGCGCTGCTGCTGGCGCTCATCGTCACGGGCATCGGCGCCCTCGTGCTCGTCTACTGCACCTGGTACTTCTCCGACGACGAGCCGGCGCTCGGCCGCTTCGCCGCACTGCTGCTCGCGTTCGCGGGCGTCATGTTCGGGCTCGTGACCGCCGACGACGTGTTCATCCTGTTCACGTTCTGGGAGGCGACGAGCGTGCTCTCGTACCTCCTCATCGGCCATTACACGGGCCGCAAGGAGAGCCGCGGTGCTGCCCTGCAGGCGCTCACGGTGACGACGTTCGGCGGCCTCGCCATGCTCGTGGGCCTCGTCATCCTCTCGGTCGCGGGCGGTTCGACGAGCCTGGCCGAGCTCGTCGCACACCCCGTCGCGGGGCCGGCCGGCGAGTGGGCGATCGCGCTCATCCTCGTCGGCGCGATCTCGAAGAGCGCGCTCGTGCCGTTCCACTTCTGGCTGCCCGCGGCGATGGCCGCGCCGACCCCCGTGTCGGCCTACCTGCACGCGGCCGCGATGGTGAAGGCCGGCATCTACCTCGTCGCTCGCCTCGCCCCCGGCTACGCGGACCTCGAGGTGTGGCATCCCATCGTCATCGGACTCGGCGCGCTCACCATGCTCGTCGGCGGCTGGCGTGCACTGCGCCAGTACGACCTCAAGCTGCTGCTCGCGTACGGCACCGTCAGCCAGCTCGGATTCCTCGTGATGGTCACGGGCCTCGGCACACGCGACGCCGCGCTCGCCGGGCTCGCGCTGCTCGTCGCCCACGCCCTCTTCAAGGCGACCCTCTTCCTCGTCGTCGGCATCGTCGACCACGCCGCCGGCACGCGCGACTGGCGCAAACTCTCGGGCCTCGGCCGCCGCATGCCCGTGATCGCGACGATCGCCTTCGTCGCCGCCGGTTCGATGGCGGGCCTGCCGCCGCTGCTCGGCTTCGTCGCGAAGGAGGCCGTCTTCACCGCCGACCTCGACGCCGCCCTCGCGGGCGACGCGTGGGGCTGGGTCGCGCTCGTCGCCGCCTTCGTCGGTTCGGTGCTCACCGTCGCCTACACGGTGCGGTTCGTGTGGGGTGCGTTCTACACGAAGCGGGATGTCGCGCCCACTCCCCTGCACAGCGAGAGCCCGGCCATCGCGATCGCCCCGGCGATCCTCGCGGCGGCGTCGCTCGTGTCGGCGTTCACGATCGCGTTCATCGAGCCGCTGCTCGCGGCGTACGCCGACACGCTGCCCGGCGCGCACGACTACCACCTGGCGCTCTGGCATGGACTCGAGCCGGCGCTCTGGCTCTCGGCGGGCGTGTTCGCGATCGGCGCGCTCCTCGTCTGGGGCCGTCAGCGGGTCGCCCGCATGCAGGCGTCGCTGCCGCCCGCGATCGACTCGGCCCGCGGCTACCTGCGCATCGTGTCGGTCGTCGACCGCGGTGCGGCCTGGATCACGACGGCGTTCCAGGTGCGCGGCCTCGCCGGATACCTCGCGATCATCGTGGTCGTCTTCATCGCGGGGCTCGGCACCGCGGCGTTCCTCAACAGCACGTGGCCCGACGGGGTGCGCCTCTGGGACTACCCCGCCCAGCCGTTCATCGCGTTCATCATGGCGGTCGCCGCGATCGCCGCCGCGATCATCCGACGCCGCATGACCTCGGTGCTGCTCGTGAGCGTGACCGGCTACGGGCTCGTGCTCCTCTTCGGCATGTCGGGTGCGCCCGACCTCGCCCTCACGCAGGCGCTCGTCGAGACCCTCACCCTCGTCGTCTTCGTGCTCGTGCTGCGCCGGCTGCCGAAGCAGAGCACCGTGCACCCCACCGCGCTCGGGCGCGTGACGCGCACGATCATCGGCGTACTCGCCGGGCTCGTCATGGCCGTCATCGGCCTCGTCGCGCTCGGCGCCCGCATCGAGCCCACGATCGCCGACGGGCTGCCGGCACTCGCGCTCGAAGCGCACGGCAAGAACATCGTCAACGTCATGCTCGTCGACATCCGCGCATGGGACACGCTCGGCGAGATCTCGGTGCTCGTCGCCGTCGCGACGGGCGTCGCGAGCCTCATCTTCGTGTCGGGGCGCACGGGCGGTGCGCCGCGGCTCGACGAGCCCGACCGCCGCAACCGGCTCCAGCCGGTGCTCGAGCCGGCCTCCAGCATCCGCGCGGCCAAGCCGCGACTCGCCGACGTCGACGACGAGACGGACGCCGCTGCCGAAGCGCACGAGAATCGGCAGACGTGGCTGCTCGCCGGTCGCACGCTCTCGCCCCGCAACCGCTCGATCCTCATCGAGGTGCTCGTCCGGCTCCTGTTCCACCCCGCCATCATCGTGTCGGTGTACCTGCTGTTCGTCGGGCACAACGCCCCCGGCGGCGGCTTCGCGGGGGGCCTCCTCGCAGGCCTCGCGCTCGTCGCCCGCTACCTCGCGGGTGGCCGCTACGAGCTCGGCGAGGCGGCGCCCGTCGACGCGGGCGCACTGCTCGGCACCGGCCTGCTGCTCGCCGCAGGCACCGCGACGTCGTCGCTCGTGTTCGGGCTCACCGTGTTCGAGTCGTCGTGGTTCGAGACCGACGTGCCGCTGCTGGGGCACCTCTCGATCGGCACCTCGACGCTGTTCGACATCGGCGTGTACCTCGTGGTGGTCGGGCTCGTGCTCGACATCCTGCGATCGCTCGGCGCGGAGGTCGACCGGCACCAGGAGGAGTCCGAGGCCGACCCCGAGGGTGCCGACCCGACCGCCGCCGACCGCGAGGGGGCGCCGGTATGACCGCCTCGCTCACCCTCGTCATCCTCATGGCCGTGCTCTTCGGCGCCGGCATCGCCGTCATGCTCGAGCGCAGCCTGACCCGCGTGCTCATCGGGTTCCTGCTCGTCGGCAACGCCGTGAACATCCTCATGTACCTCATGAGCGGGGCCCCCGGGCTCGCGCCGATCCTCGGCGAGGGCGTCGACGAGGGCGAGATCTCCGACCCGCTGCCCCAGGCCTTCGTGCTCACGGCGATCGTGATCAACCTCGGCATCACGGCGTTCATGCTCGCCCTCATCTACCGGTCGTGGTGGCTGGCGCAACTCGGTGCGAAGGGCGACCTCGTCGACGACGAGGCCGAGCTCGCAGAAGACGCCGAGGAGGCCGCCGACCTCATCCGCTCGTCCGCGGCCGACGACGAGGCGATCCAGTCGATCATCGACGCGAGCGACGAGGAGTTCGACCTCGACGAAGAACTCGAACGCGAGGCATCCGCCCGTGACGACGAAGGGAGCCGCCAGTGACCGCCACGCTCGTGCCCCTCGTCGTGCTGCTGCCGCTCCTCGGTGCGGCCGTCGCACTCATCCTCGGCCGGCGCCGCCGCGCACAGATGGCGGTCGGCGTCGCGGTGCTCGCGGCGGTCACCGTCATCGCGGCCGTGCTGCTCGTGCAGGTCGACGCGACCGGACCGGCCGTCGTCTACATCGGCGCGTGGGACGCGCCGTGGGGCATCACCCTCGTCGTCGACCGGCTCGCCGCGATCATGCTCGTGATCTCGGCGATCATGCTGCTCGTCGTGCTCGTGTACTCGGTCGGGCAGGGCATCGCCGACCAGCATCGCGAGACGCCGGTGTCGATCTTCCACCCGACCTACCTGATCCTCGCCGCGGGCGTGTTCAACGCGTTCATCGCGGGCGACCTGTTCAACCTCTACGTCGGCTTCGAGATCCTGCTCGGCGCGAGCTACGTGCTGCTGACCCTCGGCGGCACCGGCGAGCGCATCCGCTCGGGCGTCACGTACATCATCACGAGCCTCGTCTCGTCGCTCTTCTTCCTCAGCGCGATCGCGCTCATCTACGGCGCGACGGGCACGGCGAACATCGCCCAGCTCTCGGTGCGGCTCGCCGAGCTGCCGCAAGACGTGCAGCTCATCCTGCACCTGCTGCTGCTCATCGCGTTCGGCATCAAGGCGGCCGTCTTCCCGCTCTCGTTCTGGCTGCCCGACTCCTACCCGACCGCGCCCGCACCGGTCACCGCCGTGTTCGCCGGATTGCTCACGAAGGTGGGCGTCTACGCGATCATCCGCACCGAGACGGTGCTGTTCCCCGAGAACGACCTCTCGACGCTGCTCATCGTGATCGGCGGGCTCACGATGCTCATCGGCATCCTCGGTGCGCTCACCCAGGCCGACATCAAACGACTGCTCTCGTTCACGCTCGTCAGCCACATCGGCTACATGATCTTCGGCATCGGCCTCTCGAGCATCATCGGCCTGACCGCGACGATCTACTACGTCGTGCACCACATCACGGTGCAGACCGCGCTCTTCCTCACGACCGGGCTCATCGAGCGCTTCGGCGGCGCGACGTCGATCAACCGGCTCGCGGGCCTGCTGAAGGCCTCGCCGCTGCTCGCGATCCTGTTCTTCATCCCGGCCATGAATCTCGGCGGCATCCCGCCGTTCTCGGGCTTCCTCGGCAAGGTCGGCCTGTTCGTCGCGGGCGCGCAGGGGGCCGGGGCCGAGGCGGGCGCGGATGCTGCGGGCACGCCGTCCTGGCTCATCTGGGTCGTGATCGCAGCGGGCGCAGCGACCTCGCTCATCACCCTGTACGCGCTCACGCGATTCTGGAACATGGCGTTCTGGCGGCGTCGCGACGAGCTCGAGGGCTACGAGTCGGTGCTGCTCGGCTCGGTGCTCGAGGCGCCCGAGGGCGCGACGGTCACCGCCACCCGCACGACACCCGTGCTCATGGTCGTCGCGACCGCGACCCTCGTCGTCGTCACCGTGTGCCTCACCGTGTTCGCCGGCCCGCTGTTCGAGTACGCCGGCCGCGCGGCCGAAGGGCTCAGCGACCCGTCGATCTACGTGTCGATCGTGTTCCCCGGAGGCACCCGATGAGCCACACGAACGAGCCCGTGTCGCGCTGGCGGTCGGTGTGGCGGCAGCTGCCCCTGCTCGTCGGCCTGCTCGTGCTGTGGCTGCTGCTGTGGGACCACATCGACGCGCTCAGCATCGTCACCGGCGTCGTGCTCGCGATCGCCGTGACCCGTCTGCTCTACCTGCCGCCCGTGCTGCTGAGCGGCCGGTTCAACCCGTGGCGCGGGCTGCTGCTGGGCCTGCGCATGATGCTCGACGTCGTCTACGCGTCGCTGCAGGTCGCGGTGCTCGCCATCTGGCCGTGGTGGAAGCCCATGAACTCGATCATCGCCGTGCAGCTGCACACCCGGTCGGATCTCGTGACGACGCTCACGGCCGAGGCGATCTCGGTCGTGCCCGGCACCGTCGTCGTCGACATCGACCGCGAGCGGGGACTGCTCTACCTGCACGCACTCGGCACCCGCACGCAGGCCGACATCGACAAGACGCGCCGTCAGGTACTCGGCACCGAGGAGCGGATCGTGCTCGCGATCGGCACCCACGAGCAGGCCGAGGTCGTGCGCGCCGAGCGACGCGCCCGGCGGACGGGCGTCGGCCACGAGGCATCCGGCTCTCATGATTCGAACGGAGGCACCCGATGACCTTCCTCACCCTCGTCTCGATCGCAGCCGGCGTGATGTTCGGCATCGGCGCGATCGCCGCCGTGGTGCGCATCATCAAGGGCCCGTCGATCCTCGACCGGGCGCTCGCGACCGACGTGCTGCTCGCGATCGCGATGTGCGCGCTCGGCGCGGAGATGGCGATCAACCGTCACACCGACACGCTCGTGGTGCTGCTGATCCTCGCGATGTTCGCGGTCGTCGGGTCGATCTCGATCGCCCGGTTCATGGCGAAGCAGGATGCCTCGTGAACGGCGTCGACCTGACCGTGGGGCTGCTCATCCTCGTGAGCGCCTTCCTCTCGATGGCGGCCGGCCTCGGCATCGTGCGGTTCCCCGACGTGCTCACCCGGCTGCACGCCGCGACCAAGCCGCAGGTGCTGGGCCTCGCGACCGTGCTGCTCGCGATCGCGCTGCGGGCGCCGACCTGGGGCGTCATCTCGACCGTCATCGTGATCATGACCTTCCAGCTGCTCACGCAACCGATGACCGCGCACATGCTCGGCCGCTCGGCCTACCGCACCGACCACGTGCGCCGCGACCTGCTCATCGAGGACGACCTCGGCCGCGACATCGCCGAGCACGAGGAGCACCCGGCGGGTTGAGACCGGACCGATAGCATCGGCGGATGACCGCGACGCCGACCGCACGAACGCAGCTCGACTTCGGCCCGCTCACGGAGCACGTCGATCAGGGCGCGGTGCGCGCGTACGAGTTCGACAACGGATTCCGGCCGACGAGCGGCCGGCCGCAGGCGCTCGGCGTCATCCTCGTGATCGTGCTCGGCGTGATCGCGGCGTTCATTCTCGCCCTGCCGCTCGCGCTCGTCGTGATGCTCGTGTCACCGCTGCTCGAGCAGGCCGGTGCCGACATGTCGTCCGACCGCGTGTTCCAGGTCGCGTTCTTCGGCGCCGCGGCGTTCGTGGCGTGCCTCGCCTGGTTCATCGCGCGTGCGCCGAACCGCGTCGGCGAGGCTCGCTACCGGGTGAGTCGATTCGCTGCAGCGAACGGGCTCGAGTTCGTCCCGCGGATCGTCGACCCCGCCTCGCCCGGCATGATCTTCGGGATCGGTACGGACCGCGTCGCGAGCGAAGTCGTCCGGCCCGCCGGCCCGCGGCCCGTCGAGGTCGGCAACTACCGCTACGTCGTGAAGTCCACGAAGACCCACGAGACGTTCTCGTGGTCGTACCTCGAGATCACGCTCGAACGCCCGTTGCCCCACATCGTGCTCGATGCGCAGCGCAACAACTCGAAGGTGCTCGGGTCGAACCTGCCGACCCCGCTCGCGACTGGGCAGCGACTGTCGCTCGAGGGCGACTTCGACCGGTACTTCGCCCTGTACTGCCCCGAGGGCTACGAGGCCGACGCGCTGTACCTGTTCACGCCCGACATCATGGCGCGGTTCATCGACACGATCGCCGAGTTCGACCTCGAGATCGTCGACGACCGGCTCTACCTGTACTCGAACGGCGCACGCCCGCTCTCGACCACGGACCAGGCGATGTGGGAGTGGGTCTTCGCGACCATCGACGTGCTGAACGCGAAGCTCGACCGCTGGGAGCGATGGCGCGACGAGCGGCTCGCCGAGCCGGGCGGAGCGGCCTCGGCTTCTGCCTCGACTGCCTCATCGGCCGCGGCGGTCGCGGTGCCGGCGATTCCCCGCGGCGTGGCGCCCCAGGGTCGACGCCTGAAGGGCCGCATCCCCGTGCTCGCCGTGCTGCCGATCGTCGTGATGGTCGGCATCTGGTTCGTCATCCCGCTGCTCGAGTCGCTCACGGGGCAGCGCTGACCACGTGGAGGAGCGCCGAGCTCAGCCGCGCCCGGTGAACACGGGCCTGCGCTTCTCCTGGAACGCGGCGAAGCCCTCGCGGTAGTCGGCCGTGTCGCAGAGCGCGGCCTGGGCACGGTTCTCCTCCGACATGGAGGCCCAGAGGCCGAGCCGGTCGTCGCGCAGCGACGCGACGAGCATCTTCGAGGCGACGAACGCCTGGGTCGCCCCGGTCGCGGCGGCTCGGGCCGCCGTGCGGGTGGCATCCAGCACCTCGTCAGCCGGGAAGGCGCGACTGAACAGCCCCGACGCGACCGCCTCGTCGCCGGTCATGAGCCGGCCCGTGACGATGAGGTCCATGGTCTTGTGGGCGCCGAGGCGTTCGACGAAGAGGGCGTGGCCGCCCGAGTCGAGGGTCGCGCCGAGGTTGGCGAACGGCGAGCCGATCTTCGCGGTGTCGGCGACGTAGACGATGTCGCTCGCGATGAGGAGGCCGAGCCCGACGCCGAGGCAGGCGCCGTGCGCGACGGCGAAGGTCGGCACGGGCAGCCCAGCCATCGTGTGCAGCAGCGGTTCGACGCGGCCGCCGAGGTAGCCGAGCACGTCGTCCTCACGCGGGTCGACGCCCGAGATGTCGCGGCCCGCGCAGAACGCGCGCCCCTCGCCGCGCAGCACGAGCGCGCGCAGGTCGCCGGCGTCGGCGAGCCGCTGCGCCTCGGCGTAGGCCGCGGCGAGCTCTCCGATGGCCCGCTCGTCGAGTGCGTTGAGCTTGTCGGGGGCGTTCAGCACGACTTCGCCGACCCGGGTCTCCTCGTCGACCGTGAACTCGATCACCTGGTTGCTCCTCTCGATGCACACCTGACCGCTCCATTGCGGGGGTGCTTTTCCGCAAGATTCCGCTCGCGATCGCGTGAGATGTTGCGGGAAAGCACCCCCGCAACGAGCTCACACGTCATAGTCGACCACGACGCGCTCGGACTTCGGGTGCGACTGGCACGTGAGGACGTATCCGCGCTCG
This sequence comes from Agromyces sp. H17E-10, assembly GCF_022919715.1. NCBI lineage: Bacteria > Bacillati > Actinomycetota > Actinomycetes > Micrococcales > Microbacteriaceae > Agromyces > Agromyces endophyticus. Next base: position 2,553,815 of record NZ_CP095042.1, on the reverse strand, counting down.
AGCTCGTCGGGTTCGAGCGCGTAGTTCTCGGTCATGTTCACGCTGCCCTCGACCACCCGCGCACGGCACGTGCCGCACACGCCGCCCGCGCACGCGAACGGCACGTCGGGGCGCACGCGCAGCGCCGCGTTGAGGATCGACTCGTTCGCCGACACCGGGCTCTCGACCGTCGACGACTGGCCGTCGAGCGTGAACTCGATCGCGACCGTCTCCTCACCCTGCTGCACGACGACCGGTCGTCCGTGCCGCGGCTCGACCTGGTCGGCGTCGGTCGTGAACAGCTCGTAGCGCACGTGCCCGGTCGGCACGCCGCGCTCGGCGAGGGTGTCGCGGGCGAGCTGCACGAGTTCGAACGGCCCGCACAGGAACCACTCGTCGACCGTCTCGGGGCGGATCAGCACGTCGAGCATCGTGCCGAGCTTCTCGGCGTCGATGCGGCCTGACAGCAGGGGCGCGGTGCGCTGCTCGCGCGAGAGCACGTGGTGCAGCGCGAGGCGCGACGGATAGCGGTCCTTGAGCTCGGCCAGCTCCTCGAGGAACATCACGTCGAGCGTCGACCGGTTCGTGTAGACGAGTTCGAACTGGGATGTCGCGGAGCGGGCGAGCACGGCCTGCGCGAGCGCCATCAGCGGGGTGATGCCCGATCCCGCCGCGATGCCGACGACGTGCTTGCCGTCGAGCGCGTCGAGGGTCGAGGTGAACGTGCCCTGCGGGCTCATGACGTCGAGCGTGTCGCCCGCCCGCAGCTCGGAGTTCGCCCACGTCGAGAAGACGCCGCCGAGGTCGCGCTTGATCGCGACCGAGAGGCTGCCGCGCTCGGGCGGACGGCAGATGGAGTAGCTGCGCCGGCGCTCGTAGCCCTCGAGCTCCTTGCGGAGGGCGACGTACTGGCCGGGCAGGTACGTGTACTCGTCGGCGAGATCGTCGGGCACCGCGAACGTGACCTCGACCGAGTCGCTCGTGAGCGGACGCACTTCGGCGACCTCGAGCGAGTGGAAGCGGGCGCGACGGCGCTTGGGCACGTGCTCGCCGCCGACGGCCGACGCGAGGAACGCCTCGGCGACCTCGGCCGCAGCCGATTGAGGAGGCGCGCCAGCGCCGTCTCGAAATCCCGGCTGGTTTCGAGACGCTCGCTGCGCTCGCTCCTCAACCTGCTCAGAGGTGGAACCGAGGTTCTTCGCCGCCATCAGAGCACCTTGAAGTAGTCGAAGGGCTCGAGGCAGTCGCGGCACTCGTAGAGCGCCTTGCACGACGTCGAGCCGAAGCGGGCGAGTTCGCGGGTGTTGAGCGAGTCGCAGCGGGGGCATTTCACGGCGAGCTGCACGCGTACCGGCCCGGCATCGCGCGCCGCCGCCTTGCCGGTCGGCGCCTGGATGCCGTAGCGGCGCAGCTTCTCCTTGCCGGCGTCGCTCATCCAGTCGGTCGTCCACGCCGGCGCGAGCACGAGCTCGACGTCGACCCGGTCGTAGCCCGCGTGCGTGAGCGCGAGCAGCACGTCGTCGCGGATCGCGTCCATCGCGGGGCACCCGCTGTAGGTCGGGGTGATCTGCACGCGCACCGACCCGTCGTCGGCGACGTCGACCGCGCGCAGGACGCCGAGGTCTTCGATCGTGAGCACGGGGATCTCGGGGTCGGTCACCGTCGCGGCGACCGCCCAAGCGTGGTCTCGAGACGCGTCGCCGCTTCGCGTCGGCGCTCCTCGACCGGCAGTGGTCACCGCGGTCACCACGTCGCACCCCGATGCTGCCGGGCGAGCACCTGCATCTCGGCGAGCAGCGGCGCGAGCCGTTCGGTGTGCGAACCGCGGCGCCCGCCGCCCGAGGCGGTGTAGGCGGTGCGGCCCGTCGGCCGCTCGAGCTCCGCTTCGGTGAAGACGGCGTCGATCGCCGCCTCGAACGCGGGGCGCAGCGACGACGGCAGCACCGCGACGCCCTCGGCGGCGAGGCCCTCGATGAGCTCGTCGTCCTCGAACAGCTCGTCGACGTACGGCCAGGTCACGGTCACGCCGTCGATCATGCGCCGACGCGACTCCTCGGTGCCGCCGGCGAGACGCAGCGTCCACTGCACGGCGTGGTCGCGGTGGTAGTCGACCTCCTTCACGGCCTTCGCCGCGATCGCGGCGAGGGTCGGGTCGGTCGAGTCGGTGAGCGCGCCGTACAGTTCGAAGAGATAGAGGGATGCCACGAGCTGACGCGCGATCGTGCAGGCGAAGTCGCCGTTCGGCTGTTCGAAGAGCCACGCGTTGCGCCACTCTGGCTCGTCGCGCCAGTAGGCGAGGTCGTCTTCGCTGCGGCCCGTGGCGGTGCCGGCGTAGTGCAGCAGCGAGCGGGCGTGGCCGAGCAGGTCGAGGCCGATGTTGCCGAGTGCCACATCCTCTTCGAGCTCAGGCGCGCGGGTGATCCACATGCCGAGCTGCTGGGCGAGCACGAGGGCGTCGTCGCCGAGGCGCAGTGCATACTCGGCGACCTCGGGCGAGGCGACGCGGGCGGTGCCGTCGTCGGCCTGGCCGGCGAGCTCGTCGGCGAGCGCGAGCCGGTCGACGGTGACGTCGCCGTGTCCCTCCGGTGATCGAGTAGCCGACGCAGGAGGCGTATCGAGATCCGCACTCACAGGTGCTTCACCCCCTCGCTCTTCGTGTAGTAGACCGCGTGGCGGTAGTTCTTACCGGCGGGGCTCTCGAAGAAGGCACCCTTCGCGTCGGGGTCGCTCGTCGTGATCGCGACGGCCGGCACGACCCAGATCGACACGCCCTCGTTGCGGCGCGTGTAGAGGTCGCGCGCGTTGCGCACGGCCATGTCGGCGTCGGGTGCGTGCAGCGATCCGACGTGCACGTGGCTCAGGCCGCGGTTGGCGCGCACGAAGACCTCCCACAGGGGCCAGGCCTCGGCGCCGGTCTCACCGGGGGTCGACATCACGCCACTTCCTTCTGCTTCAGGGCCTGCTTGCGGGCGTACTCGGCGGCGGCCTCGCGCACCCAGGCGCCCTCCTCGTGGGCCTCGCGGCGCCGGCGGAGCCGCTCGGCGTTGGCGGGCCCGCGACCGGCGAGGACCTCGTTGAACTCGGTCCAGTCGATCTCGCTCATGTCGTACTCGCCCGTCTCCTCGTTGAAACGCAGGTTCGGGTCGGGCAGGGTGACGCCGAGCACCTCGGCCTGCGGCACGAGCATGCCGACGAAGCGCTGGCGCAGTTCGTCGTTCGAGAAGCGCTTGATGTTCCACGCCATCGACTGCGCCGAGTTCGGCGACTGATCGTCGGGCGGACCGAACATCTGCAGGCTCGGCCAGTACCAGCGGTCGACGGCGTCCTGCGCCATCTGCCGCTGCTCGGGCGTGCCCTGCATGAGCTCGAGCAGGATCTCGAACCCCTGCCGCTGGTGGAACGACTCCTCCTTGCAGATGCGCACCATCGCCCGGCCGTAGGGGCCGTACGAGGCGCGGCACAGCGGCACCTGGTTGCAGATCGCGGCGCCGTCGACGAGCCAGCCGATCGCGCCCATGTCGGCCCAGGTCGGGGTGGTGTAGTTGAAGATCGACGAGTACCGGGCACGCCCCTCGATGAGCTGCTGCATCATCTCCTCACGCCCGATGCCGAGCGTCTGCGCGGCCGAGTAGAGGTAGAGCCCGTGGCCTGCCTCGTCTTGCACCTTGGCCATCAGGATCGCCTTGCGCTTGAGGCTCGGCGCCCGCGTGATCCAGTTCGACTCGGGCTGCATGCCGATGATCTCGGAGTGCGCGTGCTGGCTGATCTGCCGGATGAGCGTCTTGCGGTACGCCTCGGGCATCCAGTCGCGGGGCTCGATGCGCGAGTCGGCGGCGATGATCGCGTCGAACGCGGCCTGGCCGTCGGCATCGGACGCCTCCCCCGTCACGGGGCGGAGGTCTGCTGGTGCGGTCATCGTCGACTCCTGGGTTGTGGCGGTCGGTGCCGGTCGCGACGCGTGCCGCGGCATCCCGATATTACCAACCGATCGTTCAGTTAGTATATATTCGAACTCGGCGCCCGACAATGACGCCCCACTCGATGAGGAGTACGAGATGACGGATGCCGCGACCGACGCCGACGGCCTCAATCGCGAGATGATGCGGCGCGACCGCGCCGCAGCGTGGCTCGGACTCGTGGTCGAACGCGACGATCCCGGCCACGCCGTCGTCAGCATGGTCGTTCGCGAGGAGATGACGAACGGCTTCGGCATCACCCACGGGGGCCTCGTCTTCGCCCTCGCCGACACCGCGTTCGCGATCTCGTGCAACGAAGACGACCGCGTCACCGTGGCGGCAGGCGCCGACATCACCTTCCTCAAGTCGACGCACGCGGGCCAGAAGCTCACGGCGACGGCCGTGCGACGTACCCGCTCGGGCCGGACCGGCCTCTACGACGTGTCGGTCGTCGACGAGCACGGCGAGCCGGTCGCCGAGTTCCGCGGCCGGTCGATCTCCACCAACCGCACCTTCTGACCTGCGGGCTCCGCAACCCTCCCCTGTGTCGAGACCCCAGCCCATCCCACTCCCAGGAGCCACCGTGTCGACGACGACCAACTCCCCCAGCACCCTCCCCTCCGTCTCGGGCCTGCGCCCGCCCGCGGCCGACGAGCTCGAGCCCGAGGAGCGGCTGAGCCGCGCCGAGATCGAGGCGCTCCAGCTCGAACGACTGCAGCAGACCGTCGCGCACGCCTACGAGCACGTCCCGCTCTACACGCGCAAGTTCGACGAGGCGGGCGTGCACCCCCGCGACATCCGTTCGCTCGCCGACGTCGCGAAGCTGCCGTTCACGACCAAGGCCGACCTGCGCGAGACTTACCCCTTCGGCATGTTCGCGGTGCCCATGTCGGAGGTCGCGCGCATCCACGCCTCGAGCGGCACGACCGGGCGTCCGACGGTCGTCGGCTACACGAAGGGCGACCTCGAGCGCTGGGGGTCGCTCGTCGCCCGGTCACTGCGGGCGAGCGGCATCCGCCCCGGAATGAAGGTGCACAACGCCTACGGCTACGGCCTGTTCACCGGCGGTCTCGGTGCCCACGCGGGCATCGAGGCGCTCGGCGCGACCGTCATCCCGATGTCTGGCGGGCAGACCGCCCGGCAGGTGCAGCTCATCATGGACTTCGAGCCCGACGCGATCCTCTGCACGCCGAGCTACCTCCTCACGATCGCCGACGCCATGGCCGAGCAGGGCATCGACCCGCGCTCGACGTCGCTCAAGGTCGCCGTGCTCGGCGCCGAGCCGTGGACGAACGAGATGCGCCGCGAGCTCGAGGAGCGGCTGGCGCTCGATGCGCTCGACATCTACGGCCTCAGCGAGGTCATGGGTCCCGGCGTCGGCAACGAGTGCCTCGAGACGAAGGACGGCCCGCACCTCTGGGAGGACCACTTCCTGCCCGAGATCATCGACGGCGACACGGGCGCGGTGCTGCCCGACGGCGAGATCGGCGAGCTCGTGTTCACGTCGCTCACGAAGGAGGCGTTCCCGGTCATCCGCTACCGCACGCGCGACCTCACCCGCCTGCTTCCCGGCACGGCACGGCCGGGGATGCGGCGCATGGAGAAGATCACGGGCCGCAACGACGACATGATCATCCTGCGCGGCGTGAACCTCTTCCCGACGCAGATCGAGGAGCTCGTGCTCGGCATCGAGCAGCTCACGCCGCACTTCATCCTCGAGCTCTCGAAGGAGGGGCGCATGGACGCGCTGAAGGTGCGCATCGAACGACACCCCGACCTCTCGGTCGAGACGTGCGAGGCCGCGGCCGCCGTGCTCGCGCAGCGCATCAAGGTGCACGTCGGCTCGACCGTGGTCGTGCAGCTCGAGGAGCCCGGAACGCTCCCGCGCAGCGAGGGCAAGTACAAGCGCGTGTACGACCTGCGCAACGGGTGAGGCTGACACCGGTGGTCGAGTAGGCGCGCCAGCGCCGTATCGAGACCCGACCTGAGAGACTTGGGGCGATGAGCGAGAACGGAAACCTGCGACGGGGCCGGCCCGGCTACGACCGGCAGGGCATCCTCGACGTCGCCGTCGCCGCGTTCAACGAGTTCGGCTACGACGCGACGTCGATGGGCGTGCTCGCCGAACGCCTCGGCCTGTCCAAGTCGGCGATCTACCACCACTTCGCGTCGAAGGACGAGATCCTCGACCAAGCCCTCGAAGCCGCGCTCGGCGGACTCGAGGGCGTCGTCGACGAGAGCGACGCCGAGGGCGGTCGCGCCGCCGACCGGCTCGACCGGGTGCTCCGCGGCGCCGTGCACGTGCTCGTCGACGAGCTGCCGTCGGTCACCCTGCTGCTGCGCGTGCGCGGCAACACCGAGGTGGAGCGCCGCGCGCTCGCCCGTCGTCGTGACTTCGACAAGCGCGTGACCGCGATCGTCGCCGAGGCCCAGTCCGAGGGCACCCTCCGCAGCGATATCGACGCGCGCGTCGTGTCGCGCCTCGCGTTCGGCATGATCAATTCGATCGTCGAGTGGTACCGCCCCGGCGGCCGCGAGAACGCCGACCGGCTCGCCGACGACGTCATCGCGATCGCGCTCGACGGTCTGCGCATGCCGACCGAGAATCGGGTCGAAGAGCTGCTGCGCTGACGAGCCGCCCAGCGGCTGGTTTGGCCTGGCTCCTGGTCAGGCCTGGCTCACGGCGCCGACGATCCAGATATCGCCGACGATGCAGTCCGCATTGGCCCACGAATGATCGGTCGCGCCGCCGCCCCCGCCGATCGCCAATTCTTCGCCCGACTTCGCGATGACGATCCCGTCGCCATCGACAACCTCATAAGACGTCAAGTCCCCGCGGACGGAGTATCCGTCCGGCCAAACCAGGCTTACTCTCCTGTCGCGGGTTTGCGCGAACACGCAACCCTCGTCGTCGGTCGCGAGGCTCCCGTTGAGGAGGGCCTCCATGCCGCTCGGCTCGGGGGTGTGATTGGTGACGATTCGAAGCTCCGCATCAGTCGATGTCGGGGTCGGCGTCGGATCCGGGCTGGAAGTGCAGGCGACGAGCGCCCCCGCACAGGCGATTGCGACACCCGTGCGACCCAGCTTCGTCGATTGCGCTGCCATCGCGGGTTGATTCTAGCGTCAAGCACGCGAGCCAGCCTGCGGTATGGGGGCTGTCACTGTCGCCCTACTGATCGCCTTGATCATCGGTGGATGCTCGGCATCGCGCCGGTTACCCGCCCGACTTGTCGGGGTCTTCGCGACCGCCTGGCATCGTCACGCGGTGACGCTGAGTGCCGAGTGCGCCGGCACCGCCGAGCGCTGGAACCACCCGCGACGGGCCCTGCGCCCGAGACGACGGGTCTGGTCGCCCGCCTCAGCCAGGCGCTCGGCGATCACGCGACGCCGCTCGAGCGTACGCGCGAGGCGCGCGTCGGCCTCGGCGGCGAGGTGCGGGAATGCGGTCTCCGAGACGTACATGGTGTCGACTCCTTCGGTCGACACTCAGCCTCCGCCCTGAGGTGGCGGCGCGGCATCCGGACATCGCCCTATTTCGGCTACGGGGCGGCCCTGAGGTGGCGCCCCGTACCCGCGGCTCAGTTCGCGACCGGCGCGGATGCCGCGGCGTCGGCCCGCTTCGAGGCCGTGATGCCCTTGCGCAGGGCGAGCATGAGCAGGATGAACCCAGCAGTGACGATGATGTGCCCGAGTCCGGCGATGCCGGCGATCGCGGCGTTCGACTCCTGACCGAGCACCGTGAGCGAGCCGTGCCAGACCATCATCGCGCTCGTGAGCAGCACGCCCGCGTTATACACCCAGAAGAACCAGCCGAACAGCGGGCTCGCGCTGAGGGTGAACACCTTCTCGAGCGCGAGCACGATGAGCATCACGAGCAGGCCGAGCGCGAGCAGGTGGGTGTGCGCGACGGACAACTGCGTGTACGTGCCCTCGACGAAGTCGTTGGCCTTCGTGAACTCGCGGTAGTACAGGCCGGCGCCGAGGCCGAGCACGAGGTACACGACGGCGGCGGTGAAGAGACGGTTCATGGATGTCGCTCCTTCGGTCGCGCCCAGGCAGGCGCGTTCGCATGCGCCCTGGTCGGCGCGTTCGCGCCCAGTCTGGCGCAGGTCGGCGTCGTGCCGCATCGTCCGAAGGTTCGAGCCCCTGCCCGGCGCACCACACCCGTTCGCGGGATCGCGCGGCGGGGCGAATCCGAGGATGCTGTGCACATGCGGCGACTTCGGCTCCCTCTCGCGAGTGCGATGGTCGTCGCGCTCGCGATCCCACTGCTGGCCGGGTGCACCCAGGGCCAGGCGACCTCGGGGGCTGCGGCGACGAACCCGCCTCCCGGTCAGACGTCGGACCCGGCTGCCGGCCGGGCTACCGGCACCGGGATCATGCCCGGCTACGAGGACGAGTCGGTGCTCGCGTTCACGCCGCTCGTCATCGACACGATCGGTCACGAGGTCGTGCCGGTCGAGGGATCGGACGGCCTCGACTGGATCGCGTACGAGCTCACCGTGCTCAACACCTCGCCGCGCGCCGCGACCCTGACGCAGCTCGAGACCCTCGAAGGCGACGAGCACGGCGCGGTCATCGAAAAGCGCGACCAGGCGCGGCTCGCTGCGAACACGATGATCGTCGGCGACTCGACGACGATCATGGGCGGCTCCTCGGTGATCCCGACCGGACGGACCGCCGTCATCGTGCTGCGCGACACGTACCCCTCGACCGACGAGGTGCCGAAGCGCATCGTCCATCGCCTCACCGCGACGTTCGCCCCCGCGACGCCCGAGGACGGCCGGCTCGCGCCGGTCTACCCCGACGAGGTCGCGCAGTTCGGCGGCGCCGTCGTCACGGGCGGCCGGCCGCCGCTCGTGATCGGTCCGCCGCTCGCCGGCGCGAACTGGGTCGCGACCAACGGGATCGAGACCGAGGCGCTGAACATGCACAGCAACGTCGTGATCCCCGTCGGCGGTCGGCTCAACGCCGCCGAGGAGTACGGCATCGACTTCCTCCGCATCGACCCCTCGATCCCGGCGACGCACGTCGGCGACCCGTCGGAGAATGCGAGCTACCTCGCGTTCGGCGAGCCGCTCCTCGCCGTCGCCGACGCGAAGGTCCTCAGCGTCGTGTCGGACCGACCCGACATCGCCCCGGGCGAGCTGCCGCAGCTGGATTCCGTCGACCAGGCCACCGGCAACGCGGTCGTCCTCGACCTGGGCGACGGTGTCTTCGCGCTCTACGCCCACATGGAGCAGGGCTCGGCGACGGTCGAGCCGGGCGACGACGTGCGGCGCGGCGACATCATCGGGCGGCTCGGCAACTCGGGCAACACGAGCCAGGCGCACCTGCACTTCCAGTTGCAGCGCGGCCCGCTGATGACGGCGGACAACGTGCCGTGGGTCGTCGACCGCTTCGTCGCCTCGGGCATGATCTCGCCCGACGGCGAGCGGATCGTCGACGCGCCCCGGCCCGGCGAGCGCGTCGACGAGTTCCCGATCGGGCGCAGCATCAGCGACTTCGCCGAGTTGGAGCGGTAGGCGCCGCGGCGCCGGCGACGGCGCGTGCCGCCTATGCCGGCTGCGACTCCTGCTTCGTCGCCCGCTCCTTCGCGACGAGCGTGAGCACGTCGTAGGTCGCCACGAGCTCGTCGTCCTGGTTCTTCAGCACCGCGTCCCAGCGCACCTCGCCGTACTCGTCGGTCTCGCGCGGCGAGATCTGCTTCGCCGTGAGCTCGACCCGGATCTCGTCGCCGGGCGACACGGGCGTGATGAAGCGCAAGTTCTCGAGGCCGTAGTTCGCGAGCACCGGGCCCGGCTCGGGGTCCACGAAGAGGCCCGCCGCCCACGACACGAGCAGGTAACCGTGCGCGACCCGACCGGGGAAGAACGGGTTCGCGGCCGCCGCCTCCTCGTCCATGTGCGCGTAGAACGTGTCGCCCGTGAAGTTCGCGAACGTCTCGATGTCGTCGAGGGTGACGACGCGCGGCGCCGACGCGACCTGGTCGCCGATGCGGAGCTCGGCGAGCGACTTGCGGAAGGGGTGCGGCTCGCCACTGGCCTGGTACGGCCGGGCGGAGGCGCCTTGGTGCCAGACGCCCGTGAGCGCGGTGAGCATCTCGGGCGAGCCCTGCACTGCGGTGCGCTGCATGTGGTGCAGCACGGCGCGGATGCCGCCGAGCTCCTCGCCGCCTCCGGCCCGACCCGGCCCGCCGTGCACGAGGTTGGGCAGCGGCGAGCCGTGCCCGGTCGAGGTCCGTGCGTCGTCGCGGTCGAGGAAGAGCACGCGCCCGTTGTACGCGGCGATGCCCGCCGCGAGCGCGACGGCGACCTCGGGGTCGTGGGTCGCGACGCTCGTGACGAGCGACCCGCCGCCCCTCGCGACGAGCGCGGCGGCCTCGTCGAGCGAGCCGTAGCCGACGATGGACGACACGGGGCCGAAGGCCTCGACCTCGTGCAGCGCTTCGGCCGAGGAATCAGCGAAGCGCAGCAGCACCGGTGAGACGAAGGCGCCGTCGGAGGCCTCGCCCTGCGAACCGTCGGCGAGGGTGACCGTCGGCGCGGCGGTCGAGCCGACGACGACCTCGCCGCCGGCGGCCTCGAGCCGGCCGACCTGGCGCAGCACCTCGTCGCGCTGCTCGAGCGAGGCGAGCGGGCCCATCGTGACGCCCTCGGCGCGCGGGTCGCCCACGACGACGCGCTCGGCGATGCGGGCGCGCACGGCGTCGATGACGGCGTCGACGGATGCCTCGGGCACGATCGCCCGGCGGATGGCGGTGCACTTCTGCCCGGCCTTCGTCGTCATCTCGACGACGAGCTGCTTCACGTACACGTCGAACTCGGGTGTGCCCGCGACGGCGTCGGTGCCGAGCACGCTCGCGTTGATCGAGTCGGTCTCGCTCGTGAACCGCACGCCGCCCGTCTGCACCGAGTCGTGCGCGCGCAGGCGCTCGGCCGTCGAGGCCGACCCGGTGAAGCCGACGAGGTCGCCGAGGCGCAGCTCGTCGAAGAGGGTCGGCACGCTGCCCGAGACGAGCTGCAGCGCCCCGTCGGGCAGGAGGCCCGACTCGACGAGGATGCGCACCATGTGCTCGGCGAGGTAGCCGGTGGGCGTGGCGGGCTTCACGACGGTCGGCATGCCGGCGAGGAACGCGGGCGCGAACTTCTCGAGGGACCCCCACACCGGGAAGTTGAAGGCGTTGATCTGCACGGCGACCCCGGGCAGGCGCGTGTAGATATGCCGCCCGAGGAATGAGCCGTCCTTCGAGAGCGGCTCGACCGCCCCGTCGACGTAGACCTTCGCGTTCGGCATCTCACGGCGGCCCTTGCCCGAGTAAGTGAAGAGCACGCCGATGCCGCCGTCGATGTCGACCCACGAGTCCTGCTTCGTCGCGCCCGTGCGGTTCGAGAGCTCGTACAGCTCGGCCTTGCGCTCGGTGAGCGCGAGGGCCATCTGCTTGAGCAGCACGGCCCGCTGGTGGAAGGTCAGCCCACCGAGGCTGGCCTGCCCGACGGTGCGCGCGTACTCGAGCGCGGCGCCGAGGTCGAGGCCCTCGGTCGACACCAGGGCGACGACCTCCCCGGTCGACGCGTCGCGCACCTCGGTCGCCCGCTCGGCGGCCTCAGGGGCGGGCGTCCACCACTCGCCGCGGACGTAGCTCGGCAGCATCTCGGTCGTCATCTGTCAGTCCCTCTCGGTGGTCGAGTAGCGAAGCGTGTCGAGACCCCTCACGAGGCATCCCATTCGTAGAAGCCCTGGCCCGTCTTGCGGCCGAGCTTGCCTTCGGCGACGAGGCGCCGCAGCAGGGCCGGCGGTTCGAATCGTTCGCCGAGCGTCTCGGCGAGGTACTCGGCGATGCCGAGCCGCACGTCGAGGCCGACGAGGTCGGTGAGCTTCAGCGGGCCAACGGGGTGCTTGTAGCCGAGCGTCATCGCGGCGTCGATGTCCGAGGCACTGGCGACGCCCGCCTCGAGCATGCGGATCGCCTCGAGCCCGAGCGCGACCCCGAGCCGCGACGACGCGAAGCCGGGCGCATCGGCGACGACGATCGGCGTCTTGCCGATCGCGCGCACCCAGTCGCGCGCGTCGTCGACGAGCGATGCCTCGGATGCCGCGCCCCGCACGATCTCGACGAGGGTCGATGCGGGCACGGGGTTGAAGAAGTGCATGCCGATGAAGCGGGCGGGCCGCGAGAGGAGGGCCGCGAGCTGGTCGATCGAGATCGACGACGTGTTCGAGGCGAGCGCAGCACCGGGGGCCAGCACGGCCTCGACCCTGGTGAGCGCATCGATCTTGAGCCCGAGGTCCTCGGGCACCGCCTCGACGACGAGTCCGCACTCCGCGAAGGCCTCGACCGACGTGCTCGTCGCGAAACGGCCGGCGTAGGCGGCGGCATCCTGGTCGGCGGTGCCGCGCGCGATCGAGGCGTCGACCGACTCGAGCACGCGCGACGAAGCGGCACCGGCGGCCTCGGCGTCGCGCTCGACGACCGTGACGCGCGAGCCCGCGAGCAGGAAGGCATGCGCGATGCCGGCGCCCATGCGTCCGCCGCCGAGCACGCCGACCGCAGACGGCGCTCCTGCACCCGTGGTCGAGGAGGCGCGCAGCGCCGAATCGAGACCAGCGTCGTTCACTTCGACCTCTTCTCCAGGAACTCGGTCATGCGCCGCATCTTCTCGGGGCTCTCGAACAGCACCGCCTGCTCGTCGAGGTCGACGGCGGGGTGCGCCGAACGCGGCGCACGGAACACGCGCTTGGTCGCCATCGTCGCGGCGCGGTCGTTGCGGGCGATGCGATCGGCGATCGCGTGCGCGGCGGGCAGCAGTTCGGCGGCGGGATGCACCGACGAGACGAGCCCGATCGACAGCGCCTCAGCGGCATCGATCGTGCGGCCGGTCAGCAGCAGCTCGGCCGCGCGGGCGTCGCCGACGATCTCCTTCAGTCGCCAGCTCGCGCCTGCCGCGGCGATGATGCCGAGCCCCGTCTCGGGATTGCCGATCTTCAGCGACGGCGTCGCGATGCGGATGTCGGCCGCGTACGCGAGCTCGGCGCCGCCGCCGAGGGCGTACCCGTCGAGTGCGGCGATGACGGGCATCGGCAGGTCGGCGATGCGGATGAAGGCGTTCGCGTTGATGCCGCGTTTCGCGTCGTGGGCGCGGCGGTCGCGCAGCTGCGCGATGTCGGCGCCCGAGGCGAAGACCCCGCCGGCGCCCGTGAGGATGAGGATGCGCGGGTCGGCCTCGAGCTCGGCGCAGAGCGCGTGCAGCGCGTCGATCGTCGCCTGGTCGATCGCGTTGCGCTTCTCGGGGCGGTCGAGCGTCGCGACGACGCGGTCGTCGAGCCGCTCGATGCGGAGCGTCTCACCGCCCGGGTTCGTCGTGTCGTCGCCCATCACACCCGCTCCACGATGAGGGCCGATCCCTGGCCGACGCCGACGCACATGGTCGCGAGGCCGTAGCGCGAGCCCTCGCGCTCCATGCGGCCGAGCAGGGTCACGACGAGTCGCGACCCGGAGGAGCCGAGCGGGTGCCCGAGGGCGATCGCGCCGCCGTCGGCATTGACGATCGCGTCGTCGAGGCCGAGCCGGCGGATGCACGCGATCGACTGCGTGGCGAACGCCTCGTTGAGCTCGATCGAGCCGATCTCGTCGAGGTCGATGCCCGCGCGCTCGAGCGCCTTCTCGGTCGCGGGCACGGGACCGAGCCCCATGATCTCGGGGGCGATGCCGGCGCTCGTGCCGACGACGATGCGCGCCCGCGGCGTGAGTCCGTAGCGCTCGACCGCGGCACCGCTCGCGACGACGATCGCTGAGGCGCCGTCGTTGAGCGAGCTCGAGTTGCCCGCCGTCACGACCTCACCGCCGGGTACGACCGGACGCAGCCGGGCGAGGGCCTCGAGGGTCGAGTCGGGGCGAGGCCCCTCGTCGACGAGCACGTCGCCGCGATGCGTCGGCACGCCGACGATCTCGGCCTCGAAGCGACCCGCGGCGATCGCCGCGGCTGCCCGCTGCTGCGAGCGCAGCGCGAACGCGTCGGCCTCGGCGCGCGTGATGCCGTCGACCCTGGCCACCTCTTCGGCGGTCTCGGGCATCGAGAACGTGGCCTTGTCGCGCGCGACGAGCTCGGGATTCGGGAAGCGCCAGCCGATCGACGTGTCGTACGCTGCGCCGGGCTTCGCCCACGCCGAGCTCGGCTTCTGCTGCACCCAGGGCGCGCGGGTCATCGACTCGACGCCGCCGGCGACGATGAGGTCGGCGTCGCCGGCCCGGATCGCCTGGGCCGCCATCGTGATGGCCGACATGCCCGACGCGCAGAGCCGGTTGACGGTGACGCCCGGCACCTCGTCGGGGAGCCCGGCGAGCAGCACGGCCATGCGGGCGACGTTGCGGTTGTCCTCCCCCGCCTGGTTCGCCGCGCCGAGGATGACCTCGTCGATCTCGCCCGCCTCGCCGGGCGCGAGGCCCGATCGGCGCACGGCCTCGCCGACGACGAGCGCCGCGAGGTCGTCGGGACGGACGGTCGCGAGGGCACCGCCGTAGCGGCCGACGGGCGTGCGCGCCCCTCCGACGAGATAGGCCTCGGCCATGCGCTCTCTCCTGACTGCGTCGTCCGATGGGGCACCGTGTGCACGGTATCGCCCGGCCGAATTCCTGACCGAGCGTTCGGGAAGTAATTATGGCATGTCGCGGGCCCCGCCGCGACTTCCGCATCATCGATCCGGCAGAGACGACGGATGCCCCGGGGTGACGCGCACCCCGGGGCATCCGTGCCGGTCGAACGATCAGTCGAGCAGGTCGACGTCCTTCGTCTCCTTCACGAGCGAGACGCCGATGAGCGAGATGACGGCGGCGATCGCGATGTAGACGCCGATCGTCCACGACTGGTGGAACTGGTTCATGAGCGCCTCGGCGATCATGGGGGCGAACGCACCGCCGAGGATCGCACCGAGCGCGTACCCGATCGAGACGCCCGAGTAGCGCACGTTGGCCGGGAACATCTCGGCGTAGAGCGCCGCCTGCGGCCCGTACGAGAGGCCGAGCCCGAACGTCATCACGAACAGCGCGACGAAATACCAGAGGATCTCACCGGTGTCGATGAGGAACCACATCGGCACGGCCCAGAGCGCGAGGAACACGTAGCCGACCTGGAAGGTGCGCACCCGGCCGAGCCGGTCGGAGATGCGGCCGCCCCAGAGCGTGAAGCCGAGCCAGCCGAAGGAGGCGAGCGTCGTCGCGAGCAGCACCGCGGGGCGGTCCATGCCGAGGGCCGTCACGGCGTAGGTCGCGAAGTAGGCGATGAGCAGATAGCCGGCCGCGTTGTTCGCGATGAAGATCACGGCGGTGAGCACGACCTGCTTCGTGTTCTTGCGGAACAGCTCGCGGAGCGGGGCCGAGGCCTCCTTGCGGCGGCGCAGCAGCTCCTCGAAGACGGGGCTCTCCTCGACGGCCTTGCGGATGACGTAGCCGACGATGATGAGCACGATCGAGAGCAGGAACGGGATGCGCCAACCCCACTCCATGAACGCCTCGGGCGACATCGAGCTCGTGAGCACCCAGAGCGTGAAGGTCGCGAGGATCATGCCGACCGGCACGCCGATCTGGGGGAACGCACCGAAGAACCCGCGCTTCGCGTTGGGCGCGTGCTCGACGGCCATGAGCGCCGCACCGCCCCACTCGCCGCCCGCCGAGAAGCCCTGCAGGATGCGGAGGAGGATGAGCAGGATCGGCGCCGCGATGCCGATCGCCGCGTACGTCGGCAGCACGCCGATGAGCGCGGTCGAGAGGCCCATCATGACGAGCGTGAAGACGAGCATCTTCTTGCGGCCGAGCTTGTCGCCGAGTCGGCCGGCGACGATCGCGCCGAGCGGGCGGAACAGGAACGAGATGCCGATCGTCGCGAACGAGAGCACCTGGGCGAGGCCCGGGTTCGACTCGGCGACGGGCGCGAGGAAGAGCGGCGCGAGCACGAGGCCGGCGGCCTGCGCGTAGATGAAGAAGTCGTACCACTCGATCGAGGTGCCGACGAGGGTGCCCGCGAGCACCTTCCGTTCTTCGGCGGTGATGCTGCGGGGCGGTGCGGGGTCGGTGACAGCAGTCGACATGCGAACTCCGTTGTTCTGTGGGGGCGGCCAGGTCGGCGGTCGGCACGGCCCGGGGAGGGACGGGGGCCGCGTCGTGCTCGATTTCCTGACCGATTGTTCGGTAGGGAATTGAGAGCGTATCGCATCGGGTCGGTCGCGCGGAAGAGCCCCACCGCATCGGCAGCTGTCGGCGGCATCAGGCAGGCTTGAGGGTATGACCGACCTGCGCCAGCCAGCCCTCGACGCCCTGCGCGACCTCGTCGGCCGCGACGACGCCGACTTCCACGACGGCCAGTTCGAGGCGATCGAGGCGCTCGTCGAGGGGCGGCGGCGCGCGCTCGTCGTGCAGCGCACCGGCTGGGGCAAGTCGGCCGTGTACTTCGTCTCGACGCTGCTGCAGCGGCGGGCCGGCGCCGGCCCGACCCTGCTCGTCTCCCCGCTGCTCGCCCTCATGCGCGACCAGATCGCCGCCGCCGAACGGGCCGGTGTGCGTGCCGTCGCGATCAATTCGACGAACGCGCACGAGTGGCGCGACGTCGAGCAGCAGCTCGCGGCCGACGAGGTCGACGTGCTGCTCGTCTCGCCCGAGCGGCTCAACAACCCGTCGTTCCGCGAGACGCAGCTGCCCGCCCTCGTCGACCGCATCGGCCTGCTCGTCGTCGACGAGGCGCACTGCATCAGCGACTGGGGGCACGACTTCCGGCCCGACTACCGGCGCCTGCGCGACCTCATCGCGCAGATGCCGGCCGACGTTCCCGTGCTCGCGACGACCGCGACCGCCAACAGCCGGGTCGTGGCCGACGTCGCCGAGCAGCTGGGCGCGACCACGGCGGCGCTCGGCGGCTCCGACGCGAGGGGCGGCGACGTCGATGACCGGGATGCCGCCGCAGACGTGCTCACGATCAGGGGGCCGCTCGCCCGGGCGTCGCTGCGCCTCGGCGTGCTGCGCCTGCCCGACTCGCCGAGCCGGCTCGCCTGGCTCCTGAACCACCTCGACGAGCTGCCGGGCTCGGGCATCATCTACACGCTCACGGTCGCCGCGGCGAACGACACCGCGCGCCTGCTGCGCGAGCACGGCCACGCCGTGCGCGCCTACACGGGCCAGACCGACCCCGACGAGCGTGCCGAGTCGGAGGGCATGCTGAAGCGCAACGAGGTCAAGGCGCTCATCGCGACGAGCGCGCTCGGCATGGGCTTCGACAAGCCCGACCTCGGCTTCGTGCTGCACCTCGGCGCCCCGTCGTCACCCGTCGCGTACTACCAGCAGGTCGGTCGAGCGGGCCGCGCGACCGAGTCGGCCGACGTGCTGCTCATGCCGGGCACCGAAGACCCCGACATCTGGCACTACTTCGCGACCGCGTCGATGCCCGACGAAGAACGGGCGAACCGGGTCATCTCGGCCCTCTCGCCCGAGCAGCCCACGTCGACGCCCGCGCTCGAGGCGATGGTCGACATCCGCCGAACGCCGCTCGAGCTGCTGCTCAAGGTGCTCGACGTCGACGGCGCGGTGCGCCGGGTGCAGGGCGGCTGGGTCGCGACCGGCGCGCCGTGGGTCTACGACGGCGACCGCTACCGTCGCATCGCGGCCGAGCGCAAGGCCGAGCAACAGCACATGATCGAGTACGAGACGACCGACGTCTGCCGCATGGAGTTCCTGCAGCGCTCGCTCGACGACGACACCGCGGCGCCGTGCGGCCGGTGCGACAACTGCGCGGGCGCCTGGTACCCGACGGCCGTCGGCGGCGAGGCATCCGCAGCGGCACGCGGTGCCCTCGACCGGGTCGGCGTGCCGATCGAGCCGCGCGCGCAGTGGCCGACCGGTGCCGATCGGCTCGGCGTGCCCGTGAAGGGCCGCATCGCGCCCGACGAGCGGGCCGCCGAGGGCCGGGCACTCGCCCGGCTCACCGACCTCGGCTGGGGCGGCACGCTGCGCGAGCTGTTCGCCGCGGGCGCGGCCGATGCACCGGTGCCTCCGCGCGTGCTCGACGGCTGCGTGCGCGTGCTCGCCGAGTGGGGCTGGGCCGAACGGCCGGTCGCCGTGATCGCGATGCCGTCGCGCTCGAAGCCGCAGCTCGTCGACTCGCTCGCCCGCGGCATCGCCGAGGTCGGGCGCCTCCCGTACCTCGGCGCGCTCGAACTCGTCGACGGCGGGCCGACCGGTCAGCCGGGCGGCAACAGCGCGTTCCGGCTCGCGGGCGTGTGGGGCCGCTTCTCGACCGCGGGGCTCGACGTGCCCGCCGGGCCCGTGCTGCTCGTCGACGACCAGGTCGACAGCCGCTGGAGCCTCACGGTCGCCGCCCGCGAACTCCGCAGGGCCGGGGCGACCGAGGTGCTGCCGTTCGCGCTCGCGGTGCGCGGGTAGCGGCGGTCAGCCGCCGACCGGCGCCTCAGTATCGGCCGGCGCCTCGCTGTCGGTCGGCTCGTCGCTCGGGGCGGGCGGCTCGGTCGGCGCGGGTGCCGGGGTCGACGGCGGTCCGAAGAGTCGCCATGATCCGGCCGCGCACTCGTAGAACTGCACGGTCGAGGTGTCGATGTAGACGTCGCCGTTCGCCGTGCAGGTGTCGTTCGCGGGAGCGCCGACACCGAGCAGCACCTGGGTACCCGGTGCGCCCGGCTCGCCCTGCGCGCCCGTGGCCCCGGTCGCTCCGGTCTCGCCCTGCGCGCCGGTCGCACCGGTTGCGCCGGTCGCTCCCTTCGCCCCGGTCAGGTTCTCGGCGGCCGACTCTCGGATGTTGCCGACGAGCGTCCACTCGCCGTCCTTGAAGAGGTAGACGTCGGAATCGGTGATGTCGATGTAGACGTCGCCCTCGTAGCCCTTGCCCGCTTCGGGTGCGCCGCTGCCGGCTCGCACCGCCGAGCCTGCGGGGAGGATCTCCTCGATCGCCTCCTCGTAGGCGGCCTCGTCGACCGTCGGGGTCGGCGTCGGGGCGGCCTCGGGCGTGCCGCCGCGGGCGACCCACGATCCGAGGAACGCGGCGACGAACGAGAGCACGACGATGATGACGCCGAACCAGATGAGCATCGTCCGGTTCACGGGCGGGGATGCCGCTGCCGCAGCTCCGGCAGGGGCATTGGTTCCGGCGGGCGACGGCGCAGCGGCCGGCTGACCGGACAGCGGAGCGGCCTGCGGGTTCTGCTCATCGGTCATGCGGGTGCGCCTCCCACCGCGCTCCCGCCCGAGCCCCGACGGCCGTGCCGGGGAGTCGCGTCGCGCTCATGCTAGCGGCGCGACCCCCTCGGCGTCAGGAAGCGGTCGTGTCGCCTGCCGTGTCGTCGAGGCGGCCGACGGCGACGAGCACCTCGTCGCCGAGTCGCACGTCCTCGAAGTCGACCTCGATCTCGGCGCGGCCGAGCATCTCGGCCATGCGGCGCTGGCGGTTGCGCGGGATGAGGGTGACTACGCGACCGACCTTGCCGGCGCGGCCGGTGCGGCCGGCGCGGTGCAGGTAGGTCTTGTACTCGTCGGGCGCGTCGGCCTGGATCACGAGGTCGATGTCGTCGACGTGGATGCCGCGGGCCGCGACGTCCGTCGCGACCAGCACATCGACCCGGCCGCTCGTGAGCTGCTGCAGGTTGCGCGTGCGCTTGGCCTGGTTGAGGTCGCCGTGGAGGGCGACGGCACGGATGCCGGCGTCCTCGAGGTGGTCGGTGAGATCCTCGGCGAAGGCGCGCGTGCGGCTGAAGACGAGGGTCTTGCCCTCGCGGTTCGCGAGCTCGGCGACGATGTCGCGCTTGTCGCGGTTGTCGATCACGAACACGCGGTGGTCGATCGTCGACGAGGCCTGGTCCTCACCGGCGACCTCGTGCACGGCCGGCTCGACGAGGAACTCGTCGACGAGCGCGGCCACGCCGGTGTCGAGGGTCGCCGAGAACAGCAGCTTCTGTCCGCCCGGCGCGGTGCGGCGGATGATGCGCTGCACGGGCTCGAGGAACCCGAGGTCGCACATGTGGTCGGCCTCGTCGAGCACGGTGATGACGACCTCGGAGAGGTCGAGGCGACCCTGCTCGATGAGGTCTTCGATACGACCGGGGGTGCCGATCACGATGTCGACGCCGCGCTGCAGCGCGCCGACCTGACGGCCCTGCGGGACGCCGCCGTAGATCTGCGTGGTGAAGAGGCCGACGCTCTGCGCGATCGGCTGCACGGTGCGGTCGATCTGCAGGGCGAGCTCACGGGTCGGCGCCAGGATCAGCGCTCGGGGCTTGCGGCCGAACTGGCGACGGCCTCCTGCCTTGCCCGATGCCGACCAGAGCTGCATGAGCCGCTCGACGGCGGGGGCGCCGAAGGCGATGGTCTTGCCCGAGCCGGTGCGGCCGCGACCGAGCACGTCGCGCCCTTCGAGCACGACGGGGATCGTCGCTGCCTGGATCGGGAACGGCGCGATGGCGCCGAGCTCCTCGAGGGTGCGCACGACGTTGCCGCCCAGGCCGAGGTCGGCGAAGGTCACGCCTTCGACGGCGTCGGCCGTGATGGCCTCGGCGGCGAGGCGCTCGAGCACGACGTCGTCGTTCGACGAGAAGCGAGGTGCGGAATCGCGGGCGGGGAAGAAGTTGGAGGGCCGGCGCTCGGAGTCGCGGAAGCCGGGACGGTCGAACTCGCGGCGCGGCGAACGGTCGTCGCGACGGGGCCGGTCGGCGCGGTCGGTGCGCTCAGTGCGCTCGTACGAGCGGGGCGCGCGGTCGTCGCGGTCGTAGCGGCGCGGCGCACGGTCGTCACGGTCGAACGAACGAGCCGGACGCTCGTCACGGTCGTACCGACGCGGCGCACGGTCGTCACGGTCGAACGAACGGGCCGGACGCTCGTCACGCTCGTACCGACGCGGCGCACGGTCGTCACGGTCGGAGCGGCGCGGCGCACGGTCGTCACGGTCGAACGAGCGGGCGGGGCGCTCCTCGCGGTACTGCGGACGTGCAGGGCGGTCGCCGTACTCGCGGCGGGGCGCACGGTCGTCGCGGTGGTCTCGAGACGCTCCGCTGCGCTCCGCTCCTCGACCAGCCGACGTGCCGGCACGGCCTTCGCGGTCGGCGCGGTGCGGGGTTCGGCCCGACGCGACGCGCTCGTCGCGCGTCCAGCGCT
Organism: Agromyces sp. H17E-10; assembly: GCF_022919715.1. NCBI lineage: Bacteria > Bacillati > Actinomycetota > Actinomycetes > Micrococcales > Microbacteriaceae > Agromyces > Agromyces endophyticus. Next base: position 2,532,740 of record NZ_CP095042.1, on the reverse strand, counting down.
GCTTGGCGGGCGCCTCCTCCTCGGGGCGGTAGCCGCGGTGGCCGGGGCTGCGCGAACCGGCCTTCTGCGAGTTGCGGCCCTGTGCGCCGGCGGCGCCGTGCTTGCGGCCGGACTTGCCGCCCTTCGCGTACGACGGGTCGAAGTTCGCGGCCGGTCGGCCGCCCTTGGGCTTCTTGTTCTTGGGCATGGATGACACTTCCTGGGTTGTACGAGAGGTACATGGCAGCGCGGCTGCGAGCGCAGCACGCTGAGAACCCGGAACATCGTCGACCGGGGCCGTTCACATACGGTGACTATCCGAGACCGGACGTCTCGGAACCGGCCCTTCAGACTCACAAACCCATCCGCGCGAACGCGGTGTCCAGAACCGACCCGTCGAGACTACCGGAAACCGGCTGTGAAAGCCCCGTACAGGGTGGGAATCCCCCGCATCGACAGCGCGGCCGGTGGGCCGAAAGGAGGACTTTCCGCGGTTCGGGGCCACTGGCAGACTCGGCCGAAGGCCGCCCCCCGCGGCCGGTTCTGGAGGAATCTGTCCGATGAAGCACAAACAACTCCGTCTCACCCGCACGACCGCGCTCTTCGCGAGCGCGCTGCTCATTCCCGCCGCCGCCGTGGTCCCGGCCGCAGCCGCGGCAGCCCAGCCGCAGGCGAGCGCATTCGCCGCGGCATCCTCGACCGCCGACTGCTCGGCCGACCCGAACGCGCGCATCGAGTCCGTGCCCTCCCCCGAGGAAGCGCTCGGAACTCCGCTCGGCCTCGGCCAGGCGGACCCGGTCACCGTCGACCAGATCCAGCAGTACGTCGCCGACATCGATGCCGCGAGCGACCGGGTCGTCTCGGGCACCGTCGCCACGAGCAACGGCGGCGAGGAGATGCCCTACGCGATCGTGTCGACGTCGGCGAACGTCACGAAGCCGGCGCTCGACAAGATCGCCCGGCAGATCCGCGAACTGCGCGACCCGCGCGCGATCACCGACGCGAAGGCCGCGAAGTACGCCGACGACCTGCCGGCGATCGCCTGGATCGCGGGCAACGTGCACGGTGGCGAGAAGTCGGGCGCCGACGCCGCGCTCAAGACGCTCTACGAGCTCTCGTCGGGGCTCTCCTGCGACGTCGAAGACCGGCTCGACAACCTGATCACCGTCATCATGCCGACGCAGAACCCCGACGGGCGCAACGCGAACCGGCGCCAGAACGACTTCGGCTTCGACCTCAACCGCGACTGGTTCGCGCGCACCCAGGTCGAGACCGACGCGAAGCTCGAGCTCCTGCGCGCCTTCCCGCCGCAGGTGTTCATCGACGCGCACGAGATGGGCGGCAGGCAGTACTTCTTCCCGCCGAACGCCGACCCGATCCACCACGAGATCGCCGACCAGCCGGTCGACTGGATCAACCGCATCGGCGACGCGAACGCCGCGACGTTCACCGAGAACGTCAACGGCATCTGCACCGACACGGTCACGACCGAGTGCTACTTCAACTACCGCTCGTACGACATGTTCTACATGGGCTACGGCGACACCGTGCCCGCGACCGGGTTCGGCGCGGCGGGCATGACGTACGAGAAGGGCTCGGCCTCGGCGACCGAGGACCGGGTGCAGCAGCAGTTCCTCACCCAGTGGGCGACGACCGGCTGGGCCGCCGAGAACAAGCACGAGATCCTCTCGAGCTGGTACGACATCTGGAAGACCGCGCTCGCGGAGGGCGAGGCCGGCACGCTCGAACCGAACGAGGTCGTGCAGCCGACGAACACGGTGCAGTTCCCGGTGCCCGACCTGACGGTGCGCAGCTACTACCTGCTGCCCGACCGGCAGCTCGGCGACGTGCGCGAGCTCGTCGACCGGCTGCGCCGGATGGACGTCGAGGTCTACGAGGTGCAGAAGCCCCTCACACTCGACTCGGCCCGCCTCTTCGGTGGCCGCGACGCGACCGACGTGACCGTGCCCGCGGGTTCCTACTGGATCCCGATGGCGCAGCCCCAGAAGCACTGGATCCAGGCGACCCTCGGCGAGGACCCGTACGTGCCGTTCCCGTACTTCTACGACGTCTCGTCGTGGAGCAACCCGCTGCTGGCCGGCATGAACGCCCTCTCCACCGGTGAGGACGTGACGCCGAAGGCGAAGCGCGTCACCGACACCGCGGGCGGCATCGGGAGCTCGGCGAAGAAGGGCGAGTCGTACGCGTACCCCCTCGACTCGTCGAAGGCGGCCGACCTCACGTTCGCGCTGCTCGGCCAGGGCGTCGCGCTGCAGCGCACCGCCGACGGCACCGTCGTCGTGCCGACGTCGGCCATGCGCTCGGTCGACCTCGACCGGCTCGCGCGCTCGTCGGGCATCACCCTCGCGAACGTGCCGACGCCGGCGGATGCCTCGGCGCTGAGCCTGCCCGACGTCGGCCTGTTCGGCGGCACCGGGATCTCGCTCACGGCGGGCTCGCACGGCGAGACCCGGTTCGTGCTCGGCGAGCGCTGGGGCCTCGATCTCGCACCGGTGACGACGGCCGACATCAACGACAACACGGCGGCCTTCACCGACCGCGACGTGCTCGTCGTGCCCGACGGCTCGAACGCGACCGGCGGGCTCACCGCGACCGGCCAGGCGAACCTCAAGGCCTGGGTCGAAGACGGCGGCGTCTACCTCGGGTTCCGCAACGAGGGCACCCGCGTGGCGCGCTCGGCCGGACTCACGAGCACGACCGAGCGGGCGAAGCCGGCCGGCTATCAGGTGGTCGGCTCGCACTTCCGCGTCGACACCGACGACTCGAACGCGATCGGCCTCGGCCGCCCCGGTGAGGACTTCGCCTTCAACAACGGCGACCCGATCCTCGAGCCGTCGACGACGGGCGCCAACGTGGTGACCTACCCGACGGGCGACTCGTTCTGGACGAACGGGTACTCGGTCGGCGCCGACGCGCTCCGCGGCTCCGCCGCGGTCGTCGACGAGCCGATGGGCTCGGGCCACGCGGTGCTGTACGCGTTCAACCCGCTGTTCCGGGCGTACAACGACTCGGGCATGCAGCTCGTGGCGAACGCACTGCTCATGCCGTCGGGCGACACCGCGATCGCGGCATCCAGCCGGGCGACGGCCGACCGGGCGGCGGCGCAGGCGGCTCCGGTCGCGGCCGACCTCGGCGGCGAGTGGCGGCCGATCTCGATCACCGTGGCTCCGAAGGACGCGAAGCAGGTGGCCGCGCTCGTCGCGGAGTACACCGACGACGCGACGAAGGCGACCGCCGGGGGCAGCACGGTCTTCACGATCGCGAACCCCGATGGGCTGAGCGCCGACGAGCACCCGTTCCTGCGGGAGCTCGTGCAGCGCATCCACCAGCAGGGCGTCACGCCCGAGGCGATCGTCGGCTAGTCCGGCCCGCCTTCGCACCGACAGCGGCCCCGCGATCCTCGATCGCGGGGCCGCTGCGTCGTGCGATCAGGGCTTGCAGGCCCAGCGCCACTTCCCCTCGCTGAAGAGTGGGAACATCTCGCGTCCGAGGCAGGGGCCGCAGTCGTCCGGCATCGGGCCGAGGCCCGGGTACGACTCCTCCGAGGGCGCCGGCACGGGTGCCGGTTCCGCTGCGGGCGCGGGCGCGGGCGCGGCCGGCTCGGACGGCGAACCGGTCGACGCGTCGGCAGTCGAGTCGTTCGACCAGTCCTCGCTCGAGTCCTCCCAGGCCGCCTCCTCCGCAGCGATGCGTGCCGCCTCCTCGGCTGCCGCATGCTCCGCCGCGGCGCGGGCGGCCGCTTCCGCGGCGGCCTTCCGTGCTTCGGACAGGAGCTTCGACACGTTGCCGCCCTCGGTCTCGATCGACGCGATCTTCGCAACGAGGTCATCAGCGGTGGCGCGGTGGGCGGCGGCCGCGAGGAGGTCGGTGCGAGCATCGGCGAGCTTCACCAGCTGCTCGGCGGGAAGTTCGCCCGAGGCATCGTCGAGGATCGCCTTCGCCGCGTCGGCGGCGGAACCAGCGACCAACCCAGCGCCGGCATCGCGGTAGGCGGGGATGTCGGCATCGACGGAGCCGATACCGACACGGCCGCCGTTCTCCTGGATCGCGAGCTCGCGTGCTGCGAGCTCGGCCGCCTGGGCGGATTCCGCGTACGCGATGCCGCCGACCGTGGCGGCGAGGGCGAGGACGCCGGTCACGGCGAGGGCCCGGAACAGGGTTCCGCGGCGTGGGCCGGAGACCACGGGCTCGCGGCGGCCGGGGAACGGGTGCACGTCGTTCGGTGAGAGATTCTCGGACTGACGATCAAGCATGGGCAGCTCCTAGATTCATCCTGCGCAAGTCAGGCAGGTGGAAAAGTCCTTCAGCTCACGGACGGAGCGAACGTTCACCCGCGCGGGGGCGATGACCTCCGTACCGTCGAGCCATGCGGCGCCGATCTCCTCCTTGTCGATGTCGTAGGTGAAGCACGTTGTGCCCATTCTGGGGGCATACGCGCGGAAACGTGCGCGAAACGCGCACCGCCTACGCTCGGCGCATGCCCGCCGCACGACCCAGCTCCGTCGCATCCGCCTCGATCTCGATCTCGATCTCGATCGAGCCACCCCGGCAGCCCGAGGTCGAGCGCCTCCTCGAGGGCAGCACCGAGTACTCGCGGGGGCTGTACCCGCCCGAGGCGTGCTTCCTGCTCGACGTGTCGCAGCTCGAGCGCCCCGGGGTGCACCTGTACGTCGCGCGCGACGGCGACGGGGCGGCCGTCGGCATCGCGGCGCTCGTCGACGGCGGCGTCGATGGCGATGCGGATGCGCCGGGCGCGACACCGCCCGGCCGCACGAAGCGCGGCGAGCTCAAGCGCATGTTCGTCGACCCGGCCGGGCGCGGGCTCGGCGTCGCCGGTGCGCTGCTCGCGCGCATCGAGGCCGACGCGGCCGAGCGAGGCATCGACGAGATCGTGCTCGAGACCGGCCCGCGGCACCTGCCCGCGCTCGCGCTCTACGAGAAGCACGGCTACCGCCGCATCGAGCAGTTCGGCCCGTATGTGGGCGAGGAGTTCAGCGTCTGCCTGGCGAAGGAGCTCGCGCGGGGCTGAGGCCGCTCGGTGACCACCTGCGCGAGCGGGTCCGGCTCGAGGCGCGCAAGCGTTTCCAGATCGGGCCGAACGTGAGTTAGCATCACTCCACCCCTGAACCCGGAGCCCGGTGTGAACTCGACCCGACGCACAGGCGGCTCCGGCACCCGCCAGAAGCGGGTGGCCCTGGCCGCCGCGGCCGTAGCCGCCGCCATCGCGGGCGTCGTCGCGCTCTCGGGCTTCCACCAGGAGGTGCGCGCGATCGATCCGCCCGGGTCGGATGCCGCGAGCGAGGTCGTCGGCGACGAGATCATCGGCATCCGCACGTTCACGCCGCCGGCCGGGCTGCGGGTCGACGCCGACCTCGAGTACGGCGTGCGCGAGGACGGCACGCTGCTGACGCTCGACGTCTGCCGTCCGGCCGAGGTGACGAGCCCCTCGACGGACGCCTCGGCGACGGCCGACCCCGCCGCCCCGGAAACCACCGCCCTCCCCGCCGTCGTCTCGATCCACGGCGGCAGCTGGACCCGCGGCGACAAGGCCAACACCGACTGGCGCAACGTCTGCCTGTGGCTCGCGAGCGAGGGCTTCGTGGGCGTCTCGGTGAACTACCGGCTCGTGCCGGGCGCGGTGTTCCCGGCGGCGATCGACGACGTCGCACTGGCCGTCGAGTGGTTGCGCGACCCCGAACAGGCCGAGCGCTTCGGCATCGACCCCGGGCGCATCGGCGCCTTCGGCGGTTCGGCGGGTGGCAGCCTGGCGGCCCTCCTCGGCACGACGGGCGACGGCGCGCTCGACTCGGGGTCGCGCGTCGCCGCGGTCGTCGAGCTCTCGGGGCCGGTCGGGCTCGGTTCGGCCGCCCTCGACACCGACCGGGCGTCGGTCTGGTTGCGCGGCATCATCGCCGACTACCTCGGCTGCGAGCCCAACGCGCCCGACGCGCACTGTCCGCAGGCGATGGAGGCCTCGGCCGCGACGCACGTCGACCCGAGCGACCCGCCCATGTTCATCGGCCACTCCGAGCACGAGATCGTGCCGCTCGGGCAGTCGACGCGGCTCGCCGCAGTGCTCGAGGCCGCCGGTGTCCCCGTCGAGCTCGCCGTGGTACCGGGTGGCGAGCACTCGATCGGCATCCTCGACGAGCCCCTGCGCGAGCGCGTCGCGACATTCCTGCACGCGCGATTGGGCTGACGGACACGACGCGCAACCCCCTGCCCTGCGAGCACTCCGCGCCGTAGGCTCGGGGCCGATCGGAGGCCGCATGCCCGACTCCCCTGTGCGCTTCACCCGTGACGACTGGCGCGTCATCCTCACCCGAACGGTGCACGAGTACCGCATCAACCAGGTGCAGGACATCGCCGCCTCGCTCACCTTCTACGCCGTGCTCGCATCACTGCCCGCACTGCTCGCGGCGCTCGCCGCGATCGGCGTGTTCGGCAGCGCCGAGGCGGTCGTGGCTCTCGCGCTCCGGGTCGTGGAGGAGTCCGCGAGCGCGCAGACCGTCGACGCGGTGCGCGAGCCGCTCGGACAACTCCTCGATGCCTCGCACGCGGGTCTCGCGCTCGCGACCGGCCTGCTCGCTGCGCTGTGGGCGACGTCGGGGTACGTCGGCTCGCTCGGTCGCGGGCTCAACCGCATCTACCGGGTCGAGGAGGGGCGTCCGTTCTGGGCGATGCGACCGGCCATGCTCGCCGTCTCGGCCGCAGTGCTGCTGCTCGCGGCGATCGCGGTCGTCGGGCTCGTCATCACCGGCCCGATCGCGGCCGCCACGGCACGGGCGCTCGGGCTCGACGAGGGCGTCGCCTTCTGGTGGGACCTCGGAAAGGTGCCGCTGCTCGCGGCGATCGGCGTCGTCGCGATCGCGCTGCTGTGCTGGGCGGCACCCAACGTCCGGCGCCGGCACCTCCGCTGGTTCAGCGTGGGAGCGACCGGTGCCCTGCTGGCCTGGGTCGGGGTGAGCGCGCTGTTCGGGCTCTACGTGTTCGGGTTCGGCACCTACTCGCGCACCTACGGTGTGCTCGGCGGCGCGATCGCGTTCCTGTTGTGGGTGTGGCTGTCGAACCTCGCGCTCCTGTTCGGCGCGGTGCTCGACACCGAGGTCGAGCGGGCGCGCCAGCTGCGCGCCGGCATCATCGCCGAGGAGCAGGTGCAGCTGCCCCTCCGTGACGACCGGCTCATCGTGAAGAACCGCGAGGAGCGCCTCCACGACGTCCGGGCGTCGCGCCACCTGCGACTCGACTGACGGGCACACGGAACCCCTACCTGGGTACCGGGCCGAGACCGCTCCGCGGAGGGATGTGCCCGCCGATCGGCCATGACAGGCTGGCTGGCATCATGAACACCTCCTTGCCCGACCTGCCGCGCACCGCGCCCGTGACGCCCGGCGCCGAACGACGGCTCCGCGCGTGGTCGTGGGTCGCGGCATCCGCCCTCGCCGTGGTGCTGTTCGCGATCTCGGTGCCGCTGGCCGCCACGATCTACGGGATGCACGTGCTCGGCGCCTTCGCGACCGGCCTCGCCCTCGCGGGCGCGCTGCCGCTCGCCATGCGCTTTCCACGGGCGGCGGCGATCGTCGCCGTCGCCGGAATCTTCGCGTTCGCGCTGCTCTCGGCCGGGTCGGAGGGGGCCCCGTGGCCGTGGGCCGCGACGACGATCGTCGGCCAGACGGCGCTGCTGTTCCTGCTCGGCATGAACGGCATGAGCTGGCGCGGCATGTTCGTCGTGTGGCTCGCGGGCGTCGCTGTGACCGCACCGTTCGCCTTCGTCGACGCCGGTGCGCTCGCGAACGCGATCGCCGCCGCCGGCATCACCGCCGTCGGCCTTCCCGTCGCGCTCCTCGTCACCCAGCGGTGGGTGATCGCCCGCGAGCTGTTCCGCGAGCGCGCGGTCTCGGCCGCCGAGCAGGAGCGCCGTGTGCTCGTCGAGGAGCGCAACCGCATCGCCCGTGAACTGCACGACGTCGTCGCGCACGGGCTCTCGATCATCCATGTGCAGGCGACGAGCGCGCCGTACCGGGTCGATGGACTGAGCGACGCCGCGCGCGTCGAGTTCGCCGAGATCGCCGAGTCGGCCCGTACCGCGATGACCGAGATGCGGCAGTTGCTCGGCGTGCTGCGCAGCTCGGACGCGATCGTCGAGACGGCGCCGCAGCCGGGCCTCGACGAGCTGTCGTCGCTCGTCGCCTCGGTCGAACGGGCGGGCGTACCGGTGACGCTCGAGGTCGGCGACGGGCTGCCATCGAGCGGGCTCGCCGCGACCGCCGCGTTCCGCATCGTGCAGGAGGCGCTGAGCAACGTCGTGCGCCATGCGCCCGGCGCGCCGACCCACGTCTCGGTCGAGGTGCTGGCCGACGAGCTCGTCGTCGGCGTCGAGAACGACGCACCCCCGGCTGCGTCGGCTGGGCCGGATGCCGCGCCCGACGTCGACGCCGCGCCCGCCATGGATGCCGCGCCCGACGTGGAGGCGCGTGACGGCACCGGCCACGGGCTCGTCGGCATCGACGAGCGCGCGTCGCTCCTCGGCGGGCGCGCCGAGCACGGCCCTCGGCCGGGCGGCGGCTACCGTGTACTCGCGACCCTTCCGCTCGGGTCGGACGGAGGGCCGTGGTGACGATCTCGGTGCTGATCGCCGACGACCAGGCGATGGTGCGCGCCGGTTTCGCCGCGGTACTCGGTGCCCAGCCCGGCATCGACGTCGTGGGCCAGGCCGCCGACGGGCGGGAGGCGGTCACCCTCGCGCACGAACTGCGTCCCGACGTCGTCGTCATGGACGTGCGGATGCCGCAGCTGAACGGCATCGAGGCGACGCTCGCGCTGCAGACGTCCCCACGCAGCTCCGACTACGTGCCGAAGGTGCTCATGCTCACCACCTTCGACATCGACGAGTACGTCTACGACGCATTGCGAGCGGGCGCGAGCGGTTTCCTGCTGAAGGATGCGACTCCCGAAGAACTCGTCGCCGCGGTGCGCGTCGTCGCCGCGGGCGAGGCGCTGCTCGCCCCGAGCGTCACCCGCCGACTGATCGAGGACTTCGCGCGCTCGGGTCCGCCGCCGAAGCCGACCGGCAACCGGCTCGCCGCCCTGACCGAGCGCGAGCTCGAGGTGCTCACGCTCGTCGGCCGAGGCATGTCGAACTCCGAGATCGCGTCGGCGCTCTTCATCGCCGAGCAGACGGTCAAGACGCACGTCTCGAAGATCCTGCAGAAGCTCGGCCTGCGCGACCGGGTGCACGCCGTCGTGCTCGCGTACGACACGGGGCTCGTCACGCCCTCCGCGGGGTAAGCCGCCGAACACCGGGGCGGTCGTCGCGTTCGCGCGGCGGCCTCCCCTCGGCGTTCGCACGGCCGTCGACCGGGGTTTCCGTCGCGGCATCCCGGCCGTACCCGGGTAGGGGCGCACGACCGCTCTCGGGGGTGATGTCCCGGTAGCAACCGCGTTCGTAGCCTGCCGCCCATGACCGACACGCTCGAACGCCAGCCCGCGAGAGACACCCGCCCTGCGCGGGCGACCGGCCCCGCGGCATCCGCCCGCCGTGAGCCCGAGGCCCGCGACCGCACCGGCGTCCGCCGCGACGTGAGCATCGACGCGATCAGGGTCGTGCTGCTGGGCGCGGTGTTCGTGCTGCACGCGATGATGGTCGGCGTCAGCGCCGGCCCCCACGGCCCCGTGCTCGAGAACGCGCTCGAGCACCAGGCGTGGTTCGGTCCGGTCAGCTGGGTCGTGCAGATCATGCCCCTGTTCTTCGTCGTCGGCGGATTCTCGAGCCTCACGCACTGGCGGTCGATGCGGGCCCGCGGCGCGACCGCCGCCGAGTACGTGCGGGCGAGGATCGAGCGACTCGTCCGCCCCGGGATCGTGCTCGTCGCTGTCGTCGCCGGCTCGCTCGTCGCACTCTCGCTCGCGGGGCTGCCGGCCGAGCTCGTGGGCGTCGCGGGGTTCCGCATCGGGCAGCCGCTGTGGTTCCTCATGGTCTACCTCGCGATCTCGGCGCTCGTGCCGACGATGGTGCGAGCACACGAGCGCGCCCCCGTCCTCGCGCCGCTCGCGCTTGTCGCCGGCGTCGTCGCGGTCGACGTCGTGCGGCTCTCGACCGGGGTCGACGCGATCGGCTACCTCAACCTGCTGCTCGTCTGGCTGCTCGTGCAGCAGCTCGGATTCCACCTGGCCGACGGGGCGCTCGACCGGCTCTCGCGGCCGACGCTCGTGGGCATCGCGGGCGCATCGCTCGCCCTGCTCGCCGTGCTCACCGTGGTCGGCCCGTACCCGGTCGACATGCTCGTCAACCTCAACCCGCCGACGGTCTGCCTCGTCGTGCTCGGCGTCGCGCAGCTCGCGCTGTTCCAGCTCGTGCGTCCGCGCATCCGGGCGTGGGTCCTGCGCCGGGATGCCTCGGCTGCGATCTCGTTCGCCGGCGAGCGCGCCATGACCGTATACCTGTGGCACCTTCCAGTGCTCGTCGCGCTCGCGGGCGCCGCCCTCGTCGCGAATTCAGCGTTCGGGATGCCGCTGCCCGAGCCGCTCACCATCGAGTGGTGGGCGACCAGGCCGCTGTGGCTGGCCGCGGCCGCGGCGTGCGTCGTGCCCGTCGTGCTCGTGCTCGCGCGGTTCGAGCGGGTGGGCGCCGGACGGTCGAGCGTGGCCGGTCACGCGCCCGGCACCGGGGCGACCGCGATCGCGGCTGTGTGCGCCGTCGCCGGCGTGGCGGTGCTCCTCGTGGCGGGGTTCGGCCCGGTGCCCGCCGTCGTCTCGCTGCTGCTCCTCGGGTTCGCCCTGGCGCCGGCACGTGCTCGTGCTCGTGCTCGTGCTCGTGCTCGTGCTCGTGCAGCCAGGTGACACCCGTCGCGGAGCCCGCATCGCCGCGAGCCGGGGGCAGGGCCCCCGCCGCAGCGGGTGTGGTCAAGTGGTCATGTGGTCGTCGACGATGTGGTCATGTGGTCATGTGGTCGCGCCGCTGGGAGGAACCCACCGCCGCCGATGAGGCCACGAGACGGACGGCCGATGTCAGTTGACGCTGATGTCAGCCGACCTCAGCCGACGAGCATGACGCCGCCGAGCGCGATGCCCGCCACGACGAGCGTCGAGGCGCCCGCGAGCACGAACGGCTTCGCGCCGACCCGGCGGAACATGCTGAACCGCACGCCGATGCCGAGCGCGAACATCGCCGCCGCGAGCAGCACGGTCTGGGCGATGCCGGCACCCGCGACCACCTCGGGCGGCACGACGCCGAGCGAGCGGATCGCGACCATCACGACGAACCCGACGACGAAGAGGGGAACGAGCGGAGGCAGCTTGCCGCCACGGCTGCCCGCGGCATCCGCACCGGCCTTCGCGAGGGCACGGCGACGCTGCAGGCCGATCACCGCCATGACCGGCGCGAGCATGAGCACGCGCGCGAGCTTGACGACCACGGCGACGCCGAGCGCCGCACCGCCGAGGGTGCCGCCGATCGCGACGACCTGGGCGACCTCGTGCACCGAACCTCCCGCCCACAGGCCCGCCTCGACGGGCGTCAGGCCGATGAGTCCGGCGACGAAGGGCACGAGCGGGATCATGAGCGTGCCGAAGATGACGACGAGTGCGACGGCGGTGACGACCTCCTCCTCATCGGCGTCGACGACACCGTCGACCGCCGCGACCGCGGCAGCGCCGCAGATCGAGAACCCGCACGCGATGAGCAGGCGCTGCGTCGCCCCGATGCCGAGCCACCGGCCGATGAGCAGGGTCGCGGTGATGCCGCCGACGACGATCGCGATGACGACGACGACCATGCCGGGGCCGAGGGCGAGGATGTCGCCGACCACGAGCTGCAGGCCGAGCAGCACGATGCCGAGTCGCAGGAGCGGCTTGGCGGCGAACGCGATACCCGGCTCGAGGACGGCCGGCAGGCGAACGGTGTTGCGCACCACCACCCCGACGACGATCGCCGTGAGCAACGCGCTGAGCGTCGGCAGCACGAGGGTCACGGCCAGGGCGAGGCCGGCGACGGCCGCGCAGAGGGCGAGCCCCGGCGCGAGAGTCGCGACGCGGGCACCGAATCGGCGGCCGGCGCGTCGAACGCGGGCGGGCATCGGAGCGGTGCGCGGAGTGGGGGTGGGGCGGTACATCACCTCTACGCTCGCAGCCGGATCACGGCGCCGGTAGGCGCGATTCCGACATCGAGGCATATCATTCCGATATGCCGACCCGCTGGCCCGACCTCGCCGTGCTCGAACTGCTCGCGGCGATCGGCGAGCACGGCTCGCTCGGGGCGGCGGCGCGGGCGGTGGGAATGGCGCAGCCCAATGCGAGCCGCGCGATCGCGACGCTCGAACGCAACCTCGGGCTCTCGCTCGTCGAGCGGCATCCGCGCGGGTCGCGGCTCACGGCCGACGGCGTCGTGGTCGCCGAGCAGGCCGCCCGGCTCGTCGACGGGGCGGGCGAACTGCTCGCCACGAGCCGGGCGCTGCGCGAACGTCACGAGGCGCGGCTCGACATCGCCGCGAGCCTCACAGTCGCCGAGTACCTGCTGCCCGCGTGGATCGCGGGTCTGCGGCACGCACACCCCGATCTCGACGTTCGCGTGCGCGTCGAGAACTCGACCCAGGTGTTCGAGCTGCTCGCCGAGCGCACGATCGACCTCGGCTTCGTCGAGTCGCCGACCGTGCCGCGCGGGCTGCACAGCCGAACGGTCGCACGAGATCGGCTGGTCGTCGTCGTCGCGGCGTCGCATCCATGGACGAGACGCACGCATGTCACCCCCGACGAGCTCGCGGCGACGCCGCTCGTGAGCCGCGAGCCTGGCTCGGGCACGCGGTCGACCCTGGCCGAGGCCCTCGGCGCCGGCCGCGGCGGCGGGACCGCGCCCGAGTTCGCCGCGCCAGAGCTCGCCGCTCCGGCGATGGTGCTCTCGAGCAATGCGGCCGTGCTCATCTCGGCGGCGTCGGGCGCCGGCCCCGCCGTGCTCTCGGAGCTCGCGGTGCGACCGTGGATCGCCCGCGGCGAACTCGTCGAGGTGCCCGTCGAGGGGCTCGACCTGCGCCGACGGCTCCGAGCGGTGTGGCGCACGGGCGAACCGGTGTCGACGCCCGCCGCCGCACTGCTCGGCCAGCTCGCCCAGTGAGCGGCATCCGGTTCGCCCGCGCGCCGCGATCGGCCTACCGCACGTCGCGCCGGAGCGGCACCGCGACCGCGATCGCCGCGGCGATCGCGGCGTAGCCGAGCAGCACGAGCGCGCCGACCGCCGGCGGGATCGCGACGGGCATCGCGATCGGGAGCTGCTCGCCGATCGCATCGCTGAGGAAGGTGAAGTCGGTCAGCGCCGCCGTCGCCCCGCCGGGGAGGAACGGGTGGATGACGTTCACCCCGGGAATGAGCAGCAGCACGTGTTCGAGGAAGTAGAAGTAGCCGAGCACGATGCCGACGGCGAGCAGCTGGTGCCGCGCCAGCGCGCCGATCGCGACCCCGAGCACGGCGTACACCGCGGCGGCGACGGCGAGCTGCCCGAGCATCACGGCGAGCGCACCGGCGGGCACCCCGAGCGTGACGCCGCGGACGGCGGCACTCGCGACGAGCGCCCCGGCGGTGCCGACCCCAGCGACGACGCCGTAGGCGAGCCCGAGCCCGCCGAACACGAGCAGCTTCGCGACGAGCACCCGGCCGCGCCGGGGCACGGTCAGGAACGTCGTGCCGATCGTGCGATGGCGGTACTCGCCCGTGACGGCGATCGTGCCGATGAGCGCGGGCACGAAGAGCAGCAGCCCGCCCATGCCGACGACGAGGCCGACGCCCTCGGCACTCTCGATACCCGGCAGCGGCGGGGTCGAGTTGCCGGGCCCGGCGAGCGCGAGCAACGCCGTGAACCCGAGACCGCAGCCGAGGGCGACGAGCAGGGTGGCGACCGGCAGCCGGGTCGCGAGCAGTTTGGCGAGTTCGCCGCGAACGAGCGCGATCATGCGGGCACCTCCATGGTGTGGGCGAGGAACGCCGTCTCGAGGCTCGAGCCGGCGGTGGTGAAGTCGTCGAGCGGCCCCGACCAGGTGATGCGCCCCCGGTCGATGAGCACGAGGTCGTCGATGCCGTGCTGCAGTTCGGTCAGCACGTGGCTCGACAGCAGCACGGTGCCGCCGCGATCGGCGAACGCGCGGAGGAACTCGCGCAACCACACGATGCCGGCCGGATCGAGGCCGTTCGAGGGCTCGTCGAGGACGAGCACGGCGGGATCGCCGACGAGCGCGGTCGCGAGCGCGAGTCGCCGCCGCATGCCGGTCGAGTAGCCGCGGATGCGGCGGTCGAGGTACTCGGTGATTCCCGTCGTCGCGGCGACCGCTGCGACGCGGGCGAGCGGATGCCCGCCGAGTTCGGCGTACGCGCGCAGGTGACCGCGACCGGTCATCGACGGGTGCGCCCCGGCGTCGTCGAGCACGGCCCCGACGATGCCCGTCGGATCGTCGAGGTCGCGGTAGGCGACCCCGCCGATGCACGCTCGCCCCGCGTCGGGCCGGACGAGCCCGAGCAGCATGCCGAGCGTGGTCGACTTGCCGGCGCCGTTCGGCCCGAGGAAGCCGGTGACGCGACCCGGCTCGGCTCGGAAGCTCGCGTCACTGACGGCCTCGACCTCGCCGAAGCGCTTCGACAGACCGGCGACGTCGATCGCGGTGGGATTCATTCGGACACCCTTCGGTGGAATACTCGGACGGTGATCGAGAATGTTCACATCATGCGAATGTTCTCATCGTGAGAATATTCGAGGAGGGCACCCGTGCGCAAGCGTTCGCCGATCGCCGACGTCGTCATGCACCCGGTTCGGCTGCGGATCATCCAGCAACTGGGCAACGATCGGCGCGTCACGACCTCGGACCTGCGAAGCGCGCTGCCCGACATCGCGCAGGCGACGCTCTATCGGCACGTGGCGGCGCTCGTCGACGCCGGAGTCGTCGCCGTCGTCGAGGAGCGCCGCGTCCGAGGCGCTGTCGAGCGCACCTTCGCCCTCGGCGACCGAATGGCCCACGTCGACCACGACGAGCTGCGCGAGATGGGCGACCGCGAACTGCAGCAGTCGTTCCTCACCTTCCTCGCCCACCTGGGCGAGGACTTCGACCGCGCGTCGTCGACCCCGGAGTTCCGCGAGTTCGTCGGCTTCGGACAGGTCCGCCTGCACGTCGGAGACGGCGACCTCGCGCGAATCCAGGCAGGCCTCGGCGAGCTGCTCGCGCCCTACCTGACGCAGCCGGGCGACGACGAGCGGGCCGCCGGCGATGCGCGGCGCGCGGTCCTGTTGTCGACGGTGCTCATGCCCGACCCGACGGACTAGTCGTTCGCGTGCTCGGCCTCGTAGCTCGCCGAACCGGGTGCCCCGCCACGCATCGAGACGACCTCGCCGTCGAGCGAGAACGTGACCCACGCGTCGTAGTACTCGCCGTACACGGGCACGTCGACGCCGACGGGCGGCGGCCCGTCGTCGGAGGAGCCCGACCGTGAGACGTACACCCACTGGTCGCGGGTCGGGTCGACCTCGGGCAACCCGCTCAGCTCCTTCGCCCGGGCGATGAGCTCGGGCATCATCGAGGCGTCGAACGTCGTCGCGTCGAAGAGCTGCAGGTCGAGCACACCGGGCTCGGGCTGACTGCCCGCCGGGCCGTCGTCGGTGACGTCGCCGCGCAGCACCCCGTAGGAGTCGAGCGTCACGGCACCGGGCGCGCTCGGCGCGATCGCCGAGAGGCGGTCGCCCCAGAACGCGAGCTGCACGACCTGCGGCGAACCGAGCTCGGCGACGAGCGCGTCGACCGCCTGCGCCGCGTTGTCGCCGACGAACATGCCCGCCGCGGCCACCTCGGCCGCCTCAGCGGCTTCGGCGTCGGCGCGGGCCCGCTCGTCGGCGGCCATGCGGCCCTCCCACGAGTTCGCGTAGCGCACGTCGCCGATCGTGGTCTCGCCCGAGGCGATCGCCGAGATCGTCGGATACGCGGGGATGAGCGCGAGCGCGGCGCCCGCGAGCACCGCGACGACGTAGAACGCCGGGTGGATCCGTCGCAGCCCGCCCGCGGTCTTCGCCGTCGATGGGGCCGGCAGGTACGCCGGAGCGGTGCGGGTCTCGCGCACGCGCTCGTCGCTCTGCGCGAACCTGACCCACTCGTCGGGCGGATCCATCACGATCGAGACCGGCGACGGCGCGGCATCCTGCATCGCCACGACCACCACGCACTCGGGCTGCAGCCGCGGGATCTCGACGAGGTCGACGAGCCGCCGCGTGCGCACCTCGAACGGGCTGCCGAATCGCGGCACGACGACGAGGTCGAGGTCGCACACCGGCTGGTCGTTGATCGACGTGCCGGTGCGGCTGATGGCCCGCACGCGGGCGAGCGCGAGCCGCCCCTCCGACTCGGCCCGGGCGAGCTCCTCGCCCGTCGGCGCCGGGGCGAGCACCCCGCCGAGTCCCGCGCCCGCCATGCTGCGCAGGGCGAGCACGATCGGGGTCAGCACGCTGAACGCGATGACGCACGGCACGAACAACCCCACCCACGCGTCGTCGCCCGAGACGGCCCACGCCGTCGCGCTCGCGATCACGGCACCGAGCAGGCCGAAGCAGAGGAGTCGGATCACGCCTCAACGCTACCGGCGGGCGACTCGACGCCGTGAGACGCTGCGCGACGTTCAGTTCGCCCTTTGCCGGTACGATGACCCTCGCCCTCGTTCCGCCGGCTCGGCTGCGCACCGCCGTCCGCGGATCACGGGGCCGGGCCGTCGACGACGGGGGCGGGCCGTGTCGACGAATGACAGGTGGGGGTTCGGATGCTGCTCGCAGACGATGATCTGGGGATGCTGCTCCTGGAGAGCAAGACGACCGCACCGGTGTTCAACGGTGCGTTCGTCCGCCGGCCCGAGCTCGTCGACGCCCTCAGGGCACAGGGATCGCGCCTCGTCACGGTGACCGCCCCGGCCGGGTACGGCAAGTCGTCGTTCCTCGCCGAATGGCGCGAGGCCGAGGACCGCGCCACCGGCTGGCTCACGCTCCGCGTGGAGGACGACGACCCGGCCGCGGTCCTGCGCCTGCTCGCGCACGCGTGCGCGCCCTTCGCATCGGAGACGGACTCGGTCTTCAAGCAGATCGCGACCACGCACGACGGCGTGCTCGGTCGCATGGCACCGGCGCTGTCACTCGCGCTGTCGCGCTGCGAGCAGCCGTTCGTGCTCTTCGTCGACGACGTGCACGTGCTCGACGACGCCGGGTGCCTCGACGTGCTCGAGATCGCCCTCGCCGGGGTGCCGGCCGGGTCGCAGGTCGTGCTGGCCAGCCGGCGCCACCCCACCCGACTCGCCCGCGGGCGGGCGACGGCGTCGGCCGCGCAGATCGGTGCTGCCGAGCTGCGGATCGACCTCGACGGCGCGGCGAAGATCGCCGAGGAGGCGGGCGCGCTCGTCGCCCCCGACACGCTCGCCGACTGGGTCGAGCGGTGCGACGGCTGGGCGGCGGGGCTGCACATGTGCGCCCTCCTGTCGAAGGACCGGCCGTTCTCGGAGTTCAGCGACCAGGCGGTCCTCGCCGACTACCTCTACCAGGAGTGCATGCGCGACCTCCCCGAGGACACCCGTCGGTTCCTGCTCGAGAGCTCGATCCTCGGCGCGCACATCCCCGACCTCTGCGACGCGGTGCTCGAGCGCACCGACTCGGCACGGATCCTCCGCGACCTCGAAGCCCGCCAGCTCTTCGTCACCGCCGATCGCGAGCAGCGCGCCTACCGCCTGCACCCGCTGTTCCGCGAATACCTGGAGGGCGAGCTGCAGCTCGAGTTCGCCGCATCCGTGCCCACCCTGCACCGCAGGGCGGCGCAGTGGTTCGCCGAGCGGGGCCAGCTGCCGGCCGCCATCGAGCACGCGATCTCGGCGCGGGACTTCACGACCGCCACGATGCTCGTGACCGGTGCGGCGCTGCAGGCCTACGAGTCGGGCCAGAGCGGGGCGCTCGGGCGATGGGTCCGCGAGATCGGCGACGTCAACCTGCTCAAGAACGCGTCGGCGGTCGTGGTGATCACCTGGTTCGCCGTGCTCTCGAGCACGGACGACGACGCGCGCAAGTGGAGCACCCTGCTCGGCAGCGTGCCCGACGACGCCGAGGCCCCCGGCATGAACGTCGCGTCGGCGAAGGCGATGATCCGGGCCATCATGATGCAGGGCGGCGTCGAGCGCGCCCTCGCGGACGCCGAGTTCGCCGGCGAGGTCGAGCCGCTCGAGAGCCCCTGGCGCGACCCCGCCCTGCAGATCCTCGGCTCGACGCTCCTCCACGCCGGACAGGAGGAGCGCGGGCGGAAGGTGCTCACCGAGGCGATGCACCTCGCCGATGCCCGCGGCAACCCCGCGACGGTCGTGATCGGCGAGTCGGAGTTCGCGCTGCTCGCCATCGAGCGCGGCGACTGGGCGTCGGCCGAGGCGCACGTCGAGAAGGCGCTCGAGACGATCCGCACGGGCGGCATCGACGGCTACGTCATGGCCGCGTACGCGCACGCCGCCGCCGCGTGCGTCGAGTTCAACGCGGGCCGCCGGACGACGGGCGCGCAGTACCTCGCGAAGGCCATGTCCGAGCGGCAGCGCTGCGGCAGCGCGGTGCCCCTCCTCGGCATTCCGAGCCGTCTCCTCCTCGTCCGGGCGCAGCTTCGCGTCGGCGACTCCGACGCCGCTCGCCTGCTGCTCGACGAGATCCAGGAGATGCTGCCGCCGGGCCTGTCGCGCGGCGCCCTCGACGACCGCGTCGCGGCCGCCCGCGACCTGCTGCAGAAGCACACCCAGACGGCCGAGCTGCGCGCCCGATCGATCGCCCTCACCGCGGCCGAGCAGCGCCTCCTGCCCTACCTGCAGACGCACCTCACCCGTGCCGAGATCGCGCAGCGCCTCTACGTCTCGCCGAACACGGTCAGCACGCAGATGGCCGCGATCTTCCGCAAGCTCGGCGCGACGACCCGCTCGGAGGTCGTCGACCGCGCGTTCGAGCTCGACCTGCTGGGCGCCACGTCGGGCCCCCCAGCCCCGTAACGCCCAGAGGTACCGCCATGTCCGAACCCATCACCGTCTCGATCCGGCGCGAGGTCGACCCGTCGCGCATCTCGGAGGCGACCGCCTGGGTGCAGACCGGCGTCAACCTCGCCAACAAGTACCCGGGCTTCCTCGGCTCGGGCTGGGTGCGCGCGGGCGAGTCGTCGCAGGTCTGGCACATGCTCTACCGGTTCGCGAGCGAGGAGACGCTCGACGCCTGGGAGCGGTCGGCCGAACGCGAATGGTGGCTCTCGATGGGCGAGGGCTTCGTGCGCAACGAACGTTCGAAGCGCCGCACCGGCATCGAGGGCTGGTTCGACGACCCGGCCACCGGCTCGATTCCCGCGACGGATGCGACGGGCCACGTCGACCCCGAGGCATCCGTGCCGTTCGCCCCGCCGCGGTGGAAGCAGGCCGTCGCGATCTGGCTCGGGTTCTTCCCCGTGAACCTCGCGTTCTCGTACCTCGTGGCACCCGTGCCCGGCTTCGGCGAGCTGCCGATCTGGCTGCGGGTGCTCGCGACGACGCTCGTGCTCACGCCGATCATGACCTACTGGGTGCTGCCGTGGGTCACGCGCATGCTGCACCGCTGGCTGCACAAGCAGCCGTCGGTCGAGTAGCGCGTCCGGTCACCACGGCATCGGCTTCTCGGGCAGTCGCCGCGAGTCGTCGGGCAGGTGCGGCAGCTCGGCGCCACCGGCGCGGATGCACAGCCAGCGCAGCTGCTCGGTGCCGTCGGGCGCGCAGCGCCACGTGCGGGCGACGTCCTGGCCGACGCGCACGGCCGTGCCGGGGCCGACCTCGACGACCTCGTCGTCGAGCCCCATCTGCCCGCGCCCCGAGAGGAAGACATAGAGCTCCTCGATGCGCGCGTGCGTGTGCCAGTAGCCGGCCTCCTCGCCGGGCTCGAGCGCGTTCGCGGTGAGCCCGATGTACTGCATCTCGAGATCGTGGTCGACGACCCGGCGCCCGTCGCGCGAGCTGTCGGGGCGGAATCCGCCGTAGTGCGAGCGCCACTCGTCGAGCGCGCCGATCTCGAGTACCTCGTAAGCCGTCATACCCGCCACGCTACCGATGCCGAGCGCACGCCGAGTCGCCGAAAAGCGTCCTTCCCCGTCGATTTCCCGACACTTTCCGGCGACTCGCGAGCCGGTTCACCGCCGCGACTTCGAAACGACGCTCGTGGTGAGCGCGGTCAGGTTATCGACGGTGTCGATCTCGTCGACGACCGGCACCGCGGTGACGTCCGTCGTGACCGAGCCGGGCCTCGTGACGACTCGTACGTCGAGCTCGAGCGTTGCGACCGAGCCGGCCGCGAGGTCGACCTGACGGGTGCAGGTCACGACCTGGCGTGCGGTCGTGCAGCCCCACCCGACGCTCGCGAGGCCGATGAACCGGAGCCCCGGGTCGAGGGTCGTCCTGACGACGACGGGCGCCTCGGCCACGGCGTTGCCCGCGTTCTCCACGGCGACGGCGTACCGCGCCGTCTGCCCGGTGACGAGGCGGCCGACCGAGAGCCCGACCTCGAGATCGGGTCGCGGCTTCGGGGCGAGGACGAGGTCGAGCGCGACCGAGTCGGTGCCCCCGAGCGCGTCGGTGACGTGCAGCACGACCTCGGTCGTGCCCTCCATCGTCGTCGAGCCGGTGATCGCGCCGGTCGACGCGTCGAGCACGAGTCCGTCGGGCAGTCCGTCGGCCGACCAGCTGAACGGGGCGAGCCCGCCGCCGGCCTCGGCGAGCGCGTCGTACGGCAGCGTCGCGGTGCCGTCGGGCAGCCCGGTCGTGGTGATCGCCACGGCCGGGTGCACGGTGACCGAGAACGTCGCGTTCGCGGAGCCGAGCACGTTCGTCGCCGTCATCGGCGTCTCGGTCGTGCCCGCCCCGCTCGGCGTGCCGGTCACCTCGCCGGTCGAGGCGTCGAACGACAGGCCGTCGGGCAGCCCGCCGACCGAGACGGCGGGAGCGGGTACGCCCTCGGCACTCAGCGTGCGGCTGAAGGGCACGCCGACCTCGGCCGTGGCATCCGCGTCGTCGATCACCGGCACGCTGCCGTAGAGCACCGTCGCCGAGCCCAGCCCGGTGGCGGACCCGGAGGAGACCGCATAGGTGACCTCGCCGATCGCGTCGTTCGTGACCGAGACGCTCGCGACGCCCTCGGCGTCGGTCGTTGCGGTGTGCCCGCCCGGCGACACCGTGGCGGGCGCGCCGGCGATGGGCTCGCCGAGCTCGTCGAGCAGGGTGATCGACAGGTCGACCTGCGACCCGGCGAGCACGGTGCTCGACGCCGGCTCGACGGTCGCGCTCGTCGCGACGGGGAAGCGGATCGGCGTCACGCCGCTCACGGCCTCAGTGAAGTTCTGGTCGCCGAGGTACCGCACGGCGAGCGAGTTGACGAACTTCAGCTCGACATCGGTCAGGGTTGCGTTGCCGGCCGAGTCGACCGTGACGGGCGGCGCGAGCGGGGCGAGCGAGTTCCCCTCGAGGAACTGCACCGTGCCCGTCGGCACGCCTCGGGAGCCGTCGGACGCCTGCACCTTCGCGGTCAGCGTCACGGGCGTGTCGGGGCTGGGGTAGGTGGACCCCGAGGTCAGCGTCACGACCGGCGTCGCCTTCACGATCGCGAGATCGAGCGTCTGGCTCGTCGCGCCGACGAACTTCTCGTCGCCGTAGTACACGGCCGTCACTTCGTGGGTGCTTCCCGTCGCCATGCCGGTCGTCGGGAGCGCGATGGCCGGGGCGTAGGCGACATTGTCGCCCCACGTCCACGGGCACCCGCCGCCCGTGAAACACGGCTCGAGGTACTGCTGTGTGACTTGCACCGGGTCGCCGAGGGGACGCCCGTCGACGAAGAACTGCACCGCACCGGTGGGACTGGTGCACCCCAGCTCACCGGTCTGCTGGTTCCAGGTGCACTGCGTGCCCTGCGCCTTGAGCGGGCTGATCGCCGCCCACACCTTCCGAGTGCCGCCGTAGGGCACGTCTCCCGCCGGCCAGGTCTTCACCGTGACGGTCGTCTTCTGCGCCGCGAGCACGGGATAGGTCTCGGCGGTCGTGTTGCCCTGCGAGTCGGCCACCTCGAGGTAGACCTCCACATTGCCCGCGTATTGCGAAGAGGCCGACACCGCGGGTCCGATGTGCTGACCGCCGGCGACGATCCACCGGTAGGTGAAGGGCGGGGTGCCGAAGGTCGCCTCGGCCGTGGCGGACAGGGCGAACAGCTCGCCGGCGACCACCCGTGCCGGCACGACCGCGCTCACCTTCGGCCCCGCGGCACCCGCTGCGACGATGCGCGCCGAGACCTTCGCGCCGTCGGGCTGCACGTACCGAAGCGTGTCGGTCAGGCAGAGGGGGGTCCCTCCGGTGGCCGGGGCGGTCGTGCACCCGCCGACGTCCGCGCTGTCGAGCGAGGAGATCGCGAACATCGGCCGGTCGTCGACCACGACCCGCTCGGCGACCTTGCCCGCGCCCTCCCAGTCGCGGTAGTAGAGCCGGAGGGTCTGCAGCGTCGCTCCTGCCGTCGTCGGCGCGTCGACGTTCTCGGGGAGGCTGCCGTCGTACTTCGTCACGACGAACCAGCCGTTCCCCGAAGCCCTCGACTGCTCGTTGAGCGTGAACGCGTCCTGCGAGTCGAGGGGGTTCACCGTGTAGATCGCGTCGGCGAAGTCGCCCGAGGTCACACCGTCGACCTCGCTCGACACCCAGAAACTCGCGTCGGTCGCGACGGGGACCGCCGGGGCCGGGGCGTTCGCGCACGGGAACGCCGAGTAGGGGTTCCAGTCGTTCTCGAGCTGGCAGTCGACGTCGACGTCGATCCGCGTGGTGGAGAGGAACGTCGTGAGCAGCGCACCGACGCCGGACTCCTTCGCTGCCAGGGCGGCGAGGTCGGGCGGGGTCGCCTTCGCGTCGGCGAGCGACTTCTTGAGCGTGATCGGGATCTGCTGGTGCTCGTAGATCGTGTACGACTCGAGCGCGATCGTGATCAGGGCGGTGATGATCGTGCCGACGACGAACGCCACCCCGCCGGCGCGGACCACGCCCGCAGAGGCGCGAGCCGCCGTCGTCGCGAACTTGGGCGCCTGCTTGAGCCCTTCCGTGGTCGCCTTGAGACCTGCTCGGCCGGCGTACGGGAACACCTTGGCGAACAGGTTGGTCGAGCTCTCGGTCGCCGCCATGTACGCTCGCGCTGCCGCCGTGATCGCTCCGGTCGCCACCATGCCGGCGGCGAGACCGACGCCGACCGACGACTCCAGCGCGAGGTTCGGGAACACCGGGTCCTCCCACAGGTCCTCCTGCGAGAGGTAGCGCCCCCATTGCTCGAACTGCTCGACCGTCGGCCACGGCACGGGGCATCCGGTGGGCCCGAGCTGGCAGGCCACCGTGGTGCCGGTCGAGTCCTGGCACTGCGGCAGCAGGCTCGGGTCGTAGACGCCGCCGAACTCGCCGGTGCCCTCCTCGAGTGCTTTCGGCGGGTGGAAGTCGCAGTACCCGCCGCCGTCGGGCAGACGCGGGACGGGATCGAGCGAGATCGTCTCGAGCGTGAGGCCCGACCACTCGAGGTACTGGTCGAGCGCAGCCTGCGCCTGATCGACGAGCTGCTGCTGGTAGACCCCTTGGAACCACTCGTAGACGAGCGCCTCGCCCGCCGTCCGCTCGGCGGCGGGCTTCGAGATGATGCCCAGCAGGTTCATGAACTCCTGCGAACGCACGGCGTCGCGCGCCCACGCGCGCACCGCGTTCGCGTCGCCGTCGGGCAGCGAGTGGGTGTCGAGCACGTCCCGGATCGCCTGGTTCTCGAAGTCCTCGACGGCCTGGTAGTACTTCGTCGGCAGGTCGCGCAGGATGCCGCTCTCGGTGTTGGCGATGATCGGCGGCACCAGGTCACTGGCCTGCGGCGGCATCGCCGACGCGATCGAGGCGGGCGCGAGGCCGACGCCGGCGAGAAGGGCGACCGCCGCGACGATCGCGAGAAGACGACGCTTGGCATTCATGACCCAACGCAACTGCTCCGATCCGCTGTCCGGCAATCGGGCGTTTGCCCTATCTTTGGTTCGGGGGTGCTGAGGATGCCTCGACTGACCGGCGACGCCGCGGCGACGCTCTTCGTCACGACTGCGACCGCGAGCGGTCGCGCGTTCGACGCCGAGGCCGACGCCGCCGACATCGCCACGCTGTGCGAGCTGCTCGAGTGCTGGCCTCCCGCGATCGAGCTCGCCGCCCACCGCACGGTCGCACTGTCGCTGCCCGACCTCATCAGCGCCCTGCGCGACCGCCCGATGGCCGAGGTGCTCGACGTGCGCGGGCGAGCTCCCGGCCGCTCAACCGTCCACGCCAGCGTCGCCGACGCGCTCGCCGACCTGAGCGAGACCGAGCTCGGCCTCGCCGAGCGCCTGGCCGGCTTCGTCGACTGGTGCACGCTCGCCGAGCTCTCCGACGCCGTCCCCGCCGATTTCATCGGCGACCTCCCGGCACTCGTCGATCGTGACCTCGTCGACGTCGACCGGGCGGCGCCCGAGACCCTCTTCCGCCTGCGCCGACCGCACCGCGAGCTGCTCGAGGAACGCGGTGCCGGCGTCGGCGCGGCGCATCTCGGCGCGCTGCGCGCCTGCGCTCGCGATGCGACCTCCGCCCTCGCGATCGGTCTCGCCGACGACGCGTCCGCCGAGCACTGGCACGCGGTCCTCGCGCGTCGTGAGCGCGATCTCCGGGCGGCCGCCTGGCGACTCGCGGGCGACGACGCCGGTGCGGCGGCCGTGGCCGACTCGGCGACGGGCGCGGGCGAGTTGGCGCTCGCCCTGTCGATGCACGGTGCCGAGTACGGCGGTCTCAACGCCGACGGCGGACTGCTCGATCAGGTGGTCGCGGGCATGGACTGGGACGCGATCGGCGCCACAGGCGTTCCCGCGCGACTGCTGCTGCTCCTCGAGGCGTATCGCCTGCGTCGCCGCTTCGAGGCCGTCGATCCCGGAACCGACGCCGACGCGATCGCCGACGCCCTGCGCGCCCTCGTCGATGCCGCGACCGAGCTGGGCGATGTCGACGTCAGCCTCGAATGCCTGTCGCAGTCGGTCGGCTCGGCGAGGACGATCGGGCATTTCGACCAGGCCCGCGGGCACGCCGAGCAGGCGATCGCGCTCGCAACTCGAAACGGTCGTCCGATCGCACTCGCCCACTTCGAGCTTCTCGCCGCGATGATCGCCCACGTCGAGGGCCGCTACGACGAGGCGGGGCGGCTCGCCGCTCGCGCGTACAGCGTTGCGCGGCGCCACGACCTGCTGCTGCCGGCCGTCCAGTCGGCGCTCATGTTCCATCAGCTGCCGGCCGGCACCGCGCACGTCCCGGCGATCCGGCCCTCCGTGCAGGACATCGCGCTCCTCGTCGACCGGTTGCCGCGCCGTCGATCGCTGCTCGGCCCCGCCTACGGCGTCGCGGCGCAGTGCCTCCTCGAGCACGATCCGGCGACGGCTGCGCGGACCACCGCCGCGGGGATGCGCGCCGCCGTGGAGATCGGGCTGCCCGCGGGCCTCGGCATCGGCGTCATGACGACGGTCGTCATCGCGGCCGCGAGCGGCGAACCGCACCTCGCCGCCCGGCTGCACGGGGCGATCGCCGACCACGCCGAGCTCGTACGTCGCGCGATCATCGGTGCCAACCGCGCCCTCTACGACGCCACCATCGAACAGGTGCGCGCCGCGCTCGGCGACGAGGCGTTCGACCGCGCCTGCGGCGAAGGAGCGGCGTGGAGCTGGGCGCGCATCGCGAAGGAGTCCCTGGACTTCACCGACGCGACGGCGAATCCGCAGCCCCCCGAGCAGAGCGTGCTCACCCCTCGACAGCTCGAGATCCTCATGCTGCTCGCCGCCGGCATGAGCAACAAGGAGATCTCCGAGCGGCTCGTCGTCGCACCGAAGACGACGATGCACCACACCTCGAACATCTACCGCCGCCTCGGCGTACGCGGTCGCGGCGAGGCCGTCGCGTGGGGCCGCCGGTCCGGGCTCATCTGATCCGACGCGCCGCTGCAGCGGGCCGAAGGGCTCAGCGTACGGCGCCGATGCGGCGCGACAACTCCCCCGCGGCGGCACGGACGGCGCTCGTGATCTCGTCGGCCCGTGCCGCGGCATCCGAGTCGGCCCGATAGGTGACCGCGATCGCGGCCGCCGGCCAGCCGACGTGGTCGAGCACGGCCACGCCCACCGAGGCGAGGCCCTCGGTGACCTCGCCGTCCTCGCCGGCGAAACCGGCCTCGCGCACGCCGTGCAGCACCTGCTTGAGCAGCGAGTACCGCCACCGGCCGGATGCCTCGGGGTCGCCGCGCCACGCGAACGCGGCCCGGTCGGGGTAGAGCGCACGCAGCTGCGCGGGCGGCAGGGCGGCGAGCATCGCGCGGCCGGTCGCGGTGAGGTGCGCGGGCAGCCGCACGCCGACGTCGGTCACGAGCGACGGCCGCCGGGGGGCGCGCTCCTCGACGAGGTAGAGCACGTCGCGGCCGTGCAGCACGGCGAGGTGCCCGCTCTCGCCGATGCGGTCGACGAGCGAGGCGACGAGCGGACCGCCCAGCCGGGCGAGCGGCTGCTGCCGGCTGAACCCGCTCGAGAGCTCGAACGCCGCGATGCCGAGGCCGTAGCGCCGCTCCTCGGGCAGGTGCACGACGAAGCCGCGCTCCTGCATGACCGCGAGCAGGTGGTAGACGGTCGAACGGGGCAGTTCGAGCGCCTGCGCGATCGTCGCGGCCGGCACGGGCCCGCGCTGCCCGGCGAGATGGGCGAGGATCGCGAGGGTCTGGTCGGCGGCGGGCACCTTCGATGTCGTCATGCGCTGACCTCCTCGTCGGGAATCCGTTCCGCCAGCCTACGCCGGTCTGGCATCCCAGACACCAGGCCGATCGAGGGACTCCCGGCGGCGGCATCCACGTTGTGGAATATCAGGCATGACCAACGCGACTTCGACCCCCACCGCCGTCACCGTGGGCATCGCCGGCCTGAGCATCGACGACGTCGTCGCGGTCGCTCGCCACGGCGCGCCCGTCGTGCTCGACCCCGCCGCCCTCGACGAGGTCGCCGCGAGCCGCGAGATCATCGACGGCCTCGCCGCCGACCCGAACCCGCACTACGGCATCTCGACGGGCTTCGGCGCGCTCGCCACGACCTTCATCGCGGAGGACCGCCGCGCCCAGCTGCAGGCGAGCCTCGTGCGCTCGCACGCCGCCGGCTCGGGCGCCGAGGTCGAGCGCGAGGTCGTGCGCGCCCTCATGCTGCTGCGCCTCTCGACCCTCATGACCGGCCGCACGGGCGTGCGCCGTGAGACCGCCGAGACCTACGCCGCGATCCTCAACGCCGGCATCACCCCCGTCGTGCGCGAGTACGGCTCGCTCGGCTGCTCGGGCGACCTCGCACCGCTCGCCCACTGCGCGCTCGTCGCCATGGGCGAGGGCGACGTGCGCGACGCGACGGGCCAGGCGACGGATGCCGCCTCGGCGCTCGCGGCGGCCGGCATCACGCCCCTCCACCTGGGTGAGAAGGAGGGCCTCGCCCTCATCAACGGCACCGACGGCATGCTCGGCATGCTCGCGCTCGCGATCACCGACCTCCAGATGCTGCTCACGACCGCCGACATCTCGGCGTCGATGAGCGTCGAGGGCCTCATGGGAACCGACGCCGTGTTCGCGGCCGACCTGCAGGCGCTGCGTCCGCAGCGCGGCCAGGCGATCTCGGCGGGCAACTTCCGCAAGCTGCTCGCCGACTCGCCGATCATCCACTCGCACAAGGGCCCCGAAGACGGCCGGGTGCAGGACGCCTACTCGCTGCGCTGCGCGCCGATCGTGCACGGCGCCGCCCGCGACACGGTCGCCCACGCGATCTCCGTCGCCGAGGCCGAGCTCGCGAGCGCCGTCGACAACCCCGTGCTCACGAAGGACGGCCGGGTCGAGTCGAACGGCAACTTCCACGGCGCCCCGGTCGCCTACGTGCTCGACTTCCTCGCGATCGCGGCTGCCGACGTCGCATCCATGTCGGAGCGGCGCACCGACCGCTTCCTCGACCGGGCCCGCAACCAGGGCCTGCCGCCCTTCCTCGCGCACGAGGTCGGCGTCGACTCGGGCCTCATGATCGCGCAGTACACCGCCGCGGGCATCGTCTCCGAGATGAAGCGCCTCGCGGTGCCGTCGTCGGTCGACTCGATCCCCTCGTCGGCCATGCAGGAGGACCACGTGTCGATGGGCTGGGCCGCCGCCCGCAAGCTGCGCCGCGCCGTCGACGGCCTCTCGCGCGTGCTCGCCATCGAGGTGCTCACGGCCGCCCGCGGTCTCGCGCTTCGCGCCCCGCTCGAGCCCGGCGCCCCGACCGGTGCGGTCGTCGCACTCACCGAGTCGCTCGGCGCGGGCCCCGGTCCCGACCGCTTCCTGTCGCCCGAGATCGAGGCCGTCGCCGCCGCGGTCGCGAGCGGCCGCGTCGCGGCCGAGGCGGCGTCGGTCGCCGGTCGGCTCGACTGACCGGAGTCCCCGCCGACGCCGAAGGGCCGGCGTGGTCGCATCAGTTCCGGATGCGACCGCGCCGGCCCTTGTTCGTGCCGAGTCGGCCGTCGGCCGGGCGCGAAGTCTCCCCCGAAAAGGGCACGAAGCCTGTGAACAGACCTGTTGTGCCCTCACCGGGTCGATGCGAGACTGGGTTTCGTCGGCCCTGAACCGGCAAACCGAACGGAACCCTATGCCCCACCGCTTCGCCTCGAACCAGCACGACCCGCTCCGCCCGCAAAGACTGCGCCCGAGCGGGACGGCGATCGCGGCCGCCGCGGTGGCAGTGCTCATCGGTGTCGGGGGCATGACCCCGGCCCTCGCCGAAGAGGCGACACCGGTCGATGCGACGACGGCGACGTCCGAGACGACGACCACCACCGACGCGCCCGATGCTGCGGCCGCCGACGCGGCGAGCACGG
Organism: Agromyces sp. H17E-10; assembly: GCF_022919715.1. NCBI lineage: Bacteria > Bacillati > Actinomycetota > Actinomycetes > Micrococcales > Microbacteriaceae > Agromyces > Agromyces endophyticus. The sequence goes on along the minus strand of NZ_CP095042.1, from coordinate 2,503,802 downwards.
CCGATGCATCCGCCACCGACTCGGGCACCACGAGCGACGCCGACGCCGCGGCCGAAGAGCCCGCGACGGAGCCGAGCCCTTCGCCCGACCCCAGCCCCTCGCCCGAGCCGAGCCCCTCGCCCGAGCCGACGCCCACCGAGACGCCGACCCCGACCGAGACGCCGACCCCGACGCCGACCCCCACGCCGACTCCGAAGCCCACGCCCACTCCCACCCCGACCGAGACGCCGAAGCCGACGCCGACCCCGACGCCGACCGACACTCCCGAGCCGACCGACAGCCCGAGCCCCTCGCCGAGCGAGACGCCCGGCACCGGCTCGGCACCGGCCACCCCCGCGACGACGCCGCGCGCACCCGTCGTGCTCATCGGCGATGGCCCGTTCGCCCGCATCGCGAGCCTCGGCTTCGACTCGAACGCCGGCAGCCTGCTGAAGGCCCGCGCCAAGCTCGACCGCGCACTCGCCGACCTGCGTGACGCGGAGGCCGCGCTTGACGCCGCGCGCTCGACCCGCGAGGTGGCTCGCGGCATCGCCGAACGCATGCAGACCCTCGCCGAGCAGGCGCGCGAGAAGGCCGACTCGGCCGCCGCCGTCTACGTCGCCGCGGCGAAGGGCGGCGACGCCTCGCTGAACTCCATCGGCGCCGCGTTCGGCTCGGGTCGCGACCTGCTCGCCGGCCTCGGCGGTGTCGCGCGCGTGACCGAGATCGCCGGCGACACCGACGAACTGCTGAAGATCACCGCCAAGCTCGACGCCGAGGCCGACGCCGCACAGCAGCGCGCCGACGACGCGTGGGCCGACGTCGACGCGATCGACATCGACGCCGCCGAGCGCAAGGTCGAGCAGGCCAAGGGCGCGGTCAGCGCCGCACGCGCGGGGCTCTCGGGCCTGAAGACACGCGTCGCGTCGACGAGCGTCGCGTTCCTCGAGACGCTTCCGACCGACTCCGGCCAGCTGAGCAACCAGGGCTGGTCGCTGCCGGTCTCGGGCAGCCACGTCACCGACGGCTTCGGTCCGCGGCCCGACAAGCCCCTGCCGGGCGTCAACGACTTCCACCGGGGCACCGACCTGGCCACGGGTTGCCGCACGCCGGTCTACGCGGCGACGGGCGGCACCGTCGTCGACGCCGGCCCGAACGGCAGCTACGGCAACTGGATCCTCATCGACCACGGCTCGGGCGTCTCCACCGGGTACGCCCACCTGATCGACGGCGGCATCCTCGTCAAGGCCGGCGAGAAGGTCGAGGCGGGCGAGCTCATCGGCGCCGTCGGATCGACCGGAGCCTCGACCGGCTGCCACCTGCACTTCGAGGTCCGCATCGGCGGCAGCGCGATCGACGCCATCCCGTTCATGGCCGCGCGCGGCATCGACCTGGGCTGACGCCGAGCGCTGCAGGCGGTGGGTTCGGGCGGTTTCTGCATCGGCATGCGCTGAGGCTCGAGCGCTGCAGCCGCGTCGGCTCGGCCGCGCACACCATCGGCCTGCGCTGACACGCGCGGCCGCGAGTCACGCCGTCAGACGATGAGTCCCGCGAGCCTGCCCGCGGCGACGGCCTCGTCTCGATTCGTGACCCCGAGCTTGCGATGGATCGACTTGATGTGGCTGCGTGCGGTGTTCGTCGACACGAACAGCTCCGACGCGATCTCCGAGGCGCTCAGCGAGCTCGGCAGCAGGGCGAGCACCTCGAGCTCTCGGCGGCTGAGGCCCTCCCGACCCGTCGACGGCGCGCGATCGGCGTTGGACCGCCGACGCAGTTCGCGGATGCGCACGGCGAGGGCGCCCGGGTCGGCGAGACCCGCGCAGAGTTCGTCCGCACGGTTGAGCGAGACGACCGCATCGTCGTGGCGCCCGAGTTGGAAATCGGCCCGGGCGAGCTCGAGCAGCAGGTGCGGGACGACGAGCACCGTGTCGCCCTGCTGGCGAGCGGTCTCGAGGGCGTTCGAGGCGGTCGCGTGCGCCGCGGCGGGGTCGCCCGACGCGGTGCGGTGCCGGGCGAGCGCCTGTTCGGCGGGCAGGTACACGGGGTCCTGCCCGAGCCCGAACGCGGTGCGCGCGTGCAGGGTCCGTTCGACCTGCGTGGCCGCCGCCGCCGGTTCACCGAGCTCGAAGAGGCACAACGCCCGGTACGCGGGTACGAGCACACGGAGCGGGCGAGCGAGCGGCGCCCCCTCGTCGAGGAGGGCGAGACGCTCGATCGCTTCGTCGCAACGGCCCTCGAGGTACAGCATCGTCGCCAGCCGCAGCTCGACGAGCGCCGCCAGCGGGCTCGAGTCGTCATATCGCGCGAGGAACCGTTCGCCCGCGCGACGGGCGGCGCCCACGTCGTCGTAACAGGCCATCGAGGTGACGAAGTCCTCGACGTCGTCCCACGTGCGGAACGCGTCGACCGCCCGGGTGCCCGCCGCCGAGCGACCGCGTGCGAGCGCCCGGTCGCGCCGCGCCGGGTCGCCGCCCGTCGCGGTGGCCCACGCCTCCCAGAACGCCAGGCGGGGGTCGCGGCTCAGGGCCGACTCGGGGATCCGGTCGAGCCAGCTCAGGCCGAGCGCCTGCCGTGGCACGATCGCGTTGGCCCGCACGTTCGAGAGGATGTCGGCGATGCTGTCGTAGTCCTCGGCCCCGAACAGGTGGTGCATCGTCACCGAGAGGTCGTTCTCGCGCTCGAAGGCGTCGACGGCACGGCGGTGCAGCGCCCGCCGCCGCACCGGATCCGCCCGCTCGAGTTCGATGGCGAGCCGGTCGCGCACGAGGTGGTGCAGGCGCCACCATCGGGCCTCGTCGTCGAGCGTGGCGATCAACCCGGTGCGGTCGGCCACCTCCATCGCGAGCGGCCAGGCCCGCGGATCCTGCACGACGAAATCAAGGGCCGCGGCGTCGAAGCGTTCGAAGACCGACAGGTCGCGCAGCAGCTCGTGGTCGGCGGGTGAACTGCCCGCGAGGCCTTCGTGCACGAGGGCGTCGAGACCGCCGTCGTCGGCACGCGATGCTCCGACGCGCGCGAGCGGCACGCCGCGGGCGAGCGCCGAGCCGACGAGTGAGACCGCGGCGGGCCATCCCCCGGTCAGGTGGTCGATGCGGGCGACCTCGGCGGCGGTCGGGTCGAGCCCGTAGGCCTCGCGCAGCAGGCGTTCGATGCGGTCGCCGTCGAGGCGCAACACATCGACGCCGAGTTCGAGCGCGCGGCCGCGCGCTCGCAGGCGTTCGAACGCCGGCAGCTCGAGCGAGGCCCGCGTGACCACCACGGTGTCGAGGTTCGCGGGTGCGCGGCCGAGGAACCAGTCGAGGCTCGCGACCGTGTCCTCCCTCGTGAGCAGGTGGGCGTCGTCGAGCACGAGCACCCAGTCGTCGGCCGAGTCCGCGAACGCGTCGAGCAGCGGAACGATCGTGTTCGCCCGGACTCCGCCGGCCGGCGCGGGCCCGACCGAGCGTCCGTCGTCGAGGCCCGCGCCCGCGGTGGCCGCGGCGATCGCCTCCCACAGGCCCGCCGGGTCGTCGTCGTCCTCGTCGAGGGTCACCCAGACGTGCCGCGCCGGCTTCGGGCCCGCCGCGACGTCGTCGAGCCAGTGCGCGACGGCGGTGGTCTTGCCGTAGCCCGCGGGCGCGCGGACGACGAGTACGTCCTGGCGCTCGAGGCGCAGCCGATCGAAGACCTCGGGCCGGGCGATGGCGTGCGACCCCGGCGTCGGCGGTCGGAACTTCGTGGCCGGGAACATCGCCTTTCATTCTGGCCGAGGGAATCACCCAGGTGAATTCCGGCGCCGCGTGCGTGCCGCATGCGTGGCCGACGGACGGGGTCCAATACCGTCGGAACGTGCCTGTCGACCAGGCGTGGATGCCGGGACCCGGGGGCCTCGGGCGACGACCGCGGCATGCGGTCCTGAGAGGAGTACGGCGATGGCCGATCTCGAGCACGCGAACGCGTGGCGGCGATTCTGGGAGCAGGGCGGCTGGTGGCGGTCGCTGCTCGTCGTCGTGGTTTACTACGCGCTGTACGCCGGGTTCTCGTTCGTGGTCGTCAGCCCCATCGCCGAGGCGGTCGGCGACGACCCGGTGGCCGTGCTCTGGGTCGACTACGTCTTGCCGATCGGGTTCGGCGGACTGCTGCTCGTGCTCTTCGCGTGGTCGCTCGGCTGGTTCGGCCAGCTGTTCGGTCGGCAGCCGATCCGCGGTCGCTGGTGGATGTGGATCGGCCTCGCCGTGCCGCTGCTCTTCGCGGTGCTGCACTTCGCCTCGATCGACTATGCGAAGGCGGGCTTCGCCGTCGTCATCTCCTGGCTCGTCGTCGGCCTCTGCATCGGCTTCGCCGAGGAGGTGCTCACCCGAGGCTTCGTGGTGAACCTCATGCGCAAGGCGGGCCACCACGAGTTCGCCGTCGCCGCCGTGTCGGCCGCGCTCTTCGCCGCGCTGCACCTCGGCAACCTGCTCACCGGGCAGGACCTGCTCTCGACGTTGTTCCAGGTGCCATACACGTTCGGCTTCGGTGTCTGCATGTACCTCACCCTGCGCGTCACCGGCCGCCTGATCTGGCCGATCCTGCTGCACGCGGCGACCGATCCGTCGACATTCATGACGGTCTCGTACCCGGTCGACGGTGCACTCCCGCACCTCGCCGGGCTGGGCAACATCGTCGTGACGATCACCGGCATCGTCCTGCTCATCTTCATTCGCGGCCGCGTCGAGCAGCCGGCCGTCGAGGGCCTCGTGCCCGCCCGCACGCCGGCCTGATCGGCCGACGCGCGTCACCCAGGTGCAACTGAGGGCCCGCCCGGGCTTCGGCCGGGGCGGGCGCCGTTCGCGTCCCCTGGCGGAGCAAGTCTGGGATACCGGACGCCCAGCACGCGGCATCCGTTGTCGCGGTGGCGCCCGTGCGCGACCATCGAATCATGACCGACGCAACGACCACCACGCGCACCGTCCGCGCGCCTCGCGGCACCGAGCTCTCCGCGAAGAGCTGGCAGACCGAGGCGCCGCTGCGCATGCTCATGAACAACCTCGACCCCGAGGTCGCCGAACACCCCGAGGACCTCGTCGTCTACGGCGGCACGGGCAAGGCCGCCCGCAACTGGGAGGCGTTCGACGCCATCACGAAGACCCTCGAGCGTCTCGAGGCCGACGAGACCCTGCTCGTGCAGTCGGGCAAGCCCGTCGGCGTGTTCCGCACCAACGTGTGGGCGCCCCGCGTGCTCATCGCCAACTCGAACCTCGTCGGAGACTGGGCGACGTGGCCCGAGTTCCGCCGCCTCGAGGCCGAGGGCCTCACCATGTACGGCCAGATGACCGCCGGCTCGTGGATCTACATCGGCTCGCAGGGCATCCTGCAGGGCACCTACGAGACCTTCGCCGCCGTGGGCGAGAAGCTCAAGCGCGAGGGCCGCGGCAGCGCACTGCCGGTCGCCGACGGCGCAGCGCCCGTTCGCGAGGGCGAGGGCCCCCTCGCCGGCACGCTCACGCTCACCGGCGGATGCGGCGGCATGGGCGGCGCCCAGCCCCTCGCCGTCACGCTCAACGACGGCGCCTGCCTCATCGTCGACGTCGACGAGACGCGCCTGCGCCGGCGCGCCGGCAAGCGCTACCTCGACGAGGTCGAGACCGACCTCGACACCGCGATCGCCAAGGTGCTGCAGGCCAAGGCGGAGCGTCGCGGCTGGTCGGTCGGCTACGTCGGCAACGCCGCCGAGGTGTTCCCCGAGATCCTGCGCCGCCACCGCGCCGGTGAGCTGACGGTCGACGTCGTCACCGACCAGACGAGCGCGCACGACCCGCTCGCCTACCTGCCCGAGGGCATCTCGGTCGCCGACTGGAAGCAGGCCGCGGCCGACGACCCCGAGGGCTTCACGCTCAAGGCGCAGCAGTCGATGGCGCACCAGGTGCAGGCCATGGTCGAGTTCCAGGATGCCGGCGCCGAGGTGTTCGACTACGGCAACTCGATCCGCGACGAGGCGCGCAAGGGCGGCTACGACCGCGCGTTCGAGTTCCCCGGTTTCGTGCCGGCGTACATCCGCCCGCTGTTCTGCGAGGGCCTCGGACCGTTCCGCTGGGTCGCGCTCTCGGGCGACCCCGAGGACATCCGCGTCACCGACGAGGCGATCAAGGAGCTGTTCCCCGAGAACGCCCACCTGCACAAGTGGCTCGACGCCGCACAGGAGCGCGTCGAGTTCGAGGGCCTGCCCGCCCGCATCTGCTGGCTCGGCTACGGCGAGCGTCACAAGGCCGGCCTGCTCTTCAACCGACTCGTCGCCGAGGGCATGGTCAAGGCGCCGATCGTGATCGGCCGCGACCACCTCGACTCGGGCTCGGTCGCCTCGCCGTACCGCGAGACCGAGGCCATGAAGGACGGCTCCGACGCGATCGCCGACTGGCCCCTGCTCAACGCGCTCACCGCGGCGTCGTCGGGCGCGACCTGGGTGTCGATCCACCACGGCGGCGGCGTCGGCATCGGCCGTTCGATCCACGCTGGCCAGGTCTCGGTCGCCGACGGCACCGAGCTCGCCGCGGCGAAGCTCACGGCGCTGCTCACGAACGACCCGGGCATGGGCGTGATCCGTCACGTCGACGCGGGCTACGAGCGGGCGATCGAGGTGGCGCGCGAGCGCGGCGTCGACGTGCCGATGCTCGAGGACTGAGCCCCCTCCGCCGCGTGGGCGATCTCGGCGCATCGCACCGCGATCGAACCGCCGAGATCGCCCACTCGGTTCACCAGACTCGAGAACACTCGACCCAGTACGAAGATCGAAAGGCGAACCGGATGCCTCGCGCGACCCTCATCACGAACATCGGCGAGCTCGTCACCAACGACGAGCAGCCCGGCCGCGAGGGCGGCCCGCTCGGCATCGTGCGCGACGCCGCCGTGCTCGTTCAGGACGGACTCGTGAGCTGGGTCGGCACCGCCGCCGAGGCATCCGCCCACACGCCCGAATCGGGCGCAGAGATCGTCGACGCCCACCACCGCGCGATGATCCCCGGCTTCGTCGACAGTCACACGCACCTCGTGTTCGGCGGCGACCGGGCCGAGGAGTTCGCGGCGCGCATGGCCGGTCGCCGCTACGAGGCCGGCGGCATCCGCTCGACGGTCGCCGCCACGCGCGCCGCGACCGACGACGAGCTCCGCGCCCGCCTCGCGGGCTTCGTCGCCGAGCTGCACGCCCAGGGCACGACGACCTTCGAGATCAAGTCGGGCTACGGCCTCAGCGTCGCCGACGAGGAGCGCCTCGTGCGCCTCGCCCGCGAGGTCACCGACGAGGTCACCTTCCTCGGCGCCCACGTCGTGCCGTTCGAGTTCCGCGAGGACCCGCGCTTCGACGGCGACCCCGTCGCCGCGGGCGACGCGTACGTCGACGTCGTCATCGGCGAGATGCTCGACGCCTGCGCCCCGTACTCACGCTGGGTCGACGCGTTCTGCGAGCGCGGCGCGTTCTCGCCCGAGCAGTCGCGCCGCGTGCTCGAGGCCGGCCGCGACGCGGGACTCGGCATCCGCGTGCACGGCAACCAGCTCGGCGAGGGCGGCGGCGTGCGCCTCGCGGTCGAGCTCGGGGCGGCCTCGGTCGACCACTGCACGTTCCTGAGCGATGAGGATGTCGCGGCACTGGCCGGCTCGGACACCGTCGCGACCCTTCTGCCCGGCGTCGAGTTCTCGACCCGGCAGCCGTACCCCGATGCGCGCAGACTCATCGAGGCCGGCGTCACGGTCGCCCTCGCGAGCGACTGCAACCCGGGGTCGTGCTTCACGAGCTCGCTGCCGTTCTGCATCGCCGTCGCGGTGCGCGACATGAACATGACCCCCGCCGAGGCGCTCTGGGCGTCGACCGCGGCGGGTGCCAAGGCGCTGCGCCGCACCGACGTCGGCGCCCTCCGACCCGGCATGCGCGCCGACCTCGTCGAGCTCGACGCGCCGAGCTACCTGCACCTCGCCTACCGGCCCGGCGTACCGCTCGTGCGCCGCGTCTGGGCTGCGGGCGCGCTGGTCGCCTGACCCGACGACCCTCGACTCGCGGCGGCTGAGCGGCGGGCCGCCTCAGTCCTTCGGGGTCGCGACCGAGACGAGCTCGCCCGTGCCCTCGACGAGCTCGGCCCAGTGATCGACGTTCACGCGGCACTCGACGACCGCGCAGGTCGGCAGCTCGACCCACTCGCCGGTGAGCTCGCCGACGGCGTCGCTCATGCCCGGGTTGTGGCCGACGAGCATCGCCGAGCCGAGGGCGTCGTCGAGCGTCGACGCGACCGCCAGGATGCCCGACCCGGTCGCACCGTAGAGGCGCGGCTCCTCGACGACGTGGTCGTCGCCGACGCCGAGCGTGCGCGCCAGGAGCCGCGCCGTGCTGCGCGCGCGCACCGCGGTGCTCGTCACGATGCGGTCGGGGCGCACACCCCGTTCGGCGAGCCGATGCCCCATCGCCGGGGCGTCGCGCAGGCCGCGTTCGTTGAGCGGACGGTCGTGGTCGTCGAGCAGCGGGTCACCCCAGTCCGACTTGGCGTGCCGCACGAGGTAGAGCGTCTTCATGCGTCGTCCCTCCCTGTCGTCGCGATCTCGATCGCTCCCATGCCGATGAAGTTCACGAACATCCGGCCGTCGCCGTCGACGAGGCTGAGCAGCACGGCACCGCAGTCGCGGCAGCGCGCGACGCTGCCGGCGCCGCTGCGATAGACGAGCATCGTCGCGAGCTCGGCGACGGCGCCGCAGCCGTTGCAGCGCGCACGCGCCCCCGTCGGGTCGAAGGCGAACACGTCGGCGAGTGGTCCCGCGAGCAGGTTGCCGTCGAAGTGCTGCATCAGGTACCTCCGTAGCGCTCGGTGCGGATGGCCGTCTGATGGTGCCCGAGCTCGATCAGCCAGCCGGCGACGCGTTCGACGAAGCCGGTCGACCCGCACACGTACACGACCGGGGCAGCGTCGGCCCCGATCACTCCGGCGGCGAGCCGTTCGCGCGTGATCCGGCCGACGGGCGCGTCGGTGCCGGCAGGGGCGCGGCGCGTGTAGACGAACTCGACCGCGAACGGGGCGGGCCCACGCGCCGCCGTCTCGAGCTCGTCCGCGAAGAAGACGTCGTCGGGCGTGCGCACCGAATACAGCAGGCGGAACGGCGTGGCATCCCCCGCCTCGGCGTGCGCCCGCGCGATCGCGACGAGGGGCACGACACCGGAACCGCCCGCGATGAGCTGCACCGGTCGCCCTGTGCCGCCGTCGGCCGGCGGCCGCCACACGAAGAACGCGCCCAGCGGGCCGTGCACCTCGAGCCGGTCGCCGGCACGGAGCTCGTCGACCAGGAACGGCGACACCTCGCCGTCGGGCAGCCGATCCACCGCGAGCACCACCCGCTCGCCGTCGCCCGACGAGGCGATCGAGTACGAGCGCGTCGCCGTGTACCCGTCGGGTGCGGTGAGTCGCACGTCGAGGTGCTGCCCGGCGAGATTGCCGGGCCAGCCGTCGACGTCGAGCGTGATGCGCGCGGCCGACGGGGTCTCGCGCCGCGTCTCGACGACCTCGGCGACGTGCCACCCGGTGCGGGGCGCCGCCTGCAGCTGCTGCACACCGCTCACCAGTAGCGCTCTTCCTTCCACGGGTCGCCGTGCAGGTGGTAGCCGTTCTGCTCCCAGAACCCCGGGTCGTCGGAGGGCTGCATCTCGAGCCCGCGCACCCATTTCGCGCTCTTCCAGAAGTAGAGGTGCGGCACGAGCAGTCGCGCCGGACCGCCGTGCTCGGGGTCGAGCGGTTCGCCGTCGAACTCGAACGCCACCCAGGCCTTGCCGTCGAGCAGCTCGTCGAGCGGCACGTTCGTCGTGTAGCCGCCGTAGCTGTGCGCCATCACGTAGTCGTAGTCCGTCTCGACGTCGGCGAACAACGTATCGAGCGAGACGCCGCGCCAGCTCGTGCCGAGCTTCGACCAGTGCGTGACGCAGTGGATGTCGGTCGTGACGTCCTCGATCTCGAGCCGCATGAACTCATCCCAGCTCCAACGGCGCTCGCCCGACTCGGTGCGGATCGTGAACTCCCAGTCGGCCGTGTCGACCTCGGGGGTCGGCCCGGCCGACAGCACCGGGAAGTCGTGCACGAGCGTCTGCCCCGGTGGGAGCCGCTCGTCGCGCTCGCGACTGCGACCGCTGAACCCTCTGGTGATGAACGACATCGCGCCTCCCCTCACGGGAGCGGCCGCCGCCGCGGCGGTCGCGTACAGGCTCAGCCTGTCACGCCGCCGCGCGCCGCGCTACGGCCGGGTCGAGCCGACGCGGGCGTCAGCGCGCCGCGACGCCCGCGAGGAACTCGAGCACGCAGAGCGCGGTCAGCCGCACGGTGCGTCCGTCGGGGGTGTCGACGCTCGCGTCGACCTCGGCGAGGTCGGCGCTCACGACGCGCGGGTCGCGGCCCGCGGCGCGCACGAGCGCGCGGAGCTCCCACGCCGCGAGTCCGCCGGGCATCGAGGCGGGGCATCCGGGAACGACCGACCGGTCGCACGCGTCGACGTCGATGTCGAAGTGCACCGGACCGCCGGCGGCACCGGCGATCTCGAGCGCCTCGGCCATGACGTCGGCCGGGCGGCGGCCGTGCAGCTCGTCGCGGTGGACCACCGTGATGCCGAGCTCGGCCGCTCGACGCGCGTAGACGGCGGAGTTCGCGAAGTCGGCGATGCCGATCTGCACGATGCGGCGCGGGTCGAGCCCGGCCTCGACGAGTCGGCGAACGGGCGAGCCGTTCGAGACGCCGTCGCGCAGGTCGTAGTGCGCGTCGATCGTGATGAGGCCGGCGGTGTCGAGCCGGTCGCCGTACGCGCCGAGCGCGGTCGCGACCGTCACCGAGTTGTCGCCGCCGATGGCCATGACGGTCTCGGCGCGCTCGAGCAGCTCGGCGACGCGGGCGCGCGTGCGCGCCTCTCCCTCGGGGCCGTCGGGCTCGACGATGTCGCCGGCGTCGACGACGACCTGCTCGCCGAGGTCGACCGTGTCGCGGCCCGGCTCGCGGGCGGTGCTCTGCCGATCAGGAACGAGCGCCGGGCTGTAGCGGCGCAGCGCCTGTCGAACGGCCGCGGGCGTCGTGTGCGCGTTGGTCGGTGAGAGCGACGTGCGCCAGGCGGGCACTCCGAGCAAGGCCAGTCGGGCGGATGCTCCGGGATCGAGCGACTCGGGCGCGGGCCAGTCGCCCGCGCGGGGCCAGAGGGGATCGTTCGAGAGTGCGACGTCGGCCATGCCCCCACGCTACGAGTCGCAGCCGCGTGCGCCCAGTCCCTCCGCCGCCTCCACGTCTGCGATCCCAGACGACACTGCTGGTTGAGGAGCGCCGACGCGAAGCGGCGACGCGTCTCGAAACCTCGTGAGCCGATCTCGAGACCGGGTCACCGGGTTTCGAGACGCGTGCTCCTTCGTCGCGCGCTCCTCAACCAGCGGAGGCGTCAGCCGACCGAGCGCAGCACCGCCACGAGTTCGCGCTCGCGTTCGGCGCTCAGTCCCGCCTTGCGCGGCCGGTCGAGCCCCTGTTCCCGCTCCCACTCGAGGAGGTCGGCGAGCGTCTGCTCGACCGGGCGCAGGTCGAGGCCCTCAGCGCGGGCCGCGGCGTTCGAGCGATCCTGGAAGGACTGCCAGTCGGCGTCGATGATCCAGAGCGGCAGCGACTCCTCGCCGGCCCACTCGGCCACGCCCTGCGCCTCGAGCCATTCGGGTGCGGCGATCACGACCTCACCGCGGTGTCCGCCGACCGCGCGCGACGCATCGAGGAAGGCCCCGAACGTCGACCGGTCGCCGACGGCGTTGAACGCGCCGGTGAGCCCTCGCTCGACCGAGTCGAGTGTCCAGGCGACGAGGTCGCGCACGTCGATGAACTGCGCTGCAGCGGCACGGATGTCAGGCACGAGCATCGGCTCGTCGTCGCGCGCGGCGCGGGCGACCCAGTAGGCGCTGCGGCCCGAGGCATCCCCAGGCCCGCCGATGAGGCCCGGCCGGATCACGAGCAACCGGTCGCCGACGGCGTCGCGGTACGCCTGCTCGATCGCCGACTTCGCCTCGCCGTAGGTCTCGGGCGTCGACTCGTCGGACTCGAGCGGCGGCATGAGCTCGGCAGTCTCCTCGGCGCCCGGCTCGTCGTGGTGCGCGTAGACGTTGCCCGACGAGACGAACGTCCAATGTCGTGCGTTCGCCGCGAGCGCCGTCGCCGCACGCCGGGCGAAGCCCGGTTGCCGGGTGACGTCGATCACGGCGTCCCATTCGGCGTCGCCGAGCGCGTCGTAGGCGTCGGAGCGTGATCGATCGCCGACGACGAGCCGGGCGCCGTCCGCAACCTCGCCGGCTTCGCCACGGGCGAGGCAGGTCACGTCGTGCCCGCGCCGGATCGCCTCGCGGGCGAGTTCGCGACCGAGCCACTGGGTACCGCCGAGGATCAGGATCTGCATTCCGCCATCACAGCAGAGCACCGGCCTCCGAGGCCATCGTGTTCGCCGAGCGCTGATGACATCGCCGGGCGGAATAGCGCCAAGCCGATCGAAGTTGACTCTTGCAGATACCCCCTAGGGGTATTAACCTGAGGGGACGATCACAGGAGGACGCGATGGGCGCCGGCCAGAACGAGACGCACACCGAACACGATACGCACGCCGGGCACGACGGCCACGCGGGGCACGGCCACGCGGGCCACCCCGGTCACGACCACGGGCAGCACGCCGGTCACGACATGCACGCCGGTCACGACATGCACGCCGGTCACGACATGCACGCCGGTCACGACGCCCACGCGGGTCACGAGACCCACGCCGGTCACGGCACGAGCACGACGGCCGAGTCGGTGCACGATGCGCACGCGGGTCACGACGCGCACGCCGGTCACGACGCCCACGCGGGTCACGACGCCCACGCGGGTCACGACGCCCACGCCGGGCACGACATGCACGCCGGCCACGGCGGCGGCCACGGCGATCACGTCGGCCAGTTCCGCCGGCTGTTCTGGATCATGCTCGTCATCGCGATCCCGACGATCGCCTTCAGCCCGATGTTCGCGTCGATCCTCGGCTACACGCTGCCCGACAACCCGATCATCCCGTGGATCTCTCCGATCCTCGGTACGGTCCTGTACTTCTGGGGCGGCAAGCCGTTCCTCACGGGTGCCTGGTCGGAGCTCAAGGCGCGCAAGCCCGGCATGATGCTGCTCATCGGCCTCGCGATCACGGTCGCGTACTTCGCGAGCCTCGCCGCGACGTTCGGCCTCGTGAGCCACCACCTCGACTTCTGGTGGGAGCTCGCCCTCCTCATCGTGATCATGCTGCTCGGCCACTGGATCGAGATGCGCTCGATCATGCAGGCCTCGAGCGCGCTCGACGCGCTCGCCGCACTGCTGCCCGACGAGGCCGAGCGCGTCGTCGAGGGTGCCGCGAACGGCGACGACCCCGAGGCATCCACGACGATCGAGAAGGTGGCCCCGAGCGAGCTGCAGGTGGGCGACCTCGTCATCGTGCGCCCCGGCGGCCGCGTGCCGGCCGACGGCGAGGTCGTCGACGGCACCGCCGCGATCGACGAGTCGATGATCACGGGCGAGTCGGTCACCGTGAGCCGTGGCCCCGGCGACCACGTCGTCGCGGGCACGGTCGCGACCGACACCGCGATCCGCGTGCGGGTCGGCGCGGTCGGCGACGACACCGCCCTCGCCGGCATCCAGCGCCTCGTCGCGCAGGCCCAGGCCTCGAGCTCGCACGCCCAGCGCCTCGCCGACCGCGCCGCCGGCTGGCTGTTCTGGTTCGCGCTCGGCGCCGCCGTCATCACCGCGATCGCCTGGACCCTGCTCGGCGACCCCGACGACGCCGTCGTCCGCACCATCACGGTGCTCGTGATCGCCTGCCCCCACGCCCTCGGCCTCGCCATCCCGCTGGTCGTGCAGATCGCGACCGAGCGTGCGGCCCGCGGCGGCGTGCTCGTGACCGACCGCCTCGCCCTGGAGACGATGCGCACGGTCGGCGCGGTGCTCTTCGACAAGACGGGCACCCTCACGAAGGGCGAGCCCGCCGTCACGGACGCCGCGGCCGCACCCGGCTTCGACCTCGACGCGGTCCTGGCCGATGCGGCCGCCGCCGAGGCCGACTCCGAGCACCCGCTCGCGAAGGCGATCGTCACCGAGGCCTCCCGCCGCGGACTCGCGCTGCGCGGGGCGACCGACTTCGAGGCGTCGGCCGCGATCGGCGTGCGCGCGAACGTCGGCGGCCGCACCGTGCAGGTCGGCGGCCCCGGGATGCTGCGCCAGGAGGGCCACGACGTGCTCGAGGCATCCGTGCCGTGGGCCGAATCAGGTGCGACCGTGCTGCACGTCGTGATCGACGGCACCGTGGCCGGGGCCATCGCCCTCGCCGACGAGATCCGCCCCGAGTCGCACGAGGCCGTCGAGGCGCTGCACGCACTCGGCGTTCAGGTCGTCATGATCACGGGCGACGCCGAGCCCGTGGCCCGCACCGTCGCAGCCGCGCTCGGCATCGACCGGGTCTACGCGGGTGTCCGCCCCGAGGACAAGTCGGCCAAGGTGCAGGAGCTCCAGGCCGAGGGCCTCAGCGTCGCGATGGTCGGCGACGGCGTGAACGACGCGCCGGCGCTCGCCCAGGCCGACGTCGGCATCGCGATCGGCGCCGGCACCGACGTGGCGATCGCGTCCGCGGGGGTGATCCTCGCCTCGAGCGACCCGCGCTCGGTGCTCTCGGTGATCGAGCTGTCGCGGGCGAGCTACCGCAAGATGAGCCAGAACCTCTGGTGGGCCGCCGGCTACAACCTCGTGTCGGTGCCGCTCGCGGCGGGCGTGCTCGCCCCGATCGGGTTCGTGATGCCGATGTCGCTCGGTGCGATCCTGATGAGCCTCTCGACCATCATCGTCGCGGCGAACGCACAGCTGCTGCGTCGTCTCGACCTCCGCCCCGAGGCGTCGACCCGCGCGGTGCTCGAGCGCTCGCGCTGAGCCGCCGCACGCCGCGCGCCCTGGTCCGGCCCGCCGCCCCGACTCCTCGGGGCGGTGGGCCGTTCGCCTGTGGAGGACTCGGCGGCGGGCCGCCCGCGTACGGAACGCTTGTGGAGAACTCCTTGACATCGCCCGGCGTGTCGACCGGCTTCGAGCGGCGTGTCGCTCGGTTCTTCCTACACTCCGGAGGCGGTCGGCTCCGGGCGCCGCCAGTTCGGCGGTCAGCACCTCACCAGGGCAGGCGAAGGGCGGTGACGGATGCCTCGGCGGCGACGCCGCCCGACGGCACGACGGCGATCGCGTCGGCGTCGGCGAGCCCGCGCATCATGCCCGTGCCGACGTGGGCCGCGGGCACGGCACGGCCATCGCGGACGACGACCGGCACGAGCCGCGTCGCACCGGCGGCGCCGCCGATCGGCACGCCGACGACGATCTCGCTCGTCGCCTCGGGGCGGCCGGTCCACGCGGCGAAGAGCGGCCCGCCTACCGCGAGCAGCCCGAGCACCGCGGCGAGCGGGTTGCCGGGCAGCCCGAGCACGAGGCGGTCGCCGGCGCGCGCGAGGAAGGTCGGCCCGCCCGGCCGGATCGCGACCGACGGCACGAGCCACTCGGTACCGGGCTCATCGTCGCGCTGCCTGCCGACGCCCGGCCGCTCGACACCCAGCCGTTCGACCGCGGCCCGCACGAAGTCGACGCCCGACCCGCCCGTACCGCCCGTCGTCACGACGAGTTCGGCGGCATCGGCGACGAGCGCCGCCTCGGTCGCGGTGACCTCGTCGGCGACGCGATGCACTCCGACGACCTCGAGACCCAGTTCGGTGAGCACCGCGGGCAGCACGACACTGAAGCTGTCGCGCACGCGACCCGGCGCCGGTACTCCCGACTCGACGACCTCGTCGCCGGTCAGCACGAGCGCCACCCGCGGACGTCGACGCACGCGCATCACGTCGGCGCCCGTCGCGGCCGCGAGGGCGATGCGCGGCGGGGTGAGCACGAGGCCGTCGCCGAGCACCACGTCGCCGGCCGCGGCCTCGGCCCCCGCATGTCGGAGGTGGCGCCGGCCCGCGACATCCTGGCGCCCCACCTCGCCGACCGCCTCGAGCACACCGTCGACGACGTGCCCGGCCTCCGACCTGAGCACCGCGTCGGTACCCGACGGCACGAGGCCACCGGTCACGATCACGACGGCCTCGCCGGGCCCGAGCCCGGGCGCCTCGGCGCCAGAATCCGACGCGGCGAGCGCGGTACCGTCGACGACGCGCCAAGGCCCGTCGCCGCGCACGGCCCAGCCGTCCATCGCCGACGAGGTGTAGTGCGGTAACGGGATCGGAGTGACCAGGTCGCCGGCGAGCACCCGCCCGGTCGCGGCGTGCACCGGCACCTCCTCGACGGGTGCGATGAATGCCGCCGCGGCGGCCGCGGCGCGGGCGGTCTCGAGGTCGACACGGCCGTGACCGCCGCACGCAGCGGTCGCCGCGCCGGGCCCCGAGCTGTCGGAGTGCCCGCCCGTGGAGGTGTCGCGTCTGGCGGAGCCGGTCACGACGACGCGAGCCGTCGCACGTGTTCGAGCGCCTCGCGCGCGGCGGCTTCTGGTTCGGCGCCCCGGCCCACGGCGAGGCCCGCGGCGTATCCCGCCAGATACGTGGTCACCGGAGCGGCAGGACGCACGATCGCGTGCGCCGCGACGCCCGCGACCCCGAGCACGGCGTTCACGTCGAGCGGCGCGTCGGGCACGCCGAGCTCGGCGCGCACCCGGTCGCCCCACTCCTCGATCGTGCGGTCGAGATCGTCGTCGTTCGCGGTCATGAGGTCTCCCCTCGAGTCGCGCCGACGGCACTCGCGTCGGCCCAGGTGTCCACGTCCATCGTGGCAGCCTTCGGCACCGCGAGGTCCGTGAATCTCAGCGGTGCGAGGAGGGCTCGCATCGACGCCCCGTCGAGCGGGCGGTGCGCCGCGAGCGCCTCGATCGCGCGGTCGAGCGCGTCGCGCCGCACGACGCAGAGCAGGTGCTGGGCACGACCGGAGTCGTCGACCGCGCGCACTCCAGCGGCGCGTGCACCACCGGCCGCACCGCCCGGGTCGGCACCACCGGCGCCGGCCGCCTCACCGGCCGCGAACTCCTCGACGAGCGCCGGCACCGCGTCGGCAGCGAACGGCAGGTCGCCCGCGAGCAGCAGCACGGCCGAGGCATCCCCAGTCAATGCCCGGACGCCGGCCGCGACGGCCGCCGCCGGACCGCCGAACGGCGGTTCCTCGCGCACGACCCTGATGCCGGCCGGCAATCGCGAACGCCCGGGCTCGCCGACCACGACGACCTCGCGCGCGACCGCGGCGCCTGCCGCGACCGCCCGCTCCAGCAGGGTGCGTCCGTCGACCACGAGGTCGCCCTTGACGATGCCGCCGAGCCGCGACGCGCGTCCGCCCATGAGCACCACGGCAGCGACGTCGATCATGCGTTCATGCTAGGCAGTCGACCGGGCGCTCGCCGCGGCATCCGGGCACCGACGGCATCTCGATGCGCGATGCCGGGCATCTGAATCGGTGGACGCCCGGCGCTTTGCGCGCGCGACCGATGCTGCTACCAAGGAGGGATGGGCAGGATCACCGCGAGGAAGCGCGTCGTACGCGTCACGGTCGGCGGGTCGTCGACGGTCAGCCGTCGCGACGACCTGCTCGCCGTCGAGGAACCCCTCGAGCTCCGGGTGGGCGGCTCGCCGCTCGCGGTGACGATGCGCACCCCCGGCCACGACGTCGACCTCGCGATCGGCTACCTCGTCTCCGAGGGGGTCGTCACGAGCGGGTCCGACGTCGCGGGTGCCATCCACTGCGCGAACGCCACGGCGAAACCGGGCGCCGAAGGCGCGAACACCTACAACGTGCTCGACGTGACGCTCGCGCCGGGCGTGACCCCGCCGAGCGCCGCGGTACAGCGCGACCTGCTCATGACGAGCGCGTGCGGCGTGTGCGGCAAGGCCAGCATCGACGCGGTGCGCACCCGCTCGGCGTTCGCCGTCGACGACGATCCGGTGCGCGTCGCCCCCGAGCTGCTCGTCGCCCTGCCCGGGCGGCTGCGCGCCGCGCAGGACGTGTTCGACAAGACCGGCGGGCTGCACGCGGCCGCCCTCTTCGACGGACGCACGGGCGAACTGCTCGTCGTGCGTGAAGACGTCGGCCGGCACAACGCCGTCGACAAGGTCATCGGCTGGGCCGCCCGCGAGGGTCTGCTGCCGCTGCGTGGCGTGGTGCTGCAGGTGTCGGGCCGGGCGAGCTTCGAGCTCGTGCAGAAGGCGTCGATGGCCGGCATCCCCGTGCTGTCCGCGGTGTCGGCACCGTCGTCGCTCGCGGTCGAGCTCGCGAACGAGGCCGGCCTCACCCTGCTCGGCTTCGTGCGCGACCCCTCGCTCGTCGCCTACTCGCGGCCCGACCGGCTGCTCGCGGCATCCGGTCCGCTCGATCGGGATGCCGCAGCCGACGCATCCCGCTCACTCGAACCGGATGCCGCAGCCGACGCATCGCGCCCGCACCCGACACGCCAGCCCGCAACCGCCCAGCCGAGGTGACCATGAACGATGAGCCGTCGACCGAGCCGTATCCCGACCTCGAGGTCGGGCCGAACGAGGACTCGGCGGTCGGCGTCGCGGGCATCATGCACGCCATGCTGCCCGCGCTCGACGACATGGGCATCGGCCGCACGGCGAAGCTGTCGCTCAAGATCAACCAGGACGGCGGCTTCGACTGCATGAGCTGCGCCTGGGCCGATCCGAGCGAGCACCGGCACACCCTCGAGTTCTGCGAGAACGGCATGAAGGCCGTCACCTGGGAGGCGACGCCGGTCACCGTGCCGACCTCGTTCTGGGCCGAGCACTCGCTGACGTCGCTGCTCGACAAGGGCGAGTACTGGCTCGGGCAGCAGGGCCGGCTCGTCGAGCCCGTCTACAAGCCGGCGGGCTCCGATCACTACGAGCCGATCTCGTGGGACGCCGCGTTCGCCCTCGTCGGCGAGCGGCTGCGCGCCCTCGAGAGCCCCGATCGCGCGGCGTTCTACACGAGCGGCCGGGTGTCGAACGAGGCCGCGTTCCTCTACCAGCTGTTCGTGCGGGCGCTCGGCACGAACAACCTGCCCGACTGCTCGAACATGTGCCACGAGTCATCCGGCACCGCCCTCACCGCGTCGATCGGCGTCGGGAAGGCGACCGTCGTCTACGACGACTTCGAGCAGGCCGACCTCATCATCGTGATGGGGCAGAACCCCGGCACGAACCACCCCCGCATGCTCGGCGCCCTCGAAGCCCAGAAGCGTCGTGGCGGCCGCATCGTCGCCGTGAACGTGCTGCCCGAGGCCGGACTCATCCGCTACAAGAACCCGCAGCGGCCGCGCGGCATCGTCGGCAAGGGCACGAAGCTCGCCGACCAGTTCATCCAGATCCGCTCGGGCGGCGACATGGCCCTGCTGCAGGCGGTGTCGAAGCGCGTGCTCGACGCCGAGGATGCCGCGCCCGGCACGGTGCTCGACCACGAGTTCCTCGCGGCGCACACCGAGGGGCTCGACGCGTTCCGCGCGCACCTGGCCGACCTCGACGAGGCCGAGGTCCTGCTGGCGACGGGCATCACGTCGCAGGAGATCGACGAGCTCGCCGACGCCTACCTCGCCGCCGACCGCGTCATCGTCACGTGGGCGATGGGACTCACCCAGCAGAAGAAGTCGGTCGACACGATCAAGGAGATCGTCAACCTGCTGCTGCTGCGCGGCAACATGGGCAAGCCGGGCGCGGGCGCCGCCCCGATCCGCGGGCACTCGAACGTGCAGGGCGACCGCACGATGGGCATCTGGGAGCAGATGCCCGAGCGGTTCCTCGCCGCGCTCGAGGCCGAGTTCGGTTTCCCGGTGCCGCGAGGTCACGGCCGCGACGCGATCAAGACCGTGCAGGGACTCCGCGACGGGTCGATCGAGGTCTTCATCGCCATGGCGGGCAACTTCGTCGCCGCCATCTCCGACACGGATGCCTCGGAGCAGGCGATGCGCAGGGCGAAGCTCACCGTGCAGGTGTCGACGAAGCTCAACCGCTCGCACGTCGTCACGGGCGAGGAGGCGCTCATCCTGCCCGTGCTCGGCCGCACCGAGATCGACCTGCAGGGCGGTGTGCCGCAGTTCGTCTCGGTCGAGGACACGGTGTGCTCGGTGCACGGCAGCCACGGCGCGATCCCACCGGTCGCGCCCGGCCTGCTCTCTGAGGTCGCGGTCGTCTGTCGCATGGCGGAGGCGACGCTCGGCGGTCGAGGAGCGAGCGCCGGCGAGCGTATCGAGACCCCCGACCCGCGAGCGTCGATCCCCTGGACCGACTTCGAGTGCGACTACGACCTCATCCGCGAGCGCATCTCGCGCGTCGTGCCCGGCTTCGAGCACTACAACGACGACGTGCGGCGCAAGAACGGCTTCGAACTGCCGATCTCACCGCGGGTGCGCCGCTTCGACACCCCGAGCGGCAAGGCGCAGATCACCGTCAACGAACTGGAACACCTCGAACGCCCGGCCGGACGCCTCATCCTGCAGACCCTGCGCTCGCACGACCAGTTCAACACGACGATCTACAGCCTCAACGACCGCTACCGCGGCATCAAGAAGGGCCGCGACGTCGTGTTCGTGCACCCCGACGACCTCGCCGAGCTCGGCCTCGCCGACGGACAGCGGGTCGACGTCGTGAGCGAGTGGCCCGGCCAGCCCGACCGCGTGCTGCGCGCTCAACGCCTCGTCGCGTATCCGACCGCGCGCGGCTGCGCGGCCGCCTACTACCCCGAGGCGAACGTGCTCGTGCCGCTCGAGAGTGCGGCCGACGGCAGCAATACGCCGGTCTCGAAGGCCGTCATCGTGCGCCTCGAGCCCGTCGCCGGCGCCTGAAGCGCGCGGCGAGCGCCCCGCCCGCGCTCGCCTGCCCGGCCCGCCCGGGGTGCAAACGTTTCGGGGGTGCTTTTCCGCAACTTCGGACCGCGAGCGGGCCCGCATCTTGCGGAAAAGCACCCCCGGAACGAATCGCGCGCGGGCGCGAGGAGTGCTGGCGCGCGGCTCAGCGCGCGACGACCTCGTAGCCGGCCTCCTCGACGGCGGCGGCGACCGCGGCGTCGGTGAGCGGCGCGGTGCTGCGCACGGTCACGGTCGAGACCCCGCCTGCGACGAGCGCGACCTCGACGGCCTCGACGCCCTCGATGCCGGCGAGCTCGGCGCTCACGTGGCTCACGCAGTTGCCGCAGGTCATGCCGGCGACGGCGTAGTCGGCGCTGACGAGCGAGGCATCGGAGGCGACAGCGCTCGTGGCCGACGACGTCGACGCATCGGGGATCGCGCAGCACGAGCACGAGGCATCCGCCCCGGCCTCACCGGTCAGCTGGAGCTCGGTGGCGCCCTCGGGCACGGTCATGGCGGCGTGGCTGTGGGTCATGTCGGTGTTCCCTTCTCGAAGTCGTTGAAACTATACCCCGGTGGGGTATCACTCGCAAGCGGCGAATCGCCTCTGCCAACATGAACGAAGGAATTCCGAAGATTCTCCGCCGCGATGTCGATCTCGTGCCACGCCCGTTCGACGCATGAGTGAGGCGGGCACTTCGGCCCCTCCTCGACACCGATCCGAACAAGGAGCACACCGTGAAGTACATGCTGATCATGCGATCGAACGACGCCGCCGTCGAGGCCTACGAGGAGATGGACTTCACCGAGGTCATCGCCGCCATGGGCGCCTACAACGAGTCGCTCATCAAGGCGGGCGTGCTGCTCGCCGGCGAGGGACTGACCGACGCGAAGGAGGGCTTCGTCGTCGACTTCGACTCGACTCCCCCGGTCGTGACCGACGGCCCCTACGGCGAGACGAAGGAGTTGTTCAACGGCTTCTGGATCATCCAGGCGTCGAGCCCCGAGGAGGCCGCGGAGTGGGCCAAGCGCTGCCCGCTCGGCCCGGGCTCGAAGCTCGAGGTGCGCCGCGTCACCGAGCTCGAGGACTTCCCGCAGGACAACGAGTGGATCCAGAAGGAGGCCGGCTGGCGCGCCGAGGCCGAGGGTCGGCTCGGCACCGCGAGTGAGTGACCGAGTCGTGAGCGACGCGGATGCCTCGGGCCCGGCCGGTTCGGCGAACGCCGACGCCGACCGGGCCCGGCGTGCCGTCGCGGCGGTCTGGCGCATCGAGTCGGCCCGAATCGTCGCGACCCTCGCGCGCTTCACGGGCGACGTCGGCCAGGCGGAGGACCTCGCCCAGGAGGCGCTCCTCGAAGCGCTGAAGCAGTGGCCCGACGAGGGCGTGCCGCGCAACCCCGGCGCATGGCTCACCGCGGTCGCGAAACGACGCGCGATCGACGGGTGGCGCCGGCGCGAGCGGCTCGACGAACGATACGCCGCCATGGCCCGCGACCTCGAGCAGCAGGGCGGCGAGGCATCCGACCAGTTCTGGGACCCCGACACGATCGACGACGACGTGCTGCGGCTCGTGTTCGTGTCGTGCCACCCCGTGCTCTCGCGCGAGGCGCAGATCGCGCTCACGCTGCGCATCGTCGGCGGCCTCTCGAGCGAGGAGATCGCGCGGGCGTTCCTCGTACCGACCGCGACCATCCAGCAGCGCATCGTGCGCGCGAAGAAGACGCTCTCGGCTGCGAACGTGCCGTTCGCGGTGCCCGAGCCCGACGAGTACCCCGAGCGGCTCGCCTCGGTGCTGCACGTGCTCTACCTGATCTTCAACGAGGGCTACCTGCCGGCCTCCGGCGACGAATGGCTGCGGCCCGACGTCTCGGCGGAGGCGCTGCGGCTCGCCCGCATCGTCGCCGGGCTCATGCCGCGCGAGCCCGAGGCGCAGTCGCTCGTCGCGCTCATGGAGTTCACCGCGGCCAGGTTCCCGGCGCGCACGGCGCGCGACGGCAGCGCCATTCCGCTCGACCGGCAGGACCGCTCGCGCTGGGATCGTGCGCAGATCGCCCGCGGCAGGGCGGCGCTCGATCGGGCCGACCGCATCGGGCGCGGCCGCGGGGCCTACGGCCTGCAGGCTGCGATCGCCGGATGCCACGCGGTCGCGCCCTCCGCCGACGAGACCGACTGGGCGCAGATCGTCGTGCTCTATGAGGCGCTCGGGCGCATCGCACCGTCGCCCGTGGTCGAGCTCAACCGCGCCGCCGCGATCGCGATGGCGACGGGCCCGGCGTCGGCCCTGCGCGTGGTCGACGAACTGGTCGCCAACGGCAAGCTCGCCGGCTACCCGGCGCTGCCGGCCGTTCGCGGCGAGCTGCTCGCCCGGCTCGGGCGCACGGGCGAGGCGCGCGGCGAGCTCGAGACCGCAGCACGGCTCACGGGCAACGCGCGCGAGCGCGAGGCGCTGCTCGCGAAGATCGCCAAGCTCGGCGACTGAGGCTCTCGGCGGGCGGCAGCGCCGAACCGGGCGGGCGACGCGCACCGGGAGCCACGCTGCCGCCCCACACCCACACACCGTCGCGTGCGGGCCTCGGAGCGATCCGATCGCTCCAGGGGGATGTGCCGGTTCCTCGTTCGAGCTGTTTCAGTTCCGCCTCATCGATGAGGCGGAACTGAAACAGCCGAAATCCAACCGTCGCCCGCTGGGATTCTCGCCGCCGGCTAGTCCGCCGACTCAGCCTGCGGCCGGGCCCCCGGCGTCAGCCACGTCGGCCGGGCCCACCGCGTCGGCCGCCTTCGCCGACACCTTCGCCGCCTTCTTCGCCCGGCGCCGTTCGCGCCCACCCTCGACGAGGTCGTAGAGCACCGGCAGCACGACGAGCGTGAGCACGGTCGACGAGAGCAGGCCGCCGATCACGACGATCGCGAGCGGCTGCGAGATGAAGCCGCCGTGGCCCGTGATGCCGAGCGCCATCGGGAGCAGCGCGAAGATCGTCGCGAGCGCCGTCATGAGGATCGGGCGCAGACGACGGGATGCTCCGTGCATGAGCGCATCGCGCACGTGCATGCCCCGGTCGCGGTACTGGTTCACGAGGTCGACGAGCACGATCGCGTTCGTCACGACGATGCCGACGAGCATGAGCACGCCGACGAGCGAGGCGACGCCGAGCGGCACGCCCGTGATCACCTGCAGCGCGATCGCACCGGTCGCCGCGAACGGCACGGAGACGAGCAGCAGCAGCGGCTGCAGGAGCGAGCGGAACGTCGCGACCATGACGATGTAGACGATGAGGATCGCCGCGAGCAGCGCGAGGCCGAGCTGCGAGAACGACTCCTGCTGGTCGGCGGTCACGCCGCCGATCGACGCGGTCGTGCCCTCGGGCAGGTCGACCGTGTTCACGGCGGCCTGCACCTGGCCCGACGCGGTGCCGAGGTCGTCGCCCGCGGGCGTCGCCGACACGGTCGCGCTGCGGAGCCCCTGCACGGTCGTGACCGATGCCGGCCCGTCGACCTGCTCGACCGTGGCGAGCGTGTCGAGACGCACGACGCCCGTCGGGGTCGGCACCTCGAGGGCCGAGAGCTCCTCGACGGTCGCCGGCGGGTTCTCGGTCGCGAGGTAGATCGTGAGCGTCTTCTCGTCGATGACGACCGACCCGGCGCTCTGCGGCTGCATGGCCGCCGAGACGAGGCCGCCGAGCGCGACCTCCGAGTAGCCGGCGGCTGCGGCGTCGTCGCGGTTCACCTCGACCGCGACGTAGGGACGCGACTCCGAGAGGTTCGACGTGACCTGCGACACGGAGTCGACGCCGTCGAGCTCGCCGATCACCGCGTCGGTCGCGGCCTGCAGGTCTTCGGCGTTCGAGGCGGTGATGTCGACCTCGATGTCGTTCGACGCACCGAATCCGCTCGACGCGGCGAGCGAAACCTCGCCGACCTCGTCGGGGTCGAGCCCGTCGAGCTCGTCGCGCACGTCGGCCTGCAGGGCGTCCTGGTCGGCCGAGTCGTCGGTGGTGACCGAGTAGGTCACGGTCGCACCGCCGCCGCCGAACGCCGCGGCGAGCGGGTTCGAGCCCGTGCCGATCGAGGTCTGCACGGTCTCGACGCCGTCGGTGTCGCGCAGTACCTGCTCGACGGGCTTCGAGGCGGTGTCGAGCGCGTCGAGGCTCGTACCGACCGGCAGCTCCTGCGAGACGCGGAACGTGTTCTGCCCCGACGAGCCGAGGAAGTTGGTCTTCATGAGCGGGAACATCGCGATGGTGCCCGCGAGCACGAGCACGGCGACGATGATCGTCACCACGCCGTGCTTGAGGGTCCACGAGATGATCGGCAGGTAGCCGCGCTGCAGGCGCGACGGGTGCTCGAGCTCGTCGACGGCGGGGTGGGCGACCGAGGGGGATGCCGCGGGGCCGGCGACCGCGGTGGCGGTGGCCGTCGCACTCGCAGCCGGACGCTGACCGGGCGCGACCGGCAGCCCGGTGGCGCCGCTCTCGTCGCGCAGCTCGGGCGCGAGCCAGACGTCGTCGACGAAGGCCGCTGCGGCCTCCTCGGCCTCGAGCTCGGTCTCGTCGGCCGCGAGTTCGGCGGGCGTCTCGTCGGCCTTCGCGGGCTTGTGCAGCTTCGCGGGCTTCAGGAACCAGTACGCGAGCACGGGAACGATGGTGAGCGACACGAGGAGCGACGCGAGCAGGGCGATGGTCACGGTGAGCGAGAACGGCCGGAAGAGCTCGCCCGTCACGCCCTCGACGAGTGCGATCGGCAGGAAGACGGCGACCGTGGTGATCGTCGACGCCGTGATGGCGCCGGCGACCTCGCGCACCGCGCGCACGATCGTCGTGGCCTTGTCGACGCCCTCGACGAGGTGTCGCTTGATGTTCTCGATGACGACGATCGAGTCGTCGACGACACGGCCGATCGCGATCGTGAGCGCCCCGAGGGTGAGGATGTTGAGCGTGTAGTCGGCGACCTGCAGGCCGATGAACGTGATGAGCACCGACGTCGGGATCGAGATCGCGGTGACGAGGGTCGCACGCACCGACATCAGGAAGATGAGGATGATGATCACCGCGAACGCGAGGCCGAGCAGGCCCTCGGTCGCGAGCGACTCGATCGACTGCTCGATGTAGGGCGCCTGGTCGAACACGACCGTGAACGTCGCGCCGGGGTTCGTCGTGTCGAGGGATGCCTCGAGGTCGGGCAGCAGCGCGGTGACCGCGTTCGACACCTCGACGGTGTTGGCGGCGGGCAGCTTGGTGACCGAGATGGTCAGTGCCGGCTCGCCGTTGACGCGCGAGATGCTCGTCACCGGGTTGTCGGTGAGCGCGACGGTGGCGACATCCTCGATCGTGACCTCGACGGGGGCCCGCGGGGCCGCACCGGCCGCCGCACCGTCGGTCGCGGTGCCGTCGCCGAAGCCCGAGTCGGGAGACGTCGTCTCGCCGTCGAAGCCCAGCTCCGCGTCATCCGGGACCTGCACCTCGGTGGCGCCGAGCACGGGCAGCGCCGCGATCTCGTCGACGCTGCCGATGCGGGTGCCGGTCTGTATGGCGAACGTCGAGTCGCCCTCGGTGATGGTGCCGGCGGGCACGAGCAGGCCGTTCTGGCTGAGCGCGTCGCGGATGGCCTGCTGCGTGATGCCGTAGCTCGCGAGCTTCTCGGGGTCGGGCGTGATCGTGACGCGCTGGCCGATCTCGCCGACGAGGGTCGCGTCGCGCACGCCGTCGACGTCGGTGATCTCGCCGAGGGTGGTGCGCTCGATCTCGTCGGAGAGGGCGCTCACGTCATCGGCGCCCGTGACCGCGATCTGCAGGACCGGGAAGTCGTCGAGCGAGAGCGCGATGACCTGCGGGTCGACGTCGGCCGGCAGTTGGTTCTGGATGCGGTTGACCGACGAGAGCAGCTTCTGCTCGGCGAACGCGAGGTCGGTGCCGTAGGTGAAGCTCGCCGTGACCCGGCTGAGCCCCGTCGAGCTCGTCGTCGACGTCGACTCGAGGCCCGTGATCCCCTGGATCGCCGTCTCGATCGGCGTCGAGACGTCGTTGTTGACGACGTCGGGCGAAGCGCCCGGATAGCTGGTGACGATCGACAACTGGGGGAACTCGATCGACGGCGCGAGCTCCTGCTTGAGGCTCGTGAGCGAGATGCCGCCGAAGATCGCGACCACGATCGTGACGAGCGCGATGAGGGCACGGTTCTTCATGCTGAGTGCAGCGAGCAGGTGCATTGCTCGATTCTCGCAGCAGGGCCGCCGGCGAATGTCACCGAGTGTCGAATTCCCGGTGAAGAAGGGTCGATTTACCCCCCGAACGGGGGTGGTTTCCGATGCCGGGTGATCGGTAAGGTGGCGCTCGACGTGAGGTGGTGAGCCATGGCCACAGCGGTTGCTGCACGGCACGTGCCGTGGCTTCGCTATGCGCTTCTGGCCGTCTTCCTGTCGGCCGCGTGGCTCGCGTTCTCGCTCTTCTCGAGCACGTCGAGCGCCTCGGCCGAGGAGTCGAAACCGGGCGGTCTGCTCGGCGGCGTGACCTCGCTCGTCGGCGGCGTGACCGCGACGACCGGCGCCGTCGGCG
Source organism: Agromyces sp. H17E-10 (assembly GCF_022919715.1). Taxonomy (NCBI): domain Bacteria; kingdom Bacillati; phylum Actinomycetota; class Actinomycetes; order Micrococcales; family Microbacteriaceae; genus Agromyces; species Agromyces endophyticus. The sequence continues at coordinate 2,476,455 of NZ_CP095042.1, read as the reverse complement.
ACACGCTCGGCGACGTCGTCGACACGGTCACCGCACCGGTGAACAAGCTCGTCGAGCCCGTCGTCGAGGTCGCCCCCGAGCCCGTCGGCGACGTGGTCGAGGCCGTCGTGCCGACCGTCGTCGACACGGTGACCGACACGACGAATGACTTGGTCAGCACCGGAAACGAGACCGTCGGCACGGTCGTCAACGACGTCACCGGAACGGTCTCGGGCATCGCCGGGGGCGGCACCGTCGGGTCGATCACGACCCCCGTGACCGGCGCCGTCGACGACCTCGTCGGCTCGCTGCCGATCGTGGGCGGCGTGCTCGGCGACGACACCGTCGGCGGCATCGTCGACCCGGTCGTCGGCGCCGTCGACGACACACTCGGCACGGTCGTCGGAACACCCGGCGAGCTGCCGACCGACGGCACCGGCGTGCTTCCCGAGATCCCCTCGATCCCCGTGCTTCCGGGCGACGGCGGTTCGGCCGGCCCCGGCACGCCGGGCGTCGACCCGGGCGACCCGGGAGTACCCGGCGGCGAGCAGCCCGGCACCCCCGCCCTCCCCGTGACGCCGAACACCGCGGTCGCCCCCGCCGTCGGGACGACGGCCGGCGGCAGCGGCTCCGGCGGGGCGACGGGCGCCGGCATCGCCGCGTGGTTCGCCGACGCCGTCGGCGGATCGGGCGCCGTCCTGCCCGCCGACGGCGGAGCCCCGCCCGGCGATCACGCGCCCGCGGCGACTCCTCCGGCCGGTGGTTCCGGCGGTGCCGGAGCGGGCTCGGGCGCCTCAGGGAGCGGATCCGGCGGAGCATCCGGTACCGCCGATGCGGCGTTCGCCGCCCTCGAACTCGACGCGCTCGCGTCGCTCGCACTCAACTCGGTCGACGACGAGCTGCCGTCGTCGCCGGTGTACGACACCGACTCCACCCCTGACTGACCGGGGATCGGTCCGCCCGCACGCGCCTGCGTGCCTACGCGGACACGATCATCGCTCCCTGCCCGGGAGCGACCTCACCCATCAGTCAGGAGGACTGGATCATGAAGAGAATTGCGCTGAGGGCGCTGTACGCGACCCTCTTCGCCGGGGGGCTCACGCTCCTCGGGGCCGGCGTCGCCCATGCGGAGACGAACGGCCACGACGGCATCGTGTCGGGAACCCAGGCCGGGATCTCGATCGACCTGCCCGTCACGATCGGCGGCAACGCCGTCTCGGTCATCGGCGACTCCTCGTCGTCGGATGCGACCACCGAGGTCGCCACGGCAGACGCCGAGCCCGCCGCAGTCACCTCGGGTGACGACGGCATCGGTTCGGGCAGCCAGGCGCTCATCGACGTCGACATCCCGGTGACCGTCGGCGGCAACGCCATCTCGGTCATCGGCGACTCCTCGTCGTCGGATGCGACCACCGAGGTCGCGACCGATGCTGCGTCGGGCGAGTCCGGCACGGCCGACGCGGGCAGCGCCGAGACCAGCGGCAGCGACTCGCTGCTCGGCGGAACCCAGGGCCTCATCGACGTCGACGTGCCGATCACCGTGAGCGGCAACGCCATCTCGGTCATCGGCGACTCCTCGTCGGAGGACGCCACGACCGCGGTCGTGGCCGATGTCGCGGGTTCGGGCGCCGGGTCGGACGAGGCGGTGACGTCGGGCGATGACAGCCTGCTCGGCGGCACGCAGATCCTCGGCGACATCGACGCCCCGATCACGGTCGGCGGCAACGCCATCTCGATCATCGGCGACTCCTCGTCGAGCGACGCCGTGACCGAGGTCGGCACGGGTGGCCCGGGTTCGGGCGCCGGGTCGGACGAGGCGGCGACGTCGGGCGATGACAGCCTGCTCGGCGGCACGCAGGTACTCGGCGACCTCGACCTGCCGATCACGGTCGGCGGCAACGCCGTCTCGGTCATCGGCGACTCGGTCTCGTCGGATGCGACGACCGCGGTGCTGACCGGTGGCGCCGGCGACGGCGACGCGTCGACCTCGGGCGACGACTCGATCCTCGGCGGCACGCAGGTGCTTCCGTCGCTCGAGGCGCCGATCACGATCGGCGGCAACGCGATCTCGGGCATCGGCGACTCCACGTCGACCGACGCCGAGACGGTCGTGCTGCCGGGAGCCGGGGGCGGCTCTGCGACGACGGGCGGTGACGGCAGCCTGCTCGGGGGAACACAGCTGCTGCCCGGCCTGTCACTGCCCATCACGATCGGCGGCAACGCGATCTCGGTCATCGGCGACAGCGAGACCGACGGCTCGACGACCATCGTCGACCCGACGGACCCGACGGACCCGACCGACCCGACCGATCCGACGGATCCCACGGACCCGACGGACCCGACGGACCCCACCGACCCGACCGATCCCACGGACCCGACCGATCCCACGGACCCGACGGACCCGACCGAGCCGACGAACCCCACCGACCCCGGTGACGGCTCGAACGGCGGCAACGGCGGAGGTTCCGACGACGGTTCGGACGGTTCCTCGGTCGCTGAGGGCGGCGACACGGTGATCGTGGCGGAGAGCTCGGACGGCTCGCTCGCCTCGACGGGCGCCGACGTCTCGGGCGCCGGCCTCGCGGCCCTCGCGCTCGTCGCCGGGCTCGTGCTCGTCGCGCTGCGCCGGTTCACACTGCGACGGTCGACCGGGCGTTCCGCGGGACGCCGGTAACGGCTCATCCCGGCGCCGCCCTGCCGGCGCCGGGGCCGACCGGCCCAGCGGGTCGTGCCGGTCGATCGACTCCGTGCCGTAGACCCGTGCGGCACGGCCTGGCCGCGCTCGTCCATGGCGTGGCCGGGGCGGGGTGGTGTGCGTTCGCAGTCGCGCACCACCCCGCACCTCTCATGGACGCACGAAGGGAAATCATCGGGGGAAATCGATGAAACGACGGCGGCCCGAGCCGTGAGGCCCGGGCCGCCGTCGCCCGCGCGACGCGGGTCGGGATGATGCGACTCAGAACACGTCGGTCGCGGCACCGAGGCGCAGGAACACGGTCTCGCCCGTGGCATCCTTCAGCCCGTCGTTGTCGGTGACGGCGTAGACCTGGCCGTCCGCGCCGATGGTGAGGCCCTCGAGCTTCTCCTGGGTCCAGCCGTTGCCGGCGCGGAGCGCGGGGAGCACGTCGACCGCGAGCGTCTTCTCGAGCACGGGCAGCGCACCGGGTGCGCCGACGCCGCTCACGCCCTGCACGCCGCCGACCTCGACCGTCGTGACGCGCTTGATCGCGGCCGCAGGCCCGTTGAGCTTGTCGCGCTCGATGACGGCGAGCGTGTCGCCGTCGACCGCGGTGATCTCCGAGAGGCCGAGCCAGTCGCCGGCGGTCGCGGTCTGCTCGAGTCGGTAGCCGAACCAGGTCCAGGTCTTCGTCGCGGTGTCGTAGCGGCCGATGCGGGTCACGCCCTCGCCGTCGATCGGGCCGGACGCGGCGGCGGGGTCGGTCCACAGCGGGCGCTGCAGCGCGGCCCAGACGATCTCGGCACCGGATGCATCGGTCGTCGCGGTCACGCCCTCGAAGCCCCACTTGCCGACGTGCGCGGCGATGTCCGCGGGCAGCGACATCGTCTCGACGATCGCACCGGCGGCATCGGTGCGGACGAGCGAGTTCGCCGCGCCCGTCGCGCCCTCGTTCGCGAGCCAGAACCCGCCCTGCGGGCGGGCGAAGACGCCCTCCACGTCGAGCGCCTGCGGGCTGCCGGCCTTCGTCACGACGAGCCGGTCGGTGATGCGGGCGGGCTCGGCAGAGACATCCACCGTGAAGATCGTCGAGGGGTTCAGCGCGTTGTCGCTCGCGGCATAGATCGCCGAGGCGTCGCCGGGCTTGGCCGAGAGCGCGCCGAGGGCGAGCCAGCCGATCGCTCGCCCGTTCGCGTCGTCGTCGCTCACGATCGACGGCTGCGCCGACGCCTCGTCGCCGAGTCGGTAGAGGTTGACGCTCGCGCGCACCGAGACCGAGGCGTCGTCGGTCTCGCTCGAGACGACGAGCAGGTCGCGCGACGGCACCGGCAGGATGCCCTCGGGCCCGTTCGTCGAGAACAGCGTCTGCACGAAGCGCGGCGAGGTCGGGTCGGCGAGGTCGTAGACGGCGACGAAGTTCGAGCGCTCGCTCGCGACGAACGCGTAGCGCGTGCCGCCGATCGTCGCGACCGCGAGGCCCTCGGGCTCGGGGCCCTTCTTGGCGGCGCGATCGTCGTTGTAGAGGCCGCGCGAGATCGCGAGCTGCTCGAACGAGTCGGCCGCGTCCCACACGACGTCGCCCGTGCGCACGTCGAACACCGACCAGCCGCGGGTGCCGCCCCGCAGGTCGCCCTCGTTCGCGGTCGCGACGTGGCGGTCGTCGACCCAGGCGATCGAGTCGGGCTCGCGCGGCACGTCGGTGATGGAGCCGGTCGCGTCGATCTTCTTGTCCTTCTTGACGTCGAAGCCCGATCCCGTCACGGTGCCGGCCGAGAACGCCCCGGTGACCCGGCGGTTGTTCACGTCGATGAGTGCGACGGCGTTGTTCTCCTGCAGGGTGACGGCGAGCTCGCCCGACGGCGAGAACGCGACGTACTCGGGCTCCGGGTCGGTCGGGGCGTAGACGCCCGCGGCAGCGAACGCGGCCGACGCCCACTTGTCGTCGAAGCGCACGGGCTGCGCCTTCCAGCTCGAGGGCTTCGCGGGCGTGAGCTTCACGGTCTGCACGAAGCCGCCGGGGGCCTGCGGTAGTCCGCCCTCGACGCCGTCGACCTCGAGCTCCTCGTCGCGCTGGTTCTCGATGGCGATCGCGGCGGTCTTGCGGTCGGGCGAGATCGCGATCGAGTCGGGCTGGCCGCCGAGGTCGATCGAGGCGAGGCGTGCGCGCGTGCCGAGGTCGAGCACGTCGAGCCGGCCGCGCGGGTTCGGGAAGTCGCCGCCGGTCTCGTCGATCACGACGAGCACGCGACCGCCGACGATCGCGACCGAGGTCGGCTGGTCGTCGGCGTGGCCGAGCTCGGCGAGCGCGACGGTGCCCGTGCCGACCGGGTGCTCGGGGTCGGTGATGTCGAGGAATCCGATGCGCTTGCCGAGCGCGTCGGTGTAGACGACGGTGCGGCCGTCCTCACTCACCGCGGAGATCTCGGCGACGGTGGCCGCCGCCGGGTCGACGCCCGCGGGCACGTTCTGGAAGACGGGGTAGGTCGCGGTGCGCGAGAACGCCGGACCGGTGGTCTCGGCACGGTCGGCGGCGGATGCGGTGGTGGCGCCGAGCGGTGCGGCGACGGCGGGCGCGGCGAGCGCGCAGCCGGCGATGACGGATGCCACGGCGAATGCGGCGAGGGAGAGCGGGCGTGCGGGCATGGGGGCTCCTGGGGTCGACGGTCGAAGTCGGGCCCAGACTCCCGCCGTCGGCTGTCGGCGTGGTGCCGCAGCGGTGACGCGTTCGTGTCCGGCGCGTGAACGCCCGGTGCGTGAACGGCCGGTGCGGCGACCGTGCGCCCAGCGTTACACGACCGCAGGCAGCAGGCCGGCTTCGGCGGGCGCGAGGCCCGGCATCGACTCCCACGCGCGGCGCAGCGCATGCACGGCCGCCTCGGTCTCGGCGACCGGCTGGCAGATCGGCAGCCGCAGGAACCGTTCGAACGCCCCGTCGATGCCGAACCGGGGTCCGGCGGCGATGAGCAGGCCCTGCGCCCTCGCGGCGAGCGCGAGCTGCGAGCTCACGGGTGCGCCGAGCCCGATCCAGACGGCGATGCCGCCGTCGACGTGGGGCACGTGCCAGTCGGGGAACTGCTCGGCGACGAGCGACTCGACCCGATCGCGGCCGGCCCGGAGCTCGGCGCGCCGCAGTTCGAGGATCTCGTCCATGCGCCCGATCAGTCGCGTCGCCATGAGCTGCTCGAGGATGGGGGTGCCGAGGTCGCCCGGCAGCCGAGCCGCGAGCAGCCGTCGGATGAGCGCCGGCTCGGCACGGATCCAGCCGATGCGAACCCCGCCCCACACCGTCTTGCCGAGCGAGCCGACGAGCACGGCCGTTCCCGCCGGCCCGTAGGCGGCGAGCGGCAGCGGCGAGTGGTTGCGGTCGATGTCGAGCTCGGCGGTCGTCTCGTCGGCGATCACGACGGTGCCCTGTCGGGCGGCGACGTCGAGCAGTCGGCGTCGTGCGTCGGCGTCGAGCGAGCGACCCGTCGGGTTCTGGAAGTCGGGCATGAGGTACGCCGTCGAGGGGTTCGTGCGGGCGAGGGCGCGCTCGAGCGCGTCGACGTCGTCGACGCGGTTCGCGACGTCGGCCTCCTCGTGCGGCGCGACGGGCACGGCGACGAGCCTCGCCCCGGCGAGCTGCAGCGCCTCGTACGCGTGCGGATACGTCGGCGCCTCGATCACCGCCCGGTCGCCACGACCGACGAGCACGCGCGACACCAGGGCGATCGCGTGCTGTGCCCCGATGGTCACCATGATCTGCTCGGGCGAGGTCGGCAGGCCGCGTGCGGCGTAGCGGTCGGCGATCGCCTGGCGCAGCACGGGCAGCCCGATGGGGTCGAACCCCGAGTCGCCGAGGTGCGCGGGCAGGTCGTCGACGGCCTCGCGCGCCACGTCGGCGAGCCAGGGCAGGGCGGGCGGCGCCGCCTTCGACAGGTCGAGATGGGTGGGGGCGGGCGGCACCGGCAGGACGGCCGGGGCGCCGGGAATGCGGGCGACGCTTCCCGATCCGCGGATGCTGCGCACGAAGCCCTGCTCGCGCAGGTGCCGGTAGGCCGCGGTCACCGTCGTGCGGCTCACGCCGAGTCGCTCGGCGAGTTCGCGTTCAGCGGGGAGTCGTGTGTCGACGCTCACCCGGCCGTCGAGCACGAGCAGTCGCACGCGCTCGGCGAGGGCGAGGTAGACGGCGCCGCGGGCACCGGCGCGCCACTCTCCGAGCAGGTTCTGCAGCGCACGGGCGCTCAGCGCGGCATCCGACATGCATGCCACTTTACGTTGATTGGCTATTTGAGCCAAGGCCAATCGTGGAATTGGATGGTGAGCATGGCTCGGCGCATCCCCCAACTCCTCATCGGACTCGTGCTCTACGGCATCGCCGACGCGATGATGATCCGTGCGGCGCTCGGCGTCGACCCGTGGACGGTGTTCGCGCAGGGCCTCTCGCACCTCACGGGCATCGGCATCGGCTGGCTCACGAACATCATCGGGGCGCTCGTGCTGCTGCTCTGGATCCCGCTGCGGCAGAAGCCTGGCGCCGGCACCGTGCTCAACATCCTGCTCATCGGGCCGAGCATCGAGCTCGGACTGTGGTTCATCCAGACGCCGCCCGAGCTGTGGCAGCGCATCCTGCTCTTCACCGGAGGGCTGCTGCTGCTCGCGGTCGCGAGCGGTCTCTACATCGGCAGCCGCTTCGGACCGGGTCCCCGCGACGGCCTCATGACCGGCATCCACGCCCGCACCGGCTGGCCGATCTGGGTCGGCCGCACGATCGTCGAGGTGACCGTGCTCGCGATCGGCTGGCTGCTCGGCGGCGACGTCGGCGTCGGCACCGTCGCGTTCGCGCTGCTCATCGGCCCGCTGTGCGGGTTCACCCTGCCGTTCTTCCGGGTGCCCGAGAAGCCGGCGCGGATGCCGCGAGCCGACGCCGACGACACCACGGGAACCGCCGCGACCCCCGTCGTCGCGGCGGCGGACTAGACGGCTGCGGCCTCCGAGGCCGGGACACCTCGGAGGCCGCAGCGACTCCAGTCGGTCGAGTAGCGAAGCGTATCGAGACCACATCGTGGACGTGGCCTCGATACGCGCTTCGCGCTCGGTTTCGATACGGCGCTGCGCGCCTACTCAACCCACCGCTCGACCGACCGTCAGAGCTCGCGCTCGGCGTACGCGCGGAGCGCGTCGCGCACGAACACCGCCCCCTGCTCGCCGCCGTAGTTGGCTGCGAAGCGCGAGTCGGCCACGTACATGTCGCCGAGGCCGAGCACGTACGCCTTGACGTCGCCGCCGGGCGCCGCCGCGGGCGTGCCCGGAACAGCGGTCAGCCACTCGACGTGGCGCTTCGCGAGCGCCTGCCCCTCGGGCCCGTCGGGCGCGACGCCCGACTCCGCCGCCGCGATCCAGTCGCGGCCGAGCTCGGCCACCCGGGCCTTCCACTCGCGCTGGCCGGCCTCGCCGAGACCTCGCCACCAGCGGTCGCCGTCGGCGTAGGCCTGCTTGCCCCAACGTTCCTCGACCTCGTCCTTGTACTGGGTGTGGTCGAATCCGTCGAACATCTCGTCTGCCATGAGTCGTTCACCTCCTTCCAATGCCTCGATGGTCTTCTCGACCGACGCGATCTGGCGCGTCAGCCGATCCTGTTCCTGCCGGAGCCAGCCCAGGTGCGCACCGAGCGCGTGCGCCTCGTCGGCGTCACCCTCGAGCACCTCGGCGATCGCCGGCAGTCCGAGCCCGAGCTCTCGCAGCAGCATGATGCGCTGCAGCCGCACGAGCGCACGCTCGTCGTAGTGGCGGTAGCCGTTGCCGGCCACGCGGCTCGGTGCGAGCAGGCCGATGTCGTCGTAATGCCGCAGGGTGCGGCTCGTCGTGCCGGCGAGCTTCGCGATCTCCTGGATCGACCAGTCCACGACGCCTCCTTCCGTTTCGCGTTCGGTACGTCGTCCACGTTAGAACTTGACGTAGCGTCAAGGTCAAGCCCGAACCCTTGAGTTTCTCGAAAACGCGATATATCGTGATACTCGAAAACGCGATATATCGCGATACCCCACGAATTTCAGAATCGGATGCCGCGGCATCCCGTTCGCACCCAGAAGGAGACCACGACATGACCATCGAGAAGTGGGTCATCACCCCGGGCGAGTCCCGGGTCATCGATCTCGAGCTCGTCCGCAAGCTCAAGGTCAGCCTCATCGGCGGCAAGGTCGACCTCATCGCCCACGACGAGCCCGGCGCCCGCGTCGAGGTCTCCAAGGTGAGCGGCAAGGACCTGCTCGTCACGATCGATGGCGACGCGCTCGAGGTCGACCACCCGCAGCTGCGCTGGGACAACTTCATCGACGCGTTCAAGGGCTGGGCCAACAACGCCAAGGCCGAGGTGTCGATCCTCGCGCCGCGCGACGTCGTGCTGAAGCTCGGCGTCGTCTCGGGCGACGCGCTCGTGGCGGGCTTCGACGGCGACGCGAAGCTCAGCACCGTGTCGGGCGAACTCGTCGTCGACGACCACGACGGCGACCTCGAGCTCTCGAGCGTGTCGGGCGAGCTCTCGGTCGGCAACCACACGGGCCGCATCACGGCCCACTCGGTGTCGGGCGACATCGTCGCGACGGGCACGATCACCGTGTTCAACGCCGACACCGTCGCGGGCGACATGATCGTCGACGCGTTCGGCACGCCGAGCCGCATCGACACGAACACCGTCTCGGGCGACCTCACCGTTCGCTTCGATCCCGGCGCCGGGGCGCGCTACCGCGTCAACACCGTCGGCGGCACCGTGCTGATCGACGACGTCACCATGAAGGGCGTGCTCGGCAAGGGCTTCGAGCGCGTGACCGGCGAGCTCGCGGGCCGCTGGCTCGACTTCGGCGCGAACAGCGTGTCGGGCTCGATCTCGATCATGCGGCGCGAACCCTCGGCCGGGGGCGCCTCTGGCGCGTCCGGCGCCGGCGCGGCCGACGACGGTGCGACCGACGCCGGTACCGGCGGGGATGCCTCGGCCAAGGCATCCCGCGACGAGGTCGGAGGCGCGGCGTGACTCCTCCGGTCTTCGCGCACGGCAGCCTGCGCCTCTACCTCCTCGCCCTCCTCGACGAGCAGCCGAGGCACGGGTACGAGTTGATCCAGGCGCTGTCCGACCGCTTCGGCGGCACGTACTCGCCGAGCGCCGGCACGATCTATCCCCGCCTCGCCAAGCTCGAGGAGGAGGGGCTCGTCACGAAGACGAGCGACGGCCGAAAGTCGGTCTACGAGATCACCGACGCCGGGCGCGCCGAGCTCGAGACACGCCGTCCCGAGCTCGACGCGATCGAAGACGAGGTCACCGACTCGGTCCGGCGGCTCGCCGACGGGGTGCGGGCCGAGGTGAACGAGGCGATGCGCTCGCTGCGCGCCGAGCTCGCGAGCGCCGCGCGCGACGCGAAGCGCTCCGCGAAGGATGCGGGCAAGGCGAGCGCCGAGAGTGCACGATCGGCGACGGTCGACGCCCAGGTCGACTCGCGCCGTGCGCTGCACGAGGCCGAGCTCGCGATCAACGAGTTCCGCCGCCAGGTGCGCACCGACCTGCGCACCCGCACGCAGCACGCGAACGTGCCGCCCGAGGCGGTGACCCTGCTGAAGGCCCGGCTCGCCCAGGTGCGCGCCGACGTGCAGGCCGTCCTCGGAGACTAGGCCGCCACCCACACCCCGCCGACCCCCTCCCCTCCTCCCTCCTCTCCCCCCTCCTCGGCTTCGCCCCCTCCCTCCCGCCCCTCCCTCCCGACCCCCACCGCATCGACTCGCCGAAAAGTGTTCTTCGTTCCGCCGTGAACGACACTTTTCGGCGAGTCGATGAGGCCGGGATGCGATGTCGGCGGGTGGTGCTTGCATGAACCCATGGACGTCGAAGTGCACCCGTGGTCCGAGGGCGACCTCGAACTGCTGCGGCGGGCGAACACGCCCGAGCTGATGGACTGGGTGGGCGGCGTCGAGACCGACGACCAGGTCGTCGCCCGGCACCACCGCTACCTCGCGCTCGCGCGCGACGGCACGGGGCAGCAGTTCCGCATCACGGTCCCCGGGCACCCCGAGGGCGTCGGCATGGTCGGCTACTGGCAGCACGAGTGGCACGGCGAGCCCGCGCTCGAGAGCGGGTGGTCGGTGGAGTCCGAGTACCGTGGGCAGGGCATCGCGCCGGCGGCCGTCGTGGCGATGCTCGAGTTCGCCAGGGCCGCCGGCGAGACCCTGCCCGTGCACGCGTACCCGAGCGTCGACAACCCCGCGTCGAACGCCGTCTGCCGCAAGGCGGGGTTCACCCTGCTCGGCGAGGAGGACTTCGAGGTGGGCGACGGGGTGCTCCGCACGAACGACTGGGTCGCGTATCTCGCCCCCGGCGGCGAGGCGTCGCGCTCGACCTGACGGCGCCGCGCCCGCACGACCGGCACCGACCGCCGTTCGACCCGGCGTAGCCTGCAGTGGTGCGCGCGTCTCCACTCATCACCGTCGGCGCGGTCGCCGTCGGCGGCCTCGTCGGAACCGGCTTGCGCCTCGCCTTCGATCTCGCGTTCGCGGCCGCGCCCGACGAGTTCCCGGTCGAGACGCTCGTCATCAACCTCGCCGGCGCGTTCGTGCTCGGCTGGCTCGTCGGCGGCCTCTGGACTCGGCCGGCGACGCCCACCTGGCTGAAGGCGGGGCTCGGCTCGGGCGTGCTCGGCTCGTTCACGACCCTGTCCGCCGTCATGGCCGCGGTCGTCGTGCTGACGGGCGAGGGCGAGATCTGGATCGGCGTCGGCTACCTCGCCGCATCGGTCGTCGGCGGACTCGGCTTCGCCGCTCTCGGGCTCGAGCTCGGCTCGCACCTGGCGCACCGACCGATGCCGCACGAGATCACCGACGCCGGAGAGACCCTGTGAGCGACATGCTCAGCCCGGCCGTGATCGCGGCGGTGCTCGTCGCGGGCGCGATCGGCGCGGTGCTTCGCTACGCCCTCTCCCGAGCCCTGCCCGTGCGGCCGGGGCACCTCCCGGGCGGCATCCTCATCGTCAACGTCGTCGGCTCGGGTGTCGCCGGCGCGCTCATCGGCCTCGCCGAGCGCGCCGCCCTCGACGGCGATCTGCGGCTCATCCTCGTGACCGGGTTCTGCGGGGGTCTCACGACCTTCAGCACGTGGAGCGTCGAGACGATCGAGCTCCTCGGCGGCGGCCGGTGGCGCGCCGCGACGCTCAACGTGATCGTCACGCTCGTGCTCGGCCTGGCCGCGGCGGCGGGCATGTACCTCGTCTTCCGCTGAGCGGCGACGGATGCCGCGACCGGGGCCCGGTCGCGGCATCCGCGTCGTTCAGACGAGCGTCTCGCCCACGTACCCGTCGGCTGCGCACCCGGGCGGCACGGCGAAGACCGCCGAGCCGATGGGCGTCGTCCACTCGTTGAGCAGGTCGAGCTCGTCGAGCCGGCGCTGGATCGGCACGAACTGGCGGTCGACGTCGGCCTGGTAGGAGGCGAACAGCAGTCCGGCGTCGGAGATCGATCCGTCGCCCGGCGACTCGTCGTAGTTGTACCCGCGGCGGAAGATCCGCTCCCCCGGCACGTCGCTGCGCGAGCGACGCAGGTGGGAGAAGTCGGCGATCACGGGGAAGCCGACCGGGGTGAGCGCCTCGAAGTCGGGCTCGTCGTGCTCGCGCGAACCCGTGAGCGGCGCACCGCTGCCGAGACGTCGGCCGACGGCCGCCTCACGGCCCGGCCGGTCGACCCGGTCCCACCCGTCGAGGTCCATCGCGATGCGTCGCAGTACGAGCGACGTGCCGCCCGTCATCCACTCGGGCGCGCCGGCCGACCAGACGAGCTCGTCGAAGTCGGCCGTGCCGGGCACGGGATTGACGGTGCCGTCGAGCTGCCCGAACAGGTTGCGCATCGTCGAACCGGATGCATCGGCGCCCGCCGCGCGCCGGAAACCGTGCTGCGACCAGCGCACGGTCGCGAACGACCGTGCGTCCTTCAGCAGCATGCGGGCCGCGTGCGCGAGCGTGACCGGGTCGTCCGACCCCACGTGCAGCAGCAGGTCGCCGCCGTTCCACTCGGGCCGCAGCCGGTCGATGCCGAACGGCGGCAGCGGGCGGAGCCACGCGGGCGCGATGCCGCCCGCACGTTCGACGAGGCCCGGGCCGAAGCCGAACGTGACGGTCAGCCTCGCGGGGGCGAGGGCGAGCTCGGGCTCGGTGTCGGCGAGCGGCGCGGTGCCCTGGGTGATCCTGGCCGCGTCGTCGCTCAGCACCCGCAGCATGCGCCGGAGCGCCGCGGCGTCGACCTCGGGGCGCAGATCGAGCGCGATGAAGCGGGCATGCGCCTGCGGCGGGGTCTCGATACCGGCCTGGTGCGTGCCGTGGAACGGCACGACGGCATCGCCGACGGCGGTCGCGTCGGTCGGTCGGGCACGATCGGCGCCCGTGTCACCGCCGCGGGCGAGCGCTCCCGCGACGGCCTGCGCGCCCAGCATCGCCGCCGCACCGGCTCCGGCCGCGGCGGCACCCCCGACGAGGAGGTGCCGCCGCGAGAACCCGGAGCCGCCGGGTCCGGCGGTCATCAGTGCGACCCGTGACCGTCGTCGTACTGCTCGTTCGCGCCCGTGTAGTCCTTGACCGGTGCCGTGACGTCGAGCGTCGAGCCGTCGTCGAACTCGAGGGTCACGGTGACCTCGTCACCGGCGAGCAGCGGCCCGTCGAGGCCCATGAGCATGACGTGGTTCGCGCCCGGCTCGAGGGCGAGCGCGTCGCCCGCGGCGATCGCGAACCCGCCCTCCTTCTCGCGCATCCGCATGGCTCCGTCGGACTCGACCGTCTCATGCAGTTCGGCGCTCGCCGCGGCGTCGGTCGTCGCGCCGACGAGCACGACGTCGCGCGAGCCGTCGTTGACGACCTGGCCGAACAAGCCGGTCATGCCGCCGTCGACGGCCTTGACCCAGGCGTCGTCGACGACGACGGAGGCCGCAGCCTCGGCCGACGGCGTCGCGACGTCCGACCCGACGGCACCGGACGAGCCGGACGCGCCGCTCGCGGCGCATCCGGACAGGAGGAGCAGTGCCGCCAGCACCGTTCCGAGGGCAGGGGTGATCACGGTGGTACGCATGTCGATCGCTCCCGCGCCGCTCAGGCGTCGGTGCCGGTGCCGGTGCCGGTGCCGCCCGCGGAGCCCGTGCCGTCACCGGCGCCCGGGCCGGCGCTCCTGCGGCGCGTGTTCAGGATGATCGCGACGACGAGCGCGATGATGCCGAGCCCGCCCACGACGAAGCCGGCGACGGCCCACCCGTCGGGGCCGGATGCCGCGCTGTCATCGGCGTCGGCGTGGTCGCCCTCGTCGCCGTGGTCGCCGTGGTCGGCGTCCGCGTCGTCGCTCGCGGCGGCGGCGTGCGGGGGCTCCTCGGTCCAGGTGCCGGTCGCGTCGGCGCCCACGCCGAAGTCGATCGTGCCCTCGATCGGGTGTCCGTCGCTCGAGACCGCACGCCAGCGCACCTGGTACTCGCCCTCGAGGTCGCTCGGCAGGGTCGCGGTGACCTTCGGGCCGTCGATGACCGGCTCGCCGACCTCGACGTCCTCGCCGTGATGGTCGACGACCTCGATCGCCGTGCCGACCTCGATGATGTCGTTCGAGAAGTCCAGCTCGACCGCGGCGGGCGCCGCCTCGAGCACCTGGCCGTTCTCGGGGCTCGACGCGATGAGCTCGTCATGCGCGAAGGCGGCGGTGCCGCCCGACAGGGCGAGTGCGCCGGCGAAGGCCAGCGCGGTCGCGGCGACGACGGTGACGCGAAGGCGGCTGCGACCGGGCGCGGCCGCGGCGGTGGAAACGGTGGAAGCGTTGTTCATTCGGGAGTCCTTCTCCTCATGCTCCGGACGACCTGCGCGATCGCGCGATCGCGGGCGCGCGGCATCCGGAGTCTTCGTCGGTGTCCGCCCGGAGGCGGAGGGTTCAAGCGAAGGCGGGAAGGAGCGGCGGGCCGCGATACCGGAGGGCGGCGAACCGCAGCCGGGACCGCAGCACGGGCGGTGCGACGGCCGAGCGGTCGAGCCGGTACGGCGCCGCGACCGCGACGGGTTCGCCGGCGCGCCCCGTGAGCACGAGCACGAAGCGCCTGGTCGCCGAGGCGAGCGCCGACCAGGCCGTGCGCTCGACCGCGAGCAGGTACACGATCGTCGCGACCGCGGCGAGCGCGTGCCCGACGAGCATCGCGCCGTCGTGACCTGCGTGCGCGACGGTCGACCCGGTGCCGGCGGTCTCGACGAACGCCATCGTCGCGTGGTGTCCGGCGCCGTTCGCGACGAACTGCCCCGACGAGGGACCGGCGCCGACGCCGAAGAGCAGGTGGAACGCACCCTGGCTCGCGACGACCGCGAGGGCGGTGCGCACGGGCGAGTTGCGTCGACCGACGAACGCGACCGAGGTGGCCAGCGCGACGATCGCGGCGAGCACGAGCCCCACGGAACCCGGCGCCTCGCCGCCCGCGACCCCGTGCGAGAACGCGGCGAGGAAGAGCGCCACCGAGGCCGTCGCGGCGCCGCGCGCGAGCTGCGTCGCACGATTCACGTCGGGGCCTCCGGAGTGGTCTGAGGAAAAGCGCCTCAACTGTAGCAAGTCCGGCTTGACTTGCGCTGCGGCAGGTGTAGTGTCATCCGCCGTGACGAATGACGCAGGCGAACCGCCCGCAGAACTGAAGTCGCCGAAGCACTGGATCATCGGCGACCCTCTTCCCACGGAGAAGCTCGAGGGGCAGCTGCTCCCCAAGCGCATCGCGCTGCCCGTGTTCGCGAGCGACGCGCTGTCGTCCGTCGCGTACGCGCCGCAGGAGCTCCTCATGGTGCTCACGGTCGGCGGACTCGCCTTCCTCGCGTTCGCGCCGTGGGTCGCCGCGGTCGTCGTGCTGCTCATGGCCACGGTCGCGCTGAGCTACCGCCAGCTGATCCGCGCGTACCCGTCGGGCGGCGGCGACTACGAGGTGGCGCACAAGAACCTCGGCGAGAAGGCCGGCCTGGTCGTGGCCTCGGCGCTCCTCGTCGACTACGTGATGACGGTCGTCGTGTCGGTCGCCTCGGGCGTCGACAACATCATCTCCGCGATCCCCGCGCTGAACCCCTGGCGGGTCGAGCTCGCGGTCGTGTTCGTCATCATCCTCGCGGCGATCAACCTCCGCGGCGTGAGCGAGTCGGGCAAGGCCTTCGCCGTGCCGACCTACTTCTTCGCGGCGAGCGTGCTGCTGCTCGTGGGCACCGGCCTCGTGCAGATCGCGATGGGCAACCCGCCGGTCGCCGAGTCGTCGCAGTACGCCGTGCAGGCCGAGGACCTCACGCAGGCCGCCGTCATCCTGCTGCTGCTGCGGTCGTTCGCGAGCGGCTGTTCGGCCCTCACCGGGGTCGAGGCGGTCGCGAACGGCGTGCCCGCGTTCCGGGCCCCCAAGGTCCGCAATGCGCAGAAGACCCTCTCGCTCATGGTCGGCCTCGCGATCGTCATGTTCATCGGCCTCACCACGCTCGCCCTCGTCTCGGGCGTGCACTACGCCGAGAACCCGTGCGACCTCGAGGGCTGGGCGAACTGCGAGACCGCCCCGCAGCCGAGCCTCATCGCCCAGATCGCGGCCGCCGTGTTCGGCAACGACTCGATCCTCTTCTACGTCGTGCAGGCCGCCGCCGCCCTCGTGCTGCTGCTCGCGGCGAACACCGCGTTCAACGGGTTCCCGCTGCTCGGCTCGGTGCTCGCCCGCGACGGCTATGCACCGAAGTCGCTCTCGACGCGCGGCGACCGCCTCATCTACTCGAACGGCGTCATCATCCTCGGCCTCGCGGCGGCGATCATCCTGATCGCGTTCCAGGCGAACCTGACGCTCCTCATCCAGCTCTACATCATCGGCGTGTTCGTCTCGTTCACGCTCGGGCAGTCGGGCATGGTGCGGCACTGGATCCGCCTGTTGCGCAGCGGCAGCGACCGCACGACGGTCGCGCGGTCGAAGGCCGGCGGCGGCGCCTCGGCTGCGGCATCCTCGACGAAGCAGCCGAAGGCCGCCCGGCCGGGCCCGACCGACGACGACCACCGGCCGATGAGCCGCGGCGCGATCATCCGCTCCCTGTGCATCAACACGTTCGGCGCCACCCTCACCGCGGTCGTGCTCGTCGTCGTCACGATCACGAAGTTCACCCACGGCGCGTGGATGGTCTTCCTCATGATGCCGATCCTGTTCATCCTCATGATGGGCGTGCACCGCTACTACCGCGACGTCGAGAAGGAGGTCGAGGTCGACCCGACCACGACGTTCGGCGCCTCGGGCGACCACGCGATCGTGCTCGTCGGCCGCATGCAGAAGCCCACCCTGAAGGCCCTCGACTACGCAATCGCGGCGAAGCACGACTCGCTCGAGGCGGTGCACGTCTCGCTCGACGAGGGGCAGACGAAGCAGCTCAAGAAGGACTGGGTGAAGATGAACATCCACGTCAAGCTGCGCATCCTGCAGTCGCCGTACCGCGACCTCAGCTACCCGCTGATCCAGTACATCAAGCAGCACCGCGAGGAGCACGGCTCCGAGGTCATCACCGTGTACATGCCGCAGTACATCGTGGGCCACTGGTGGGAGAACATCCTGCACAACCACAAGGCCCGCCGCATCCGGCAGAAGCTCATGCTCGTGCACGGCGTCACCGTCGCACTGGTGCCGTGGCTGCTCGACTCCTCCGACCTGATCTACGGCCGCCGGTCGCGACCGCTGCCCGGCCAGGACCGGCGCGGCGAGCCGGTGCGCCCACCGCGCCGCGCGACCGCCGACGCCGGGGCGAAGCAGCCCCGCTAAACTCCCCGTCATGGCGACAGGTCGTACGGATGTCCCGGTGGAGGTGTTCCTCGACGGGGTGACGCATCGCGTGCGACGCCGCGACGCGGCGACGTTGCTCGCGCTCATGGAGCGGGTGACGGGCGAGACCGCGTACATGTGGGGCCCGTCGATCGTCGGCTTCGGCGAGTACCACTACCGGTACGACTCGGGTCGTGAAGGGGATGCCCCGGCCGCGGCCTTCTCGCCGCGCAAGACCGCCATGACGGTGTACCTGACGCCCGGCTTCGCCGAGCACTCCCCGCTGCTCGAGCGGCTCGGCCCGCACACCACCGGGGTGGGATGCCTCTACCTGAAGGACCTCGACGACGTCGACCTCGACGTGCTCGAAGCGCTCGTACGCGAGTCGTACGACGCGGTCACAGCATCGCCATGATCTGGCGGGCGATCATGCGGCCGGCGCGGTTCGCGCCGATCGTCGACGCCTGCGGGCCGTAGCCCGCGAGGAACACGCGGGGGTCGCTCCACGCGGCGCCCTGGCCGACCGTGACGCCGCCGGCCTTCTCGCGCAGCTTGAGCTGGGCGAGGTGGCGCAGCTCGGGCCGGAACCCCGTCGCCCAGATGATGGCGTCGGCCCGTGCCGAGCCCTGCTGCTCGCCGTCCCACACGACGCGGTCGCCCTCGATGCGGTCGAACATCGGCCGCGCGACGAGCAGCCCGCGCTCGATGCCCGCGGCGATGCGCCGGCTCTTCGGCACGCCCGTGCCGCTCACGATCGAGGGCAGTGCCCGGCCCGAGCGTGCCGCCTCGTCCTGCATGGCGACGGCGGCCGAGGCGCCCTCGAGGTCGAGCTCCTGCCGGTCGATCCAGTCGATCGGCCGACGCGAGACCCAGGTCAGACCGGCTGCGACGTCCTCGAGTTCGAGCATGAAGCCGATCGCGCTCGTGCCGCCGCCGACGACGACGACGTGCTGGTCGCGGAAGTCCTCGGCGTCGGTGAAGTCGGAGGTGTGCACGTGGCGGCCGGCGAACTCGCCCATGCCGGGGTAGAACGGCACGAACGGCGAACCCCACGTACCGGTCGCGTTGACGAGGAACTGCGTCGCGAGCTCGTGCTGCGGCACGGCGGGCGCGGTCTTCGCCTCGAACGTCTTGCGTCGGCGGCCGAAGAGTCCTCGCACCTTGAGCTCCTCGATGGGCTGCGGGCTCAGGTCCTCGTAGCGCACGAGCAGGTCGGCCCCGTCGTTCGAGACGGAGCGCACGTTCATCGGGCGGCGCACCTGCAGGTCGTAGTGCTGCTCGAAGCGGCCGTAATAGTCGGCGACGACGTCCTTCGCGGGTGCCGTGCGGTCGGCCGTGTCGAAGCTGAGGCCGAGATCGGCCATGCCGGGCAGGTCGTTCACCTTGTGCGCGGTGCCGAGCTTGAGCGACGACCAGCGGTGCTGCCACGCGCCTCCGGGCCCCGGCGCACGGTCGAGCATCACGAAGTCCTGCCCCGCGGCGAGCTCGAAGCGTCGCAGGTAGTACGCGACCGAGAGCCCGGCCTGACCGGCGCCGATCACGACCACCTTCACGCGTTCGGGGCTCGTCGTCACCTGACAATCTCAGCACGTCTTGCTGAGTGCTCGCAGCACGTCGGCCGAGAGCGCGGGCACGCTGTGGAGACCGGCGATCGGGGCGTTCGGCGGTGCTAAACTGGCGGCTGGACGAATTTCTCAAGTGAGCGCCGGGTGAAGACCATCCCACCCGGCCAGATGTCGTAAGGGGGTCACGCATGGGGCGCGGCCGTCAGAAAGCCAAGCACACCAAGGTCGCACGGGAGCTGAAGTACTTCAGCCCGAACACCGACTACAACGCGCTTGAGCGCGAGCTCACCAGCTCGCAGCATGACGAGTACAGCGATGAGGCGTCGAAGTGGGCGGAGTACGCCGACGACGACGACGACAAGTACGCTGACGACGACACCTACGCCGACGACGAGCAGCGCGAACAGCGCGCCTGATCGCTGCTCCGTCGCACTCGTCGCCGTAGCCTCCAGCGAGACTCCGTCGCTCCCGCCGAGCGGGTCCCGACGATCGTCGGCGTGCGCGGCCTCAGGCCGAGCGCACGACGATCGTCGGCGTGCGCGGCCTCAGGCCGAGCGCACCCACTCGGCGGTCGTCTCGACGAAGCGCTCGAGGTCGTCGAGGGAGTTCGACGGCGTGATCGCCCGCAGCACGAGCTCGTCGGGCGCTCCGTCGTAGGCGGCGACCGCCGCCGCGTCGCCGATCGTCGCCTCCATCGCACCGAAGCCGAGCCGGGCGAAGTTCGCGGCGTACGCGGGGAACGACTCGTAGCTCGCGGCCTCGCGTTCGAGCACCGGGCGCGCGGCTGCGTCGACCGTGGTGCGGGTGTAGAGGATGCCGCGGACCTCGCGACCCTTCGCCGCCTCGTGCAGCTCGTCGGTCGTCGTGGCCGCCGCGGCGGGCGTCAGCCAGTTGAAGAGCGCGCCGTCGCCGTGCTCGGCGGCGAGCCGTCGCATCCGCGGGCCGAGCGCACCCACGATGAGCTGCGCCCGGGTCGCGTCGCGCAGGGCGGCGAGGCCCTCCGCGACGAGCCCGAGCGGCTTGGCGGCGCGACCCGAACCGATGCCGAGCGCGAGCCGCTCCGCGGGGATGCCGTCGAGGTCGAGCGACTCGGCCGGTCGGCGGTCGAGCGGGATGACGCCCGTCGCGAGCCCGATGCGCTCGGTCACCGCGGCCGCCGTGCGCAGCCCGTCGAGCGAGTCGCCGCCCGGCAAGTCGTTGATCCACAGCGCGTGGAAGCCGAGCCGTTCGATGCGTGGCGCGAGCGCCCGCACGGTGTCGAGCGGGGTGAGGCTCGTGATGCCGATCGAGACGGGCGTGCGCATGCGGGCCCCGCCGCTCAGCTCGCGTAGCCGCCGACGAGCCGCACCGCGCCGCCGTCGACGCCCTTCGCGCCCTGCTCCCAGGCATCTGCTCCCTGAGCCTGTCGAAGGGGCACCTCGCCGAAGCCGACCGTGCCGGTCTGCCAGGCCGGCAGGCCGAGGCGGTCGAGTTCGGCGATCACGGATGCCGCGGCGTCGGCCGCGACGACGGCGAAGAAGCCGATGCCGAGGTTCCAGGTGCCCTCGGTCGACTCGAGGCTCGTGCCGGCGAGGTCGTTGAGCACGCGGAAGACGGGTGCCGGCGACCACGTCGACCGGTCGACCTCGGCGTACGAGCCGCGCGGCAGCACACGGGCCAGGTTCGCGGCGATGCCGCCGCCCGTGACGTGCGAGAGCGAGTGCACGGCGTCGCCGTGCGGCCCGGCGAGCAGTTCGACGAGCTGGCCCGAGTAGAGGCGCGTCGGCTCGAGGAGCGCCTCGCCCCACGTCGTGCCGAGCTCTGCCGAGGCATCCGTGTACCCGATGCCGGCGCCCGAGAGGATGTGGCGGACGAGCGAGAAGCCGTTGGAGTGCAGGCCGCTCGAGGCGATCGCGACGACCGCGTCGCCGTCGCGGACCTTCTCGGCGCCGAGCGCCCGGTCGGCCTCGACGACGCCGACCGCGGCGCCGGCGACATCGTAGTCGTCGGCGCCCATGAGACCGGGGTGCTCGGCCGTCTCGCCGCCGACGAGCGCGGTCCCCGTCTCGGCGCACGCGCGGGCGATGCCCGTGACGATCGACGCGATGCGCTCGGGCACGACCTTGCCGCAGGCGATGTAGTCGGTCATGAACAGCGGCTTCGCGCCGACCACGACGATGTCGTCGACGACCATGCCCACCAGGTCTTGCCCGATGGTGTCGTGCTTGTCGAGCGCCTGCGCGATCGCGATCTTCGTGCCGACGCCGTCGGTCGACGTCGCGAGCAGCGGGCGGGTGTAGTCCTTCGCGAACGACAGGTCGTAGAGGCCGGCGAAGCCGCCGACGCCGCCGAGCACGTTGGGCCCGTGGGTCTTGGCGACCGCCTCCTTCATGAGTTCGACGGCGAGGTCGCCGGCTGCGGTGTCGACTCCGGCAGCGGCGTAGGACGAATTCGCGCTCACCCCACAAGGGTACCGGCCGCGTCAGCCTCGAATGTCGGGCCGCGCGCGTAGAATTCGGGTATGCAGCCTGGGGCGGCACCGTCGTGGGTGATCCGTGAGAATGCGAGTCGCCCGGTACTGCTCGCGCTCTATCTGCGCGAGGTGCTCGCCATCTCCTCCCCCGTCGAACTGCCGCGGCTGCGCGACGTCGGCCCGGTGGGCGAACGACTCGAGATCGACGAGCACGACCTGCTCGAGCGGCAGTGGCGCGCGTGGTGGGCGATGACGGTCGAGCCCGAGGCGCATCCGTCGCCCGTGCCGCTCGAACTCGTCGAGGCGTTCGACACCGAGGTCGCGCTGCCCGTCTCGGGTGCCGAGGTCCTCGCGCGGGCGATCGTGCCGCACGCGGAGGCGGCGCGCGCGTGGGCCGAGTGGGCGCACGATACGTACCGCAGCGCCTCGGCCGCACGGCGCGGCGACTCGTACCGGGCGTACGCCGGAACCATCGCCGAGCACGAGCGCGAGGTCGGCCGGCGGGCGCACTCGTTCGAGCTCAACGTCGAGGTGCTGCCGCTCTCGGGCAGCGGGGTCTGGTGGATCGGCGCGATGACGATCGCGGTGACCGACTCGCTGCGGTCCGACGCGTCGGCGTTCGACGACGCGATCCACCCGATCATCGCCGAACTCGCGTAGGCGGGCTGAGCAGGCGCGAAGCGCCGTCTCGGAACCGGCGGTGCGATTCGGTTTCGAGACGCTCCTTCGTCGCTCCTCAACCTGCCATGCCATCGCCGCGCTCGCGTGAGGGGTTTCGAGACGCTCGCTGCGCTCGCTCCTCGACCCGCCATGCGTGACAGACTCGAGCGCATGAGCATCTGGTTCGGCGAGCCCTCACTCGAGTGGGCGAACTCCCGCAGCGGCGGCACCGCGATCAACGCGCTCGGCATCGAGATGACCGAGCTCACCGACGACTCGATCAAGGGCCGCATGCCGGTCGACGGGCGCACGCGCCAGCCGGGCGGGGTGCTGCACGGCGGAGCATCCGTCGCCCTCGCAGAGACCCTCGCGAGCTGGGGCGCGAGCATGACCGTCGACTCTGCGAAGTTCTACTGCGTCGGCATGGAGATCAACGCGAACCACGTTCGGCCCGTCGCCGAGGGCTGGGTCTACGGCGAGGCGCGCCCGCTCACGCGCGGTCGCACGACGCAGGTGTGGGACATCCGCATCACGCAGGAGGACGGCAAGCTCGTGTGCGTCTCGCGGTGCACCATGGCCGTGCTGCCGAAGCCCTCGGAGTACTGAGGTCGCTCCCCCGCGGGCTCGAGACCGGGTGAGGATGCTCCGGGAGGGAGCCGCCGCGACTGTTCAGCCGCGCGGCCCGAGCGCGGTGCGAGCCGCCTCGATCGAGGCGATCACCGCGGCGATGGCGTGCTCGAACCGATGCTCGGGCGGCGCTCCGTAGCCGACGACCATCGTCGGCGGCCGGGACTCGGCGGTCGCGCCGTCGGCCGCGTACGACGCGAGCCCGCCGTAGCGCAGCCCGAGGTCCGCGGCCTCGCGTACGACCTCGGCCTCCGCGATGCCCGGCGGCAGTTCGAGCAGGCAGTGCAGGCCGGCCTCGAGACCCGCGATGCGCGCGTCGGGCAGCCGCTCGGCGACGAGCCGTTCGAGCAGCTCGCGTCGGGCCCGGTAGCGCAGGCGCGCCCCGCGTACCGCACGGTCGTAGTCGCCCGCCCCGATGAAGGCGGCGAGCGCGAGCTGCGAGATCGCGTCGGTCGCCGCGCCGCTCAGCCGGCGCTGCTCGAGCACGGCGTCGCGCAGGCCCGCCGGCACGACCCCCCAGCCGATGCCGAGCCCAGGGGCGAGGGCCTTGCTCGCGGTGCCGCCGTAGACCGTGTGCTCGGGCGCGAGCGACTGGAACGCGCCGATGGCCCGGCCGTCGAAGCGGAACTCGCCGTCGTAGTCGTCCTCGATCACGATCGCGCCGTTCGCACGCGCCCAGTCGCCGAGCGCCGAGCGGCGAGGCGCCGAGAGCGGCACTCCCGTCGGGAACTGGTGCGCAGGCGTCACGAGCACGGCGTCGACGCCGGCCGTCTCGAGCCGGTCGACGACCATGCCGTCGCGGTCGAGCTCGACCGGCACGGGCTCGAGGCCGGCGGCGGCGAGCACCTCGCGGTGCGAGGCGTGGCCGTAGGCCTCGACGGCGATGCGCCGCCGGCCCGTCGCGGCGAGGGCGCGGGCGACGGTCGACAGCAGTTCGCCGAACCCGTGGGTGACGACGAGGTCGTCTGAGCCGGCGACGACACCGCGGGTGCGAGCGAGGTACCCGGCGAGCGCGGTGCGCAGCTCGACCGTGCCCTCGAGCGCGCCGTACGCGAACGAGGTGCCGGGCGCCTCGGCGAGCGATCGCGCGACGGCCCGGCTCCACGCCGAGCGGGCGAAGCCCGACGCATCGGGCAGCCCGCCCCGCAGGTCGAGGTCGAACCGGGTCGAACGGTCGATGCGTGCGCCGGGCACCGGAGTCGGGATGTCGCGCACCCACGTGCCCGAACCGACGCGCGCCTCGAGACGGCCTTCGCCGACGAGCCTGGCGTACACCTCGGCGACGCTGTTGCGCGCCAGGCCGAGGTCGTGCGCGAGCGTGCGGGTCGGCGGGAGCCGGGTACCCGGTGCCAGCCGCCCGTCGGTCACCGCGGCGCGGAGCGCCTCCTCGAGCGAGGCGGCCTTGCGCCGCGGGTCGAGGGCGAGGTGGAGATCCAATCCTGAATTGGCCCAGTCGTGCGCCATGGGATTGGACGTTACCAGCCCGGCCGCCGCTCCGTAGCGTGGGATCCATGACCACGACGACCATCGACTCCACCGCATCCGCCGTTCCCGTCGCCCCGACCCGCCGCCTCGACCTCGACGGCGTCGCGCCCGCCTTCGTCCGCGCCGTCAGCGCGCTCGACGACGCCGCCGAGGCCGAGGCCGACCGGGCCGGCATCGAGAAGGTCCTGCGCGAGCTCGTGCGGCTGCGCGCCTCGCAGCTCAACGGCTGCTCGTACTGCGTCGACCTGCACTCGCGCGACGCGCTCGACGCGGGCGAGCTCGTGCAGCGCCTCTACGCCGTCGCCGTCTGGCGCGAGTCGAACTTCTTCACCGCCCGCGAGCGGGCGGCGTTCGCGCTCGTCGACGATGTCACCCGGTTGTCGGAGACCCATGTCCCCGACGAGACCTGGGCCGTGGCATCCGCGGCCTTCACCGACGACGAAGTGGCCGCGCTGCTCGCCCTCGTCGTGTCGGTCAACGCCTGGAACGAGCTCGCCGTCTCCACGCGCGGATGGCGACCCAAGCTGCGCATCTGAGCAGGCGCCCGCACACGGCGGGCTCACCCGCGCAGTATGGGAGAATCGACGAGGCCGGTTCCGGCCGTTCACCACACCCCCACGAGGAGCCATCGCTCGCATGTGCGGCATCGTCGGCATCGTCTCCACCGAGCCCGTCAACCAGCAGATCTACGACAGCCTGCTGCTCCTGCAGCACCGCGGCCAGGACTCGACGGGCATCGCGACCGCCGACGGCCCCGTGTTCCACATGGCGAAGGCGCGGGGGCAGGTGCGCGAGGCGTTCCGCACCCGCGACATGCGCTCGCTCATCGGCAACATGGGCCTCGGCCACGTGCGCTACACGACGAAGGGCGCCGCCGAGCGCGAGGAGGAGGCGCAGCCGTTCTACGTGAACGCGCCGTACGGCATCATCCTCGTGCACAACGGCAACCTCACGAACACGCGCGAGCTGTCGGGCGACCTGTTCTCGATCGACCGCCGCCACGTGAACTCGACGAGCGACACCGAGATGCTGCTCAACGTGCTCGCGACCGAGCTGCAGGGCCAGATCAAGGGGCTCGAGCTCGACCCCGACCAGGTCTTCGAGGCCGTCTCGCAGGTGCATGAGCGGGTCGAGGGCTCGTACGCGGTCATCTCGATGATCGCGGGCTACGGGCTGCTCGCGTTCCGCGACCCGTTCGGCATCCGCCCCCTCATCCTCGGCAAGCGCGTCACCGAGGCCGGCCGCGACGAGTGGATCGTCGCGAGCGAGTCGCTCGTGCTCGAGAACGGCGACTACGAGATCGTGCGCGACGTCGAGCCGGGTGAGGCGATCTTCATCACGCTCGACGGCGAGATGATCTCGCGCCAGTGCGCGAAGAACCCCGTGCTCGTGCCGTGCTCGTTCGAGTACGTGTACCTCGCCCGTCCCGACTCGGTCATGAACGGCATCTCGGTGTACGAGTCGCGCCTGCGCATGGGTGATCGCCTCGCCGACACCGTCGCGACGCACATGCCGCTCGGCGACGTCGACGTCGTCATGCCGATCCCCGACTCGTCGCGCCCGTCGGCGATGCAGGTCGCGCAGAAGCTCGGCATCGAGTACCGCGAGGGCTTCTACAAGAACCGCTACGTCGGCCGCACGTTCATCATGCCCGGCCAGTCCGAGCGCAAGCGGTCGGTACGCCAGAAGCTCAACGCGATGGGCACGGAGTTCCGCGGCAAGAACATCCTCATCGTCGACGACTCGATCGTGCGCGGCACGACGTCGCAGCAGATCGTGCAGATGGCCCGCGACGCGGGTGCCAACAAGGTGACGTTCGCCTCGGCCGCGCCGCCCGTGCGCTACCCGCACGTGTACGGCATCAACATGCCGAGCCGTCAGGAGCTCATCGCGCACGGCCGCAAGATCCCCGAGATCGCGGCCGAGCTCGGCGCCGACCACATGATCTACCAGGAGGTCGCCGACCTGCAGGCGGCGATCACCGAGGGCACGTCGATCGACCGTCTCGACCTGTCGTGCTTCACGGGCGAGTACGTCACCGGCACCGTGACCGACGAGTACCTGGGCTGGGTCGAGCGCACGCAGCTCAGCTGACCGTCCGATCCGTCGTCGACGGCGGGTCGGATGCCTCGAGCGAGCGCCGTCCGGCGCGGGTCGCCTTCCGACGGTCGACGTTCGACGTACGGCTCAGCCGTCGACGCGGTGCGTCTCGTCGTGCTCGGCGACGGCGCGCGTCGTGCGGCGCGACATCGCGCGGTCGACGATGAGGGCGACGAGCGCCCCGAGCGCCACGCCGAACGCGACGCCCCCGAGCAGCAGGAAGCCGAACACCTGGCCCTGGTCGTAGGTGAAGTCGTTCTGCACCCGCTCGGCGACCTGCGCCTCGGTCGGGGCGAAGGCGAACGACAGCACGAACGCGACGAGCGCGCCGAGGACGGCGCCCGCGATCATCCAGATGCCGTAGCGGGGCGAACGCCGCACGACGACCTCGTCGCGGGTCGCCGCGGTCTCGTACCGCGGCGTCCCCTGCTCGGAGGCCTCGGGCTGCGGTTCGGGCTGCTGGGTGTCGCTCACCCTTCCATTGTCCCCCACCCGCCGGTTGAGGAGCGCCCGACGGAGTCGGACGCGTCTCGAAACCTGCGAGGCCGGGATCAGACGACCGGCAGGAGCCCCTCGAGATCGGCCCGCTGCCCCGACGCGTGCACCGTGCCCGACTGACGTGCGTCGGCCCAGGAGCGAACGCCCGTCGCGAGCGCGAGCCAGGTCGCCGCATCCGTCTCGATGACGTTCGGCGGGGTGCCGCGGGTGTGCTTGGGGCCCTCGACGCACTGCACGGCCGCGAACGGCGGCACCCGCACCTCGAGCGTCGCACCGGGCGCCTGCTCGGCGAGCAGCTGCAGCGAGTACCGCACCGCGAGCGCGAGGGTCGAGCGGTCGACCGAGGCGCTCGCCTCCCCGACGTCCGTGCCGTGCTGCCGGGCGATCTCGGCGATCGCCCCGATCGCCGCCCGGCCGATGTCGTCGCCGATCCTCGCTCGTGCCATGGTCGTCATTCTCCCATCCGGGCCGTCGGGTCACCCGGGCCACCTCGAGTGCGCACCGTCGCCGCGTCAGTCATCGCGGCCCACGCGGCCCCGCGCCTGGTTCGTCGCCGCGTGGGCCCCGCGTCAGTCGTCGCGCGAGCGGCGGCCAGTCGGCGAGACGCCCATGAGCGTGAGCACGAGCACCATCACGGCACCCGCGAAGATCGCGATGTCGGCGACGTTGCCGATGAACCAGTCGCCGTAGCCGATGAAGTCGACGACGTGCCCGCGTCCGAATCCGGGCGCCCGAAAGAGGCGATCGCCGAGATGGGTGAGCGCGCCGCCCAGCAGCAGTCCGAGCGCGATCGCCCAGCCCACCGAGCGCACGCGCCACGCGAACCACGCGAGGGCGATGGCGCCGAGACCCGCGACGATCGCGAAGATCCACGTGTACTCGGTGCCGATCGAGAACGCGGCGCCCGGGTTGTAGACGAGCACGAAGCGGATGAGGTCGCCGATGACGGGGATCGTCGTGCCGTCGCCGAGCTCGGCCTCGGCCCACCACTTGCTGGCCTGGTCGGCGATCACGACGACGACCGCGACGACGAGCGCCCACCAGAACAGGCGGCGGCCGGATGCCCCGTGGTCGCGCACCCCGTCGGGGTTCGCGTCGGCCGGCTGGGGGTCGGATGGCGTCGGCTCTGCACTCACCCGCACATTCTCGCAGCACGTCGCACCCATGGCACCGCGCAACGGAACGGAGCTCGACGGCGCAGCGCGGTAGCCTGAACCGGTGAAGATCCTCGTCCTCGGTTCGGGCGCGCGCGAGCACGCCATCGTCCTCGCGCTGCTCGATGAGGAGGCCGGCCACGAGATCACCGCCGCCCCCGGCAACGCCGGCATCGCGGCCTCGCCGACCTCGTCGGCCCGCGGCAGCGTCACGACCGTCGCCCTCGACGCGACCGACGCGGCGCTCGTCACCGACTACGCCGCCGACAACGGCATCGAGCTCGTCGTCATCGGCCCCGAGGCGCCGCTCGTCGCCGGCGTCGCCGACGCGCTGCGGGCCCGCGGCATCCCCGTCTTCGGCCCCGGCAAGCAGGCCGCCGCGCTCGAGGGCTCGAAGACCTTCGCGAAGCGCATCATGGAGGCGGCGGACGTGCCGACCGGGCGCGCGACGCTCGCCACCACCCTCGACGAGGTCGCCGCGACGCTCGACGAGTTCGGTGCCCCGTTCGTCGTGAAGGCCGACGGTCTCGCGGCAGGCAAGGGCGTGCTCGTGACCGACGACCGCGACGCCGCGCTCGCCCACGCCGTGCACTACCTGCAGCAGGGCCCCGTGCTCGTCGAGGAGTTCCTCGACGGGCAGGAGGTGTCGCTCTTCCTGCTCTCCGACGGCGAGCACGTGCTGCCGCTGTCGCCCGCGCAGGACTACAAGCGCCTGCGCGACGGCGACCAGGGACCGAACACGGGCGGCATGGGCGCGTACTCGCCACTGCCGTGGCTCGGCGACGCGGTCGACGGCCGCGGCGGGCGGTTCGGCAGCGAGCAGGCGTTCGTCGACGAGGTCATCGAGACCATCGCGCTGCCCACGGTGCGGCAGCTCGCCGCCGAGCAGACCCCGTTCGTCGGGCTGCTGTACGCGGGGCTGATCCTCACCTCGCGCGGCATCCGCGTCATCGAGTTCAACGCGCGCTTCGGCGACCCCGAGACGCAGGTCGTGCTGCCGCGGCTCGAGACCCCGCTCTCGGGCCTGCTGCTGGCGGCCGCGACCGGCGGGCTCGGCTCGCTCGAACGCCCGGTGTTCCGCGACCGGGCCGCCGTCACCGTCGTGCTCGCGAGCGAGGGCTACCCCGAGTCTCCCGAGACCGGCCGGGTCATCGAGGGGCTCGAGGCCGCGGCATCCGTGCCGGGTGTGCACCTCGCCCACGCCGCGACCGCCGTGGGCGCCCTGCCCGACGACGCCCAGCCCGGCGAGGAGGCGCCGCTCATCGCGACCGGCGGCCGCGTGCTCAACGTGGTCGCGCTCGGCGACGGCTTCGCCGACGCCCGGCGGCGCGCGTACGAGGCGCTCGGCCAGGTGCGCCTCGAGGGCGGGCAGTACCGCACCGACATCGCGGCGCGCGTCGCCGAATAGTCCGAAGCGAGGAACAGCATGACCGACATCGGCGAACTCCCCGGCTGGACCCACGTCTACTCGGGCAAGGTGCGCGACCTGTACGTGCCGACCAAGCTCATGACCGACGACGACAGCTGGACGGGCGACCCGCTCGCGACCTCGCCCGTCGTACTGGTCGTCGCGAGCGACCGGGTGAGCGCGTTCGACCACCTGCTCGAACCACCGATCCCGGGCAAGGGCGCCATGCTCACGGCGCTCACGCACTGGTGGTTCGACGAGCTGCCCGAGGTGCCGAACCATCTCGCGCATCCGCTGGACGACCGGCTCGAGGCGCTCGAGCTGCCCGAGGTGCCCGACGCCGTGGCCGACCGGGCGACGCTGTGCCGCACGCTCGACATGTTCCCGATCGAGTGCGTCGTACGCGGGTACCTCACGGGCTCGGGCTACAAGGAGTACGTCGAGACGGGTGCGATCGGCGGCTTCCCGCTGCCCGCGGGCCTCGGCGACGGCGACCGGCTGCCCGAGCCGATCTACACCCCGGCGTGGAAGGCCCCGATGGGCCAGCACGACGAGAACATCTCGTACGAGCGCACGGTCGAGCTCGTCGGCGACGTCGTCGCGGCGCAGCTGCGCGAGCTCTCGCTCGAGGTCTTCGCCAGCGCGTCGAAGAAGGCGGAGGAGCGCGGGCTCATCCTCGCCGACACGAAGTTCGAGTTCGGCGCCGATCGCGCCACCGGCATCGTGACCCTCGCCGACGAGGTGCTCACGAGCGATTCGAGCCGGTACTGGGATGCCGCGGCCTATGCCACGGGCACGACGCCGGCGGAGCGCATGGCGAGCTTCGACAAGCAGATCGTGCGCAACTGGCTCGCGGCGAACTGGGACCAGCAGGGACGCCCGCCCGTGCTGCCCGACGAGATCGTCGAGCAGACCGCCGACCGCTACCGTGAACTGCTCGACCGACTGCGAGGCTGATGGACCTCGACGACCTGCGCCGGCTCCGTCGCGCACGCGACACGATGGACCGCGACTACGAGCAGCCGCTCGACGTCGAGGCCCTCGCGAAGGTCGCGCTCATGTCGTCGGGGCACTTCTCGCGCAGCTTCCGCGAGGCGTACGGCGAGACGCCGTACAGCTACCTCATGACCCGGCGCATCGAGCGCGCGAAGGCGCTGCTGCGCCGCGGCGACCTCAGCGTCACCGAGGTGTGCTTCGCGGTGGGCTGTACGTCGCTCGGCTCGTTCAGCACCCGCTTCACCGAGCTCGTCGGCGAGACCCCGAGCGCCTACCGCAACCGGTCGCACGACGTCGCCGCACCGATCCCGGCGTGCATCGTGAAGATCCGCACGCGACCCGTCAGGAATGGAGAAGCGGGCCAGGCCTCACGTGGGTAGCGTCGGGGTCATGGACATCTCACTCTCCCAGTGCTTCATCGCGGTCGACGACCACGAGACCGCGATCCCGTTCTACCGCGACGTGCTCGGCCTCGAGGTGCGCAACGACATCTCGTACGAGGGCATGCGGTGGGTCACCGTCGGTTCGCCGGCGCAGCCCGACGTCAACATCGTGCTCGAGCCGCCGATCGCCGACCCCAACGCCACCCAGTCCGACAAGGATGCCGCGGCGCAACTCCTCGCGAAGGGCCTGCTGCGCGGCGTGAACTTCACGACGCCCGATGTGGATGCGACGTTCGAGTCGATCCGCGCCGCCGGGGCCGAGGTGCTGCAGGAGCCAATGGACCAGTTCTACGGCGTGCGCGACTGCGCGTTCCGCGACCCGTCGGGCAACATGCTGCGTTTCAGCCAGCCGGCGGCCTGACGTCGGTCGAGTAGGCGCGCAGCGCCGTATCGAGACCACGGAGTCGATGGCCTCGATACGCGCTCCGCGCTACTCGACCGGCTGGTCGCGCAGCCCGAGCTGCGCCACGACCTCGGCGACGCGCGCCCGCTGTTCCTCGTCGAGCCCCAGGATCGGGCGCGGCAGGCACCGGTCGGACGTGAGCCCGAGCTGCTCGGCGATCGCGGCGACGACCCGCAGGCTGCCGCCGAACTCGGCGAACAGCTTCCACAGCGGCGTGAGTCGCGCCGACTCCGCATCCGCCTCGTCGGTGCGCCCGGCCTGCGCCGCGCGGGTGATCCGCAACGCGGGCCCCGGCAACGTTCCGGCGATGACCGAGTACCAGGCGTCGCATCCCGAATTCAGGGCCGTCGCCGCGTAGGCGTCACCCGAGATGCCGATGGTCACGTGCGACGGCACGACCGCACGGATCGCCGCGACCCGTTCGGCCATCGCGTCCGCGTCGAGCGGCATGCCGGGGATCTTGATCGACGCGACGCCCGGCAGCTCGGCGAGGCGCGCGTACAGCTCGGTCGTGAAGGTGAAGTGCGTCGTGCCCGGGTTGTCGTAGACGATCACGGGCAGGTCGGTGCTCGACGTGACCTCGCGGAACAGTCCGACCACGTCGTCGTGCGTGAGCGGCTGGTACGTCATGGGCGCGAGCAGCAGTCCCCGCGCGCCGGCCGCCTCGGCGTTGCGCACGTTCGCGAGCACGTCCGAGGTGCGAAGCGCACCGACGCCGACGATGACGGGGGTGTCCCCCGCGTGCTCGACCGCGAGCTTCGCGACGCGGGCCCGCTCGTCGGTCGAGAGGTAGGCGTACGACCCGGTCGAGCCGAGCGCGGTGATCGTGTCGACTCCCGCGTCGGCGAGGCGCGCGACGAGCCCCGCGAAGGCGCGTTCGTCGACGACGTCGGCAGCGAGCGGCGTGAGCGGAAACGCGCTGAGTCCGGTGAACATGCTCTCAGCCATGCGACTTCGCCCCCGCCGGTACGTGCTCGAGCCCGAGCGCGGGGTTGCCGTAGACCGTCTGCACTTCCGAGATGACCACCCGGTACTCGCCGAGCCACTCGCCGTTGCGGCCCTTCGCGATGCGGTGGGTGTCCATGCCCACGAGTTCGCGCAGCGCCTCCATGCTCGACCAGTAGTACACCTCGGCGTGCAGCCCGGTCTCGTCGTTATGCCACTCCTCCTCGCCGAGGAAGCCCGGAATGGCGCGGGCACGCTCGGCGATCTCGTCGTTGAGGCGATGGAATGCGTCATCCAGTTCGCCGACCTCGAAGATGAAGGTCGAGCTGAACTTCGGGGTGATACTCATACGCGTTCCTCCAGGGGTGCGAGATCGGGGTCGTCGGTCGATCGGTTGCGGATGCCGCCGCGCTGGGCTCCGGCCCCGGCGAGCACCACGAGCACGATGCCCGCGACCTGCGCGATCGACGGCACCTGGTGCAGCACGAGCAGCCCGAGCACGACGCCGAAGGCGGGTTCGAGTGCCATGAGCGTGCCGAAGGCGGTGTGGGTCATGCGACGCAGGGCGAGCATCTCGAGCCCGAACGGGATGACCGGTGAGAGCAGCGCGAGCCCGGCGGCGACGAGCAGCACCCACCACTCGAAGTGGCCCGACACCTGCGGTACGCCGACGAAGGCCGTGACGATCGCGGCGATCGGGATCGTGATCGAGAGCCCGCTCACGCCCGAGAAGCGGTCGCCGACCTTCTGCGTGAGCAGGATGTAGACGCCCCAGCCGGTTCCGGCGAGCGCGGCGAACCCGACGCCGACGAGGTCGATGTCGCCGTGCCAGGGCTCCGTGAGCAGCACGACCCCGGCGAGCGCGAGCACCGGCCACACGAGCATGCGGCGGCTTCGGCTTCGGATCGCCGCCACGGTCAAGGGACCGAGGAACTCGATCGCGACGGCGGTGCCGAGCGGGATCCGCTCGACCGCCGAGAGGAACGACACCATCATGACGCCGGTGGCGATGCCGAGCCCCACGAGCGGCAGCACATCGACCCGGCGGATTCGGCGCAACGGCGGCCGCGCGATCAGGATGAAGAAGATCGCGCCGAAGGCGAGCCGCAGCCACGAGGTGCCGGCCGCGCCGAGTTGCTCGATGAGCGGCACCGACAGCGCGTTCGTCGCCTGGATCATGAGCATCGCGGCGACGGCCATCGTCCAGGGCGGCACCCGGTCGGTCGCACGCCGGTCGGTCGCGCCCGTCATGACGTGGCCTCCCGATGGGTCGTGCCGACGCCAGGTTCGAAGACCGCGAGCGAGAAGCGCGCCGGCCGGTCGCCCGGGTTCCCGTAGGCGTGGTCGACGTCGCCCGGAAAGGTCAGGGCGTCGCCGACGGCGAGTGCGTGGGTGGCGTCGCCCACCTCGATGACGAGCTCGCCGTCGAGCACCTGCAGCAGCTCACGCGTGCCCGTCGAGTGCGCCTCGCTCGCGTGCCGCTCGCCGGCCTCGAGCGTCCAGTCCCAGAGCTCGACGACGTCGGGCGACTCGGTGCCGGCGACGAGCACACCGCGGCCGCCGCGGCCGCCGGTCCAGAGCGCGGCGCCGGTGCCGTGGCGGGTCAGCTTGACGACGTCGGATGCCGCGGCCCGAGGGTCCACGAGGGCGGGCAGGCCGATGCCGAGCGCGTCGCTCAGCCGCAGCAGCGTGCCGACGCTCGGGTTCACGGCGCCCTGCTCGACGTTGACGATCATGCGACGGCTGACGCCGGCCTCGGCGGCGAGGCGGTCGAGCGTCCACTCGCGCGCCTGTCGCTCGTCGCGCACGCGCTGCCCGATCGCGAGCGCGAGCGTCTCCGTCTCGCCATCCATGAGTGCATGATAGTGCACTGGATGGCTCTCGCTGGTCGGGTGGCCCCCGACGCCGCGACTCGAGTGATCGGAATACATTCGTCGCGGCATCCGTTACCATTAGTTGTGCTTACAACTAACGGGGCGCCCGAAGGCGCCGGACTGCTGGCCGCCGACACCGGCATGGGCGCGGTGACGCTGCGCGTCGCCGACCTCGACGGCATGATCCGCTACTACCGCGACGGCGTGACGCTCGACCTGCTCAGCCACGACGGACCCGTCGCCGTGCTCGGCCGCGGCACCACGCCGATCGTGATCCTGCAGCACGCGCCCGAGCTCAAGCACGCGTCGCCGCGCGATGCGGGGCTCTTCCACACCGCGATCCTCTTCGATACCCGCGAGGCGCTCGCGACGGCGATCTACTCGGTCGCGTCGCGCTACCCCGGCACGTTCACGGGCAGCGCCGACCACCTCGTGAGCGAGGCGTTCTACTTCACCGATCCCGAGGGCAACGGCGTCGAGCTGTACTTCGACCGCGACCGCTCGCAGTGGAGCTGGGTGCACGGCACCGTCGAGATGGCGACCATCTACCTCGACCCCAACGGCTACCTGCGCGACCACCTCGGCGAGGCCGGTGCCGTCGCCGCGGCGATGACGGATGCGACGCCCGACGCCCGCCTCGGCTCGGCGATCGTCGGGCACGTGCACTTGTCGGTCGGCGACGTCGCGAGCGCCCGCGAGTTCTACGTCGACCGGCTCGGCTTCGAGACGACCGCCGAGATGGGCGACCAGGCGCTCTTCGTCTCGGCCGGCGGCTACCACCACCACATGGCGATGAACACCTGGAACAGCCGCGGCGCAGGCAAGCGCGGGCTCGCCCTCGGCCTCGGCAAGGTCGAGATCGTCGTGCCCACGGCCGACGACCTCGGCGAGCTCGGCGAGCGCATGGAGCACTTCAAGGTCGGCACCCGCGATGACGGCCGCACCCTGTCGTTCGACGACCCGTGGGCGAACCTCGTCGAGGTGCGGGCGGCGAGTTAGTCGGCCCGATCCAGACGGATCGCGACGGGAGAGTTCATCACTCCGATGGCCTCAACCCATCCGGAGCACGACCGCGAGCACCCACGACACGGCGCCGAGCACGACGGCGACGATGCCGATCGAGGTAGCTGAATGAGCGTCGAAAGCCAGAATCTCAGCCGGTACGAGAACCTAGCCCTGAGGCATCCCGACCGGTCGAGTCACGAACGCCGCCGTTGCGACCCCACGATTCGGAGGGCCCGGCGCCATGTGACCCCGCGCGGTGCTGCTGAGCACGAGGGCGAGGAAGCCCAGCGCGATCGCAACGATCAGGACGAACGCCGCGATCGCAGCCCCGCAGATGCCCACTTTGAGCGCGACGATACGGCCGCCGCCGGTCGCCCACTTTCTGCTCCGCCGGTTCGCCGTCGGGGCCGGTCAGCGGCGGCTGTCCGGCCAGGTTTCGCGCCGCGTCCCGTTACGCAGGGTGGACATGTTTGATTTCGTACGTACATTTGCCCGCTGAGCTCGCAGTCGCGCCGTCAGCACGCTCGTCACGCTCGTTCGGTGACGCGGCTCAGCCACTGCACGAACCGATCCGAGTCGATACCGGTAGATCTGTGGCTCGCGGCAACGGCATCGATGTCGATCGTCGTTCCTCGGATCTCCACCTTGCCGAGCGAAGCGACCGACCCTCGCGATTCGACGAGCTGGTGCCCATACGTCGCGACAAGCCGATCGATATCAATGTTGGTGCGGAGTTTCGGATCCTCGGTGCTGAACCCCATGATCACATGGCGCTGATAAGCAACGTTCGTCTTGCCCCAGACAAAGAACTCCCATCGAAGCGTCGGATGGCGCTCGATCATCACCTCCCCGAGAAACAACGCCACGTCGTGTGTCACCGAATACCACGCCGGCAGCAGGAAGCCCGGTCGCTCGGGATCAGCTTCGACACTCGCGAGAAACCAGTCGTTGAGGCGCTGAATCGCGGCATCATCTGTGGCGAGCATCACTCCGTTGCCCTCCACAAGGCGTCCGAGCGATTCGATACGCGCGCTCCGAGTTTCCATGCAACGCTCGAATTCTCGCCTTGCCGCAGCCCTCGTTAGCTCGTTCAGAGGTTCGCTTGCCACCGGTCGATACGACTCGTAGTCATGCCAGTCAGGACTCAATCTTCCAGCCTCCAAGGGATACCGTTGCGTTTCTGCTCAGCGGCGAGAGGCCCGGTGGGGCCGATCTTCCCACAGGGCGAATGCCTCCGGCTGCACCGACCGCGCTCGACCAGCTCGACTCCGACGAACGCGCTAGCATCAGCGCGCTCATCGGAAGCGCCCTCCTACGCCACCAAGGCCCGCCGCCTGGCGCAGACCAGCTGGCTTCCTACTCGGGCCGGTAGGTCACGCGCAGGACCTCATTGAGCCGGTCTCGCAGTTCTGTAGCCTGCGCTGGAGTCACGCCGAGCCGGAGGCCGAACTCCCACTTGTCGACGGCTTCCAGCGCCTCGTTGATCGCTCCGGCCATGGTCGCCAGCTCGCCACGAGTGGTGGCGACGACCAACTCGTCGTCGGCGACTTCTTCCTCGCCGATCCGCGATGAGTCTGGGTGCAGGATCTTCATCGGGTACCTCAGTGGAGATTCAGGAAATAAGCGATCGGGAGCGCGACGAGGATGCCATCAACCCATCCGGAGCACGACCGCGAGCACCCACGACACGGCGCCGAGCACGACGGCCACGATGCCGATCACGAACGCCGCCGTTGCGACCCCCCGACCCGGGCGGCCGGGAACCATATGACCCCGCGCGGTGCTGCCGAGCACGAGGGCGAGGAAGCCCAGCGCGATCGCGACGATCGGGACGAACGCCGCGATGACGACACCGAGGATGCCCGCGATGAGCGCGACGATGCGACCGCCGCCGGTCGCCCACTTCTGCTCCGCCGGCTTGCCGTCGGCCGCGATCAGCGGCGGCTGGCTTGCCATGTTGCGCGCCGCGTCTTCGAGCGGCCCGGATGCCTCGGGCTGAGGCGCCTCCCCGGGAGCCGCCGCGTTCGTGTCAGACGTCATTTCTTCCTCCGTTCGATCGCACGCCTTCGTGCGTCGTCGGCCGACCGTAAGGGATCCGAACCGACGCCGCCAATACCCCACAAATGGGGGTGGTCGATCGGGAACCGAATCACTGGTGCCGGACATATCACTCTGGTGGAGTCCGCCTGCGCTCGGCACCGCACAGCCGATCGGAAGTCGCCCCGATAGGCTGCCTCGATGAACTACCCGCTGCGCTCGATCCGTCGGTACCCCGTCAAGGCGATGGGCGGCGAAGCCCTCACCGAGGTGCCGCTCGACGCGCGCGGACTCGTCGGCGACCGCGGGTTCGCCGTCGTCGACGCCGACGGCAAGTTCGCGTCGGGCAAGAACACGCGCCGGTTCCGGCGGCGCGATGCGGTGTTCGAGTACTCGGCATCCACGACGGCGGATGCCTCGGTGCAGGTGCAGCGCGGCGATCACGGGCTGTGGCTCGTCGGTGAGTACGAGCTCGACACCGACCTCAGCGAGCGGATGGGCGCGGACGTGCGCGTCCTGCCCGAAGGCGATGTGCCGATGCAGGACGGCGGGCAGATCTCGATCATCGGCACGGCGTCGCTCGCTTGGTGCGCCGAGCACTTCGGCATCGATGCCGACCCGCGACGGTTGCGCGCCAACCTCGTCGTCGAGACCGACGAGCCGTTCGTCGAGGAGTCGTGGCTCGGACGTGAGCTCACGATCGGCCAGGCGCGGCTGCGGGTGGTCGAGCGCATCGAGCGCTGCCGCACCGTGGATGTCGCTCAGGACGGCACGAGCGCCGAAGGACGGCTGCTGAAGCCGCTGACGAAGGCGCGCGAGATGTCGCTCGCGGTGTACGCCGATGTCGTGGTGCCGGCGGTGCTGCGGGTGGGCGACGGGGTCGAGGTCGCGACGGACTGAGGTCGATCGGGGCGTGGTCTCGATACGCGCCCTCCTTCGTCGGGCGCTACTCGACCGACGGGTTTCGAGACGCTCCTTCGTCGCTCCTCAACCCGCTCAGCGCTTGGGGCCCTTCGCGTGCGACATGTCGTGGAAGGCGGCGAACTCCTGCGACGGGGCCGGCATGGGCGTCGTGCCCGGCCGGGCCCGCAACCCG
The DNA here is from genome assembly GCF_022919715.1 of Agromyces sp. H17E-10. NCBI lineage: Bacteria > Bacillati > Actinomycetota > Actinomycetes > Micrococcales > Microbacteriaceae > Agromyces > Agromyces endophyticus. The sequence continues at coordinate 2,438,281 of NZ_CP095042.1, read as the reverse complement.
TCGAGCACGATCGTGAGCTGACGGCGCCAGAACGGCAGGTACCCGCCACCGTACTGGCCGAGCGAGCCGAGCATGTCGACGAGGATGCTGAGGTCGACGGCCGTGACGTCGTCGCGCAGCGCGCCCTCGGCCTGGGCGCGCGCGATCATGCCGTTGACGAGCGGCTCGAACTCGATGCCCGGCTTGTGCGACGGGTCGAGTTCGGCGACGCGACGCATGACGGCGGGCAGGTAGGGCGAGTCCGCGACCCACCCGCCGAGCCGCTCGACGTACAGCTCGACCGAGCGCCAGCCGGTCTCGGCGCCGAGTATCTCGGGCGCGAAGTCGTGCAGCTCGGCGACCGCGTGGTCGTAGAGCTCGCGCACGAGCGCGTCGCGGTTCGGGAAGTGCCGGTACACCGTTCCGGCCCCGACGCCCGCGCGCACCGCGAGCTCGTCGAGCGGCGCGTCGATTCCCCGCTCGGCGAAGAGTCGCCGAGCTTCGGCGAGCAGGCGCTCGTGGTTGCGCCGTGCGTCGCGGCGTGACGATGCCGACGAGGTCATCGCTTCACTGTACGCGGTTCCTCACGTATGATTCGGAGGGTCGTCTCCGTTTACCCGAAGAACGGGACGCCGTTCCTTCACGGGGGAGTGGAGGACGCGACGCGGCGGGCATGATCCGGTCGATCCGGTGGGGGGCCCGTCGCGTCGGCTTCGGGTTGAGGCTGGTGGCCTCGATACGCTCCTTCGTCGCTACTCGACCGACCGTGCCGCATAGGCTGGTCTGGTGACACAACACGAAGGCGTGAGCGACGGCGTCGAGGCGAACACCCGAACGATCGAGTCGACGGTCGTCACCGACTTCAGCGATCGCATGAGCTACGGCGGCTATCTCGACCTGCCGACCCTGCTGAGCGCGCAGCGCCCGATCTCGCGGCCCGAGCACCACGACGAACTGCTGTTCATCATCCAGCACCAGACCACCGAACTCTGGCTGAAGCTCGTACTGCACGAGCTCGAGACCGCCCGCGACCTGCTGCGCGCCGACGAGCTCGGCCGGGCGCTCAAGTGCATCGCGCGCGTCAAGCACATCCAGAAGACCCTCACCGAGCAGTGGTCGGTGCTCGCGACCCTGACGCCGGCCGAGTACGCGCAGTTCCGCGGGGTGCTCGGCAATGCGAGCGGGTTCCAGTCGTACCAGTACCGCGCCGTCGAGTTCGTGCTGGGCAACAAGAACGCGAAGATGCTGCAGATCTTCGAGGCGGATGCCGCGGCCACCGCCCTCCTCCGCCATGCGCTCGAGTCGCCCAGCCTCTACGACGAGTTCCTCCGGTTGCTCGCGCGGGCGGGCTACCCGATCCCGGCGAGCGTGCTCGAGCGCGACGTAACCCTGGCGTGGACCTTCACGCCCGAGCTCGTGCCGGTGTTCGCCGAGATCTACGGCAACACCGACGAGCACTGGTCGGCGTACGAGACCTGCGAGGAGCTCGTCGACCTGGAAGACAACTTCCAGCTCTGGCGGTTCCGCCACCTGAAGACGGTCGAGCGCATCATCGGCTCGAAGACCGGCACGGGCGGGTCGAGCGGCGCGCCGTTCCTCAAGCGCGCGCTCGAACTCACCTTCTTCCCCGAGCTGTACGCCGTGCGCACCGAGATCCCCGGCTGACCATGACCGGCGCAACGCTCGACCTCGGACCGTCCGCCCGGGCGGCGCGCCGCTCGCTGGGCGGCGAGCACGCCGGCGAGACGGGCATCGCACTGCCGCCGTTCATCGACCACCACGTGCACCTCATGCTCGTGCCGAGGTCGTCGCTGCGCGACTCGGCACTCGCGGGCGTCGTCGACCTGGGCGCACCGCTCCCCCTCGTCGGCGCCGAACTGCGCCGCGACGGGATGCCGCGACTCGACGTCGCCGGCAACTTCCTCACCGCTCGCGGGGGCTACCCGATGGGTCGCGCCTGGGCCGCACCCGGATGCGCGCGCGAGCTCGACCCCGAGCCCGCCGACGGGCGGGCCTGGCTGCCCGGCGCCGCCGAGACCGCGGTGCGCGAGCAGCACTCGTTCGGGGCATCCGTCATCAAGGTCGCGCTCAACCGCGTCGCCGGACCGGTGCTCGATCGCCCCACCCTCGACGCCGTCGTGGGCACCGCGCACGACCTCGGACTGCCCGTCGTCGCGCACGTCGAGGGCGACGACATGACCCGGCTCGCGGTCGACGCCGGCGTCGACGTGCTCGCGCACACTCCGTTCACCGAGATCGTCGACGACGGGCTCATCGCCCGGGCGGTCGCGGCCGGGCAGCGCTGGATCTCGACGCTGTTCGTCGCCGGCTACGGCGAGGCGACCCCCGACGCCGTGCGCGCCGCCGACAACCTCGGCCGCTTCCATCGCGCCGGCGGGCGCGTGCTCTACGGCACCGACCTCGGCAACGGCGAGCAGCCCGCCGGCCTCAACCCCGCCGAGCTCGCGCTGCTGCTCGGCGCCGGCCTCGCGGCATCCGACGTCATCGACGCCCTCGCCGACCCGTGGCCGCGCGCAGAGCAGCCGCAGGGGGTGGCGACCTTCATCGCGGGCGAGCCGCCCGCCGATGCGGACCGCCTGCCCGACTGGCTGGCGAGCGCGCGCGTCGTGCCGGCCGAAGACCTGGAGTACCTCGCGGCCCCACCGCCCCTCGACGACCCCTCCCGCACCGACCGACTGGAAACGTTGTGACCCTCGACCCGAACCTCGCCTTCGCCCGCCGCATGGACCGCGCCGACGGGCTCGCCCACTACCGCAAGCGGTTCGTCGGCGCCGAGACCGACCTCGTCTACTTCGACGGCAACTCGCTGGGTCGGCCGCCGGTGTCGGCGGTCGAGCGGGTCGAGCGGTTCCTGCGCGAGGACTGGGGCGGGCGCCTCATCCGCGGCTGGGACGAGGCATGGCTGCAGTTGCCGACCGAGATCGGCGACCGGATCGGCCGCGCGGTCATCGAGGCGAAGGCCGGGCAGACGGTCATCGGCGACTCGACGACGGTGCTGCTGTACAAGCTCGCCCGCGCGGCCGTCGACGCGCAGTTCGCACGCGACCCCGCACGCCGCGAGATCGTGATCGACACCGACAACTTCCCGACCGACCGCTACGTCGTCGACGGCATCGCCCGCGAGCGCGGCATGCGGCTGCGGTGGATCGACGTCGACACGTCGTCGGGCGTGACCCCCGAGCAGCTCGCCGAGGCGGTCGGCCCCGAGACCGCGCTCGTCGTCGTCTCGCACGTCGCCTACCGGTCGGCGTACCTCGCCGACGCGCCCGAGCTCACCCGCATCGCGCACGACGCCGGCGCGCTCATCCTCTGGGACCTCTGCCACTCGGCCGGATCGGTGCCCGTTCGCGCCGACCACTGGGGCTTCGACCTCGCCGTCGGCTGCACCTACAAGTACCTCAACGGCGGGCCGGGCTCCCCCGCGTTCGCCTACGTGCGCGACGACCTGCAGGCGGTGCTCGAACAGCCGATCCAGGGCTGGTGGGGCAACGCCGAGATGTTCATGATGGGTCCCGACTATCAGCCGGTGCCCGACATCCGCCGATTCACGAGCGGCACCGCCCCGATCGTGGGCATGCTCGCGATGGAGGAGACCCTCGCCATGATCGAGGAGGCCGGGATGCCGGCGCTCCGCGCGAAGTCGGTCGCCCTCACCGAGTTCGCGATCTCGCTCGCCGACGAGTGGCTCGCCCCGCTCGGCGTGACCCTCGCCTCCCCCGCCGACGCCGAGGAGCGCGGCGGCCACGTCACCCTGCACCACGACGCGATGCGCGAGGTCACGGCCCGACTCTGGCAGCGCGACGTGATCCCCGACTACCGCGACCCGGGGGGCCTCCGCATCGGGCTCTCGCCGCTGTCGACGAGCTTCGAAGAGGTGCACCGCGGCCTGGATGCCACGCGCGAGGTCCTCCGCGAGGTGCTCGCCGAGCGGGCCGGGCTGGCGTAGCGGCTACTCGGCGCGAGCGGCCTCTGCCGCGGCATCCGCGTTGCTGCTCTTCGGCGCTGCGGCGGGCGCGCCCGGCGCACCGGACCCACCCGGCGCACCGCTCTCGGCGGAGTCGCCGTTGCCTCCCCAGGCGACCGTGACCTTGGGCTTCGCGAAGAAGAGCACGACGAGCGCGCCGACGCCGAAGCCGATCACCGACAGCCAGAGCGACTGGCTCATCGCGGCGGTGAAGCCCTCGGCGACCTGCGGCGGCAGCTCGCCGCCGCCGTGGGCGCCCTCGCCGCCGAAGCCCGCGCCGCCGCCGTAGCCGGGCAGCTCGGCCGCGAGCCGCGCGTTGAGCAGGGCCGTGATCGCGGCCGAGCCGAGCACCGAGCCGACCTGGCGGGTCATGTTGTAGACGCCCGATCCGGCGCCGGCCTGCGAGCGCGGCAGGTTGCGCGTCGCCGACGAGCCGAGCGGGGCGAAGACGCCCGTGATGCCGACGCCGAGCAGCGCGTTCGGCAGCAGCAGCAGCCACAGGTCGGTGTCGGGCGTAAGCCACAGCGATGTCCACGCGAGCGCGCTCGCGACGATCGTGAACCCGGCGAACGCGACCCACTTCGGGTTGACGCGGTCGGTGAGCTTGCCGATGAACGGCGCCATCACGCCCGAGACGACCGCCATCGGCAGCAGCATGAGCGCCGCCTGGGTCGGGTCGAGACCACGGCCGATCTGGTAGTAGAACGCGAGCGGCAGCGGCATCGCGGTGATCGCGAGGCCGACGAGCGAGATCGCGACGTTCGAGAGCGAGAAGTTGCGGTCGCGGAACAGCCCGAGCGGTAGCAGCGGCTCGGCCTTGTTCACCGCCTGCCACACGACGAAGCCCGCGAGCACGACGATGCCCGTGATGATGAGGCCCCACACCGTGATCGGCCCGGTGATCGTGCCCCAGTCGTAGGTCTCGCCCTCCTGGATGCCGAACACGACGAGGAACATGCCGACGCCGCTGAGCACGACGCCGAGCCAGTCGAAGCGGTGCTGGTGGGTCTCGAGGTTCGGCACGAGCCGCAGTGCGAGGAAGAACGCGACGATGCCGACGGGCACGTTGACGAAGAAGATCCACTCCCAGCCGAGGCCGTCGACGAGCACGCCGCCGAGGATCGGGCCGACGAGCATCGCGATGCCGGCGACCGCGCCCCAGAGACCCATCGCGGTGCCGCGCTGGTTGGGCGGGAAGATGCGCGTGATGACCGCCATCGTCTGCGGGGTCATGAGCGCGGCGCCGAAGCCCTGCACGGCGCGGGCCGCGATGAGCATGCCGATGTCGCCCGAGAATCCGCACCACAGCGACGCGAGCGTGAACACGACGAGACCCGTGAGGTAGATGCGCTTCGGCCCGAACCGGTCGCCGAGTCGCCCGGTGATCAGCAGCGGCACGGCGTAGGCGAGCAGGTACGCGCTCGTCACCCAGAGCACCGCGGTGATGTCGGTCTGCAGGTCTTCGAGGATCGCCGGGTTCGCGATCGACACGATCGTCGAGTCGACGAGGATCATGAAGAACCCGAAGACGAGGGCCCACAGCGCGGGCCAGGGCTTGAAGGTGCGTTCCATGGGTGGAACCTTCCGGTCGATGGTGGATGCCTCAGTGGCGGTGCTTCGCGGGCCAGGCGAGGGCGCCCGAGCCGAGGTCGTCGATGGTCTGCTCGAGCCAGGTCGCCTCGGCGGCGAGCAGGGCCCGGCTGTAGTGCAGGTCGAGCACGTACGCGGTCGGCAGCTCGCGCTCGGCGATGCGCTCGAGCGACCCGTCGATCGCGGCGAGCACCTCGCGGATGGAGTCGAGCCGCTCGCCGAGGAGCTCGACGACTTCGCCCGCGGGCAGGTTGTGCGCCTCGCCGATGGCGACGGGGAACTCGGGGAATTCGTTGACGTGCCGACGCAGCATCGCGGTGATCGTCTCGCGGAGCGCCTCGCGTCCGGTCTCGGTGATCGCGTAGACGGTGCGCTCGGGCCGGTTGCCCTGCCGTTCGACGACGACCTCGTCGATGAGCCCGTCGGCCGCGAACCGCTCGACGGCACGGTAGACCGAGCCGGGCGAGACCTTGACGACCTTGTCCTCTTTGCGTTCGAGCATGAGCTGGTACATCTCGTAGGCGTGCATGTCGCGCTCGACGAGCAACGCCAGCACCGTGACGCCGAGCGGCGAGAGCGTCGTGGTCATGTCGCTCCCTCCGCGGCATCCCGATCAAATATTCCGCTCGGAATAATACGCACGGAATTCCGCGCTGGCAATCCCCGCCGTAGGGACCTCCCCCCACCGCGATAGCAAGGCGCGCGGCCGGCGGCAACCCCCTCGCCCGAATCGGACCGCTCGGAGGTCGCGAGCGTACGATGGCGCACCTCGACGAGATTCGAGAATGCTCGAGAAGGGAGCCCCCGATGACCGGCACCGAGCGAGAATTCGACATCGACCCGCGCCTCACCGCCGAGCGGGCCGCGTACCGCGCCGCCGACCTGGCCGAGGATCTGGCCGAGGAGACCGGCGAGCGCGTCGACGACCTGACCGATCAGGTCGAGGACGCCGCCGACGCCGTCGGCGACGTGCTGCGCGACGTGCGCGAGACCGCGACCGACGCGATCGACGCGATCACGACCCAGGCGGGCGTCGCCGCCTCCGAGGCACGCGAGGTGCTCGACGACGGCGTCGCGTACGTCAAGGCGCGATACCGCGAGAACCCCGGCGTCGTCATCGCCGTGGGGGCGGCCGTGGTCGTCGGCGTGGTCCTCGTCGTCAAGGCGCTCACGCGGCGCTGACCGCGAGGCCGGATGCCTCGCGCGGGCGTCGCCCGCCCGGGGCATCCGTGGTCGCGCGCGCCCGGTAGAATCGAGGCATCCACACCCTCGACACCGGACGGAGAACCGCGGTGCCCACCATCGTCGTCGACGTGATGCCCAAGGCCGAACTGCTCGATCCCCAGGGGAAGGCCGTCGCCGGCGCCCTCGCCCGCACGGGCCACACCGGGTTCTCCGGGGTGCGCATCGGCAAGCGCTTCGAACTCACCGTCGACGGACCGGTCGACGACGCGCTGCGTGCGAACGTGCAGCAGATCGCGGAGGAGATCCTCTCCAACCAGGTCATCGAAGACGTGGTCGGCATCCACTACGAGGTCACCAACGCTGAGCTCGCCGAAGAAGCGGCCGAGGCCGGCACGGTCGCGGGCGACGGCTTCGGCGCCCCCGCGGGCGAGACCCACTGACGGGCGGCGTTCGCATGCGTATCGGCGTCATCACCTTCCCCGGCTCGCTCGACGACCGCGACGCGCAGCGCGCGGTGCGACTCGCGGGCGGCGAGCCCGTCGCGCTCTGGCACGGCTCGCACGACCTCGAGGGCGTCGACGCGCTCATCCTGCCCGGCGGCTTCAGCTACGGCGACTACCTGCGCTGCGGCGCGATCGCCTCGCTCTCGCCGATCATGACCGAGGTCGTCGCGGCTGCGAACGCCGGCATGCCGGTGCTCGGCATCTGCAACGGCTTCCAGATGCTCACCGAGGCGGGACTGCTCGAGGGCGGGCTCATCCGCAACGACCACGGCTCGTTCATCTGCCGCGACCAGGTGCTCACCGTCGAGAACCCGTCGACCGCCTGGACCGCCGACTTCGAGGTCGGCCAGCAGATCACGATCCCGCTCAAGAACGGCGAGGGCGGGTTCATCGCCTCTGACGAGACGCTCGACCGGCTCGAGGGCGAGGGCCGCGTGGTCTTCCGCTACGTCGACGTGAACCCGAACGGATCGCTGCGCGACATCGCCGGCATCACGAACGCCCGCGGCAACGTCGTCGGCCTCATGCCGCACCCCGAGCACGCGGTCGAGCCCGGCTTCGGCCCCGACACCGCCGCCGCGATGCGGTCGGGCGTCGACGGACTCGGCTTCTTCACGAGCGTCGTGAAGCGCGCGCTCGTCGACGCGTAGGCCGGGCACTCGCGGGCACGCCGCGGCACGTTCGGTGCGCGCCGCGGTCGCCTCGCAGCCTCGGCCCGCTCGCTTCTGGAGGAAGAACCGCTCGACACGCCGCATCCCGGTCACGACACGCCGCCGCGAGAGCGAAAGTTCCTACACAGGGTCAGCCCGAGTGCGTGCCGCGCACGCGTGAGCGATGATGGGCGGATGCCGCAGCCCACGCCGCCCGAACTGCACGCCCGACTCGCCGAGATCTTCGCGGCGCGCGACCGGGCGAACATGCAGCCCACGATCGAGGCGTTCCTCGCGGTGCTCGTAGAGCACCCCGACGAGCCCGAGGTGCTCTACGAAGTCGGCGGCGCGTACGACACCGCCGGTGAGGAAGAGACCGCGGCGGGCTACTACGAGCGCGCGATGGAGGCGGGCCTCGACGGGGATGCGCTGCGCCGCTGCCTGCTGCAGTACGGCAGCACGCTGCGCAACCTCGGTCGACTCGACGAGTCGCTCGCGGTGCTCGAACGCGCTCGTGCCGAGTTCCCCGACTCCGACTCGCTGAAGGTGTGGCACGCGACGAGCCTGCACGAAGCCGGCCGCCACGACGCCGCGTTCGCGATCATGCTCGGGCTCGTCGCCGACCGGGTGCGCACCGACGAGCTGCTCCGCTACGAGGCGGCGCTGCGCGGCAACGCGACGTTCCTCGCGGAGCGCGACGCGCGGAGCTGAACGAGCGGACGACCCCGCGCGACGGACGGGCCGTCGGGTCGCGCGGCTGCGGCCGGCCCCGATGTTCGGGACCGGCCGCCGCCGGAGCACGCATCGATCGCGCGCGCGTCAGATGTCCGGGCCTCAGAACGACGCGGGGATCACTCCGCTGTCGGTCTGGTACGCGGTCACCGGCGCGTGCGGGATCTCGTCCCAACGAGCCGGGTCCTCCTGCTGCACCTCGCCGGTCGCCATGCCGACGAGCAGCTCCTGCAGCGCGAGCACGTTCTGCTTGATCGACTTGCCGCGCGCCTTCTGGCCGAGGCTGCCGTCGGAGGTGTTGCCGCTCGTCTCGAAGAAGATCGCCGGGTTGCTGTGCCCCTCGGGGTTCAGCCCGTCGTGGTTCAGTCCGAGCATCATCGCCGAGACGACGCCGCCCTTGATGTCGATCTCGATGCCACGACCGACGTCGTATCGGTCGATGTTGACGAAGCCGTACTTCGAGAGCTCGTCGTACACGTGCACCTGCATCTGGCGGGTCAGCACGTCGTAGGCGCCGCCCTGGACGCCGGGGAGCGTCGGCCCGCCGGGGGCCAGTGAGACGCCGAGCGACAGGGTGACCTCGTCGCCGTCGCCGCGCTCGGTCTTGAGCCCCTGGTGGTGGACGTCGACGGCGAACGCCGGGTCGACCATGGTCCAGTACTCGTAGTACGCCTCCGACTCGGCGGCCTCGAACTTGCCGACGGCCCAGTCGCGGTTGAGGTCGATCCGCTTCTCGGTGCCGTCCTGCAGCACCGTGTGACGGATGTTGAGCTCCGAGCCGTCGGGGTTGTACATCGGGATGACGTGGAAGGTGTACGTGTCGCGCAGCAGCTGCCACTCGGGCGATCCGTTGGTGCCGAGCTCCTTCAGCACGGCGAGGAGCGAGTCGGTGCCGTAGGGCTCGTTGCCGTGGATGCGCCCTTGCAGCCAGACGGCCTCGGGGCCGTCGCCCACGGTCGCGACGTAGAGGTCGCGCCCCGATTCGGTCGTGCTCACCGCCGTTCCGGCCTCGGCGAGCGTGAAGGCATCGAGCCCGAAGCGCGACGTGGCCTCGAGCTTGCCGAGCTCGGCGACGAGGTCGTCGTAGTCGAGGATCGCGGAGGTGTTGGTGTTGCCGTTCGGCGACGGGAAGTTCGCGTCGGCGACGGCGGGCGACCCCGCGACGAGCGGGGCGCCGAGCGCGAGTGCTGCCGCTGCGGCGAGCGTGATCGAGCGTCGGTTGCGTGAGTGGGACTTCGGGCCGTTGGTCATGTGCTTCTCCTCATCGAGATGGCATGGCGCGTCTGCGACACGAATCCGAGGTTGGATCCGTCACGGACCGTCCCCCCAGACGTATGGGCAGCCTACGGAGCGGTGTTGGCACGTTTCAAGAGCCGGACGTCCAGATTGTTCAACGATCTTCGCCCCGATCGTCCCGTCGGTGATCCCAGGACCATCCGATGAGGGTCTGTCAGATCGTGACCCCCAGACGCCGGTCTGGCGCCGAGCGAGTCCGCGCCGCGGTCACCGGTACTCGGGGTTCTCGTCGTACGGGTTCACCTCGAACCCGTAGTGCTCCCCCGCGTTCCACTCGGCGCGGATGTTGCCCCCGACCGGGAACCCGCCCGCGTCCTTCAGCAGCCGCGCGAGGTGCAGCAGGTTGTACGTCATGAACGTCGTGTTGCGATTGGTGAAGTCGTTCTCGGGACCGCCCGAGCCGGGGTCGAGGTAGCTCGGGCCGGGGCCCGCCTCGCCGATCCAGCCGGCGTCGGCGCCCGGCGGGATCGTGTACCCGACGTGCTGCAGGCTGTACAGGATGTTCTGCGCGCAGTGCTTGATGCCGTCTTCGTTGCCGGTGATGACGGCGCCGCCGACCTTGCCGTAGAACACGTACTGGCCGCGGTCGTTGAAGAGCCCGCTCATCGCATAGATGCGCTCGATGAACTTCTTCGTGATCGACGAGTTGTCGCCGAGCCAGATCGGCCCGCCCACGACGAGGATGTCGGCCGCCTCGACGAGTGGCCACACCTCGTCGGGCCACGCGTCGGTCGCCCAGCCGTGCTCGCGCATGTCGGGGTAGACCCCGGTCGCGGCATCCACGTCGACGAACCGCAGGGTGTCGACCTGCACGTCGTGCTCGCGCATGAGTGCGATGCTCGCGTCCATGAGGCCCTGGGTGTTGCTCACCTCGGGACTTCGCTTGAGCGTGCAGTTGACGAAGAGGGCTCGCAGGTCGCTGAAATCCGGCAGCTCGGCCATGGGCGCGATGCTACTCGCGTGCCTGCGGCGCCGACAGGGGGTGAGGATGCCGCGGGCACGCCGCCCACGGCATCGAACCCGGCCGCGACTCAGCCGGCGAGCAGTTGCTCCTGCGAAGGCCGCTCATCGACGGCGCTCCGCCGCGGCCAGTGCGACAGCGCGCGCTCGGCCATGGCCGTGATCGTGAGCGACGGGTTCACGCCCGGGTTCGCAGGCACGGCCGCGCCGTCGACGACATGCAGGCCCGGATACCCCCACACGCGGTGGTACTGGTCGACCACACCGCGGTCGGGCGAGCCCGAGACGACCGCGCCACCGAGGAAGTGCGCCGTGAGCGGGATGCCGAAGACCTCGGGCCACGACCCCCGCGCCTCGGTGTGCAGGCCGCCCGCCGCCTCCATCTGCGCAGCGATCGCCTCGGCGGCACGGTGCGCCCCGGGCAGGTGACTCGGGTTCGGCTCGCCCTCGCCCTGCGCGCTCGTGAGCACCCGGCGGCCGAGGCGGCGCCGCAACGAGAGCGTGAGCGAGTTGTCGGCGGTCTGCATGACGAGCGCGATGATGCCGCGCTCGCTCCAACGGCGTAGCGACCCCAGCCGAAGGGCCGTGAGGGGATGCCGCAGCGCGCCACCCACGAGCGCACCGAGCCGTGCACCGAGCGATCGGTCGCCCGGCACCATGCCGGTCGCGAGCGCACCCATCAGGTTCGAGCCGGGCCCGTAGCGCACGTTCTCCACGTGGGTGCGCTCGTCGACGTGGAACGACGTCGTGATCGCGACGCCGCGCGCGAGGCCCAGCTCGCCGGGCACCGACACGGCGACGGCGCCGTCGAGCGCCTCGGAGTTCGTGCGGGTGAGGCGGCCGAGCGCGTCGGAGAGGCGGGGCAGCACCCCGGAGTCCTTCATGCGGTGCAGCAGCTGCTGCGTGCCCCACGTGCCGGCGGCGAACACGACCTGCTCGGCGCTCACGGTGCGGCGGCCGCGACCGAACCACGCACCGCTGCGGGCAGTCGTCACGTCGTACCCGCCGCCCGCGCGCGGCCGCACCTCGACGACGGTGCGGAGCGGTTCGATCGTCGCGCCGAGGCGTTCGGCGAGCGCGAGGTAGTTCTTCGCGAGCGTGTTCTTGGCACCCACCCGGCAGCCCACCATGCAGTTGCCGCAGAGCGTGCAGCCCGTGCGGTCGGGCCCCTCGCCGCCGAAGAACGGATCGGGCACCGTCTCGCCGGGGGCGCCGAAGAACACCCCGACCGGCGCACGCCGGAACGAGTCGCCCACGCCGAGGTCGTTCGCGGCGCCCTGCATGATCCGCTCGACGGGGCCCTCGTGCGGGTACTCCTCGACGACGCCGAGCATGCGCTTCGCGGTCGCGTAGTGCGGGGCGAGCTCGTCGTGCCAGTCGGCGAGGTCGGCCCATTGCCGGTCAGCGAAGAACGCGGGGCCCGGTTCGTAGAGCGTGTTCGCGTAGTTCAGCGAGCCGCCGCCGACGCCCGCACCGGCGAGGATCATCACGTGCGGCAGCTTGTGGATGCGCTGCACCCCGTAGCATCCGAGCGCCGGCGCCCACAGGTAGCGGCGCACGTTCCACGACGTCTTCGCGAAGTCGTCGTCGGCGAAGCGGCGCCCGGCTTCGTAGACGTGCACGCGATACCCCTTCGCCGAGAGCCTGAGCGCGGCGACCGAGCCGCCGAAGCCCGAGCCGACGATCACGACGTCGTGGTCGAAGGCGGTCATGCGGATGCCTCGGGGTCGGCGTGCACTTCGCCTGCGGAGGCCTCAAACGCTGGCGCTTCGTCGGCGGGCACGAGCACCGTGAGCGCACCGGACACGACGCGGATGCTCGCCCGGCCCGTGCCGACGCGCTCGCCGTCGGCGTAGACGATGAGCCCGGGGGCGTCGACGTCGACGGTCGCGACGCGGGACACCGTGACTTCGGGACGCTCGACGTGCGTGCCACGCAACAGCAGCGGGAAGAGCCGCACGAGCTTCGCCCGGCCGAGCGGTCCGACGTGGGTGACGTCGAGCAGGCCGTCGGCGGGGTCGGCGTCGGGACACACGGGCATGCCGCCGCCGTAGCTGCGGGTACTGCCCACGGCGATGAGGGTGCCGGGCGCCGGCTGTCGCGTGCCGCCGTCGAGGCCGACGTCGAACGCGGTGGGCTTCAGCCGCGCGAGCTCGATGAGCAGGGCGAGGTAGTACCGCGCCCGTCCGCGCGGCCAGCGCAGGCGGTTGGTGCGCTCCGCGACGTGGGCGTCGAATCCGATCGCCGCGACGGTGAGGAACCGCCGGATCCCGGCCGACGACTCGATCTCGCCGACGTCGATCGCGCGCGATCGTCCGTGCACGGCGAGCTCGGCGGCAGCGGCTGCCGCCCCGGCACCCTCGAACGGCAGCCCGAGCGCGCGGGCGAGGTCGTTGCCCGTGCCCGCCGGCACCAGCGCGATCGGCACGCCCGACCCGACGACCGCGTCGAGCACCGACGAGAGCGTGCCGTCGCCGCCGACGACGACGAGCGCGCGCGGCCGGCTCGCGACCGCCTCGTGCGCGAGCCGCTGCGTGTCCTCGACGGAGTCGCCGCGGTGCACCCGCACCTCCGTCGCGAGCTGCTCGAGCCGTTCGACCGCTCGCGCCGCGGCATCCGCCCCGCGCCCGCGACCCGAGGTCGGGTTGACCAGCACCGAGATGTGGCCGGCCACGTCAGGCGTTCCCGGTCGTCGTGGGGGCGGCGGCGGATGCGGCATCCCGCGTCTCGCCCGGCGGAGTGCCGACCGGCGCAACCGGCGGTGCCGACGCCGCACCCACGAGCAGCGCACCCGGGTTCATGATGCCCGCGGGGTCGAGCTCGGCCTTGACCGCGCGGAGGATGCGCAGGCCGACCGGCCCGACCTCACGCTCGAGCCACGGGGCGTGGTCGCGACCGACGCCGTGGTGGTGGCTGATGGTGCCGCCGCCCGCCATGATCGCGTCGTTGACGGCGGACTTCACCGGTTGCCAGCCGGCGAGCTGGTCGCCCTTCAGTACGGCGAGGATCGTGAAGTAGAGCGCGGCGCCCGTCGGGTAGACGTGCGAGACATGGCAGAGCACGAGCGACTTCGCGCCGAGCGCGGCGAAGCCGTCGGAGATCGCGGCGGTCACCTCGCGCTTCAGCCGCTCGAGGTTCGACCAGGTCGTCGCCGTCTCGAGCGTCTCGCAGAAGACGCCGTGGTCGAGCAGCGCGTCGCGCAGGTACGGGGCGTTGAACCGTCCGTGCACCCATTCCTCCGCGGCGGCGGGGCCGGTCGAGGTGCCTCCGGCCTCGCGGAGCACCTGCGCCGTGCGCACCTGCCGCTCGGCGGCGAGCTCGGCGTCGCCCTCGAAGACCGTGACCGCGCTCGCGCCCTTGGCGAGCGCCTTGCCGATGCGGCCGACCTGGGCGAGCGAGACACCCGTCTCGGCCTCGTCGGAGAGCCGGATGACGGTCGGCCCCGTGCCGAGCTGCGCGACCCGGCGCAACGCGTCGGCGCCGGTGGCGAAGTCGGGGAAGGTCCACGCCTCGGCGAGCCGCACCGCGGGCACTGGGCGCACGCGCAGTCGCACCTCGGTGATCACGCCGAACGCGCCTTCGGAGCCGAGGAAGAGCCGCAGCAGGTCGGGGCCGGCGGCCGATCCCGGCGCACGGCCGAGGGCGAGTTCGCCGGTCGGGGTGGCGACGCGGAGGCCAGTGACCATCGCGTCGAAGCGCCCGTTGCCGGCCGAGTTCTGGCCCGACGAGCGCGCGGCCGCGAACCCGCCGAGCGTCGCGTACCGGAAGCTCTGCGGGAAGTGCCCGAGCTCGAACCCGTGGTCGCCGAGCAGCCGCTCGGCCTCGGGGCCGGTCGTGCCGGCGAGGAGCACCGCCTCGCCGCTCGTCTCGTCGAGGGAGACGAGCCCCGTCAGCCGCCGCAGGTCGAGCGCGACGACCCCGCGATGCGCGCCGCGCTCGGGGTCGAGGCCGCCGACGACGCTCGTGCCGCCGCCGAAGGGCACGACCGCGAGGTCTCGCTCGCCCGCGACGCGCAGCACCGCGGCGACCTGGTCGTGGTCGGCGGGCGAGACGATCGCGTCGGGGGCGCCCTGTCGTCGGGCCCGTCGACGCAGCAGGTCGGGGGTCGAACGGCCGCCGGAGTGACGGATGCGCGACTCGTCGTCGATCGCGAGATGCCCGGCGCCGACGACCGCGGCGAGCGCGGCGAGGTCGTCGTCGTCGAGCCGAGTCGGAGCGAGCTCGACGTCGTCGAGCGCGACGGCGGGCTCGGGCTTCGGCACGCGACCGAGGACCATCGGCAGCAGGGCGCGCACCGCGAGCGGGAGCTCCTTCGCCTTGGCGGGATCTCCCCAGCCGTTCCAGCGCATGGGAGCGGGCTCCTCGCGGGCTCTCACAGCACCGGCCGACTGGCCGTTCCAGCGCATGGGGGGTTCACCGGCGGGCTTCACGGGCGCCCTGTCGTCACCATCGACCATGCGTTACAGTGTGACACATCATGGAAGATCGTCAAGTGCTCGAGCTCGACCGTCCGGTGTGGGACGAGACCGAGTCGCGCATGCTCGACGCCGCCGCCGAGCTGATCTCGGCACGTGGCGTCGGCGGAGTCACCGTGGCCGAGGTCGCGCGCAACGCCGGCGTCAGCCGGCCGACCGTGTACCGGCGCTGGGCGAGCGCCGACGAGATCGTGCGAGCGACCCTCGTGCGGGCGACCGTGGCGCTCATCGAGCGGTTCCCCGAACCCGCGACCTCGCGCGACGAGATCGTGCGCGACGTGCTGCGCTTCGCCGAGCTCTTCCGCGCCGACCCGCTCTTCGGCCGGCTGCTCGAGCGCGAGCCCGAGGTGTTCACCCGCTACACGCTGCAGCGCATCGGCACGAGCCAGCGCGTCATCCTGCAGTGGATCTCGGTCGCGATCGCCGAGGCCCAGCGCGGCGGCACCGTGCGCGAGGGCGCGCCGGGCGACCTCGCCGTCATGCTGCTGCTCGTCGCCCAGTCGGCGATCCTCTCCCACGACACCGTCTCCGCCCTCATCGACGAGCCGCATTGGAGCAACGAACTTTGGCACGCCCTCGACGGACACCTGCGTCCCTGACCTCCTCCCCCGCCCCGGCGCCGGCGCACTCGTCGACGCTCGACGCCGCACGGCGCCGCCGCGAGCTCGAAGCGCTCGCCGACCGCACGACGCCGGTCGACGTGCTCGTCATCGGCGGCGGCGTCACCGGCGCGGGCGTGGCCCTCGACGCCGCGAGCCGCGGCCTGTCGGTCGTGCTCGCCGAGGCGCACGACCTCGCGTTCGGCACGAGCCGGTGGAGCTCGAAGCTCGTGCACGGCGGCCTGCGCTACCTCGCCACCGGCGACGTCGCGGTCGCCCGCGAGAGCGCCGTCGAACGGCACGTCCTGATGACCCGGGTCGCGCCGCACCTCGTGCGCAGCCTCCCCCAGCTGCTGCCGTTCACCGCTTCGACGTCGTCGAAGCAGCGGGCGATGGGCCGCGTCGGGCTCGGACTCGGCGACGGGCTGCGCATGCTCGCGCGCACGCCCGCGAGCGTGCTCGCGCACCCACGACACGTCGGCACCGCCGAGGCGCTCGCGCTGGCGCCCGGGCTGCGACGCGAGGGCCTGCGGGGCGGCATGCTCTCGTTCGACGGGCAGCTCGTCGACGACGCCCGGCTCGTCGTCGCCCTCGCCCGCACCGCTGCGGCCCACGGCGCGACCGTGCTCACCAGAGTTCGCGTCTCGGATGCGACGGCCGACTCCGCGACGCTCACCGACACGGTCACGGGCGAATCCCTCACCCTCCGGGCCCGCGCGGTGGTGAACGCCGCGGGGGTCTGGGCCGGCGAACTCGACCCCGGCATCCGGATGCGCCCGAGTCGCGGCACGCACCTCGTGCTCGACGCCGCCGTGCTCGGACACCCGACGGTCGCGCTCACCGTGCCGCATCCCGGATCGGTCAGCCGGTTCGTGTTCGCCCTGCCGCAGCAGCTCGGTCGCGTCGTCGTCGGACTCACCGACGAGGAGGCGCCCGGGCCGATCCCCGACGTGCCGCAGCCCGAGGAGCAGGAGATCGACTTCCTGCTGCGGACCATCTCGTCGGCGCTCGCACGCTCCCTCGGGCGCAGCGACGTGCTCGGCGCGTTCGCCGGCCTGCGCCCGCTCATCGACACCGGCGGCAACGGCGGCGGCACGGCCGACATCTCCCGACGCCACCACGTCGCGGTCTCGGCGTCGGGACTCGTCAACGTGCTCGGCGGCAAGCTCACGACCTACCGCGCGATGGCGCGCGACGCGGTCGACCTCGCCTGCCGGCACGCCGGCCTCGATGATACGGGCTGCCGCACCGCCGAGCTCGCCCTCGTCGGTGCACCGGCGTCGGCCGTGCCGTTCGCCGGCGCCGACGCGGCGCCGGCCGGGCGATCGACGGCGGCTCACGACGGCGAAGCGCCCGCCTCGCTCGCGGCCCGCTTCGGCGCCGAGGCATCCACCGTGCTCGCCCTCGCCCGCTGCGACCGCCCTGCCGACCGCGTCGCGCCGGGCATCGATGTCACCCGCGCCGAGATCGAGTTCGCGGTGGGGGCAGAGGGCGCGCTCGACGTCGACGACGTGCTCGACCGCCGCACCCGCATCGGGCTCGTCGCCCCCGACCGCGAGCGCGCGCACGACGCGGTCGCGGAGTTGGTCGCGGAGGCGACGGCCCGGCTCAGCTGACACGACGACGGGCCGGACACCTCACCCGAGGCATCCGACCCGTCGTCCGACGAGCGCGATCGTCAGCCGAGCTCGAAGGCCTGCACCTCCGCGAGCTGCAGGCGGTAGTAGCCGAGTCGGCCCTCCTCGGCGGTCGGCCGGCCGAGCTCGGTGACCGCGAGCCGCACGTGGCGCGCCTGCACGGTGTCGAACCGGTAGGTCTGGGGCCGCGGGCCCGGGTCGGCCTGTCCGGTCACCTGCTTCACGGTCGTCCAGTTCACGCCGTCGTCGCTCACCTGCAACGCGAACGCCTTCGGGAAGTGCGCACCGTCGGTGCCGTCGGCCGCGGGGTCGTCGGCGGTGGCGGTGCGCGGGTAGACGACGACGGTGTTCACCGGCTTCGCCTCGCCGAGGTCGAACGCGACCCACTGGTCGACGCCCGTCTGCGAACGGTCGGGACCGTTCGACGTGTAGCCCTTCGCGCCACCCGCGACGCTCTCGCGCTTGCCGTCGACGAGGTTCGCCGTGCTCCACGCGGGCGCCGACTGCAGGCTCGTGCGGGCGGTCGCGACCGAGCCGGCGAGCACGTTCGCGGCGGCGTCGAGACCCGGCGTCGCCGGCAGCACCCAGACGTCGGCGATCGAGGGGTCGTAGCCGCCGTCGACGTCCTGGAAGCGCAGTCGCACCTTGCCGTCGGCCGTCGCCGCGGACGGCTCGACCAGGAACTGGTAGGCCATCGTTCCCGCGCCGCCAGCCGTTCGGGCGTAGCGCTGCTCGAACACCGTCGCACCGTCGGCCGACACGTCGTACGTCTTCTGACGCGCCCCGTCGAACGTCTCGACCGCGCGCACCACGAACGGTTCGCCCGCCGGCACCGCGACATCGAACTCGAACCAGCCGCCCGGATACGACGTGTGCGTGTAGCGGCGGGTGAGGCCCGCCTCGCTCGAGGTGCCCGAATGCTCGGAAGCCGTGAGGCCGTGCGAGCGCTCCGACTGCGCGAGGCCGAGGTCGACGTGGTCGACGACGATCGCCGGGGCGTTCGTCAGGCCGACCGCGAGCGTCGCCGAACCGCGCTCGTCGGTCGTCGAGCCGACCGACGCCGTGAGGGCGACATCGCCTGCGGTCACCGTGTACGGCACGCTGACCTCGACGGATGCGGCTGATGTCGCTCCGGCGGCGAGGTCGACCTCGGCCGTCGCCGCGCTCCAGCCCTCGGGGCCCTCGACGCGCAGGGCGCCCGTGCGAGCGTCGTCGCTCAGGTTCGCGAGGTCGACCGTCACCGCGACGACGTCACCGGGATGCGCCGCCGCCGGCTCGACCGTCACGGCCTGCACCACGACCGGGGCCGACACCACGAGCTCGGCATCGACCGGGATCTCGACGTCGGTGCCCTCGTATCGGTAGTTCAGCGAACCCGTCAGTCCGTAGCGACCGGGCTCGGTACCTGCCGGCACCGTCACGTCGAAGTCGAACGTCGAGGTCGCGCCCGGCGCGAGCTGCGGCAGGCGCCGCTCGTCGACGGCGGTGACCGTGAACCCGTCGTCCGAGACGAGCTCAGCCTCGACCTGACCCAGCTTCTTCTTTCCGGTCACCTCGACCGCGATGCTCGCGCGTGCCACGTCGCCCGGGAAGACCCCGTCGGCCGGAGTCGTGAGCGAGACCTCGGCGCCGGCGAGCGTCGCACAGGCCTGCGTGAGCTTCGCCGCCGCCGGTTCGAGGATCGCCTGCAGCGCGTCGGCCGTCTCGACGGCGAGCGCACCATGGTCGACCTCACGGTCGAGGTACGCGGAGATCGACTGGATCGCGCTCAGCGCCTTGTGCGCCGCCGCGGCGGTGCGCAGGTCGCGGTCGCGACCCTTCGCGTCGCCGACGTACGCGTCCCAGGCCCTGTCGGCGCGCTCGGCGAAGGTGTCGGCGTACTCGGTGAGCGCCTCCGCCTGCTCCGCCGAGAGCGAGCCGGCTTCGTCGAGTTCCTCGACCTTCGCGTCGAACGCGGCCGCCGAGTCACGGGTGTCGCCGAGGCGGCCGAGCGTCGCGTCCTGGCCGAACGCGTAGTCGCCCGATCCGACGGTGAACACGGCCGCGCCGTTCTCGTACCGCGAGAACTCGACGCCCTCCGCCGACGTGGCGGGCACGCCGCCCTCGGTGATCGCCCACCGGCTCGACGTCGGAATGCGGATCTCGGCCGTCGCGTTGGCAGGCACCGTCACGTCGAGGCGCATCGTGCCAGAGGCATCCGTTCGCCAGTCGGAGACGACGGTGCCGTACGGGGTCTCGAGCTCGTAGTCGACCGTGTCGACCCCCGCGCCCGGCTGCGGCGCCACGAGCACCTTGCGGTAGCCGGGCTCGAGCGCGGAGACGCCGGCCATCGTGCGGTACACCCACTCACCCACCGCGCCGTAGGCGTAGTGGTTGAACGAGTTCATCTCGACCGGTCCGAACGAACCGTCGGGCATGATCGAGTTCCAACGCTCCCAGATCGTCGTCGCGCCCTTGCCGATCTCGTAGCCCCACGACGGGTAGTCGGTGTTCTGCAGCAGCGTGTAGGCGATATCGGTGCGGCCGATCTTCGTGAGCGCCGGCAGCAGGCCGTCGACGCCGAGGAAGCCCGTCGAGAGGTGGTTGCCGCGTCGTGCGAGCGTCTCCTCGAACTGCGTGGCGACCGCATCCTCGAGCCCCTCGGGGATGAGGTCGTTCATGATCGTCAGGATGTAGGCGGTCTGCGAGTCGCCGCGCACGGTGCCGTCGGCCGAGACGAACGCCGCGACGTAGGCCGCCTTGATCGCCTCGTACCGCTCCGAGTACTCGGCGGCGACGTCGTCGTGCCCGAGCGCCTTCGCCATCTCGGCGAACTCGCGCGTGCCCTTGGCGAGGAACGCTGTGTCGATGACCGTGGCCGGGGTGTCGTCGTCGAGGTTCAGCCAGTCGTTGTACCCGCCGACGTTGCGGATGTGGCCGACGGCGCTCGCGTCGAGGTAGTCGACGTATCGCTTCATCGAGTCGTAGCTGTCGGCGAGCACCTGGGTGTCGCCGTACGCCTTCCAGATCGAGTACGGCACATGCACGCCGGCATCGGCCCAGCCCGCACGACCGTAGCCACCGTCGAACCGGCCCGGGATGATCGGCGCGACGCCGGGGAAGGAGCCTTCGGCGTTCTGCGTGTCGCGCAGGTCCTGCAGCCACTTCGTGAGGAACAGCTGCGAGTCCATGTTGTAGTTCGCGGTGTTCGCGAAGACGTTGATGTCGCCCGTCCAGCCCATGCGCTCGTCGCGCGCGGGGGTGTCGGTCGGGATCGAGAGGAAGTTGCCGCGCTGGCCCCAGAGGATGTTGCTCTGCAGCTGGTTGACGAGCGCCGAGTTCGTCTCGAGCGATGCGGTCTGCTCGTTGTCGCTGCCGACGACGACGCCCGTGATGGCGGACGCCGCCGGTGCCTCGTCGACGCCCGTGATCTCGACGTAGCGGAAGCCGTGGAACGTGAACTTCGGCTCCCACGTCGCCGTGCCGTCCTCGCCGAACGTGTAGTAGTCGGTCGCCTTCGCGCTGCGGAAGTTCGCGGTGTAGAGCGAGCCGTCGGGATTCAGCACTTCGGCGACCCGGATGCGGACCGTCTGCCCGGCCTCACCGGTGAGTTTCACGCGCACGTGCCCGACCATGTTCTGCTCGAGGTCGTAGACGTGCACGCCGTCGGCCGGGCTCGGCAGGGCCTTCGCGTCGAGCTCGTCGACGACCCGCACGGGCGGAGCGGTCTGCGGCTCGAGCTTCGCTGTGGCCGAGGGGCGCACGACCGCGTGCGACCAGTCACCGTCGTCGTAACCCGCCTCGGCCCAGTCGCCGACCTCGGCCGCACGCCGTGCGTCGTAGGCCTCGCCGTCGAGGAGGTCGGCCGACGTCGTCGGACCGTTCGTGGTGCGCCAGTCGTCGCCGGTCGCGACCACGTCCTCCGAGCCGTCGGTGTAGCGGATCCGGAGCTGGGCGATGAGCGACGTGTCGCTGCCGTAGATCGAGTCGCCGAACATGGCGACCCGGCCGGCGTACCAGCCGTTCGCGACCTCGGCCCCGAACGCGTTGTCGCCGTCCTCGACGAGGTCGGTGACGTCGTAGCTCTGGTACTGGATGCGCGTGTTGTAGTCGGTCCACCCGGGGGCGAGCTCCTGGTCGCCGACCGGCTCGCCGTTGAGCTGGAGTTCGTAGAGACCACGTGCGGCGGCGTAGACGCGGGCCGAGGCGACCTCCTTGTCGACGTCGAAGTCGGTGCGCAGCAGCGGCACGTCGGCGCCGTAGGCGTACCAGGCGTCGGTGTCGCCCGAGACGACGAGGTCGCCGCCCTTCAGCGTGCCGCCCGTGAACGTGCGGTCGTTCGCCGGGAAGTCCGTCTCGAGCAGCACGTCACCCGACTTCGAGGTGACCTTCGCCGCGGAGACCGTGCCGGTCTCGGCACCGCTCGTGCGGAACCCGACGAGGCCGGCCGCGGTGTGCGTGGAGACCGTGCGGGTGTCGAGCACGGCCCCGTCGACCTTCGTCGTGATCGTCGACCCGTCGACGGTGATCGAGTAGTCGTGCTTCGCAGCGAAGTCGAAGCCTGCGGGGAACGGCGTCGCCGAGAGCACCGTGTAGGCGCCGTTCGACTTCACGTGCGGGCGCAGCGACTTCGAGCTCTCGCTGAGCTGCCACATGTAGGCGTTCGATCCGTCGCGGCCGCGGAAGTAGACGCCGAGGGCGCCCGAGATCTTCGACGCGGTGAAGGTCAGCGTCGAGTTCGTCCATGCAGCCGGGATCGAGGTGTCAGCGCCGATCCAGGCGGCGCCGTTCCAGTCGTCGAGCGAGGCGAGGGCCGTCTCGAACGAGGCGGGCTTGCTCCAGTCGGTCGCGCGCCCGTCGCCGTCCCACACGCGAACCTGCCAGGCGTAGCGGGTGGCGCCCTCGAGGTCGGGGCCGCCGTAGGGCACCTCGACCGAGGTGCCCGACTCGACGCGGCCGCTGTCCCACACGTCGGGCGATTCGAGCGCGCCCGCGCTCGTGGCGACACGCACCTGGTACGCCGACTGGGTCACCCCCCGACCGGCCGAGGCGAGCTGCCAGCTCAGCTTCGGGGCCGCGAGCGGGATGCCCAGCGGCGATTTCGCGGAGTTGGTCTCGAGCCCGCTCACCGTCACCGCGGCGGCCTGCGTCGACGCCGCGAAGGCGGCCGTCGGTGCTGCCGAGATGACCGAAGCGAAGACCGTGCCGGCGACGAGCATGCCGGTCGCTGTACTGCGGAATTTGGATCGCACGCGTTTCTCCTCATTGATGAAACGTTTCAATCAGTTGCTGACAGTCGGAGCCTATCCAGCGCCCGGTGCGACGGTCAAGACCCGACCCCCGATGTCGTCGCCCTGCGCAGCGCCGCGCACACACGCCGACGGGCCGGACACCTCACCCAGAGGCATCCGGCCCGTCGTTGCAGATCGCGGCGACTACGCGGCCGCGCCGTCCTCGGCGGCCACCGCGTAGGCCGCGCGCAGCACCTGGCCGAGCCCGGCGTCGACGTTCGTCCAGTACTGGAAGAACCGCTCACGGATCTCGTCGATCGTGATCGCCCGCGCCTGGCCGAGCAGGGTCACCTGCAGGCGCTCCTTCGCCTCGGCCGAGTAGACGTCGCGGTAGAGCGTGCCGGCCTGGCCGAAGTCACTGTCGTCGGCGCGCAGGGTGTACGCGGTGCGCACGAGCTCGCCGTCGCCCTCCCACGAGCCCTCGCCGGCTGCATCGGCCGACGCGGCCGGTCCGCCGAACGAGTTCGGCGCGTACACCGGCACGCTCGGCGCGTTGTAGTGGTGGCGCTGCGCGCCGTCCTGCGAGTAGTTCGCGACGGGCGCCGCGTGCGGGGCGTTCACCGGCAGCTGGTTGTAGTTCGTGCCCACCCGGTAGCGCTGCGCGTCGGGGTAGCTGAATACGCGCGCCATCAGCATCTTGTCGGGGCTGATGCCGATGCCGGGCACCGTGTTCGCGGGCGAGAACGCCGCCTGCTCGATCTCGGCGAAGAAGTTCTGCGGGTTGCGGTCGAGGGTCAGCGTGCCGACCTCGATGAGCGGGTAGTCGGCATGCGGCCACACCTTCGTGAGGTCGAACGGGTTGAACCGGTAGGTCTTCGCATCCTCGTACGGCATGACCTGCACGAAGAGGTCCCACTGCGGGAAGTCGCCGCGCTCGATCGCCTCGTACAGGTCGCGACGGTAGTGGTCGGCGTCGGCCCCTGCGATCGCCTCGGCATCTGCGGGGTCGAGGTGCAGGTCGCCCTGGCGCGAACGGAAGTGGTACTTCACCCAGAACCGCTCGCCCTCGGCGTTCAGCCACTGGTAGGTGTGCGAGCCGAAACCGTGCATCTCGCGCCACGACTGCGGGAGGCCCCGGTCGCCCATGAGGTAGGTGACCTGGTGCGCCGACTCGGGCGAGAGGGTCCAGAAGTCCCACTGCATGTCGGCGTCGCGGAGGCCCGAGCCCGGCAGGCGCTTCTGCGAGTGGATGAAGTCGGGGAACTTGATGGCGTCGCGGATGAAGAACACCGGGGTGTTGTTGCCCACGAGGTCGTAGTTGCCCTCGGTCGTGTAGAACTTCAGCGAGAAGCCGCGCACGTCGCGCCACGTGTCGGGCGAGCCCTGCTCGCCCGCGACCGAGGAGAAGCGCAGCAGCGTCTCGACGCTCGAGCCCGGCTGGAAGAGCGCCGCCCGCGTGTACTGCGAGACGTCGGCCGTGACCTCGAAGCGGCCGAACGCACCGCCGCCCTTCGCGTGCACGATGCGCTCGGGGATGCGCTCGCGGTTGAACTGCGCGAGCTTCTCGACGAGGTAGCGGTCGTGCAGCACGGTCGCGCCGTCGGCGCCGACGGTGAGCGAGTGCGCATCGCTCGCGACCGGGGTGCCGGTCTGGGTGGTCGTGTGGTTCGTCATGCGTTCGTCCTTCGTTCGTTGGCGGGCGGGTGACGATGCCGTGCCGGGGCACGGCGACGAGCACGCCGGGAGGGCGCGCTCGTCTCCCGCCGGGCAGGGCCGGCGGAAGCGGTGGGTTCGGATGCCGCGGGCTAGGCCGCCGGCTCCGCTCGGCAGTTCGCGCAGAGGCCCCAGAACGTGACCTCTGCGGTGTGGATCGCGAAGCCGCCCGCGTCGCTCGGTTCGAGGCACGGCGGCTCGCCGACGACGCAGTCGACGTCGACGACGGTGTGGCACCTCGTGCACACGAGGTGGTGGTGGTTGTCGCCGGTACGGCCCTCGTAGAGCGCGGGTGACCCGGCGGGCTCGATGCGGCGCAGGAGGCCGGCGGCCGTGAGCGCGGCGAGCACGCCGTAGACGGCCTGCAGGGACGTCGTCGGCAGGGTGGGGCGCACCCGCTCGAGCACGGTCTCGGCGTCGAGGTGGCCGGGGCCCGACAGCGCCTCGAGCACCGCCGTGCGCGGTGCGGTGACCTTCAGGCCGGCCGCGCGCAGGCGCTCGGGGGCCGTGGTCGTGTGCATGCCTTCACGCTAGCAGTTGTTTTGAATCGCTCAAAACAACACGCGGGCACTTCCGCTCGGGCACTTCCGCTCGGACGCACCGTGAAGCAGGATGAGTCCCACGCCCGGTCGACGGCGATCGGCGCGCACGATCGTGATCGAAGGAGATCGCATGGCCGAGAGCCCCCGCCCCGCAATCGACATCCCGAACGTGTCGGTCTTCGACTTCCTGTTCGGCGACCTCGACGAGAGCCGGCTCGACGCGGTCGCGATCATCGACGGCACGAGCGGTGCGACCACGAGCTATCGCCAGCTCGTCACGCACATCGGGCTCTTCGCCGGGGCGCTCGCCGAACGCGGCATCCACGTCGGCGACGTCGTCGGAGTGCTGTGCCCGAACGTTCCCGCCTTCGCGACCGTGTTCCACGGCATCCTGCGCGCGGGCGCCACCGCCACGACCATCAACTCGCTCTACACGCCCGACGAGATCGAGAACCAGCTGCGCGATGCCGGAGCACGGTGGGTCGTCACCGTGAGCCCGCTGCTGCCGGGCGTGCTCACCGCGGCCGAACGCCTCGTCATCCCGAACGAGCAGATCATCGTGCTCGACGGAGCCCCGGGGCATCCCTCGCTCGCCGAACTCCTCGGCGAAGGCAGGCCGGCGCCCGAGGTGAGCTTCGACCCCGCCACGCACCTCGCCGTGCTGCCGTACTCATCGGGCACCACCGGGCGGCCGAAGGGCGTCATGCTCACCCACGGCAACCTCGTCTCGAACGTCGCGCAGTGCCAGGACTCGATCGGCCTGAACGACGACGACCGCGTGCTCGCCGTGCTGCCGTTCTTCCACATCTACGGCATGACCGTGCTGCTCAACTTCGCGCTGCGCCAGCGGGCCTCGCTCGTGACCATGCCGAAGTTCGACCTCGTCGACTTCCTGCGCGTCGTCAGCGAGCACCGCACGACGTGGGTGTTCATCGCCCCGCCGATCGCGGTCGCCCTCGCGAAGCATCCGCTCGTCGACCAGTACGACCTGTCGAGCGTGAAGGTCGTGTTCTCGGGGGCGGCGCCGCTCGACGGCGCCCTCGCCGAGCACGTCGCCGAACGCCTCGACTGCATCGTCTGCCAGGGGTACGGCATGACCGAGACGAGCCCGGTCACCCACGTCATCCCCGTCGACCGCCCCGACCTCGACCGGTCGACGATCGGCATGCTGCTCGCGAACACCGAGGCCCGGCTCCTCGACGTCGAGACCGGTGAGGATGTCGCGGTGCCGGCGTCGCCCGACGAGGCGAGCGCACCGGGCGAGCTGCTCATCCGCGGCCCGCAGGTGATGCAGGGGTACCTGAAACGACCCGACGCCACGGCCGAGATGCTCGACGCCGAGGGCTGGCTGCACACGGGCGACGTCGCGACCGTGACCGCCGAAGGGGTCTACCGCATCGTCGACCGGCTCAAGGAGCTCATCAAGTACAAGGGCTACCAGGTGGCACCGGCCGTGCTCGAGGCCGTGCTGCTCGAACACCCCGCGATCGCCGACGCCGCCGTCATCGGCGTGCTCGACGACGACGGGCAGGAGGTGCCGAAGGCGTTCGTCGTGCTGCAGCAGGGCGCGTCGCTCGACGCCGACGCGGTCATGCAGCACGTCGCGGCCCACGTCGCCCCCCACGAGAAGGTGCGGGTCGTCGAGTTCATCGAGCAGATCCCGAAGTCGGCCTCGGGCAAGATCCTGCGCAAGGACCTGCGGGCGCGCGAGGCGGCGGCGAACGCAGGCTGAGCGGCGCCGATGCGCCCGGTGGTCGAGTAGCGAGCGGGCTCAGTACTGCAGCAGGCTGTAGACCTCGAGGTCGGTAGGCAGCGCGGCGCGGCCACCGAGGCCGTCGAGCTCGATCGCGACCGAGACGCCGGCCACGCGCCATCCCGCCCGCTCGACGAGTCGCGCCGCGGCGCCCACCGTGCCGCCCGTCGCGAGCACGTCGTCGACGACGAGCACGCGGGTGCCGGGCGGCAGCTCGCCCTCGTGCACCTCGAGCGCAGCGGTGCCGTACTCGAGCGCGTACTCCTCGGTGAGCACGGCGCGCGGCAGTTTGCCCGCCTTGCGCACCGGCAGCACGCCGACCCCCGCGGCGACCGAGGCGGCCGCCGCGAGCAGGAACCCCCGCGCCTCGACGCCCGCGAGCACGTCGAACGTGCCGGCGAACGGGGCCGTGAGCGCCTCGGCGAGCGCGTGGAACGCCTCGCCGTCGGCGAAGACCGGGGTGAGGTCGCGGAACAGCACACCCGGCTCGGGGAAGTCGGGGATGACGGCGAGCCGGGACTCGACGAGGGCGCGGGTGTCTTGCTCGTTCACCGTGGCAGCCTACTCCGGCGTCGGCATTTCAAACCTTCGACGGATGCCGCGGGCCATGCGCCCTTGCGAACATGGAAGCATCCCCCGATGTCTGGAGACTCGACCGCATGACCACCTCCCCCGCCACGAGCGCCACCCCCGCCGTCGCCGCGCCGCGCAGCCCGCTCACGCCGAAGCGCCTCTACCGCTGGCTCGCGCTCGCCGAGGTCGTCACCTGGACGATCCTGATCGTCGCGATGATCCTGAAGTACGCGGCGGGCATCGAGTGGGCCGTGCTCATCGGCGGCTCGATCCACGGTTTCGTGTTCCTCGCGTACGCGTTCCAGTCGGTGCTCGTCGGCGTCAACCAGCGCTGGAACGTCGGCCGCATCGCCTTCGCCGTGCTGACCGCGATCGTGCCCTACGCCACCGTGCCGTTCGACCTGTGGCTCGTGCGCAAGGGGCACCTCGAGGGCGACTGGCGCTTCGAGGCGACCGACCACCCGGCCGACGGCAACTGGGTGAACCGCCTGCTGCGCTGGTTCCTCGCCCGGCCGCTGCTGCTCACGGTGGTCGCCGTCGCCGGCATCGCCGTGCTCTTCGCGGTGCTGCTCATGATCGGCCCGCCCAAGGTCGGCTGAGCCCGCCCGCAACCCCGGCCCAACCGCCCCACGCTTCTGCCCTGCCGCGCCCCGCCCTGCCCCACCCCGCCCGCCTCCGGCCGCGACTCGCCAAAAGGTGCTGTTCATTGCGCGATGAGCAGCATCTTCTGGCGACTCGCGCGGGCGCCACGCGGGCGCCACGCGGGCGTCGCGCGGAGGATGATGGACGCATGCCCATCCTCAACAAGGACATGCAGGTCTGCATCTCGCTCGCCGGCCGCCCGTCGAACCTCGGCACGCGATTCCACAACTTCCTCTACGACGAGCTCGGCCTGAACTTCATGTACAAGGCGTTCACGACCGACGACATCGAGGGTGCGGTGCGCGGCATCCGTGCGCTCGGGTTCCGGGGTGCGAGCATCTCGATGCCGTTCAAGGAGGCGGTGATCCCCCTCATCGACGTCGTCGAGCCGTCAGCCGCGGCGATCGAGTCGGTGAACACGATCGTCAACGACGGCGGCGTGCTGACGGGGTCGAACACCGATTTCGAGGCGATCGCGCAGCTCATCGCCGACAACGCGCTCGACCCGTCGTCGCGCGTGCTCGTGCGCGGATCGGGCGGCATGGCGAAGGCGGTCGTCGCGGCGTTCCGCGACGCGGGCTTCGCGCACCTCACGGTGCTCGCGCGCAACCCCGAGCTCGGCCCGGCGCTCGCCGCGCAGTACGGCTACGAATGGGTCGCCGACGACCCCGCGCCGGGCAGCGCCGACATCATCGTGAACGTCACCCCGCTCGGCATGCAGGGGGCGGATGCCTCGGCGCTGGCGTTCTCCGATGGGCACATCGCCGCGGCATCCGTGGTGTTCGACGTCGTCGCGTTCCCGGCGGAGACCCCGCTCATCCTCGCCGGGCGCGCCGCCGGCAAGACCGTGATCTCGGGCGCCGAGGTGCATGCGCTGCAGGCGGCGCGGCAGTTCGAGCGCTACACGGGCGTCGCGATCACGCGCGAGCAGATCGCCCGCGCAGCCGCCTTCTCCCGCGAAACGGCGGGTTGAGGAGCGCGCGCCTCGCCCCGGTGGTCGAGTAGCGCGCGACGAAGGAGCACGCGTATCGAGACCCCGTCACCGCGCACTCGCCCCAGCTTGTGTAGGAACTTCTCGCCGACACGCCGTGCGTCACCCACCGACTCGCCGCCGTCGAAGCAGAAGTTCCTCCACTGCGGATTCGGGCTCGCATGGGGTTTCGAGACGCGTCAGCGATGCACGCGGTTGACGAGCGCCGTCCAGACGAGCGCGATCGTCGAGCACGAGAGCAGCGCGACGAACACCCACGGCAGCGCGGGCAGGCCGAGCACGCCGTAGAGAGCCGCGCCGAGCAGCGCTCCGCCGCCGATGCCCGTGTTGAACGCGGTCGTGTAGAACGACGCCGCGGCGTCGCGGATCTTCGCCGACGCCGAGTGCAGCAACCGGGTGTTGAGCATCGTCGGCAGGGCGCCGAACGCCGTGCCCCAGAGCAGGAAGCTCGCGAGGCCGACGACGGGCACGTCCGGGAACGCCGCGAGCCCCGCGGCACCGAGCCCCGTCGCGACCATCGCGACCACGAGTCCGACGGTCGGACGGCGCCCGAGCACGGCGCCCGCGAGCACGAGGCCCACCGCACCGGCGATGCCGTAGGCGAGGAGCATCGGGCTGATGGCGCTCGACGGCAGCCCCATCACGTCGGTCATGTACGGCGCGATGTACGTGTAGAAGGTGTACATGCCGACCATCGCGACCGCCGTGATGAGGCACACCACGATGACGGGCACGAACGTCGGGTCTTTGCGGATGCGCACGGGAGCGGCATCCGCCTCGCCCGCATGGTGCCGCACCGGCGGCAGGAAGCGCTGTACGAGCAATGCGCCCACAAGGGTGAGCACGCCCACCGACGCGAACGCGAGGCGCCAGCCGAAGGCCTGGCCGAGCGCGGTGCCGAGCGGCACGCCGAGCACGAACGCCGCCGACCCGCCGGCCACGCTGATCGAGACCGCGCGGGCGAGCTGCTCCTTCGGCACGAGGTGGCCCGCGTACGCGCCGACGACCGACCAGAAGAGGCCGTGCGCCGCGCCGCCGATGACCCGGGTCGCGACGACCATCGGGTAGTTCGGCGCGACCGCCGTGAGCAGGCAGCTGAGTGCGAGCACGCTCAGCGTGATCACGATCAGCGTGCGGCGGGGCACCCGCTTCGTGAGCGCGGCGAGCGGCACGGTGAGCACGACGACGGTCGCCGCGAACACCGTGACCAGTACGCCGATGAGCGGCTCGCCGACCTGGAGGCCGCTGCTCATGTCGGGCAGGAGGCCCGTCGGCAGCATCTCGATCGTGACCGAGAGGAACACGGCCGCGGCGAGCACGACGAGCCCGAGCCACGGGAACGGCGGCGCGGGCGTGACGGAGGGAACCGATGACGTCATTGAGAGACCTGCAGCGGATGGCGTACCCGCGGGCGGCGGCGGCGGGGCTCCGCGAGATGCCGGCGGCGGGTCGACTGCGCGCCGATGTGCGCGCCCAGGGTCGACGAGGATGCGACGACCGCCGTCCATCTTACCGGCGAGTGCGCGGCGGCGTCCGAGACGGCCGACGAGGATGCGACGACCGCCGTCCATCTCACCGGCGGGTGCGCAGCGGCCTTCGAGACGGCCGATCGAGGCTGCGACCACCACCGCCCATCTCACCGGCGAGTGCGCGACGGCGTTCGCAGCCTCAGGGATAGAGGGCGGCCGCCCCGTGCTCAGCGCACGAGCGCGCTCAACCAGATGATGAGGAGCCCGAGGCTCGCCGTGACGACCGCGCTGACCAGGCGCAGGTACCAGGGGCTGCCGCGGCGGGCCGAGGCCGTGAAACCGATGACCGCGAGCACGGCGACGCCGACCCAGAGCGCCGCGTAGTAGGCGACGTACTCGTCGAGCACGCCCACGACGGCGAGCAGGAGGAAGATCACCGGCAGCACCATCGCGGCGATGAGCCCGGTGGTGTGGCGCATCGACCGGCGGGCCGCGGTGAACACGGCTCGGAGCCGGGGCTCCCGGTCGCCCTCGCGAGCGAGGATGCCCGAGTACACGTGCGCGAGCCAGAACACGCCGACCGAGCCGAGCACGAAGAGCAGCACCTCGAGGTCGGTGTCGTCGTTCCAGCCGACGGCGATGACGGCGCTCACGAGAACCGTGCCATGGATCGCGTGCTCGGTGCGGAAGGTCGAAAACACTCTCCGAACCGGCGTGCGGATGCTGCTCATCACGGCTCCCCTCGGCCAGACGAACGGGGTCGGTGCTCGGATCGGAGCCTACTCGCGGCTCGCCGACCCCACCATCATCGGGCCGCCGCACCGCCCGGCCTGCTCACCTGAGCACGGCCGGTAGACTGGCACGGTCAGGCATCCGCCCGCGGCATCCGCCTCGCCGCCGTTCTCTGGAGCTCGCCACTCGTGACCGCTGAATCCCCCGCCACCATCGCTGCCCCCACGACCCCGGTGCTCGACACCGTCGAGGTCGCGGCCGCGACGCCCGAGAAGGAGCAGCCGTACGCCGCGCTGGGCCTCAAGCCCGACGAGTACGAGCGCATCCGCAACATCCTCGGCCGCCGCCCGACGAGCGCCGAGCTCGCGATGTACTCCGTCATGTGGAGCGAGCACTGCTCGTACAAGTCGTCGAAGATCTACCTGCGCCAGTTCGGCAAGAAGGTCACGCCCGACATGAAGAAGAACCTCATGGTCGGCATGGGCGAGAACGCCGGCGTGCTCGACATCGGCGAGGGCTGGGCCGTCACCTTCAAGATCGAGTCGCACAACCACCCCTCGTACATCGAGCCGTTCCAGGGCGCCGCGACCGGCGTCGGCGGCATCGTGCGCGACATCATCTCGATGGGCGCCCGCCCCGTCGCCGTCATGGACGCGCTGCGCTTCGGTGACATCGAACACCCCGACACCGCGCGCGTCGTGCACGGCGTGGTGAGCGGCATCAGCTTCTACGGCAACTGCCTCGGCCTGCCGAACATCGGCGGGGAGACCTGGTTCGACCCGACGTACCAGGCGAACCCGCTCGTCAACGCCCTCGCGGTCGGCGTGCTGCGTCACGAAGACCTGCACCTCGCGAACGCCAAGGGTCAGGGCAACAAAGTCGTGCTCTTCGGCGCACGCACGGGCGGCGACGGCATCGGCGGCGCCTCGATCCTCGCCTCTGACACGTTCGCCGAGGGCGGCCCGACCAAGCGCCCCGCGGTGCAGGTCGGCGACCCGTTCGCCGAGAAGGTGCTCATCGAGTGCTGCCTCGAGCTGTTCCAGAACGACCTCGTCGAGGGCATCCAGGACCTCGGTGCGGCGGGCATCTCGTGCGCCACCTCCGAGCTCGCCTCCAACGGCGACGGCGGCATGGCCATCGTGCTCGACGACGTGCTGCTGCGCGACCCCACGCTCACGCCTGAGGAGATCCTCATGAGCGAGAGCCAGGAGCGCATGATGGCGATCGTGAAGCCCGAGAAGCTCGAGGGCTTCCTGAAGGTCGTCGAGAAGTGGGACGTCGAGACGAGCGTGCTCGGTGAGGTCACCGACACCGGTCGCCTCAGCATCATGTGGCACGGCCAGGAGATCGTGAACGTCGACCCGCGCACCGTCGCCGTCGACGGCCCCGTCTACGAGCGCCCGGTCGCCTACCCGACGTGGATCGACGCCCTGCAGGCCGACACGGCCGCGAAGCTCGATCGTCCGGCGACGCCCGACGAGATCCGCGAGCAGTTCCTGAAGCTCGTCGGCTCGGCCAACCAGGCGGATGCCGCGTGGGTCACGAACCAGTACGACAAGTACGTGCTCGGCAACACCGCGCTCTCCTACCCCGATGACGCCGGCATGGTGCGCGTCGACGAGGAGTCGGGTCTCGGCGTCTCGGTCGCGACCGACGCGAACGGCCGCTACTCGCAGCTCGACCCGCGCCAGGGCGCGAAGCTCGCCCTCGCCGAGGCGTACCGCAACGTCGCCGTCACCGGTGCCGTGCCGATGGGCGTCAGCGACTGCCTCAACTTCGGCTCGCCCGAGAACCCCGAGGTCATGTGGCAGTTCTCCGAGACCGTCGAGGGCCTGAGCGACGGCTGCCTCGAGCTCGGCATCCCGGTCACGGGCGGCAACGTGAGCTTCTACAACCAGACCGGCGACGTGCCGATCCACCCGACCCCGGTGATCGCGGTGCTCGGCGTGATCGACGACGTCGCCCGCCGCATCCCGAGCGGATGGCAGGACGACGGCCACAACATCTACCTGCTCGGCGACACGAAGGCTGAGCTCGACGGCTCGGCCTGGGCCGGCGTCGTGCACGGCCACCTCGGCGGTCGCCCGCCGGCGGTCGACCTCGCCGCCGAGAAGACGCTCGCCGAGCTGCTCTCGGCCGCGACCATCGAGGGCCTCATCGACTCGGCCCACGACCTCTCCGACGGCGGTCTCGCGATCGCCCTCGCCGAGGCCGTGTCGCGCTTCGGCGTCGGCGCCCGGGTGTTCCTCGGCGAGGTCACGGGCGACGCCGAGATCGACCTCGCGACCGCGCTGTTCAGCGAGTCGACGGGCCGCGTCATCGTCACGGTTCCCCGTGAGGACGACGTGAAGTTCCGCGGACTCTGCGAGGGTCGCGGCTACCCCGTGCGCCGCATCGGCGTGACCGACGCCGCATCGCAGTCGCTCGAGGTGCAGGACGCGTTCACCGTCTCGGTCGACGAGCTGCGCGGCATCAACCGCGCCCCGCTCGCCGACGCGTTCGGGCCGGTCGTCGGCTACTGACGCCATGACCGGCACCGATCACTACACCGACGCGTACGCGTCGACGCACGGCCGGTTCACCGTCGTGCCCGCCGCGTACGTGCTGCTGCGCCGCACCGGTGCCGGCGGCGACGAGGTGCTGCTGCAGCTGCGCCGCGGCACGGGCTACTACGACGAGCACTGGGCGTTCGGGGCAGCGGGCCACGTCGAGGCGGGCGAGTCGCTGCCGACGGGCGCTGCGCGCGAGGCGCTCGAAGAGCTCGGCGTCGAGGTCGCTCCGAGCGCGCTCGAGCTGCTCACGCTCATGCACCGCACCGACGGCTCCGGACGGCCGATCGAGCAGCGCTTCGACGTGTTCTTCCAGGTGTGCGAGTGGTCGGGCGAGCCCCGCATCGTCGAGACGCAGAAGGCCGCAGCCCTCGAGTGGTTCGCCCTCGACGCGCTGCCCGAACCGGTCGTGCCTCACGAGCGGCAGGTGCTCGAGGGCCTGCGCGACGGGCGGCTCGAGCCGGTCAGCGTCTTCGGGTTCACGGAGGCGTCGCATGCAGGGCAGTGACTACGTGCTCATGGGCTGGGTCGCGGGCGGCGCGATCGTCGTGTTCGCGATCATCATCCTCATCGGGGTGATCATGCGCGCCGTGAAGGCACCGCCCGGGCAGCGCATGCGCGAGGCGTTCGGCCCGTTCGCCGGTGCCGGTGAGAAGTACCAGGAGCTGCACACCGGCCAGGAGGGCCTGCGCGACTCGATGATGCGCACCATCCAGGAGCAGAGCCAGCAGGGCGGCGAGCGCGACGCCGACGGCGATCGCGATCCGGCCGCGGGCCGCGGCGCAGGTGAGGGCGAGAACGCCGGCGCAGGCGTCGATGAGTCCGCTCACGACGGCGAGAACGGCGCTGCGGATGTCTCCGGCGAGGCCGGCGAGCCGCCCGCCGAGCCGAGGCCCTGAGGCGTCCGGCGGTCGGTTCGGGCGCGGCCCGGGCTGCCGCGGAGCGGGTGCCGCTCAGAAGATGAGCACACCGGCGAGGTAGCTGAGCAGCATCGTCGCGGCACCGATGCCGATCGTCCTCGTGAGCGCACGGGGCACCGATGTCCTCGCGGAGACGGCGACGAGCATGCTCGTGACCGCGAGCGACACGAGGACGGCGACGAAGACCGCCCAGGACTCCCACGCGGCGGGATAGGCGAGCAGGATGAGCAACGGCAGTGCCGACCCGCTCGCGAGCGCCAGCGCGTTCATCGCCCCGCCCGCGAGGGGCTGGAGTGCGCGCATCGGTTCCGTGATCCCGTGCTCGGTCTCGAGGTGGGCCGCGAGCGGTTCGTGGCGGTGCATCTCGCTCGCGACCTCCTCCGCGAGCGGCCCGGGCACGCCCCGCTCCTCGAAGTGCTCGGCCAGGTCGGCGAGCTCATCGGCGTCGTCACTCGCGAGGTCGCTCGCCTCGTCCGCGATGAGTGCCTGCTGGGCGTCGCGCTCCGCCGCGAGCTCGGCGTACTTCGAACCGAAGCCGGCGACGGCGCCCGCGACCATCGCCGAGACGGAGGCGACGAGCAGGGTGGTGCTCGAGGCACCGGCTCCGGCGAAGCCCTGCAGCACGCCAGCGGTGCCGATGATGCCGTCGTTGGCGGCCACCACGAATTCACGTGCACCCTCGCTCCGGTACCACCTCACAAGCGCCACCCTAGCGACCGGCCGCAATCGGCGGCTGGGGCCTCAGGCTCCCGCGGGTGGTTCGACGAGCAGGCCGACCCGGTCGGCGAGGTACCGCTCGAGCTCGGCGAGCGCGTCGGGCTGGTTCGGGTTCCAGCGCACGAACGCGTCACCGTCGCGCACGACCAGCGGCCCCGAGACCCCGTCGCGACCGAGCGTATCGAGGTCGACGGGTGCGGCATCGAAGTCGACGGTCTCGCCCTCGGCGATGCCTCCGCGCACAGCGGCGGCCTGCCATGCGCGGTGCTCGGCGACGCTGTCGGCGAGCACGCTGCGTCGCGCGGGCAGCTCGGCACGTACGACGTGTCCGGTGGCGTACGCCGAGCCGTCGGACGCGACGAGCAGCACGCCGAGACGCCACACACGGCCGAGCTGCGCCATCCGCGGCGCCCTGGCGATGCCGAGCACGCGCTTCGGCTCGACGAGCTCGGCGAGCACTTCGGTGCGCGCGCCCGCTGCGGCGAGGCTCGCGGCGGCCGCGGCGAACGACGCCCGAACCCGCTCGATCACCGCTCCGGCCGACGCCGACCCCGTGGCATCCGTCATGCCACCATGGTGCCGCGTGCGCCGGGCGGAGCGGTAATCGATCGGCCCCTCAGCCGCGCTCGACCGGATGCGGCACGGTACGCCGCCCCGGCGCGACGCCGACCCGCACGTACTCACCCGTCGCCGCCTCGGCGAGGGCGCGATCGAGCTCGTCGAGCCCGTGGGTGATGCCGACGAGCTCGTCGAGCGGCAGCGACCGCCACGACCGCTCGAGGAAGGCGACCGCCCGCTCGAGCTGCGCGCCCGTGTAGTTGTGCACACCGGTGATCGTCACGAGCCCGCGCACGAGCCGTTCGGGGTCGAGCCGCAACTCGGTGCCGGGCGACACGCTGCCGACGAGCACGGCGACGCCGCCGACGCCGACCGCGTCGACGGCCGCACGCACGGCCGGGGCCGCACCCGACGCCTCGACGGCGACGAGCAGCTCGGGGATGCCGCGGGCTGCGAGGCGCTCGATCACCGTGTCGAGGTGCTCGGGTCCGCCGCGTGGCGCCCGCGGGTCGGCCACGAGCGCACCCAGTCGACGGGCGAACTCTCGCCGCGAGGCATCCGGTTCGGAGACGATCACCTCGGCACCGGCCTCGCGCGCGATCGCGGCGACGCTGAGCCCGATCATGCCGCCGCCCGTGACGAGCACGGCGTTGCCGGTGAGCGGCACGTGCGCCGAGGCCGCGTCGAGCGCGGCGACGGCGGTCGCGGTCGCGCACGAGACGGGCGCGGCGACGAGGGCCGGAAGCTCCTCGCTCACGCGCACCACGGCGGTGCCCGACTTGAGCTGCACGTGCGTGGCGAAGCCGCCCGAGAGCTCCCAGCCCCGGTGCACCCGCTCGTGGCCGTACTTGGCGAGCGCCCGGCACTTCTGCTCGAGTCCGCGCCGGCAGCGGTCGCAGTCGCCGCAGCTCACCGCGACCGACCACACCACGCGGTCGCCGAGCTCGAGCGCCGAGCCGTCGGCGCGCACCGCACCGTCGCCGACCGCGACGATGCGACCGACCTGCTCGTGGCCGAGCACGAGCGGCGCCGGCGCCGGCCGGTCGCCGCGCACGGTGTGCACGTCGGATCCGCAGACGGTCGCCAGCTCGACCTCGACGAGCGCCTCACCCGGCGACAGTCGCACGCCGGGCGCCGCGAGCGCCTCGTGCGCCCGGCCCGGTTCGTACCAGACCATCGCGACCGGGGCGGGTCGCAGCAGCAGGTCGGGCCCCGCGACGCGCACGACGGTGTGCATCGGCTCCCCCTACTCGCCGTGCAGGCCGAGCAGCGCCGGCAGTTCGGCGACGCTCGCGATGACGGCGTCGGCCCCGGCGGCCTCGAGCGAGTCGCGGTCGTGCGCGCCGGTCAGCACGCCGACGACGAGACCGGCGCCTGCAGCGACGCCCGACTCGATGTCGCTGACGGTGTCGCCGACGACGACCATCGCCTCCACCGAGCTCGTCTCGGTGCGCAGCAGCGCGGTGAGCGGCAGGTCGGGGTACGGACGTCCGCGCCCGGCGTCGGCGGGCGAGAGGGCAAGATCGGCGAGCCCGCGCCAGTCGAGCGCGTCGAGCAGGGCGTCGCGCGTGACGGGCGAGAACCCGGTCGTCAGCACGACGGAGGCACCGGCGTCGCGCAACCGCGTGATCACGCGCGCCGCACCTGGGATCTCGGCCACGCCCTCGCTCGCGACGAGCTCGGCGTAGGCGCCCTCGAACTCGGCGTTCGCGTGCTGGGCCGCATCCTCATCGCCGTCGGCGAGCACCCGGAAGACCTCGATCTTCGACTGCCCCATGGTGTCGCGCACGTACTGCAGCGCCTCATCGAAGTCGCCGCCCTCGGCGATGATGCCGCTGCGCTCGGCGGCAAGCGCGAACGCCCGCTCGACGACGCCGTCGTCGACGACGGTCGTGCCGGCCATGTCGAGCACGATGAGCTCGATCTCGCCGTCCTCGTCGTCGAGGTCGTCGGGGTCGGCGAGCTCCGCGGCCTCGTCGAGCTCTGCGAGCTCGTCGTCGGTCTCGAGCCCGAGCTCGGGGCGCGTCTCTTCGCGGGTGTCGATGGTCATGATCGGCCTTCCTGGGTGGTGGTCTGGGTGGCGGGATGCCCCGTCGCGAGCCCGTTCGACGCGGGTTCGCCGTCGAGGGCGCGGTGCACGACGTGCTCGGCGAGGCCGAGCCCGCAGGTCATGCCGATGCCGGTCGTCGCGGCGACGACGTGCACGCCCGGTTCGACGCGTTCGACGAGGAACTCGTCAGGCCCCGACGCGTAGACGCCCTGCCACCGTTCGATGACCCGGGGGCGCGCCACGCCGAAGAGCTCGGCGGTCACCTCGAGCAGCGCGTCGAACGCCGACTCCCCCTGGAACGGCTCGATCGCCTCGCCGCGGGAGTGGGTGTCACCCACGATGAGCGACCCGTCGGGCAGCTGCGTGTACATCTGGTTCAGGTCGAGCGCCGCGAGGTCGGGGCGTTCGGCGTGCAGGCGCTCGCGCAGCCGGGTCGCGGCATCCGTCGCGGCGAATGCGCCGTACCGCACGAGCGACCAGCCCGTGAGCAGCGGCGCCTCGAGCGGTGCCGACAGCCTGGCCGAGACGCGCAGCATGTCGAGCCCGCAACGCACGATGCCGTGCGCCTCGGCGAGCTCGGGGTAGAGCAGGTCGACGTCGTGGTTGACCGCGACGACGACCTCGCCGGCCTCGATCGGCCCGCGGCTCGTCTCGACGACAGCCGCGCCGCCGCCGACGGCACGTGAGCCCCGCACGCGGCCGACGGCACGTGAGCCCCGCACGCGGGCGACGTTCGTGCGGCGGTGGAACTCGACGCCCGACGCCTCGAGGCGCGCGGCGATCGCGCCGAGCGCCTGGCGCGGGTTGGCCTGCAGGTCGCGCGGCAGGTGCGCGCCGCCGGCGAGCGAGCCCGGTGCGGCCGGGATGCGGCGGGATGCCTCGGCGGCGTCGAGCAGCTCGACCTCGTCGCCGCGCAGCGCCGCGAGCTCTCCGAGCACCGCGAGCTCGTCGTCGGCACGGGCGGCGACGAGGGTGCCCGACTCGCGCAGCCAGACGCCCGCGTCGCGGGCGAGTCCGAGCCAGATCTCGCGCGAGGCGAGGGCGAGTTCGCGCGCACGACCGTGCTGGGGCGTAAAGCACAGGTGGCCGAAGTTGCGGATCGACGCGCCGGTCGGCTCCGACCCCCGTTCGATCACGACGACCCGCTGACCGCGACGGTGTGCGGCGAGCGCGGCGCCGAGGCCGACGACCCCCGACCCGACGACGGCGACATCGAACGTGCGGCTCATCGGAACACCCGCCGCATCCACATCGCGACCCCCTCCACGACGAGCACGGTCACGAGGATCATGAGCACAATCGCGGTGACGACCTGGTAGTTCGATCCCTGTCCGGCGTTGAGCAGGTAGTAGCCGATGCCGCCGCCGCCGACGATGCCGAGGATGGTCGCTGCGCGGACGTTCGTGTCGAGCAGGTAGAAGCCGTGCCCGATGAGCGCGGGCGTGCCCTGCGGCAGCGTCGCGGAGGCGTACACCTGGCCGCGACTCGCGCCGGTGGCGGCGAGCGCACGCTCGGGTCCGGCCTTCACCTCCTCGAACGAGTCGGCGATGAGCTTGCCCGCGAGGCCGATGCCGCCGAACGCGAGCGCGAGGGTGCCGGCCTGGGCGCCGAGCCCCGTGATGACGATGAGCACGATGGCGAGGATCACCTCGGGCACGCCGCGGATGGCGACGAGCAGGAACCGCATCGACGTGCGCGTCGTGCCGTTCGGCGCGACGTTGCGGGCCGCGAGCGAGCCCACGACGACCGAGACGACGAGTGCGAGCAGCGTCGCGGCGAGCGCGATGCCGATGGTCTGGCCCATCGCCCCGAACATGGTCTCCGCGTCGTAGCTGCCGAAGCCCGGCGGCCAGAACTGCACGGCGACCGCGGGGATCTTCGCCCACACGGTGACGAGGTCGCCCCACTGGATGTCGCAGATGGCGATGCTGCCGACGACGACCGCGGCGGCGATCCACCCCCAGACGACATTGCGCACGCGTGATCCGGTCCACGGACGTCGGATCGCGGCATCCGGAGTCGAGGCCGTGAGCGGCCCGCCCGAGGAGCGGCCGCCCGTGAGCATCGCCTTGCGCACCGCGCTCGAGATGATCTCCATGACGACGCAGAGGGCGAACATGACGATCGCGATGCCGATGCCCAGCGAGTAGTTCAGCGACTTGAAGGCGAACGACATCTCGAGGCCGAGCCCCGCGACGCCGACGTAGCCGAGCACGACCGACCCGCGCAGGTTGATGTCGTTGCGGTGCAGCACGGTCGCGACCCACGAGGGCAGCACCTGCGGCAGGATGCCGCTCGTGAACTCCTGCCACCTCGAGCCGCCCGCCGCGCGGATGGCGAGCCGCGGCCCCTCGTCGATCTGCTCGATGGCGTCGGCGAAGAGCTTCGAGATCATGCCGATCGAGTGGATGCCGATCGCGAGGATGCCGGGCAGCGTGCCGAGCGAGAACATGAGCACGAACACCATCGCGAGCACGACGTCGGGCACCGCCCGGGTGAGCACGCTGATGAAGCGTCCGAGGGCGCGCCAGCCGGGGCCGGGCGTCGTGTTCGCGGCCGAGAGGTAGGCGACGGGCACCGAGATCACGGCGGCGAGCAGGGTGCCGCAGAGCACGAGGCCGACGGTGAGCGCGGTGAGGTACGCGAGCTCGGCCGGCTCAGGGAAGGTGATGGGGCCGACGCGGGCGAAGAATCGCTCGGCGTTGTCCCAGCTGTCGATCATGCCCGAGATCGAGATGCCCGACTGCGCGACGGCGACGACCGCCAGGCCGACGATCACGACGAGCGTCAGCGCCGCTGCGATGCGCTCGGGCGAGACGACGCGGCGCGGCGCGCGCTCGGCGATCGAACCGCCCGGGGATGCCGCGGCCGGCCGTTGCTCCGGGGCGAGGAGTGCGGTCATCGTCCGGCGGGCTCCGGTTCGGCGGCGAGGTGCTCGCCATCGAACAGGTCGGGCACCGTGGTCAGCTCGCGCTCGATCGCCTCGAGCTCGGCGGTCGCGGTCGCGACCCGGCCGTAGATCTCCATGACCTCGGCCTTCGAGAGCCCCTCGGCCGGCGTGTCCAGCACGACCTCGCCGTGACGGAGACCGACGATGCGGTCGCCCCACGCGAGGGCGAGGTCGACCTGGTGCAGGCTGCAGACGACCGTGAGCCCGGCGTCCATCGCGATCTCGCGGATGAGCGCCATGACCTGCTCGCTCGACTCGGGGTCGAGCGAGGCGACGGGCTCGTCGGCGAGCAGGATCTCGGGGTCCTGCATGAGGGCGCGGGCGATCGCGACCCGCTGCTGCTGGCCGCCCGAGAGGGTGTCGGCGCGCTGGTAGGCGCGGTCGAGCAGGCCCACCCGGTCGAGGTGGGTGAGGGCCGCGAGCTTCAGTCGCCGCGGGTAGCTCCAGAGCCCGAGGCGCGGGCCGCGCACCTCGGCGAGGGCCCCGGTGAGCACGTTCTCGAGCACCGTGAGCGACGGCACCAGTTCGAACTGCTGGAACACGAAGCCGATGCGGCTGCGCAGGGCCCGGAGGCGCCGGCCCGACAGGCGCGGCACCTCCTGGCCGAGCACGCGCACGGAACCGGAGGTCGGGGTCTCGAGACCGTCGAGGTGACGCAGGAG
This sequence comes from Agromyces sp. H17E-10, assembly GCF_022919715.1. NCBI lineage: Bacteria > Bacillati > Actinomycetota > Actinomycetes > Micrococcales > Microbacteriaceae > Agromyces > Agromyces endophyticus. The sequence continues at coordinate 2,396,659 of NZ_CP095042.1, read as the reverse complement.
CGTCGACTTGCCCGACCCCGAGAGGCCGAGGAGCACGACGATCTCGCCCTGGGAGACCTCCAGCGAGGCATCCCGGAGCGCGATCGTCGACCCGAACGCCTTGGTGACACCCGCCACCTCGATGACCGGTGCGCCCTGGCTGCCGGCGGTCTCGTTCATGTCCTCGTCCGTTCGTTGCATGTCCGTCTCCGTGTCCGTGCGCGCGCGTCGCGATTCAGCGGTCGGGCGTCAGCCCTGGCACTGCTCCGCTTCGGTCTTCTCGCAGATGTCGCGGATCGTGTCGTAGTACTCGTCGTCGACGGGCACCGTCGCGTAGAACACGCTGCGGAAGCCGTCGCTGTCGGCCGACTTCACGCCCGAGGCGATGATGTCGTCGATCGTGACCTCACCGAGGATGTCGGTGAGCTGCGACGTCAGCTCGTCGGGCAGGGTGTCGGAGACGACGATCGGGGCACCGGGGACCATGGTCTCGGCGACGACCTCGACCTTGTCGCTCTTGGCGACCTCGCTGTCCTCGGCGAAGCCGGCCTCGCACTCGACGCCCTCACCGGTCTTCGTGACCGAGACGTCGTGCTTTCCCGCGAACACCGGCGTGATGTCGGTCTCGGGGTCGATGCCCGCCTCGAGCAGGTTGTAGGTCGGGAACAGGTAGCCCGAGGTCGACGACGGGTCGACGAAGCAGACCTTCTTGCCCTTGAAGCCGGCGAGGTCGGTGATGTCGGAGCCCTTGGGCACGATGGCCTGCGAGTAGTAGCCGGGCTCCTGGCCCTCCGCGGTGACGATCGACGAGATCGGCGTGATCGCGGCGCCGTTGTTCGTCGCGGTGACGTAGGTGAAGCCCGAGAAGCTCGCGACGTCGATCTTGCCGGCGACGGCGGCCTCGATGAGGGCGGCGTAGTCGGTCGACTCGTGGTACTCGACCGTCTTGCCGGTCTCGGCGGCGATGTAGTCCATGAGCGGCTGGTAGTTGGTCTCGGTGTCGACCGAGTCGGGCACGACGCCGAAGACGAGCGTGTTCTCGTCGACCGCGAACTTCGCCTCGCTCGAGCTCGACGCGGTGTCGCCGGTGTCCTCGGCGGCGTTCGCCGAGGTGCAGGCCGCGAGGCCGACGGTGAGGAGGGCCGCTGCTGCGACGGCCGTCCAGCTCTTGGTGATGGTGTGCATCGGAGACCTTTCGTGTACGCCGGCCCGGCTCTCGGGCGCTGGCGGTGCGTGTCCGATGCCTCACGGTAGGCAGCAGGCGCCAACGCCCGGGGTCGCCGCGGTTACCGGTCGGTGAACCGGGCGCGGCGGGTCGGCGACGCGGTTCCGATCGGGATGCCGCGGCGACGCGTCGTGGTCAGCGGCGCAGTCGTGCCGGGCCGAGCGCGGCGCCGAGGCCGACCAGGATGACCGCCGCGAACAGCAGGCCGTAGCGCGCGCTCACGAGCGCGATGAGGGCGAGCACGATGCCGACGGCGATCACGATCCGGGAGAGGATGCGGCGCACCGTCGGCCGCGAGAAGAAGCCGCGACGCTCGTCGCTCTCGGGACCGCTCATCTGCCGAGTGCGAACGTCGTGCCCGTCGCCTGCTCGGCGAAGGCCCAGACGCGCGCAGCGATCTCGGCGTCGGTGGAGGTGCGGGTCGGATGCTGCAGCACGGGCCGCCCCTTCACGAGGTACCGCGGGCCCCAGAACTGGCCACCCTCGGCCTCGGGTGCGGTGAGCGCGTGCAGGGTGGCCTCGGCGCCGCGATGCTTGCCCTGCGCCCACGGGGCCTGCAGCGCATCGGCGAAGCGAGCGCCCGCGGTCGGCTCGTTGACCCCGGGCACGCGCGGGGTGCGTCCGCTGATCGAGTAGCCGGGGTGGGCGACGAGGCTCGCGATCGGCAGCCCCGATGCCCGCAGCCGCCGGTCGAGCTCGAACGCGAAGACCTGCGTCGCGATCTTCGACTGCGCGTAGGCCCGCCAGAAGTCGTAGCCCCGCTCGAGCTGCAGGTCGTCGATGCGGAACGTCGAGAGCTTGCTCGACAGCGACCCGAGCGACACGATGCGGGCCCCGTCGGCGAGATGCGGCACGAGGTCGGCGAGCAGGGCGAAGTGGCCGAGCACGTTGGTCGCGAGGACGAGCTCGTTGCCGTCGGGCGAGGTGAGCCGCGCGCCGGGTGTGTGCACCATGCCGGCGTTCGCGACGACCCCGTCGAGCGGCGGCCGGTGCCCGAGACGGCGGGCAGCGGTTCGCACGGAGTCGAGCGACGCGAGGTCGACGACGAGCGGTTCGAGGGCCCCCTCGACGCCGTTCGGCGTGCGCGCCATGGCGTCGGTGATCGCGGCCAGCGCAGCCTCGATGCGTTCGGGGCTGCGCCCTGCGAGCGTCACGTGGGCGCCGGCGCCCACGAGCCGGGCGGCGGTGAAGAAGCCGAGGCCCGCATTCGCCCCCGTGACGAGATACCGCTTGCCGACCTGCGACGGCAGCGGCGCCGGATACCAGTTCACCGTGCGCCGGTGCTCACAGCCCGCGCTCGGCGTTGCCGCCGTTCGCGAGCTCCTCGTGGTGCTGGATCACCTCGGCGACGACGAAGTTGAACCACTTCTCGGCGAAGGCCGGGTCGAGGTGGGCGTCTTCGGCGAGCGAGCGGAGTCGTGCGATCTGACGCTTCTCACGGTCGGGATCGCTCGGCGGCAGCCCGTGCACGGCCTTCAGCCGGCCGACCTGCTGGGTGAACTTGAACCGCTCGGCCAGCAGGTGGATGAGCGCGGCGTCGATGTTGTCGATGCTCGATCGGATGCCGAGCAGCTCGCTCATCGCGGCGTCGCGGTCGTCGAATGCGGCATCGTCAGTCATGCTTCGAGCGTACTTCGCACGGCAGGGGTCGCGCGAAGTCGCAGGACACCCGACGTCGCCGGTGGCGCGTCGGGGCGCTCGGGGCGTAGCGTCGGGCGCGGAGGTGGTCGCGATGGGTGAACGCAGCGGCGGCAACAGTGCGGTGGTCGGCGGGGGCGCGATCTACGGCCTCGGCATCTTCGGGGCGTGGTTCTACTTCTTCGGCCAGGCCGACGGGTTCTGGGAGGTCGTCTGGGCGTTCTTCCAGGGGCTCCTGTGGCCCGCGTTCATGGTCTTCGACCTGTTCACGACCCTGAACCGCTGACCGCGCATCGGGTGCGACGACCCGGCGGGACGGATCCGGAACCTTTCCGGGCGCTCCGGACATATACGTGTAGACGGCATGCCGCTGCAACGAAGGACGAGGACGCCCAATGCGCACAGACCGCACCGATGCGATCAGTTCATCGCCCCGCCCGCGGGGTCCACGAAGGACCACCGTCTGGCGCATCGCAATCCCTGTCGCATCCGTATTCGCGCTGACCGCGTGTACCGCGCAGCCCGCCGTCACCGACCCGACGCCGACCGATCCGGCCTCCGCCATCGTCGGCATCGAGATGCCCGACCTGGCGCCGTACCCCGAGCCCGACCCGCCGCTCAGCGAGGCGGAGTCGGAGGCGAAGCGGCTCGCGGACGCCGACGCGCGCTGGCAGGGCGTGCTCGCGACCTACCCCGATGCGGTGCGGCCGCAAGTCGCGTTCGAGGGCTACGTCACCGAGGAGAACCGCAACGACGTGCTGCGCGACTGTTACGAGGCGGCCGGCCTCGAGATCTCCGAAGGGCGGACGTCGGGCAACACCGACGGGCCGCCCGACTCCATCGGCTGGTCGGGCAGCGACGAGGACGACCTGATCGCGGGGTATGCGTGCGACACCGCCCACCCGACGAAGATCACGAACCCCGGCCCGAACGACCTGGAGCTCGGCTGGGTCTACGACTATCTCACCGAGTTCTACGGCCCGTGCCTCGCCGCGAACGGCATCGAGGTGGCCGAGCCGCCCGGACGCGAGGTCTGGGTCGACACGTATCCCGGGTTCGTCTGGTTCCCGTCGTCGGCCGATGACCAGCGATTCATGGACCGCGAGATGGATGCCGCGTTGCAGGAGGCCTGCCCCGATCCCGAAACCTACGTGCTGACGGTGCTGAGGCCGGCCGAATGACGACGGCCGAATCCCCCGACCCCGCACGGCGGACGACGATCCGGATCGTGGTCGCTGCCGTCGCCGTGGTCATCGTCGGCACGTGGCTCCTCTACGTGGCGGTGAGCCACCTGTTCGTGACCGAGGGCAGCGTGCCGCCCGCCTCGTTCGGCACCGAGCTGCCGGCGGGCGCGACGGTGCGCTCGAGCGAGAAGGACTGCGCGTCGGGCGGCTGCTGGCTCGTGGTGAACATCGATCCTCCGGAGGGCCGGTCGGCGCGACAGCTCGCCGCGGACATGGGCATCGAGGAGGAGCGGTGCACCCTCTCCCCGACCCTCAACCTCCTCTCCGTGTGCGTCACTCCCATGTTCGGCCCGGCACAGGACTCGCCGAACGCTCCGCTCCTGGTTCACCTCCGCTATTGGTCACCGGTCGGCTCGTCGCTCTAGACGGCAGCGCTCAGGATGCCGCGGCCGAGGTGCGTGCGAGCATCGGCCGGGTCGCCGCGAGTCCGAGCCAGACGACTCCGATGCCGGCCGCGAGCACGGCGGCCACGACGACGAGGGCGAGCGGCTGCACGATGAGCGCGGCACCGGTGAGCGGCAGCATCACGAACGCGGCGACGAGCGCCGAGCCGATCGCGGTGATGCGCAGCGGCGACATGACCGAGCGGCGACGGGCGGCGTCCATCGTCGACTCGGGCATGCCGAGCATGTCGAGCGAGCGGTAGAGGTCGCGGCGGTCGAGGATACCGGCCGCCTGGTTGACGCCCACCGAACAGGCCACCATGAGGAACGACCCGATCACGGTGATGAGGATGCCGGTGCGGATGTCGGCGAACAGCTCGAGCGACTCGCGGTCGGCGCTGGAACCTGCGAGGTCGACGATCGCGAGGCCGACGCCGGCGAAGACCGCCATGAAGCTCGTCATCGCGACGCCCGACACCTGCCGCCAGGCGGCCTTCGGCGATTCGAGCACGGTCCTGGCGGCGAGCAGCTGCGCGGGGCGCTTCGCCCGCCGGGCCTGCCCCTTCGCGACGAGTCGGATCACCCACGGCCCCACGAGGTTGAGCACGGCGAGCGTGCCGCCGAAGCCGACGGCGAGGATCGCGACGAGCACGATCGCCGAGCCGGCGACCTGCAGCATGCCCATGAGCGCGAACGACGCGAGCACCACGACCGCGCCGATCACGAACCGCAGCCACGAGAGCTTCGGCGCGTCCTGCCGGGTGCGCACGCCGAGCGGCGAGATGACGACCTTGCGCAGCCCGAGCACGGCGCTGACGGCGGCGAGCGCGACGACGCCCGCGACGACCCCGGCGAGCACGGGCCAGCCGAGCAGCACCCCGTCGACGCCGAGCGGCTCGCCGCGGAACGGCACGAGCGCGAGCAGCGGCACGATCACGAAGTAGAGCCCGACGCCCACCACGCCGCCGGCGAACGCGAACACCGCCGACTCGACGACGGCGAGCGTCGACACGGTCGAGGGCGTGGCGCCGAGCAGGCGCAACGTCGCGAGCCGGTCGTCGCGGCGGCGTGCCGACAGCCGGGCCGCGGCCCCGCCGAGCGAGGCGAGCGGCACGACGAGCAGCACGAGCGCGACCACGGCGAGCAGTTGGTAGGTGAAGGCGACGTCGTCGGTCCACGTCCAGAACGTCTGCGCGCCGCCGATGACGGTGAGCAGCAGCGCCGTCACGATCGCGAAGGCCGTGACGGGCAGCGCGAGCGTCGCGACGCCCGCCGACCCCGGGCGGGCGAGCAGCCAGGCGACCCGCGCGATCACGCCGGCACCCCCGATGCGGCGCCGGCTGCAGCATCCGCCCCGGTCGAAGCCGCCTGCGCCGCCGCGGCACCGGCGGGCACCCGCTCGCCGACGATGCGGCCGTCGCGCATGTCGACGATGCGCGAGCACCTGCCCGCGACATCCGCATCATGGGTGACGAGCACGAGCGTGCGGCCCTGGCCCGTGGTGGAGTCGAGGAGCGCCTGCATGACGTCGGCCGAGGTCGCCGAGTCGAGTGCGCCGGTCGGCTCGTCGGCGAACACCACGGGTGCGCCCGTGACCTGCGCGCGGGCGATCGCCACGCGCTGCGCCTGTCCGCCCGAGAGCTGGCCGATGCGGCGGTCCTCCATGCCGGCGAGCCCGAGGGCTGCGAGCCAGCCGCGCCCGTACTCCTCGGCTCTCGCCCGCGGCATCCCGTTCAGCATGAGGGCGAGCGAGACGTTCTCGACGGCGGTGAGCTCGGGGATCAGCAGGCCCTGCTGGAACACGAAGCCGAACGCCTCGCGGCGCAGTCGCGACCGCTCGCGCTCGCCGAGCGCGGTGACGTCGACGCGGCCGGCACCCGAGAGGAACGAGACGGCTCCGGAGTCGGGCGGCACGATGCCGGCGAGGCAGTGCAGCAGGGTCGTCTTGCCCGATCCCGAAGCACCCATGATCGCGAGCGATTCGCCGGTGCGCACGCGCAGGTCGACACCCGCGAGGGCCCGGGTCTGGCCATAGGTCTTGACGAGGCCGGATGCCTCGAGCACGAAGGAACTCATACCCTCGAGCCTGCCGGGGCCGGGCACTGAGGCGCGTCGGGCGCGAGTCGCATCTCGCGGCCGACGCGTCATCCCTGCGGATGATCCCGGGTCGTGCATGCGGCGCGGCATCCGTTCCCCCGATCGGATGCCGCGCCGCGGTCTCGAACGCGCTGGATCAGCGCGGCGTGGCCCGTCTGACCACGAAGTACCCGGCGAGCCCCGACACCACGGCGAGCGCGAGGACGATCCCGAAGACGCCGCCGATGCCGATCGTCGCGAGCCACGACGCCAGCTCGGGGCCCGACCCCGTCAGCATGACCGTCGCGACGAACACGAGCACGACCGCGAGCACGCTGAAGAGCAGGGTCATCATGCCGCGCATCCGCCAGCGCATGTACACCGTCGTGATGCCCGCACCGACGAAGAGCACGAACAGCTGCAACGAGAAGGTCGTGAAGAAGTCGAACCACCAGCCCGACTGGCCGTACCAGAGCGCGTCGAACATGCCGGCGCCGATGAACCAGCCGTCGGTCGCGATCTCGACCTGCACGAGCGTTGCGATCGCGACTGCCATCTCGGTGGAGACGAAGAGGAACATGAGGCTCATGCCGAGCCAGTAGTCGCGGCGCGTCGACCCGAAGCCCAACGCGAACGAGAGCGTGTACGCGACGGCCTGCACGCCGACGACGACGAGGTACCACTGCGGCGAGAGCACGGCCCAGCTGTATCGGAACCCGTCCTCGGCGTCGGAGATGCCGGACGCGCGGAGGATGAGGGCGATCAGCATGGTGATCACCCAGGCGCCGCCGAGGATCATCCACGGGATGCCGAAGAAGATGGTGGGGTTCACGGCGAGCAGGCGCACGATGCGCCAGATCTCGCCCGGCCGCACGCGGCCGGTCGGCATGGTCCCGCGTTCGGCGGGTGCGGTGGCGACGGCGGTCATGCTGCGGCCTCCTGTTCGGACGAACCGGCGAGATCGGTGCCGGTGAGGTGGACGATGAGCTGCTGGAGCGAGACCGGCGCGAGCTCGAGGCCGAGTTCGGCGGCGCGCACGCGTTCGGTCTGGTCGAGCCGGCCGTCGATCGTGACCGAGGCGAGTCCGCCGAGGCGTTCCCGCCCGATCACCGGGCGGTCGGCGACGAACTCCTCGACGACGGCGCTCGCTCCGGCGATCGTGGTCGCCGACCCGCGCACCTCCTCGGCGTCGCGGTCGAGCAGGATGCGGCCCTGGTCGATGAGGATGATGTGCTCGAGCAGGTTCGCGACCTCGTCGATCAGGTGCGTCGACAGCACGATCGTGCGGGGGTGCTCGGCGTAGTCCTCGAGGAGCCGGTCGTAGAAGATGTGCCGCGCGACGGCGTCGAGGCCGAGGTAGGGCTCGTCGAAGAAGGTGAGCGGCGCACGCGAGGCGAGCCCGACGATGACACCCACGGCCGACAGCTGCCCGCGGCTGAGCTTCTTGATCGGGCGGTTGAGCGGCAGCCGGAAGTCGGCGACCAGCCGGTCGGCGAACTCCTGGTCCCAGTTCTCGAAGAACCATGGGGCGGACTTGAAGACGTGCCGGGGCCGGAAGTCCTCGGGATAGCGCTGCGCCTCGGCGATGAAGCAGAGCCGGCGCAGCACGTCGGCGTGCTCGGCGGGGGTGCGCCCGAAGACTTCGAGCTCGCCCCCGTTCGGGAAGAGCTGCCCGGTGAGCAGCTGCATGATCGTGGTCTTGCCGGCGCCGTTGCGCCCGAGCAGGCCGTAGATGCGGTTCTCCTGGAGGGCGAAGTCGACGCCGTCGAGGGCGGTGAAATCGCCGTAGCGCTTGGTGAGCCCGGTGACGCGGGCCACGGTGGCCGTCATGATGCGGTCCTCTCGGATCGGAGTGCGGCGAGCATGCCCGCCAGGTCGTCGATGTCGATGCCGAGCTTCTCGGCCTCGACGAGGAGGGGTCTGAGGTACTGGGCGCTGAACTCGGCTCGCCGCCTGACGATGAGGCGCTCGCGGGCGCCCGTGGTCACGAACATGCCGATCCCCCGTCGCTTCTCCACGAATCCGTCGTCGACAAGGCGGCTCACTCCCTTCAGTGCAGTGGCCGGGTTCACCCGCAGGAAGGTCGCGAACTCGTTGATCGACGGGATCTGCGAGCCCTCGGGCAGCGATCCGTCGATGATGTCGTTCTCGAGCTGTTCGGCGATCTGGATGAAGATCGGACGCGAGTCGTCCATTCCGGCCCATCTGGTGCTGATGCGAACGGTGCGTTCGCATGTTGGTTAGTTACTACAGTAACTAACCAACCATCCTCGCCGGGATCTGTCAACCCTCGAGTCGGTCGAGTAGGCGCGCAGCGCCGTATCGAGACCACGCCACCGGTGGTCTCGATACGCGCTTCGCACTACTCGACCGACCTCCGGCGACCGAGCCGCAGCCGCCCCTGCGCCAGCAGAATGCCGAGCAGCACGAGCGCGGCGCCGAGCGGCTCGTGCCAGCTGAACCGCTCGCCGAGCAGGAGCACCCCGAGCGCGACCCCGACGACCGGGGTCACGTACGTCACCGTCGAAGTGCCCGTCGGCCCCCACGCGCGCAGCACGTTGATGTTCCAGATGTAGGCGAGCCCGGTCCCGAGCACGCCGAGCGCAGCCAGCGAGAGGCCGACCGTCCAGTCGAGCTCGATCGGCCCGATCGCGAGCCATGGGGTGAGCGCGAGCATGACGACGGCCGCCACGCCGATCGACAGGAACGCGAACGTCGCCGGCGCGATCGGCCGGTGGCTGAGGAACTTGCGCTGGTACGCGAACGTGAACCCGTAGCAGGCGGTCGCGACGAGGCAGGCGAGCTGGCCGGCGAGGCTGCCCGTGAGCGCGTGGTACTGCCACGGTCCGATCACGACGACGACGCCGAGGATGCCGATGCCGACGCCGATCCACTTGCTGAGTCCGAGCCGCTCGACCCTGAAGGCGAGGGTCGCCATGAGCGCCGTCATGATCGGCGTCGTCGCGTTGTAGATCGACGCGAGGCTCGACGACACGTACTGCTCGGCCCACGCGAAGCACAGGTAGGGGATCACGCACGTCGTGAACGAGACCACGAGGAAGTGCACCCACACGATCGGCTCGCGCGGCAGTACCGGACCGGGCGTGCCGTCTGCCGCAGGCACGCGCGGCCGGGTGACCGCGACGATCACGCCGAGCGCGAGCGCCCCGAGCACGACCCGCGACCAGGCGATCTGCCCGAACGAGACCCCGCCGAGCGCGACCTTCATGAAGAGGAAGCTGGCGCCCCACACGAGCCCCATCGCGAGGAACTGCACCCAGGTCGACAACCGCTTGGGCTTCGCCCCCTGAGCCTGTCGAAGGGGGGATGCCGCGGCCGGGGTGTCGGTCTGCTCGGTGGTGCTCACCCGTCGAGGCTACGGCGGTCCGCCGGGCACCGGAACGGCTGGCGAACTCCCTGTCCGGAATCCGCCGAAGAACGGCAGCCTGCGGCATCCGACCCCTCGAAACCGGCGGCGCGCGGGCATAGGCTGGCGGCCATGAGCGAATACGACGTCGTCCTGCTCGGTGCCGGCCCCGGCGGATACGTGGCCGCGATCCGAGCCGCCCAACTCGGCCTGAGCGTGGCCGTCATCGAAGAGAAGTACTGGGGCGGCGTGTGCCTCAACGTGGGCTGCATCCCGTCGAAGGCGCTCCTGCGCAACGCGGAGCTCGCCCACATCTTCCACGACCAGGCCGCCACGTTCGGCATCTCGGGCGACGTGCACTTCGACTTCGGCGCGGCCTTCGACCGCAGCCGCCAGGTGTCGGAGAAGCACGTCAAGGGCGTGCACTTCCTCATGAAGAAGAACGGCATCACCGAGATCGACGGGCGCGGCGTCTTCACCGGGCCGAACACGATCGACGTGACGAAGGCCGACGGGTCGGTCGAGCAGGTCTCGTTCCGCAACGCGATCATCGCGACGGGTTCGCAGGTGCGGCTGCTGCCGGGCGTTCAGCTCTCGCAGAACGTCGTCACGTACGAGACGCAGATCCTCACGCGCGAGCTTCCCCGCTCGATCGCGATCGTCGGCGCGGGCGCCATCGGCATGGAGTTCGCGTACGTGCTGCGAAACTACGGGGTGCAGGTCACGGTCATCGAGTTCCTCGACCGTGCGCTGCCCAACGAGGACGTCGAGGTCTCGAAGGAGATCACCCGGCAGTACCGCAACCTCGGCATCCCGATCCTCTCGTCGACCAAGGTCGAGACCGTCGTCGACGACGGCACATCGGTCACGGTCACGTACACCGGCGCCGATGGTCAGCCCGGCTCGCTCGTCGCCGACAAGGCGCTCATCTCGGTCGGGTTCGCCCCGAACGTCGACGGCATCGGGCTCGAGGCGGCGGGCGTGCAGCTCACCGAGCGCGGCGCGATCTCCATCGACGAGCGCATGCGCACCAACGTGCCGCACATCTACGCGATCGGCGACGTCACCGCGAAGCTCATGCTCGCCCACGTCGCCGAGGCGCAGGGTGTCGTCGCCGCCGAGACGATCGGCGACGCCGAGACGATGGAGCTCGGCGACTACCGCATGATGCCGCGTGCGACCTTCTGCTCGCCGCAGGTCGCCTCGTTCGGGCTGACCGAGCAGCAGGCCCGCGACGAGGGCTACGACGTGGTCGTGGCGAAGTTCCCGTTCTCGGCGAACGGCAAGGCGAACGGCCTCGGCGACCCGGTCGGGTTCGTGAAGCTCGTCGCCGACAAGCAGCACCTCGAGCTGCTCGGCGGGCACCTCATCGGCCCCGACGTCTCGGAGCTTCTGCCCGAGCTCACGCTCGCCCAGAAGTGGGACCTCGGCGCGCTCGAGCTCGCCCGCAACGTGCACACCCACCCGACGCTGTCGGAGGCGCTGCAGGAGGCGTTCCACGGCCTCGTCGGGCACATGATCAACATGTAGCGCGGCGCGACGTCGCCTCGCCCATTCGGGGGACTCGCCACGGGGCATCCCGCGACCTATGCTCGCGCCATGGACGATCAGAACCCGTGGGGTACCGCGCTCGGCCTCTTCGGATCGATCTGCCTCGTACTGGCGTTCATCCTGTTCGGGCTCTCGCAGACCTCGGACTCCTTGGCGACGTCCGGCCTCAGCGGAACGCAGCTCGGCATCGCCGCCTGGTTCGGCCAGGCGGGCGTGACCTGTCTCGTCGGATTCCTCGTCGTCCGCGCGTTCGGCTGGCAGGCCGCGCGACGAGGCGACCAGGCCGGGATCACCGCCGACGTGCCGGACACGACCCGCGACGACGCCACGTCGCACGCGCGGCCCGCAGCAGACTGACCCCCGAGAGCGGTCAACGCCCGGGTGCGCTCGATCGCTCGCGATTCCGGGTTCGGAACGCTCCGATGATCATCGCCGCACCTGCCCACAGAATCGCCACGCCGGTGAGGATCAACGCGAGCGCGGGGAGGCCGTCGATCCAGGGGTAGGGGCCCTCGATCCTCTCGTCGGGTGAGCCGGCGATCGCATCGGCCTGGTCGAAACCCAGGACCAACAGGACGAACGTGATAACGGCGAGCACCCCCGCGAGCACCCACGCGACGATGATTCCCTTTGTCTTGAACATAGTTAGCTCAGCCCCCTCGTTGCACGGCAGAATCGCCGCCCAGAATCGCCGGAATCGCCGTGTTCCGAGTCCACGAACCAGGGTTCGACGTCTTGCCTGTACTCACCGGACGCCAGTCATCGTGGCACAGGAAATCGACTCGTCGTGAGCGCTTGGGGGCGCGTGGCGGCGAAGCGCGGCGCGAATCGAGCCCCGAGGACCGCGGCGTATCCACGAAGAAGCAGACTGACCCTCGAATCCGCCACCTGGGCGGTCAACCGTAGCGGGTCTCTACTCCCGGACCGAGGGTCAGTCTGCCGTCGGAGTACGCCCCCAGCGTCCCGACTCCTTCATCACACACCGGGCGCACCACGCGGTACACCCCCTTGACAAGAAGAGGGACCGGCCCCGAAGCGGCTTCGGGACTCCGGCTCCTCCGTCCTTGCGGTTTCGCGGGCGCGATCCCATGATCGACGTGATGGAAAGGCGGTAACCATGAAGTGGCTGCTCATCATCGTCGGCGTGCTGCTCGCCCTGATCGGCGCGGTGTGGACCCTCCAAGGCGTCGGGATCCTGCCCGGCTCCGTCATGAGCGGGGTCACGCTGTGGGCGATCGTCGGCCCGATCGTCGCGGTCGTCGGGCTCGGCCTCGTCGGCTGGGGCATCGCCCGCCAGCGCCGCTCTCGCTCCTGACGTGAAGCGGGCGGATGCCGCGACCTGAGTCGCCGCATCCGCCCGATCGGTTCGACGCGGTTGGGACAGGCGAATGCCGCCGCGTCGAGTCTCGTCCGGCGGCGGGCCCCCACCCGCCGCCGGAACTCTAGTGCTGCGTCGCCTTCTCGGCGCCGACGCCCGTGAGCGAGCGCACCTCCATCTCGCTCTGCTTGAGCGGGTCTTCGGTGCCCTTGTCGAGCACGGTGCCGAGCCAGCCGAGGAAGAACGCGAGCGGGATCGAGATGATGCCCGGGTTCGACAGCGGGAAGAAGGCGAAGTTGATCTCCGCGGTCTTCAGCATCGAGGTCTCCGAGCCCGAGACGACGGGCGAGAAGATGATGAGGAGGATCGCCGACGCGAGGCCGCCGTACATGCTCCACAGGGCACCCTTCGTGGTGAAGCGCTTCCAGTAGAGCGAGTAGACGATCGTCGGCAGGTTCGCCGACGCGGCCACGGCGAACGCGAGCGCGACGAGGAACGCGACGTTCTGCCCGTTCGCCCCGATGCCGCCGATGATCGCGACGATGCCGATGATGACGACCGTGCGACGGGCGACCTTGACCTCGGCGCCCGGCTCGGGCTTGCCCTTCTTCACGACCGACGCGTAGATGTCGTGCGCGAACGACGCCGCCGCCGTGATCGTGAGGCCCGCGACGACCGCGAGGATCGTCGCGAACGCGATCGCCGAGATGAGACCGAGCAGCAGCGGTCCGCCGAGCTCGAACGCGAGCAGCGGGGCCGCCGAGTTCGGGCCGCCGGGCGCTGCGGCGATGGTCGCGGGGCCGACGAGGGCCGCGGCGCCGTAGCCGAGCACGAGCGTGAACACGTAGAAGATGCCGATGAGCCAGATCGCCCAGACGACCGACTTGCGGGCCTCCTTCGCGGTCGGCACCGTGTAGAAGCGCATGAGCACGTGCGGCAGGGCCGCGGTGCCGAGCACGAGCGCGAGGCCGAGCGAGATGAAGTCGACCTTCGACAGGTCGGAGACGCCGTACTTGAGGCCGGGGTCGAGGATCGCCGGGTTCTCGGCCACCTCGACCGCGTTCTCGAGCAGCGCCGAGAAGTCGAAGCCGTTGAGCGCGAGCACCCACACCGTCATGACGCCGGCGCCCGCGATCAGCAGGATCGCCTTGATGATCTGCACCCAGGTGGTGCCCTTCATGCCGCCGATGAGCACGTAGAGGATCATGAGCGCGCCCACGACCGTGATGACGACGGCCTGGCCGAGCTGGTCGCCGACGCCGAGCAGCAGCGAGACGAGCCCGCCGGCGCCGGCCATCTGGGCGAGCAGGTAGAAGAAGCAGACGACGAGCGTGGTCGTCGCGGCGGCGATGCGCACGGGCTTCTGCTTCAGCCGGAACGAGAGCACGTCGGCCATCGTGAACTTGCCCGTGTTGCGCAGCAGCTCGGCGACGAGCAGCAGCGCGACGAGCCACGCCACGAGGAACCCGATCGAGTAGAGGAACCCGTCGTAGCCCGTCATCGCGATCGCGCCGACGATGCCGAGGAACGACGCCGCCGACAGGTAGTCGCCCGCGATCGCCGAGCCGTTCTGCCCGCCCGTGAACGAGCGGCCGGCGGCGTAGTAGTCGGCCGCGGTCTTGTTGTTGCGGCTCGCACGGAACACGATCACCATCGTGATCGCGACGAACGCGGCGAAGATCGCGATGTTGAGCCAGGGCTCGCCGGGCGAGGCGGCGGGTGCGGCTTCGGCGATGACTCCGGTCGAGACGGATGCGGCGGCGGATGCCGCGACTGCGGTGAAGCTCATCGTGCGGCCTCCTCGGCTGCGGGGGCGACGAACTGCCCCGACTCGATCTCGTCGCGCAGCGTCTCGGCGCGCGGGTCGAGCTTGCGGTTGGCGTAGCTGACGTACCAGGTGGTGACCGCGAAGGTCGTGACCACCTGCGCGAGGCCGAGCAGCATCGCGACGTTCACGTGCCCCCAGACGGGCGTCGACATGAAGTCGTGCGCGTAGCTCGCGAGCAGCACGTAGCCGAAGTACCAGACGAGGCAGGCGCCGAGCACGGGGAAGACGAACTTCCGGTGCGTGTGGCGCAGCTCTTGGAACTCGGGGGATCGTTGGACTGCGGGGTAGTCGACGGGTGGGGCCGTCTGCTGCTCCGCGCTCAGGGCGTCGTTGCCCATGGCGTCTCCTTCATCGGGGGTTCGCTGTTCTCAGGAGGTCGACGGGCGGGCGCCCGTCGCGTTCGGTGTTGCCGTGGCCGAGTCTCGTCGCGCGGGCGGCCGGCGTGGGGCGAGCGCCGCTCGTCGTCGACGAACGGCGCCGTCGGTGCGACGAACGGCAGGGATGCCGCCGCCCGCCGTGCGGCGAGGCGATTACGCTGGCGTGCATGCCCGAGTCGATGCTGCTCGCCGCCGCCGTCGGCGTGGCCGCGGGTGCGCTCGCCGTCGGGCTCGTGATCTTCCTGCGACGCATCGTGCTCGCCTCGAAGGAGCTCGGCACCGACGCCGAGCAGGCGACCTACCAGACCCTGCACCTCGCCTCGCGGGCGGCCGAGCACCTGCGCGGCGGGCTCGAGGGCCCCGACGCGCAGCGCGCCGGCAAGCACCTGCGCGCGCTCCTCGGCTGCGACAGCCTCGCGCTCGCCGACCGCACGGGCGCGATCGCGATCGACGGCGACGACGCCGTGCGCCCGGTCGCCGAACGGCTCGCGGCCGAGGCGCTCGCGAGCGGGCGGGCGACGGTGCAGCGCCGCATCCCGATCGGGGCGTGGGAGACCGACGCGGTCGCCGCGCCCGTCGTCGGCGGCGCCGGCCCGGTCGGCGCGATCGTCGCGTTCGCCTCCCCCGTGCGGGCGGGCCTCGTGCGGGCGACCGGCGAGGTCGCCGACTGGGTCGCGGCCCAGGTCGAGCTGGGCGAACTGGATGCCTCGCGCGCGGCCCTCGCGGAGGCCGAGGTGAAGGCCCTGCGAGCCCAGATCAGCCCGCACTTCATCTACAACTCGCTCAACGCGATCGCCTCGTTCATCAACACGGACCCGCAGAAGGCCCGCGACCTCGTGCTCGAGTTCGCGGACTTCACGCGGTACTCGTTCCGCCGGCACGGCGACTTCACGACCATCGCCGAGGAGCTGCGCTCGATCGACGGCTACCTCAAGCTCGAGCGCGCCCGGTTCGGCGACCGGCTGAAGGTCACCCTGCAGATCGCTCCCGAGGTGCTCTCGACGGTCGTGCCGTTCCTCTCGATCCAGCCGCTCGTCGAGAACGCCGTGCGGCACGGGCTCGAGTCGAAGGAGGGCGGCGGTCGCATCACGATCGAGGCAGCCGACTCGGGCGCCTACGCCGAGGTCACCGTCGAGGACGACGGGGTCGGCATCGACCCCGAGGCGCTCGCGAGCGTGCTCGCGGGCGGCCCCGCCGACGGTGAGCACGTGGGCCTGCGCAACGTCGACGCCCGGCTGCGCCAGGTCTACGGCGACGAGCACGGCCTCGTCGTCGAGACGAACCTCGGCGCGGGTACCCTCGTGCGCATGCGCGTGCCCAAGGCCGGTCCGCGTCGTGATGGGAGGATCGCACCATGATCTCCGTGCTCATCGCCGACGACGAGCAGCCCGCGATCGACGAGCTCGCCTACCTCCTGCGGCAGGACCCGCGGATCGGCACGATCCACCAGGCCTCCTCGGGATCCGAGGCCATCCGGCTGCTCGCGCGCGAGCCCGTGGATGCCGCATTCCTCGACATCCACATGCCGGGCCTCACGGGGTTCGACCTCGCGCGGGCGCTCGCGCGCTTCGAGCAGCGCCCCGTGCTCGTGTTCGTGACCGCCGACGAGGAGGGCGCGCTCGAGGCGTTCGACCTCGAGGCCGTCGACTACCTGCTGAAGCCCGTGCGCACCGAGCGACTGCACCGCTCGGTCGGACGGGTCGTCGAGGCGATCACCGCGGCCGGCACCCGCGCCACGGGCCGCACCGCGCCCGAGGCATCCGCCCCGCCCGAGATGATCGCGGTGACGCTCGGCGGCACGACGCGCATGATCCGCCGCGACGACGTGCGCTACGTGCAGGCGCAGGGCGACTACGCGCGGCTGCACACCGAGGAGGCGAGCTACCTCGTGCGCGTGCCGATGGCCGACCTCGAACGGCAGTGGGCCGACGCGGGATTCGTGCGGGTGCACCGGTCGTACCTCGTGGCCCTCGCTCACGTGCGGCGGGTGCGGCTCGGCGCCGACCACCCGAGCGTGACGGTCGGGCAGGCCGAGCTGCCCGTGAGCCGGCGCCTCCTGCCGGGCCTGCGCGAACGGCTCGAGCAGGCGACCCTGCGAGCGCGGCCGTGAGCGACGAGGGTCTCGAGCCGGTCGCGGCGCCTCAGCCCGTCGAAGGGGCGCTCCCCACTCGACCAGCGGGCAGCAAGCGGGTGCGGGTGACCGCGCCGCAGGCGGGCGGGCCGCCACCGGCGCCGACCGTCGGCGGCGGCACGAGCGACGTGCAGGGGCTGTACGTGCGCTCGCTCATCCGGTCGCAGTTGCGCCTCGCGGTCGTCGTGGCCGTCGGGTTCATGGTCGCGACCGCGCTCTTCGTGGTCGCGATCGCACTCGTCCCCGACCTCGACCGCGCGTTCGTCTTCGGCGTGCCCGTCTCGTGGCTCCTGCTCGGCTTCGGGCTCTACCCCCTCGTCATCACGGTGGGCGTGCTCTACGTGCGTGCGGCCGCGCGCAACGAGGCCCGCTACCGCGCCCTCGCGGAGGACTCGTGAACCCCGCGATCGGCTACATCGCGATCGCCGCGGTCGCCCTCGTCTCGGCGCTCATCGGGTTCTACGGACTGCGCGTCTCGCGCACGACGAGCGACTTCTACGTCGCGAGCCGCACCGTGCGCCCGTGGTGGAACGCCTCGGCGATCGGCGGCGAGTACCTGTCTGCGGCGTCGTTCCTCGGCATCGCGGGGCTCATCCTGCTGACGGGCGCGTCGGCGCTGTGGTTCCCGATCGGCTACACGGCCGGGTACCTCATGCTGCTGCTCTTCGTCGCGGCGCCGCTCCGGCGCAGCGGCGCGTACACGATCCCCGACTTCACCGAGGCCCGGCTCGAGTCGCGGGGCGCACGACTCGTCACGAGCGTGCTCGTGATCGTGGTCGGCTGGTTCTACATCGTGCCGCAGCTGCAGGGCGCGGCGCTCACGGTGCGCATCACGACCGGCCTGCCGGCGTGGGCGGGATCGGTGGCGGTCGCGGTGATCGTCGCGGTCGTCGTCGCTGCGGGCGGCATGCGGGCGATCACGTTCGTGCAGGCGTTCCAGTTCTGGCTCAAGCTCACCGCGCTCGCCCTGCCCGTCGTCGTGCTGCTCATGGTGGTCGGCGGCGGCTCGCCGTCGGCCGAGCTCGCGGCCGCGATCACCCCCGCCGAAGCCTTCCCGGCGAGCGCGGGACCTGCCGACCTCGACGTCTACCGCACGATCTCGCTCATGGTCGCGCTGCTGTTCGGCACGCTCGGGCTGCCGCACGTGCTCGTGCGCTTCTACACGAACCCCGACGGCGTCGCCGCCCGGCGCACCACCGTGATCGTGCTCGTGCTGCTCAGCGTGTTCTACCTCTTCCCGACCACGTTCGGCCTGCTCGGCCGCGTGTTCGCGCCCGACCTCGCCGCACCGGGCAGCGCCGACGCACTCATCCTGCTGCTGCCCGACCGGCTCGTGCCCGGCATCGTCGGCGACCTGCTGACGGCGCTCGTCATCGCGGGCGCGTTCGGCGCGTTCCTCTCGACCTCGTCGGGGCTCGTCGTCTCACTCGCGGGCGTCATCAGCCAGGACCTGTTGGGCGGCCGGGTGCGCGGGTTCCGGATCGCCGCGATCGTGTCGACCGCGGTGCCGCTCGCGGTCGCACTCGCGACCGAGTCGAGCGGGCTCGCCGGCAGCGTGGGGCTCGTGTTCGCGTTCACGGCGTCGACCCTGTGCCCCATGCTCATCCTCGGCATCTGGTGGCGGGGCCTCACCGCCCGCGGGGCGATCGCGGGCATGCTCACGGGTGCCGTGCTGTCGGCCGCGGCGATCCTCGCGGGCGGCCCGCTCGGCGACGCCGTGCCCGCGCTGCGTCCCTTCCTCGAGCAGCCCGCCGCGTGGACCGTTCCACTCGCTGTCGTCGTGACCGTGTTCGCCTCGCGCGGCGATCGCCGCGGCATCCCGCGCGGTGTCGATGCGTACCTGACTCGGTTGCACGTGCCCGAGCGGGGCTGAGCCGGGGCCCGTCCAGGGGCCGCCGAGCCGGAACGACGGGATCCTGCCGAACGACGCCTAGACTTGCCCGGTGCTCCTGCCCGTCGCCCTCTCCGTGCTCGTCGGCGCGGCGTCGCAGCGCATCACCGGCATGGGGTTCGCGCTCATCGCGGCGCCCGCGCTCGTCATCCTGCTCGGGCCGTTCGACGGCGTCGTCGTCGTCAACCTGTGCGCCGTGCTCTCGTCACTGCTCATCCTGCCGCGCGTGTGGCGGCAGGTGGAGGGGCGCAGGCTGGCCTGGCTCCTGCCACCGGCGATCCTCGGCACCGTCGCCGGCGCGATCGTCGCCGCGAACGTGCCGGGGCCCGTGCTGCAGGTCGGGGTCGGGCTGCTCGTGGTCGTCGCCCTCACCGTGACCCTCGTCGTGACCCGCACCGCGCACACGGCGACCGGGCCGGCTCCCGCGATCATCGCGGGCGCCGCCTCGGGGTTCATGAACGCCTCGGCCGGTGTGGGCGGGCCGGCGCTCAGCGTCTACGCCGTCGCGACCCGCTGGCCGCAGGTCGGCTTCGCCGCCACCGCGCAGGTGTACTTCATCGTGATCGGCTCGGCGGCCCTGCTCGGCAAGTTCATCGCGACCGGGTGGACGTGGCCGTCGCTCGACCCCGCGGCCTGGCCGTTCGTGATCGGGGCGCTCCTCGTGGGTCTCCTGATCGGCGAGTGGCTCTCACCCCGGGTGAGCCATCGGGTCGCCCGGCTCGCGGTCATCGTGATCGCGTACCTCGGCGGCACCGCAGCGCTCGTCGACGGCGCACTCGAGCTGCTCGGGTGACGCGCCCGCCCGGCCCGCGGAGCGCTGCGAGCGGCTCAGACGTTCGTGCGCACGAACGGCGGGCGCGGGTCGAGCACGGCGGCGACGATCGCCTCGATCGCGAACTCGGTCGCCTCGGCGAGCTCGACCGCCTCGGGCTCGTGCAGCCACTGCACCTGCAGCCCGTCCATGACGGCGATGATCGCATTGGCGGCATGGGCGACGACATCGGCGGCCGGGTCGATGCCGCGCTCGGCGCAGACGACGCCGAAGGCCTCGATCACCTCACCGCGCAGCGTGCGGTAGCGCTCGGCGAAGTACCGCTGCGCGGGGTGCGCGTCGGTCACCGACTCACCCGAGAGCACGACGAACGCCTGCACGATGCCGGCCCGTTGTGCGTTGGCGAAGGCGGTCCGCACGAGGTGGCGGAAGAGCTCGATGCCGCCGGGGATGTGCTGCTCCTCGAGGTCGGCGACGTCGGTCTGGTCCCGGTAGGTCAGCACCTCCATGAGCAGCTGGTCCTTCGACCCGAAGTGGTGCAGGATGCCCGCGTGCGTCATGCCGACCTGGTCGGCGATGTCGGCGAGGGTGCCGTTCGTGAAGCCCTTGCTGCCGAACACCTCGGTCGCGGCGCGCAGGATCTCGCGCCGCTTCGCGAGCGTCTCGGGGCGCGACTTGGGGCGCTTGGCAGTCGTCGACACCTCGCCCCCTCTCGCTCTCGGCGACCGTCGTCGGTCGACCTTCCGACCGGTAAGTCTACGGGCCGCGACGGCGTCGACGGCGCACATCGGGCGCCGAACGGACTCGGGGTTTGCAAATTGCTTACTTGTCAGTAAGGTAATCGTCGAGCACCACGAACACTGCGACAGCGACGTCCACGAGCGCCCTCAGGCGCCCGGTTCTCGCCGAGCAATCACATCCCGATCCGGCACCGGCCGGACCGAACCCTGAGGAGACAGCAGTGAGGCTGAAGCCCGCATTGGTGGCCGCGAGTGTCGCGGCCGCGCTCGTGCTCACCGGATGCACGAGCGGAAACTCGAACGAAGGCGGCCCCGAGGCGGGCGCCGCCCTCACCATCGCCAAGCCCGACGGCCCCATCACGACCGAGGGCAACAACCCCTGGATCAGCGACTCGTCGGCCATGCGCCTCGGCTACGCGAACGCGATCTTCGAGCCCCTCGGCATCGTGAACCTCGTCGACCCGAGCGCCGACGTCGTGCCCTGGCTCGCGTCGGACATCGCCTGGTCCGACGACTACACGTCGGTGCAGCTGACGGCGCGCGACGGTGTGACGTGGAACGACGGCGAGGACTTCACCGCAGAAGACATCGCGTTCACGTTCGAGCTGATCAAGGGCAACCCGGCCCTCGACACGAAGGCGCTCGGCATCACCGACGTGTCGGTCGACGGCGACGTCGCCACGGTCACCTTCGCGAGCCCGATGTTCGTGAAGCAGGACAAGGTGCTGCACACGCTCATCCTCCCCGAGCACGTCTGGAAGGACGTCGACGACCCGACCACGTTCGTCAACGAGGACCCGGTCGGCACCGGGCCCTACGTGCTCGACACGTTCGACAGCCAGGCCGTCGAGCTCACCGCACGTGACGACTACTGGGGCGGCGAGCTCGCCGTGCCGACGCTGTACTACGTCTCGTACGCCGACAACACGGCCCTCACGACCGCGCTCGCGAACGGCGACGCCGACTGGGCGCAGGCGTTCATCCCGAACGTGCAGTCGGCCTACCTCGACAAGGACCCCGACCACAACGTCTACTGGGCGGCCGCGGGCCTCGGCACCGACTCGATGTTCGTGAACACCACGACGAAGCCGTTCGACGACGTCGCGTTCCGCCAGGCCGTCAACCTCGTGGTCGACCGCCAGAAGCACCAGGAGATCGCCCGCGAGGGCGGCGTGCCCGAGCTCACGAGCGTCACGGGCCTGCCCACCCCCGCCGGCGACGCGTACATCGCCGACGAGTTCCAGGGCGAGGACTACTCGGTCGACGTCGACGCCGCGAAGAAGATCCTCTCCGACGCGGGCTACACGTGGGACGGCGAGACGCTCGTCGACCCCGACGGCGAGCCGGTGACCTTCACGCTCACCGTGCCGCAGGGCTGGAACGACTACGTGACCGGCATCAGCCTCATCTCCGACTCCGTCAAGGAGCTCGGCGTCGAGGCCGCCGTCGACACGCCCGACGCCGACACCTGGTGGGCGGCGAAGAGCGAGGGCGACTTCCAGGCCATCCTGCACTGGACCGACTCGGGTGCCACGCCGTACGACCTCTACAGCGACCAGATGGACGGCCGGTTCCTGAAGCCGATCGGCGAGGCCGCCGACTTCAACTTCGGCCGCTTCGACAACGCAGAGGCCACCGCCGCGCTCGACGAGTACGCGACGGCGACCGACGACGCGACCCGCGCCGCCGCACTCGAGACGGTGCAGAAGATCTTCGTCGACCAGGTGCCGACGATCCCGATCGGCACCCGTCCCTTCATCGGCCAGTACAACACCCGCAACTACGTGGGCTGGCCCGGCGAGGACGACCCGTACGTGCCCGCAGACCCGACGCAGCCGACCTCGGTCCTCATCCTGACCAAGCTGCAGCCGGCCGACTGATCCACCCCATCGGGAGCCGGGCCGGGGACGGCCCGGCTCCCGCACCACGTGAGAGACACCTGACATGAGCGACGACGCCCTCCTCAGCATCACCGACTTCAGCGTCACGTACGAGAGCGATCCGCCCGTCGAGGCCGTGCGCGACGTGACCCTCGAGCTCCGCCGCGGCGAGATCCTCGGCCTCGCCGGCGAGTCGGGCTGCGGCAAGACCACCCTCGCCTACGGCGTGCAGCGGCTGCTGAAGCCCCCGGCCGTGATCACGGGCGGCGAGGTCGTCTTCCACGACGCATCGGGCGAGGACGTGTCGATCGGCGCCCTGACCGACGACGAGATGCGCCGGTTCCGCTGGAACAAGGCGTCGATGGTCTTCCAGGGCGCGATGAACGCACTCAACCCCGTGCTGCCGATCGGCCGGCAGCTCGCCGACGTCTTCACGACGCACCGGCCCGGCATGAGCCGGGCCGAGCGCACCCGCGAGTGCGGCGACCTGCTCGAGATCGTCGGTGTCGGCCGCGAGCGGCTGAAGTCGTTCGCCCACGAGCTCTCGGGCGGCATGCGCCAGCGCGTGATGATCGCGATGGCGCTCGCGCTGCGACCGCAGCTCATGATCATGGACGAGCCCACGACCGCCCTCGACGTGCTCGTGCAGCGCGACATCCTGCGCAAGATCTCCGAGCTGCGCCACGAGTTCGGGTTCTCGGTCGTCTTCATCACCCACGACCTGCCGCTCCTCCTCGAGATCTCCGACCGCATCGCCGTGATGCGCGAGGGCCGCATCGTCGAGCTCGGCGCCGCCGAGCGGCTCTACCGCGCCCCGCAGCATCCCTACACGCGAACCCTGCTGAGCTCGTTCCCCAGCCTGACCGGCGACCGCGGCGACTTCGTGCGCGCCACGACGAACGCACCGCTCACCACCTCCACCGCCGCCCAGGAGGTCACGGCATGACCGTCCTCGAATTCCGCCACGTCACGAAGCGCTACCGCGTACGCGGTGCCGGCCAGATGCTCGCCCTCGACGACGTCGACTTCACGCTGCGCAGCGGCCAGACGCTCGCGCTCGTCGGCCAGTCGGGCAGCGGCAAGTCGACCATCGCGAAGATCATCACCCAGCTCGAACGCCAGAGCGAGGGGCAGGTGCTGCTCGACGAGCAGCCGATCCCGCGCTCGGGGCGCGCACTGCGCCGGTACCGCGCGCAGGTGCGCATGGTCTTCCAGGACCCGTTCGCCTCATTGAACCCGTACCACACGATCCGCCACCACCTCGAGCGGCCGTTGCGGCTCGACCGTGTGGTGCCGCGCGACGAGGTCGACGCCGAGGTGCACCGCCTCCTCGACCGGGTGCGCCTCGACGCACGTGTCGTCGACCGCCGGCCCCACGAGCTGTCGGGCGGCCAGCGCCAGCGCGTCGCGATCGCCCGCGCCCTCGCGTCGCGGCCGAGCCTCCTCGTCGCCGACGAGCCCGTGTCGATGCTCGACGTGTCGATCCGCCTGGGCGTGCTCAACCTGCTCGCCGAGCTCCAGCGCGAGTCGCAGCTCGGCGTGCTCTACATCACCCACGACCTCGCCACCGCTCGTCACTTCAGCGACGAGATCATGGTGCTCCACCACGGCCGCGTGGTCGAGCGCGGCCCCGCCGATGACGTCATCCTGCGCCCGACGCAGGAGTACACGCGCGCCCTGCGCGACGCCTCCCCCGACCCCGACCGCCATTTCGCGGCCCCGAGCACCCAAGGAGCCCGAGCGTGAGGTTTATCGTCCGACGCGCCCTGTTCTACCTGTTCACCGCCTGGGCGGCGATCACGATCAACTTCTTCCTGCCACGCATGATGAAGGGCGACCCGGTCTCGGCCTTCCTCGCGAAGAACCAGGGCAAGATCAGCCCCGAGGCGGCAGCGGCGCTGCGCACGCTGTTCGGCCTCGACCAGGAGACGCCGCTCTGGCAGCAGTACCTCGACTACTGGCGCCTGCTGCTGTCGGGCGACCTCGGCCGCTCCTTCTCGCACGGCCTCTCCCCCGTGACCGACGTCATCGCGGTCGCCCTGCCCTGGACGATCGGTCTCGTCGGCCTCGCCACGATCATCTCGTTCATCCTCGGCACGGGACTCGGCGCGTTCATCGGCTGGCGGCGCGGCAGCCGGGCCGACGCCGTGCTGCCCATCGCGACGTTCTTCTCGACGGTGCCGTACTTCTGGATGGGCCTCATCGCGATCGCCGTCTTCTCGACGACGCTCGGCTGGTTCCCCGCCTCGCACGCCTACGACAAGGGCGTGACGCCCGGGTTCAACGCCGAGTTCATCGGCAGCGTCATCTACCACGGCATGCTGCCCGCGCTCACGATCGTCGTGGCCTCGCTCGGCGGCTGGATCCTCGGCATGCGCAACATGATGATCACGGTCCTCGACGAGGACTACATCACGGTCGCGCAGGCGAAGGGCCTGCCCGAGCGTCAGGTCGTCACGGGCTACGCCGCCCGCAACGCGATGCTGCCGCAGCTGTCGAGCTTCGCGCTCTCGCTCGGCTTCATCGTCGGCGGCACCCTCGTGATGGAGCTCGTCTTCTCGTACCCGGGCGTCGGCAAGCTGCTGCTCGACGCGACGAACGCCAAGGACTACCCGCTCATGCAGGGCCTGTTCCTGGTGATCACGCTCGCGGTGCTCGCGGCGAACATCCTCGCCGACATCGCCTACGCGATCCTCGACCCGCGCGCCCGCCAGCTGGAGGCCTGACATGACGATCCCCACCACGACCGCGCTGCGCGAGTCCGCCCCCGCGGGCTCGCGACCGGGCCGCAACATGTGGAAGCGCATGGGTGCCTCGTTCTCGATGTTCCGCAACGGCAAGTCGCTGACGGGCCTCGCGATCCTCGCCTTCTTCACCGTGCTCGCCGTCTTCGGCGACCTCATCGCCCCGTACGGCCCGCTCGAGAAGGACTACTCGGCGCTCAAGCAGCCGCCGTCGCCCGCGCACTGGCTCGGCACCACCCACATGGGCGAGGACGTGCTGAGCCAGATCATCTACGGCACCCGCGGCGTGCTCGTCGTCGGATTCCTGGCCGGCATCATCGCGACCCTCATCGCGATCGTCGTCGGCGTGACCTCGGGCATGCTGGCCGGCTGGCGCAGCGAGTCGCTGTCGATGCTCACGAACGTGTTCCTCGTCATCCCGGGCCTGCCGCTCATGATCATCATCGCCTCGCAGTACGAGAACCCGAGCCTGCTGCTCATCTCGGCCGTGCTCGCGATCACCGGGTGGGCGTGGGGCGGACGCGTGCTCCGGGCGCAGACGATGTCGCTGCGCAGCCGCGACTTCGTGCAGGCGGCGCGCGCCAATGGCGAGCCGCTCTGGCGGGTCATCGCGGTCGAGATGCTGCCCAACCTCATGGCGATCATCGCCTCGAGCTTCGTCGGCACGGTGACCGCCGCGGTGCTCGGCCTCACGACGCTCGCGTTCATCGGCGTCATCCCGATCACGAACCTCAACTGGGGCACGATCCTGTTCTGGGCGCAGCAGAACGGCGCCTTCCCCGACTACTGGTGGTGGTACGTGCCCGCGGGCCTCTGCATCGCCCTGCTCGGCACCGCCCTCGCCCTCATCAACTTCGGCATCGACGAGTACGTCAACCCGCGCCTGCGCTCGGCGGGCGAGCGCGCCCGGGCGATGCGCAAGCAGGGCCTCAGCGCGACGAGCGCGGTCACCGCGGTGCGCGCGCCGGCGGCCTCGGGCGACGCGGATGCCCCGGGCGAGGCGCCGTCCGCGGCCGCCACGCCGCCCGCTCGCGACGCGGGGCAGCACCCCGCGCCCGTCGCCGAGCCCGCCGCATCCGCGACCGCCGACACCACCGCACCCGCAGACGCGGCCGCAGCCGCCGCGCCCACCGCCGAGCAGGAGACCGCGAACGCATGACCGACATCGATCTCCGCGTCCAGCCGACCCCAGCACCTTCGAGGAGCATCCCACCCGTGACCGCCCTGCCGCTGCACGACGACGCCCCCGCCTTCCGCGATCCCGCACTGCCCATCGCCGAGCGGGTCGCCGACCTCCTCGCCCGCATGAGCGTCGAGGAGAAGGTCGGCCAGATGCTGCAGCTCGACGCCCGTGACGACATCGACGACCTCGTGCTCGGCAAGCACGTCGGCTCGATCCTGCACGCCTCACCCGAGCGGCTCGAGCGCGCCCACGAGCTCGTCGCGCAGACCCGGCTCGGCATCCCGCTGCTCGTCGGCGAGGACTGCATTCACGGGCACTCGTTCTGGGAGGGCGCCACGATCTTCCCGACGCAGCTCGGCATGGCCGGCAGCTGGAACGCCGACCTCGTCGAGCGCGCCGCCCGCGCCACGGCGGTCGAGGTCGCGGCCACCGGCATCCACTGGACCTTCTCGCCCGTGCTCTGCATCAGCCGCGACCTGCGCTGGGGCCGCGTCGACGAGACCTTCGGCGAGGACCCGCACCTCATCGGCGAGCTCGCCTCGGCGATGGTGCGCGGCTACCAGGGCGACGGGCTCGACGACCGCCGGGCGATCCTCGCGACGGCGAAGCACTTCGCGGGCTACTCCGAGACGCAGGGCGGACGCGACGCGAGCGAGGCCGACCTGTCGCGGCGCAAGCTGCGCTCGTGGTTCCTGCCGCCGTTCGAGCGGGTCGCGCGCGAGGGCTGCCGCACGTTCATGCTCGGCTACCAGACGACCGACGGCGTGCCGATCACGCTCAACGAGTGGCTGCTCACCGACGTGCTGCGCGGCGAGTGGGGCTATACGGGCTCGCTCATCACCGACTGGGACAACGTCGGCCGCATGGTGTGGGAGCAGCAGATCCAGCCCGACTACGCGCACGCCTCGGCGGCGACGGTCAAGGCCGGCAACGACATGATCATGACGACGCCCGGCTTCTACCGCGGCGCGCTCGACGCGATCGAGCAGGACCTCCTCGCCGAGCACGAGCTCGACGCGGCGGTCGCCCGCGTGCTCACCCTCAAGTTCGAGCTTGGCCTCTTCGAGGACCCGCGGCATCCCGACCGCGAGCGCATCGCCACCGAGATCGCGACGGCCCGGCACCGTGCGCTCAACCTCGAGCTCACGCGGCGGTCGCTCGTGCTGCTCGAGAACGACGGGCTGCTGCCGCTCGGCGGCGGCTTCGAGGCGGATGCCTCGGGGCGGGCGATCGCCGGCGACGAGGCATCCCGCACGATCGCGGTCGTGGGGCCGCTCGCCGACGACGCGCAGACCCAGCTCGGCGACTGGGCCGGCAGCTCGGGCCAGGCCGGCTGGCTCGACGGCCAGCCGCGCGAGATGATCACGACCGTGCTCGACGGGTTCCGCCGCTACGCGCCCGCCGACTGGACGATCACGCACGCCCGCGGCGCCGACGTGCTCACCCTCGAGCAGGACCCGGCGGGGGCGACCTTCCCCGACGGCCAGCCCCGCCCGCAGATCGTCGTGCCCTCACCGCCCGACGACACCCTGCTCGCCGACGCGGTCGCGCAGGCGGAGGCCGCCGACGTGGTCGTCGCCGTCGTGGGCGACGTCATCGAGCTCGTCGGCGAGGGTCGCTCGACCGCGACGCTCGAGCTCATCGGCGGCCAGATCGCGCTGCTCGACGCGGTCGCCGAGGCGGGCACGCCGTTCGTCGTCGTGCTGCTCGCGTCGAAGCCGCTCGTGCTGCCGCCCTCGGCGCACAAGGCCTCGGCGATCGTCTGGGCCGCCTCGCCCGGCATGGAGGGCGGACGAGCGATCGCCGAACTCGCACTCGGCCTCATCGAGCCGAGCGGCCGCCTGCCGATCTCGTTCGCCCGCCACGTCGGCCAGCAGCCGACGTACTACAACCAGATCCGCGGGCAGCACGGCGACCGCTACGCCGACCTCACCCAGTCGCCGGCGTGGGCGTTCGGCGAGGGCCGCTCGTTCACGACGGTCGAGTACGGCGCGCTTCGCCTCGAGGCCGACGAGCTCTCGGTCTCCGACACGGTGCGCGCGACGATCGAGCTGCGCAACACCGGCGATCGGCCGTCCCGCGAGACGGTGCAGGTCTATGTGAGCGACACCGTGACGTCGGTCAGCTGGGCCGGCAAGGAGCTCAAGGCCTTCACCCAGGTCGACCTCGCGGCCGGCGAGACGGCGATCGTCGAGCTCGAGTTGCCCGTCGCAGCGTGCTCGATCGTCGACGCGCGCGGCGAGCGCATCGTCGAGCCCGGTGCGTTCGAGTTGCTCGTCGGGCCGTCGTCACGCGACGCCGACCTGCTCCGCGCCCCGTTCACCGTGGTCGGGTAGCCGAGGGCCGCCCGCACCCCGCCCGCGTGCCCTCCCGTCAGTCGAAGGTCGCGAGCCGGGCCTCGAGCCCGGCTCGCACATCGGGCCATTCGTCGATGATCACCGAGTAGACGGCGCTCGACCGCCACGTGCCGTCGGCGCGGCGCTTGTCGCGACGCATGACGCCGTCGAGCTTGGCGCCGAGCTTCTCGATCGCGGCGCGCGAACGCTCGTTCACCGAGTCGGCCTGGATCTTCACGCGACCGAACCCGTGCGAGAACGCGAGGTCGAGCAGCAGCAGCTTCGTCTCGGGGTTGACGGCCGTGCCCCAGACCTTCGGGTGGTACGCCGTCCAGCCGATGTGCGTCGACTCGTTCGCGACGTCGAAGTCGGCGAGCTTCGTCGCGCCGACGATCTCCTCGTCGCCCGATCCGCCGACGAGGCGCACCGTGAAGGGCCGCGCCGCATCGTCGGCGAGGTAGTAGCGCCGCGCCCACTCGATGAACGCCGCGCTCCCCTGCGGCAGCCCGGCCGGTCCGCCGCCGAACCCGCCTGCGAACACCTCGGGACGCGCGAGCGGCCCGTGGAGCTCGGGCAGGTCGGCCTCGACGAGCGGGGTCAGGAGCACGAATCGCCCCCGCAGTTCGGTCGGAGCGGGAACGGTCGCGGTGGGAGCAGCGGTCACCCGTCCGAGTCTGCCACGGCGTCGTCAGCCCGCGGGGCGAGCAAGTCGGGGGCTTTCCACGAGGGCGCAAGGCGTGCAACGATGACGAGGCACACGACACCCGAACGAAAGGTGGGGGCGATGGGTTCGATCGACGATGTCACGAAGGCCGCGCAGGACTTCATCGAAGACAACAAGGAGAAGATCGGCGAGGCGCTGAAGAGCGAGCAGGCCGAGGGCGTGAGCGACAGCGTGCTCGACAGCGTCGCCGACCTCGCCAAGAAGGTCACGGGCGGCAAGTTCGACGAGCACATCGACGGTGCTCGCGACGCCGCCGACGGGGCCGTCGGCAACGAGTAACCGGCAGAGCCGGAACGCCGGTCGCTGGGCCGGCAGGACGAGGGGCGGATGCTGCGGCATCCGCCCCTCGTCGCACCTCGCCACAGGACGATTGGATCGACTGCGCTGCCGCCCGGCCGCGCGCGGCGGATGCTGGGTGGAGGGCTGCGCTCGGGATCGAGGCGAGATGGGTTCGAAGCAACGATCATCGACGTCCGTCGTCTTCGTGGCGAGCGTCGCGTTGCTGTCCGCCTGCACCGCGTCGCCCGCGGTGCCACCCCCGTCGACACCCCCAGCAGCGGCGACGGCGCTCCCCGTCGGCAGCGAACCCGTGACCCTCGACCCGGCCGACTTCACGAGCGACATCGACAACCCGTACTGGCCCATGAAGCCGGGCACGCAGTGGGTGTACCGCGAGACCGACCCCGACGGGGACCTCACCGTCCGGGTGACCGCGACCTCCGAGACGAAGGTCGTCGCGAACGGCGTCGAGGCGCGGGTCGTGCGCGACACCGTGAGCCGCGGGGTCGACATCGTGGAGGACACCTTCGACTGGTACGCGCAGGACCAGGCGGGCAACATCTGGTACCTCGGCGAGCAGACCGCCGAGTTCGAGCACGGCGAGGTCGCGTCGACCGAGGGCAGCTTCGAGGCCGGAGTCGACGGGGCGCAGGCCGGCGTCGCCCTGCCGGCCGACCCGCAGCCGGGCATGGCCTACCGACAGGAGTACCTCGAGGGCGAGGCGGAGGACGCCGGAGCCGTGCTCGGCGTCGACGAGCTGGTCGAGGTGCCGTACGGTGCGTTCACCGGTGCCCTGCTGACGAGAGACACGACGCCGCTCGAACCCGACGTCGAAGAGCTGAAGTTCTACGCCGCCGGAGTCGGACCCGTGCTGACGCTCGCGGTATCGGGCGGCGCGGGCCGCGAGGAGCTCCTCGACGTGCGCACCGTCGCCGCCGACACCGGCACCGGCCCGCTCGGCATCGCCTACTGACGACGAGGGGCGGATGCTTCGGCATCCGCCCCTCGGTCATGCCCGGGTGCTCGGACTAGGCCTGCCGCCGGCGACGCCGGATCACGACGAACGCGATGGCCGCGAGCCCGCCGCCGACGAGCAGCAGCGCGAGCGTCAGCCGCGCCTCGATCCCGTCGACGCCCGTCGACGGGATGTGCGCCTCGAACCGGTTGTCGATCGTGATCGTCACGACGTCGTCGGTGCCGACGACGACCGGGTTCGCCTCGGTCGCGCTCACCGTCACGGCGACGGCTCCGCCCGTGTCGGTCTCCTCGGCCCAGCAGTCCGCCCCGACGGGCAGGTCGCCGAACGTCTTCGTCTCGCCGGCCGTGATCGAGACCGTCTCGTCGAGCGCCACGACGTCGGGGTTGCCCTCGCCGCGGTCGAGCACGCACATGAGCGCGATCTCGAACGTCTTGCCGGCGGCCTGGTCGGTTGCGCCCGACACCGTCTTCTCGAGTTCGAGCGCGCCGTTGTCGAAGGTGTTCGTGGCGGTGAGCGTCAGCCGCTGCGCGGTCGGCGCCTCCACGACGATCGCCGCGTCGTCGTACGAGTCGAAGTCGACGCTCGAGGCGGTCGCGCCGCCCGTGTCGGTCTCGACCCCGAAGCAGTGCGTGCCGAGCGGCAGCTGCACGGCGACGCCCTCGGCATCGACGATCTCGACCGTCTCCCCCGCGGTCAGCTCGACCGGTGCGTCGTAGAGCGTGACGAGCGTGTCGTCGACCTCGACCTGGCAGGTCACCTGCACGGTGAACACCGTGTCGGCCACCCACGCGGCGTCGGCGGCGTCGCCGTCGACCTCCTTCGTGAGCTCGACCGTGCCGAGCGAGAACTCGTTGACGAAGCCCGCGGTGACGACGGTCTCGACGCCCTCCTCGGCCTGGTCGGCGATCGTGACGGTGACCGGCGCCGCCGGCTCGTCGGCGTGGCCCGGGTCGGTCTCGGTCACGACGCACTCGGCACCGACGGGGATGCCGGTGATCGTGTCGCTCGTGAACGGTCCCTCGCCACCGTCGCTCTCGACGACGAGCTCCTGGTCGACGACCGTCTGCTCCTCGTAGGTGCAGACGACCTGGAAGGTGAACTCGTCCTCCGAGAACGCCGGCGCCCCGGGGCCCGCGACGTGCTTGAGCACGTTGAGCGCACCGGTGCGGAAGTCGTTCACGATGTCGACCTGCACGGGCTCTGCGCCCTCGCCCGAGTCGTCGCCCACGACGAACGTCTCGGGCGTGACGGTCGACTCGGTGGCTCCGCCGTCGTCGATCTCCGACACCCGGCACTCGGCCCCGGTCGGCAGGTTCTCGACGAGCCACACGTCGCCCGGAGCATCCTTCGTCAGGGTGTGGGTGCCGTCGTAGACGGTGTCGGGGTCGGCCGCCGGCAGGGTGCAGACGAGTTCGACCTCGAAGTCGCCGAAGGTTCCGCCCCAGGCATCCGCCCCGGTGCCGGTGACCGTCTTCACGACCGATGCCGACCCGACCGTGTAGTGGTTCGTGACGGCGACGACGTTGACGAGCTGGTCGTCGACGTCGGGCTGCAGCGTGAACTCGGCGCTCGTGGCCGAACCGAGGTCGTCGTCGGCGCCGTTCTGCGTCACGACGATGGTCGTGTCGGCGGCGTCGCGCTGCTCGGTCTCCTCGACGGTGCAGTCGGCGCCCGCGGGCAGGCCCGTGTAGGTCTGCTCGCCGCCGTCGCGGAGCAGGAACTCGTCGTCGAGCACGGTCTCGCCCTCGAACACGCACGTCGCGGTGAAGCGGTAGATCGAGTCGTACTCGATCGGTTCGCCGTTCGCGTTCGCGGCGCCGCCGTTGTCGACCGTCTTCGTGACGACGAACCCGGCGTCGGGGAAGACGTTCGTCACCGTGATGGTGATGGGCGTCTCGCCGCCGTCGACGACCACGGGGTCGTCGGCCGTCGCGCTGATCTCGATCGTCCAGGCGCCCTGGCCGTCGGGCTCCTCGGCGTAGCAGTCTGAGCCGATCGGGATGCCGGTCAGCGTCGCCTGCTCGCCGCCCTCCAGCTCGACCGGCTCCTGGTCATACGTGACGATCGGGTCGTTGTCGGGCCCGCGGTCGAGCGTGCAGGTCACGAGGATCTCGAAGGTCTTGTCCTCGGCGTACGACGCGGCGTCGCCGTCGAGTGCCTTCTCGATCACGAGGTCGGCGAGATCGAAGGTGTTCGTCGCGGTGAGCCCGAGCGCCTGCGGCTCGTCGCCGTCGTCGGCCACCACGATCACGGCGTCGTCGAACGAGTCGTGGTCGACGCTCGAGTCGGTCGCGCCGGCATCGTCGGTCTCGTCGCCCCAGCAATGCGTGCCGATCGGCAGCAGCACCGGGTCGCCCGTCGCCGGGTCGGTCACCGTGACCGTCTGGCCGCCCGTCACCTGCACGTCGCCCTCGTAGACGGGCGTGCCGCCGTCGGTCACCGCGCAGGTCACGTGCACCGTGTAGGTCGCATCGACGACGTCGGGGTCGTCGGATGCCTCGCCCGCGAGTTCCTTCGTGACGGCGATCGTGCCCGCCGAGAAGTGGTTGTCGAGCTGGGCCGTGGCCACTTGCGCCGCGCCATCGACCTCGTCGGGGATGGTCACCATGACCGGCTCGGGCAGCGCATCGGCGCCGCCTGCGTCGGTCTCGGTGATCTCGCACTCGGTGCCGACGGGAAGACCCGTGACGGCCTCGCTCGTGAGCGGTCCGGCGCTGCCGTCACCCGTGATCGTGAGGTCGCCCTCGCCCACCGTCTCGCCCTCGTACGTGCAGACGTAGTGGAAGACGAAGTCGACGTCGCTGCTGAAGCCCGTGCCCGGGCCGGACACCGTCTTCGCGATGTCGAAGCCGCCGACCCGGTAGTCGTTCGTGACCGTGACCTCGATCGGGTCGCCCTCGGTGCCGCCGACCCCGATCACGACCGGCTGGTCGGGCGAGACGACGACCTCGGTCGCGCCGCCGTCATCGGGCTCGGTCACGGTGCACTCGGCACCCGTGGGCAGGTTCTCGACGGTCCACGTCTCGCCGTCGGCGATGGTGTGCGTGGCGTCGTAGACGGGGTTGGTGGTCGCCTGGTCCCACGTGCAGACGAGCCGCACGTCGAACGAGTCGGCCGCCCAGTCGTCGGCACCGGCACCGGTCACGTCCTTGGTGATCGCGATCGAGCCGACCGTGTAGGTGTTCGTGACCGCGAGCGCAGTGACGTGCTGCTCGCTCTCGTCGTCGGGCAGGATCGTGAAGTCCGCCGTCGTGCCGTCGACGGGCTCACCGGCCGTGCCATCCTCGGTCACCACGATCGACGTCGACGTCGAGCCGGCCGTGTCGGTCTCCTCGACGGTGCAGTCTGCCCCGACGGGCAGCGCGTCGAACGTCTCGGTGTCGCCGTCGTGCAGGGTGAACTCCTGCTGGTCGGCCGGCACGACCTCCTCGCCGAGGAAGGTGCAGCTCGCCGTGAACGTGAACTCGGGGTCGTACGCGATCGGATTGCCGTCCTGGTCGAGGGCGCCGCCGTCGACGACGCTCTTCGTGACCGAGAAGCCGCCGAGCGCGTAGGTGTTCGTGACCGTCACCTGCTCGAGCTCGCCCTCGTCGGGAGCCGGGTGGTGGATCGACGTGTTGCCCGTGAGGTCACGACGCGCGGTCACCTCGCCCGAGGTCGTCGCGTCGGCACCCGCCGGGTCGTAGGTGACCGTCGAACCCTGCGAGGGGACCTCCTGCACGATGCAGTCGGCGTACATCGGCAGGTTGGTGCCCGTGCCGTAGTCGACGACCGTGCCGTCGGCGGGCACCGTCACCGGGTTCGCCGGGCCGCCGGTCGGGTCGACGAGCGTCACCGCCTCCCCGCCAGAGGTGCACTGGACGCCGAAGTCGTAGGAACCGGGCAGCGGGGCCGTCCAGCCGTCGGGCACGTCGACGACCTTCTGCAGCGCGATCTCGCCCGTCGGCACCGCGACGCCCGAGCGCACCGGCTCGACCGGGCCCTGGTAGATCTCCTGCGCGTTGTAGTCCGCGCGCGATCCGGCGGCGACGGCGTTCCACGCGATCGGCAGGCCGTCCGCGGACGCGTTCGGCACGTTGTATGGGGTCCGCGTCTGGAAGGTGATGCCACCGGATCCCTGGGCCCGGAGGTTCTCCGGGCCGGGCCAGGTCACGACGAGCTTCAACGCCTTCGCCTGGGCGAGTTCGGCCTCGGGGGTGGCGTTCGTGAACGAGATCCACTGACGACTGCTGACGTCGGCGTAGCACGGGTCGGTCGTCGGGATGTCGCCCGCCCTCGCGCTCCACTCGATGTCCTTCGCGTTGCAGGTGCGATCGGGGACCGTCGTCAGGTAGTACAGGTCGAAGACCGCACCGTCGACCGGCGCCGAGACGTTCCCGATGAAGACCGGCGACCACTGCGACCCGCGGCTGGTGCCGACCGTCACGCCCGTGTCGCCGACCGCGGGGAGCACGTCGATGCCCGCGACCGCCTCGGCCGGGACGTTTCCGAGGTTGGTGAACCCGATGGTCCACGTCTCCACGCCGCCGGGTCGCGTGATCGGCACGCAGTTGTTGCGGTAGAAGCCCGCGATGACCGAGTTGGGCTCGGCGCAACCTGCAGCATCCCCGGTCGTGTTGAGCACGCCGAGATCATCGAAGTTCGGGTCGCCGGCGGCGGCACCGGGGACCCCGGCACCGCTGCCCTTGACGCTCTTGACGAGCGCGATCGGCGCGGCGGCGGTCGGGTTCACCGTGGTGTTCGACGAACATGCCTCGACGTCGGTGACCTGGGGGTTGACGACGGTCGCGTTCGACGTCGAGTCGCACGTGTCGAACTCCCGGTCGCTCGTCGCGGTGATCGTGTTGCCCACCGGGGTGCCGGGCGCGAGCCCCTGGCGGAACTGCAGCGCCGCCCCGATGACGAGCACGTCGCCGGGATCGAAGACGAAGCCGTCGGGCACCGTGATGGTGACGAGACCGGTCGCGGTGTCGAGGCTCCCCGCGAAGCCGGAGGCGTCGAGCACGGTGCCGTCGGCCGCGGTCAGCGTGAACGAGAACGTCGGGTCGACGTTCGGGCGCGGGATGAGCAGCGACCCCTGTGCGTCGGTCGCGACCTGGTCGGTGAGCTCGAGACCCGTGATCGGCCACTGCCCCGTATTCGTGATCCGCATCCGGTACGGGATGTTGCCCGACGGCGGGAACTGCTGGGAGGCCGAGCCGCCCTGGCCGTTGCCGGGCGTCTTCACGACCTTGATGCCGTTCGCCAGGTGCTTCAGCACCGTCGCATCCGTCGCGTCGTCGTCGGCCGACCAGTTGGACTGGCCGTTCGTCCACGAGCCCTCGCCGTGCACGTCGACGGTGTCGGTCGTCGTACCGGGCGCGGTCTCACCTGGAGCGATCGGCACCGGAATGCCGGGCTGGGTGGTCGGCACGGGGGTGTCGGTCTCGCCGTTCGGGCCGGAGCGCAGGTCGACCAGTTGGTTCGCCGTGAACGTGATCGGCACGACCGGGTTGATCGGGTTCTCCCAGTTCGACTCGGCGTCGTCGACGCGGAACTCGAACCGGAGGCCCACGACGTCGCCCGCGGCGACGCCGCTCGGCAGCACCGGGTCGACGAGACCGCTCGAGTCGGCGTCCTGCCATTCGCCGACCGTCCAGCAGTCGGTGAGGTCGGTGTCGCCGTCGCAGGTCTGGCTCAGCGTGTTCGTGCCGCTGTCGTACGCGTACTCGACTCCGGTGAGCGCGGAGACGCGGATCTGCCGGACGGGCGTCGGCAGGGTCGTCTGCGGGAACGACGCGAACTCGAACTGGTTCCAGAACGTCGGGTCGTCGTCGGTGATCGTGAGCACGGTCGTGCGCACATTGCCGGTCGGCTGGCCGGTGAGGCCGATCGTGTAGCCCTCGCGCGGCTCGTTCTCGACCCGGTCGTTGTTGTTCGCCGACGTGGGCGGCGTGTCGATGGTCTTCTGCGCCACCACACCGTAGCTCGCCGCCGCGAATGGGAGCGTGTCGGTTGCGGTGCCGGTCGCCGTGTCGATGGCGGGGTTGCCGCCCGGGCGGTCCACCTGGGCGCCCGCGACGTTGGTGACGAGGTCGGCCGTCGTCACGGGGTTGGCCGGGTTGCTGCGCTCGGTCTGGCGCAACTGGTAGGTCAGTACCACCGAGGCGATCGCCTTCGACTCGATCGCCACGTCGTCGGCGTCGGTGTGCACGACCGAGAAGGCGATGACGTCGGCGAGCTCGTCCGGCGTGAGCGCGAGTGCCTCGGCGATCGTGTAGTCGGTGGTCGCGCCACCCTCGCGCGTGAGCGTCACGGTCGACTCCGTCGCCGCGTCGGGCACCGTGATCGTGTCGATCGCGTAGAGGTTCAGGAACTCGTACGTGTTCGTCGGGCTGCCCGGCGCGGGGTCGGCGATCGCGAGGGTCTGCACCCCGGCCTCGGTCTCGTTGCGTGCGGTGATCGTCGCGTTGACGAGGGGGTAGCTGTCGGCCGGCGTCGTCTCCGGCGGGATCGGCAGGTTGTCCTGATCGAACTGCTTGGTGACCGAGACGTTCACCGTCGAGTCGAGGATCGTGATGAGGTCGGAGTCGGTCTGGTCGATTGGGTTCGGCCCCTCGCCCGAGATCTCGGCCGTGTTGTCGACGACGCCGGGCTGGCCGGAGTTGAAGTCCTCGGTGTGCAGCGTGCCGGTCACGGGACCGCCGTCGCTGCGCTTGAAGTCGCGCAGCTCGAACACGAGGTCGAGATCGCGGTCGTGCCCGTACGAGGGCGCGACGCCGGAACCCGCGGTCGGCTGGCCGGCACCGCCGCGGTGCGAGCCCTCCGCATACGTGAGACGGACGGCCCGCGTCGTCAGCTGCTCGTCGGCCGACAGTTCATACCCGGGGAACGCGCCGTCGCAGGCGGTGCCGTCGCCGCACGCCGCGGCCGTGACGTCCACCCACGCGCCCGTGCCGGTGCCCTCGTCGAACTCGAACAGCTCGACCTTCGATACCCGGTCGTACTGCATCGACGCATCGCTCGCCGAGTCGATCGGGGCGATCTCGACGAGGTTCCAGGCGTCGAACGCCGACTGGGCGATCGCCGTGTCGTCGTAGTCGGGGCCGGCGGTCGGGTCGTCGGTGATCGCGACGCTGTCGAACGGCACCCCCTCGGTCGACCAGGAGATGCGGGCGGTGCGCCGGTCCTCGCTGAACGCGAAGAGCGGATCCGAGGCGTCGACGATCCAGTGCTTCTCGAAGAGGTCGGGCCCCTCGCCGCCGTCGATCGGCTTGAGGTCGATCTCGTCGCCGTCGGTCGCGGTGTTGTCGTCGGGGGTGACGTCGTTGTCGTTGTGCACGTCGGAACGCGCCTCGTTCGGCACGGTCAGCGGGTCGGCCGCCGCCGCGGCATCCGCGACCGAACCGGAGCCGTCGCGGAACTGGTCGCGTGTCTCGACGGTGATCGACGGGGCTGCCTGGAAGCCCGGCGGCAGGAGCTCGCCCTCCTTCGGCGTGTAGACGAACTGGATGCCCTGGATCTGGTCCTGGGTGACGGGTGCGGTGCCACCGGGCACCGAGAGCACGAGCGTGCCCGCGCCGTCGAGCTGTCCGCCGGGCAGCGGCACCCATGCGGTGCCGTCCCAGTAGTTGACCTGCAGGTCGGCGTTCGCCGGCACGCCGGCGACGATCTGGGTGAGGTCGAAGGCGTTCCAGAACGGGTCGATCGCGCCCGACGGGTCGGCCGGATCGCTGATGACGAGGACATCCGAGCCGACCGTCGAGGCGTTGGGCCCCTGGTCGTTGACGTGCGCGATGAAGCTCACGTCGGTCGTCGAGCCCGGCACCGCCCACTGCTCGTCGCGCGCGATGTTCTTGTCGATCGTCGTCGAGACGCGACCGGGCTGGCGCGTCACGTCGTCGCTCGCCGAGTCGTCGCCGCTCTTGCCCGTCTGGTCGGTGACGATCGAGGTCGTCTCGTTGGTCGTCGTCACGTCCTCGCCGTCGACGGGCTGGGCGATGACGTCGAAGGGCACGGTGGCGGTCGCGTTCTGGATGATCGGACCGGTGAACGTCACCGTGAACCCGACGACCTCGGCGGTGTCCTCGAGCTCGGGGTCGGGGAGCGTGTTCGGGGTGTCCGCGGTGAGCGTCTCGGTCTGGCCGTCGGCGTACACGTACGTGATCGACGCACCGGTCGCGTTCGGCGGCCAGGTGACGCCGCTCGTGAAGCCGTCGAACACGAGCCCCTGATCGGCGAGGTCCGGCTGACCCGGAGTGGGCTCCTGGATCACCATCTGGGTCACCGGCCGGAAGCCGTTCGTCGCCTCGATCGTCGCGGTCGTCTGCTGACCGGCGAGGAGGTTCGGGTTGGCGAAGTTCTTCGTCACGTCCACGAAGGGACCGGTGTTCGAGATGACCACGTCGCCGGCCGCGGTCTTCGGCGTGCTCGAGTCGCCGTGCACCACGACGTTCGACGAGGCCGTGTTCGGAACGGTGACCGACTCGTCGAGGGGGAGGTCGAGCACCTGGTCGTTCGTCTCGGCCCCGATGCCGATGCTCGCGGGTTCGTCGCCCGACGGCGGCAGCTGGTCGCCGTTCGAGTTGCTGAAGGTGAACTTCAGGCCCTTCACGTCCGCCGGCGGAACGCCCGCCGGGATGCCCGACGGGTCGGCCGGGATCGGCCCGGGCCCGTACGCCGAGGTCCAGTTGCCGTCGGCGTCGAGCCACTCGATCTCGACCTGGTCGGCGCCGGCGGGCGGGGTGATCGAGGTGATGCCGGTGAAGTCGAAGTAGCCGTCGAACGGGCTCGCGACGCCCGCTGCCGGGTCCTGCACGACGATCTCGTCGACCGATCGGTTCGACGCGTTGCCGCCGCCGATCGTGTAGTCGACCGGCTGGTCGGGCAGCGCGGGCACACCGGGGGTGCCGTCGGGCTGGTGGTCGTCGACCGACTTCGTGACCGTCGAGTCGAGTACCTCGGGCACCGCGATGGTGATGGTCTCGCTCTCGGAGACCGGGAGCGCGTTGTCGGCGGTCGCGTTCGCCGTGTTCGTGATGTCGACCCCGTTGTAGTCGGCGCTGATGTCGGCCGGGATCTGCACGAACACCGTGATCGTGGCCTTCTGGCCGGCCGGCTGCCCGGTGCCGTCGCCGCCGAGCGAGGTGAAGTCGACCGTGAAGTTCGTACCGTCGACCGCGACGGTCGAATCGCCGCCGCCCGAGACCTCGACGGCCGGGTCGATGCTCTGATCGAAGACGAGCGGCGCGGGCAGGGTGTCGGAGAGTTCGGCGTTGATGCAGGTGTCGACCAGGTTGCTGTTGCAGGTCAGCTCGATCGTGTAGCTGAACTGGTCGCCCGGGTTGTACGGCGAGTTGTTCGGGTTCACCGACTTCTCGAGGATCAGTTCGGCGTCGTCCTCGGCGGCGAAGGCGGGTGCGAGCGCCGCCGGCGCCGTGAGCCCGACGGCCAGGAGCGCTGCCGCGAATCCTGCGAGTGTACGACGGACGATCGACATCTACTCCCCCTTGCCGCGGCTCGGGAAAGCCGCTTCGGGTGCGCGGTAGCGCGCGCGCCCGATTTCGACACTATCGGGGGCGGATGCCGCGGGGGAACCCTCCGGGAGGCCGAGTGGAGCGTCGCGTCAGCCGAGCAGATCGTGCAGCTGCACGATCTCGTCTCGGCCGGGCCCGACGCCGATCGCCGAGATGCGCGAGCCGCTCATCGCCTCGAGCGTGCGGACGTACGCCTGCGCGTTCGCGGGCAGGTCGGCGAACTCGCGGGCGCCCGAGATGTCCTCGGTCCAGCCGGGGAACTCCTCGTAGATCGGCTTCGCGTGGTGGAAGTCGCTCTGCGAAACGGGCACCTCGTCGAAGCGCTCACCGTCGACGTCGTAGGCGACGCACACTGGGATCTTCTCGATGCCGGTGAGCACGTCGAGCTTCGTGAGCACGAAGTCGGTGACGCCGTTGATGCGCGACGCGTAGCGGGCGATGGGGGCGTCGTACCAGCCGGTGCGGCGCTTGCGACCGGTGGTCGTGCCGAACTCGTGGCCCTGCTCGGTGAGGAAGTCGCCCCACTCGTCGAACAGCTCGGTCGGGAAGGGGCCCGCGCCCACGCGGGTCGTGTAGGCCTTGATGACCGCGATGACCCGGTCGATGCGATTCGGGGCGATGCCCGAGCCGGTGACGGCGCCGCCCGACGTCGCGTTCGACGAGGTGACGAACGGGTACGTGCCGTGGTCGACGTCGAGCATCGTGGCTTGGCCGCCCTCGAAGAGCACGGTCTCGCCGGCCTCGAGCGCGCGGTGCAGCAGCAGCGACGTGTCGGTGACCATCGGCCGCAGGCGGTCGACGTACGAGAGCAGCTCGTCGACGATCTCGTCGACGCCGATCGCCCGGCGATTGTAGACCTTCACGAGCAGGTGGTTCTTCTGGTCGAGGGCGCCCTCGACCTTCTGCCGCAGGATGTTCTCGTCGAAGAGGTCTTGCATGCGGATGCCGACGCGGTTGATCTTGTCGGCGTAGCTCGGGCCGATGCCGCGCCCCGTCGTGCCGATCTGACGCTTGCCGAGGAAGCGCTCGGTGACCTTGTCGAGCACGCGGTGGTACTGGGTGATGAGGTGGGCGTTGGCCGAGATTCGCAGCTTCGAGACGTCGACGCCACGGGCCTCGAGCCCCTCGAGCTCCTCGAAGAGGACCTCGACGTCGACCACGACGCCGTTGCCGATGACGGGGGTGACGCCCGGCGTCAGGATGCCCGACGGCAGCAGGTGCAGCGCGTACTTCTCTTCTCCGACGACCACGGTGTGACCCGCGTTGTTGCCGCCGTTGAACTTGACGACGTAGTCGAGGCGCGAGCCGAGCAGGTCGGTCGCCTTGCCCTTGCCCTCGTCGCCCCACTGTGCACCGATGAGTACGGCTGCGGGCATGTCAGCGCTCCCCTTCTGCCGGCTGCTCGGCCGGAACGATCGTGATGAGCTGGGTCGGCGTGAACTCGCTCGCGATGCGGGCGGGAGCCTCGGCATCGGCGCTGCGCAGCTCGTCGGCGAGCGCTGCGGCGCGGTCGGCGAGACCGAGCGACTCGGCGGCGCGGCGCTGCGTGTCGAGCGCGCGCAGGTAGGCCCGGTTGGGCTCGTCGGCCCACGGCACTGCGGTGCCGGGCTGCCAGCCGGCGGTCGCGAGCTGCTCGCGGGCGAGCTCGGCGGATGCCGCGGCGAAGGCGTACGCCTCGAGGGGGCGACCCTCGGAGTCGGCGAGGTCGGCGAGCTCGGCCCAGGCGAGGGGCGATGCGGGATGCTCCGAGACGATGCCGGCCACGGCGGCGCGATCGGCCTCGGCCAGCGCCTGACGGACCTCGGGTTCGTCGGCGAGCGCCGCGTCAGGCCCGGGTGCTGATTCTTCGGGAGTCACACTCCACCTTATCGCGGGCCCCATTTCACGCCGGTTACGCCGGGTCGGCCGAGGAGGGCGAAGCCCGTATCGAGACCTCCCCGGCCGGTCGGTCGAGTAGGGCGAAGCCCGTATCGAGACCTCCCCAGCCGGTCGGTCGAGTAGGGCGAAGCCCGTATCGAGACCACCACCCCGACGATACGCAACGAGGGGCCGGGCCTCACGGCCCGACCCCTCCCGCGGTCTCGATACGCTCCTTCGTGGCTACTCGACCACCGGGCGTCGCATCACTTCACGACGTTGAACGCGTTGACGTTGCCCGCGCCGTAGAACCCGTTGCGCGCACCGCCCGTGCAGGTCGCCTCGTAGCCCGGCAGGTTGGGAACCGGGTTGTAGACGCCGGGCGGGCAGGCGATCGGCGTCGCCGTGCGCTCGAGGAACGAGGCGAGCTGACCGGGGTTCATGCCGGGGTGGGCCGACACGGCGAGCGCCGCGACGCCGGCCGCGTGCGGCCCGGCCATCGAGGTGCCCTGCTTGTAACCCCAGCCGTTCGTCTTGGTCACCGTGTTGAAGGTGGTCGACAGCACGGCGTCGGCCGCGATCGACGGCGCCCCGCCGTTGCGGAACCGTGCGTCGCCGCCGGGAGCCGTCACGTCGACGACGCCTTGGCCGTACGACGAGTAGTAGGCCTTCTGCTCGGTCGGGCCGACGGCCGAGACCGTCACGACGCCGGCTGCCTCGGCCGGCAGGTCGCGGCACGCACCGTTGATCGTCCGGTCCTCGACGGGGTAGCTGCCGTCGTTGGGGCTGCCCGAGTCGACGAACTTGTGCTGCAGGTCGACGTTGCTGTTACCCGCCGACGCCACGGTCAGCGTGCCCTTCGACGCCGAGTAGCGCAGCGCGCGCTGCACGGCCTGCCAGACCGGGCGCTGCCGCGGGTCGTTCACGCAGTTGAACTCCCACGGGTCGATGAAGTAGCTGTTGTTGGTGACCGGCATGCCGTGGTCGGCCGCCCAGAGGTAGCCGCAGATGGCCGCTTCGGGGTAGATGAATCCGTCGTCGTTGACGACCTTGACCGAGGCGACCTTGACGCCCGGCGCGACGCCCGCGATGCCGACGCCGTTGATCGCGGCGGCGATCGTG
Source organism: Agromyces sp. H17E-10 (assembly GCF_022919715.1). Classification (NCBI taxonomy): domain Bacteria; kingdom Bacillati; phylum Actinomycetota; class Actinomycetes; order Micrococcales; family Microbacteriaceae; genus Agromyces; species Agromyces endophyticus. The sequence continues at coordinate 2,353,520 of NZ_CP095042.1, read as the reverse complement.
CCCGCGACATGGGTGCCGTGGTCGGAGGTCGTCGGGTTCCACGCCGCCTCGCTCGTGTCGACGACGCCGCCGATGCACGAGGCGCTCTGGTCCTTGGCGATCTGCGAGGCGAGATCGGGGTGGGTCGACGAGATGCCCGAGTCGAGCACGCCGACGACCACCGACGAGTCACCGGTGGTCACGCCCTGCGCCTCGGCCACGTCGATCTGCTTCATGTCCCACTGCAGGCCCCACAGGGGCTCGCCCGTCGGGTCGCCCGCAGCCTCGACGCTCGCCGAGTCGACGGCAACGGTCTCCTCGTCGTCGACGAGAGTGGTGCCGAGCCCGTCGGTCATCGCGACCTCGAGGCCGCCGCCTACGCGCGATGTGAAGTCGCCGGCCGACGACCGCGCGAGCACGACGCCGATCTGGTCGTAAGCGGCGACCACGGTGCCGCCTGCGGCAACGACGCGCTTCTGCGCGTTCTTCGTGTCACCGCCCTGCGAGCCCACCACGAGGTAGCTGTGCTCCTGGCCGTCTGCCATGGCCGGGGTGCCGGCCGCGCCCAGAAGGCCGATGGCGAGGGCCGCGGTGCACACCGCGGCTCCGATCACCTTGCGATTCATTCCCTGTCTCCTTCGAAGGGTCTGGATGCACGATCGACGATGTCGACCGGGACCGGGCGGTTCGCGATCTGCGGGTGCACCGGCATCGTCGCCGGCGCCCGCCCGATCTCGCGAGCCTATCCACCGGCATCCCCCGACGGCAGTCCCCCGGAATCCCGGGCGCGTCCCCCGATGCCGGCCGATCCGGCTCCGCCGTCGCCACTCGCCCCGGTCGAGCGGCCCCGGCCGCGGCATCCGCCCCGATGTCACGCGCGCCGGCGCCCAAGTAGGCTGGAGGGCATGTCGAAGGTCCTCACGTCCCTCCCCGTCGGCGAGCGCGTCGGCATCGCCTTCTCCGGAGGTCTCGACACCTCCGTCGCCGTCGCGTGGATGCGCGAGAAGGGCGCGGTGCCGTGCACGTACACGGCCGACCTCGGCCAGCCCGACGAGCCCGACGTCGAGGCCGTGCCCGGCCGCGCGCTCGAGTACGGTGCCGAGCTCTCGCGCCTCGTCGACTGCCGCGCCGCCCTCGTCGAGGAGGGCCTCGTCGCCCTCGCGTGCGGTGCGTTCCACATCCGCTCGGGCGGCAAGACCTACTTCAACACGACCCCGCTCGGTCGCGCGGTCACGGGCACGTTGCTCGTGCGCGCCATGATGGAGGACGGCGTCGACATCTGGGGCGACGGGTCGACCTACAAGGGCAACGACATCGAGCGGTTCTACCGTTACGGCCTCATGGCCAACCCCCGCCTGCGCATCTACAAGCCGTGGCTCGACTCGGCGTTCGTGACCGAGCTCGGCGGCCGCCAGGAGATGAGCGAGTGGCTGCAGGAGCGCGACCTGCCCTACCGGGCGAGCGCCGAGAAGGCGTACTCGACCGACGCGAACATCTGGGGCGCGACGCACGAGGCGAAGGTGCTCGAAGAGCTCAACGCCGGCATCACGACCGTCGAGCCGATCATGGGCGTCAAGTTCTGGGACGACTCGGTCGAGATCGCTCCCGAAGACGTCACGGTGCGCTTCGAGGAGGGCCGCCCGGTCGCGATCAACGGCGTGCGCTTCGACGACGCCGTCGAGCTCGTGCTCGAGGCGAACCGCATCGGCGGCCGTCACGGCCTCGGCATGAGCGACCAGATCGAGAACCGCATCATCGAGGCGAAGTCGCGCGGCATCTACGAGGCGCCGGGCATGGCGCTGCTGCACCTCGTGTACGAGCGGCTGCTCAACGCGATCCACAACGAGGACACGATCGCGAACTACCACAACGAGGGCCGCCGCCTCGGCCGCCTCATGTACGAGGGCCGCTGGCTCGACCCGCAGTCGCTCATGCTGCGCGAGTCGATCGTGCGCTGGGTCGCCTCGGCCGTCACGGGCGAGGTCACGGTGCGCCTGCGCCGCGGCGACGACTACACGATCATGAACACCGAGGGCCCGGCGTTCAGCTACCAGCCCGAGAAGCTCTCGATGGAGCGCGTCGGCGACGCGGCCTTCGGCCCCGAAGACCGCATCGGCCAGCTCACGATGCGCAACCTCGACATCGCCGACTCGCGTTCGCGCCTCGAGCAGTACGCGCACCTCGGCATCGTCGGCGGCGCGACCGCCGCACTCGTGGGCGACCTCGCCGAGGGCCAGGCCTCGTCGATCGCCGCGGCCAGCGACGATGCCGCGGATGCCGCGACCGACGCCGCGATCGAGGCGGCCGCGTTCGACCTCGGCACCGACTGACGTTCGGCGGCTCTCTGAGCCGTTCGGTCTCGCGAGGCCCGACTCATCGACCTGCGCTTCCGCAGCGCAGACCGGCGAGTCGGGCCTCGTGCTGTGAACCCGCTGAACTAACTTGCACACCGTTGTGCAAGTTCGGTACCATCGACGCATGCCGTCCGTCACCGACGCGGAGCGCCGCGCGCCCCGCAGGGACGCGGCCGAGAACCGCGAATCCCTCCTCATCGCCGCCGCGACCACGCTCGCCGCGGCCCCCGACGCCCCGCTCGAGGCGATCGCCGCCGCCGCCGGCCTCAGCCGTCGCGCCGTCTACGGCCACTTCGCCGGGCGCGACGAGCTCGTGCTCGCCCTCATCGAGCGCGGTACCGCCCGCCTGAACGCCGTCGCCTCGACCGTCGAGCACGAGTCGACGCCCGTCGCGATCGCGTTGCTCGGCTCACGCCTGTGGGGCGTCGTCGAACACGTGCGACTGCTCGCCGGCATGGCGCTCTCCGCGCCCTACGTCGAGCGGGTCGCCAGCGCGCTCGCCCCGGTGCGCGAACGACTCGCGCTCCTCGTCGCCCGCGGCGTCGTCGACGGCACCGTACGCGACGACCTGCCCCAGCCGCTCGTCGCCCGCCTCATCGAGGAGTCGGCGCTCGCCGTGCTCGTCGAGTCGGGCCGCACCGGCATGCCGCAGGCCGAGGGCCGGCGCGCCGTGATGCTCTCGGTGCTCGGCACCGCGGGGCTCTCGTGGCACGAGGCGGGCACGCTCATCGACACCACCCCCGAGCTCAGTCGGCCGGCGACCGACGCCCCCGCGCTCACCGACCCCGCCACCTCCGAGGAGCCGGCATGAGAATCGAACTCCGCGACGTCTCGAAGGGCCGCGACGGGCAGGCGCTCGGCGCCACCACCGTCGGCTACGAGTCGGGGCGTGCGACGCTCGCCCGCGCCGAGACCGAGCAGCGCCCCACCGTGCTCGGCCTCATCGCCTCGGGTCGGATGCGGCCCGACTCGGGCGCCGTCACGATCGACGGCAAGGCGGATGCCTCGGCCATCCGCCGCCGCATCGCCCTCGTCGACGCCCCCGACGTCTGCGATCCCGCACCGAACGTGACCGTCGCCGGCGTCGCCGCCGAGGAGCTCATGTTCGCCGGCGTTCCCTCGAACCCGGTATCGGTCTCGCGCTGGCTCGCCCAGCTCGATCTCGAGCACGTCGCCCGCACGCCGATCGCCAACGTCGAGCCGCAGACGCGGCTACGGCTGCTCACCGAGCTCGCGCTCCTGCGCGAGGGCGTCGAGGGCCTCGTGATCGTGTCGCCCGACCGCCACGGCGGCGACCCGACCGAGTGGTGGGGCCTCGCCAAGCAGCTCGCCGACCGCGGCTTCGCGGTGCTCGTGATCGCGGGCGACGCGTCGGCGGCCGCCATCGGGGCGGCGGCGATGATCGCCCGCATGCACGGTCCCGACTCCCCCGAGGAGTTCGACGACGCCGACACCCTGCCGCTCGCCGAGGGAGGCATCGCGTGAAGATCCCTCAGATGATCGCCGCCGAGTTCCGGCGGCTGACCTCGACCAAGATGTCGGTGATCGCACTCATCGCGCTCATCGCCGTGCCCGTGCTCTACGGCGGGCTCTACCTCTGGGCGAACCAGGACCCGTACGCGAAGTTCGCCGAGGTGCCCGTCGCCCTCGTCGTCGAGGACGAGGGCGTGCCCGCCTCGACGAGCGCGACCGGCGACACGACCGAGGCGCGCAACGTCGGCGAGGAGATCGCCGACGAGCTCGTCGCCGACGGCGCCTTCGACTGGCAGCGCGTCTCAGCCGACGAGGCCGAAGCCGGGCTCGACGAGTCGCGCTACGACTTCGCGATCACCTTCCCCGCCGACTTCTCCGACGCGCTCGCCTCGGTGCAGACCGACGACCCGCGACAGGCCGAGATCGTGCTGTCGACGAACGACGCCAACAGCTACCTCGCGGGCACGATCGGCAAGCAGGCGGTCGAGAAGATCCGCGCGACGATCGCCGAGAAGGTCGGCGAAGAGGCGGCGTCGACGCTGCTCGACTCCATCTCGACGATCCGCGGCAAGCTCGTCGAGGCCGCCGACGGTGCTGCGCAGCTCGCCGACGGCGCCGGTCAGGCGGTCGACGGGGCGGCACAGCTCCAGACCGGCGCGACGAAGCTCGCCGACGGCAATGCGCAGCTCGCGACCGGGTCGGCGCAGCTCGCGACGGGCACGCAGCAGCTCGCCGACGGCACCGCGCAGCTCGCGACCGGGTCGGCGACCCTCGCCGACGGCGCCGCACAGGTGGCCGACGGCAACGCCCAGCTCGCGGCATCCGCCGACCGGGTGGGAGCGGCCGTCGCCGATGCCGCGGCCGCGGTGCCCGAAGCCCGTACCGACATCGAGGCCGCCCTCCAGGCGCAGGGGCTCGACCAGGCGACGATCGATGCCGTGCTCGCGCGCCTCGACGTCGTCGGCGACCGCATCACGACCGGCAACGAGAAGGTGCAGTCCGTCGTCGGCGACATCGACCGGCTCGCCGACGGCAGCCGCCAGGTCGCCGACGGTTCGGCCGAGCTCGCCGCCGGGGCGAGCACCGCGGCGACGGGCGCCGCACAGGCGGCGAGCGGCGCCGCACAGCTGTCCGACGGGGCGGCGCAGGCCGCGACCGGTTCGGCGCAGCTGCGCGACGGCGTCGGCACCCTGCAGACCGGACTCGGCAAGCTCGCCGACGGTTCGACCGAGCTGCGCGACGGCCTCGACGAGGGCGCGAAGCAGATCCCCGACTCGAGCCAGTCGACGCGCGACGCGCAGGCGTCGACGATCGCCGACCCGATCACCCTCGAGACGAGCTCGCTCGCGCAGGCGGGCAACTACGGCGCCGGGCTCGCCCCGTTCTTCGCCGCGCTCGCGGGCTGGATCGGCATCTACGCGCTCTTCCTCATCGTGAAGCCCATCTCGCGACGTGCGGTCACGGCGCTGCACTCGCCGATCCGCATCACGCTCGCGGGCTGGCTCACGCCGGGCCTGCTCGGCGCGGTGCAGATGGGCGCACTCTACCTCGTGCTCGCCTTCACGCTCGGCTTCCAGATGCACCACCCGTTGGGCGTGGTGGGCACGATGATCTTCGCGTCCGTGACGTACGCCGCGATCATCCTCGCGCTCAACGTCTGGCTCGGGTCGGTCGGCCAGTTCATCGGGCTTGTGCTCATGGTGCTGCAGCTCGTCACGGCGGGCGGCACGTTCCCGTGGCAGACGCTGCCCGAGCCGCTCGCGGCCCTGCACCACGTGCTGCCGATGGGCTACGTCGTCGACGCGATGCGGCAGTTCATGTACGGCGGCGACCTGTCGCGCGCGGCGGCCGACTTCGGCGTGCTCGCGATCTGGCTCGTCGGGGCGCTCGTGATCTCGGCGATCGGCGTGACCCGCATGACCCACTTCCGCACCCTGCGCGACCTGCAGCCGAGCCTCATCGGCTGAGTCGTTCCGATCGGGGATGCCCCGGGGCCGGCGCGGCCCCGGGGCATCTGCGACCGGCGCGATCACCCGCGCGGCGGGCCGCCCGCGACGCAACCGTTCTCGGCGAAGTCGGGATCCCCACGACCCTCGAACCACGTCGGCGTGCCATGGTCGTCGTACCAGAAGCCCGGGTAGACGTCCTCCTCGTCCTGGTGCTTCGCATGCGCCTTGACGACGGCGAGCTTGTCGGTCTCGATGTAGACGTACGGGTTCTTGGCGCTGTGCGTCGCGTGGCAGTACGGAACGCGGTGGTCCCCGTCGACGGGCGAGCTGGCGTTCGCCGCCGCCCCGGCGCCGAGCAACGTCACCGCGAGGAACGGTAGTGCGGCTGCACCGGCGACGAGCCGGCGCGTGAGTGCTGTTGACATTTCGGAGTCTCCCCTCGGACTCGGTATCCGCCCAGCGAACACCGCATCACGTGTCGCGGCAATCCCGAGAACGGGGTACAGCGCGCGCGTGACGGACCCGGGGAATCGGTCGACGTGTCACGTCCGGAGTTCGCCGACGGGGGACAATCCACGCGTCATGCGGAGCGCGAGCTCACAACCAGTGCCGGGACTTGAAGATCAGGTAGAGCACGAACCCGGCGACGAACATGAGCAGGAGCGCGAAAGGGTAGCCGAAGAACCAGCCGAGCTCGGGCATGTGCCGGAAGTTCATGCCGTAGATGCTCGCGACGAGCGACGGCGCGAAGAAGATCGCCGCCCAGCTCGAGATCTTCTTCGTCTGCTCGCTCTGCGCGATCGCGACCTCGTTCTGCCGCTGCGCGACGAGGGTCGCGTGCACGCTCAGCGCGTTCTGCAGCGTCTGCCGATACTCGTCGACGCGCTCGGTGATGCGGATGATGTGGTCGAGCACGTCGCGGAACGCGCGCCGCAGCTCGAGCTCGTCACCCTCGGGCTCGGACGCCGTGGCCGCGGCGTCGCCGAGCTCGTCGCGGATCGCCTCGACCATCTCGCGGAGCGGTTTCACCGCGCGCTGGAACTCCATGACCTCGCCCGAGAGGTCGTAGATGCGCCGCGCGACGGCGGCGTCGCCGCTGAAGAGCTGCTCCTCGATCTCGTCGATGTCGTTCTCGAGGCCCGCGACGACCGGCACGTACTCGTCGACGATCTGGTCGACGACGGCGTAGAGCACGCCGACCGGTCCGCGGGCGAGCAGCTCGGGTGCGGCCTCGAGGCGGGCACGCACGCTCGCGAGGTCGGGCTTCTCGGCGTGGCGGATCGCCACGACGAAGTCGGCACCGACGAACAGGTGCACCTCGCCGAACTCGACCCGCTCCTCGGCGTCGAGGTAGCGCGCGGGTCGCAGCACCACGAACCGGATGCCGCCGTAGCGCTCGAGCTTGGCCCGCTGGTGTCCGGCGAGCGCGTCCTCGACGGCGAGCTCGTGCAGGCCGAACTCGTCGGCCACCACCCCGAGCTCGGCCGCGTCGGGGCGGTACAGCCCGATCCACGCGAAGCCGTCGGGCTCCGCCTGCAGCGCCTCGAACGTGTCGGCGAGCGCGGTCGGCGAGGCGACGCGACGGCCGTCGACGTAGATCGCGTTGTCGATGACCGTCATGGTCTAACCGTAGATGCGCTCGGCGTAGCTCGGGCCGTAGTACTCGTCGAGTCGCTCGATCGACTCGTCGGGCCGCTCGAGCGTCTGGGCGATGACCGCACGTCGCGGCGCGGCATCCGGTGCCCAGGCGTCGGGCTGCCACGTCTTCGACCGCAGGAATGCCTTCGAGCAGTGGAAGAAGACCTCCTCGATGTCGACGACCGTCGCGAGCACGGGCCGGTTGCCGCGCACGACCATGTCGTCGAAGAACGGCGCGTCGCGCACGATCGTCGCGCGCCCGTTGATGCGCAGCGTGTCGCCGCGGCCGGGGATGGCGAACAGGAGCCCCACCCGCGGGTTGCGAAGCAGGTTGTGGAAGCCGTCGGCGCGGCGGTTGCCCGGGCGTTCGGGGATCGCGATGGTCGCGTCGTCGAGCACGAGCGCGAAGCCGGCCGGGTCGCCCTTCGGCGAGACGTCGAGCCGCCCCTCGTCGTCGCTCGTGGCCATGAACGCGAGCGGAGCGGCCGCGAGCCAGGCACGGTCGATCTCGTGCAGGCGCGGGCGCGTCTTGTTCGCCGCAGCCGGCAGCGGCGTGCCGACGATCGCCTCCAGCTCGTCGACGGTCGTGACGGCGATGCCTCGCGCGTGATCGGTCATGCCGCCACGCTACTCCGCGGCTGCGCCGGGTCCGAACGCGTGCGTGAGCACCCACGAGTGCATGGCGATCGCCGCGGCCGCGCTCGCGTTGAGCGAGCGGGTCGAGCCGAACTGCGTGATCTCGACGAGGGCGTCGGCCGCGGCGGCCGCCTCCTCCGAGAGGCCGGGTCCCTCCTGGCCGAAGAGCAGCACGCACCGCTCGGGCCAGGCGAAGGCCTCGATCGGCACGGCCCCCTCGAGGTTGTCGAGCGCGATCACGGGCAGCGACTCCGCCCGCGCCCACTCCGCGAACCCCGCGACATCGGGGTGGTACTGCACGTGCTGGTAGCGGTCGGTGACCATCGCGCCGCGCTTGTTCCAGCGACGTCGCCCGATGATGTGCACGGTGTCGGCCGCGAACGCGTTGGCGCTGCGCACGATCGAGCCGATGTTCATGTCGTGCTGCCAGTTCTCGATCGCGACGTGGAACGGGTGTCGACGTTCGTCGAGGTCGGCGACGATCGCCTCCATGCGCCAGTAGCGGTAGCGGTCGATGACGTTGCGCGTGTCGCCGGCCGCGAGCAGCTCGGGGTCGAAGCGGGGGTCGTCGGGCCACTCGGCCTCACCGCCGGGCCACGGGCCGACGCCGTGCTGCGGCATCGTCGCCTCGGGTTCGGATGCCTCGGGGCCGACCTCGTCACTCACACGTGCAACGCTATCCGGCTTCCGCAGCGTCAGTGCATCTGGTCGGTCGGGCGGACGAGGATCTCGTTCACTGAGACGTGCTCGGGCTGACCGAGTGCGTAGACGATCGCCGCGGCGATGTCGTCCGGACGGAGCGTGCGCATCGACGCGGCTATGTCGGCTGCGGCCGTCCGCATCGTCGGATCGGTGATGTGGCTCGTGAGCTCCGTGTCGACGAAGCCGGGTTGGATCACGATCACCCGGACGCCGCGACGGGTGACCTCCTGTCGCAACGATTCCGAGAAGGCGCTGATACCGAACTTCGTGGCAGCGTAGACCCCGCTGCCGAGCGAGGCGGAACGCGCCGCCGTCGACGATACCTGCACGACCGCCCCCTTCGTCTCGAGGAGGTGGGGCAGCGCGGCATGGACCGCGTACATCGACCCGAGCAGGTTCGTCTCGACCATGCGCTGCCACTCGCGCACGTCGGCCCCGAGGATCAGCCCGCTCTGCATGAGCCCAGCGTTGTTCACGAGCACGTCGAGGCGGCCGAATCGTTCGACGGTCTCGGCCACGGCATGCTCGACCGAGGTCGGGTCGGTGACGTCGAGCCGCATCGTCGTGACCTCGCCGGGCGCGGACTCGACGAGCGCCGCGAGGCGATCGACGCGGCGGGCGCCGATCGCGAGCCGCGCCCCGGCGCCCGACAGTGCCAGCGCCGTCTCGCGGCCGATGCCCGACGACGCTCCGGTGACGAGCACGACCTTCCCGGCGAGGGGGCGGCGGCCCTCGAACGAGGCTTCGGAGTTCATGCGGATCCTTTCCGCGGAGCAGGACTCCGCACTGTGCTGTTCCCGGTGCGCGGGTGCGCGAGGCGGGAGCCCCTCCGCGGAGCAGGACTCCGCACTGTGCTGTTCCCGGTGCGCGGGTGCGCGAGGCGGGAGCCCCCGCGCACCCTGCGCGATGGCGCGATCTCGGGCTGCGGACTACGCGACCGCTCGCTCGCCGGCCACGCCGCGAACCGCGTCGAGGATCGTCGCGGCCACGGCCTCGGGCTGCGAGACGCTGATGGCGTGCGAGGCCCCCGCGATCTCGTTCGTGCCTCGCGAACCCGCGCGATCCGCGCCGGCGCGGTGCACCGCGGCGGGGATGTTGCGGTCCTCGCTGCCGAAGACGTGCCAGGACGGGCGGTCCTTCCACCCGGGGTTCGACGCCTGCACGGCGTCGGTCAGGGCGGCTTCGGTCACCGGGCGCTGGGTCGCACCCATCAGGCCGGCGACCTGCACGGGGACATCTGCCGCGAACTGCTCGCGGAACACGGGGCGGCGGATGACGAACTCGATACCGCCGGTCGAGATCGGGTGGGCGTCGAGCGCGTCGCCCAGCGTGGAGCCGGGCTCGCTCGCCGACAGCGAGAAGGCACTGTCGCCGGGCTCCGGCACGAACGCGGCGGCGTACACGAGCCCCACGACCTGATCGTTGCCGGCCGACGCCTCGCTGATCACGAGACCGCCGTACGAGTGGCCGACGAGCACCACGGGCCCGTCGATCGAGGCGATCACGTCGCGCACGTAGGCCGCATCGCCCGCGAGGCTGCGAAGCGGATTGGCGACCGCGACGGAGGTGACCCCCTCGGCGTACAGCGCCGCGATGACGCCGTTCCAGCTGGCGGACTCCGCGAAGGCGCCGTGCACGAGCACGACGGTCGGATTCTGTTCTGACATGGCTGTTCCCTTCTCGTCCGCACCCGCCGACTGCGGACGCGATACCAGCTGAGACCGGGTGAGTCGGCGCGGTGTGACGCCCCCGCGGGTTCGACGGCTCTCGGTCACAACTCCCGTGTCCGCTCGGTCATCGCTCGTGACAGGGCTCGGCCGAGTCGTGGGAGAAGTGCGGGAGTACCGGGTTTCAGGCGGCCTTCCCAGGAGGCAGCGCCAAGCAGATCACGGCTGGTCCCACCCGCCGCCGAGCCCTGTCGAGACCAGTTGTCCGAAGGAAGTGAGGATGCGATGAACGCAGGCAACGACGTCAGGCCGGTCGAGTACCCCGATTCGGCCGGGTATCCCGATGGCAACGGCTTCCTCGACGAAGGCACCGTGGCCGTCGTCGACGAGGCGACCACCCGCGACGTCCGCGAGGTCGATCGGCCGTCGGCGGACGCCGACTCGGAGGTCAGGGTGCTCCATCACGCCGACCAGCAGGTCTACGCCGCGATCATCTCCGGCAGGCAGATCGCGACCTTCCGCTACGACGTCGTGGGCGACCGCATCATCGTGCTCACGACGACGGTCGCACCCGAGTTCCGCGGGCGCGGCATCGCAGCCGACCTCATCGCCGACGCGCTCGACGACCTCCGCGAACGAGGGCTGCCCCTCACCGTGCGGTGTCCCGTCGTCGCGGCGTTCATCGCCCGGAACCCCCAGTACGCGGATCTGGTCGTGACGGGGCGGGAGCATCTCGAGGTGTGAGCTCCACTGAAGTGGAACCGCTCGACCCGGTGGGCACGTTCGCCCACCGGGTCGACCGACCATGATCAGGCCCGGCCGAGGGCCTTCCGGAGCACGTGCACCGACTGCTCGACAGCCGCCGTGACGGCGGGCGACGTCCGGAGAGGGTTCAGCATCATGAAGTCGTGCAGGGTCCCGTTGTACCGCACGCTCGTCGTGCGGACACCGGCGTCCGAGAGGCGTCGCGCATAGGCCTCGCCCTCGTCGCGGAGCACGTCGTTCTCGTCGGTGATGAGGAACGCCTCCGGGAGGCCCGACAGCTGTTCGCGCGTCGCACGCAGCGGCGAGGCCGTGATCTCGCTCCGCTTCGCGACCTCCGGCAGGTAGTTGTCCCAGAACCAGGCCATGGCGGCCGCGGTCAGGTACGGGCCGTCGGCGAACTCGCGGTAGCTGTCGGTGTCCTGCGCGGCATCCGTCACGGGGTAGTAGAGCGACTGATGCACGAACGACACGTCGCCGCGCTGCTTCGCGAGGATCGTGACCGCCGCGGTCATGTTCCCGCCGACCGAGTCGCCCGCCACGGCGAGACGGGTCGCGTCGAGGCCGTTCTCGGCACCGGAGCTCGTGATCCACCGAGCGGTGGCATAGGCCTGCTCGACAGCGACCGGATACTTCGCCTCCGGAGAGCGGTCGTACTCGACGAAGACCACCGCGGCGTCGACTCCGACGGCGAGCTCGCGCACGAGCCGGTCGTGCGTTGCGGCGTTGCCGATGACCCAGCCGCCGCCGTGGATGTAGAGGATGGTCGGCAGCAGCCCGGTCGAGCCGATCGGCTTGACGATCCGCACCCGCACGTCACCGACGGCGGCCGGTAGGGTGATCCACTCCTCGTCGACGTCGGGCTTCGTGATCGGCGCCGACTGGAGGTCGTCGAGGACCTTCCGGGCGCCGTCCGGGCCGAGCTGGTAGAGGAACGGGGGTGTCGCGGTCGCATCGGCGATCGCCTGCGCCTCGCTGTCGAGGATGTGCGTATTCATGATCGGTACCTTTCATGTGGAGTCGTTCCGAGGGAGGGCATCCGACGGATGCTCCTGCCCTCTACGACCGGGCGGCATGTCGCACTGTGACGCCGTCCGCACCGGGGCAGCCCGACTCGGCCATCGGGCGTCACGACCGCGCGCCCTGCCCGGTCGAAGCTCGTGCGAGGTCCCGTCCGGGACCCGCGGGCCCGCCACGACCACCGAGGCCCGAATCTCGGAGCAACGAGGAGAACACCCATGGGCGCAACACGCCGGCTCGAGCCGCTGCGACACGTCGAGACGACGCACCTCGACGTCGCCTACTTCGAGGCTGGGCCGGTCGACGGCCCGCCGGTGCTGTTGTTGCACGGGTTCCCCTACGACGTCCACAGTTACGTCGAGGTGGCACCGGCTCTCGCCGACGTCGGCTTCCGCGTCATCGTGCCCTACCTGCGCGGCCACGGCGACACCCGGTTCCTCGACACCTCCGTGCCGCGCAGCGGGCAGCAGGCCGCGTTGGGGCAGGACGTGATCGAGCTCTTGGATGCCCTCCGCATCCCGCAGGCGATCCTCGCGGGATACGACTGGGGCGGGCGGGCCGCGTGCGTCGTCGCCGCGCTCCGACCAGAGCGTGTCACCGCACTCGTCTCCGTGAACGGCTACCTCATCCAGGACATCAACACGTCGATGCGACCCATTCGCCCGGACCTCGAAGCCGGGTTCTGGTACTTCTTCTACTTCCTCACCGAGCGCGGCCGTGCCGGGCTGACCGAGAACCGTGACGGCATCGCAGAGGTGATCTGGCGCCGGAACTCCCCCGAATGGCAGTTCAGCGACGCCGAGTTCGGTCGTGCTGCCGCATCATTCGACAACCCCGATTTCGTCGACGTCGTGATCCACTCCTATCGGCACCGGCTCTTCCACGCGCCCGGCGCACCGGAGTACGCCCGCATGGAGGCGCAACTGGCGCTGCTTCCCTCGATCGCCGTGCCGACGATCTCACTCGACGGGCTCGCCGACGGCAACTTCCCTGCGCGCGACGCCACGGCTGCAGGCGCGCGGTTCGTCGGCCCGTACGAGCATCGACAGGTCGCGCACGCCGGCCACAATCTCCCGCAGGAGGCGCCGCTCGAGTTCGTCGACGCGATCCGCAGCGCAGCGGCGCTCGCGGCAGGACGGCTCGGCCGGATCACGCAGGCGAGAGCCGGGTGAGCGCGACCTCGAGTGCGGTCGCGTCACCGCCGCGGGCGGCGTTCCGGAGGGCGCGGAGAAGTCGCCGATGGACTTCCGGATCGACGACGCATTCGCGGGCGACTGCGAGGTGCTTGCGAGCACGACTGACGAGTTGCCGCGCGGCGACCTCGGTCGTCTCGATGACGGCGGCGATGCGCGTGTAGGGGTAGTCGAACCCCACCCGCAGCACGAAGGCCGCACGCTCAGCCGGAGTGAGCCGCTCGAGCATGAGGTACGTCGCCAGTTCGAGCGCCTCCGCGTGCTCGACCGCGGCGCCGGGGTCGCCGGCTCTCGCCGCCTGCTCGACGGGCAACGGCTCCACGCATGTCTCGTGGCGGAACCGCGCGCTCTGCAGCACGTTGATCGCCGCGCGCGTCGTGGTGGTGGCCAGAAACGCCATCGGCTCGCGCACGCGGGCGCGGTCGCACAGCTGCCAGCGCAGCCACACGTCCTGCACGACGTCCTCGGCTTCGGCGGCGCTGCCGAGGATGCGGTACGCGATGCCGAAGAGCCGGCGTCGACCCTCGATGAAGACCGTCAGTCCGGAATCGGCGTCGAGCGCCGGGGCGAGTGCGGTTGATCCCATGGATCACACACAATCGGGAGGGCGTGCAGCACGAGTGCACTGCCAGTGCATGCGAAGCGCAGGCGGATGCACAAACCTCAGGAGGCCGGGCGGCGCTCCATCTCGGCGAGCGCGTCGCGGATCCAGGGCCGCAGGATCCCCGTCTCGTAGTCCTTCGTCATGAAGTCCTCGTGGTCGCGCACGAGGCGATCGAACCGTTCGCTCGCCTCGTATGCCTGATCTCGGTGGCCGGCTCCCGCGGCGGCGATCGCCGTCACCATCGCGCGGTACGCCTGGACCATCACGTCGAGCGAGTCACGCGTGGTCTCGACGAGTTCGAGGGCTTCGGCGAACTCTCGCCGCCTGGCGTGGACCATCGCCTGGTAGACCGCCACGTACGGAGCCAGGTAGTCCGACTTGGACGCGGCCACGTGCTGCCCCGCCTCGGCGGTGAGTGCGGCCAGTTCGTCGGTGGTGCCGAGGACCAGCACAGCGTAGGCGTGGGTGACGAGCGAGATCGCGAGGATGTCGGATCGTCCCGACCGGCGAGCAGCCGCAACGGACTCCCTGGTCAGCGCCAATCGGATCGACGGATCCGCCCGGATATGCCCGAGGTTACGGAGCGTGTTCGACTCGCCCACGTGGTCGCCCCAGGCGCGATAGGTCGCGAGCACCAACTCGAAGTGGCGCTCCGCTTCCGCTTCGTCCCCGCTCATCCCCAGGTTCACTGCGAGATCCCGTCGGAGCTCGACCTCGAGGCGCTCGTCTCCGCACCGCTCGGCCGCCTCGGTGGCCTGCGCGATCGCGTCGATCATCACGGACGGGGCGTCCACCGCCTGACGTATGGGTCGCCAATCCAGTGCGATCAGCGCAGCCTCGCGGTCGAGGCCGAGTTGAAGCGCGACGCCGAACGTCTCGAGCACGGCCTTCCGCTCCGCGAGGTACCATCGGACGGCGTCATCTGATGACTCGAAGCCGGTGATCGCCTCCGCCACCGGTGCTGGTGACTCCACATCGACGACGGCCGGCCTGCCGAAGGCCAGGTAGGCGCGTCGCGTCATGTGGACGTAATGTCCGACGAGTCGTCGTTGCGCGTCCACTCGTTCATCGGTGCCGGCAGCCAGCTCGTGGGCGTATGCGCGGAGCAGGTCGTGCACGGCGAACTCGCCCTTCGCGACGGCCACGAACATGTTCGCGCCGACGAGTTCGGCGAGCGTCGCCGAGGTGCGAGCAAGGTCGAATTCCGCGATACTCGCGAGCGCGGCGCGTGGGTGGGTGACGCCGGGGTGCACGGAGGCCAGCCGGAACAACCGGGCGGCGTCCTCCGACAGCTCGCGATACGACCATTCGAACGTCGATCTCAGGTCGTTGTCCGCGTCGAGCGAGAGGACGTCGAGCGCGGATGCCGCGGCCGAGAGCCCGTCGGCCACCTCCTGCATCGCCTCGCGAGAACCGGCCGCCGAGGCTGCGGCGAGGGCGAGCGCCAGGGGCAGGCCACCGCAGGATGCGACGATCGAATCGATCGACGCCGGATCCGACTGCATGCGGGTCTCCCCCAGCCTTCTGGCCAGGAGGCGCCTCGACTCCTCGTCGGTCAGCCGGCGCAACGGTACGGGCACCGCCCCGTCTTGGACCACCATGCCCAGGAGGTGCGTTCGACTCGTGATGATCACGAGGCACCCCGGGACCCCGGGCAGCAGTGATCGTGCCTGGTCGGCGTCAGCGGCATTGTCGATCACCAGGACCATCCGTCTTCCACCGATGGCGCGGCGATACGCCTCTCTCAACGGCGCGTCGCCGCCCTGGATGCCCGCGACGGACCCGCCGAGGTCGGCCAGCAACTGCCCGAGCGCCTCCGTGTCGGACAATGCCTCGCCCGGCGGCGCGTACCCCCGCAGGTTGATGAACAACTGCCCGTCGGGGAACCGGTCGGCGACCGCGTGGGCCCATTGCACCGCGAGCGTCGTCTTGCCGATTCCGGCCATGCCGCTGATCGCGAGGATGGCGGGCTCGCCGCGCAGCGCGGCCGCCGTGGTCTCCTCGAGCAGATCACGGATGCCAGGCCGGTCGACGACCGCAGCCGGCGCGAGCGGAAGCCTCCGCGGAACGTTCGCACCGGTCGCATCTCGTTCGTCGCCGCTCAGGACGTCGTCGACCGCGGCCTGCAGCTCGGCGCTCGGAGCGATGGACAGCTCCCGCCAGAGGCGCCGTCTGGCGACGTCGTACACCGCGATCGCGTCAGCGCGGCGGCCACTGCGGGCGAGCAGGGTGACGAGCCGGGCCTGCAGGCGCTCGTCGAGGGGCGCGTCGGTCGCGACCCGCTCGATCGCGGCCGTCAAGGCTGACGGATTGCGGAGCTCGAGCGCGCAGTCGGCTGCATCGATCGCGAGGGCGACCCGGTCCCGCTCGATCGCGGCGAACGCAGGTCGCGCCAGCGTCTCCCACCCGAGTCCGCTGAACGGCGATCCGGCGGCCAGCCCGAGCGCCTCGAGGTACCGGGACGACGCGTCGGCACCTTCACGTCGGCGGGCTTGTTCCCAGAGCCCGGCGACGAGATCGAGGTCCGACCGTACGACTGCGGTATCGAGCCGGTAGCCCTCGCCCGCCCCGAGCACCGCGGTGCCGGTTGCTCGAGGCGGCAGCTCCGGTTGGAGCAGACGTCGCAGCTCGCCCACGTGTCGCTGCACCTGGTTGACCGCGGTCGACGGCGGCGCGTCGCCCCACAGCGAGTCGACGAGATCGCCGATCGAAACCGTCCTGCCGCGGGCGGCGATGAGGCTCGCAAGGATCAGGCGTTCGCGGGGCGGTCGATGCGCGAGATCGGCCTCGGGGCGGCTGAGGCGCATACCGCCGAAGACCAGCACCGAGACCGTCTGTTCGGTGTGGCCTGAAGGAGTTGAAGATGAGGTCAACGCACCCGCCGATCGACCCACGAGGCGTGAGCGGCACCAGAGTATCGATCCGACAGAGATTTCGGAGCGTCCAGGCGCTTTGTGTCACAAAACCGCGCGCCGTTGTCGGACCGGCACCGGCCATCCCCGCGGATTCTCGATCACAGTTTTCGGTCCACCGAAATCTTGCTATCTTTTAGGTATGCCGAAAACGCTCGACGACGAGACCGAGCCCACGACCACCGTCCGCCCCGAGAACCCGAGTCGGGGCGGGCGGCGTCGTGGCGAGGCATCCCTGCCGCATGTCGCCTGGCTGATCGGGCCGGCCCTCGTCGCCGGTGTCGCCTACCTCGATCCCGGCAACGTCGCGAGCAACATGACCGCGGGCGCCCAGTACGGGTACCTGCTCGTCTGGGTCGTCGTGCTCGGCAACGTGATGGCGTGGCTCATCCAGTACCTGTCGGCGAAGCTCGGCATCGTCACGGGGCGCAGCCTCCCCGAGGTGCTCGGCGGCCGCATCCGCAACCGGTGGGGTCGGCGGGCGTACTGGCTGCAGGCCGAGATCGTCGCCATGGCGACCGATCTCGCCGAGGTGATCGGCGGCGCCGTGGCGCTCAACCTGCTCTTCGGCGTGCCACTCGTCTGGGGCGGGCTCATCACGGGCGCCGTGTCGATCGCGTTGCTCGTGCTGCAGTCGCGTCGCGGCCCGCGCACGTTCGAGTTCGTGATCATGGGGCTGCTCGCGATCATCACGATCGGGTTCACCGTCGGCGTCTTCGTCGCGCCGCCCGACCCCGCCGGACTCGTCGGCGGTCTCGTGCCGCGTTTCGCCGACGCAGGCTCGGTCCTCCTCGCTGCGTCGATCCTCGGCGCGACGATCATGCCGCACGCGATCTACGCGCACTCGGCGCTCTCGCGCGACCGCTTCGCGAAGCGGGTCGGTACGCAGGTCCCGCAGGGTCCGCGAGCCGCGCAGGTCCCGCAGGCCTCGCGGCCCCCGCGACCGGGCGGGTTCGGCATCCGGCACGGGGCGGATACCTCGCCCGAACTCCTCCCCGGCACCGCGACGCACGTGCCGACCGACCTGCTCGTGCGCGCGACCCGCTGGGACGTGTCGATCGCGATGGCGATCGCGGGCACCGTGAACCTCTGCATCCTGCTGCTCGCGGCCGTGAACCTCGCCGGGGTCGCCGGCACCGACAGCCTCGAGGGCGCGTACGCCGCGCTCGACACGGCACTCGGTCCCGCCATCGCGACGCTCTTCGCGGTGGGCCTGCTCGCCTCGGGGCTCGCCTCGACCTCGGTCGGCGCGTATGCCGGCGCCGAGATCATGCACGGGCTCCTGCACGTGCGGGTGCCGCTCATCGCACGGCGGCTCGTGACCCTCGTCCCCGCGTTGCTCATCCTCTGGCTCGGCTTCGACCCGACCCTCGCTCTCGTGCTCAGTCAGGTCGTGCTGTCGTTCGGCATCCCGTTCGCGCTCATCCCGCTCGTCTCGCTCACCGCAAGGACCGGCGTGCTCGGACGCTGGCGCAACCACTGGGCGACGACCGCGGCCGGCATCGCCTCGTCGGTGTTCCTCATCACGCTCAACGGCCTGCTGCTCTGGCTCGTCTTCACCGGGGCGTGACCCCAGAACTGCTGCAGAACTTTCCGTCGGCGCAACACTCCACGTTCTTTCCTCCGCGGGCGACGTCACACAACGATCCGGGCGCGAGCCGTCACCTACGCTGCTGGGACCCCACCGACGGAGGACATCATGCCGAGCTGGCGCCTGCGCGAATTCCACAACGACGACCTCGACGGCATCCTGCACCTCTGGGAGGCGCAACGGCAGTCGTCGCACGAGCCCGTCTACGACCTCAGCGAGGTCATCGCCTCATGCCAGATGGACCACGCCGTCGTCGCCGTGCACGCCGATGAGGTCATCGGCGCCGCCGTCGGCCGGGCCGCCCACGACCAGGGCTGGGTCGTCTTCTTCGCGATCGCCGACGACTGGCGACACCGCGGCATCGGTTCGGCGATGCTCGCCGCCCTCGAGAAGCGCATGGCCCCGCACGGGCTGACGAAGCTCTCGGCGCTCATCCCCGAGAACGAGAGCCGCGTCGACGCGTTCGCCAACCAGGGTTTCGAGCTCAAGCACCAGTTGCGGTACTTCGAGCGTCGCATCCCGGTGCAGCGGCAGGAGCTGAGCTCGCTCGCCGAGCTCGGCGGACGGCTCCTGCCGCGCACCCTGTGGGAGTCGGTCGCGGGCATGCGCCGCGAGAAGGAGATCCTCGAGCAGCGTCTGGTGCTGCCACTCGCCGAGCCCGACCTCGCCGAGCGCTACGGCGTCGTGCCGCCGCGGGCCGTCGTGCTGTTCGGCCCGCCCGGCACGGGCAAGACGACGTTCGCCAAGGCGATCGCCTCGCGGCTCGAGTGGTCGTTCGTCGAGGTGTTCCCGTCGCGGCTCGCCGCCGAACCGGGCGGACTCGCGGGCGCGCTGCGCGACACGTTCACGAAGATCGCCGAACTCGAGCACGCGGTCGTGTTCATCGACGAGGTCGAGGAGATCGCCGCCCAGCGGTCGGGCGAGCCGCCGTCGCCGCTGCAGGGCGTCACGAACGAACTGCTGAAGATCATCCCCGCGTTCCGCGAGCAGCCGGGGCGCCTGCTCGTGTGTGCGACGAACTTCATCCGGGCGCTCGACAGCGCGTTCCTCCGGCACGGCCGGTTCGACTACGTGATCCCGATCGGACTGCCCGACGACGCGGCCCGCCTCGCGATCTGGCAGCGCTACGTGCCCGAGCAGATCGCCCAGTCGGTCGACCTCGACCTCCTCGTCGAGCGCACGGCGGGCTTCTCCCCCGCCGACATCGAGTTCGCCGCGCGCAGCGCGTCCCAGCGGGCGTTCGAGACGGCGGTGCGCAACGGGGCGGGCGCGGATGCACCGGCGGGTGGCGACGCCCACGCCGAGCCCACCGGACCGACGACCGCCGACTACCTCGACGCGATCGCCGGCACGCGCACGACCGTCTCGCAGGAGACGGCCGACGCCTTCCTCGAGGACATCGAGCGGCTCGCGCGCGTCTGAGACCTCGCCCGCGGCATCCCCCGCCGCCGTGTCGAATCGGTCTGCTTCCCGTGCGCCGAGCACGGGATACTGGGGCGTGGACTCCGAGCTCCCCGAGCGCGGCTTCTCTGGATGTGTTTCGAACGGATGCGACGAGGAGCCGGAATGACACGAGCGCAGCAGACGACACTCGGCGTGCTCGGCGGGCTTGCACTCGTCGGCCTGAACATCGCCGTCGTCGCGTTCTACGCACTCTGGCAGATCGCGGACACCGCTGCGATCAACCGCACGGAGTCCACGTCCGGGTTCGACGCGTCGCAGCTACTGCCGAACTCCATCCTGTTCTGGCTGGCAGCCAATGCTTCGCTGATCCTGCTGCTGCTCCTGGACGTCGTGGTGATCGTCGTCGTTGCGATGCTCGTGAACGCGAATCGTAGGACTCCGGCTCTGGCGGTCGACGACCGGAGATGGGGCCGCGGCTAGGCTGGGGCCGATGCCGGCCAGCAAGAATCCCGCGATCGAGGACTACCTCAAGACGGTGTACGCGCACACCGAGTGGCAGCCCGACCCCATCACGCCCAAGGCGCTCGCCGACAAGCTCGGCGTCGCCCCGTCGAGCGTCACCGAGATGGTCAAGAAGATGGCGGCGCAGGGGCTCATCGCGCACGTGCCCTACGGCCCGCTGAGGCTCACCGACGAGGGACGGCTGCGCGCGCTCGCGGTCGTGCGGCGGCACCGGCTCATCGAGACCTGGCTCGTGCGCGAGATGGGCTACCAATGGGACGAGGTGCACGACGAGGCCGAGGTGCTCGAGCACGCGCTGAGCGATCGCCTGCTGGAGGCGATCGACCTGCGACTCGGCCGCCCGGCCCGCGACCCGCACGGCGACCCGATCCCCGCGGCCGACGGCACGATCGCGACCGAACCGTTCCTGCGCCTCGACGGTGCGCCGGCCGGCCACACCGGCCGGGTGCTGCGCATCAGCGACCGCGACCCAGACGTGCTCCGCTCGCTCGCCGCCGCGGGCGTGGCACCGGGCGTCGGCATCGAGATCACGACCGTGGATGCCGCGGGCGAACGGGTGCTCGTCACCGTGACCCCGATCGACGCCGACGACTCGACGGGGGCCACGGCCGAGGCATCCTCGATCGAACTGGCCGCTGAGGCGGCCGCCGAGATCTGGGTGACTGGCTGACACCGCCGCCACGATCCACATCGCTCCGGCTGCCATTCCGCCCTTCGGTCAGCGACGCACAATACCGCGCGCCGACGCGACTGACGGCCTGTGGAATCCCCAACCGATGGCGCCGGATGCCCGGGCTGCTGTTACCATCCCGCGGTGCGCATTCTCCGCCGGACACTGGTCGTCCTCCTCGTCATCGTGCTCCTTCTCGTGGCGGCGGCCGTCGCCGTCTATTGGTGGCAGCGACCGATGCTGCGCACGGGCACGGGCTACGCCGCGCACAACGCCTGCGCCGTGACCGAGGTCGCCGGGCGCGACGATCCGGCGAGCGACCTGCCCGACAACCCGCTCGTGCCGTATCTGAGCGTCGACGTCGACCGCGACGAGGCCGTCACGACGGGGTCGCTCCTCGGCGTGCTCGCCGCGCAGAAGGCATGGTTCACGCCCGGCTTCGGCTGCACCCTCGCGGGCGATCGACCCGACCTCGGCGAGGCGACCGAGATCACGAGCGAGGGCAACCCGTTCGCGGATGCCTCGGCGCCGGCGTCATCCCCCGAGCTCGATGCCGCGATCGCCAAGGCCTTCGGCGACGACCTGCCGGCCGCCGACGCGGACGCGCTCGGCACCCGCGCCGTCGTCGTCGCGAAGGGCGGCGAGCTCGTCGCCGAACGGTACGCAGGCGGCTTCGACGCCGAGACTCCGCAGCTCGGCTGGTCGATGTCGAAGAGCGCGACCGACCTGATGACGGGCATGCTCGTGCAGCAGGGCGACGTCTCGCTCGACGACGACCACCTGCGCCCCGAGTGGACCGACGGCCGCGCGGACATCACGATCGAGAACCTGCTCAGGATGACCAGCGGCCTCGAGTGGGACGAGACGTACGACCTCGGCACCCCGATCACGCAGATGCTCTACAACGAGGAGGACATGGGCGGCTACGTCGCGAGCCTCCCCCTCGAGCACGAGCCCGGCACGTTCCAGGAGTACTCGAGCGGCTCGACGACGCTCCTCTGCTCGGTGCTCACCGAGCGCACCGGAATCGGCGCCGACCTGCCCCGCCAGACCCTCCTCGGTGCGCTCGGCCTCTCGTCGGCGACGTTCGAGCCCGACGCCGTCGGCACGCCCGTCTGCTCGTCGTACCTCTGGGCGACCCCGCGCGACTGGGCGACGATCGGCCAGTTCGCCCTGCAGAACGGCAAGTGGAACGGCGAACAGCTGCTGCCGACCGACTGGATGGCGCGTTCGCTCGAGGTGAAGCCGGTCGACGAGACCGACGACCCCGGCTACGGCATGGGCTGGCGTGTGAACACGCTGCCCGACGGCAGCCTGCGCTGGCCCGGTCTGCCCGCCGACACCTACTACGCGTCGGGCCACGACGGGCAGAAGGTCATCGTCGTGCCGTCGGAGGACCTCGTCGTCGTGCGCATGGGCTTCACGCCCGAGGCCGACGACGAGCCCAGCGAGGTGCAGCTCGTCGAGGACGTCATCGCGGCGCTCGACGCGCCGTCGGTGGAGTAGCGAGCGTATCGAGGCCCGGTCACCAGGTCTCGATACGCGTGCTCCTTCGTCGCGCGCTACTCGACCACCGGGACGCGCACACCGCGAGGCATCCTGCCCGTCACATGCCCGTCATCGGCCTGTGACCCGCGCGGCCTAGGCTTGACGGCATGGGACGACGCGACGAGGTCGAGTGCTGGCTGACCGACATGGACGGCGTGCTCGTGCACGAGAACCACGCTCTGCCGGGCGCCGCCGAGCTGCTGCAGCAGTGGGAGGACGCCGGCACCCCCTACCTCGTGCTCACGAACAACTCGATCTTCACCGCGCGCGACCTCTCGGCGCGGCTGCGGGCGTCGGGACTCAACGTGCCCGAGCAGCGCATCTGGACGTCGGCGCTCGCGACCGCCGACTTCCTCAGGCAACAGCTGCCCGGCGGCTCGGCGTTCGTGATCGGCGAGGCGGGCATCCTCACCGCCCTGCACGAGGCGGGCTACATCATGACCGAGACCGCGCCCGACTTCGTGGTCGTGGGTGAGACGCGCAACTACTCGTTCGAGGCGATCACGAAGGCGATCCGGCTGATCAACGACGGCGCCCGGTTCATCGTCACCAATCCCGACGCGACGGGCCCGAGCGCCGACGGACCGCTGCCGGCGACCGGCGCGATCGCAGCCCTCATCACGAAGGCGACCGGCAAGGAACCGTACGTCGTCGGCAAGCCGAACCCGATGATGTTCCGGTCGGCGCTCAACAAGATCGGCGCCCACTCCGAGAACACCGCCATGATCGGCGACCGCATGGACACCGACATCGTCGCCGGCATCGAGGCGGGCCTGCACACAGTGCTCGTGCTCACGGGAATCAGCGACCGCGCCGAGATCGAGAAGTACCCGTTCCGGCCCGACGAGATCCTCTCGGGCGTCGCCGAGCTCGTCGGCGAACCGGCTGAGACCGAACTCTGACGAGCGACCGCACCCGAGACCCAGCACTCACCCGAAACCTCACGAAGGGGCATCCCATGATCGAACTCACCGACATCGACCTCGACGAGGACGGCGAGCTGAGCGCCGTCGTCATGCTGCCGGGCGACCGACATGTCGCCGTGCTCTTCGCGCTCGACGACGACGAGCAGCTCGGCAGCGCCGAGATGCTCGCGATCGCCCAGCGCGCCCTCGCCCCGCTCACCGGCGACGAGCTCGACCGTCTCGACGACGAGATCGTGCACGAACTCGTCGACAGCGACTTCGAGGGCGGCGAGCGCGAGGCCGAGGCATCCGACTACGCCGTGCTCGCCGACGAGCTCGACCTGCAGGGGGCGATCGTCTCGAGCGATGCCACCCTCGTGCTCGTCTACGAGGCGCCGACCCAGTACGCGGGTCTCGTGATCTACGCCGAGCTCGACGAGGCGCTGCTCATCGACGTGCTGAGCGTCGCCGAGCCCGACCTCGACGACGAAGACGAAGACGAAGACGACGACGACGCTCTCGATGCCGACGCCGAGGAAGAAGAGGAGGAGGTCGAGCAGGGCGACTGACGCCCGGCCCGACCTCTCGCCCCGCTCATCGAGGAGCGACGCACCTCACGCCGCGAGCGGCGCCTCCTCGGGGTCGGCGTCGAGCCGCGCCCGGATCTCGGGGTCGAGGTCGAGCTCGGCGGCGCCGAGCACCTCCTCGAGCTGGGCGACGCTCGACGGCCCCGCCACGGGGATCACGGGCACCTCGCGCCCGAGCAGCCACGCGAGCGCGACCTGGTTCGGGGTCGCGCCGATCTCGCGGGCGACGTCGTGCAGCAGCTCGATGCGCGCGTAGGTCGTCGGGTGGTTCACGCCGCCCCAGAGCGGTTTGTCGCGCCGGGTGAACGCCCCCTGGTGCAGCGGCGAGTAGGCGGTGACGGCGAGCGGCGGGCGGCCGTCGACGCCCGTGGATGCCGCGTACGAGAGCAGCTCGGGCGTCACGAAGTTCTGCCGGCCGAGCTTCGGCACCGGGTAGATGTAGCTGTACTGCTGCTGCACGAGGCCGTAGGGCGAGACGCCCTGCCGGATCGCCTCCTCGCGTGCCTCGACGATGCGCCAGAGGGCGACGTTCGAGATGCCCGAGACGCCGACGAGCCCCTCGCGCTGCAGGGCGCCGAAGGCGCCGACCGTCTCGGCGAGCGGAGTCTCGAGGTCGTCGACGTGCCCGTAGACCGCGTCGATGTGGTCGACGCCGAGGTGCTTCGCGCTCTCGCGCACCTCCCAGTCGACGGTCGCGGCGCCGAGGCCCTGGAAGTTCGTCGGCGGCGTGTTCGACAGCGGCAGGGCCGGGTCCTGCTTCGCGGCGCCGACCTTCGTCGCGAGACGCACCCGGTCGCGCACGCCGCGGCTCTGCAGCCAGCGACCGAGGAGGTCTTCGCTGTCGCGGCCGTACCCGCCGTCCCAGAAGCTGTAGTTGTTGGCCGTGTCGATGAACGTGCCGCCGGCCTCGACGAAGCGGTCGAGGATCGCGAACGACGTCGCCTCGTCGATCTTCGTGCCCATCTGCATGGTGCCGAGGCAGATCGTCGAGACCTCGAAGTTCGTGCGGCCGTTGCCGATCGTGCGGTATCGCATGGGGTTCTCCTCCATCGGTGGGTTGACGATTTCGAGCGTACGAACGGATCGGCCCGGGCATACACTCCAATCAGACGCCGTTCGACCAGACCAATCGAGAGACCGGATGCCCCGCTCCAACGCCGCCCGCGGCCCAGCCCTCGCGTGGGAGACCCTGCTCGACCTCGGCTCGGGCCCCGCGCCGTTGCGCGATCGACTCGAGCGGGCGATCCGCGAGGCGGTCGCGACGGGGCGGGCGCCCGCCGGTGCGGCACTGCCGCCGAGCCGGGCACTCGCCGAGACGCTCGGCGTCTCGCGGTGGGTCGTGACCGAGGCGTATGGACAGCTCGTCGCGGAGGGGTTCCTCGAAGCCACGGTCGGCTCGGGCACCCGGGTGCCCGCGTCCGGCGGTCGAGCAGCGACGAAGGAGCGTATCGAGACCTCGTCGTCAGGTCTCGATACGCGTGCTGGTTTCGAGACGGCGCTGGCGCGCCTCCTCAACCCACCGCCTTCGTCGCTCGCCGCTCGACCACCGGGTCCGCACGGGCTGCGCGGCGAGTACCGACGCCCGCGGTTCGACCTCGGACCGGGCGTACCCGACCTCCGGCATGTGCCGCGCGCGCGATGGGCCGCAGCCGTGCGACGCGCACTCGAGGTGCTGCCCGACGCCGAGCTCACGGTCGTCGACCGACTGGGGCATCCGTCGGCGCGCATCGCCGTCGCCGCGTACCTCGAGCGTTCGCGCCACGCGGTCGCGGCGCCCGACGACGTCGTCATCACCCACAGCGCGACCGACGGTATGACGGCGGTCGTCGCCGGGCTGCGCGCGGCGGGGCACTCGGCGATCGTCGTCGAGGACCCGAGCTGGTCGAAGCTGCGCGAGGTCGCGGCGGCGGCCGGACTCACGCCGGTGCCGGTGCCGGTCGACGCCGACGGCATCGACGTCCACGCGCTCGAACTGACCGCTGCGCGCACGGGCGCCCGGGTGGCGCTCATCACGCCCGCGCACCAGTTTCCGATGGGTGCAGCCCTCTCGCCGGCGCGGCGCGACGCGATCGTGCGCTGGGCCCGCGAGGTCGACGGCGTGCTCATCGAAGACGACTACGACGCCGAGTTCCGCTACGACCGTCGACCGATCGCGGCGCTGCAGGGGCTCGCACCCGACCGGGTCGTGCTCGTGGGGTCGCTGTCGAAGTCGGTGGCGCAGGCGTTCGGGCTGGGCTGGGCGCTCATGCCGCCCGCCCTTCGCGAACGGGTCCGGCTCGCCGAGCGGCCCCGCCCCTCGACCCTCGAGCAGGTGGCGCTCGCCCAGTTCATCGAGGCCGGCGACCTCGAACGGCACCTGCGCGCCGCGCGCGGCCGGTTCCGTCGTCGACGGGCCGCACTGCTCGCCGCGCTCGCGCGCGAACTGCCCGATCTCGCCGTCACGGGCATCGCCGCCGGAATGCACGCCGTGCTCGAGCTCCCGGCGGGCGTCCGCGCCAGCGACGCCTCGACCGCGGCCGGGCGGGCCGACCTCGCGGTCGCCGATCTCACCCGCTATCGGGCGTCGAGCGCGCATACGATGCCCGAGGCGCTCGTCGTGGGCTACGGCAACCTCTCCGACGCGCTCGTCGACGAGGCCGTCGCACGCCTCGCGCGCGTCATCCGGTCACCCGATTCCACGACATGACGTCGCTCGAACCGCTCACGGGGTGAGTTCGAGTTCGTGGCCGTGATCCCACGGCTCGGCCCAGCCGAGGCGGTCGAGCATCGTGTCGAGCACGAGCGCCGTGAACCCCCAGACGAGGTGCTGCCGACCGCCGGCCGTCGGCAGGAACGCCGGCCCGCGCCACTCGTGGCCATCGCGACGCAGCACGGTGGTGTATCGGTTGGCCGGGTTCACGAGATCGGCCACGGGCGTGCGGAACACCGCCGACGACTCGGCCACGTCGACCACCCCGACGGGCGAGGGCGAGCGCCACCAGCCGAGCACGGGCGTCACCATGTGCCCCGAGTAGGGAACCGAGAGCGGCGCGAGCGTGCCGAGCACGTCGACGCCCGCGGTATCGAGCCCCGTCTCCTCACGGGCCTCGCGCAGGGCCGCGTCGACGACGTCGCGGTCGCCCGGGTCGACTCGCCCGCCCGGGAACGCCACCTGCCCCGCGTGCGAGCGCAGCGTCTCGGCGCGCGCGAGCAGCAGCACGTCGAGGTCGCGCGAGACCGCTTCGTCGCGCGCGGCATGCGCGCTCGGCAGCGTGTCGAGCACGCCGAACAGGATGAGCACCGCCGCGTCGCGGTACTCGATCTCGCCGAACTCGGCACCGTCTCGCCAGTCGGCGAAGAGGGCCGGGTCGTCGACGAGCGCGGCGAGCTCGGCGCGCGCCGGTGCGGCTCCTCGTGCGGTCACCCTCCCGAGGCTACCCCGCCCCGCCGACGCCGCGGCCCGACGGGCACGACCGGTCACGCCGAGCGGTGCACGGCCGCCAGGGCGCAGGGCTCAGCCGAGACGGGCGAGGGATGCCTCGACCAGCGACCAGAACCGGTCGACGTCGAGCTCGACGGCGACGTCGGCGTTCGGCTCGCGGCGCAGCATCCCGTCGAAGTCGACGCTCGTCGCGCCCAGGGTCTCGGTGCCGTGCAGCTCGACGTCGAGCCGGGTGCGCCGAACTCCCACGCAGCCGGGGTCGGCGAGCACCGCGACCGCGACGGGGTCGTGCAGCGGGCCCTCGGGCATGCCGAAGACCTCGTCGTTCGTGCGGCAGAAGAAGTCGAGCAGCTCGCCGGCGAACGCCGCGGTGCGCGTGCCCGCGCTCGACAGCCGCTCGCGCACGCCCGGGGTGACGAGCGCGCGGTGCGTGACGTTGAGTCCCACCATCGTGAACGGCACGCCGCTGCGCACCACGAGGTCGAGCGCCTCGGGGTCGACGAGTGCGTTGAACTCGGCGTAGGGCGTGGCATTGCCGCGTTCCGTCGAGCCGCCCATCCAGACGACCTCGCGGATGCGCCCCGCGACTTCGGGCCGGTCGCGCAACAGCACGGCGACGTTCGTGATGGGGCCGGTGGCGACGATCGCGACGGGCTCGTCGGCGGCGAGCAGCACGTCGGCCATGAGCTCGGTCGCGGTACGGGGGTCGAGCGGCACGGTCGGCTCGGGCAGCACTGGGCCGCCGAGCCCGTTCTCGCCGTGGATCCACTCGGCCGTCTGCAGCACCCGGGCGATCGGGCCGGCAGCACCGGCCGCGACGGGCACGCCCTCGACCCCGGCGACCGTCAGCGCGATGCGCGCGTTGCGGCTCGTGTGCTCGAGGGGCACGTTGCCGCCCACGGTGGTCACCGCGCGCAGGTCGAGCGCGGGATGCCCCGCCGCGAGCCACAGCGCGAACACGTCGTCGTGCCCGGGGTCGCAGTCGACGATGACGGGCAGGCTCATGCGGCCCCGCCCGCGCCCTCGGATCGACCCGTGCCGTCGGGACGACCCGTGCCGTCGAGTCGGGCCACCGTGTCGAGGAGCGTCTCGCGCGGGACGTACGAGTCGACCGTGCCGCGCCGCTGCACCGCGAGCGCACCCGCCACGGCGGCGATGCGCGCCGCCTCGGCCACGGGTCGGCCTTCGGCGAGGAACGCCGTGAGTGTGCCCGTGAAGCAGTCGCCCGCGCCCGTCGTGTCGACCGCCTCGACCTGGGGCGCGGCGACCGTCCAGCTGCCCTCGGCGGTCGCGGCGACGGCGCCCGCCGCCCCGAGCGTCACGACGACCGAGCGGGCGACGGTTCCGACCGCTGCGGCCGCGAACGCACGCCACGCGTCGAGCGACGTCGGCCCGGAGGCATCCGCATCGCCGTCGGCCGCACCGATGCCCACCGCACGCGCCTCGTGCTCGTTGACCACGAGCGGGTCGCAGACCGCGAGCGCGGCCGGGTCGATCACGACGGGCGGCGCGAGGTTGAGCACGAAGCGCACGCCCAGGTCGGCGCACGTCGCGGCGAGCCGCTCGATCGTCTCGACGGGCAGTTCGCCCTGGGTGAGCACGACGCCGGCACCGGCGATGCGGTCGCGCACGTCGTCGACGACGGCCGGCCCGAGTTCGTGGTTCGCCCCGGCGGCGACGATGACGGTGTTCTCGCCCGAGTCGGCGACGGTGATCTGCGCGATGCCGGTCGGTGCGCCCGCGACCCGCTCGACGCCCGTGGTCGGCAGGCCGAAGCCGTCGAGCACCGAGAGCGCGAGCCTGCCGTTCGCATCGTCGCCGATGCGCGCGACGAGCTCGACGTCGGCACCGGCGAGATGGGCGGCGACCGCCTGGTTCGACCCCTTGCCGCCGAGCGCGGTCTGGAAGCCGTGCGCCGCGATCGTCTCGCCCGGCGCGGGGAACCGTGCGACGTAGGTCGTCGCGTCGACGTTGAGCGAGCCGACGACGAGCACCCGCGAACCTCTCTCGGTCATGCGCGTTCGATCCGTCGGATCAGGCAGCCGGGCCGGGGCCGGCGATCGTCGCAGTCAGCTTCTCGCCGCTCGAGCGGCTCGCGAAGCAGTAGTAGTCGCGAGCGCCCTCTCCCCACTGCTCAGCGGTCGCGGGGTACGAGCCCTGCACCTGCAGGTCGGTCATGCCCGACACCGCCTTGACGTCGATGACGCCCGGCGCCGTGCAGAGCAGGTTCATCTGCGACGCGAGTTCGGCCTCGCCGGGGTACGCCGCGCTCGCGTCGCCCGGCAGCGTGCCGCGGTACACGAGCTGCGCCGCGTGCGGCGTCGCGCAGTCGACGACCGTGAACTCCTGCTGCCACGCATCGGTGTACGGCTCGAGGCACTCGCCGCCGAACAGCGTGTCCCACGCGTGCACGCCGGCCGGCTGCGGGGCCGTCGGCTCGGGCGTCGGCGTCTCGCTCGTCTCCGCGGTCGGCGTGCCCGACGCGGCCACCGCGCTGCCCTTCGTGATCTGCGTTCCCAGCCAGAACAGGCCCGCGATCACGAGCAGGGCCACGAGGGCTCCCGCGATCCAGATCAGGGGGCGGATGCGTCGCTTGCCGTCGTTGCCGCCGGCTCCGCCGGACGAGCCCGAGTTCGACCCCGACCCTCCTCGGCCGGCACCGTTCGCCGAACCGGAACCCGACTTCGAGGCGGAACCTCCAGCACCGGATGCACCGCCACCGCCGGCCGGTCCGCCTGCGCCGCCCGCCGAACGACCTGCGCCGGCCGAGCCGCTCGCGCCGGCGGCCGACGCGAATGCGCCGACGCCCGTGGCCATGGTCGCGGTCGAGCGCATCGGCCCGGGAACCGTCGCGCCCGTCGCGCCGGCGCCCATCACGGGCAGGAGCGACGTGGCGGCGAACTGCGAGTCGGGGCCACTCGTGAACGCGCCGGCGACCGGCTGCGGCGCCGTCGCGGGCGAGAAACCGAAGAGCACCTGCAGGCCATCGGTGACGGGCTTCACGGTCTCCACGGTCTCGTCGTGCGGCTCGAGCCCATCGGCATCGAAGGCGTGGATGGACGCAGCTCGGGCTTCGAACGCGTCGGAGCCGATCACCGCGGCGGTCTCGGCGTCCGCGTCGAGGGACCAGGCATCGTCGTGAGCGTCGTCGTCGTGTTCGACGTCGTGCGCCGGGTCGTCGTCGTACGCCGCGTCGTCGATCGGTGCCTGACCGAACACGGGAGCCGTCGCGAGGCCGGCGAGGCTCGCCGACGCCGCGTCGAAGCCCACGAACTCGTCGTGCGAGTCGTGCACGTCGTCGAACGGTGAAGCCCCGCGATCGTCGCCGACCGCCGATGCCGCCGACAGCTGGCGCAGCGCGGTCAGCCCGGTCGGCGATGCCACCGGCGCGGGGTCGACCGCGGCCGGCTCGGCCGCCTCCGACACGGCCGCGAGGTTCGCCGAGACCGAGCCGGCAGACTCGGCCCGCGGGTCTTCGGCCGAGGGATCGGGCGTCAGGTTCCAGAAGTAGCCGGTCTCTGCGAGCTCCCGTGCGATCGACGACTCGGGCTCGTCGACGTCGTCGCCCTCGGCATCGCGAAGGCCGCGGCCGAAGAGCCGGAGGCGTCCACGCGGCTCGTCGTCGCCCTCCGCCGCGTCATCGTGGTCGGAACCGTCGGAGTCGGCGAACCCGAGGCCGAGTTCGCCGAGTCCTCCGGCCAAGGCGGCGGGCACAGCGGCCGAACCGGTGAACGCAGCAGGCGCGGCAGCCGGAGCGGGGAACGCAGCAGGCGCGGCAGCCGGAGCGGGGAACGCAGCGGCGGGCGCAGCCTGGGCGGCCTTCGCCGCCGCGGCCGCCGCCGCGAACGCCGCCGTGCCGACGATCGGGATCGCGGCAGCCGGGGGATCGGCTCGGTCCGCCTCGGGCACGGGGGCGGCGCCGCCGAGCGCGGCGAGCAGGTCATCGACCGGCTCCGCGGCAGGTGTCGGGACGACGCGGGGCGATTCGGTCGCGAACGCGGGGAAGGGCGATCGGGTCTGCGGCACCGCGGCGGGCTGCTCGACCGCCGATGCCACCGTGGGCATGGCGGCCGTGGGCGTGTCGAAGGCCTCTGTCGGCGCGGGCGACGGAGTCTGCATCGCCGGAGCCGCATCGACGGCAGGGGCCGCGGTCGACGCGGGGCGGATGACGGGGAACATGGCCGTTCGCGTGTCCGCCGCGGCATCCGGCGCCTGAGGACGCTGAAGCTCCTCGGCGAACGCGTCGAACCGGCTTCGCGGGCGCGTGGGCGGCGCGCCCTCAGGCGCGGGCGCGGCGACGTCGGGCGTGAGCTCGGACACGGGGCCGGGCGCTGGTGCAGGTGCGGGTGCGGGTGCGGCGGCCGTCGCCGCCTCGGGTTCGTTGAGCGCGGCCCACAGCTCGGCGTCGTACTGGCCGGGCGACCGGGTCGCAGCAGCGCCGGTCGCCGGCGTGCGCAGGGTGTCGGGCGTCGTCGGCGCAGGCCGCGGCACCGCCGCGGCCGACGTCTCACCCCAGCCTGCGGGAGCCTCGGCGGGAGCGGTCGGATGCTGCACGGGAACACCGTCCACCGGCGTGAACGAGCTGCGGGCGACGGCCGGGGCACGGTCGTCGTCGAAAGCGTCGCGAGCGCCTCGATCAGCGGCCGGCTCGAGGTGCGCCGTCGCGGACTGCGGGAACGTCGTCGCCGCACCCGGGAACCCGGTCGCGGGCGCCGACGGCGCACTCGGTTCGGTTGCCGCCGGCTGTCGCGGCTCGACCGGCGCGGTCAACGATGCCGACTCCGCCGAGAGTCGCTGGAAGGCTTCGCGGAGTTCGGCTTCGGAACGCGCCGCCTCCTGGTCGGCCCACGTGAGCGCGAACGATCCGGTCGGCGTGACGGGGCCGGGTGGCACGGGTGCTGCGGTCGGCGTCGCCGCGGGAGCGGCCGCAGCGGCGGCCTCCCACACGGGTCGAACGGGCGCGACGGGCGCGACCGGCGCAACCGGTGCCGGGGGTGCCGGGGCCGCTGCAGGCGCCGCTGGGGGCACCGTCGCTGCAGCCGGAGCGGGTGCGCCGCCCACGGGCGGCTCGACCGATGTCAGCCGAACGGTCGGGGCGGGCGGGGCGACCGTGAACGGCGGCGTCCACGCGGCAGGCGTCGTCGGTTGCGCGGGCGGAGCACTCGGCGCCTCGGCGGCGACCGGCGCGCCGACGATCGGCAGTGCGCGCGTCGCCGTGTCGGGGGCGGGCGCCTCGGCGAGCGAGAACCAGTCGAGCACCTCGTCGTGGCGCGACGTCGCCGCCTGCGCCGGTGCCGCCGCCGGAGTCGCCTCCTGCCAGGAGGGAACGCGGGTCGGCGTCGGGCTCGCGGACGGCATCGGGGAGGCCGAGGGGGCGGCGGGTGCGACTGCGGGCGGCGCGAACGCCGAGCGCACGCCGGAGGCAGCTGCGGGCGCGGCGGGCATCGACGCGGGCGGTGCGACCTGCGGCAGGGGTGCCGTCGGCGTCGCGGGCGCACCGGATGCCCCGCCCGCCAGCTGCGCGAGCAGCCAGTCGGCGCCGTCGTCGAATCCCTGCCGCTCGTTCATCAGCTGAGGCCCAGGTCTTCCAGGCCGATCGCATACAGGTACGGCACGCCCTCGGCCTCGATGACCTCGCGGGCGCCGGTGGCACGATCGACGACGACCGCGACGGCCACGACCTCGGCGCCGACCTTGCGCAGCGCCTCGATCGCCTTGAGCGGCGAGCCGCCCGTGGTCGACGTGTCCTCGAGCACGACCACGCGCTTGCCGGCGAGCTCGGGGCCCTCGACCTGCTTGCCTCGGCCGTGGTCCTTCGGCTCCTTGCGGACGACGAACGCGTCGTAGGCCAGGCCGCGCGCCGCACCCTGGTGCAGGATCGCCGACGCGATCGGGTCGGCACCCATCGTCATGCCGCCCACGGCGGCCACGTCGGGGAGGTCGGCGATGAGGTCGAGCATGACCTGGCCGATCAGCGGGGCGACGCGGTGGTCGAGGCTGACCTTGCGCAGGTCGACGTAGTACGTCGCCTTCTTGCCGCTCGTGAGCGTGAAGTCGCCGTGGAAGACGGCGTCTTCCTTGATGTGCTCGATGAGCCGGCTGCGGGTGTCGGAGTCGTGCGTGGTCACCCGCAATACTTTACGGCCCACCTGCCTGAGAGGAAGGGGTGGAATCGGATGCTCCCGCGCGCGACGCCCGCTCCGAGGCATCCGTCGACGGCTCTGCGGGCCGCCCGCGACGGCGGTGCCGGCGCCGTCCGCCCCACAGCGACCGCGGCGTGCCCGGCACGAGCCGCGCCCAGAACGGCGGCTCCTGCTCGTCGGCGAGCGCCGCCGGCACGTCGATGTGGAACTCGGCGAGCTCCTCGGCGCCGTGGTGCACCACTCGGTACAGCGCCGTGCCGATCAGCACGCCGAGCGCGATCGACATGACCGCCGTGAGTGCCGTCGCGAAGTCCTCGAGCCCGTCGGTCGTGCCGACCGCCTCGGTCAGGCCGACGAGGCCCGCCGCGCCCGGCACGAGCAGCCAGAACCCGGGCAGGAAGGTGAGCTGCGACGGTGCGCCGTGCGGCAGTGCGGCGATCCAGAGCACGACGGGCGTCATCGCGAGCGCGCCGATGAAACCGCTCACCGTCGAACCGACCAGGATCGTGCCGACCTGCTGGCCCAGGTAGGCGACCACGAGCACGAGCAGCACCCAGCCGAAGGTGCGGCGGGGCGCCGAGAAGTGCAGGTAGTTGCCGATCGCGAACAGCAGCACACCGGCGATCGCGGTCCACCAGGGGAACGGTGCGGATGCCTCGAGCGCGGCGTAGCTCGAGCTCTCGACGCCGACGAGCGTGCCCGCCGCGAGGATTCCGAAGGCGAGGAGGGCGAGTTGCACGAGCCCGAACACGAGCCGCGAGGCCCCCGAGAGCATCTGGCCGACCGCGAGTTCCGCGACCGCGGTCGTGAGCACCCCGCCGGGCAGGAAGGTCGCGAGCGGCGCGATCAGCAACCGGATCGGGTCGCCGATCTCGACGTACGGGGCGATCAGGAACACCGCGAGCGCGCACACGAACGCCGCGAAGACCGGGAACACGAGCTGGAGGGTCGGCGAGCGCACGAGCTTCGCGAGGCCGACGAAGGCGCCGAGACCGAAGGCGATGACGGCACCCTGCCAGGTGGGCGTCAGCAGCAGCGCGAGACCGGTCACGAGGATCGCATGGCCCAGGGTGCGCACGACCCAGCCGCGGCGCGGCTTCATCGCGCCGATCTCGTTCAGTCGGCGGATGCCGTCGAGCGGGCTGATCTCCGCGCGCTCGGCGGCGCCGATGAGCGTGTACAGCTCGGCGATCTGGTCGAAGCGGAACGAGGCGTTGATCGCCGACCGCACCGCGACGTGCCCCTCCCGTCCGCCGCCGGTCTGCACGAGCACGACGGTCGGCAGGACGACGACGTCGGTGTCGTCGCGCCCGTAGGCCTTCGACACCCGCACGAGCGTGTCGTGGATGACCGCGACCGACTCCGCCGCCGCGTTCATGCCCTCCGCGAGCCCCAGGAGGAAGCTGCGGAGCAGGTCGCGATCGACGACGTCGGCCTCTGCCACCGGCCGCGCCTCAGACCACCACGAACGAGAGCAGCACGCCCACGATCATCGCCGAGACGACGTACACGAGGTTCGGCAGCTGGAAGGAGTGGTCGAACACGAACTTGCCGAGCTTCGTCGTGCCCGTCTGGTCGAACGCGGCCGTCGCGACCTGCGAACCGTTCGCCGGCAGCGTGTACATGCCCATCGCCGACGGCCAGAGCCCGACGATGAGCGACGCCGGCAGCCCGATCGCGAGACCGATCGGCACGATCGCGTTCGTCGCGCTCGACTGGCTCGTGGTGAGCATCGCGACGAGGAACAGCGCGAGGGCGAACAGCAGTGCGCCGATGAACGCGCTCGAGCCCGAGACGAGCGCTCCGAGCCCGTCGACGATGAGCTGGTTGTTGTACGCGACGAACGTGTTCGCGAGCCAGGCGATGCCGAAGAGGGCGAACGCCCCGACCATGCCGGCGGGGAAGGTCGACTGCTTCGGCACGTCGGACGACTTGACCTTGCAGAAGATGAAGATGAGCGCGGCGATGACACCCATCGTGACCTCGATGATGACGGTCACCGACACCCGCACCGGGTCGCCGTTGTCGTCGGTGCCGATGATCGGCCGGATGCCCTCGAACAGGCCCATCAGCACGATGAAACCGACGCCCGCGAGGAAGATCGACGCCGAGAGCACCGCCGTGCGGGGCAGCTTCTTGCTCGTCACGTCCTCGGTCGGGGGCTTGACGAGGTGCTCGGCGAGGCGCCGCTGGTACTCGGGGTCGTCCTCGAGGTTCTTGCCGTGCCGCACCATGACGAGCGCCGCCAGGAAGAGGCCGACGATCGAGGCCGGCCACATGATGAGCAGCACCTGGCCGAGGTCGACGCCGCTCGGCGCGAGCAGCACGACGAGCGACGCGGTCGCGGCGGAGACCGG
Organism: Agromyces sp. H17E-10; assembly: GCF_022919715.1. Lineage (NCBI taxonomy): Bacteria > Bacillati > Actinomycetota > Actinomycetes > Micrococcales > Microbacteriaceae > Agromyces > Agromyces endophyticus. The sequence continues at coordinate 2,317,483 of NZ_CP095042.1, read as the reverse complement.
GCTGCAGAGGATGCCGACCTGCGACGCGACGGCCGAGACCGACAGCGCCCGCTCGGGCCGGATCTTCTGGTGGTAGGAGACGTCGTAGATGACGGGCAGCAGCGGGTAGAAGATGTTGCCGGTGCCCGCGCCGACCGTGAACAGGAACGACATCGCCGGCGCGAGGAAGACGACGCTCTTCGGCCTCGACTTGATCGCCTTCGCCGCGACCGAGACCATCCAGTCGATGCCGCCGGCGGCCTGCATGACGGAGGCGGCCGTGATGACCGTGAGCACGATGAAGACCGCGTCGACGGGGGCGTTGCCGGGCGGCGTCTGGAAGACGAAGATGAGCACGGCGACGCCGACCAGACCCCAGACGCCGAGCCCGATGCCGCTCGTGCGCGTGCCCATGTAGATCGCCAGGATGACGACCAGGAGCTGGGCGAACATGATCCAGACGTTGTCGTTCATGCGCTCGGGCCCTTCACGATGGGGCCGGTGGCGGCGAGCACCTGCACGGGCAGCGGCGTCTCGACGATCTCGCCGTCGACCGCCTCGACCCTGAGCGCGAGCGGCGGGTCGACGGGGCTGATCGCGGTCACGAACTCCTGGTTCTCGAAGTGCAGCGACTGCAGGTTGCCGACCGCATAGCCCGTCGCGAGCTCACCGCTCAGGAGCGCCGCGTGGAAGAGCGGCTGCCGTTGGTCCTCGGCGTCGTAGTGCGGGCAGAAGCTGCCGTGCAGGAACCCGAGCCCTTCGGGCAGCACCTGCAGGGTCGGGCCGTAGCTGTCGGTCGTGCCGCCCTCGAACCAGCAGATGCCGCCGGCGGAGCCGCCCGTGAAGACGACGTTCGACGCGGGGTCCTCCCACATCTCGCGCATGATGTCGTCGAGGCCCTGCCGCTTCCACACATCGAGCATGTTCGCCGTGTTGCCGCCGCCGACGTGGATGACGTCGAAGCCCTTCACGAACCCGGCGAGGTCGTCGAGGTCGCGGTGGAAGAGCGTCAGGTGATGCGGCGCGCACCGGTCGGAGTCGTACGTCTTGTAGAAGCTCAGCGTGTACGCCTGCTCGTCGCCCGTCGCGGTGCCGACGAACAGCACCCGCGGACGCTCCTTGCCGGTGAGCTGCAGGATGTACTCGTGCGTCGGATCGTTGCGACGCTCCATCATGGCCTTGCCGGCCCCCGTCGCCACCACGTGCGCCATCGCGTCCCCCCTCGATCGCCGGCCCTGCGGTCACGCTATCGGGTGCAGGGCCCGTCGGTCGAGTAGGCGCGCAGCGCCGTATCGAGACCACGGATGCTGCGGGGCGTGGTGGTCTCGATACGCGCTTCGCGCTACTCGACGGACCAGATGCAGAAGGGCCGCCCCGCGGGGTGTCCCTCCCCCGCGCGGCGGCCCTGCATGCCCCGGAGAACGGACCTCCGGGGGATTCGCGGCACTCAGACGGTGCGCGCGAACGTCTCTCGCGGCTGGCGACGGTAACCGTCGCGCGCGGTGACGACGATCGAGCCGGTGACGGCGGCGACCGAGACGACGCTGAGGAGAACGATGACGCTGATCACGATGGATCCCTTCAGAGGACGATGCGGGTTTCAGTCGAGCGACCCTGCACCGTTGCATCCGTTCGACGCCTCAATTCTCTCGCTTCGAACTTTTCAGCACAAGCTCACGATGCTACATCGACTCTGTAGTCTTGCTACATGGATGTGCGACGTCTCGACCTGCTCCGCGAACTGGCCGAACGGGGCAGCGTGACCGCCGTCGCCGAGGCGACCGGCCGCACGCCGTCGGCCGTGTCGCAGCAACTGAAGGTGCTCGAGCGCGAGGCGGGGATGCCGCTCACCGCGCGCAGCGGCCGCGGCGTCGTGCTCACGAGCGCAGGGCAGGCCCTCGCCCGCAGCGCGGCCGATGTGGCGATCGCGATCGAACACGCGACCGCACTGTGGGACGAGTTCCGCAACGACCCCTCGGGTGAGGTCACGCTGCTCACCTTCCCGACGATCGGCGCGACCCTGCTGCCGTCGGTGCTCATCGAGCTCTCGGCGGTCGACGACCTCGTCGTGCACGCGACCGACCTCGACCCCGAGCTGGCCGAGTTCGGCGACCTCACCGCCGACCACGACATCGTGCTCGCGCACACCATGCCCGGGATGCTGCCCTGGGGCGGTCGCGGGCTCAAGGTCGTGCCCCTGCTCACCGAGCCGCTCGACATCGGGCTCCCGGCGGGGCACCGTCTCGCGGGCCGGGCCCACGTCACCCCCGCCGACCTCGTCGACGAGAACTGGCTCGGGGTGCCCCCTGGCTTCCCGTTCGAGCGGATCCTGCACGCGATCGAGCAGCAGGCGGGCCGCCGGGCGGTGGTCAGCCAGCGGTTCAGCGACATGCGCATCATGGAGGCGTTCATCGAGGCCGGTCTCGGCATCGCCTTCGTGCCCCGGTACACCTCAGGCGCCGTGCCCGACTCGATCGTGCTGAAGCCGCTGCGCGGCGTCGCGAGCGCCCGGCAGATCGTCGCGCTCGTGCGCCCCGACGTCGCCGAGCGGCTCGCCGTGCGCACGGTGCTCGACGTGCTCGTGAGCCAGGCCGCCCGGCTCGAGCAGGAGCACCTCGACGCCTGAGCCCGGCAACCGGTCGAGGCATCCGGCCCCGACGCGGTTCGCCGTCAGCCGCCCGCGGCGTGCTCGACGTCGTAGGCGAGCACGAGGCTCCCCATCGACGTGGTGTCGAACCCCGTCAGCACGAGCGGACGGGGCGCCTCGAGCTCGCCGAAGAGCCGCTTGCCCGAGCCGAGCAGGAGCGGGTGCACGAACAGTCGCATCCCGTCGATCAGGTCCGCCCGCAGCAGCGAGCGCACGAGCACCCCGCTGCCGAGGATGGCGATGTCGCCGTCTCCGGCCCGCTTCAGGGCGCGCACGCCGTCGGCGACATCGCCCGCGAGCGGTCGCGTGTTCCCCCAGTCGAAGGTCGCGACGCTGCGCGTGACCACGTGCTTCTCGGTGGCGTTGAGGTGGGCGGCCATCGGGTTCTCGTCGGGCATCGTCGGCCAGAACGCGGCCATCTTCTCGTACGTCCTCCGGCCGAAGAGATAGGCCGTCGTGCCGCCGAGTCCGCCGGCCGCGGTGGAGGCGTGGATCGCTTCGGCGTAGGGTGCTCCCCATCCGCCGTGCTCGAAGCCGCCCTCGCGGTCCTCGTCGGGCGACCCCAGCCCCTGCATGACTCCATCGACCGAGAGGAACTCGATCGCGATCAATCTGCGCATCAGGTACTCCTTCCGCGATCCATGCTGCGCGACGGAGCCGGCGCAGGGATTGAAGAAAATCGATCGACCATGACCGACGACACGTCCCCCGCTGCACCGGCATCCGGACCCGTCCTGGTGCGGCATCCCGTGCGCGCCGAACTGGCCGGACTCGTCGCCGGCATCGTCGGCCATCGCGAACGGGTCGATCACCCCGTCGTCCGCCGCCAGGTGGCGGGCAGCCTGATCCCGCTCGTGCTGTCGTTCGGGTCACCGCTCGACGTGGTCGACCTCTCCGTCGGCACGGGCGTCGGGCGGCACACCTCGTTCATCGCCGGCATCATGCCCGGCCACGCGACCACCTCGTTCGAGCGAGAGCAGCTCTGCGTGCAGATCTACCTGACCCCGCTCGGCGTGCCGCGCCTGCTCGGCCTGCCCGGGCGCGAGCTCGCGGCGCGCGTCGTGGATCTCGCCGACGCGGTCCCGTCCCTCGACGACGTGCTCGTCGAGGAGCTCTGGGCGGCCCGCACCTGGCCGCGCCGATTCGCGCTCGTCGACCGGATGCTGCTCGACCTGCTCGATCGCGGACGGCGGGCCGAGCCGTTCGTCGGCTGGATGTGGCGGCAGATCGAGCGCTCCGGCGGCCGGGTCGGGATCGGCGACCTCGTCGAGCAGACCGGGTGGAGTCATCGCCACGCCACCTCGCGATTCACCGAGCAGGTCGGCATCGCGCCGAAGGCGGCGGCGAGCCTCGTGCGGTTCGAGCGCGCCGCCGCAGCGCTCCGCGACGGACCGGCGGCGGACGTCGCGGCTCGCTTCGGGTACGCCGACCAGAGCCACCTCGTGCGCGAGGTCCGGCGCTATGCGGGCTGGACGCCGACGGATCTCCTCCGCACCGAGCCGACGACCGCGCAGACGGCCATCGGTTGACGACCGACGGCGCAGACGGTCATCGGATGGCCGGCCCGCGCCGACGGAATTGGCGATGGCCCACGAGCCGCCACCCGGTTCGAGACCGGCACGCGTGGGCATCGTCAAGGCCCGCGCGTTGCGATGACGGGCCCGGTAGGCTCCGGCACCATGGCCGATGACGCGATCCTCCTCGACGTGACCGACGGGCTCGCCCGCGTCACCCTCAACCGCCCCGCCCGCCTCAACGCGGTCGACCCCGACGCCATCGCCCGCTGGCAGGCGATCGCGCACGAGATCGCCGAGCGCGACGACGTGGGCGCTGTGCTGCTGGATGCCTCGGGGCGGGCGTTCTGCGCGGGCGGCGACGTCGTCGGCATGTCGGAGCTCGCGGCCGAGCACGACGACGCCGCGACCGTGATCACCGAGCTCGCCGACCGCATCCACGACGGCCACCTCACGCTGCGCGAGAGCGCGAAGCCGATCGTCGCGGCCGTGCAGGGACCGGTCGCGGGCGGTGGGCTCGGCTTCATGCTCGTCGCCGACCTCGTCGTCGCGAGCGAACAGGCGACGTTCGCGAGCCGCTACAGCGACATCGGCCTGACGCCCGACTGCGGCGTGAGCACGCTGCTCCCCGAGGCGATCGGCACGCGTCGGGCGCTCGAACTCACGCTCACGCGCCGCACGCTCACCGCGGCCGAGGCGCTCGACTGGGGACTCGTGACCGAGGTCGTCGCCCACGACGAGGTCGCCGACCGGGCCCGGGCGATCACGCGGTCGTGGCTCGACGGCGCGACCGGCGCCTTCGGACAGGCGAAGCGACTCGTGCGATCCGGTCTCGCCCGACCGTTCCGTGAGGCGCTCGACGACGAGGCGCGCACGATCGGTGCCGCATTCGCGACGCCCGAGGCGCAGGCGCGCGTCGCGACGTTCGCCGCTCGTCGAGGCTGACATGAAGGACCCGGCGGAGAAGTTCATGCCCCTCGCCGAGGAGGTAGCCGACCGGGCCCGGCGCGCGGGGCTGAGTGTCGCAGCGGCCGAGTCGCTCACCAGCGGGGCGCTCTCGAACGCGCTCGGCGCCGGCCACGAGGCATCCGAGTGGTTCCGCGGCGGCATCGTGGCCTACGCCGAGGAGGTCAAGCGCGACGTGCTCGGCGTAACCGCGGAGTCGGTGACCTCGGCGCAGTGCGCACGCGAGCTCGCGACGGGCGTCGCGCGCCTCCTCGGCGCCGATGCCGCCGTCGCCGTGACGGGCGTCGGCGGCCCCGAACCCGCCGACGGCGCACCCGCGGGCACCGTGTACGCGGCGGTCACCGTGCGCGGCGAGACCCGCAGCGTGCACTACCGCTTCGAGGGCGACCCCTCCGAGGTCGTGCACGAGACGGTGGGCGCCGCGCTGCGGTTGCTGCGCGACGCCCTGCCGCCCGTGGCTTGAGGCGACGCCGCGGCTACTCGTGCTGCGGGAAACCCAGGTTGAGGCCGCCGTGGCTCGGGTCGAGCCAGCGCGAGGTGATCGCCTTCTCCTGCAGGAAGAAGTCGAAGCCGCGAGCGCCGTACGCCTTCGAGTTGCCGAAGAACGAGTCCTTCCAGCCGCCGAACGAGTGGTAGGCCACCGGCACCGGGATCGGCACGTTGATGCCGACCATGCCGACCGTCACCTCGCGCTGGAAGCGGCGCGCCGCCCCGCCGTCGTTCGTGAAGATCGCCGTGCCGTTGCCGTAGGGCGAGGCGTTGATGATCTCGAGGCCCTCCTCGTAGCCCGGGACCCGCACGACCGAGAGCACCGGACCGAAGATCTCGTCGCGGTACACCGCCGACGATGTCGGCACCTTGTCGACGAGCGTCGGCCCGAGCCAGAAGCCGTTCGGGTCGCCGTCGACCTCGGGGTCGCGCCCGTCGACGACGACATCCGCACCGTCGGAGGCGGCGACGTCGAGGTAGCCCGCAACCTTGTCGCGGTGCTCGCGCGTGATGAGCGGACCCATGTCGCAGCCACGCCGCCCGTCGCCGGTCGTGAGCCGCGCCATGCGCTCGGCGACCTTCGCGACGAACTCGTCGGCGACCTGGTCGACCGCGAGCACGGCGCTGATCGCCATGCACCGCTCGCCGGCCGACCCGAAGCCGGCGTTCACGGCGGCGTCGGCCGCGAGGTCGAGATCGGCGTCGGGCAGGACGAGCATGTGGTTCTTCGCGCCGCCGAGCGCCTGCACGCGCTTGCCGTTCGCGGTCGCCGTCGCGTAGATGTACCGCGCGATCGGCGTCGAGCCGACGAACGAGATCGCACGCACGGTCGGGTGCTCGAGCAGGGCGTCGACCGCGACCTTGTCGCCGTGCACGACGTTGAAGACGCCGTCGGGCAGCCCCGCCTCCTGCATGAGACGGGCGAGCCACACCGACGCCGACGGGTCCTTCTCGCTCGGCTTCAGCACGACCGTGTTGCCCGTCGCGATCGCGAGCGGGAAGAACCACAGCGGCACCATCGCCGGGAAGTTGAACGGCGAGATGATGCCGACGACGCCGACCGGCTGCCGCAGCGTGTACACGTCGATGCCGGTCGACACGTTCTCGGAGTACTCGCCCTTCGTGGCGAACGGCATCGCGCAGGCCAGCTCGACCACCTCGAGCCCGCGCGCGATCTCGCCCTGCGCGTCGGCGAGCACCTTGCCGTGCTCGCTCGTGAGGATCTCAGCGAGCTCCCCCGATCGCTCGTTGAGCAGCTCGCGGAAGCGGAACATCACCTGCTGCCGCTTCGCGATCGACGTGTCGCGCCAGGCGGGGAAGGCGCGGGCTGCGGCATCCACGGCGGTGTCGATGTCGGATGCCTCGGCGAAGGCGACCCGCTTCTGCTCGGTGCCGAGCGCGGGGTTGTAGACGGGTCCGCTGCGGGCGGCGTCGCCGCCGGCCGCGGTCCCGTCGATCCAGTGCTGCACGGTGTCGGTCATGATCGTTGTCTCCTCTCGTTCCCGGTGGTCGAGGTGGCGCGTGTCTCGATACGGCGCTTCGCGCCCTGCTCGACAACCGGCCACTCGACCACCGGACTCCTTACTCCTCGAGCGCCGTCGCCAGCACCTCGTCGTAGATCGGCATCGCGACGGCGACCTCCTCGGCCGTCACGACGCACGGCGGCACCACGTGGATGCGGTTGTCCTGGATGAACGGCAGCAGTCCGCGCTCGACGAGCGCCGACTTGATGCGAGCCATCGCCGCGGCCGGCAACGGCTCGCGGGTCTTCCGGTCGGCGACGAGCTCGATCGCCCAGAAGACGCCCTCGCCGCGCACCTCGCCGATGGCCGCATGCCGTTCGGCCAGCTCTTCGAGGGCGGGGCCGATCGACTCGGCGCCGATCTCGCGCGCGTGCTCGACGATGCCCTCCGACGCCATCGCATCGAGCGTCGCGACGATCGAGGCCATCGCGAGCGGGTGCCCCGAGTAGGTGAGGCCGCCCGGGAACACGCGCTCGTCGAACGTCGCCGCGATCGGGTCGGAGATCACGACGCCGCCGGCCGGGACGTAGCCCGAGTTCACGCCCTTGGCGAAGGTGATGAGATGGGGCCGCACGTCGTGACCGTCGAACGCGAACCAGCGACCGGTCCGGCCGAAACCGGCCATCACCTCGTCGAGGATGAGCACGATGCCGTGCGCATCGCACAACTCGCGCACCCCGGCGAGGTAGCCCGGCGGCGGCACGAGGATGCCGGCCGTGCCGGGGATCGTCTCGAGCAGCACGGCGGCGATCGTCTGCGGCCCCTCCGACTCGATGACCCGCCTGAGGTGGCGGAGCGCGCGCTCGGACTCCTCCTCGGGCGTCGAGGCCCAGAACTCCGAGCGGTAGAGGTAGGGGCCGAAGAAGTGCACGTGGCCGCGGGCGAACTCGTTCGGCATGCGCCGCCAGTCGCCGGTCGCGACGATCGCCGCGCCCGTGTTGCCGTGGTACGAGCGGTACGTCGAGAGCACCTTGTCGCGGCCGGTGTGCAGGCGCGCCATGCGCACCGCGTTCTCGTTCGCGTCGGCGCCGCCGTTCGTGAAGAACACCTTCGAGAAGCCGTCGGGCGCCCGGTCGACGATGCGCTTCGCGGCCTCGCCCCTGGCGAGGTTGACGGTCGACGGGGCGATCGTCGTCAGCAGCTCGGCCTGCTCGCGGATGGCGGCGACGACCGCGGGATGCTCGTGCCCGATGTTGACGTTGACGAGCTGGCTCGAGAAGTCGAGGTACTCGCGCCCCGCGTGGTTCCACACCCGCGAGCCTCGCCCGCTCGCGACGACGAGCCCGGGTGGGGCCGACTGCGCCGACCAGGAATGGAAGACGTGCTCGCGATCGAGCCGGCGCGCGATGTCGTCGAGGTCTTCGAGGTTCTCGCTCATGGCTTCATTGCCTTTCGTTCGTGGATACCCGCCGGTCGAGTAGCGCAGCGTATCGAGACCTGTCGAATGGTCTCGATACGCGCTCCGCGCTACTCGACCGACGAGCGGTGCACTAGTTGCCGCCCTCTTCGAGGGTGACGTCGATGGGCTTCCAGTCGGCGCCCGTGAGGTCGATGTCCTCGCCCTCGAGCTCCGAGAGCGCCTTGTCGATCCACTCGTTCGACCAGGCGGTCGCGGGCGGTTCCTCGGTGATGAGGTGGTCGCCCGCCTCGTTCACCGCAGCGAGCGCACCGGCGACCGTCTTGTCCCAGGCCGCCTCGTCGATCTTGCCGATGCCGCCCTCGGAGGGCCAGATGAGCTTGTTGGTCTCGTTCACCATCCAGAGCTCGTGGCTCGGGCCCCAGCCCGACCCTGCGGCGATCGTGATGTCGGCGGCGTCCTCGGGGTTCGCCGCGGCGAACGCCCAGCCCTTGATGACGGCCTTGAGGAGCTTCACCGTCGTCTCCTGGTAGTCGGAGTCGCTCGCGAGGCGTTCGGTGTCGGCCCAGATCGCGTCCTGCAGCATGGCGCCCTCGGTGTCCTCGTACGAGATCACGTTGAAGTCCTCGGGCTGGTAGAGCTCGCCCGTGTCGGGGTTCGGGGTCTCCAGCAGCTGCGCGTACTCGTTGTACGTCATCGCCTGGGCCGCGTCGATGTCGCCCTGCAGGAACGCGTTCATGTTGAAGTCCTGCGTGATGATCTCGACGCTGGTCGAGTCGAGCCCTTCGGCGGCCATCGCCGCGAAGATCTCCCACTCGTTGCCGAAGCCCCACGAGCCGATCTTCTTGCCCTCGAAGTCGGCGACGGAGTCGATGCCCGAGTCGGCCCACGAGACCTGCAGGGTGCCAGAGCGCTGGAAGATCTGGGCGATGTCGGTGAGGTTCGCGCCCTGCTCGATCGAGCCGAGCACCTTCGGCACCCACGCGATCGCGTAGTCGACGTCGCCGTTGGCGAGCGCGTCCTGCGGCACGATGTCGCCGCCCGACGGGATGATCTCGACGTCCAGGCCCTCCTCCTCGAAGAAGCCCTGGTCGGCGGCGGCGAAGTACCCGGCGAACTGCCCCTGCGGAAGCCACTGGAGCTGGAGCTTGACGGGGGTCAGCTCGCCGTCGGTCGAGCCGCCGCCAGAGCCGCCGGAGTCGCCGGACGAGCAGGCGGCGAGGATGAGCGAGGCCGTGACGGCGAACGCTCCGGCCGCGAGTCCGCGGCGTGTGCTGTGCTTCATGTCGGTCCTTCCCTGTTCTCAGTGCGAAACGGTGGTGCTGGTCGTGCTGACGGTGCTGGTGCTGGTGGTGCGGGTTCCGGGAGTCCGGGCTCCGGAGGTGCGGTCGCCCGCGCCGCCGCCCCGCAGCACGAGCCGTTCGAGGGCGAGGGTCGCGAGATAGAAGAGGAGGCCGAGGGCGATGGATGCCACGACGTAGGCCCAGGCGCGGGCGTAGGCGCTCGACGCGGCCGAGGTCGAGATCATGCTGCCGAGGCCGCCGCGCGGCCCGCCGAAGTACTCGGCGACGAGCGCGGAGATCACGGCGAGCGACGAGGCGATGCGGATGCCGGTGAGGATGAACGGCCGCGCGGTGGGCAGGGTCAGCGTGCGCAGCACCTGCCCGGGCGTCGCCGCGTAGGCCCGCATGAGCTCGCGGTGCACGGGCGTCGTCTGCCGGAACCCTCGCAGGGTGTTGAGGAACACGGGCACGAACGAGGCGAGCGCGGCGATCGCCTGGCGTCCGAACTGGCTGTCGGCGCCGAACATCGAGTTCAGCACGGGCGCGAGCGCGACGATCGGCACCACGGCGAGCGCGGCGATGACGGGTGCGCTCATCCGGTCGACGGCACGCCATCTCGCCGCGAGTGCGGCGAGCGCGATGCCGAGCAGCGAACCCACGACGAGGCCGATGAGCGCGTTCGTGCCGGTGATGATCGTGGCCTGCACGATCGAGTCCCACGAGGCGACGAGGGCCTCGACGATCGAGGCGGGGCTCGGCAGCAGGTAGTCGGAGACGCCGACGACGCTCACGAGGAACTGCCAGATGCAGAGCACGATCACGCCGACCGCGATCGGCGCGACGATGCGCAGCGTCGTCTCGGTTCGCGGGCTCATCAGCGCGTCTCCACCCCGCGGGCGCCCGTGGCGACGGGAGCGCCGTGCAGCGCCTCTCTGACGGCGGTGACCATCTCGAAGAACGAACGGTCCTCGCGCAGGCCCTCGGTGCGGGCCGTACGGGCTGCGGCGGTCGCGGCGACTCCGGTGGCTGCATCCGCGGCAGCAACCGTACCCCCGAGCCGCATCGGCACGATCTCGCGGATGCGCCCCGGCCGCGGCGACATCACGACCACCCGGTCGGAGAGGAACACCGCCTCGGGGATCGAGTGGGTGACGAAGACGACGGCGGCCCCCGTCTCGCCCGCGATGCGCACGAGATCGGCCTGCATCTTCTCGCGCGTCATCTCGTCGAGGGCGCCGAAGGGCTCGTCCATGAGCAGCAGCCGGGGCTGCTCGGCGAGGGATCGGGCGATCGCTACCCGCTGCTGCATGCCGCCCGAGAGCTGGTCGGGGTAGCGATCGGCGAACTCGGCGAGGCCGACCATCTCGAGCAGCTCGTCGACCTTCGTGCGTCGCGCGGTCGGGGCGACGCCGTGCAGCTCGAGCGGCAGCGCGACGTTCGCGGCGACCGTGCGCCACGGCAGCAGGCCGGCCTGCTGGAACGCGATGCCGTACTCCTGGTCGAGGCGCGCCTGCGTCGGGGTCTTGCCGAAGACGGCGATGCTGCCCGTCGTGGGACCGTCGAGGTCGGCGATGAGCCGCATCAGGGTCGACTTGCCGCAGCCGCTCGGGCCGATGAGCGAGACGAACTCGCCGGCGGCGATCGTGAGGTCGATGCCCTCGAGCGCGTGCACCCGCCCGCCCTGCGTCTCGAACACCTTGTCGACGCCGGTCACCTGCACGGCGGTCGCGGGCGCGACGGCACCGGGGACGGTCGTCGCGCCGGTGGTGGTCTCGGGAGCGCTCATGCGGCTTCCTCCGTTCGTCGGTAGTTCTTCAGGATCACGCCGAGCAACGCCACCGAGCCGGCGGCGACGAGGCCGAGCACCACGGCTCCGAAGATCGGCCCCCACGCCTTCGCGGGATCGCCGGACGCCTGCCCGGCGAACTGGATGAGGAGGCGGCCGATACCGCCCTGCAGGCCGGTCGACACCTCGGCGACGACCGCGCCGATCACCGCGTTGGCGGCGCCGAGCCGCAGTGCGGGCAGCAGATAGGGCACGGCCGCAGGGAAGCGCAGCTTCATGAGCGTCGCCCAGTAGCCCGCCGCGTAGCTCCGCATGAGCTCCTCGTGGATGCGGTCGGGCGACTGGAGCCCCTTCAGCGCGCCGATCGCGATCGGGAAGAACGCGAGGTAGCTCGCGATGAGGGCCACCGACATCCAGTCCTGCCACTCGAATGAGCCGATCTCGACGCGCGAGCCCCAGCTCTTCACGATGGGGGCGAACGCGATGAGCGGCACCGTCTGGCTGAGCACGATCCAGGGCAGCAGACCCCACTCGGCGAGGCGCCAGCGTTGCATCACGAGCGCGAGCCCCACGCCGACGACGACGCCGACGAGCCAGCCGGCCGCGGCGATGCCGAGCGTCGTGAGGGCGCCGAGCAGGATCACCGACCACAGCGGCTGCGCCGAAGGCGAGCGCGTCACGGGCTCGGCGAGCCGGGCGAACATGTCCCACACGTGCGGCATGGCCAGGTCGGTCGTGCGCGGCAGCACGCGGGTCTCGCCGATGAGCACGCCGTCGGCCGGGGCGAGCAGCTTGTAGCCCTCCCAGAGGACGACGAGCAGGACCACGCCCGCGATGCCCCAGCCGACGACGGCCGTGCGACGGGCCGCGCGGGGCGTCATGACTTCGCCGTGAGGTGCTCGGTCATCGCCGGGATGACGGTCTCGCCGTAGACCCGCAGCGTCTCCTCCTTGTTGTCGTGCTGGAGGTACCCGGCGAACTGGTCGACGCCGAGCTCGGCGAGCTGTTTCAGCTTCTGGATGTGCTGGTCGGCGGAGCCGAGCACGCAGAACCGCTCGACGATCTCGTCGGGCACGAAGTCGACGTGGTCGTTCTCGGCCTTGCCGTGCGTGTTGTAGTCGTAGCCCTCGCGGTCGCGGATGTAGTCGGTCAGCGCATCGGGCACCGTGCCGTGCGCCCCGTACTTCGCGACGATGTCGGCGACGTGATTGCCGACCATGCCGCCGAACCAGCGGGTCTGGTCGCGCATGTGCGCCCAGTCGTCGCCGATGTACATGGGCGCCGCGACGCAGAACTTGATCGACATGGGGTCGCGCCCGGCGGCCTCGGCCGCGTCGCGCACGGTCTTGATCATCCACGCGGCGATGTCGACGTCGGCCAGTTGCAGGATGTAGCCGTCGCCGACCTCCCCGGTGAGCTTCAGCGCCATCGGGCCGTAGGCCGCGACCCAGACCTCCAGCTCGGAGCCCTTGGACCACGGGAACTGCAGCTGCGAGCCCTTGTACTCGACGCTTCGCGAGTTCGCGAGCTCGCGGATCACGTGGATCGACTCGCGGAGCTCGGACATCGTCACGGGCTTGCCGTTGGTGACCCGCACGGCCGAGTCGCCGCGGCCGATGCCGCAGATGGTGCGGTTGCCGTACATCTCGTTGAGGGTGGCGAAGATCGACGCCGTGACCGTCCAGTCGCGAGTGGCCGGGTTGGTGACGAAGGGCCCGACCTTGATGCGGTGGGTCTCGTCGAGGATCTTGCTGTAGATGACGTACGGCTCCTGCCAGAGCAGGTGCGAGTCGAACGTCCACGCGGTGCTGAAGCCGTACTGCTCGGCGAGCTTGGCGAGGTGCACGGTGCGAGAGGCGGGCGGGTTGGTCTGGAGGACGACGCCGAAATCCATGTGGGCTCCGTTCAGTGGCGGGCGGTCGGGTTGCTCTGACTCAGATGAGGTACTGGCTGAGCCCCCGCTTGAGGTACTTCCCGTCGCCCTTGGCGCCGAGGTACGCGTCGCCGTCGACGATGACCTTGCCGCGCGAGAGCACCGTGTCGACGTGCCCGTCGATCTCGTAGCCCTCCCAGGCCGAGTGGTCCATGTTCATGTGGTGCGTGCGCCCCTCGCCGTACCCGATCGAGGTGTGCCCCTTGGGGTCGTAGACGACGATGTCGGCGTCGGCGCCGGGCTGGATGACGCCCTTGCGGCCGTACAGCCCGAACATGCGCGCGGGGGTCGTCGACGTGAGTTCGACCCAGCGCTCGAGCGTGATCTCGCCCGTGACGACGCCCTGGTACATGAGGTCCATGCGATGCTCGATCGACCCGATGCCGTTCGGGATCTTGCGGAAGTCGCCGAGCCCGAGCTCTTTCTGGTCCTTCATGCAGAACGGGCAGTGGTCGGTCGAGACCATCTGCAGGTCGTTCGTGCGCAGTGCCTGCCACATCGAGTGCTGGTGGCCCTCGGCCCGCGAGCGCAGCGGGGTCGAGCACACCCACTTGGCGCCTTCGAAGGCACCCCATTCGTCACTGGATGCTCCGAGCTGGTCCTCCAGCGAGAGGTAGAGGTATTGCGGGCAGGTCTCGCCGAAGACGTTCTGGCCCTTGTCGCGCGCCCAGGCGAGCTGCTCGACGGCCTGCTTCGCCGACACGTGCACGACGTAGAGCGGGGCGCCGGTGAGCTTCGCGAGCATGATCGCGCGGTGCGTCGCCTCCTCCTCCATCTCCCAGGCGCGGGCGATGCCGTGGTAGTACGGGTCGGTGTTGCCGGCATCGACGAGCTGCTGCGCGAGCACATCGATGGCGGGGCCGTTCTCGGCGTGCATCATCGTGAGCAGCCCGGTCTCGCGGGAGACCTGCATGGCCTTGAGGATCTGCGCGTCGTCGGAGTAGAAGACGCCCGGGTAGGCCATGAAGAGCTTGAAGCTCGAGATGCCCTCGTCGGGCAGCCGCTTCATCGCAGCGAGCGAGTCGGCGTTCACGTCGCCCACGATCTGGTGGAACCCGTAGTCGATCGCGCAGTTGCCCGAGGCCTTCTCGTGCCACGCGGCCAGTCCGTCTTCGATGCGCTGGCCGTAGGTCTGCACGGCGAAGTCGATGATCGAGGTGGTGCCGCCGTGCGCGGCGGCGCGGGTGCCGGTCTCGAAGGTGTCGGAGGCCTCGGTGCCGCCGAACGGCAGCTGCATGTGGGTGTGGGCGTCGATGCCGCCGGGGATCACGTACTTGCCGGTGGCGTCGACGACGCGGTCGACGCTCGCCGCGACATCCCGGCCGAGCAGTTCGCTGCCGGGTTCGATGACGGCGACGATGCGCTCGCCGTCGATGAGGACGTCGGCCGCGGCGCGGCCGGTGGCGGAGACGACGGTGCCGCCGCTGATGAGGGTGGTGGTCATGATCTCGATACGCTCCTTCGTCGCTACTCGATCGGCGGGGTCTACGGCTTCGCGATCTTCACGTAGGAGTCGGGCCGGCGGTCGCGGTAGAACTGCCAGTCGTCGCGCATCTGCTGCACCATGTCGAGGTCGAGGTCGCGCACGAGCAGCTCCTCGTGCTCGCTCGATCCGCGTTCGCCGACGAAGTTGCCGCGCGGGTCGATGACCTGGCTCGTGCCGTAGAAGTCGACGGCGAGGTCGCCGTACTCGTTGTCCTCTCGGCCGACGCGGTTGGGCTGCAGCACGAAGTAGCCGTTCGCGACGGCGGCGCACGGCCCCTCGACCTCCCACAGACGGTTCGAGAGCCCGGGCTTCGTCGCGTTCGGGTTGAAGACCATGTGCGCGTCGTTCAGGCCGAGCTCGCGCCACCCCTCGGGGAAGTGCCGGTCGTAGCAGATGTACATGCCCACGCGGCCGACGGCGGTCTCGAAGACGGGGTAGCCGAGGTTGCCGGGGCGGAAGTAGAACTTCTCCCAGAAGCGGTCGAGGTGCGGCAGGTGGTGCTTGCGGTACTTGCCGAGGATCGTGCCGTCGGCATCGACGAGCACGGAGGTGTTGTAGTAGACGCCCGTCTCGGCCTCTTCGTAGATCGGCAGCACCATGACGGTGCCGAGCTCCCTCGCGACGTCGGCGAAGCGCTGCACGATGGGACCTTCGGCCGACTCGGCGAAGCGGTAGTACTTCTGGTCCTGCGTGATGCCGAAGTAGGGGCCGTAGAACAGCTCTTGGAAGCAGACGACCTCGGCGCCCTGCGCCTTCGCATCGCGGGCGAACTGCTCGTGCTTGTCGAGCATCGAGGCCTTGTCGCCGGTCCACGTGGTCTGCGTGATGGCCGCTCTGACGATCGTCATGAATGTCTCCTGAGTCGGGCGGCGCCATTGCCGTTCACTCGAGGATCGCCTGGCGTGGTGCTCGTGTCAGGTGCTCGCCGGGTGCTGCTGCGACGCCGAGATGTACCGATTGAACTGCCGGTGGAACTGCCGAACCAGGGGCTTGTGGCCCGTTCTGTTATTGTTCGGCTTGAACATTTCTCTTCTGTTTCACTCTGTGACGCTGTGGTTACATATCTTGTCCCTTGCGCGGTTCGGAGGCAATGGTGGTGTCAGGTATTCGAGTGGATGCCTCGCGATTGATCGAACTCGCCGAGTTCGCAGATGCCTCGCCGCGCACGATCGCCGGTGATGTCGCGCGGCTCGTGAACGGCGGCGACCTCGCCGCGGGCGACCGACTGCCCACCGTCCGCGAGCTCGCCGCCGCGCTGAGCGTCAGCCCGGCGACGATCAGCCAGGCCTGGCAGGCCCTCGCCCGCGCCGGCGTCATCGAGAGCCGCGGACGAGCCGGCAGCTTCGTGCGGGGTGCCGAGGCCCTGCGGCTCGCCCCGCGCATGCGCGGCATGGCCGCCCCCGACGACCCCGTACGGCTCGACCTCTCGCGCGGCACCCCCGACCCGCTGCTGCTGCCCGCCCTCGGCCCGGCGCTCTCGCGTGTCTCGGCGAAGGCCGAGACCGGCAGCTACCAGGCCGAACCCGTGATCCCCGCGCTCGCACGCGTCCTGCGCGACTCGTGGCCGAGCGATGCCGAGTCGATCATGGTCGTCGACGGCGCCCTCGACGCCGTCTCGCGCACCCTCGAGGAGCTGGTGCGCTTCGGCGACCGGGTCGTCGTCGAGAGCCCCGGGTTCCCGCCGTTCCTCGACCTGCTCGACGTGCTGGGCGCCGTCGCGATCCCGGTGCGGCTCGACGATCACGGCATGGTGCCCGAGGCGCTCGCCGTCGCCCTGCGCAAGCGGCCCGTCGCCGTGCTGCTGCAGCCACGCGCGCAGAACCCGACCGGGGCGTCCATGACGCCGGGTCGCGCCGAAGCGCTCGCCCGCACGATCGCCATGGCCGAACGCGTCGACGAACTCGTCGTCATCGAGGACGACCACTCGGGCCTGATCTCGATCGAGGGCGACGTCACGCTCGGCACGTGGCTGCCCGGGCGTGTGGTGCACGTGCGCAGCTTCTCGAAGTCGCACGGCCCGGACCTGCGCATCGCCGCCCTCGGCGGGCCGCGCGAGCTCGTCGAGCACATCGCCGGGCGCCGCATGCTCGGCCCCGGCTGGACCTCGCGAATGGTGCAGACGATCCTGCTCGACCTGCTCACCGACGGCGCGTCGATCGACGCGGTCACCGAGGCTCGCCGGCAGTACTACACGCGCCAGCGCATGCTCGGCGACGCACTCCGCGAGCGCGGCGTCGACGTGGCGCACGCCGACGGCATCAACCTCTGGATGCCGGTGCTCGGCGAGCGTTCTGCGCTCGTGCAACTCGCGGTCGCGGGCATCCGAGTCGCCGCCGGCTCACCCTTCCTCGCCGCTGCGAACGGCACGGATGCGGCGGGCACCGGCCGCGCGCGCCACCCCGAGTTCGTGCGGGTCACGGTCGGCATGGTGCGCGACGGCGTCGACGACGTGGCCGACGCCCTCGCGACGGCGTCGCAGCACGTCGTCGCCGGCGGCTACTGAACCGTCGCCCCCGACGCATCGGGTCCGGCACGGCCGGGAGCGGCGCCCGCGCGAGAGCGCGACGATAGGCCGGGCGCGTCGGGCGGCCGGCCTGTCGTGACCGATCAGGCCGGTTCGGGCTGCCGCTGCAGGTCGGGCCGCCGCTGCTGCTCGAGACCAGGCAGCGCGGGCGGCGACACCGGCTCGAGGTGCTCGGGCACGAGCTGGATGCCGCCGGTGCTGTTGGCCGACCGCATGAGCTGCTCGAGCCATTCGCGATTGAGCTGGGGCGCCTCGGGCTCGTCGAAGACGAACCGCAGCGGGATCGCGGGGTGCAGCCACAGCGTGCTGCGACCCTCCGGGTGGTCGTCGGGGTGGGCCCACGACAGCGTGAAGCTCTCGTTGCGGCGCAGCTTCGAGACGATCGCGACCTTGAGATGTGCGAGGGTGCGGTCTT
This sequence comes from Agromyces sp. H17E-10, assembly GCF_022919715.1. Taxonomy (NCBI): domain Bacteria; kingdom Bacillati; phylum Actinomycetota; class Actinomycetes; order Micrococcales; family Microbacteriaceae; genus Agromyces; species Agromyces endophyticus. The sequence goes on along the minus strand of NZ_CP095042.1, from coordinate 2,299,581 downwards.
CGATCCGTGTGCTCATGCCGCTGCCGTAGTAGATGGTGCCCATGGATCGAGCGTAGGTGCGCCGTCGTCGCCGGTCGCCCGACGGCGAGCCGCTGCGCGCACGGTGGGGTCCTGAAAACGAACTGGTGTCATGACCGCGCGCGATGGAGCTGTTCGCCCGGGGTGCAGCCGTACTGCTCGCGGTAGTACCGGGAGAAGCGCGAGGTGCTGCCGAAACCCCACCTCCGCGCGATGACGGCGACCGACTGGAGGCCGATGAGGAGCTCATCGCGGGCGCCGGCGAGCCGCGCGCGACGCAGGTACTGCATCGGGCTCTCGCCCGTCGCACGCCGGAACGCGTACTGCAGCCCGCGGGTCGAGATGTGCACCGCCGCCGCGACCTCGTCGATCGTGACCGGCTCGCGGGCGTGCTCGTCGAGGTACGCCATCGCCCGTCGCACGGTCGCGTCGGCCGGGCCCCGCTGCGGCACCCGCTCCATCGCCTCGAGGTAAGTGGTGGGGATCGCGGCGAGCGTCAGCCTGAGCGCGTGCGCCGCGAGCTCGGCCGCGATGAGCGGCTCGTCGTGCGCGCCCTCGTCGACGAGCGAGCGCCGCACGTGGTCGAACGCGCTGATCCACGCACGCCCGGCGGCCGGCGACGTCGGCTGCTCCTCGAGCACGCGCAGACGCAGGGTGTCGTCACCGCTCATGCGTCGCGCGACCTGCTCGGCTGCGCCGAGGTCGAAGATGAACGCCCGCACGTTCGCCTCGCCGCGCCAGCTGGCCTCGACGCGATGGCCGCTGCTGGCCCACGGCAGTGCGGTGTCGAACGCGTTGCGGGCGGTGCCGACGCCGCCGCCCGGCGTCGTGAGCTGGCAGACGAAGAGCTGGTCGGTCGCGTCGAGCACCGAGTCCACGTCGGCGTCGAGCCGGTACTCGACGAGGGAGAACCCGTCGAGCGACGCGGAGTCCCAGGCGAATCGGAAGCGGTCGGGCACGACGCGCTTGATGCTCGCACTCGGGGCGAACTGCCGCCAGATCGGCTCCACGACGCCGACGTCGGTCGACCGGAGTCGCATCACGTCGCCCATCGAACTCTCCTCCTCCGACGACCTGCCGCGCCGGACGGTCACGATAACGTGGCGACCGGACGGGATCCACCGGTTGACAGAGGGGGGATCGTGAGCAAGACGAGCACCGCCTCCACCGAGGCATCCGCCGGCATCGACACGCGCCGCGCCGGTTGGCGGGCCGCCCTGCGGTTCGCGGCCCGCGTGCCGTTCACGATCGCACTCATGGCGACCCTCGTCATGGTGGGCATCGCGACGGGCACGCTGACCGCGCCCGCAACCGAGGCAGACTGGTACGAGACCTTCGCCTACGGCGTGCCGTCGTTCGTCGACGGACGCTGGTGGACGGTCGTCACCGGCACCTTCCTCGTCGCGGCGCCGTGGGGGTACCTGATCCTCGCGGTGCTCGTGCCGCTCGGCGTCGGCTGGCTCGAACTGGTGCGCGGCAGCGGCCGGGCGGCGGCCTACTTCTTCGGCGGGCAGCTCGTCGCGGTCATCGGCTCGGCCGTCGTCATCGCCGGTCTCGCCGAGATGGGGTCGAGCTGGGCACAGGGCCTCGTCGTGCAGGTCGACGTCGGCCCCTCGGGCGGCCTCTTCGCGGGGATGACCGCCGCTGCGGCGGCCCTCGCGTCGCCGTGGCGCGGTCGCGCGCTGCTCGTGCTCACCGCGTTCACGCTCGTGAGCGTGCTCTTCCTCGGCTCGGTCGCCGACGTCGAGCACGCGACCGCGGTCGGCCTCGTGCTGCTCATGAACGCGCGCTCGTTCACGAAGCCGTCGCTCCGCGAACAGCGGTTCGTCGCGTTCATCGCGGTCGTCACGCTCGTCGCGGTGCAGGTCGTGGCGTCGATCCTGCCGACGACCGGCCCGTTCGGAACGACCGACGCCGGCGGCCTCGACATGGCCGACGTCGTCGTCGACGCGGTCATCGTGCTCGTGGTCGCGACCGGGCTGCGCCGTGGGTACCGCGCGGCCTGGATCACCACCATCGTGCTCGCCTCGATCAACGTGCTCTTCGGCGCGCTCGCGATGTTCGTCCTCGCGCACCCCGAGGTCTTCGTCGACGCATCGGGCTCGCCCGACCCCGCGGCGCAGGAGGCCGTGACCTTCGCCGCCGCCGTCGGCTTCCTCTGGGCTGTGATGCTCGCGTGGCTCCTCGTCTACGCCCGGGCCTTCCGCGCCAGGCTGCGTCGTCGCCTGAGCGGCGACCGGGGCGCCGACCGACCCGGGGCCCGCATCGACGAGGCCCGCCGCGTGGTCGAGACGGTCGGCGGCGGGGCCCTCTCGTGGATGGCCACGTGGCGCGACAACCGGCACTACTTCGGCGGCGACCCGGGCACCGTCGTGGCCTACCAGACGCATCAGGGCGTCGCACTCGTGCTCGGCGACCCGATCGCCCCGCCCGACGAGGTCGGCACGACCCTCCGCGAGTTCGCCGACGCAGCTGAGCGCGCCGGCTTCGTGCCGTGCGTGTTCGGCGCGAGCGCCGTCGCCCGCGACGGGATGCCCGACGGCTGGCGCGCACTCCAGGTCGCCGAGGACACCCTGGTCGACCTGCCCGGACTCGAGTTCACCGGCAAGCGGTGGGGCGCCGTGCGCACGGCGATCAACCGCGCCGAGCGCGAGGGCGTGCGGTTCCGCCTGACCAACCTGACCGCCGAACCCCGGTCGGTCAGGGCACAGGTCACGGCGATCTCCGAGCAGTGGGTGGGCGACAAGGGGCTGCCCGAGATGCGATTCACGCTCGGCTCGGTCGACGAGGCACTCGATCCCGCCGTGCGCGTCGCGCTCGCCGAGTCGGACGACGGCACCGTCGAGGGGTTCCTGAGCTGGCTGCCCGTCTTCGCCCCGGGTGGCACGCCGCGCGGCTGGACGCTCGACCTCATGCGCCGGCGCGACGGCGGCTTCCCGCCGGTCATGGAGTTCCTGATCGGTTCGTCGGCGCTCGCGTTCCGCGACGACGGGGCGTCGTTCCTGTCGCTCTCGGGTGCGCCGCTCGCCCACTCCTCCGAGCTCGACGACGAGAACCCCGTCGAACAGGCGCTCGACCGGCTCGGTGCGCTCCTCGAGCCGGCGTACGGGTTCCGCTCGCTGCACCGCTTCAAGCAGAAGTTCAACCCGCGCGGCGAACCGATGTACCTGCTCTATCGCGACGGCTCCGACCTCGCCCGCATCGGCGTCGCGCTCGTGCGCGCCTACCTGCCCGACGCGTCGGTGCCGCAGCTCGTACGCGCCGGGTTCTCGATCGGGCGGTGAGCCTGGCGATGCCGCCGCGCGCCTACGCTTGACGGGTGAAGATCACCGTGCTGGCCGGCGGCGTCGGCGGTTCCCGATTCGTGCTCGGACTGCGTGAAGCCGTGCGGCGTCGCGCCGCCGAGGGTCACGGTGGCGAGGCATCCCCCGACGAGATCACCGTCGTCGTGAACACTGGCGATGACGTGTGGCTCGCGGGCGTGCGGCTCATGCCCGACTTCGACTCGCTGCTCTACAACCTCGCGGGCGTCAACGACACCGAGCGCGGCTGGGGCCGGGCCGGCGAGACCGAGCGCGTCGCAGCCGAGCTGCGCGAGTGGGGCGTCGGCTGGCCGTGGTTCACACTCGGCGACCTCGACCTCGGCACGCACCTCGCGCGCACCGCATGGTTGCGCGACGGACTCACCCCGTCGCAGGTCGGCGAACGCCTGCAGCAGCGGTGGCCGCTCGGGGCGAAGCTCATCCCCGCGACCGACACCGAGGTCGACACCTACGTACACGTGGATGTCGCCGATCTGGCGCCCACCGACACTCCGCCGCCCGCCGGCGCCCCGACCCGGGCCGAGATGCACTTCCAGGAGTGGTGGACCCGCCACCGAGCCGCCGTGCCCGCCCGTCGATTCGTGCAGCGCAACCTCGCCGACGCGCGCCCCGCGCCCGGCGTCGTCGAGGCGATCGCCGAGGCCGACGTCGTGCTCCTGGCTCCCTCGAACCCGGTCGTTTCGATCGGCACGATCGTCGCGGTGCCGGGGATCCGCGAGGCGCTGGCTGCGACCTCCGCCCCGGTCGTCGGCGTCTCGCCCATCATCGGCGGCAAGGTCGTGCGCGGCATGGCCGACGCGTGCCTGCCCGTCATCGGCGTCGAGACGACCGCCGAGGCGGTCGGCCGGCACTACGGCGCGCGGTCGGGCGGCGGCATCGTCGATGGCTGGCTCGTCGACGAATCGGATGCCTCGGCGCTGCCGTCGCTCACGGAAGCCGGGCTCGTCGCCGCCGCAGTGCCGCTGTGGATGCGCGACCCCGACACCTCGGCGGCGCTCGCCGAGGCCGCGCTGGGGCTCGCGGCGACGATCCGCTCGGAGTGACGCGCCGGCCTGCGGGCGCGCCGCCCTGCACGCCGGGCCGCCGGGGCCGCTCCAGTTGTCGAACGCGTCCCACCCGCGATACGCCAATCGTCGCATCCCATTGAGGAACCCCGCGATTGCCGTTAGGCAGGAGCCGAGGGGTCGCCGACGATGACGACCCCCGAGTCGCACCGTCGGGGGGTTCGCGACGGTGCCGGACCGGCGCCGCCGCGCGCGGAGCCCAGGAGGGTGACTCATGAGAAGCAGGTCGTCCGTCGCCGCGATCATCACCGTGATCGCGACGCTCATCACCGGGGCGGTCGTCGCCTCGCCGGCGAATGCGGAGGAGGTGACCCCGCTCCCCGATCCGAAGGTCGTTCCCGTCCAGGTGACCGGGCCCGCCGCCGACCGGCTCAACCTGATCGTGCTCGGTGACGGCTACCAGGCCGACCAGCAGTCGATCTTCCGCTCCGATCTCGACCGCAACCTCTCGGTGCTGTGGTCGACCGAGCCGTTCCGCACCTACCGCGACTACATCAACGTCTACTCCGTCGAGGTGCCCTCGATCGACTACGGCGTGCGCTGCGACCCCGACGGTCGGGTGCGGCATCCCGACGGCACGATCCGCGACACCGGCGAGCGCGAGGGGCCGATCAACGAGAAGAACACGGCGCTGCGCATGAACTACGGCGGCGGCTGCAGCGATCCGCTCGCCCGCGGCGTCACGCCCGCCGGCGCGCCGGTCGGCTGCGAGGACGACGCGGGGTACTACCCGCCGGGCGTGAACCCGTGCGAGACGGGTTCGCAGGCGCTCAACCGCATCCTCGAGACGTACGTCTCGCCGGTGCTCGGCATCCCGCGCAACTCGCAGAACCTGCAGACGCTCGTGATCTTCAACACGTTCACGTACGGCGGCATCGGCGGCACGAACGCGACGACCTCGGGCGGCTCCCCGCAGGGACCGCTGATCTCGATGCACGAGCTCGGCCACTCGCTCGGCACCCTCGCCGACGAGTACCCGTACTCGTCGCGCGACGTCGTGCGCAACTGCTACACGGGCGCAGAGCCGTCGAGCTTCCACCACACGACCTACACCTCGGCCGAGCAGATGATCGCCGACCAGAAGAAGTGGTTCCGGTGGCTCGGCGAGGAGTCGATCTCGGGCGGCACGATCGGCCTCTACGAGAGCGGCAACACGTATCCGTGCGGCATCCGCCGGCCGAGCGAGCACTCGATGATGCGCTGGCTCGGGTTCGACTTCGACCAGATCGGGCGCGAGAACATGGTCGCCCGCATCACGGGCATGCGCAACGCGGCCGCCATGAACGTCGACGCGACACCCGACGCGACCGTGCCCGGCGACGGCGTGCTGTGGGCGGAGGCGGGTCATCCCCGCTTCCACGAGCTGCAGTACACGTGGCGGGTCGGCGGCCCCACGGGCGAGGTGCTCGAGACGAACGGCAACCCGTACCTCGACCTCGAACCGCTCGACCTGCCCGAGGGCACGGTCGTCAGCCTCGAGGTGCGCGACCCCGTCGGCCCCGACGGCATCGACTGGGTGCGCAACCCCTCGACGAACAGCACGTCGTCGGACTCGGGCTTCAACGGGCCCCGGTTCGTGCAGGCGCGCCAGTGGACCGTCGGTGCCGGCAATGTGACCCCGTCGGAGCCCGCGGCCGAGATCACGAACGCGACGCTCGACGTGCAGCCGGTCGCCGCCGACGAGATCGTCTTCGTCGAGACGAACCACCCGGCCGATCGGGTGCTCGACGTCGCGTGGACCGTCGACGGCGAGACCGTCGCGAACCCGGGCAACCGTCGCACGCTCGACCTCGGCGAGCTCGACCTGCCGGCCGGCACGCACGAGCTGACCGTCACCGTGACCGATCCGGCGGATGCATCCGAGTCGGACTCGAAGACGTGGACGATCGACGGTGTGCTGCCGACGGCGCCGCGCACCCTGAGCGAGCCGCTCGTCGAGCTCGACGGCGACCTCGAGCACCCCGTCTACTTCGACGGATGGGACATGGCGCTCGAGCCGCAGGACGACACCACCGGGTACGACGGCGACCGCGCGGTCGTCGGGCAGTTCCGGCTCGACGACGACGGCTGGTTCAACTACTTCGGGTTCCCCGAGCAGCAGGACACACCGTTCCACTTCTCGCACTCGGGCTCGGTGGTGAAGGCGCTCACGTACGGCAACCTCGGCTCGGGCGGGCTCTCGAAGGCGGCGTTCGAGCAGACGCTGCCCGACGACCACCCGCTCGGCGGGTTCGTGCCGGGCTTCGGCACGCACGTCGTCGACCACCGGGCGATCGACCCGGCGGGCAACGTCGGCGAGTTCGAGAGCTACCGTGCGACGGTGCTGCCCGGCGCGCTGGCCGAGTGCGACACGACCCTCACGGGCTCGCAGGCCAAGGTCGTCGTGAAGACCGGGGTGACCTGCATCACGGATGCGACGGTGCGAGGCGGCATCACCGTCGCAGCCGGCGCGTCGATCGTCGTGACGGACTCCACCGTGAACGGCGGCCTCCGGGCCACCGACGCGGCGACCGTCCAGATGTTCGGTTCGACCGTGCGCGGCGCCTCGACGGTGTCGGGCACGACGACCGACATCACGATCGCGGGGACGGCCTTCACGGGCGACGTCGTGTTCACCGGCAACACGCAGGTGAGCGCGAACGACCGGTTCTCACGGCTGGCGGGCGAGTACGGCCCCGTGTTCGTCGGCAACACGGTGACGGGCGACCTCGCATGCTCGGCGAACAGCGCCGCGCTCTCCGACTTCGGAGCTGCGAACACGGTCGGCGGCGCGAAGAGCGGCGACTGCTCGGCGCTCTGACCGGATGACGGAGGGGCGGTACCGGGTACCCGGTACCGCCCCCTGCGTCGTCGTTCGCGCCAAGGTCAGGCGTCGGGCGTGACCCATTGCACGAGCTGCCAGACGAGCCCGTTGGGGTCGGCGAACTGGCAGTAGCGCTCCCCCCACGGTTCGGTCTCAGGGGCCGTCACGACGCGCGCTCCCGTCCCGGCGATGCGCTCGAACTGCACGTCGAGGTCGTCGACGACGAAGACGAGCAGAAGCCCCTGGCCCGCGGACCCGGCGATCTCCGCCGGCTTGAAGGTCGAGAGCCCCGTGGCGAGGAAGATCAGGTTCGTTCCCGTGTCGGCGTGCTGCAGCGAGATGAATCCGTCAGCCTCCATGGCGGTCTCGTAGCCGAGGTGGGTCTGCGCGAAGGCCGCCGACGCGGCGACGTCGGGCACGTTGAGCGAGATGGCGGTCTGAGTGATGTGCATGGATGCTCCCGTCGATAACTCTGTACTACGTACAGTTCCATGTACAACGTAGAGTGTTATCGAACGTATTCCCGGGAGGTGCGGTCATGCCGAGGCCATTGATCGACCTGCTGTGGCGCGACCACGCCGATGCACCCGTCGGCGGGCGCCGCGGCCCGCGTGCGCGATACTCGACCGGCGACGTCGTGGAACGCGCCATCGCCCTCGCCGACGAGAGCGGCCTCGCCGCCGTCACCGTGCGGGCGCTCGCCCAGTCGCTCGAGCTGACCGCGATGTCGGTGTACACGCACGTCAACAGTCGCGACGACCTGCTCGTGCTGATGGCCGATCGGGTGCACGCAGTGATGCCGATGACCCCGTTCGGCCGAGCCGCGTGGCGCACACGCGTCCGGCGCGTCGCCGATGACAACCTCGCGCTCTACCGCGAGCACGCCTGGCTGCTCGACGTCGACGACCCGCGCACCGCGCTCGGCCCGGGCACGATCGCGAAGTACGACCGCGAGCTGCACGCCTTCGACGGCACTGCGCTCGATGACGTCGACCGCGATGCCGCGCTCACCTTCGTGCTCGATTGGGTGCGGTCGGCGGCACGTCGGATCGTCGGTCGCGCGCCGGCAGACGACTTCGAGGCGACCTGGCTGGAGTCGGAGGCGAGCCTCGCCGGCTACGTGGGCGACGACTTCGCCCTCGCCCGGCGGGTCGGTCGCGCCGCCGGCGAGGCGATGGGCGGGCCGTACGACGCCGAACGGGCATGGACGTTCGGCCTCGATCGCATCGTCACCGGGCTCGGCGACCTCGATCGCTCCGATTGAGGCGACGCCGCCCCGGAGCATCCCGCCCGATGATGGCAGGGAATCGACGGCTCTGGGCGCCCTGACGGGTGCGGCGGGTCCGAAGTGTCGGGCAGGCTGAGACGATGATCACGATCGTGGCGCTCGCACTCGGTGCGGCGCTCGCGTACGGCGTCGCCGACTTCTTCGGCGGGGTTGCGGCCCGACGCGCGACCGTGTTCGCCTCGACGACGGTCAACTACGCCGTCGCCGCGCTTGTGCTCGTCGTCGTGGTCGCGATGACCGGCGGCACCTGGTCGACGCAGACGGTCGTGAGCGGGCTGATCGCCGGCGTCCTCGCCCTCATCGGGTTCCTCGCCTTCTTCGCGGCGCTCGCAGCGGGCCCGATCTCGCTCGTGACCCCGGTCATCGCACTCCTGAGCTCGGCGGTGCCGGTCGGGGCCGCGCTCGTCCTCGGTGAGCCGCTGAGCCCGCTCGTGTGGCTCGCCGTCGCCCTGGCCGTCGTCGGATCGGTGCTCATCGGCATGGAGCACCGACTCTCGGTGTCGGGGGTCAGCACGCGCACGGTCGTGCTCACGCTCACCTCGGGGCTCGCGTTCGGCTTCGCGACGGTCGCACTCGACCGGGTGCCCGCCGACGCGGGGCTCATCCCCGTGCTCCTCGACTCGACGACGGGTGCGGTCGTGCTGCTCGCCGTGGCGCTCATCGCTCCCGTGAGCCGCCCGATGCGCCGGGTGCTCGCGCTGCTCGACCCGCCTGCGCCCGAGCCGGCCGACGGGTCGGCGGCCGTCCCTGCGTCCGCGACAGCCCTCGCCTCCGCGACGGCGGCAGCGGCGGGCGACGGCGAAGGGAATGCCGCGACGGAGGTGGCGGCCCGCGGCGTCGTCTCGCCCGCGATGCTGCTCGCGGCGACCGCCGGACTGCTCACGGGCGTCGCGAACGTGCTGCTCATGCTCGGGCTGCTCGCCGGCAACGTCGCCGTCGTCGCCGTGCTCACGAACCTCTACCCGCTCGCCACGATGACCCTCGCCTGGATCGTGCTGCGCGAGCGACTCTCGCGCGTGCAGCTCGTGGGCGCGCTGCTCGCGCTCGCGGCATCCGTGCTGCTCGGTGTCGCGTAGGCGTGCCCGCCGGGAGCGCCGTCCGCTGTCAAGCCCGTTGCCACGGCATGCGGTCGATGCGAGCGTCGACGTACCCGAACGAACGAGCCTGGAGGACGAGATGACCTCGATGAACGACCCCGAGACGACGGCCGACACCGAGGCCCGGCGCGCTGGCGACCGCGACACCGAGCGCCTGGCGCGCGACGTCGAGGAGCGGGGCGAGGAGGAGCGCGAGCGCGAGTCGGTCGACCCGGGCACCGCTCCCGACGACGCCGAGCCGATGACCGAGTCGACCGACGGCGGACTCGACGGCGGTGACCCCGGCGTCGAGGAGTGAGCCCGCGCTGAGCCTCGCACCGAGGCGCGCCTACGGGATGTAGTCGACGACCCCCTGCGGCGCGACCGCGGCGCGGTACCGTTCGACGAGATCGCGCCATCCGAAGCCCTCACCGAACTCGTGCGCGTGCACCGCCTCGGTGAAGTGCCACAGCAAGTATGGGTGCGCGCCGAACGCGTAGAGCGACTCGTAGTCGCGCGCGGCGAACGCCGCCCGCTCGGGCTCGGTCAGCTCGCGGTCGTCGGTCGGCCCGACGGCAGAACCGCCGCCGGCGAGCCAGGCGCCGACGTACGCGTCGGGATCGGCGACGTAGTCGGCCACGCGCGCGTCGCTCAACTCGACGTACCGCATGAACTTGTCGACCATGTACTTCGTCATCAGCAGCTCCCCCACAGGAAGAACGGGCTCGACGCGAACCGCGACTCGGCGACGTCGACGTAATCGGCGGACCGGCCCATCGCGGCGAGCGCGGTGATCGCGTTGAGGTATTGGTAGGTCATGCAGCCGGCCTCGGTGATGCGCTCGAAGTCGCTGCACACGCGAATCGCGGCGTCGAGATCGCCGTCGCGCATCCAGCCCGCGGCATCCTGGTCGAATTCGGGGTCTGGCGAGCCCGCGAACGTGCGCGGTCCGCCGACGTCGTTGGCCATGTGCCCCGAGGTGAGGATCGCGACCCGGGCGTCGGACTCCCACGACTCGACGGCCGAGCGCAGATGCTCGCCCAGCGCGATGAACCGGCGCACGCTCGGCACGGGCGGCATCGACGCGTTCGTGTGGATGGGCACGACGGGCACGTCGAGCTCGGGCCGCACGTACTGCAGCGGAATGACGAAGCTGTGGTCGAGCCGCCACTCGTGGCTCACGGCGAAGTCGATCGCCTCGGGCAGCACGGTGCGGCCCGAGATCTCGTCGGCGAGCTCGCGGTGTCCCTCGACCTCGACGTAATCCATGCCGAAGGTGCGCACCTCGTTCTCCCACGTGCCGTGGTACGACTCGGCCTTGCCGACGACGAACGCGGGCGAGGTGTCGTAGAAGAACTGGCGCAGGTGGTCGGTGCCGATGACGACGACGACGTCGACATCGTGCTCGGCGAATGCCCGGCGGAACCGCGCGAAGTTCGCCGCGACCCCGGCGAGATCGTCGGGCATCGGCTCGCGCATCGCGCGCCAGAGCAGCGGGTTGTGCGGCGTCGCCGCCGCGAGGACGAGTTCGGCCATGTCGTGCCTCTCAGATTCCGAACAGGGTGCGGGCGTTGTCGAGCAGGATCTTCTGCCGCGATTCGGGCTTGAACGGCAGCTCGTCGAACTCGGTCATCCACCGGTCGGCGGTCATGACGGGCCAGTCCGAGCCGAAGAGCACCCGGTCGGTGATGAGCGAGTCGGCGTAGCGAACGACCTCGGGCGGCAGGTACTTCGGCGCCCACCCCGAGAGGTCGAGGTAGACGTTCGACTTGTGCCACACCATCGCGAGGTTCTCGAGGTGCCACGGCCAGGCGGGGTGCGCGCTGATGATCTTGAGCTCGGGGAACTCGGCCGCGACGTCGTCGAGGTACGGGATCGGTCGCGCGTTCTCGAGCCGGTACCCGCCGCCGCCGGGTGTCCCGGCTCCGGCGCCCGGGAACCCCGAGTGGAACATCACGACGAGCCCGAGCTCGGCGCACGCCTCCCAGATCGGGAAGAACCGGCGGTCGTTCGGCAGGAACTTCTGTCGCGACGCGTTGAGCTCGCCGACGCCCTTGATGCCGTACTCGGCGTGCATGCGGCGGATCTCGGCGATCGCGGCCTCGCCCTTCCACGGGTCGATGCCCGCGAAGGAGAGGAACACGTCTGGATGGTCGACCTGCGCCTTGCCGAGCAGATCGTTGGGCGCGCCCTTGATGCCCGACGTCGTCTCGGAGTCGGAGTTCACGATGACCGCCATCATCTTGCGGTCGCGGTACTGGTCGGCCTGCTCGGCGAACGACACGACCGGCCGCTCGCGCCCGAAGTGCTTCGCCATCTGCTGGTGGCGCTTGCCCATCGCGGCGAGGAACTCCTCGGTCTGTGGGTGGGTGTGCACGTCGATCGCGACGAGCTCGTCGGTGCGGGTCATGCGCGGGTCCCTTCGGTGACGGCTGCGCCGTCGATGGTGATGGATGCCTCGGGCAGGCCTTCTTCGATCACGGATGCTTCGCGGAGCAGCTGCCCGTCGTGTTCGCCGAGCCTGGGGGCGGCGCGCAACGTCGGTCGCCCGCTGCCGTGGAACACGGTGCTCGGCACCGGGACGCGCAGCGGCCCGTCGTGCCCGTCGATCTCCTCCACGAGCCCCATCGACGCGACCTGCGGGTCGTCGAACAGGTCGGCGACGGTGTTGAGCGGCCCGTGCGGGATGTCGTGCGCGGCCAGCCGGTCGAGCCAGTACTGCCGCGGCATCCGGGCTGTGATGGCCTTGAGCTCGACGTCGAGCTCGTCGTAGTTGCGCACGCGGGCCTCGCGGGTCGAGAACCGCGGGTCCTCGGCGAGCTCGGGGTGCTCGAGCACGTCGAGCAGGCCCGTCCAGAACTTCTCGGGCACCGACATGTGGACGACGAAGGCGCGCCCGTCTGAGCCGCGGCACGCGTAGGCCTGGGCGCGGCGCGGGCGCGAGTCGGGGCCGGCGACCTGCCCGGTCTCGAGGTAGGTCGAGGCGGCCTCGGTGAGGAAGTCGATGAGGGAGCCCACCATCGACACCTCGAGGTGCTCGCCCGCGCCGGTCGCGTTGCGGGCGTGCAGGGCCGCGAGCACGGCCTGCGCGGCCTGCATGCCGCTCAGCAGATCGGAGAACGCGGGACCCATCGGGCGCAGGATGTGCTCGGGCACGACCTGGCTGTACATGCCGCCGACCGCGGAGATCACGGTGTCGTAGGCGGGACGCTTCGCGTACGGGCCGTCGGCGCCGAAGCCCGTGATCGAGCAGCTCACGAGTCGCGGGTTGCGCTCGCGCAGCACCTCGGGCCCGAAGCCGAGCCGGCTCGCGACGCCGGGGCGGAAGTTCTCGATGAGCACGTCGGCGTCGCCCGCGAGGCGCAGGAGCTCGGCGAGACCGTGCTCGCTCTTGAGGTCGAGCACGACGGCGCGCTTGCCGCGGTTGTACGCGGCGAACTGCGGGCTCATCGCCCCGTGCCCCTCCCAGCGGCGCATCGGGTCGCCGTCGGGCGACTCGACCTTGACGACGTCGGCGCCGAGGTCGGCGAGCAGCTTCGCCGCGTAGGGCCCGGAGATGTACTGGCCGAGCTCGACGACGCGGATGCCGGCGAGAGGGCCTGCGGGTTGAGGAGGGAGCGCAGCGACCGTCTCGAAACCCCTGGGTTGAGGAGGGAGCGCAGCGACCGTCTCGAAACCTTCAGCTGACATCGATGATCACCTTTCCTGGGGGCGAGTCGGCGAAGCCGCGGTACGCGTCGCGCACGTCGGCGAGCGGATGCCGCGAACCGACGACCGGCACGGCGACGCCGGCCGCGACGAGGTCGAGGGCTCGTCGCACCTGCGCGTAGTCGGCGCTCGCGACGCCGATGAGGCGCTTGCGCCGGAGGTAGAAGTCGCGCGCGTCGAGCTCGACGCGCGGGTCGACCGAGGCCGCGCAGAACACGGCGCGTCCGCCCCAGCCGAGCGCGGCGATGCCGGCGGCGAGGGTCGGGCCGTGGCCGCTCACGTCGATGACGACGTCGAAGCCGGCGTGCCGGGTCGCATCGTCGGCCTCGATCTCGGTGAGCGCCGCACGCAACTCGGTCGGGTCGGCCGCCTGCACAGTGCGAACGCCGGTCGGTGCATCCACGAGCCCGCCGCGCGAGGCCGCGACGACCTCGGCACCGAAGTGCGCCGCGAGCGCGGTCGCCGCCCGTCCGAGCGTGCCGCCCGCGCCGGTGACGAGCACGCGCTCGCCCGCGACGACGCCGGCGGTCTCGATCGCGTTGAGCACGATCGGCACGCTGTGCACTGCGGCCGTGGCGACGTCCGCGGACAGGCCGCCGCGAGCGAAGGCGTTGCGCGCGGGCACGGCGACGAGTTCGGCGGCACCGCCCTCGCGGTGCACGCCGACGACCGTCTGCGCCGGGCAGTCGGCCTCGCGGCCGCGTGCGCACGCGGGGCATTCTCCGCACGCGATGTTCGGCTTCACGACGACGGCCTCGCCGATGCGCGCGGCGTCGACGTCGTCGCCGGCCGCGACGATCTCGCCAGCAGGGTCGATGCCCAGCACGCGCGGCAGCTTCGCCGCGACGCCGGGGCCCACGCCCGCGATCACGTTGAGGTCGAGCTGGTTGACGCCGACGGTATCGACGCGCACGAGCACCTCGCCGGGCCCGGGGCGCGGCTCGGCGCGGTCGACGGCGGCGAGGCCGTCGAGGCCGTGGGCCGAGAGCACCGCTGCGCGCACCGTCGCCTCCATCTCATCGTCGAGTCGCGGCCGTTCTCCGCGATGTCAAAACGGTATCCATGCCTTGGTTGGACGAGCCAGCGCTCTGCCATGCCTGATCAGCTCTGGGTCATGCCTCTTCCCGGCCTCGCCTCGTCGGTCGACCAGCGCCCGGCGAAAGAGGTCAGCGAACGGAACCACGCCTCGTCCTGGACAAAACCATAGACACTTTCGCTCATTTTGGATACCGTATCCGAAAGTTCGCGAGCGGTCTCCGTTTCTCGCGGGGCCGGCCGCGAGGCATCCCACTGAGAAATGGAGAGTCATGCGCACATCCATCCCCCGAACCGGTCGCGCCGCGGTCGCAGCTCTGGCAGCACTGGCGCTGCTCGCAGGCTGCGCCGCGACCGGCCCCGGCGCAGCATCCGGCCCCGTCGAGCTCGCCGACGGCGAGCCCGGGGCCGCCGAAGACACCGAGATCACGGTGGCCATCCCGTTCCCCGACGTGACCATGTACTCGATGTACGTGCTCGCGAGCGACCTCGGCTACTACGAGGACGAGGGCCTCACCGTCGAGGTCATCACCGCCGACAACGTCACCGCGGCCGTCGCGTCGGGCAGTGCCGACATCGGCGTCGAGTCGACCGGCACCGTCATCGAGGCCATCCGCGGCGGGGTCGGCGTCGACCTCGTCGGCGGCCACTACTGCCGGCAGAACTTCGACTTCGCCGCCCAGCAGGGCGTCTCGAAGGTCGACGACCTCGACAGCACGTCGATCGTGCTCGCTGGCACGCCCGGCGACCCCGCCGAGTTCCAGCGCAAGCGCGTGCTTAAAGAAGAGGGCTGGGATCTCGACACGGTGCAGACCGAGGTCGTCTACCCCGGGCCCGGCTCCGAATCGTGGACCGAGTTCTTCGTGAACGACAAGATCTCGATGCAGCCGTTCTACGCCGACGACCGCCCAGCGCTCGAGGAGCACGGGGCCGAGATCATCGTCGAGTCGCTGCGCAACTGGGCCAACGACGTGCAGGTCGCCGGCACCGGCTGGGCCGCCGAGAACCCGAACTCGCTCGTGCGGTTCCTGCGGGCGACGCTCAAGTCGACCGACTACATGACGGCGCCCGCGCCCGGCGAGTTCCCCGAGAACGTCGACTCGGTGCTCGACATCTACGAGGCCAACGACTTCGACGTCAGCGGCCTGCGCGACTCGGAGAGCCCCTGGGTGCTCGACGGCCACCTCGCGTGCCCGAACCTCTACTTCGACACCGAGGCGTGGGACACGACGATCGAAACGCAGAACCTGCAGCCCCTCGAGTTCGACGAGTCGCAGCTCGCGTACCTGCTGAAGGCGCAGGAGCTGCTCGGCCTGACGAACGAGGGGCCGGCCGACCTGGTCTACCCGGGAGACGTGCAGTGAGCTGACCGCTCAGCGACTCGCGCCGCCGCGCGTCGCCCCGAGCAAGTCGCAACTCGCAACTCGCAACTCGCAACTCGCAACTCGCAACTCGCAACTCGCAACTCGCAACTCGTAACTCGCACCGAGAGTCCCGCCGCAGCGCATGACGGCGGGGCTCTCGCGTGACCGCCCGAGCCGAGCCGTCGAATGGATCGCGCACAGCTCCGCTCCTCGCGAGTATGGGGGTGCCGGTCGATCGTCATTCCTCCCAACGGAGGGAAGGGTTCCGTGATCGAGCAATGCCAGTTCCGCCTCACGATGAGGCGGAACTGGCATTGCTCGATCGGAAACCTCCCCCGCGAAGCGGGCCCTCGTCGTCGCGCATGAGCCGGGGGGCGACCTGAGCGACGACTCAGGCCGCGCGGCGCGCGAGGAGCCTCCGACGGAGCCTGTGGAGGACGGGCATGATCGCGTAGATGACGATCGGCACGGCGATCGTGACGACGACGAGCGTGCGCGGCACGAGCGGCAGCACCGCGAGCTGTGGCCCGAGCACGAGGTTGATGACCAGGAGGGTGGGCGTCACCGCGATCCAGATCATGAGCGCGAGCTGGTGCTTGCTGGGCGGCTTCGGGATGGATGCGGGAACGGACGTGCTCACGGATGCCTCTCGTTCTGAATGGGGCGCGCTGAATGGGGCGTGCGTACGAGAGCCAACAGTGCCGAGCCTCACCCGGCGCGCGCAACGACGCTTGCCGAAACCGCAACTCGCTCCTGCAGCAAACCCCGTGCACCCCGACGCCTGCGAGCGCACACGAGCCGGCCCCCGTCATCGCGCATGAGACGGGGGCCGGCGGTCTGTGGGGCGAGGGTCTCGATACGCTCCTTCGTCGCTACTCGACCACCGAAGTGGGCTCGACCGACGAGGGGGCGACCGCGGCGATCGCCTCGATCTCGAAGCGGTACTCGGGTGAGGCGAAGCCCGCGACCTGCACGAGCGTCGACACCGGGAAGTCGTGTGTGAAGTACCGCGCGCGGATCTCGCGCACGTCGTCGCGCATGAGCGCGAACGACTCCCCGACGAACACGTTGACCTTCACGACGTCCGAGGGGGTCGCGCCCGCGGCATCCAGCACCGTCGCCAGGTTCTCGAAGGCCAGCTCGACCTGTTCGCGCGTGCTCGCCGGCATCGACCCGTCGGGGCGCATGCCGATGATGCCGCTCACGAAGACGAGATCGCCGCCCGAGACGCGGATCGCCTGACTGAAGTCCGCCGTCGGCGGGTACACGCCCTCGGGCCGGATCACCTGCTTGCGCCCCGCGGGCGCGGCGAGCGTCACGACGCCCCCGCGATCTTCCGGTCGTCGTACCAGGGCGCGAGCTTGCGGCGCAGCGTCGAGATGAGCAGCAGCGTCAGGTTCGCGATGATCACCATCACGATCACCATCGCGATCGCCTCGGCCATCTCGAACTGGTACGCCGCGTACTCGAGCATGTGTCCGAGCCCGCCCGTGCCTCCGAGGAACTCGCCGAGCACCTCGCCCGTGAAGGCGAGCGCTGCGCCGCGCTGGATGCCCGAGAGGCTGTACGGCAGTGTCGCCGGGAAGATGACCTTCCAGCCGAGCGCGATGCCGTTGACCCCGTACACACGCCCGGCGTTGACGAGCGAGCCGCCGACGGTGACGGCGCCCTCCATCGTGTTGAGGATGATCGGGAACACCGCGAGCAGGAAGACGAGCGCGATCTTCGACGCGCTGCCGAGCCCGAGCGCGAGGATGAACAGCGGCGCGAGCGCCACCTTCGGCGTCGAGTAGAGCAGCCACAGGAACGGCGCGACCGTGAACCGCAACGCCGCCGACCAGCCGACGGCGAGACCCACGACCACGCCGACGACGACCGCGAGCACGAGGCCGATGACGACGTTCGTCATGCTGTACGCGAACGCCTGCCAGAACGCGGGGTCGACCATCAACTGCGCGAAGGATGCCGCGACCGCGGTTGGCGGCGGCAGGAACGCCTCGGGCACGAGGTGCAGCCAGCTGACCGCCGCCTCCCAGATGAGGAGGATGACGGCGATGACGCCGATGAGGAGCCACGTCCATTTCGCCTCGTCGCGGCGCACGACCCGGCGGGGTCGCACCATCCGCATGGTCCCGGTCGCACTCGTGACGCTCATCGCTTGCCCTTCCTCGTCCACGGGGCTGTCCAGCGTTCGACGAGGCTCACGAGTTGCGCCATGCCGACGCTCCACAGCATGACGATCGCGATCGCCGCGTACGCCTGGCCGGTCTGGTAGGTGTTGACCGACTTGATGATGAGCGCGCCCATGCCGACCGCCGAGCCCGACAGCTCGGCGACGACCATGCCGATCGTCGCGAGCACGACCGCCTGTCGGAGACCCGCGAACAGGAACGGCACGGTCGACGGCAGGTACACCGACCGGTAGAGCTGCAGGCGGCTCGCACCGTACACGCGCCCCGCCCTGATGATCGACGGGTTCGTCGTGCGCATGCCTGCCGCGACGTTCAACAGGATCGGGAACAGCGCACTGATCGCGACGAGGAACACCACCGGGCCGATGCCGAAACCGAACCACGCCTTCGCGAGCGGCTGGTAGGCGATCGAAGGGGTCGCGTAGATGGTCCACGCGATCGGCCCGGCGACCCGGTCGACGGGAAGCGACGTACCCATGAGGAGCCCGAGCGGGATCGCGATGACCGCCGCGATGACGAACCCGATGAGCCACGCCTGCAGCGAGATGAGCAGGTTCGGCCAGAGCACGCCCGAGGCGACGAGTTGGAGGAAGCCCTGCCAGATCGCGGTGGGCGGAGGCAGGAAGACCGGGTTGATCCACCCGAGCACCCCGACGACGAGCTGCCAGACGAGGAGCATGACGACGACCTCGCCGGCCAGCACGCCCGCCTTGCCCGCGGGGCTGAGCCCCGCCAGCCAGGCGCCGACGCCGCCGCGGCCGAGGTTCGGCCCGCTCGCGAGGAAGGTGCTCATTTCGAGACCGCCGCCGCCGTCGCCTCGCCCTGCAGGGCGTCCCACAGGTGGTCGCGCAACTCGAGGAAGCGCGGGTCGTGCTGCACGCTGCGCTCCGAGCGCGGGCGTTCGAGGCCCGTCTTGATGACCTCCTTGATCGCGCCCGGATGGCTCTTGAAGACGACGATGCGGTCGCCGAGCAGGATGGCCTCCTCGATGGAGTGCGTGATGAAGAGCACCGTCTTGCCGGTCTTCTGGATGAGCTTGTCGATCTCGTCGCGCATCACCTCCCGGGTGAGGGCGTCGACGGCGCCGAGCGGCTCGTCCATGAGCAGGATGCGCGGCTCGGCCACGAACGCACGGGCGAGCCCGACGCGCTGCTGCATGCCGCCCGAGAGTTCGCGCGGGTACGACGACTCGAAGCCGGTGAGGCCGACCATCTCGATCGCCTCCTGCACGCGGTCGCGCCACTCCGGTTGTCGAGTAGGCGCGCCAGCGCCGTATCGAGACACGCCTTTCAGGCCCTTCTGCATCTCGAGGCCGAACTTCACGTTGTCGAAGACGGTGCGCCACGGCAGCAGCGCGTAGTCCTGGAACACCACGGCTCGGTCGGGGCCGGGCCCCGTGACGGGTGCGTCGTCGACGAGGACGGTGCCCGTCGAGGGTTTCACGAGTCCGGCGACGACGTTCATGAACGTCGTCTTGCCGCAGCCCGAGGGCCCGAGCACGGTGACGAACTCGCCCTCGTGCACGTCGAGGTCGACGCCCTCGATCGCCACGAGCCGCTTGCCCGTGCGGGCCACGTCGTAGGTCACCGAGATGTCGCGCACCGAGATCAATGGGCCCGATCGGGATGCCTCGGCCCCGGGTTGTTCGTTCGTCGTCGTCATTCCTTCTCCTCCTCGTTGAGTTTCCGGACGTTCCATCCTGCGGGTTGAGGAGCGACGCAGGAGCGTCTCGAAACCTGCACCACGTGCGACTGGGTTTCGAGACGGTCGCTCCGCTCCCTCCTCAACCCGCTCAGGCGGTGCAATTCGCGGTTTCGAGACGGTCGCTTCGCTCCCTCCTCAACCCGCGGGTACCGCTACGCCGCCGCCTGGCCCGCGCGGAACTTCGGCAGCACCTCGGTGCCGAGCAGCTCGATCTGCTCGAAGAAGCGGTCGAACTTGAACCGGAAGTCGAACACGAGGTGCTCGACGCCGAGCGCCTCGAACTTCTTGATCTCCTCGACGGCCTGGTCGGGGTCGCCCACGATGAGCTGCCCCTCGAGGTCCTCGACGGTCTGGAAGCTGCCCGACTCGGGCTTCACCGTGAAACGCGCCTTGTTCGCCCAGGCGAGCAGGCCCGGGATGTTGACGTGTTTGAGCGCCTCCTCGCGAGTGTCCTCGATCGACGTCGGCGGGATGACGGCGACGGTCGGCATCGGCCGCCCCGAGGCATCCGTCATCTCGCGCATGGTGCCGATGCGCTTCTCCATGGTGCGGAGCGAGATGCGTCCGGGCATCCAGCCGTCGGCATACTCGGCCGCGAGGCGGGCCGACGCGGGCGTCGCGCCGCAGTACCAGAACGGCACGGGGCCGCCGACGGGCTTCGGCTCGATCGTCACGTTCTCGAACGAGAAGATGCCGTCGTCGTAGGTGACGTCGTTCTCGGTGAAGACGCGCTTCAGGATCTCGGCGTTCGACCGCACCATCTCGACGCGGTTGAGGTCGCCCCAGCCGACGGCCTCGAACTCGTGGTCGAACGTGCCGGCGCCGAAGCCGAGGATGAGGCGCGGACCGACGAGCTGGGTGATCGTGCCGGCCATGAGCGCGGTCACGAGCGGGTGGCGGAACGGGATGAGCGAGCCCGTGCCGAGCTCGAGCTTCTCGGTCACGGCGCCGATCGCGGTGAGCGTCGTGAGCGCGTCGTAGAACGTGCGGTTCGGCTTCTCCATCTCGCCGTGCGGCTCGAACACGAGGTGGTCGCGCACCCAGACGGAATCGAAGCCCCGGTCCTCGGCGAGCTTCGAGCCCTCGAGCAGCTTCTCGCGGCTCGCCTCCTCGCCGAAGTGCGGCAGCAGCAGTCCGAATTTCATGTCAGTTCCCTTCTGCGGCCGATGCGGCCGCGACGACGGCCGGAGCCGAAGAGTTGGCGGCCGAGGCCGCGGAGTCGTCGGCCCGAGCGGCCGCGAGCTTGCCCTGACCGGGTCGGCCGACGACGACGCCGTCGGCGTAGACGTCCTGGCCGCGCACGAGGGTGCGCTCGATCCGGGCGGAGATGGTGCGGCCGTCGTACGGGGTCCAGCCGATCTTCGACAGCACGTCGTCGTTCGTGATGGTCCACTCGTGCGCCGGGTCGGCGATCACGATGTCGGCGTCGGCGCCGACCTCGAGCGAGCCCTTGACGCCCGCGAGGCCGAACTTCTCGGCGGGGATGCGGGCGACCATGTCGACCGCGCGCTCGAGGGTCAGCTCGCCGCGGTTCACGGCGTCGAGCATGAGCTCGTAGTAATACTGGATGCCCGGGGTGCCGGTGTGGGCGCTCCACATCTCGGTCCAGCCGATCTCCTTCTCCTCGCGCGTGTGCGGCGCGTGGTCGGACGACGCGATGTCGATCGTGCCGTCGCGCATGCCCTCCCACACGGCGGCGCGGTTGTCGTCGGGCACCCAGTACGACAGCGCGTACGGGCCGAGGGTCTCGACGTCGTGCCAGGTGGAGAGGAACGGCGCCCAGTGGTTCACCTCGCACGTCACGTCGACGCCGGCCGCCTTCGCGCGGCGCACGGCCTCGATCGAACGGCGGGTCTGGATGTGGGCGATGTGCACGGGGCATCCGGATGCCTCGGCGAGACGCAGCACGACGTCGATCGCCGTATCCCAGATGACGCCCTCGCGGGCCGCGTACGCCGAGGCGTAGCCCTGCGGCGTGTTCTCGCCGCGGGCGAGCACCTCGCCCTCGATGTAGTCCATGAGCGTCTGGTCGTGCGGGTGCACGATGAAGCGCTTGCCGGTCGTGGCGATGCGATCCATGATCTGCAGCAGGTGGCCGTGGTCGTGGATGCCGGTGCCGGCCGGGTGCGGGTAGGTGCGGCCCGTGTCGACGACCATGTAGATCTTGTAGGCGCAGATGCCCATCTCGGCCATCGGCACGATGTCGTCGAACTTCGTCGGCGCCGGGTTGTGGTTCCAGTCGACGATCGAGCTCGCGGTGTAGCGGTCGAACACGTCGCGGAGCGTCGTCACGTCGACGGTCGGCGGGTTGAGGTTCGGCATGCCGAACATCGTCGTCACGCCGCCCGCGGCGGCCTGCTGCGAGGTCGTGAGGATGTCGTCCTTGTGCTCGTAGCCCGGCTCGCGGGTGTGCACGTGCACGTCGACCATGCCGGGCAGCACGAGCCGCCCGGTCGCGTCGATGGTGCGGTCGGCCTCGACCGCGACGTCCGCGCCGACGATGCCGGCCACGCGGCCGTCGTCGACGAGCAGGTCGGCGGCGACGGGCCCCGACGGGGTGACGACGATGCCGCCCGAGATCCTCAGGTCGATGCTCATCGCACGGCCTCCAAACGCGTTGCCTCCACGGGCGCCTCCAGTCGTTCTGCGATCTCGCCCTGTCCGGGCGAGCGCGTGGTGCGGACCTCGACGTCGCTCGGCCGCACGTAGCGGTCGAGCCAGTCGACGATCAGCGGGGTGGTCTCGGTCCAGTAGCGGTCGTATGCCGCGTAGTGGGTGGTGTGCCGCTGCATGATGAGCTGCTTGGGCCCCTTCGCCGCGGCGTAGAGGCGCTCGGCGTGATCGGTCGGGGTGGTCGCGTCGCCCTCGACGCCGATCACGAGCAGTGGGGTCTCGAGGCGGGATGCCGCGTCGATGGGCTTGTACGCGAGGATCTCGTCGGCGCAGGAGAGCGGGATGGCGCTCGGGATCTTGTCGTCGACGTCGGCCTTGATGTTCGTCGCGCGGCGCTCTGGGGTGGGCACCATGATCTCCTCGCGGGGGTGCACGAGGCGCCCGGCGCCGGTGGCGACGCGGAGGCGCCGGTCCTCCTCGAGCGCGGCGAGGAAGGCGAGCCACTCGTGCTCCTGACGCATGCGGTGCAGCCAGTCCGTGCCGTCGGCGACGGGAACCTGGCTCACGGCGGCCTTCACGCGGGGGTCGGCATCGGCGAGGAGCACGGAGTTGCCGCCGCCCGTGCCGCCCGTGCCGAAGGCGCCGATCGCGTCGCCGTCGACGTCGTCGCGAGTGGTGAGGTAGGTGACGGCGTTCACGAGGTCCTGCAGCTGGCGCGCCGGCGAGAGGATGCCGCGGTCGCCCGCCGAGTCGCCGAAGCCGCGGTAGTCGAAGACGAGCACGCCGAAGCCGGCGGCCGTGAGCGCCTCGTGGTAGCGCACGTAGAGCTTCGCGTCCTTGAGACCGAGCCAGCCCGGGCCCTGCACGATCGCGCGCAGCGGCCCCGCGACCTCGTCGGGCGTTCGCCAGATCGCGGCGATGCGATCGCCTTCGCTGTAGAACTCGACCTCGGTGCTCTTCATGCGGGTCCTCCCGGATCTCGACGCGTCGTTGCTGTTGCGCGGGCCCGGCACGGAGGGCGAACCATCGCCCTCGACCCCGATCGGAATGCTCGATCCGGGCCCGCGAGGCCATCATGGCTCATTTTGGATCCAGAATCCAGTATTGATTCGAGATCGATTCCGGCAGTAGGCTGCGAAGCGACCACCGGGCTCGATTGCCCGGTCGTGGTGGCCCGGGATTGGGCCGCGAGTCGCCGACCGTCGTCGGAGTTGCACGCTGCACCCATCCCGGAGGAACCATGCCCATGCACCGCCACGCCCTGCCCCTCACCCCCCAGGTCGGTCGAGTAGGCGCGCAGCGCCGTATCGAGACCACCCGGCGAGCCGCGCGCCTCGCGCTCCCGCTCGCCGCCGTCGCCCTGCTCGCCGGGTGCGCCGCCCCTGCCAACGCCGGCCCGGCCGGCGCCGACGCCGCGAATGACGCCGGCACCGAGGCATCCGGCTACCCGCTCACCCTCGACAACTGCGGCACCGAGGTCACGTTCGACGCCGCCCCCGAGCGCGTCGTCACCGTCAAGTCGTCGACGCTCGAGCTGATGCTCGCGCTCGGTCTCGAGGACAAGGTCGTCGGCACTGCGTTCGCGGATGGCCCCGTGCCCGACGAATACGCCGACGCCGCGGCGGGCCTCGATGTGCTGAGCGACAAGGTGCCCTCGCAGGAGGCGACGCTCGCGGTCGAGCCCGACCTCGTCTACGCCGGCTGGGAATCGAACCTCTCGGCCGAGGGTGCCGGCGAGCGCGACGCCCTCGCCGCGCTCGGCGTCGCGAGCTACGTCGCACCCGCCGCGTGCAAGGAGGAGGGCTACATGCCCGACCCGCTCACTTTCGACGAGGTGTTCCGCGAGTTCGAGGAGGCCGGCGCGATCTTCGGCGTTCCCGACCGCGCGACCGAGCTCGTGGACGCGCAGCGCACGGCGCTCGAGGCGATCTCGCCCTCCGACGCGGGGCTCACGGCGCTCTGGTACTCCTCGGGCGACGACCAGCCGTTCGTGGGCGCCGGCATCGGCGCACCCCAGATGATCATGGATGCCGCGGGGCTCGAGAACGTCGCGGCCGACGTGCACGACACCTGGACGGCGATGTCGTGGGAGGCCGTCGTCGAGGCGAATCCCGACGTGATCGTGCTCGTCGACGCACCGTGGAACACCGCCGACGCGAAGATCGCCGCGCTCGAGTCGAATCCCGCGACTGCCGCGCTGCCCGCCGTCCAGGCGAAGCGCTACGTCGTCGTCGACTTCCCGTCGACCGAGGCGGGCGTGCGCAACGTCGACGCCGTCGCCTCGATCGTCGACCAGCTGGGCTCGCTGGAGGGCTGATGTCGGACTCGCGGGTTGAGGAGCGCCCGACGCAGGAGGACGCGTCTCGAAACCGCGGGCTCGAACCCCGCCCGCGGGTTGAGGAGCGCCCGACGCAGGAGGACGCGTCTCGAAACCCTGCCCCCGAGGGTTTCGAGACGTCGCTCCGCTCCTCCTCAACCCGCTCCCGCTCCGCCCGCCCCCTCCTCTGGGGCATCGGCCTCGCCGTGCTGCTCCTCGTCTCGATGGTCGTCGCCGTCACGATCGGCCCTGCGGCCCTCTCGCCCGCCGACGTGCTCGCGAGCGTCGGCGCCCACCTCGGATTCGGCGAGTCGACGCTCTCGCCGCTGCGCGACGGCATCGTCTGGCAACTGCGCATGCCCCGCGTGCTCACGGCTGCCGCGGTCGGCGCCGGACTCGCCCTCTGCGGCGCCGTCATGCAGGCGATCACCCGCAACCCGCTCGCCGACCCCTACCTGCTCGGCCTGTCGTCGGGTGCGTCGGTCGGCGCGGTCGTGGTGCTGGTGCTCGGCTGGTCGCTCATGCTGCCGGTCGCGGCCTTCGCCGGCGCGATCGTCGCCCTGCTCGCGACGCTCGGGCTCGCGCTCGGCGCGGGCCGGGCGGGCGGTGGCGCCGGATCGGGCGGGGCACGACTCTCACCGACGGCGACCGTGCTCGCGGGCGTCGCCGTGACGAGCGTGTTCGGTGCGATCACGAGCCTCGTCATCTTCTGGAGCGCGACGAACGACAGCTACCGCGAGATCCTCAACTGGCTGCTCGGGTCGCTCTCGGGCACCGACTGGACCTCGTTCGCGATCGCCGGCATCGCACTCGTCGTCGTCGGCCTGCCGCTCATCGCGAGCGCCCGCACGCTCGACGCCTTCGCGGTCGGCGAGACGGGCGCCGCCGCCCTCGGCATCGACGTCGGCCGCAGCCGCGTGCTCCTGCTCGGCGGCACGGCGCTGCTGACGGGCGCACTGGTCGCCGTGAGCGGAGCGATCGGCTTCGTCGGCCTCATCCTGCCGCACGCCGTGCGACTCATCGTCGGCCCCGGCCACCGCGCGCTGCTGCCGTTGTCGGCGCTCGCCGGCGCGATCTTCCTCGTGTGGGCCGACACCGGCGCGCGCACCCTGTTCGATCCGCGCGAGTTGCCGGTCGGCATCCTCACCGCCCTCATCGGCGGCCCGGTGTTCGCCTGGCTGCTGCTGCGCAGAAGGAGCGCGTCATGAGCCTCGACCTCTCGCGCGTGCGCTTCGACCGCGCCGGGCGCACGATCATCGACGGCGTCGACGCGACCGTGCCGGGCGGCGCGCTGACCGCGCTCGTCGGCCCGAACGGCGCGGGCAAGTCGACGCTGCTGCACCTCGTCGCGGCCGTCGAGCGCGCCTCGGCCGGCGAGCTCGCCCTCGACGGGCGTTCACTGCCCGGGATGCGACGCCGCGAGCGCGCCCGACTGGTGGCCCTCGCAGAGCAACAGGGCGAGGTCGACGCGCAACTCGCCGTCGAGGCATCCGTGCTGCTCGGACGCACCCCGCACCTCGGCGCCTTCGCGGCCACGGGACCTGCCGATCGCGAGATCGCGGCGCGGGCGCTCGAGGCCGTCGGCGCTGCGGCCTTCGCGCGCCGCCCGGTGGCCGAGCTGTCGGGCGGCGAGCGCCAGCGGGTCGTGCTCGCGCGCGCCCTCGCGCAAGAGCCCGAACTCCTGCTCGTCGACGAGCCGACGAACCACCTCGACCTCTCGGCGCAGCTCACGACGCTCGAGCTGCTCGCCGGGCTCGCGCGCGACGGGCTCACCGTCGTCGCGGCGCTGCACGATCTCTCGCATGCCGCCGCGTACGCCGATCACGTGATCGTGCTCGCCGCCGGTCGCGTCGTCGCCGCCGGCTCCCCCGACGAGGTGCTCACGGCCGAGCTCGTCGAGCGGGTCTACGGCGTGCGGGCGGAGGTCGTCGCGCACCCGATCACCGGTCGACCGCTCATCGCCGTCGCGGCGCGCGGGGGCCCTTCGCAGAGGCCGTCCACCATTCCACAGATCCACGCCGAACCGGTCCACAAGTCCACACATCCACACCTCGTACCGAGCAGTGCCCCGCGGGCGTAGCCTCGGAGCATGACTCCGATCCAGGCTGGACCGCTGCCGACGATCGAGTGGATCGCCGACGAGTTCCTGCACAACGCCCGCCGCGGCCGACGCCTCGTCGCGGTGGACGGTGCCGACCCCGAGGCATCCACCCGGCTGGCCGACGAGTTGGCGGCGGCGATCGCCGCACGCCTGACCACGGCCGGCAACAGCGGTGACGACACCAGCGGCACCGGCACCGCCGTGGTGCGCCGTAGCGTCGGCGCCGTCGACGAGACAGTGCTCCGGGCCGACCTCGTCGACCCGTTCCGGGCGCGAACCCTGCCGGGCGCCGAGGGCGACGACGTCGTGCTCGGCGTCGACGGGCAGCACCTGCTCGATGATGCGGTGCGCGGCGTCTGGCACTACTCGGTGTGGACGCTCGCGGGCGACGAGCTGCCGAACTCGGGAGCTTCGGTGATCGTCGACGTCACCGACCCCGACCGGCCGACCCGCTACTACTACGACTTCTGCGCGATCCCGCCGAGCGTGAACCGGCCCGGGCTGCACTGAC
Organism: Agromyces sp. H17E-10; assembly: GCF_022919715.1. Lineage (NCBI taxonomy): Bacteria > Bacillati > Actinomycetota > Actinomycetes > Micrococcales > Microbacteriaceae > Agromyces > Agromyces endophyticus. Next base: position 2,272,464 of record NZ_CP095042.1, on the reverse strand, counting down.
GCATCGGGGCTCCAGAGGGGTTGCCGCCCGCGGCCCCCGGGTCTAGCGTGAGCCCCAACGGGCAGATGTCACCACTTCGGGGGGTATCCCATGGTCAACGTCGAGCGCGGCCGGTTCACGGCCGCCCGCAGCATCCTCGCCATCGCCGCCGCCGTCTCGCTCGCGGCGTTCGCCGCGCCGACAGCGGCAACAGCAAGCACCGCGGCAACAGGCACCCCGGCGACGGGCACCGCCGTCAACGGCCGTCCGGCACCACCGGCTCCGTCGACCTCGACCGGGTTCGGCGGCGCCGTCTCGTCGGTGGACGCCTCGGCGAGCGCCATCGGTCTCGACGTGCTCCGCGACGGCGGCAACGCCGTCGACGCAGCCGTCGCGACCGCGGCGGCCCTCGGCGTGACCGAGCCGTACAGCGCGGGCATCGGCGGCGGCGGCTACTTCGTCTACTTCGACGCCGCCACCGGCGAGGTGACCACGATCGACGGCCGCGAGACCGCGCCGGCCGCGATGCAGAGCGACGCGTTCATCGATCCCGCGACGGGCGCGCCGTACGCCTTCGCCGACGCGGTGTCGTCGGGGCTCTCGGTCGGCACCCCCGGCACGCTCGCCACCTGGGAGGCTGCGCTCGACGAGTACGGCACCGCGTCGCTGCGCGACACGTTGCAGCCGGCGATCCTGCTGGCGACGAAGGGGTTCACGGTCGATCAGACGTTCCGCGACCAGACCCTTTCGAACAAGGACCGGTTCGCCGCCTTCCCCGACACCGCCGAGCTGTTCCTTCCGGGCGGTGACGCCCCGAAGGTCGGCAGCGTCTTCAAGAACCTCGACCTCGCGCGCACGATGCGCCAGATCGCACTGCAGGGCACCGACGTCTTCTACGAGGGCCCGATCGCCGACGAGATGGCCGCGGTCGCGCAGCATCCGATCACGGCGCCCGATGCGACGCTCCCGGCCTACCCGGGCTACCTGACCGCCGACGATCTGGCCGGCTACGAGGTGATCGAGCGGGCGCCGACCCACATCGAGTACCGTGGCCTCGACGTGTACGGCATGGCGCCGTCGTCGTCGGGCGGCACGACCGTGGGCGAGTCGCTCAACATCCTCGAGAACTACGACCTCGCCGGCGCCGACTCCGTGCAGGCGCTGCACCTCTACCTCGAGGCCACCGCCCACGCCTTCGCCGACCGCAATGCCTACGTCGGCGACCCTGCGTTCGTCGACGTGCCGACCGAGACCCTGCTCAGCCAGGACTTCGCCGACGCCAGGGCCTGCGTGATCGATCCGGATGCCGCGTCGGTGAAGCCCGTCGCGCCCGCACCGCTCGACGCGGCGGGGTGCGAGGCGGTCGCGGCCGACGACCCGGTCGACACCGAGAACATCTCGACGACGCACCTGTCGGTCGTCGACCGCTGGGGCAACGCCGTGGCGTACACGCTCACGATCGAGCAGACCGGCGGGTCGGGCATGACGGTGCCGGGTCGCGGGTTCCTGCTCAACAACGAGCTCACCGACTTCAGCTTCGTGCCGAACCCGGCCGACCCGAACATCGTCGAGCCCGGCAAGCGGCCCCGCTCGTCGATCTCGCCGACCATCGTGCTCGACGACGGCGATGTGCGCTACGTCGTCGGCTCGCCCGGCGGTTCGACGATCATCACGACGGTCGCGCAGGTGCTCATGAACCGCATCGACCTCGGCATGACGCTGCCCGAGGCGGTCGCGGCCCCGCGCGCCTCGCAGCGCAACACCGCCGCGGTGACGGCCGAGCCGGCGTTCCGTGCGGAGTACGAGGCGGCCCTCGCGGCCTACGGTCACACGTTCACGACCTCGGCCGAGATCGGCGCCGTCGCAGCGATCGAGGTCGGCGACGACGGCCTCATGACCGCGGTCGCCGAACCCGCGCGTCGCGGCGGCGGAACCGGGCTGGTGGTCGAACCGGCGGGGTGAGCCCTCGCATCACCCTTGCGGCCGCTGCGCGCCAGCCGTAAGGTATGGCACGTCTGACCAGGGGCTTGGGGGCCAACCATGTGGTCGATGATCAGGGGTTTCGTCGGTGCGACTGCACTCGGCGCAGGCGTGCTGCTCGCGGTGCCCGGCTCACCGCCGATCGTGGTGACGGCGTTCGACGATGCGGCCGCACTCGCGGGCACGGGCTGGGCGGTGCAGCCGGATGCGACGGCGGGGGCGACGCAGCGATTCGTCGAAGGACCGGCGAGTCCGCCGGCGGGTCGTGGCAGCCTCGAGCTCGGGGTCGACTCGACGAGTGATCGCGCCCGGGTGTTCAGCGCGCCCGGATTCAGCGACAACCCAGCCGAGACTTTCATGCCGTGGGATGGCCTGGGCGGCTCGTTCTCGACGTTCACGTTCACGACGACGAACCCGGCCGACAGCCTTCCCGCACTCCAGGTGGTCGGCTATCAACTGCTCGACCCGTCCGCTCCTCTGCCGCAGGATCGCCTCGTCGGATTCACGACGCTCAACTTCGAGCCGCGAGCGAACCAGCTCTCGCCCGCCGTCGCGGGTGAATGGCAGGAGTGGGCACTTGATGCCGACTCGCTCGTCTGGCAGACGAACACGGCGAGCGGCTTCTGCGTCCAGTCCGCCCGCTGCACGCTCGCCGAGTTCGCCGCCGAGTACCCCGACGGCGGTTGGGGTGTCGTCCAGCTCGGCCTCGGGAGCGGGGTCGCCGCCGGCGGGCGCTCGTTCGCCGACGACCTGGTCGTGCGCAACGGCACCACCGACGAGTTCGCCTTCGACTTCGAGATCCCGGCCGAGCAGAACTCCACCGCCGCGGTCGCCGCGGGTGCCGGGACGGAGACCGGCGGCACGGCCGTGGTCACGCTGGACGCGTCGACGCTCGCCGCCGACAGCGTCGTGTTCACGATCATCACGACGGCACCCGACGGCTCGGTCGACTCCGTCGACGTCGAGGTGGCGGCGGGAGCGTCCGATGAGGTCGAGATCGACGTGCCATTCGGGACGAGCCACGTCACCGTCTCGGCACAGGGTGTCGAGCTCGCGGCGGCCGACGTGACGTTCACGGCCGCCACGCCCACGCCGACTCCTCCCCCGACGCCCTCCGCACCGCCGTCCCTGCCGACGGCTCCGGGCGGCGCGGGCTCCGCCGGCGGGTCGCTCGCGGAAAGCGGGTTCGACGGCACGTCGATCCTCGCCGGCGTCGCGCTGCTCGCGGGCGGTGCAGCGGTTCTCGCGGCCTCCGCGATCACCCGAAGACGGCGCGCCACCGTGCACCCGCGATGATCGGCTCCACGTTCAGGCCGAAGCATCTGCCGGTCGGCGGACCGAGACCGCCCGCTGCAGCGCCACGGTGGCGTCGAACAGCGCGCTCGAGCGCACGACGATGCTCTGCTCGCGCTCGACGAGCGCCGCCTCGGCACCGCCCGCCTCGCGGAGCGACGGCAGGAGCTCCCGCAGCGGCGGGATGCGGTAGCCGGCCAGCCGGAGCTGGTGCACGAGCCGCGCATCGCGCACGTCGGCGGGGGCGTAGATGCGATCACCGTGCGATCCGCGCAGGGGCCAAAGCAGCCGCTCGTCCTCCCAGTGGCGCAGCGTCGAGGTGCGCAGGCCGAGCGCCTCGGCGAGCTCGCCGATGGTCATCGCGTCGGTCAGCCGAATGTCGCCGAACGGCTCATCGCGGATCGTCTCCACCGCTCGGCGTGCGAGCGCCAGCTCCTCGCGCTCGCGATGCAGCCCCGCGTGCGCCGCGTCGAGCCGGCCGAGCATCGCCGCGCGGTCGCGGTGGGCGTCGAGCACGACGAGGCGCGCTTCGGTCGGGCCCATCGCAGCGGTCAGCGCGCGGTACGCGACGGCGAATGCGACGTGCCGCTCGTCGTACTCGCGGTATGCGCTCGAGGACCGCGGCGCGGGCGGCAGCACCCCCGCCGCCTCGAGCTTGCGCACCTGCTGGATCGAGTACCCGGTTCGCTCGGCGACCTCAGCGGTGCGCATCAACCCTCCACAAGCACTTCAATGCATCACTTGAAGTATGAGTATCGATGAGATCACCGAGTACGTCGAGTCCCTCGGGGATGTGCTCACGCTCCGCCCGCAGCCCGGCGACGGCACGCCCGAGATCGCCTGGGGCGACCGGTTCTTCTACTTCGCGCCCGACGGCGTCGTCCCGCCGGGCCAGCCGTTCGCCACGATCGTGACGAAGGACTACCCCGACGAGCCGCCGGCCGGCCTCGGCGACGGCGTCTTCCGGGTCAACATCGACGCCGGACGCCGTGGACAGGAGCAGGTCGACGACCCGACCCGACGAGACGTCGTGGCCCCGCATCCCGCGTACGGCCACCTCGGCTGGGTCGCCGTCGTCGAGCCGGGCGAGCGCACGGCCGACGAGCTGCACGACCTGCTCCGCGACGCGCACGCCGCCGCGAAGCGCCGATGGGAGCGCCGCCGGGGTTGATCAGGCCCGTCACCGCCCCGGTCGCTCTGGGCTGACATTCAAGTCGCCACGCCGCGACGCGCTTCGCAGCGGCCGCGTGTCGTGTCGAAGGTCAGCCCAGAGCGACGTCGACGCCGGGGTCCGAAGAACCCCTATCGCGCCCGCAGCCGCGGCGCGAGGTCGCGCTCGAACAACTCGAGGAACCGGCGCTGGTCGTGGCCGGGCGCGTGGAACACGAGGTGGTTGAAGCCCCAGTCCATGTACTGCCCGATCTGCTCGGCGACCTGGTCGGGGTCGGTGCCGACGATCCAGCGCTTCGCGATCTGCTCGATCGGCAGCGCGTCGGCCGCCCGCTCCATCTCGACGGGGTCGGTGATGTCGTGCTTCTGCTCCTTGGAGAGCGAGAGCGGCGACCAGAACCGGGTGTTGTCGAGCGCCGTGTCGAGGTCCTCCTCGTACGAGAGCTTGATCTCGATCATGCGGTCGTACTCGTCGAAGGTGCGGCCGTCGTCGCGGGCGGCCAGCCCCTCGCGCACGGCGGGCATGAGCTGGTCGACGTAGAGCTCGGCGCCCTTCCCCGACGTGCAGATGAAGCCGTCGCCGGCACGGCCGGCGTACTTCGCGACCTGCGGGCCGCCGGCCGCGATGTAGATCGGCACCGCGTCGGCCGGTCGGTCGTAGATCGAGGCGTCGTGCGTCGAGTAGTACTCGCCGTCGAAGCTGACCTGGCCCTCCTCCTTCCAGAGGGCGCGCATCAGCCGCACCGACTCGCGCAGCCGCGCGTAGCGCTCGCGGAACTCGGGCCACTCCTGCTCGCCCGCGCCCTGGAACCCGGTCGCGATCTCGTTGAGCGCCTCGCCCGAGCCGAAGCCCGCGATGATGCGGTCGGGGTAGAGCACGCCGAGCGAGGCGAACGCCTGCGCGAGCACGGCCGGGTTGTAGCGGAACGTCGGCGTCATCACGCTCGTACCGATCTTCACGGTCGAGGTGCGCTCGCCGACCGCGGCCATCCACGCGAGCGAGAACGGCGCGTGCCCGCCCGTGTGCCGCCACGGTTGGAAGTGGTCGCTCGTGAACACCGACTCCATGCCGTGTCCTTCGGCCGCGACGGCGATCTCGACGAGCTCGCGGGGGTCGAACTGCTCGGCGCTGGCCTTGTATCCGAGGGTGAGGGTCATCTCGTGCTCCTTCTGCGGGGTCTGGTTCGGTGAGTCGGGTCGGGCGAGTCAGTCGGGCCGATGGGATGCTGCGGGGCCGGCGCCCGCATGCGGCAGCGGCCCGTCGGCGAGCGCGGCGACCGCCTCGGCGGTGCGCGGGCCGACACCGAGCTGGAGCGCGCGTTCGAGCGCTTCGACGGTGTCGACGTCGCGGCGCAGGCTCACGAAGGGCGCGCTGCCCGCGAGGTCGGCGAACCCGGCCTCGCGGTGTCGCGAGGCCGACTGCTCACCGAAGGCCGGGCGCATGGGTACGCCCGCGCCGGCGGTCGCGAGCGTGGTGCCGGTTCCGTCGGCATCGGCGATGAAGGCGAGCGGATGCCGCGCAGCGGCGTCGAGCGCGAACTCGAGTTCGCTCGTGCGGAGCGACGGCAGGTCGCCGAGCAGCACCGCGACGGGAACGTCGCTATCCGTTCTCGCGAGGGCGACGCCCGCGTCGATCGCCGTGTCGAGGCTCGACCGCCCTGGGACGGCGCGACCGTCGTCGTCACCGAGACGCGACCCGGCGGCATCCGGTTCGCCGACGACCTCGACGCCCTCGGGCAGGGGCGTGCCGAGTCCGATCTCGCCCGTGATCACGATGACGCGATCGACCGACCGCGCCTCCTGGGCGGCGTGGATCGTGTCGAGCGCGAATGCCCTCGCCAGTGCGGCGCGCGCCTCGGCGGGCACGACGGGCCCGAGCCGTGTCTTGGCGGCGGCGAACGCCTTGACCGGGATCACGACGGTCCAGCGGCTCGGCACCACCTGGCCCGACGATTCGACCCGGCCGTCGACCCCGGCCGCGGCATCCCGGATCTCGCCGTTCATGCGCGCAGCCCCGGCAGCACCTCGCGGCCGAAGACCTCGAGCCAGTCGGCCTGGTTGCGTCCGACGTTGTGCAGATAGATGCGGTCGAACCCGAGGTCGAGGTAGCGCTGGATCTCGGCGCGGTGCCGGTCGGGGTCGGCCGAGACGACCATGCGGCCCTCGAAGTCCTCGGGGCGCACCGTGCGGGCGAGCTGCTCGAACTCGAACGGCGAGCGGATGTCGCTGCGCCCGAACCGCATGCCCGCGATCGGCCATTCGGTGAGCGCGTTGCGCATCGCGTCCTCGTCGGTCGCGGCCCACGAGAGGTGCAGCTGCAGGATCTTGGGCATGCGCCGCACATCGCGGCCGCCGTCGCGCGCACCGTCGGCGAAGCGGGCGAGCAGGGCCTCGAGCCGGTCCATCGGCCCGGTGGTCGTGATGAGCCCGTCGGCGACCCGGCCGGCGCGGCGCGCGGTGACCGGTCCGGCCGTCGCGACGTAGATCTCGGGGGCGGTCGGCGGCATGGTCCAGAGGCGAGTGGTCTCGAGCTTGAAGCTCGGGCCCGCGTGGCGCACGTCGCGGCCGGCGATCGACGCGGTGAAGAGCTTCTTGATGAGCTCGACGGCCTCGAACATGCGGTTGATGCGGTCGGGGGCCTCGGGCCAGTACTCGCCCACGATGTGTTCATTGAGCGCCTCGCCCGACCCGATGCCGAGCCAGTGCCTTCCCGGGTACATCGAGGCGAGGGTCGCGCTCGCCTGTGCGACGACCGCGGGGTGCGTGCGGAACGTCGGCGTGGTCACGCCCGGGCCGAAGTCGCCGCGCGTCCGCTCGCCGAGTGCGCCGAGCACGCTCCACACGTGCGACGACTGGCCGAGCCGCGGCGTCCACGGCTGGAAGTGGTCGGTGGCCATGACCCCCGTGAAGCCGTGCTGCTCGGCGAGCGCGGCGAGCGCGACCGCCTCGGCGGGAGGGAACTGCTCGAGCATGGCGGCGTAGCCGATGTGCACTGACACTCCTCCATCCTCGCGGATTCCGACGGGTCGACGGGCGGGCGCCCGCAAGAGACATCCCGTCGTGGTTGCCATTGTTTCGGATACTGGATCCAAAAAGCAAGAGCAAGGGTGAGACGGATGCCGCTCGCTCGCGCCGCGCGGACGACGAGGCCCCGGCTTCGACTCAGCGGCGCGCGGGCGCCGCAGCCGACTCGCGGTCGAGCAGCTCGAGCACGGCGTCGCGAACCCGTTCGAGGTGCGAGCGCTGCACCTCGAGCGCGTGGTCGACGTCGCCGCCCTCGACGGCCGCGATGAGCTCCTCGTGGGAGTGCGAGCGCGAGTGTCCGGGCTCGGCGCCGTCGACGCGCCAGCCGAGCACGTAGCGGCCGACCTTGAGGCGCAGCTGCTCGATCATCTCCCAGAGCACCGGGCGAGCGGCCGCGTCGTAGAGCACGGCGTAGAACTCGGTGCGGGCGTCGACGAAGTCGGCGCCCTCCTCCTCGGCGTCGGCCGTGCGTCCGAGCTCGCGCAGGCGCTCGATGCGCTCTGGCGTCATTTCCGCCATCGACAGCCGCAGCGCCTCGCCCTCGAGCAGCGCGCGCACGGCGTAGACCTCGCGCGCCTGCTCGACCGAGAGCGACTTCACGACCGCGCCGCGCCGCTCATGGAACTCGACGAGCCCGTCGGCCTCGAGCTGGATGAGCGCCGACCGAACCGGCAGCCGCGAGACGCCGATCGATTCGGCGAGGGTCTCCTGGCGCAGCTTCTGTCCGGGCGGCAGGGTGCCGCTCAGGATGGCGTCGCGGAGGATCTCGTAGACCATGACTCCGACCGAGCGGTATCCGCCCTGGTGCTTGCCCGCGAGCTGCTGCAGCGCGTCGGCGTCGAGCCCGGAGCCCGAGGTCCGGCCCCTGGGGGCGGTGAGTTCGCTCATGGCACCCGAATGTATCGGAAGAATCGCGCCCGGCACAGACTTTGGATCCAAAAGCCGAACGGTCGCCGGCGGGCGTTACTCGAAGTCGTCTCCGCTGCTGCGCAGCGACCCCTCGGCCTGCGCTTCGTCGAAGCCCGCACGGTACCCCTCGTCGTACGCCTCGTCGGCACCCTGCCGGAACAGGTCGCGCTCGCTCGGGCGCTGGATCGACCGCGCCCCGGGCAGGTCGAGGTCGCCCACGTAGCGGTCGAGGCCGCGCACGATCGCCACCGGAACCCCCGACGACTTGCCCTTGACGAGCTCGCCCGCACCGGCGATCTCGTCGGCCACGCACGGCATCGTCACCGAGAGCGGTTTGCCCGAGGCATCCGTGCCGCCGCGCAGGTCGTCGAAGACGTGCACGCCGGCAGCGCCGATCGCGATGTCGGTCTGGCCCTCGCGCCACGGCCGACCGAGCGTGTCGGAGAGGATGACGCCGATCCGGGCGCCCGTGAGCGCGCGCAGCCCGGTCGCGAGGTCGCGTGCCGAGGCATCTGGATCCACCGGCAGTAGCAGCACCGTGCCGTCGGGAGCGTTGGAAGCGTCGACGCCGGCAGCGGCTCCGACGATGCCCTGGCGGTTCTCGACGATGCGGGTGATGCCCCCGTCGAACTCGCGGCTCGCGACGACGCGCACCGTCTCGGCGGTGATCGCGGCTTCGCGGTCGGCTGCCTCGACCACGCGCCCCTCGGCCTTCGAGACGATCTTCGACGTGACCACGAGGATGTCGCCGTCGGCGAGTTCGGTCGCGCCGGCGATGAGCGCCGCGAGATCGTCGCCCGTCGAGATCTCGGGCAGCCCGTCGACGCCCTCGACACTGAAACCTGCGGCCATGGACGCTCCCCCATCGGACTCCGTCGCCGCGGAGTCGCGGCGCGTCCATTCTGGCATCGCCCCGCCCTGCCACGACCGGTGCGCTCCCGGCAAGGGCTGAACGAGCGGGATGCCGCGGCGCTACGATCGCGTATGGCCACCGATCCCGCCGGGCACGCGAAGCCCGCCATGCGCACCGATGCAGGACGGCACGACCAGACCGAGGGTGGCGATGCCGCCGAGCACGCCGAGACGCCGGCGCGCAACGAGACGCCGACCGAGCGCCTCGACCGCAATTGGGCGGACATCCTGCAGGAGCTGCGTTCGGTGCTCACGGGGACGCAGCTCATCTCGGGCTTCCTGCTCGCGGCCGCCTTCCAGCCGCGGTTCACCGAGCTCGACGACTACGAGCTCGGGCTCTACCTCACCCTCGTCGCCCTCGCGGCACTCGCGACGGTGCTCGGCCTTGCGCCCGTCATCCTGCACCGCATGCTCTACGGGCGCCGCCAGAAGGACCGTCTCGTGCGCACCGCCAACCGCATGCTCTTCGTGCTGCTCGGCGTCGTCTCGCTGCTGGCCGTCGGGGTCGCCGGACTCATCTTCGACGTCGCGGTGAGCCGCGAGGCCGGCTTCGTCGCGATCGGCATGTCGCTGCTGGCCGTCGTCGCAGTCTGGGTCGTCGTGCCGCTCATGGCCAGCCGGCGCGACTGACCCGCGCGCTCAGGTGTCCCCGGCCTGACCTACGCTGGAACCCATGCGCATCGCCACCTGGAACGTCAACTCGATCCGCACCCGCGTCGGCCGCGTCGTCGACTGGATGGTGCGCGAGGACGTCGACGTGCTCGCGATGCAGGAGATCAAGTGCAAGCCCGAGCAGTTCCCGCACGATGCCTTCGAGCAGGCGGGCTACGAACTCGCGCTGCACGGGCTCAACCAGTGGAACGGCGTCGCGATCGCGAGCCGGTCGCCGATCGGCGACGTCGAGATCGAGTTCCCCGGCATGCCCGGATTCCTGAAGGGGCATGACGGCCCCGACCTGCCGAAGGAGGCGCGGGCGATCGGCGCGACGGTCGACGACGTGCGCCTCTGGAGCCTCTACGTGCCGAACGGCCGTGCTCTCGGCGACCCGCACCTCACGTACAAGCTCGACTTCTACGCGGCGCTCACCGAGTACGCCCGGGCCGAGACCACGGCCCACCCGGCTCGGCCGTTCGCACTCATGGGCGACTTCAACGTCGCCCCGTTCGACGTCGACAACGGCGACCCGACCGTCGTCGTCGGGCAGACCACGCACGTCTCCCCCGAAGAACGCGCGGCGTTCTTCGCCCTCGAGGGCGCCGGGCTCGCCGACGTCGTGCGCCCGCACGTACCCGAGGGGCTCTTCACGTACTGGGACTACAAGCAGCTGCGGTTCCCGCGCAACGAGGGCATGCGCATCGACTTCATCCTCGGCTCGCAGGCGTTCGCCGACGCGGTCGCAGGCGCCTCGATCCACCGCAACGAGCGCAAGGGCGACGCCCCGAGCGACCACGTTCCGGTGCTCGTCGACCTCGACCTGGGCGACGACGACGGCGACCTGCCGATGATCTTCGGGTGAGTCCGGCATCGAGGCAACCCCCAGCCCGTCCCGGGATGCCCGGGCTACGCTCGACGGTGTGACGAGTACGCACGATCCCGGCGCCGACCCGTTCCTCGGCACGGTGCTCGGCGGGCGCTACCGGATCGACGCCCTCATCGGGCGCGGTGGCATGGCGAGCGTGTACCGGGCGACCGACGGCTCGCTCGGCCGCCCGGTCGCGGTGAAGCTCTTCGACGCGTCCGCCGAGGGCATCGACGACTCGGCCCGACGCGCGTCGGAGATCGCGTTGCTCGCGAGCCTGCAGCACCGGGCGCTCGTGCGACTCTACGACGCGTCGCGCGACGCCGGCACGGGGCGCGAGTACCTCGTGATGGAACTCGTCGACGGGCAGGACCTGCGTGAGGCCCTGCGCTCCGGGCCGCTCGACGCGCCCGAGGCGGCAGCGCTCCTCGCCGACCTCGGCGAAGCCCTGCACGTGATCCACGAGCGCGGCATCGTGCACCGCGACGTGAAGCCTGCGAACGTGCTGCTCGAACCGGCCCACCTGCCGTCGCGCCGGTGGAACGCGAAGCTCGCCGACTTCGGTATCGCGCGCCTCATCGACGACGCGAGACTCACGCGCACGGGGCTGCTCGTCGGCACGCCCGGGTACCTCAGCCCCGAGCAGGTGAGCGGGGCGCCCGCGGGCCCTGCCGCCGACGTGTACTCGCTCGGGCTGCTCGCGCTCGAGGCACGCACCGGGCAGGCCGCGTTCCCGGGTCCGGCGGCGGAGGCCGCGGGCGCACGGCTCGTGCGCGACCCCGAGGTGCCCGAGCGGCTCGGCGCCGACTGGGTCGCACTGCTCTCGGCGATGACCGCACGCGACCCCCAAGACCGACCGAGCGGGCTCGAGGTGGCGGTGGCGGCAGCCGGGCTCGACGTGACTCCGACCGACGCGGATGCCGCGACCGGGGCGACGAAGGTGATGCCCGTCCCGCTCGGAGGTGCGACCGCTGCGACGGCCGTCATGACGCCCGCCGGCCCAGATCCGGCTGGTCCAGATCCCGCCGGTCCCGTCGGCCCGGCCCGCCCCGCGGATGCGCCCCCGCGCCGACGACGGCCGGTGCTGATCGTCGCGGCACTCGCAGCCGCGGCGGTGGCGATCGTGCTGCTCGCGCACGCGGTCATCGGGGCGCTGACGACGCCCGTCGACGCCGAGCACACGCCCTCCCCGTCCGCGCCGGTCGAGTCGACGACACCGAGCGAGGAGCCCACCGTCGCCCCGGCGCCGCCGCCGGACACCGACGACGCTCCCGGCAACAGCGGAAGCAATCGCAACGACGACAAGGGCGACGACAAAGACAAGGGCAAGGGCGGCGGCAAGGGCAAGGACTGACGCCGCGCGCCGACCGAGCGCGCGCCCATATGATCGCTGGATGCCCACCCTCGAACTCCCCGGCGCCGAGCTCTACTACGAGACGGCCGGTGCCGTCTCCGCTCCCGCGCTGCTGCTGATCCCTGCCGGCATCGCCACCCTCCGCATGTGGGACGAGGTCGTCGACGACCTCGCCGCCGACCACTTCGTCGTGCGCTACGACCCCCGCGGGTTCGGCGGCACGCGGCACGACTTCTCGGTGCCCTTCGCGAACCACGACGACGCCGTCGCGCTGCTCGACCACCTCGGCGTCGAGCGCGCGACCGTCGTGGGTGCGAGCCGCGGCGGTGCGCTCGCGATCGACGTGGCGCTCGCGGCGCCCCGCCGGGTGGCCGGGCTCGTGACGATCGGTGCGCGCATCGGCGGGTTCCCCGACGTCGAGCCGTCCGCCGACGAGCAGCGGCGTCTCGACGAGGTCGACGCGATCGATGCGCTCGCCGACCCGGCCGGTTACATCCGGCTCGAGACGGCGGTGTTCGCCATCGGCTCGGGGCGCTCGGCGTCCGACATCGACCCCGGGTACCTGGCCCGCGCCCACGAGCTCGCCGAGCCGAACGTCGCGCATGTCGCCGACGACGGCGACCAGGTGCCGCTCGACCCGCCCGCCGCCGAGCGCCTCGGCGAGATCGCGACGCCGACCCTTGCAATGGTCGGCGAGTTCGACCTGTCGCCGTTCGCCGTGCAGTTCGACGCCATCGTCGACCGGGTGCCCGACGTGACCGGGCTGCGCATCGCGGGCACCGCGCACCTGCCGAGCGTCGAGCGCCCGGCCGAGGTCGGTACCGCGCTGCTCGACTGGCTCGGCGAGCGCGGGCTGTAGCGAGCGCGCCCTCCGGCGAGCGCGGGCTGGGGCGAGCGCGCAGGAGCGAGCGCGCCGGAGCACCCCACCGCCCGCCGCGCGGGCCAGGCATCGTCCGATCAGTCGGGCCGCGGCAGCACCGTCAGCACCCGGGTCGTGAACTCGAGGAACCGCTGCATGAACACCCGCAGGAACTCCTCCGTGCTCTCGACGGTGACCTCGCCGTCGTCGGCGATGAGCCCGGGAGTGACGTGGATGTACGCCTCGGGCGCATTCATCTGGGGTGCGTTGCAGAAGCTCAGGATGCTGCGAAGGCTCTGCTGCGCGACCGCCGTGCCGAGCGCGCCGGGCGAGGCGCCGATGACGGCCGACGGCCGCCCGGTGAGCGCGTTCTCGCCCCACGGCCGGCTCGCCCAGTCGATCGCGTTCTTGAGCGGCCCGGGCACCGAGCGGTTGTACTCGGGCGTCACGAACAGCAGGGCATCGGAGCGCTGGATCGCCGCCTTGTAGTCGCGGGCGACCTGCGGGTAGTCGGCGTCGTAGTCGCGACTGTAGAGCGGCAGGTCGCGGTAGACGATCTCCTCGAAGGCGAACTCCTCGGGCGCGAGCCGCATGAGGGCCTTCGCGAGCGTGCGGTTGATCGAATCGCTCGCGAGGCTGCCGATGAAGACCCCGACGCGATACGGCGGAGCATGGTGGATGATGTCGACCTGCACGATGGACCCCCTCGTCTCGTGCTCCAAGACTGCACCCGAAGCACCCGCCGCACCAGACCGCGCGGTCTGACCGCCGACCCGCTCAGCGCATCGCGCGATACGCGGCCCGCTGCTCGGGCGAGAGGTGCTCGGTCGCGTACGAGAGCATCGTCCGCGGCATCCGCGCCGCATGCACGTCGAGGAACCCGGTGAGCACGTCGACGCCGACCCGCTTGCCGGCCTCGCGCAGCATCCAGCCGACGGCCTTCTGGATGAGGTCGTGCCGGTCGTCGAGCAGCCGCTCGGCGACCGCGAGCGTCGGGCGGGCGTCGCCCGCCTTCGTCGCCGCGAAGGTCGCGAGCACGGCGACGCGCCGCGACCACACCGACGGGGATGCCGCGAGCCCGACGATCAGCTCCGGTTCGACCCGGTCGACGGGCGCGCCGGGGAACAGCACCTCGCCGACGAGCACCTCGGCCGAGCTGTCGACGAGGTCCCAGTTGTCGACCCGGCCCCGCTCGACCGCGTCGAGGTAGGCGGTGTACAGGCGCTCGCGCGCCGCGTCGTCGCGCGAGCGCGGGCGGCTCGCACGAGCGAACTGCCCGACCATGACGATGAGCGCCGCGAGCCGATGCTCGTGGATCGGGCTGTCCAGCAGCGACATCGACTCGACGAGCGGCAGGTCGGCGAACTCGCGCACGACCGCCCGGGTCTGCGGTACGGTCACGCCGATGAACCGGTCGCCCTCGGCGTACCCGCCGGGGCCGGTCTTGAAGAACCGCGCGAGCTGCGGCACGCGGTCGGGATCGGCTGCGGCGGCGAGCGCCGCACGCACGCCGGCGGCCGTCTGCGGCCGTGCCGCGGCATCCGTCATGCAGGTACGTTATCGCCGCCCTTCCCTCGCACGGGTGCATCGGCGACGATGGAGCGATGAGCGAAGCGATCACCGAGTCCGAGTCCGCCGCGGTCGACGAGGCGATGCCCGGCGTCGAGTTCCGCCCGATCGCGGGCGACGACCTGCGCATGTGGCTGCCCGAGTCGATGGCGTACTACGAGGCGGCCCGGCTCCGCGCGGGCGACACGCCCTCCGAGGCGAAGGCGGCCGTCGAGGCATCGGTGAACCGCTTCTTCGCCGACGGCGAGATGAAACCCGAGCACGTGCTGCTCGCGATCTTCGTCGACGGCGATGACGCCGGCTGGCTGTGGCTCGGCCCGTGGGCCGAGGGCGGCGACGCGTGGTGGGTGTGGGACGTGCACGTGCGCGAGCCCTACCGCCGTCGCGGCCTCGGGCGTGCGGCGATGCGTCACGCCGAGCAGGTCGCACGCGAGCACGGTTCGCCGACGCTCGGGCTCAACGTCTTCGCGTACAACCTGCCCGCGATCGAGCTCTACGAGAGCCTCGGCTTCGAGGCGGCGTCGCTGCACATGGCGAAGAGCCTCTGAGCGCGGCAGCGCACAGAGGCTCTTCGAGGGGGTCTTCGGCTCAGGCGCGCGGCGACTCGTCGGCGGCGGCCGATCCGGTCGAAGCGGATGCCTCGGCGGGAGCGTTCTCGACCACCGGCGCCTCGTCGACCTGGGCCTCGGCGATCGGCGCCTCGGCGACCGGCGCCGCCGCGGGCTCGACCGCCGATGCGGCGGCCGGCGCGACGACCGGGGCATCGACGAACTCGCCGTCGGCCGGCTCGGCCTCGTCGATCGGCGCCTCGGCGACGGGCTTCGACAGCGCGCCGAAGCCGATGAGCACGCCGAAGACGGCGAGCGACACGACGATGCCGACGATGCCGGCCGTGAGCAGCCCGCTCGAGACGACGATCGCCGACTGGCTGCCGTAGACGTCGGCGGCGGTGCCGGTCTGGCTCGTGAGCGCGGCGTTCAGCGTGGAGGTCGCCGAGTTGGTCGAGAGGGCGCCGAGCACGGTGACGACGACGGAGCCCGCGAGTGCGAGGGTGGGCAGGATCAGCGCGACGGCGGCGGACGGACGTGCAGTGGTCATTCGGGCGACTCGTTTCGGGATCGTCGTGACAGGCGCTCGCTGGTGAGCCCCGGCGGGCCGGCGGAGTGCGGCCCGGCACCGACGATACGGGCGAACGCTATGCGTCCGCTATGGGCGGAGTGCGCGGGCGCGCAGAACGAGAGCGGGGTCGGCCGGTCGGCACGAGCCCCGCTCTCGGGTGCGGCTCATCGATTGCGCGATGAGATCGGGCGCGGCAGCGTGGTCGGGACGGGGGTCTCGTGCTGCTGGGCCTGGAACTGCTCGCCGTACTGCGCGAGGCGCTGACCCTGCATGTCGGCGGCACTCGGGGCGTCGCCGCCGATCGTGTCCGCCTGCTTCTGCTGGCGCATGAGCTCCGAGATCGACACGCTCACGGTTCGCACCGACTGCGGGCCGGTCGACCGCCCGGTGCGGGCGCTCCGCTCCTGCGCGGACTCGGCACGCGCCGAGTCCTGCTGCGCCTTGAGCGAGGTGGTCACGCGCTGGACCCCGTTGGCGGCGGCTCGTTCGAGCGCGGCCTCGCGGTGGGCGGCGTCCTGCTGGGCGTGCAGCGAGGTCACGCTCGCGGCGCCCGAACCCTGCTCGACCTGGCTGCGCACACCGGCGCACCCGCTGATCGAGATGATGATCACGGCGGCGCCGATCGCGGCTACTCCGCCCTTCGTGATGTTCATGGTCCTCTCCTGTTCTGTCGGGGGTTGATGGGGATCTGAACAAACCTCACGTTATGGATCACCCGCCGCCCCGACATCAGGACGACCCCCGGACCCCGCGTCCGCGTCGGCGCGGTCGAGTCGCGTGCAGGCACCGAACACCACCCGTGCTGACGCTGAGGTATTCTCAACACCGGGAGTTCGACAGCGTTGCGCGGCCGCGGCGATCTCGGTCGCCGATTCAGGCCGCAACGCAGGATTCCCGCGTCAGGGCGCAACCATTCGCGAGGGGATGCCTCGTAGCCTTGAGTTGTGCGGCGATTCATGCCGCGCGCCATCTGCCAATCGCAACACCTGATCCCCTCAACGAGGAACGGAGGTTCACATGTCGAACATCACGATCGACCCCATCGTCGGCGAACCCGAGGTCCTCGAGGACGTCACCGCCGAGCAGATCGCCCTCGCCGACGGCGTCGAGAACGACGCCGCGTGGCTCCGCCTCAAGGAGTCGGCGACGAAGCTGCAGTCGCTCCAGGTGAAGGACGGCTCGGTCCCCGCGGAGGGCGACAAGCCTGAGGCATCCGCCCTCGTCGACGCCATCGTCGAGTCGGTCGCCGCGCTCGCGCCGCGCTTCCCGCACGAGGCCGCCTACCTGACCGCGCTGCAGGCCGACTTCCGCAAGTGGCAGGCCGAGGGCCTCGAGGTCCCCGACTTCCTCGACTCGCTCGTCGAGTTCCAGCCGCAGCGTCACCGCATCGACGGCATCCGTCACCTCGTCGTGTTCCCGATGTACACCCAGAACGGCTCGCTCGACCGTCACGTCGAGGCGCTCGTCGTCGAGACGATCTGGCCCGAGTTCATCGCCGCCCTCGAGGCCGGCGACTACGGCAACAAGCTCTTCGTCTCGCTTCGACTTGTCGACTTCACGCCCGGTTACGACACCAACTCGGCCGTGCTCTTCCCCGAGACGGTCGCCATGCGCGAGATCCCGACGTTCACGTGGGGCGCCATCTTCCAGGACCGCGAGGCCGCCCGCTACCGCAAGGTCGTGCGCGCCGCGAGCGACATCACGAAGCTCGAGCTGCCCGCCGACGCGGCCGAGATGCTCACCGACCAGGAGCTCACCGAGCGCACCTTCGTCATGTGGGACATCATCCACGACCGCACGCACATGCGCGGCGACCTGCCGTTCGACCCGTTCATGATCAAGCAGCGCATGCCGTTCTTCCTCTACTCGCTCGAGGAGCTGCGCTGCGACCTGACCGCGTTCCGCGAGTCGGTGAAGATCCAGCGTTCGCTCGACGCGCGCCTGGCCAAGGGCGAGGAGCTCACCGACGTCGAGGAGCAGATGCGCTCGACCGGCAAGCTCGTGCAGTACGCCGTCATCTTCGACCGCATCTTCCGCTTCGCGATCACCGGCAACCGGGTGCGCAACTACGACGGCCTCGGCGGCCAGCTGCTCTTCGCGTGGCTGCACCAGAAGCACGTGCTCGAGTGGCGCGACGTCGAGCTCAGCTTCGACTGGGACAAGGTGGCCGACGCGGTCGTCGAGCTCGGCGACGCGATCGACCAGCTCTACTGGGAGTCGATCGACCGCCCGAAGACGGTGCACTGGCTGAAGGCCTACGAGCTCGTCACATCGGTCGTCACGCCGAACCCCGCGTCGGTCTGGGCCGATGGCCTGCCGCGCGAGGTGCTCGCCGGCCCGCCCAAGGGCTACACCGACCTCGTGATGGACGACGAGTTCCCGCTCTCGATGTTCTTCGAGGCGCTCGACAAGAAGATGAAGCCCGTCATCGAGTCGACCGTCGGCATCACGGCCAAGGACTGACGCCACCGTTTCAGGAAGACGTACGCTGCTCAGGACGGAATCGGCGATTTCGTCCTGAGCAGCTTTCGTTCTCCTGAATCACATTCGACCGGCCGATTCCCCCAGCTCGAAGAGGAGCCTCCACATGACCGACACCACTGAGCCCACGGGCGCCGCAGGGCGCGTCGTCCTCATCGCGGGCGCCACGAGCGCCTCCGGCCGTGCCGTCGCCCGCAAGCTGCTCGAGGCCGGCGCCCGCGTCGTCGCCGTCGGCAGCGACCGCGGCCGGCTCGACGAGATGGCGGCCGAGCTGCCGGGCATCGTGACCGAGGTCGCCGACCTCACCGACCAGATGCAGGTGTGGCCGCTCGCGATGCGCGTGCACGGCCGGGTGGGCGACGTCGACGGCATCATCCACCTCGTCGGCGGGTGGCGCGGCGGCGGCGGCATCCCCGGCCAGACCGAGGAGGACTTCCGCGTGCTCGGGCGCTCGTTCTCGTCGCTGCGCCACGTGAGCCGTGCACTGTGGGACGACCTCGTCGCGTCCCCTGCCGGCCGCATCGCGATCGTCTCGTCGACGACCGTCGAGCACCCGACCGCGGGCGGCGCGAACTACACGGCCGTCAAGGCGGCGAGCGAGTCGTGGATGCAGTCGCTCGCGCACGGCCTCGGCAAGGAGGCGCCCGGCTCCGCCGCGGTCACCTTCCGGGTCAAGGCGCTCGCCGGCCTCGAGGACCGGCTCGCCGACGCGGTGGTGGCCCTCTGGTCTCAGGATGCCGCGGAGCTGAACGGTCGCGTCGAGACGCTGTCGGCCTGACCCTGCGCCGCCGCGCCGATCACTCGCCGTCGCGCATCGCGTCGCGCACGCGCTCGGCCTCGATGGCGCCCTCGCGGCGTTTCGAGAGGCCGACGCTCAGTGCCACGGTGTAGCCGCCGCATCCCGCAGCCAGCAGCAGTGCACCGCCCGCCCAGGGCACACCGGTCGCGAGCTGGTACGCGAGGAGTCCGAGCCCCGCGCAGAACACGACGCCGACCCACCACCAGGCGCGCCCCGCGAGCGTGACGCCGCCGGCGATCGCGGCGGCGACGACGGACGCGACGACGAGGAGCGCACCGACCGCGACGACCACGCCGAGCGTCACGGCGAGCGACTCGGGCATGCGCCGCCACTCGTCGATCGCGAACGGCAAGCCCCCGGCGACCGCCACGAACACGCCGAGACACAGCAGGCCGACGATCACGAGCGTGAGGCGGGTCGTGGCGTTCACGCCGGCCGGGCGTCGCTCGGCCTGGTCGAGGGTGGCCGACCACGACCCCCAGGTCACCCATCCGAGGCCGCTCAGCAAGAGGCCGCCGAGCACCATCACGAGGGCGGCGTCACGCAGCGCGACACCACCGATGGCGTCGCCGATGATCAGCAGCACGAGCCCGATGGCGAGTACGCCGAGTCCGGCGACCGCGACCCAGCCGACGATCTGCTCGGCCCGACGCCATCCGCGCTTCGGCCCGCGGTGCGCGTGCTGGCCGCGCTCGCGCTTCGCCTGCCGCGTATCGGTCATTCCGGCAGCGTACCCACCCGGGCTCCACGCGAACTGGGGGTGTCTGATGCGTTGACGGCACCGAGCCCCCGCGATTAGCGTCGCGACATGAGCGCGGCCGCTGGCGGGCAGGCATGATCACGACCGACGAGCTACGCGCGATCCCCGCGTTCGCACGGCTCGCTCCCGAGGCGATCGACTATCTCGTCCGCTCGGTCGAGGACATCCACCTCGTGCCCGGAGAGTACTTCGCCCACGAGGGCGACGAACGAGCGCTGTTCATCGTGATCGACGGCCGCGCCGAACTCACGAAGGTCGTCAACGGCGAAGAGCGCGTCATCGGCGAGCGCGTTCCCGGTCGGTTCTTCGGCGAGGTGCCGATGACGCTCAGCACGCCGTTCCCGGCGAGCGGCCGTGCTGCCGAGCCGACGCGCATCATCAAGCTCGACGTGACCGTGTTCTACTCGCTCGCGGCGATGGCCCCCTCGGTGCCGGCCTTCGTCGCATCGCTCGCGCGACGGTACCTCGACTGGCTGCAGACGGTGGCCGCCGAGCAGGCCGAGCCGGAGGTGCGCGTGGTCGCCCCGCGCGCCGATCGCCGCGCGCACGAGCTCACCGGGTTCCTCACGCGCAACCAGGTCGCATTCGAGCACGTGCCGGTCGAACCGGCGGGCGACGGTGCGCAGCATCCCGTCGTCGAGCTGCCCGACGGGCGTCGCCTCGAGAACGCCGGGCTCCGCGAGATCGCCGCAGCAGTCGGCCTCGAGGTGGAGCCGTCGCAGCGCGACTACGACGTCGTCATCCTGGGCGCGGGCCCGGCCGGCCTGACCGCTGCCGTGAACGCCGCCGCCGAGGGGCTGCGCACGCTCGTCGTCGAGCATCTCGCGCCAGGCGGGCAGGCCGGCACGTCCACCCGCATCGAGAACTACACCGGCTTCCCGTTCGGCATCTCGGGCGACGAGCTCGCGAGTCGCGCGCTCAAGCAGGCGCGGCGGCTCGGCGCCGAGATCGTGGTGACACGCACGGCCGAGTCGCTCCGACCCGGCGGGCGCGAGATCGAGCTCGACGGCGGCGACGTGCTCAGGGCGCCCGTCGTGGTCGTCGCGACGGGCGTCGAGTGGCGCACGCTGCAGGTGCCGGGCATCGACCGGTTCCTCGGCAGCGGGGTGTACTACGGTGCCGCCCGCAGCGACTCGGCGGTGGCCCGCGGCGCCGAGTCGCCATCGTGGGTGCCGGCAACTCGGCGGGACAGGCCGCCCTCTTCTTCTCGCGCTTCGCGCGGTCGGTGACCATGCTCGTGCGCGGCGAGACGCTCGCGACGAGCATGTCGCGATACCTCGTCGACCAGATCGCGGCGAACGACGCTATCCACGTCGAGACCCGCAGCGAGATCGCCGCCGTCCATGGCGGCCGTACCGTCGAAGGCGTCGAGGTGCTCGGCCGGGCGACGGGCACAACGACCACGCGGCCGTTCACGACGGTTTTCGTGATGATCGGCGCCGACGCGGTCACCGGATGGCTGCCCCCCGGGGTCGCACGCGATGAACACGGTTACGTGCTCACGGGGGCCGATGCCGCCGCGTCCCCGCAGTGGACGCTCGAGCGAAGGCCGTTCGGCCTCGAGACGAGCGCGCCGGGCGTCTTCGCCGTCGGCGACGTGCGCTCGGGCTCGGTCAAGCGCGTCGCCGCAGGCGTCGGCGAAGGCGGGATGGCGATCGCGTACGCGCACCGGTATCTCGCGCTCGACGCGTGACCGAGTGCGAGCGGCTGCCTGCTCAGCCTTCGGGCGACGCGGATGCCTCGGAGCCGGAGTCGGCCGCGGGGCTGGGATCGGTCCCGGGCGCGGTCTCCGGCACTGCGTCAGGTGCCCCCGGGGGTTGCGGCGCCCCGTCGCGATCCTGCTGGACGGCGACCACGAGGCATCCCTCATCGCTCTCGGTGCCGTAGAGCGCCTCACGCCAGGCCGCCTGTTCGGCGGCCGTGAGCTGCTCGGGCATCGCAGGGGCGAGCGACTCGGGGTCGGGCGACTCGGCCTCCCACCACTTCCAGTGGCGGTATTCGTGACCCGCCTCCGTCATGCAATCGCGCACCAGCTGCTGGAACGCGAGCCACGTCGCCTGCTCCTCCTGGCTGGGCTCGGGGTCGGCGGGCGCGGGTGTCGGCGTCGGCACGGCGGTCGCGCGTCCGGTGTCACCGGGTGGCGTGCCGGGCGCGGGTGTCGGTTCGGTGGGGGCGGTGGGGGCCGTCGTTCGGCCGGGGAGCGGTCGCCTCGCATCGTCGTGGGCACGAGGTCGGTCGCTCGAGCCCGCCTCACCGGGTGCGTCGCCGCCTGCGGTGCCGCGCCCGGGTCCCGTTCCGGCCTCGCCGGAGTCGGCCGCGCCGCCGGATCCGTCGCCGCCTGTCTCGGCCGGCGGGGACTCGGTGCGAGACTCGGCGGCGAGGTCGTCGGTCGCGCCGGACTGCACCCGCGCGTCGTAGAGCACGGGGGCGCCGGTGCGTGCGGCGGCGACGCCGACCGCGGCCGACCCGACGACGAGCACGGCCATCGCGGCGCAGAGCAGGAGGACCTTGCGCACTCGGCACCTCCTCGTCGCAGGCCGGCGGCGGTCGTTCCGCCGCGCGGGCGTCCGGCCATGCTACGTGACCCCCGAACAGGGGACAACCCTCTCAGGCGGTTTCGGGTGCGACGCCGACGCAGTGCGGCGACGGCGACGTCGACCGCGACCGCGACCGCGACCGCAACGAGTGGGAGTCAGCCCGCGACGAGCGGCGCGACCGTCATCGTCGACACGGTGTCGCAGACGGTGATCGCGTAGGCGTCGTCGATACCGGGTCCCGCGCCGTCGGAGGTGAGCCTCGCGCGGAGGCCCGTGGCGTCGATCATCGTGCAGTCGTAGGCGCCGGCCTGATGGGCTCGCACGTGCGCGGTCGCGACGCCGCCGGGCTGCACGACGACGAGCGTCGAGTCGGCCGCGTCGGCGAGCGCGGGCTTGCCGACCTCCGCGCCGCCGGCGTCGAGCGCGATGAGTCCGGGCGTTCCGTCGAAGGTGCACGGGGAGTCGGAGACGTTCGTGAAGACGAGGCTGAAGCCGAAGCTTCCGGCGCCCGACTCGTCGGGCAGCGGCTCGACGGCGAGCGAGAACTGTTCGTCGACGCAGTGCGCGGCGACCAGCTCGTCATCGGAGATCGGGTCCTGGTCGCGGGCGGCGACGCCGGTGTCCTCCGTATCCGTGTCCGCGCCGTCCCCGGCGGCGTCGTCGGCTCCTTCACCGCTCGACACCGACATCGACGGCTCGGGCGTCGGCGAAGCGGCCGGCCCACCGGTGGAACCGGGCGTCGCCGCGCAGCCGCCGAACGCGAGGGCTCCGGCGAGCAGCATGCCGAACGCGATGGTCACCCGTGTGTGAGTCATCATTCCCCCGTCGTCGATGGTCGTCGCCGCCACAGGCTAATCCCTGCGGCATCCCGGTCGGAAGCGGGTCAGCCCTGATGCGCCCGGATCGTGACCTGCCCACGACCAGCCCGCCGCGAGCCGGGCTGCGGTCGATCGTCCTGATCCGAGACCTCAGTCGGCCTGCGGGCCGCCCGTCGGTTCGGCTGCTTCGGCCGCCGCATCGGCGGAGACGCCGGTCGCGGCGTCGGCGGGCGACTGCTGCCGTCGGCTCAGCCAGACGAACGGCGCCGCGAGCACCTGGAACGCGCTGCTCACGAGGAGCGATCCCGGGTAGCCCCAGATGTCGGCCGAGCGGCCGAGCACCGGCTGGATGACCGCGCCGCCCGCGCTGCCCATGAGCGAGTCGAACGACAGCACGGTCGCGCGCTGCGCCGACGGGATCATGTCGTTGAGGTACGCCCGCCGCACGGGGCCGGATGCCGCGTCGACGAGTCCCCACAACACGAGCAGCACGAGCGCGAGCCAGAAGCTGCGGTTGAGGCCGAGCGCGACGAGCACGCCCGTGCTCACGATGAGGCTCAGGAGGATCGTCGTCGTGCGGCGGCGGAAGCGGCGACGCACCCACGGTGCGAGGTAACCCCCGATGACCTGCGCGCCCGAGAGGATGGCCGCGGCGAGGCCGGCGACCGAGTAGGCGTCCTCGTCGCCCCACAGCTCGACGAGGTATGGCTGCAGCGCGTAGAAGACGTAGAACCCGACGCCGGTCGTGAAGAACGAGGCGAACATGAGGTAGCGCACGGGCGGCCGTCCGAGCCCGTACTTCAGTGAGGCGTTGAAGACCGTCTTCGTCGCCTGCAGCGGATGCGCGCGACTCGCCGGGGTGAATCCGAGGTCGTGCATGAGCAGTGCGGCGACGACGAACATGACGACGAGCACGCCGGCGCGCATGATGAACGGCACCCCGAGATCGGTCGCCTGCGCGACCGCGCCGCCCGTGATCGAGCCGATGAACATCGCGGCGCCCGAGAGCGCCGTGCCGCGGCCGAACACGTGCTCGAGGCTGCCCGTGTAGTTCGTGGCGGTGAGCGCGTCGACGAGCCACGCCTCCGTCGCCCCCGAGAAGAAGGTGAAGCCGAGCCCGAGCAGGATCGACACCACCGCCCATGCCCAGAACGGCGCCTCGATGACCCACAGCCAGTAGTAGAGGGCCGTCGTCACGGCGAGGGTGAGCGTGCCGAGCAGGTACGACACGCGTCGGCCGAGCGTGTCGGCGACGACGCCGGTCGGCACCTCGAAGATCACCATGCCGACCGAGAAGAACGCGTTCGCCGCGAACGCCTCGAGGTTCGACAGCCCCGCGTCGAGCAGGAACAGCGTGTTGACACCCCAGATGAACGACGCCGCGAGCGTGTTGCCGATGAGCAGCGTGAAGTAGACCGCCTGCACCCGTCGGGCCGCGTGATTCACCGCTGTCGGCTCGCTCACCCGCCCATCATCCTCCCGACCGGCCGCGCACGGAAGCACTTCGACCGCGCCGAGGCGCTACGCTCGCGCCATGGTGCGCTTCCTCATCCGTCTCGGCGTGTCACTGCTGCTCGCCGCCCTCGCCCTGTTCATCGCCTCACTGCTCGTGCCGGGCATGCACCTGCACGTGTCGGGGTTCCTCGTCGCGATCATCGTGTTCGCCGCGGTGCAGGCGCTGCTCGAGTGGCTGGTCGAGACCCTCTTCCATCGCGGCGCCCCGGCCGTCGCCGGCGTGGCGGGCCTCATCTCGACGGCGATCGCGCTCTTCGTCGCGTCGCTCGGCGACGGCATCACCTTCGACGGCGTCGCACCGTGGGTGCTCGCGGCGGTCATCGTGTGGATCATCACGGCGCTGGCCGCCTGGCTCTCGGGCAAGTACCTGCTGCCCCGCATCGCGCCCGCGAAGCCGGCCAAGTAATCGGCACACGGATGCCTCGGGGTCGTCGGCGACCCCGAGGCATCCGTGTCACCGCACGTCAGTCAGTGCATGTTGTCGCGGCCGTTGACGTGCACGGCGTAGCCGTAGCAGCCGGCGTCCTCCCAGCGGTAGGCGGCCCCGCCGCCGGCGTCGCCGCCTACGGCGAGTGCCCACTCGGCCTCCTGCTCGGGGGTGAGGTCGTCGGGCATCGCGTCCTGCGGGTCGACGTCGAACGGGTCGGGCGTGATGTAGTCGGGATTCCAGAACTCGACGTAGAGGTATTCGAGCCCCTTCTCCGCCATGCACTGACGCACGATCTCGTCTTGGGCGAGCCACTTCTCGCGCGGCGTCGGCAGGTCGGGGTCATCGGGCGGGACCTCGGCCGACAGCGGGGTGCCGGCGGCACGGGCCGCCTCGGCTGCGGCGATCCCCTCATCGCCGCACCCGCCGCCGGGGTTATAGAGGTCGGGTCCGAGCAGCGCCTGATCCCAGAGAATTGACGTCTCGTAGTCCAGGCCGACCGGCTTGGAGTCCTCCTCGAGCCACCAGCGCCAGAACCGGTACTCGAAGCCGGCAGCCTCCATGCATTCGCGGACGACCTCCTGCTGTCCGAGCCACTCCGAGCGCTCCTCGGGCATCACGTATTCGGGGTCGCCCGGCTCGAGGTACGGGTTGTAGCTCGCCGCCATCGTGCCGGTGCCCGGTTTCGGCGGTTCGGTAGGTGTGAGCGGCAACTGCTCGGGAACCCCCGGCTCCACCTCGGCCAGCCCGGCGATCGCCGACGCCTGCTCGGATCTCGTCACGGCACTGCCGGCACCGGCGAACAGCTCGGTGTTCGACACCGGCTGCGGTCGGTTGGCCGCATATGCCGCCGCCCCGAGCGCGACGATCGACGCGCCACCGAGCAGGGCGCCCGAGATCGCGACGACAGCCGCGATGCGCTGCAGGTTCATGCGCTCACCTCCTGCTCGTCGGAGAGGACACCCGCGGGCGCGACGTCGGCGGTAGGGTCGCTTCGCCGACGGCGCGCCCACAGGCCGCCCGAGGTCGGCAGCCACCAGGCCGCCATGGCCACGAAGAACAGCACCCCGGCGGCCGACATGACCCGGTTCACGAGGATCGCCTGCTCGATCGCCGAGATGTAGAACGCGCCCAGCGTCGTGCTCGAGGCGATGAGCGTGTACATGCCGAACCGGATGAGTACGTAGCTCGCCGCGGCGAGCCAGAGCGCCCCGAGCCAGCGGAACCGCGTCACCGTCGTCAGCACCGCGCCGAGCACGGCCATCGCGAGGCCGAAGACCCCGGCGGCGACGAGGTCCCACGCGCCGGC
Organism: Agromyces sp. H17E-10; assembly: GCF_022919715.1. Classification (NCBI taxonomy): domain Bacteria; kingdom Bacillati; phylum Actinomycetota; class Actinomycetes; order Micrococcales; family Microbacteriaceae; genus Agromyces; species Agromyces endophyticus. The sequence goes on along the minus strand of NZ_CP095042.1, from coordinate 2,246,131 downwards.
CCAGTCGCCCGCGGCCATCCCGGCGGCGGTCCGCCACACGACGAGCACGCCCCACGCGAGCAGCAGGGCGGTCGCGAGGTGGGCGAGTGCGGGCATCGCGAGCGGGAACGTGCCGCGTGGCGCGGTCAGCGCCAGTCGACGCACTTGGGCGTACCGCCAGGTGAGATCGGCGGGGATGCCGCGGACGAGCCGCCCCACGATCGACCGCGACACCCCCCGCTCTCCGGTCTCTGCCGCGAAGGCTCGTTGCTCGTAGAGGTCGGACGCGATCTCGGCCCGACGTGCAGTCGCGACGGGCTCGGAGAGATCGCGGGTGTACCAGCGGCACCAGCCGGCGACGAGGGCGTCGACCCGGTCGGCGCCGGTGCGGCGTTCGACCGGGCTCTCGGCGAGGGCGTCCTCGAACACGCCGTCGGGCAGCTGATCGAACACCTCGTCGACCGCGGCCGGCTCGAACACCGGCTCGGCCTCGGCCCGAGGCATCCCACCGCCGTTCATGCGAAGGCCGCCTTCGGCTGGCTGACCGGAGTCGTTTCGCGTGCCGCGAGCTCGGCGCGATGGGCGAGCTCACCGGCGCCGGTCACCCGGTAGAGGCGACGGCGGGGTCGGCCCTCGGTCTCGGCGAGCGACGCCTCCTCCCACGTCGACTCGAGGAGGCCCGCCTCGGTCATGCGGGCGAGCGCCTTGTAGAGGGTGCCGTGGGCCGTGAGCGCCGCGGCCTCGTTGCGTTCAGCGATGCGCTTCGCGATCGCGAAGCCGTAGAAATCGCCATCGTTCGCCTGCAGTTCCATGCCTGCGGCGAGGATGTCGACCTCGAGGTCGAACAGTCGTCCTTCACGTCTCCGTGCCATGTGAGAGAGAATAGGAAGATATCTTCCCTTAAGCAAGGGTTTCGGTCAGGAGAGCACGAGATACCAGTTGAAGGCCGCGATGACGATCGCCGGGACGAGCAAGATGATGGCGGTCACCGCGCGCCGGCGATGCGCGTACTCGAACGCGACCATCGCGCCGAGCACCACGACCGCGGCCGTCATGATGCAGGCCGTGACGACGAGCGTGGGATCACCGGAGGGATCGATCGGGTTCGTCGGATCCTGGCCGAAGAACCGGGCGTTCGCGATGGCGATCGTGAAGACCCTGAACACCGCGACCGCGAGCGGCGCGATCACTCCGAGCATGAACACGCTCAGTGCGAACACCCACGTGAGTCGCCAACGACCCCGTAGCTCCCCGCTCGACACGCGCCCGCTCAGAACTTCCGCGTGAAGGGCAGCGGCTTGCGCATGCGCACGAGCAGCACGATCGGCACGAGCACGTACGGCAGGTTGAACGCGAGGAACTTCACGGGGTTCGTCGTCTGCCACTCGGGCTCGCCGAAGAACTCGACGCCGAAGACGATGATGCCCGTGATCGTCGAGATCATCGTCGCGTAGATCACGCTCGGCAGCTGGATCCAGTTCCAACCCTTGACGAGCGACGTCACGAGCACGATGTAGAACGGCATGTACACGAAGGCCGAGAGGCCCGTGACGATGCGCATCCACGTCGGCGGTTCGGCGAACAGCGGATCGGTGTCGTGCGCATACCAGTAGTTCGAGTTCACGAAGAAGTTCGATGACGGATGCGAGATGTCGACGCCGAGCGTCGGCAGGAGGTCGCTGATCAGGCTCGTGATCGTGAAGAGCGAGAAGATCACGATGAAGAACCAGTCGAAGTGCCGATCGCGCAAGCGCAGGTTCGGGGCGGGCGCAGGGACTGCCGTCATGGGTCGAGAGCGTACAGCCCGGATGCCTCGTGGTGCACGTGTTTCGTGCAGGAAAGCACCGGTGGTCGAGTAGCGACGAAGGAGCGTATCGAGACCCGCCCGCTCGTGGGTCGAGGAGGAGCGCAGCGCGCCTCGGATCACGCCCACTCGCGGGTTGAGGAGGAGCGCAGCGACGTCTCGAAGCCAGCCTGTGGACAACTCCCTGCATCTGTCACCTGTGGAGGAGAAGTCGAACGTAAATCGCTGGTCAACGGCGTGTTTCGGTCGCGTTGGAATGTCGGTGGGTGGTGCTGGAATGGGTTCATGGCAGACCTGTCGGCAGCACTCGAACACCTCGAGGTACTGCTCGCCGACGTCTTCGCCGCAACCTCGCCCGCAGCGCTTCGCGATGACGACCTGCTGCTCGCGACCGCCGCACTCGAACGCTTCGGTCGGCTGGTCGATGCCGGGCGTGCCGCGTTCGCGGGCGAGATCGCCGAACGCAGCGACCGCAACCACGGCGCCGAACGACTCTCCGCGAAGAAGGGCTGCCGCTCAGCCGTCGAACTGCTCGAACGCGTGACCCAGGTGTCCGGGGTCGAGGCGCGCCGCCGCATCACGGTCGGTGCCGCGACTCGCGCCAGGGGCGGGCTCACGGGTGAGCCGCTGCCACCGGAGCACTCGCACGTCGCCTCCGCGCTGGCCGAGGGGGCGCTCGGTCTCGACGCCGCGATCACGATCGTGCGAGAGCTCGCCCGCACGCGCGCGGTCGCCGACCCGGTGCGACTCGAGGTCGCCGAGCGCGAACTCGTCGACGCCGCCCTCGGGCGGGGCGAGGCCGCGCCCATCCGGTGCACCGCCGACGAGGTCGCCGTGCAGGCGCGCGCGTGGGCGGCGTTCCTCGATCAGGACGGCCCCGAACCCGACGACGAACGTGCCATGCGCAAACGCGGGTTCCGCCTCGGCCGCGCACGCGATGGACTCATCACCGTGTCGGGCGAGCTCATGCCCGAGATCGCTGCGAAACTGCGCCGCCTCCTCGACGCGCACCTCGCGCCGCGCTCCGACACCCTCACCTTCACCCCCACCGACGGCGCCGGGCTCCCTGACCACAGCAGGCCCGGCGACGACGGGTTCGCCGCGCAGGCCGCCCGCACCGACCCCCGCACCGCCGACCAGCACCGCCACGACGTGCTCGCCGCGATCATCGACACCGCCGCCCGCTCGGGCGAGCATCCCTCGATCGGCGGCGCGGCACCGACCGTGCTCGTCAGCGTCCGCGCCACTGATCTCCAACACGGGCGAGGCAGCGCCCACGCCGACGGCGTCGATACGCCGATCTCGCTCCGCGCTGCCCGCCACATGATGTGCACCGGCGGCGTCCAGACCGTCGTCTTCGACGACGCAGGCCGCATCATCCGGCTCGGCTCCCCCGAACGTTGCTTCACGCCGCACCAACGCCGCGCGATCACGCTCCGCGACGGCAACTGCGTCATCCCCGGCTGCACCGTCCCCGCCGCATGGGCCGAGATCCACCACGTCATCCCCGACCACCGGGGCGGCCCCACGCACCCCGACAACGGCGTGCTGCTCTGCTGGTTCCACCACCGCACCATCGACACGTCCGGCTGGACGATCCGCATGCGACTCGGAACGCCCGAAGTCCGCGCACCCCACTGGCTCGACCCAACGGGTACCTGGCGAAGATCGACCACCTCACCCACTCGACTCGCCGACCGACGAGAACGAAGAGACACCGGGTAGCCCGCACCGACGAGCGCACAGCCGCCGCGTGTAGCCTCCCCACGTGACCACGACGATCCACGCCGCCGCCGTTCTGCTCGACATGGACGGGACGCTCGTCGACTCATCCGCCGTCGTCGAACGTGTGTGGAGCGACTGGGCCGTCGAGCACGCACTCGATCCCGCCGCGGTGATGCAGGTCATCCACGGACGACAGGGGCACGCCAGCATGGCGATCCTGCTGCCCGACCGTCCCGCCGACCAGAATCTCGCCGAGAACGAGACCATGCTCGCCCGCGAGACCTCCGAGACCGACGGGGTCGTCGCGATCACCGGTGCCGGCACGTTGCTGCACGCACTCGCCGATGCCCCGCACGCACTCGTGACCTCCGCGACGCTCGCCCTCGCGACCGCACGCATGTCGGCGGCCGGCCTCACCGTGCCGGCAGTGGCGATCACCGCCGAGGACGTCACGGCGAGCAAGCCCGATCCCGAAGGCTTCCTCGCGGCAGCCGAAGTCCTGGGCGTGGCCGCCGCCGACTGCGTCGTGTTCGAGGACTCCGAAGCCGGCATCACCGCCGGACACCGCGCCGGCATGCGAGTCGTCGGCGTCGGTCCGCTCGCCGCGCTGCACGATGCCGACCACGTGGTGGCCGACCTGTCCGCGGTGCTGATCACGACGTCAGCCGACGGTGCGACGATCACGCTCCCCTGACGCGGGGTCCCGGGCACCCGCATCTCCGCCCCGCGGCGGATCCGCTGATACCGACCGCTCGCTAGCGTGGAGGGATGCCCGATCCCCTGACACCGAGCGCGCCCCCGGTCACGCCGGGCACGGAGTGGGTGCGCCCGCGCCCCGATCGTCGCGGGTACCGCAACGACCTCGCGCTCGCGCTCGTGCTCGCCGTCGGCACCGCCGCGAGCCTCGTGCTCTACCGGGCGACCGGCTGGGGCGAGGGGACCCCGTGGTGGGGATCCGTGCTCTGGGCCGCCGGCATGACGTTGCCGCTCACCGCTCGACGACGCTGGCCCGAGGCCGTCGCACTCGTGGTCTCAGCGGTCTTCATCGTCGGCGGCCAGTCGGGCGTCGGCGAGGCGCTCTTCTCGAACATCGCGCTCTTCGTCGCCATCTACACGGTGGGCGCGTGGAGCCGCAGCCGGCGCATCGCCACGATCGTGCGCGCGGTGATCGTCGTGGTGATGTTCGCGTGGCTCTTCTGGGGCCTCATCTTCTATTCGGCCGTGCAGGACCACCTGCCCGAGCTCTCGCGCGAGGGGGGCCTGCTGTCGCCCTACCTCGCCTACGGCTTCATCAACGTGCTGACGAACCTGCTGTTCTTCGGCGGCGCCTGGTACTTCGGCGACAACGCCTACCGATCGGCGCGCGCCCGGGCCGAGCTCGAGCAGCGCACCGTCGAGCTGGCCGCCGAACGCGAACGCACCCGAGCGCAGGCCGTCGCGCTCGAACGGCTGCGCATCGCGCGCGAGCTCCACGACGTCGTCGCGCACCACGTGTCGGTGATCGGGGTGCAGGCCGGGGCCGCCCGCCGCGTGCTCGCGAAGGATCCGGCCGCAGCCGCGGCCTCGCTCTCGACGATCGAGTCGAGCGCGCGCGAGGCCGTCGCCGAGCTGCACGGACTGCTCGGAACCCTTCGCAGCGACGGCGACACCGGTCCGCTCGCGGTCGGCGATGCGGCATCCACCAGCACCACCACCGACAGAGGCACAGGCACCGCCATAGGCACCGCCACAGACACTGGCACCGTCGGCAGCACGAGCCGACCGAGCGCACCCGGCGCCCTGCCCGACGAGCCGACCAGCGGGCCGGCCACCAGCACCTCCACGCGCCGACTCGATCGCCTCGACGAACTCGTCGCCGAGTCCGCCCACGGCGGCCTGCCGGTGACCCTCGCGGTCATCGGCGAACCGCGCCCCGTCTCGCCCGTCGTCGACCTCAGCGCGTACCGCATCGCCCAGGAGGCGCTCACGAACGTGCGCAAGCACGCCGGCGCCTCCGCCACGGCCGAGGTGCGCGTGCGCTGGACCGAGAGCACCCTCGAACTCGAGATCACCAACACGGGCACGACGACCGCGGTCGCCGGCACGGCACGTCGGGCGGATGCCTCGGGCGGCACCGGTCTCGGCCAGCTGGGCATGCGTGAACGAGTCGCCGCCGCCGGCGGCACGCTCGAGCTCGGACCGCGTGCGCGGGGCGGCTACCTCGTGCGCGCGAGCTTCCCGCTGCGTCGCGACGCGGAGGTACCCGCATGAGCATCCGCGTCCTCGTGGTCGACGACCAGAGCCTCGTGCGTGCCGGGTTCCGCACGATCCTCGACTCCGAGGACGGCATCGAGGTCGTCGGCGAGGCCGCCGACGGGCAGGCCGCGCTCGATCTGGTCCGCGCGCTCTCCCCCGACGTCGTCTGCATGGACGTGCAGATGCCCGGCATGGACGGCCTCGAGGCGACCCGACGCATCACCGTCGACCCCGCGACCGCCGCAGCGGTGCTCGTGCTCACGACGTTCAATCGCGAGGACTACCTGTTCTCCGCGCTCGAGGCGGGCGCGAGCGGGTTCCTGCTCAAGAACTCGAGCCCCGAGCAGCTCATCGAGGCCGTGCAAGTGGTCGCGCGCGGCGACGCACTGCTCTCGCCCGACGTCACGCGGCGGGTGATCGAGGCCGCCGCGGCGGGCCGCAACCCGCAGGGTTCGACGGTCGAGGAGCTCCCGGCGACGACGGACGCACCACGAAACCCGTCGGCCGAGGCGACCGGTGCCCTCGCCACGCTCACCGACCGCGAGCGCGAGGTGCTCGAACTGCTCGCCGAGGGCAGCTCGAACGCCGAGATCGCCGAACGACTCTGGGTCGGCGAGGCGACCGTCAAGACGCACGTCTCGAAGGTGCTCATGAAGCTCGGCCTGCGCGACCGGGTGCACGCCGTCGTCTACGCCTACGAGCACGGCGTGGTTCGTCCGCGCGGCTGACACCGCGCGGCTGACGCGCAGAGGGTTGACGTGTGCGGGAGCACGTGTGATAGTTAAGCAATTCATTAATTAAGGAGTTGCTTACATTGGTCCAGGCGAGTGACGAGCTGAGCGCGGTGTTCCAGGCGCTCGCCGATCCGACCCGTCGCGCGATGCTCTCGCGCCTGCGCGTCGGCCCGGCGACCGTCGGCGAACTCGCCGAGCCCTTCGCGATGAGCCGCCCCGCGATCTCGCAGCACCTCAAGGTGCTCGAGCGAGCCGGCCTCATCGAACGCACCGCGACGGCCCAGTGGCGAACGTGCACCCTGCGGACCGAACCTCTCGACGAGGCATCCGCGTGGGTCGAGCATCACCGCGGCGAATGGAACGACCGGTTCGACCTGCTCGCCGAGCACCTCAAGACCATGAAGGAGAATCCGCAATGACCGAGCACGACACGGCGACCGCCGACCGCTCCACCGGTTCCTCGAGCGCACCCCAGTTCACCATCACGCGCGTCTTCGACGCCCCGCGCGAGCTCGTCTGGCGCGCGTGGACCGAGCACGCCGACGTCGCGGAGTGGTGGCACCCTCGCGGCATCGCGATCAAGCCCGGCAGCATCGAGGTCGACGCGAGCGTCGGCGGGCGCTACCGGTACACGATGGTCGCACCCGACGGCACCGAGTACCCGACCGCCGGGGTGTACCGCGAACTCGACGCGCCCCGCCGGCTGGTCATGACATGGGGCTCACCCGGCGACGCCGACGATGCCGCTCCCGTGATCACGGTGACGCTGCGCGAGCTCGCCGGCGAGCGCACCGAGATGCTGTTCCACCTGGTGGGCATCGAGGGTGCTCCCGGCGACGGCAACGTGTACGACGGCTGGGACTCGGCCTTCGACGTGCTCGACGAGCACCTCGGCGCGGCCGACGCCGTCACCGACGCCGCCGACCCCGCCGTCACCGACGCTGCCGACCCCGCGGGCCCCGACGGAGCCAGCTGATGGGCCACCTCATCGTCGAACAGGTCGTCACGGCCGACGGGTACGCCGCCGACCCCGACGGCGGCATCGGCTTCTTCGAGGCCCTCATCCAGCCCGGCGAGAACGGCGAGGCCGAGCTCAACGACGCCGAACAGCTCGCCTACGTCTCGCGTGCCGACGCGATCCTGCTCGGCGCCACCACCTACCGCATGTTCGCCGACTACTGGCCGAAGGCCGATCCGGCGGTCGAGCACGTCGCCGAGCTCATCGAGCGACTTCCGAAGCTCGTCGTCTCGAACACCCTGACCGAGGCGCCCTGGGGCGACGGCCGCATCGAGATCCTCTCGGGTGACGGCGCCGCGCAGACGGCCGCGCTCAAGCAACGGTTCGACACGATCATCGTCTGGGGCAGCCTCGTGCTGACCGACGCCCTGTTCGCCGCCGGCCTCGTCGACGAACTGCACCTGCGCATCGTGCCGGTGCTGCTCGGCGACGGACGATCGTTCACCCCGCCCGCGCTCGGCGACCGCACCCTCTCGCTCGACCGAGTGGCCGAACGCCCCGGCGGCGTCGTGAGCGTGCGCTATCGCGTGCGCTGAACGAGCGGGTCGCACCGGAGGCCGGAAGCGTTCACGCTCCCGGCCTCCGGCGCACTCACCGCGGGACCGAGGTCACCGCGACACCGCACTCACGGCTGGTAGCCGTGCGGCTTCGGCAGGACGGTGACCGGCTCGCTGGATGCCGTACCGGCGGGCAGCCCCGGCACCCGAGCCGTGACCGTGAGCACGAGCTCCTTGCCCGAGATCGACGGATTCACCTTGAGCGTCGCACCCTTCGCGAACGGCACGACCGTGCCGTCGGCAGTCCACTCGTAGGTGAACTTCGCGCCGTCGACGTCCCAGACGCCGGGGTCGGCCGTGAGCGTCGCACCGGGCACCGGCGTGCCGCTGAACGACGGCGGCTCGACGGCGACCGGCGCGCCGGGGCGCACCGTGACCGTCGCGGACCCGGTCGCCGAACCGAGGGTCGCGGTGAGCACGTGCTCGCCCGCATACGCCGGCATCGAGACGGATGCCCCGTCGACGACGTCGGTCGCGACCGAGCTCGTCACCGTGACGAGGTCGGAGACGTCGCCGATCGGGTCGCCGTCGGCGTCGAGCGCCTCGACGGCGAGGTCGACCACGTCGCCCTTGTCGACCGTCGTCTCGCTCGGCGTCACCTCGAGCGAAGCGGCGACGGATGCGACATCGGCCCACTTCGCGTAGGCGACCGCGTCGGCCACGAGCACGCCGTCGAAGTCGAACGGGGTCGTCAACGCGGCATCCGCGAACCAGCCCTGGAAGACCCAGCCGTGCTCGCTCGGAGCCGGGGGCGCCACGGGCGCCGTGCCGTAGGCCACCGACTGCGGTGCGATCGGGTCGCCGTACCCGCCGAGGTCGAACGCGAGCGACACCGGGTCGACCACGCCGAATGCGCCCGACGCGGCCGCCGCAGCGGGTCCGCCGACGACCGGCAGCACGATGCGGCTCACCGCGGTGTCGACCGTGACGCTCGCGTTCGCAGTGCCGCCGATGCTGTAGCCCGACAGGTTCGTCGTCACGACCACGCCGATGCGGTGCCCGGCGGCGAACGTCGTGTCGTACGGCTCGAGCGGGAACTCGAACGCGTTCGCCTCGCCGGGCGTGACCGGCACGGCCTCGCCGTCGACGAGCGAGAACCGGTTCGACGAGTCGAGCGCACCGCGCGCGGCGCGCCAGACGTCGGTCGTCTGCGAACGACGCTCGACCTCGAGGTAGCACGCGTTGTCGTTCACGCTCTCGGCACCCAAGCAGGTGCGTTCGGCCGTGTTCTGCACGCCCTCGCCGCTCCGCGACGTGCGGGTGCCCGTGCCGTAGTCCACGAGCAGCGCGCTGAGGTTCGCCTGCGACTGCCCGAGCGACGCGGTGAGCTCGACTCGCGCGGTGCCCGAGATGCGCAGGTCGCTCGTGAGCGGCTCCGACAGGAACACGAGGCGGCCCGCCTGCGAGCCCTCCGGCGTGTTGATCACGTTGGCCTCGGAGATCGAACCCGACGGTCCGGTGAAGGTGGCCGAGGCGGCGCCGTCACCGGGCTGCAGCCGCAGGTCGCCCGCAGCGCCTGCGGTCGTCCCCGCGAGCAGCACGTCGACGTCGGTCGTGCCGGGCACCGGCCAGTTCGCCGCATCCTCGTACACTTCGGGATCGGTCTCGACCGTGGCCATCGGCTCGTCCATGATGCCGTTGTCGATGCCCTGCAGCCAGTAGTCGTACCAGCGGTGGATCGTCGAGACCCACTCCGCGCGGTTGTAGTCGAACGGGTCGGTGTGGCCGACCTTCGCGAGCCAGATCTTGCGCGGCACGTCGTGCTCGCCGAGCGCCTTCCAGTACTCGCCGACCTGGCTCATGCGCACGTTGTCGTCGTTGAGGCCGTGCGCGACGAACACCGACGCCTTCACGTCGGCGATGTCGAGCCGGTAGTCGCGCTCCGCCCAGAACGGGTTCACGTCGCCGGTCTCGTCGCCGTCGACCGTGTTCAGGGTGGCGCGCACCGGTGCGCAGAGTGCCCGACGGTCGGGGTTCGTGACGGTGTTCGACAGGCTCGCCGGGTAGTTGGTGTTGTGGGCGATGCCACCCGTGCGCGAGTAGCCGTACCAGTTCGAGATCGCCGAGATCGGCACGATCGTGGTGAGCCCCTCGACCCCGGTCGCCGCGACGCCGTTCGCGAGCGTGCCGTCGTACGACTTGCCCATCATCGCGGCCTTGCCGTTGTCCCAGTCGGCGACGGCGGGAGTGCCGTCGGCGTAGTGCCCGTCGACGCGGCCGTTGAGCCAGTCGATCACGACCTTCATGCTCTGGATGTCGCCCGGCCCGCCGTGCATCGGGCACCCGGTCGAGTTGGCCGTGCCGTCCATCTCCGCGAGGATCATCGCGTACCCGCGCGGCACGAAGTAGTTGTCGTAGAAGAGCGGCCACTTGTCGTTGAGCCCGTCGCCGTCGACGTCGGAGATGAGCTGCGACTCGTTGCCGCGCCCGAGCGTCGAGTAGTACGGGCTCGTGTCGATGATCGCCGGCACCTTGAGGCCCGCATCGCTCTCGGCCGGCCGGATGATCTCGATCGCCGTGACGTCGTCGACGCCGTCGAGGTCCTGGTCGACGCCCGCGACCGGGATCAGGACCCGCTCGCGGATCGCCTGGCCGTAGTCGAAGACCGGCGCGGTGACGCCGTCGACGATGCTCAGTTCGGGCGCGTCGTCAGCGACGGCCGAGGTCGGGAAGAGGAGGGCGCCCACGAGTGCTGCGGTGAGCCCGACGATGATGCCGGTGGCCCTGCGTCGACGACGACGCACGGGCGGCGGTTGAACCGAATCAAACGCTGACATGCCCTCTGTCTACCGAAGCGCGTCGGCGGCGCGCTAGGGAATCGACCGAAAATGTTCAACAATCACTGCGCGACGTGGCCCGCCGGATCATCGATGTCCACCGCCGGGGTGGCTTCGCCCTCCTGGTACTCGGCCGAGAGCAGCCGATACGACCGGGTCGTGAACGCCAGGAGCGCGAGCACGACCATGGCGAGTCCCGAGAACAGGAACACGAGCGCGATGCCGCGTGCCTCACCGTCGCCGAGCAGCCAGCCCCAGGCGTCCTGCCCGGCGGGCGAGTTCATGTACGGGATGATCCAGAACTGGGCGATCGGCGCGATGAGGAACGCCGTGATCGGCGCGGCCGCCGCCTCGAAGGCCTGCGCGAACCCGAACACCCGGCCCTGCCGACGGAACGGCACGACCTTCTGGATGACGGTCTGCTCGGCCGCCTCCACCACGGGGATGAGGCACATGTAGGCCCAGATGCCGAGCCCGTAGAGCAGCCACTGCTCGCGGATCGTGAAGAGGGCGCCGAGCAGCCCCATGCCGATCACGACGAGCAGCATGGTGCGGATGGGGTTCTTGCCGAGCCCCCACTTGGCGATCACGAGTCCGCCGATGATGAAGCCGGTGGCCGTGACGCCGAGCACGACGCCCCAGGCCTCCACCGGGAAGAGCGTGAGCCCGTACGGGTCCATGAGCGCCATGTAGACGCCGCCGATGAGGTTGTTGAACGTCGAGAACACGATGAGCGCGAACAGGCCCGGCGCCGCCCGGATCGCGGTGATGCTGCCGCGCAGGTCGACCGCGGGTGCACGGCCGTCTTCGCTGACGGGGCGCTCTTCGGGGATGCGCACGTACAGCAGGTGCACGAGCGCGACGAGCGTCATGCCGATCGCGATCGCGAGGGTCCAGCCCATGCCGAGCAGGCCGATCGCGAGCCCGCTGAACACGCTCGTGACGATGAAGGACAGCCCCTGCACCGTGCCGACCATGCCGTTCGCGTTCGCGTGGCGTTCGACCGGCACGAGCAGCGTCACCGTCGTCGAGAGCGCGATGTTGCGCATGTTCTCGACCACCGAGCCGAACAGGATGATGCCCGAGAACGCCCAGAACCACGGACCGCCGAGGTCGAGGAGCGACGCCTCGGGCTGCAGCAGGTAGAGCACCCCCGCGATGCCGAACGAGCCGAGCGTGACGAGGCTCGAGAAGACCATCACCCGGTGCTTGCGATGCCGGTCGACGATCGTGCCGAAGAACATCGCGAACACGGCGATGAGCAGCATGTACGCGCCGCCGATGATGCCCGTCGCGAGCACCGACTTGGTCTCGAGGTAGACCCAGAACGTGAGCGCGAACCACAGGAAGCTCGTCGTGACGTTCGCGAGCATCGTGTTGACGAGCACGTGCAGGAACGTGCGCATGCCGTTCGGTGGGGGCACGACCGTCGGCGGCGCGCCCTGCGCCGTGGTCGAGTCCGTCGCGTCGAGCCCCTCACTCACCCTGCGAGGGTAACCGGGCCCGCCGACATCCATAACCCCCTGAGCCTCGCCCGCGCGACGGTCTCGAGACGCTCCTCCGTCGCTCCTCGACCCACGAGGCCCCGGGCTCCCCCGCACGGCGGACCACCGAAACCCCCCGCCCGGCGGATGACGCCGGCCCCGCGGCATCCCTAGCGTGAAGGCATGCTCGAACTCCAGGACGTGACCAAGCACTACGGCGAGCGCCGCGCGCTCGACGCGGTGTCGTTCACCGTCGGCGACGGCCGGCTCACCGGCTTCGTCGGCGGCAACGGCGCCGGCAAGACGACGACCATGCGCATCATCCTCGGCGTGCTCGCCGCCGACGGCGGCACCGTGGCCCTCGGCGGCGCGCCGATCACGGCGAACGACCGCCGCCGGTTCGGCTACATGCCCGAGGAGCGCGGCCTCTACCCGAAGATGCGCGTGCTCGAGCAGACCGTCTACCTCGCACGACTGCACGGTTGGAGCACCGCGGCCGCGACCCGCAATGCCGTCGAGCTGCTCGAGCGACTGGGCCTCGGCGAGCGCCAGGGCGACACGATCGAGTCGCTCTCGCTCGGCAACCAGCAGCGCGCGCAGATCGCCGCGGCCCTCGTGCACCGCCCCGAGGTGCTCGTGCTCGACGAACCCTTCTCGGGCCTCGATCCGATGGCCGTCGAGACCGTGCAGGCCGTGCTCGCCGACGTCGCCGCCACCGGCGTGCCGGTGCTCTTCTCGTCGCACCAGCTCGACATCGTCGAGCGGCTCTGCGACGACCTCGTGATCATCGCGGGCGGCCGCATCGCCGCGCAGGGCACGCGGGACGAGCTGCGCAGCGCGCACGGCTCCGAGCGCTGGGAACTGCTCACGAACGGCGACGTCGGCTGGCTGCGCGGACAGGCCGGCATCACGGTCGCCGACTTCGACGGCGGCTGGGCCGTGTTCGAGGCCGATTCGGATGCCGCGCGGCAGGCGGTGCTCGCCGAGGCCGTCGCCCGCGGCGAGGTCGTGAGCTTCACCCGCGAGCACACCACGCTCGCCCAGATCTTCACGGAGGTCGTGCGATGAGCGTGCCGACGAACACCCCCGGTGATCGAGGAGCGAGCGAAGCGAGCGTCTCGAGCCCCCCGGCCGAGCCGCGCTTCGTCGACAGCGTCTCGCTCATCGCTGGCCGCGAGATCACCATGCGCCTGCGCAGCAAGGCGTTCCTCATCTCCACGGGCGTGCTCATGCTCGCCGTGCTCGCCTCGGTCGTGCTCGGCAGCCTGTTCGGCGGGCAGTCCGACCCGACGAAGGTCGCGGTCGTCGGGTCGGCGGCCGAGTCGGTCGCCGGCAACGAGGCGCTCGAGGCCGTCCCCGTCGACGACGAGGCCGCCGGCGAGCAGTTGCTGCGCGACGGCGAGGTCGATGCGATCGTCGTGCCCGATGCATCCGACCCCCTCGGCATCACGGTGATCGGGCTCGACCAGACGCCCAACGGCGTCGTGGGGGCGCTCTCGGTGCGGCCGAGCGTCGAACTGCTCGAGCCGGCCGCCGTCGATCCCGGTCTCGCGTACCTCGTGGCGTTCGGCTTCGGCATCGTGTTCTTCATGTCGGCGCTCACGTTCGGCACGACGATCGCGCAGTCGGTCGTCGAGGAGAAGCAGACCCGCGTCGTCGAGATCCTGCTCTCGACCGTGTCGGCGCGCGCCCTGCTGACGGGCAAGGTGATCGGCAACAGCGTGCTCGCGTTCGGGCAGATCCTCGCGATCGCGGTGCTGGCGATCGCCGGGCTCATGCTCACAGGCCAGAAGGTGCTCCTCGGCGGACTCGGCAGCTCGGTGATCTGGTTCGTCGTGTTCTTCGCCATCGGCTTCGTGATGCTCGCCGCCCTGTTCGCCGCGACGGCCGCGATGGTGTCGCGCTCCGAGGACATCGGGTCGGTCACGACGCCCGTGACGATGCTCGTGATGATCCCGTACTTCCTCGTCGTCTTCTTCTTCGACGACCCGACGGTGCTCACGATCATGAGCTACGTCCCGTTCTCGGCGCCGGTCGGCATGCCCGTGCGCATCTTCCTCGGTCAGGCCGAGTGGTGGGAACCGATCGTCTCGCTCGTGATCCTCGTCGCCACGACGGCGATCGCCGTCGCGATCGGCGAGCGCATCTACCGCAACTCGCTCCTGCGCACGGGTGCGCGGGTGCCCCTCGCCGAGGCGCTGCGCGGGTAGCGACGCCGCGCGCCTCGGCGCGACAGACTGCGGGCGGATGCCTCGGGGTGGGGGCCCCGCGGCATCCGCCCGCTTCACGCGATGCGGTTGCAGGATGATGCAGCCGGCACACCCGCATACAGCGGTGGTGACCGGCTCATCCTGCAAGTTCGGGTCCGCCCGCGGCATCCGTGCGCGGATTCCCGCCCGCACGCGCGATCCCTGCGCCGCCCGTCACGATGCTTGCCCGCCCCCGGATGCGAGGATGGTTCGGTGAACTCTCCGCTCCACGACACGACCTTCCGCGGCTTCGCCTCCGACAACTACTCGGGCGTGCACCCCGAGGTGCTCGCCGCCATCGCCACGGCCAACGACGGCCACCAGGTGGCGTACGGCGAGGACGTCTACACCGAGCGCCTGCAGCAGGTGTTCGCCCACCACTTCGGCGAGGGCGTCGAGGCGTTCCCCGTGTTCAACGGCACGGGCGCCAACGTGACCGGCCTGCAGTCGATGCTGCCGCGCTGGGGCGCCGTGGTCAGCGCCAAGACGGCGCACATCAACTCCGACGAGGGCGGGGCGCCCGAGCGCGTCGGCGGCATCAAGCTGCTCACCGTCGCCGCGCCCGACGGCAAGCTCACCCCCGAGCTCATCGACGAGGAGGCGTGGGGCTGGGGCGACGAGCACCGCGCGCAGCCGCTCGTCGTGTCGATCACGCAGACCTCCGAGCTCGGCACCGCGTACACCGTCGACGAGGTGCGCGCGATCGCCGAGCACGCCCACTCGCTCGGCATGAAGCTGCACATGGACGGCGCCCGCCTGTCGAACGCGGGTGCCTCGCTCGGCGTTCCGCTGCGCGCATTTACCCGCGACGCCGGCGTCGACGTGCTGAGCGTGGGCGGCACCAAGAACGGATGCCTCGGCGCCGAGGCGATCGTGGTGCTGAACCCCGAGGCATCCGAGGGCCTGAAGTACCTGCGCAAGCTCAACATGCAGCTCGCCTCGAAGATGCGCTTCGTGTCGGCCCAGCTCATCGCGCTCTACGAGGGCGACCTGTGGCTGCGCAACGCGACCCACGCCAACGCGATGGCCTCGCGCCTGCGCGACGCGCTCGACGCGGGCATCGCGGCGGGCGAGCTGCCCGGCCTCGGTTTCAGCCAGGCGACGCAGTCGAACGGCGTATTCGCGACCCTGCCGCAGGGTGTCGCCGACCGGCTCCGCGACCGCGGCTTCCGCTTCTACGACTGGGATGCCGCGCGCGGCGAGGTGCGCTGGATGTGCGGCTTCGACACGAGCGAGGACGACATCGACGCGTTCGTCGCGGGCATCCGCGAGGAGCTCACCCGGTCGGTCGAGTAGCGCGCAGCGCGTATCGAGACCACGGTCGGTCGAGTAGCGCGCAGCGCGTATCGAGACCACCCGGTCGGGCGCGCCACGTAGCGCGCCCACGGCGCACGCGAACGGGCGCGGCATCCGATTCGGATGCCGCGCCCGTCGCCGTGCGGGGGCCGGAGCCTACCGCCCGATCGCGTGCAGCGCCTTCACGATGCCCGCGCCGTAGAACCCGTTGGGCGAGCCGTCGCCCTCGCAGGTGTGCGTCGCCGTCACAGTGTTGCCCGCGGGCAGGTGCCGCGTGTAGGTGAAGTCGGCCGGAACCGGGCAGTCCTTCGCCGTCGCCGTGCCGAGCAGGATCTGCTCGACGGTCGCCGGGTCGAGGGTCTTGCCGGTGTGGCCCGTCTTCGGGTCGACCTTGCCGTACTGGCTGACGATGAGCGCGGCGACGCCCACGGCGTGCGGCGAGGCCATCGACGTGCCCTGCAGGTACTGGTAGTACGCGCAGGTCTTGCCCGACGTGTCGCAGCTCTTCACGACGGCCGGCGTGGTGGGCTCGCCGTTCTCGTCGATCGTGCCCTCGATCGCACCGAGCGACTCGGGGTAGGCCGCGAGGATGCCCTTCGTGATGTCGCGGGTGTCGTCGGCGGTGTCGTAGACGTCGCCGCCGGGCGCCGCCACGTCGATGTACCCGTTGCCGTAGCTCGAGTAGTACGCCTTGCGCTCGGAGACGCCGGTGCTCGAGACCGAGATGACGCCGTCGGCCTCGGCCGGCATCGACACGCACGAGGCGGGGTCGACGAGGTCGCGCACGTAGGCAGCCTCACCGGGCACCGACGCGAAGTCGGGGCTCGTGGCGTCGGTCATCGGCTTCGTGTAGTCGATGGCCTCGTTGCCTGCGGCGGCGATGAGGGTCACGCCGCGCTCGCGGGCGTAGTCGAGCGCCCGCTGCATCGCCTCGATGACGGTCGCCTGCTCCTGCTTGTCCTCGGCCGAGTCCTCGGGCTGGTTCGTGCAGTTGAAGAGCCACGGGTCGACGTAGTAGCTCATGTTGACCACGTCGATGCCGTTGTCGCCCGCGTAGGTGAGCGCGTCGACGGACGGCTCGAGGAAGAAGTACCCCGAGTCCTGCCCGGCGCGCAGGTTGACGAGCGACACGTTGGGCGCGACGCCCGCCATGCCGAGGCCGTTGATCGGCGAGCCGATCGTCGAGGCGACGTGGGTGCCGTGACCGTTCTCGTCGACGTTCGCGGCGTCGTTGCACGACGCGTCGGGCTCGGCGTCGCACGGCCCGTCGATGTCGGCGCCGTTCGCGTCGACCGGCACGTCGACCGTGAAGTTGCGGCTGAGCGCGTTGTCGAAGTTCGGGGCGATGTCGGGGTGGGTGCCGTCGACACCGGTGTCGATGATGCCGACCTTGACCTGCTTCGAGCCCTTCTGCCACTTGTACGACCCGTCGGCCGTGGCGCCGATCTGCTGCATGTCCCACTGCAGCGAGGCGAGCGGCTCGCCCTTGCCGGCGGGGGCCTTGGCCTTGCCCTTGGCGGCGCCCTTCGCGAGGGTCGCGCCCTCCGTGAGGTCGCGCTCGGCGGCGTCGACCTTCTTGGCCTTGCCCTTGGCCGCGCCCGCCCCCGGCACGCCGCCGATGATGCGGTTCTGCGCGGTGCCCTGGATCACGGCCTGGTCGGCCGCAGCGGCGGTGAAGCCGTCGCCCGCCTGCACGGTGGCGACGCCGACGGCGTCGTTCTCGGAGACCACCGTGCCGCCCGCAGCTTCGACCGCGGCGCGCGCATCGGCGCTCGACGTTCCCTCGGCGAAGAGCACGACGTATTCGTGCTCACCGCCCGAACCGGTCCCGACGGCCCCCGCGGGTGACGCGGCGAGCGCGGTGAAACCGATCGCTAGCGCTGACGCTGCTGCGATGGATCGCATCTTCAGCATGAAGCATCCTTCCTCATTGACGGATCTTGCCGGGGCAATGCTCGCACAGGGCGGGCGCGGGCGATAGGGGCTTCACGAAGAGTTCGACGGGCCGAGTGGAATACTCCCGCGGTTCCATGCGTTCGAATCGATCGGGACGACGGCGACCCGGCATCAGCTCCACGAACGAAACAGGAAACGCACCACCATGACCCTCGTCACCGATCTGACCTCGCGCAAGGCCGACACCGCCGCCCCCCTCATCGATCCGCTCGTCGAGCGCTGGAGCCCTCGCGCCTTCGACCCCGAGGCCGTCGTCGAGACCGAGACCCTCCGCACGATCCTCGAGGCCGCGCGCTGGGCACCGTCGGCGAACAACTCGCAGCCGTGGCGCTTCATCGTCGCGCGTCGCGGCACCGCGGCGTTCACGACCCTGCACGAGCGCATGGCGGGCTTCAACCAGGAGTGGGCCGACTCGGCCGCCGTGCTCATCGTCAACATCGCCGAGACGGTCGACGCCGAGGGTCGCCAGCGCCCGTGGGCGCGCTACGACCTCGGCCAGGCGGTCGCCCACCTCACGGTGCAGGCGCAGCACGAGGGCCTGCACACGCACCAGATGGGCGGCTTCGACGCGGCGGCGATCCACGACGCGTTCGACCTGCCCGACAACCAGGAGGTCGTCTCGATCACCACGATCGGCGCCCTCGGCGACGTCGACCAGCTGAACGACGTGCTCCGCGAGCGCGAGGTCGCCCCGCGCCGGCGCATGGAGCTGGCCGAGTTCGTGACGGTCGGCGCGTAACCGCCGCAGCACAGACCCGGATGCCCCGGGGCCGGCCGGCCCCGGGGCATCCGTCGTCTCTGCGGCTCAGGCCCCGACGAGGTCGACCGGCGTCGTGGGCGACGGGTCGCGCCGCTCGGGCTTCGAGGCGTCGCGCTCGTCGAGCGCCTTGCGGTCGAGCGCCTTCCGGTCGAGCGCCTTCTTGATGCGCCACGCGGCGAACACCGCGATGACGCTGACGAGCAGGTGCATACCGAGGAATACGTCGGCGAGCCCGGCGCCGAGCAGCACGCCCGCGACGAGCGGACCCGCCGCCGAGAACGCGGTCTGCATCGCGCCGATCGTGCCGAGCGTCTGCCCGACCATGCCCTTCGGCGCCAGCTGCGCGGTGAGCGGGTTGAGGACGGGGCTGTAGATCGTCTCGCCGACGGCGAAGATGCCGTAGGTCATGACGAACAACGCCGAGGCGATGCCGGGAGCGAACTGCGCCGCCGAGAGGATGAGCCACGACACGACCCAGATCGAGCCGACGGCCATGAGCAGCACGGGCGCGCTGCGCTTCGCGGTGAGCTTCACGACGATGACCTGCAGCGCGACGATCACGAGGCAGTTGATCGCCGCGGCCATGCCGATCGCCGACGGGTCGACGTCGAGCACGGTGATGCCGTACGCGGGCAGGCCCGACTCGAACTGGGCGTAGAAGCCGAGCGCGAGCGTGACCGTGACGACGGCCGTCCACCGCATCGCGGGCTCGGCGAAGATCTTGCGCAGCGCGCCGCGCGACTTCGCGGCACCGTCGGGGTGTCCGTCGCCGTCGAGGTCGACGACGGCGATCGCTCCGGTCGCGGCATCCAGCGCCGAGAAGGCGCCCGTGTGCGCGGCGAGGCTGCCCGTCGCGGACCCGGCGCGGGCACCGCTCGCGGCCGGCAGCCCGAACTCCCCGGCCTGCCGCACCCGCCCCGCGACCGCGATGATCGCCGACGACAGCACGAAGCCCGCGGCGGCCATCATGAACCCGATGTCGAGCCCGTCGGGCCGGTCGAGGTCGACGACGAGGCCCGCGAGGAACGCACCGGCCGCCATGCCGAGCGACTCGCCCGTGAACTTGTAGGCGAACACCTTGCGCCGGTCGTCGCCCGACGACCACTGCAGCGCGAGCACCTGCTTGGCCGGCACGGCCGCCGAGAGTCCGAGGCCGAACACGAGCATGCCCGCGAGGAACAGCGCCGGCACGTCGACGAACATGAGGGATGCGACGCCCGCAGCACCGATCAGCTGGGCGATGACGGCGACCTTCACGGGGTCGAAGCGGTCGGCGAGGCGCCCGGCGAGCGGGGCCGCGACGAGCGCGCCGATCGAGAACAGCGACGACGCACCGGCCGCGACGAGGGCACCCCAGCCGCGCGTGTCGGCCGCGTAGGCGTACTGGTAGGGCAGCACCGCCCCCCAACCGAGCGAGCCGATGGCACTGGCCAGGATGAGCAGTCGTGCGCGCATGATGGTGTCCTCCTCCCGAGGTCTCGAATGAGCAGAGGGATGCTCCGGGGCCGACGTCGGCCCCGGAGCATCCCTCACCCTTCGAACGTGAAGTATTCGATATCGAAATATTAGCAACCGAAACATGCGTGGGAGAATTCCCGTATGCCCCGACGAATCCAGAGCGCGCCCGAACTGCACCGCCGGGCCGTCGCGACCTATGTCGCCGCCGGCGGCGAGGAGTCGGTGCAGCGGGTCATCACGGCCGTGCAGAGCCTCACGAAGAAGCTCGACCAGTGGTACGTGCGCCAGCTCGCCGACCTCGACATCGCCGCGGGCGAGTGGGCCGTCGTCACGTCGCTCGCCAAGGCCGGCGAGGCGCTCACGCCGAGCCAGCTCGCCGACCTCACGAACGTCGCACCGTCGTCGATGACGCACCGGCTCGACAAGCTCGCCGAGCGCGGGCTCGTCGAGCGCACGCCCGACCCCGAGAACCGCACGCGCACCTACGTGAGCCTCACGAACGAGGGGTGGGAGCTGTTCAGCCTCGCCATCCGCGGCTCGTCGGTGGTCGAGACCGACGTACTGCAGGACCTGAGCGATGACGAGCGCGGCGAGCTCGCCCGCCTCCTCGAGGTCGTGATCGCCCGCCTCGACGACGTCGACGCGTAGGCGCCGCCGGCAGCAGTGGTCGAGTAGCGAAGCGTATCGAGACCCCGGCTACCAGCTCCGCACGCGCTCGACCGTCACGCGCACCGGCACCGAGTACTCGGCGATGTAGCTCTCGGGCGTGAACCCGTAGCGCACCATCCCGGCGGCGTACTTCTCCGCGTACTCCGCCCATTCGGGCGTCTCGCCGATCTCGCCGATGCGCGCCGAGCCCGTGAACACGGCGACGTCGTCACCCTCGGTATCGGTGTTGAAGTGCAGCGCCGTGCGCGGGTTGCGGGCGAGGTTCGCGAGCTTCGGGGTGGCGGGCTGCGAGAGCAGCATGAGCTCGCCGTCGTTCCAGACGAACCACACGGGCGTCGGCACGGGCGTGCCGTCGGCCTTCACGGTCGTGAGCCAGATGGTCTCCTCGGTCGCGAGCCGCTCGACGACCCGGTCGCTCAACTGCAGTTCATCCGCCATGGATGCATCCTCGATTCGTTCGCTCGTCTGCCTGGCGTCGCCCGCCACTACGGCCGCAGCAGCACCTTGATCGCGCGTCGCTCGTCCATCGCGGCGTACGCTTCGGCGGCGTCGGCGAGCGGCAGCTCGAGGTCGAACACGAGGCCCGGCTCGATCGCACCCGAGAGCACGTCGGGCAGCAGCTCCTCGATGTAGCCGCGCACGGGCGCGACGCCGCCGTTGACGCCGACGTTCGTGTTGAAGAGCTGGCGCACCGGCAGCTCGGGGCCGCCGTTCGGCACGCCGACGTAGCCGACCATGCCGCCGGGCCGGGCCGAGCGGATCGCCTGGTCCATCGACTCCTTCGTGCCGACGCACTCGAGTACGCGGTCGGCGCCGATGCCGCCGGTCAGCTCGCGCACGGCGGCGATGCCCTCGGCGCCGCGCTCGGCGACGACGTGGGTGGCGCCGAACCGGCGGGCGAGCGCCTGGCGCTCGGGGTGGCGGCTCATCGCGATGATCGTCGACGCACCGAGCCGCTTCGCGGCGATGATCGCGCAGAGCCCGACGGCGCCGTCGCCCACGACCGCCACGGTCTCGCCCGGCGAGACGCCCGCCGAGACGGCGGCGTGGTGGCCGGTTCCCATGACGTCGGAGAGCGTGAGGAGGCCCGGCACCTGGTCGTCGTCGACCGGCCCGGGCACGACGACGAGCGTGCCGTCGGCGAGCGGCACCCGCACGCGTTCGCCCTGGCCGGCGTCCGCGAAGGCGCCCTTGCGGTCGTCACCGCCCCACCAGCCGCCGTGGAGGCACGAGGTCGAGACCCCGTTGCGGCAGTTCACGCACGTGTCGTCGCAGATGTAGAAGGGCGCGATCACGAAGTCGCCGACCTGCACGCCCGTCACGTCGTCGCCGATCGCCTCGACGACGCCGATGAACTCGTGCCCGATGCGGCGCGGCTCGTTCACGGGGGTGACGCCGCGGTACGGCCAGAGGTCGGAGCCGCAGACGCACGCGGCGACGACCTTCACGATCGCGTCGTCGCCCGTCGAGATGACGGGGTCGGGCACGGTCTCGACGCGGATGTCGCGGGCGGCGTGGATGACGGTGGCGAGCATGACTCCGAGCCTATTGCCGGTTCGCGCCGTCGCGCCCGGCTCGCGCCGATCGGTCACGGCGCTCGCCGACCCGCGTCGCGAGCGCGTGCAGCGGCGACACGAGCACGAGCAGGAACATCGCCCAGTAGCCGACGGCCGGCACCGCCACGGCGATCACGAGCGCGAGGGCGAACAGGGCGGCCGAGATGACATCGGCGAGGATGCCGCGGCGCAGGCGCACCGGCGCGGTCTCATGCAGCTCGGGGTGGCGCAGCAGGTACCAGCGGATGGCGAGCGACGCGAGGCTCGTCACGATGAGGCTGCCGATGTAGACGACCTTCTGCGCGTCGTCCGCCTCCATCGCCCCGAGCATCGCGGTGGGCACGGGCAGCCAGACGATCGTGAACATCCACGCGACGCTGAGCCAGAGCAACGCCCCCGTCGTGCGCTCGAGCTGCGCGAACACACGGTGGTTCGTGAGCCAGAAGGTCGCGATGAGCACGAAGCTCAGCACGAAGCTCATCAGCTGCTCGCCGTGCTCGCCGAACCACCCGACGACGCTGCCGCCCTCGCCGCCGAGCTCGGTGACGCTCTCCATGAGCGGCAGCACGAGCAGCGTCATGGCGATGGCGACCACGGCGTCGATGAACGCCTTCAGCCGGTGCGCCGGAGCGAGGTAGGGGCCGCGGCCGTCGTCGGGGGCGGTGGCGGCAGAGGGCTGGGAAGTCGACATGCGACGTAGGGTAGCGAACCTGTGGAGCACCCAAGTCCGAGTTCGCGGCGACCGTCGCCGCCCGAGTGCGTCTTGACGCCCCGGCCGCCTCCGGGTTACGTTGTCCGCACCCTTCTGACAGCGCTGTCACGTCGAGTACTTCCCGACCTGGCTCCTGTCGAACCGCACGTGGCATCCCGCCGGCCCATCGAATCCAGGAGACACCATGGCCCCCTCAGGCCCCACCCCCGCTCGGCTCGCGGCAGCGCCCCGACCGCGCCGCGTCGTCGCCCTCGCCGTCGCGGCTGCCCTCGCCGTACCGCTCGCCGGGCTCGCGCCGGCCGCCCTGGCCCCTGCCGCCCGGGCAAGCGCGGCCCCGGCCGTCATGACGAGCGCCGCCTTCGGCGCCCCCGACGAGATCGCGGCCGACTACTACGCCGCCCTGCTGCGCCACACACGCTGGGTGAACACGGTCTGGGACCCGGCGATCAACGCCTACCAGTTCAAGGACTTCAACTTCGCGGTCGTGCTCGGCAACGCCGTGCTCGTCACGCACGGCGAGTACGACGCCGAGATCACCGGCATCTCGAAAGACGAGCTGACGCAGCGAACGGTCGACACGATCCGCTACTACGCCGCCAAGAACCGCTTCGTCGACCCGAACGGCACGTGGGGCAAGCGACTGTTCTGGGACTCCACCTTCCAGTCGTACTTCCTCGACGCGGGGCGCGTGCTCTGGGATCGGCTCGACGCCACGACGCAGCAGAACCTCGAGACGATCGCCGTCGGGCAGTCGACGTACACCTCCGACCTCGATCACGGCGACGACCCGCTCTCGGGTTCGTGGACGGCCGACTGGCCCACCGGCAAGCACGTGGGCGACACCGCTCAGGAGGAGGCCGGCGTGTACACGCAGGCGCTCGCGCCGGGGCTCGCCTGGGCACCCGACAACGCCGACGCCGCACGCTGGAACGAGCAGCTCGGCGACTGGGCGCGCAACGCCGCCGGCCAGCCCACCGCCGACCTCAACAACCCGGCCGTCGTCGCCGGCGAGCCGGTCTCGACGAACACGATGCAGACGATCTACGACACGTACCTCGTCGAGAACCACGGGTCGTTCGGTCCGCACTACCAGTCCGACATCTGGCGCTCGGGCGGACGCAACGCGATCCAGTTCATCCTCAACGACCAGCCGATCCCCGACTACCTGAAGCACCAGCCGAACTCGGCCGAGCTCTGGCGGTCGATCGAGATGGTGATGTCGAACCAGGGCGAGCCGTTCATGCCGATGGTCAACGACCGCGAGTACCTCTACGGCCGCGACGTGATCCCGATGGCGTTCCTCGGGCAGGTGCTGCGCGACCCCGACGCCGTGCGCGCCGAGGCGAACCTGGCCGCCTCGCTCGAGGCCTACCAGGCCTACGCCCCGGTCGATCGGCTCGCCAAGTTCTCGGGCGAGCCCAAGTACGAGCCCGAGGCGCGCGCCGAGATCGCGATCTCGTACCTGCTGCACGTCGAGGCCGCCGAGTCGGCGGAAGGCGTCGTCGAACCCACGCCGCAGGACGAGTTCTTCGCCCGGCTCGCAGGCGTGCGCGACTTCGGCGCGGGCCCCGGCCTCTCGGTGCAGCAGTCCGCGAACGCCTGGGCTGCGGCATCCAGCAAGAAGGGGTTCGTGAAGTTCCCCTGGGTCGCCGGCCACGACTCCTGGTTGTTCGCACTGTCGGGTGCGACGCCGTACCTGTACCCGAACTCGGCGGCGACCGTCGACGACCGGCGCACGAGCACCTACACGGCGCCCCGCGACGGCTTCGAGGGCACCTCATCGGTCTTCCGCATCGGTGACGGCTACGCGGGCCAGGTGACCCTGCCGACGGGTGCAGCACTGTACGCCTCGACGGGCGCCGGCTGGCAGGACGGCACCGTCTCGGTGCGCAACCTCGACCTCGGCGGCTACAACGGCCTCGACGGATCGCGCACCTTCCACACGGCCGAGGGATCGGCCACCGACTCCCTGCCCGTCGTGACGCCGCCGAACCCCGCCGACGCGAACGCCGCGCGCATCGACGACCTCTCGTTCGCCCCGGTGCCCGCGCGTTACGTGCGCATCCAGGGCCAGCAGGGCAACGCGCGGTACGGCTACTCGCTGTACTCGCTGCACGCCTACGGGACGGCTGACGAGGCCACCACCGACCTCGCCGCGGGACGGCCGGCGACCGCCTCGAGCGAAGACCCGGCCCGTCGGGCCTCGACGGTCACCGATGCCGATCCCGCCACGCGGTGGGCCGTCGCCGTCGCCGAGCGCACGCGCGCCGACTCGTGGATCCAGGTCGACCTGGGCGCCGAGCAGACCGTCGGTGCGGTGCGTCTGGCCTGGGAGGTGAGCGCCGGTGAGCGCTACCTCGTGCAGACCTCGTCGGACGGCGTGACCTGGACCACGCAGGCGGCCCGCACGGGCGGGGTCGACGCGAACGTCGCGCGCCTCGACACGGTCGACCTGACGCCGGCCGGCGCGACCGCCCCGGCCCCGGTCGAGGCGAGGTTCGTGCGCATGCAGGGCGTGCAGGGCGACCCCGCCTACGGCTACTCGCTCTACACGTTGCGCGCGCTGACGGCGACGGGCGTCGACGCGGCGGCCGGCAAGCCCGCGACGGCATCGAGCTCCGACACGGGCCGGGCCCCGTCGAGCGTGACCGACAGCGACCCCGCCTCGCGCTGGGCGGTGTCGCGCGCCGACCGCACCCGGGCCGACTCGTGGATCCAGGTCGACCTCGGCGCGCCCACCGCGATCGCCCAGGTGCAGCTGGGCTGGGAGGTCTCGGCCGGTCGCGAGTACCGCATCCAGGTCTCGGCAGACGGCACGACGTGGCAGGATGCCGCCCACTTCCGCTACACGGGCGACCAGGTCACGACGACCGAGGGGTCGTGGATCAACGTCGAGGATACGGCCGGCTACGTCGTGCGCGGCGGGCAGGCCCCGATCACCGTGTCGAGCGAGAAGGCGGGGATCGACACCGTGCGCCTCGGCGGCGGAGACGACCCGATGCTCGTCGAGATGGTGCCGGGCGACGCGGCCGCGACGGCCGCGCAGGATGCAGCGCCGCAGCCGACCGCCGACGGACTGCTCGTGAGCTCGCTCGGTGGCTACCTCACCGCGTTCAACCTCACCGGCACCGACGTCACGACCGACGTCACGATCCCCTACGTCGGCGACACGGTGTCGCTCTTCGCCGGCGATCAGGTGCTCGGAGCGGATGCCTCGTCCCTCACCGTCTCGGTGCCCGCCGGCGACGCCGTGGTGCTCGCTCCGCGCGCGACGGTGCCGACCGAGGCCGCGCAGAGCGCCGGGGTCACCGTGTCGGTGATCGACGGCCGCACGGTGCGCGTCGTGAAGCAGGACGGTGCGGGCTCCAGTGCCAAGGGAGCCGCCCGGACGATCGACGTCACGAACGTCGAGACCGGCGAGACGCGGACGGTGCCCACGGGCAAGCCGACGGTCGCGGCGCCCACGTCGTTCCCGGGCGCGACCGCGTTCCCGGTGCCCGACCTGGCCCTGGCGACGCTCACCTTCCCGGCATCGGTGCTGCCCGAGGGCATGAGCTCACCGCAGGCCGCGGTCGACGGCGACGCCCGCACCGCGTGGACGCCGGGGGCGAACGGCCGCATGGTCGCCGACCTCGGCTCCGCTCAGTCGATCGGCACGGTCACCACGCTGTGGGACGGCGACGACGCTCCGGCGGCGACGGTCTCGGTGAGCGACGACGGCATCACGTTCCGCGAGGTCGGCTCGACCGAAGCCGGCGCGACGCGCGGCGCCGTGGCGGTCGACGCGACCGCGCGGTACGTGGCGCTCAGCACCGAGTGGACCGAGGGCGACCCGGGTCTGATCGCGCTGCGCGCCTTGGTTCCCGGGGCGGTCGATCACCCTCGGGGCGTCCAGATGAGCCGGTGAGCGGGTGAGCCGGCGGCTCGGGCGACGTCGACGAACGCCGCCCGGGCCGTCACCGCTCGCGCGCCTCGCCGAGCATCGCCCGCAGCTGCCCGACGACGAGGTCGTGGTCGTCGACCTGCGGGAGCCCCGACACGCCGACCGCGCCGATCACCGCACCCGAGTCGAGCCGCAGGGGCACCACGCCGCCGTGAGCCGCGTACTCGTGCGGGTCGAGCCGGGCGTGGGTGTCGAAGTCCTCGCCCTTCGCCCGGAACTCCTCGCCGACGCGCAGCGAGGCCTTGCCGTACCGCTCGACGACGTGGTGCTTGCGGTCGAGCCAGCCGTCGTTGTCGGCGCTCGCGCCGGGCAGCGCGGCGTGGAACACCCGCTGCGGGCCGAACCAGATCGCGATCGCGACCGGCAGCCGCCGCTCGGCCGCGACCGACCGCAGTCTCGCGCCGAGCTCCCAGGCGTCGTCGTGGGTGAACGCGGCGAACCGCAACTCCTCGTCTTCGGCCTCGAGGCGGCGAAGCAGATCGCTCATGCTCGAAGCGTACCGCCGACGCCGATGCGGGCCCCCGTTCGCGGGATGTCGGCGGCATCCGCCAAGATGTCCGAGTGACCGGCATGAGATCGTTCTGGGCCGCCCTGCCGACCGAGGGGCGCTGGCTGCTGTCGACCGTCGCCATCCAGACCCTCGGGCGCGGCCTCACGCTGCCGTTCACGATCATCTACCTGCACGAGGTGCGCGGGTTCGACCTCGGCGTCTCGGGCACGCTCATGGGCCTCATCGCGATCACGGGGCTCATCGTCACGGGGCCGGGCGGCACGCTGATCGACCGCTTCGGCGCCAAGATCGTGCTCATCGTCGGGCTCGTCGCGATGATCGCCGGCTGCACGCTGCTCGCCTTCGCGACGACGCCGGCGGTGGCCGCGGTCGCGCTCGTGCTCATCGGCATCAACTTCGGCGTCTCGTGGCCCGGGTTCAACGCACTCATCGCGACCGTGGTCGAGGGCGACCTGCGGCAGCAGTACTTCGGCGTCAACTTCGCCCTCGTCAACCTCGGCATCGGCGTGGGCGGCATCATCGGCGGGTTCTTCGTCGACGTGCACAACCCCGACACGTTCACCGCGATCTTCCTCGTCGACGCCGCCACGAGCCTCATCCCCATGGCGCTGCTGCTCGGCCCCCTCCGACACGTCCGCACGCACGTCGAACCCGACGAGCACGCTGCCCCGGTCGGCGGCTACCGCGAGATCCTCAAGCGCCCGGCGGTGCTGTGGCTGACGCTGGTCACGTTCATCTCGGTGTTCATCGGCTACGGCCAGATGGAGGCCGGGTTCCCCGCGTACGCCCGCCAGGTCTCCGAGGTGTCGACCCAGGTCGTCGGCTTCTCGTTCGCCGTCAACACGGCCGTCATCGTGCTGCTGCAGTTCACCGTGCTGAAGCTGATCGCGGGCCACCGCCGCACACGCGTGATGCAGGTCATGGCCGCCGTCTGGGCCGTCTCGTGGCTCGTTCTCGGCGCGACCGGCCTGTTGCCCGACTCGCTCGCCGCGGCGATCGGCGTGCTCGCCTTCATGGGCATCTTCGCCTTCGGCGAGACGATGCTGCAGCCGACCGTGCCGGCGATCTACAACGATCTCGCCGACGACCGCAATCGAGGCCGGTACAACGCCATCAACGCGGCCGCGTTCCAGGGCGGCGCGATCACGGGTCCCGTCGTCGCCGGGGTGCTGCTCGGCGTCGGCCAGGGCGCCTGGTTCATCGCGGCGATGGTCGCCGGCTGCGTGCTGATCATGCTGCTCGCCCTCGCCCTCGAGCGCCGGGTGCCGGCCTCTGCGAACGGCGTCAGCGAGCCGTCGCCCGAGCCGGTCGCCGACCCGAGCGCGTCACCGGCCGGTCCCGCGGCCGGCTGAGCGGCGCGGCCGGCTGAGCGGCGCAGCCGGCTGAGCGGCGCAGCCGGCCGAGCGCACTGCACCGCGCCTGCCCGGCCTACCCGGCCGGCTCGCTCAGCGTGAGCCCGCTACCGCGACTTCGGCAACGGCGGCACCATCGTGCGCAACGCCCACCCGAAGAGCAGGAACAGCACGCCGACCCCGCCGGCGAACAGTGCGATGCCGAACGAGATCACCGAGGTGAACAGCGACGCGCGCAGGAACGACGCGTTCATCACGGTCGTGCGCAGCGGGTCGTCCTGGTCGAGCTCAGAGTAGGTCTTGCCGTCGGCCATGGCGCGCGCATGCATGTCGATGACGCCGGCCTGCACGAAGGCGTCGATCGGGCCGTCGACGACCTTGCCTGCGAAGATCGGCGCGTCGTCGGGGATCACGATGTTCTCGGCGCGCAACTGCGACGAGACCCCGACCCACGCGACGATCGCCACGACGATCAGCAGGATGCCCCCGATGATCCCCGCGAGCCCGGTCAGTCGCACCACGTTCACCTGCGTGCGGCTGAGCACCGCTCCGCCCGTCTCGAACTCCTCGGTCACGTCGCCCCCTTCGAACCGTGTTCGAGGCCAAGGCTAGCGATTCCCCCGCCGCGCCGACAGGGCCGCGAGGCATCCGCGTCGATGCCGACACGGACGCCTCGCTCCCGCCCTACTCGTCGAGCAGCTCGGCCTCGACGACCTCGTCGTCGGCGTCGCGCCGGTCCGGGGCATCCCCGTCGCGGATGGTCTCGGCGCGCGCGACCGTGAGCGACTCGCCGTCGGCGGCGAGCGCGACGACCACGGTGTCGCCGTCGCGCACGCTGCCGTCGAGGAGTGCCCGGGCGAGCCGGTCGTCGATCTCGCGCTGCATGAGCCGGCGCAGCGGCCGGGCGCCGTACAGCGGGTCGTAACCGCGCTCGGCGAGCCAGGCCCGGGCGTCGGGCGTGACACCGAGCTCGAGCCGCCGCTCGTGCAGACGCGCGCCGAGCCGGTCGATGTAGAGGTTCACGATCTCGGCGAGGTCCTGCTCGCTGAGCGCCGAGAAGACGACGAGGTCGTCGAGGCGGTTCACGAACTCGGGCTTGAACGCCTGCCGCACCGTCTGCATCACGGCCTGCTCCTTCTCGCTCCAGCTGAGGGCCGGGTCGATGAGGTACTGCGAGCCGAGGTTCGAGGTGAGGATGAGGATCGTGTTGCGGAAGTCGACCGTTCGGCCCTGGCCGTCGGTCAGGCGCCCGTCGTCGAGCACCTGCAGCAGCACGTCGAACACCTCGGGGTGCGCCTTCTCGACCTCGTCGAACAGGATCACCGAGTAGGGCCGACGACGCACGGCCTCGGTGAGCTGGCCACCCTGGTCGTAGCCGACGTACCCGGGAGGGGCGCCGACGAGGCGCGAGACCGAGAACTTCTCGCCGTACTCCGACATGTCGATGCGCACCATGGCGCGCTCGTCGTCGAAGAGGAACTCGGCGAGCGCCTTCGCGAGCTCGGTCTTGCCGACGCCGGTCGGGCCGAGGAACAGGAACGAGCCGGTCGGACGGTTGGGGTCGTTGATGCCCGCACGCGAGCGGCGCACGGCGTCGGCGACCGAGGCGACGGCCTTCTTCTGGCCGATGAGGCGCTTGCCGAGCTCCTGCTCGAGATGCAGCAGCTTCTCGGTCTCGCCCTGCATCAGCCGGCCGACCGGGATGCCCGTCCACGCGGCGATCACCGCGGCGATGTCCTCGTCGGTGACCTGCTCGTTGACCATGCGCGGCTCGCCGCCGGCGTTGCCCGCGGCGTCGGCCTGCTCGGCGGCCTCGAGGTCGCGCTGCAGGTTCTTGATGGTCTCGTACTCGAGCTTCGACGCCTTCTGGTAGTCGCCCGCGCGCAGCGCGAGGTCGCGCTGCGTGACGGCCTCGTCGATGCGCTTCTTGAGGTCGCCGACCCGGTTGAGGCCCTGACGCTCGCGCGCCCAGCGCTCCTCGAGTCCCGCGAGCTCCCGCTCCTGCAGGGCGAGGGTCTCGCGCAGCTTCGCGAGCCGCTCCTTCGAGGCGTCGTCCTTCTCCTTCTTGAGGGCGAGCTCCTCGAGCTTCATGCGGTCGACCTGGCGCTTGAGCTGGTCGATCTCGACGGGCGACGAGTCGATCTCCATCTTGAGCCGCGACATGGCCTCGTCGATGAGGTCGATGGCCTTGTCGGGCAGCTGCCGCGCGGTGATGTACCGGTTCGAGAGGGATGCCGCGGCCACGAGCGCCGCATCCGAGATCGTGACCCCGTGGTGCGCCTCGTAGCGACCCTTGAGCCCGCGCAGGATCGCGATCGTGTCCTCGACCGAGGGCTCGCCGACGTACACCTGCTGGAAGCGGCGCTCGAGCGCGGCGTCCTTCTCGATGTACTCGCGGTACTCGTCGAGCGTCGTCGCGCCGATGAGGTGCAGTTCGCCGCGGGCGAGCATGGGCTTCAGCATGTTGGATGCCGCGACCGAGCCCTCGCCGCCGCCGGCGCCCATGAGCAGGTGCAGCTCGTCGACGAACGTGATGATGCCGCCCTCGGCCTCGTTGATCTCCTTGAGCACGGCCTTGAGCCGCTCCTCGAACTGGCCGCGGTACATGGCGCCGGCGACGAGCGCGGAGATGTCGAGCGAGACGAGCTGCTTGTCCTTCAGCGACTCGGCGACGTCGCCCGCGACGATGCGCTGGGCGAGGCCTTCGACGACGGCCGTCTTGCCGACGCCGGGCTCGCCGATGAGCACGGGGTTGTTCTTGGTACGACGGGTCAGCACCTGGCTCACGCGGCGGATCTCGGCGTCACGGCCGATCACCGGGTCGAGCTTGCCGGCCTTCGCGAGGTCGGTCAGGTTGACGCCGAACTGTTCGAGCGCCGACTTCTGCTCCTCCTGCGAGTTCGGCGCGCCCTGCATGTTCGCCATACGGTGATATCCCTTCGTTCAAAACTTGAGTCTACTGAACTCAACTTTGCGAAGGGGGCTGGTATTCCAGATTCCGTGCCGGAATCTCCCCCGGTTTTCACGCTAGACCGGATGCCGCATCGTGACCAGTGTCAGGGGCGCGTCACTCGGCCGACGACCCTGCCCCGGGCTTGCGCTCGTCGCGCTCGACCTCGAGGTGCGGCAGTTCGGCCGCCCGGATCGGCGCGCTCGTCGCGACCTCCTCGACCCGGCGCGAACGCCGCGCGAGCGGCAGGTCAGACTCCGCCTCGAGGATCAGCCGTTCGGAGGCCCGGTAGATCGAGACCGACAGCTCCGCCTCGCGGTCGGCGACCGCCTCGACGGGCACGCGCACGACGGCCTCCCAGGTGTCGTCCTCGATGACCCGGTGCCCGCGGAACGCGTCGGCGGGATCGCTGCGGTCGGGGATGCCGATGCTGAGCCCCGGGTCGACGAGCGGCTCGAGCGCGACGACCGACTTGCCCGCCCGCACCTCGATGAACGCCGTGCCGCGCGCGGCCGACCGGTCGGCCGGCGGCACGTCCACCACGGTGCTGTCCAGCACGCTGATCCTGCCGCCCTGCACCTCCAGGCGCAGTCGCACGCTCCGCTCCTGCGGGGCGGGCTCTCGTCGCGGTGCCACCTGCGGCCCCCAATCCTTCCGCCTCGTCTCCTCACCGTACAGCGCGAGGGATGCCTCGACCCCGGGCTTCGCGCGCCCGGTCCGCTCCCTCAGCACGACCGACATCCGCCGCCCGTCCTTGCGCTGCCCCGACCGGAAGATGCGCCCCCGGCCGGCGATCGCACCGTCACCGGCCGCGCCGTCGCCGCCCGCACGCTCGTCGAGCCGCTTGCGCGGGCGCTCGCCGTACTCGTCCATGATCTCGCCCTCCTCGTGCCCGGCTCACCAGTTGCGGCCGAAGCGGTAGTTGTGCACCCAGCGGTTGTAGATGCTGTTCATGCCGAGCGGCCCGGTGCCGCTGAAGCTCGACATCCAGTCGGTGTTGTGGGCCAGGATCCGGTCGGGTCCCTTCCGCGTGAGCGGTCCGATCACGATCGCCTGCGAGAGACCCGTGGTGACCCGGATCCGATGCCGCTCGGGCACGCGTTCGAACCGGTCGACCGACCCCAGCCGCCATTCCCCCACCCAGTCCTCGCGGAAGTCGGCCGACAGGTTCGAGCCGTTCGAGATCATGCGGCCGGCGTAGTCGTGCGACCAGTCGTCCATGTTCCAGGCGAACAGGTCGACCTTGCCGTCGCCCGTGAGGTCGGCCGGCATGAAGCGGTCGTGGCTGCGCATGCCGCCCCAGCCGGGTACGTCGCCGTCGAACATGCGCACGAACGCGAAGTCGCTCCCGGTCGACCGGAACATCGCGAGGTACGGCTTCGCCCAGTCCGATCCGTTGAAGAGGTAGAGGTCCTCCTTGCCGTCGCCGTCGAAGTCGCCGACGAAGAACCGGTCGTGCTCCGCGAAGCCGCCCCAGCCGGGGATGTCGTCCTCCCACATCCGGATGCACCGGAACGACCCGCGCTGGTTGCGGAACAGCCCGAGGTACTCGCTCGACCAGTCGCGCGAGTTCCAGATGAGCAGGTCGTCCTGGCTCGTGCCGCGCGCGTTCACGACCATGATCTCGTCGTGGCGGGCGAGCCCGCCCCAACCGGGGATGTCGCCGTCGTAGCGGCGCGATTGGAAGAAGCCCGACCCGGTGGAGATGAGCGTCGCGACGTACGGCATCGACCAGTCGTCGAAGTTCACGACGAGCAGGTCGTCGCGACCGTCGCCGTCGAAGTCGCCGACGAGGAAGTCGTCGTTCCGTGCGAAGCCGCCCCAGCCGGGGATGTCGCCGTCGTACCGCGCGAGCACCCGCATCCGCCCGTCGGTGTCGACCTTGATGAGCGCGAGATAGGGGAACACCCAGTCGGTCGAGTTGTAGACGACGAGCTCGTCTCGGCCGTCGCCGTCGAAGTCGCCGGCCCAGTACCGGTCGCCAGGCCGGATCTCCCACGACCCGGGCACGACCGCGGCCGTCGTGCGCTTGTGCGTCCACCGTGGGCCGTCGGCGCGGTAGACGGTCAGGGCCCGGTCCTCGACGCCGATGAACTCGGACCCGAGGCTCGAGCTGAACCGCCCCGGCACCATGCGCGAGAAGCTGTGCTTCGCAGGGCCGTGGTAGGTGTCCTTGAGCTCGGTATAGCAGACCGGGCAGAAGTCGGGCGTGTTGCTGTTCATCCGGCAGTCGATGACCGGGCGGAAGATGCCACGCTCGAACGTCGCGCCGCCCTCGAAGGTGCCTGCGTCCGAGGTGTCGTCCCAGCCGGTCGGCTTCGTGCCCGAGGTCCACCCCGCCGCGTTGCCCGTTCCCGTCGGGATGGGCGTCGTGCCCGCGACGAATTGCTTCCACTTCAGCTTCGAGCGCGTTCGCTCGATCGTGACGTTCACCCGCGCCGGTTCGCCCGACGAGTAGGCGCCCTTGCCGGTCGCGCTGTACTCGTCCTCGAGGTCGCCGAAGCCGTGCCCCATCTCGTGGGCGATCACGTCCCAGCCCTCCTGGGTGGTGACCTTCAGGACCGACCCCGTGCGAAGGCCGCCCGGCAGCGTCGAGTTGACGATGATGAGCGTGAAGTCCGCGCCCGGCGCCCACTTCGCGAGGGCGTCGTCGATGCGCTTCTTGGTGTTCGCGCCGTTCTCGAACCAGCCGTGCCACCACTCCCCGTTCGAGATGATGCCGAGCGCGGTGTCGAAGATCATCTCCGTCGAGGTGTCGTCCGCAGTGTTCGACGGCGTGCCGTTGAGGTTCCAGGTGCGCGTGCTCGCGCCCGAGTGCACCGATTCGAGGTTCACCCGGCGGATGTTCCAGGCCGCGGCGTCCTCGTTGTAGTACCCGTCGCCGAACACCTGCTTCATCACGACGTCGCGCACGTAGGTGTCGTAGGTCGTCTGATCGGCGCCCGCTGCGAACCCCTCGCCGAGGATCGCGAGGGTCTTCCCGCCCGATCCGACGTCCTGCAGGACCGTGACACTGTCGGCCATGATCGTCCGCCTTTCACGATGCGCCGTGGAGTCCGCGGCGGCTCTCCGAGTTGACGTGATGATCCTGAGGGATACTCAGTACGGCGACATCGGGGCAGGCCCTGAGATGCGGCATCCATGCATCGGAATGGACTCGGACGGCCCGACGTTGGCCCTGACATGCAACGCTTCGGAACGCTCTCGTTCGGTCACTACGGCCCGCTCGGCGGCGGCCGCGAACTGTCGGCCGCCGACTCGATGCTGCAGGCGATCGACCTCGCCCAGGGCATGGACGAGCTCGGCGTCAACGGCGTCTACTTCCGGGTTCACCACTTCGCGCGCCAGCAGGCGTCGCCGATGACGCTGCTCGCCGCGATCGCGGCGCGCACAGAGGGCATCGAGATGGGCACCGGCGTCGTCGACATGCGGTACGAGAACCCGCTGCACCTCGCCGAGGATGCCGCAGCCGTCGACCTCATCTCCGGCGGGCGCCTCGCGCTCGGCGTGAGCCGGGGATCACCCGAAACCGTCGTACGCGGTTACGAGACGTTCGGCTACACCGGCTCCGAGGATCCGCGCGGCGCCGACCTCGCGCGCGACCACTTCGCCCGGTTCCTGCAGGCGATCGAGGGCGAGGGGCTCGCCGAGCCCGACCGTTCGTCGCCGTTCGCCGGTCCCGTGACCGGCACGGGCGGCCTGCAACGCATCGAGCCGCATTCGCCGGGGCTCCGCTCGCGCATCTGGTGGGGCGCCGGCAACCGCGA
The DNA here is from genome assembly GCF_022919715.1 of Agromyces sp. H17E-10. Lineage (NCBI taxonomy): Bacteria > Bacillati > Actinomycetota > Actinomycetes > Micrococcales > Microbacteriaceae > Agromyces > Agromyces endophyticus. The sequence goes on along the minus strand of NZ_CP095042.1, from coordinate 2,210,639 downwards.
CTCGGCCGAGTGGGCGGGCCGCGTGGGCGTCAACCTGATGTCGTCGACCCTGCTCACCGAAGACCGCGGCATCCCGTTCGACGAGCTCCAGGCGCAGCAGCTCGAGGCGTTCCGCGCCGCTTGGCGCGAGGCCGGCCACGAAGGCGAGCCGCGCACCTCGGTGAGCCGCTCGATCTTCCCGATCACGACCGCCGAGGACGAGCTCTACTTCGGCGGCCGGCAGGACGGCGACGGCGTCGGCTACATCGACGGCCTGCGCTCGACGTTCGGCAAGACGTACGCCGGCACGCCCGACAAGCTCGTCGAGCAGCTGCAGCGCGATGCCGCGATCCAGTCGGCCGACACGCTCATGCTCACGATCCCGAGCCAGCTCGGCGTCGAGTTCAACCTGCGCCTCGTCGCGGCGTTCGCCGAGCACGTCGCCCCGTCCCTCGGCTGGCGGCCGACGACCGCCGGCTGAGTTCAGTCGTCGACGTCGATCGAGACGACGCTCGTGCGGACCACACCGGTCGGCGTCGGCACCTCGTAGCGCACGGGCATGCCCGGATGCTCGAGCGCGAACCAGAATCGCGCGACTCCCGGGTGCTCGGGCTCGTGCCGCACCTCGTAGCGCAGGCACTCGACCCGACCGAACGCGAGGTCGAGCACCTCCGTCTCCCGCGTCGTGTGCTCGGCCGGGAAGGCCGCGTGCTCCTGCAGCTCGAGCCAGGTCACCCGCTCGCTCGTCACCGGCCCGTCGACGCCGCCGTCGACTCCGAGCCGCCACTGCGAGAGTGTGGCGCCCTCGTCGTCGAGGTCGGTGAACCGGTTGACGCGCTCGAAGCTCGTGCCGTCGGGCAGGTCGACCACGAGCCGGATGGTCTTGCCCGTCCCGCTCGCAGCGCGGATCTCGTCGGCCGTGAACGGCGTCGGCAGCAGGCCCGGCCCGAGGAGGTGGGGATCGTCCGGGGCCTCGTCGCCCGCGTCGGCGGTCGCGGCATCGTCGTCGCTCATGGCGCAAGTCTGCGACATCCACCGTCATGTTGGAACCTTCCCGGCCGATTCCATGCGTTCTCATACGTTCGTACGACATGCTCGAAGTCCGACGACCCCTCGCCTCGACCTGGAGCCGCATGCAGAAGCGCACGAAGATCATCACCGCCTCGATCGTCGCCGGAGCCCTCGTGCTCGGTGCGACCGCCGCGATCGCCGGGCCGATCGTGTACCGCGACCTCATCGTCGGCGAGGCCGACGCGGCCCCTCGCGTCACCGCCTCCCCGTCGGCTTCGAGCGATCCGGATGCCGCTGTCCCGACCGATCTCAGCGGCGAGTGGGTCGTGGCCGACGGCTCGTTCGCGGGCTACCGCGTCGACGAGGTGCTCAACGGCACCGACGTCACGGTGACCGGCCGCACCGATGAGGTCGACGGAACCCTCACGGTCGACGCGCTCACGCTGCGGAGCGCGGAGTTCACCGTCGACGTCGCGTCGATCGAGACCGACTCGGCGAACCGCGACGACTACTTCCGCACGACGGCGCTGCGCACCGACGAGTTCCCGACGGCGACGTTCGTGCTCACCGAGCCGATCTCGGTCGCCGAGGCACCGTCGGTCGGCGACGTGCACCAGGTCACCGCGACCGGCGAGCTCACGCTCGCGGGAGTCACGAAGCCCGTGACCGTCGAACTCGAGGCGGTGCTCGACGGCACGACCGGCCAGGTCGCCGGCAGCATCCCGATCACGTTCGCCGACTACGGGGTGGAGGCACCGAATCTCGGCTTCGTCTCGGTCGAGCCCGACGGGTTCGTCGAGTTCTCGCTCGCGCTCGAGCGCGGCTGATCCGCTCCGCTGCGCGGAGCCGACCCGTCGATCACGCCCCCCGGGGCGCCCGCTCGAGGCAGTCGCCGAGGATGCGCGCCGCCTCCGCGAACCGTGCGGGGTCCTCGCCTGCGTAGTTGAGTCGCACGTACGGCGCCGTCGGCTCAGCCGGGAACCACTCGCGCCCCGGAGCGATGACGAGCCCGTTCGTCGCGGTCTCGGCGGCGAGATGATCGACGTCGACGCCGTCGGGCAGGCGCACCCAGAGGTTCAGCCCACCGGCGGGGACGCCCGCGACGTGCGCGGCGGGCGCGAACTCGCGCAGGCTCTGCACGAGCAGGTCGCGACGCTGACGCAACTGCTCGCGAAGGCGATGGAGGTGCGTCGTCCAGCCCGGCTGCGTCACGACGTCGAGCGCGGCGGCCTGCAGCACTCCGCTCACGTACATGGCCTCCGCCGCCCGGTCGGCGAGGATGCGTTCGCGCGCCGGCCCGCGCGCGATGACGGCTCCGACCCGCAGCGCCGGCGAGACGCTCTTCGTGAGCGAGCGCACGCGGATCACGTGGCCGTCGTCGTCGAGAGCGGCGAGCGGCCGGGCGTCGGCGTCGATGCCGAGGTCGTGCGCCCAGTCGTCCTCGATGAGGAATGCGCCGTGCCGGCGCACGATCTCGAGCACGGCACGGCCCGTCTCCGCCGGCCAGCTCGCCCCGGTCGGGTTCGCGAAGCTCGGCTGCGCGTAGAAGGCGCGTGCCCCCGTCCGGGCAAACGCCCGCTCGATCTCGTCGGGGTCGGGACCGGCCTCGCCCGTCGACACCGGCACGAGCTCGACGCCGGCCTGATCTGCGGCGAGCATGGCGCCCCAGTAGCTCGGCGACTCGATGAGCAGCGGCCGACCCGGCCCGACGAGCGCCCGGAAGATCGAGCTGAGTGCGCTCTGGCTGCCGGCCGTGACCACGACGTCTCGTGCCGACGCCGTCGCGATCCCGGCCGGCGTCGCCGATGCGAGCTCGCTCGCGAACCACGCCCGCAGCTCGGGCAGGCCGGCGGCCGGCGAACGGGTAACGATCGCGTCGGTGCGTGCAGCGCGCACGAGTGCCTGTCGAACCGCACGCTCGGGCAGGAGCTCGGGGGACGGATACCCCGAGTGGAGCGTGATCGCGTCGGGTGAGTGCGGCCGTTGCATCGACGGCAAGCCGGCCAACCGCGAGGCCGGCACGCCCAGGGCCCCCGCCTGCCAGCCGTAGTCGGCCGGTCGCAGCGTGCGCGTCGCCAGCACGAAGGTGCCCACCCCGGCCGGCTCTCGACGAGACCGAGCGCGCCGAGCCGGCGCATCGCCTTCTGCACCGTCACCGGACTCGCACCGTACTCGGCGGTCAGCTCGCGGTTCGAGGGCACCCTGGCGCCGGGCGGCACCGTCGCCATCCAGGCGCGAAGGCCGGCCACGATGCGCTCGGTGCTACTCTGACTCATGACAGGACAGAGTAGCGTTATCCCCGGCCGCGCGGCAATGCTATCCGGCCGCGCCGGACTCTGGTGGGGACTGCTCGGCGTCACGGCGTTCTCGTTCACCCTGCCGTTCACCCGGGTCGCGGTCGGCGGGCTCTCGCCCCTCTTCATCGGCTCGGCGCGAGCCGTCGTCGCTGCCGCGCTGGCCGCCGCCGTGCTCACGATCGCGCGTCAACGCATGCCGTCGACGCTGCAGTGGGCCCGGCTCGCGATCGTCGCCGGCGGCGTCGTGATCGGATTCCCGATGCTGAGCTCCTTCGCCCTCACCACGGCGCCGGCCAGCCATGCGGCCGTGGTGGTCGGGCTGCTCCCGGCGGCGACCGCAGTCATGGCGGTGATCCGCGGCGGAGAGCGGCCCGCCCGGTCGTTCTGGGTCTTCGCCCTGCTCGGCGCTGCCGCGGCGATCGTCTTCGCCTCCGTGCAGCACGGCGGAACGGGCGCCCTGCAGTGGTCGGACCTGCTGCTCTTCGGCGCAGTCGTGGCGGCTGCGGTCGGCTACGCCGAGGGCGGTCTCCTCGCACGCGAGCTCGGCTCGTGGCAGACGGTGTCGTGGGCGCTCATTGTCGCAGCCCCGCTGATGCTCGTCCTCACGATCGTCTCAGTGGCGCAGCAACCGCCGACGGCGACGCCCGTCGAGTGGCTCGCATTCGCCTACCTCGCGGTCGTCAGCATGTTCCTCGGGTTCTTCGCGTGGTACCGCGGCCTGGCGATCGGCCCGATGGCCCAGGTCAGCCAGGTGCAGCTCGTGCAGCCCGTCATGAACATCGCCTGGGCCGCGCTCCTGCTCGGGGAGCCGGTCGGCTGGGCGACGCTGCTCGGCGGTGTCGCCGTCGTCGCGTGTGCCGGCCTCGCGGTACGCACACGTCTCGTTTCGCGATAGCGCTACGCGTTGATCGCAGGCTCGAGCGAGCCGCGTGATCACCGGCTCTTCGAGCGACGCGTTAAACCAAGAAGAGCCGCCAGCATCTCTGCTGGCGGCTCTTCTCGAAATGATGTCCGGCGGTGTCCTACTCTCCCACAGGGTCCCCCCTGCAGTACCATCGGCGCTGCGAGTCTTAGCTTCCGGGTTCGGAATGTGTCCGGGCGTTTCCCTCGCGCTATGGCCGCCGAAACTCTAGAACCAAACGGTGCACCCTGTGGGGGTGGGTTTGGTGGTCTCGGTGCACACACCCTGGTGGGGGTGTGTGTCTGTGTTGAGTTGTTGTGTTTCCGTCTGTTGGGAACCACAGAGTGGACGCGAGTCATCAGGGCCACGCACACGGCCTTTACTTGAATGAGTTCAAATCGTGTGGGTGTAGTGATTATCAAGTTGTCGGCTTATTAGTACCGGTCAGCTCCGACAGTCGTTAGTCCTGTCTTCCACATCCGGCCTATCAACCCAGTCGTCTGGCTGGGAGCCTCTCCCCCCGAGGGGGATGGAAATCTCATCTTGAGGCCGGCTTCCCGCTTAGATGCTTTCAGCGGTTATCCATTCCGAACGTAGCTAACCAGCGGTGCTCCTGGCGGAACAACTGGCACACCAGAGGTTCGTCCAACCCGGTCCTCTCGTACTAGGGTCAGATCCTCTCAAATTTCCTGCGCGCGCAGAGGATAGGGACCGAACTGTCTCACGACGTTCTAAACCCAGCTCGCGTACCGCTTTAATGGGCGAACAGCCCAACCCTTGGGACCTACTCCAGCCCCAGGATGCGACGAGCCGACATCGAGGTGCCAAACCATGCCGTCGATATGGACTCTTGGGCAAGATCAGCCTGTTATCCCCGAGGTACCTTTTATCCGTTGAGCGACAGCGCTTCCACAAGCCACTGCCGGATCACTAGTCCCGACTTTCGTCCCTGCTCGACCTGTCAGTCTCACAGTCAAGCTCCCTTGTGCACTTACACTCGCCACCTGATTGCCAACCAGGTTGAGGGAACCTTTGGGCGCCTCCGTTACTTTTTGGGAGGCAACCGCCCCAGTTAAACTACCCACCAGGCACTGTCCCTGAACCGGATCACGGTTCGAAGTTAGATATCCAGAGTGACCAGAGTGGTATTTCAACAACGACTCCACCGACACTAGCGTGCCAGCTTCACAGTCTCCCACCTATCCTACACAAGCCACACCGAACACCAATACCAAGCTGTAGTAAAGGTCACGGGGTCTTTCCGTCCTTCTGCGCGTAACGAGCATCTTTACTCGTACTGCAATTTCGCCGAGTTCGCGGTTGAGACAGCTGGGAAGTCGTTACGCCATTCGTGCAGGTCGGAACTTACCCGACAAGGAATTTCGCTACCTTAGGATGGTTATAGTTACCACCGCCGTTTACTGGGGCTTAAATTCTCAGCTTCGCCTTGCGGCTAACCGGTCCTCTTAACCTTCCAGCACCGGGCAGGCGTCAGTCCGTATACATCGTCTTGCGACTTGGCACGGACCTGTGTTTTTAGTAAACAGTCGCTTCCCACTGGTCTCTGCGGCCCTGCAGCGCTTCCCGGAGCAAGTCCGTTCACGCCTCAGGCCCCCCTTCTCCCGAAGTTACGGGGGCATTTTGCCGAGTTCCTTAACCACGATTCTCTCGATCTCCTTAGTATTCTCTACCTGACCACCTGAGTCGGTTTGGGGTACGGGCGGCTAGAACCTCGCGTCGATGCTTTTCTCGGCAGCATAGGATCACCCACTTTTCATCCGCATCACGTCTCAGCCATGATGAACCGCGGATTTGCCTACGGTTCGGCCTACACGCTTGCCCCGGGTCAACCATCGCCCGGGCTGGGCTACCTTCCTGCGTCACACCTGTTAATACGCTCACTCCACCAGATGGGGTCGCATGCCGCCTCACGATCGTCCCCGAAGGGATCCACGTGTCTTGGGATGCTTAGCACTCCTGATTTCATGTGGGCGGTTCTTCGCCGGTACGGGAATATCAACCCGTTGTCCATCGACTACGCCTGTCGGCCTCGCCTTAGGTCCCGACTTACCCAGGGCAGATTAGCTTGACCCTGGAACCCTTGGTCTTCCGGAGGACGGGTTTCTCACCCGTCTTTCGCTACTCATGCCTGCATTCTCACTCGTGTGCCGTCCACGGCTGGTTTCCACCGCCGCTTCACCCGGCACACGACGCTCTCCTACCCATCAACACGGCTGGACCACGAAGGCCTACCACAAATGTCAATGCCACAACTTCGGTGGCGTGCTTGAGCCCCGTTACATTGTCGGCGCGGAATCACTTGACCAGTGAGCTATTACGCACTCTTTCAAGGGTGGCTGCTTCTAAGCCAACCTCCTGGTTGTCTGTGCAACTCCACATCCTTTCCCACTTAGCACGCGCTTAGGGACCTTAGTTGGTGGTCTGGGTTGTTTCCCTCTCGACGATGAAGCTTATCCCCCACCGTCTCACTGCTGCGCTCTCACTTACCGGCATTCGGAGTTTGGCTGACGTCAGTAACCTGTTGAGGCCCATCGGCCATCCAGTAGCTCTACCTCCGGCAAGAAACACGCAACGCTGCACCTAAATGCATTTCGGAGAGAACCAGCTATCACGAAGTTTGATTGGCCTTTCACCCCTATCCACAGCTCATCCCCTCCATTTTCAACTGAAGTGGGTTCGGTCCTCCACGACGTCTTACCGTCGCTTCAACCTGGCCATGGATAGATCACTTCGCTTCGGGTCTAGGACCTGCGACTGAATCGCCCTATTCAGACTCGCTTTCGCTACGGCTACCCCACACGGGTTAACCTCGCCACAGATCACTAACTCGCAGGCTCATTCTTCAAAAGGCACGCTGTCACCCCAACAAGGAGGCTCCAACGGTTTGTAAGCAAACGGTTTCAGGTACTATTTCACTCCCCTCCCGGGGTACTTTTCACCTTTCCCTCACGGTACTTGTCCGCTATCGGTCATCTGGGAGTATTTAGGCTTATCAGGTGGTCCTGACAGATTCACACGGGATTTCTCGGGCCCCGTGCTACTTGGGATACCTCTCCGGGCCGCCAGGCATTTCGACTACGGGACTCACACCCACTCCGGTCCGGCTTTCAATCCGGTTCGTCTATACCTGACGCGTCACCGTGACTGCACGGCAGTACAGTCCGAAAGGTCCCACAACCCCGACCATGCAACCCCTGCCGGGTATCACACATGACCGGTTTAGCCTCTTCCGCTTTCGCTCGCCACTACTCACGGAATCACGGTTGTTTTCTCTTCCTGTGGGTACTGAGATGTTTCACTTCCCCACGTTCCCTCTACCCGCCCTATATATTCAGGCGGGAGTCACCAGGTCACCCAAAGGGCCTGGCGGGGTTTCCCCATTCGGAAATCCTCGGATCACAGCTCGTTTATCAGCTCCCCGAGGCTTATCGCAGATTACGACGTCCTTCTTCGGCTCCAGATGCCAAGGCATCCACCGTTTGCTCTTAGAAACTTGAAATCACATGAGTTGAATCGATCGCGCACCCCGAAAGGTGCGAGATTGACCAATGATTAGTCACACACACCCCCGAAGAGGCATGTGATCGAAATCTTTGTGATCCAGGACCAAAGTCCTGAATCTAAGATGCTCGCGTCCACTATGTAGTTCTCAACAGACGGCCAGAACCCCCACCCCACCAGCAACCGCCGGCTTCATGAAGGCCTGAAGGGAAACCATTCCCAACCAAATGCTCACAAAGAGCACAGGCCATGTCCGGTCCCTCAGGACCCAACAGCGTGCACGCACCCAAACCCCCGACCCCAGTCGTTCCAACCACACAAGTGCGGCGTACTGAACCAGAACCATCAGCCCGGATGCCTATGTCAATGTTCCACCCATGAGCAACCAGCAAGACACATTCGGTCTTGATCTGGTGCACTGCGAAAGCCCGAAGACTTCCGAGTTGCTCCTTAGAAAGGAGGTGATCCAGCCGCACCTTCCGGTACGGCTACCTTGTTACGACTTAGTCCTAATCACCGATCCCACCTTCGACGGCTCCCTCCACAAGGGTTAGGCCACCGGCTTCGGGTGTTACCGACTTTCATGACTTGACGGGCGGTGTGTACAAGGCCCGGGAACGTATTCACCGCAGCGTTGCTGATCTGCGATTACTAGCGACTCCGACTTCATGAGGTCGAGTTGCAGACCTCAATCCGAACTGAGACCGGCTTTTTGGGATTCGCTCCGCCTTACGACATCGCAGCCCTTTGTACCGGCCATTGTAGCATGCGTGAAGCCCAAGACATAAGGGGCATGATGATTTGACGTCATCCCCACCTTCCTCCGAGTTGACCCCGGCAGTCTCACATGAGTTCCCACCATTACGTGCTGGCAACATGCGACGAGGGTTGCGCTCGTTGCGGGACTTAACCCAACATCTCACGACACGAGCTGACGACAACCATGCACCACCTGTTCACGAGTGTCCAAAGAGTTGACCATTTCTGGCCCGTTCTCGTGTATGTCAAGCCTTGGTAAGGTTCTTCGCGTTGCATCGAATTAATCCGCATGCTCCGCCGCTTGTGCGGGCCCCCGTCAATTCCTTTGAGTTTTAGCCTTGCGGCCGTACTCCCCAGGCGGGGCGCTTAATGCGTTAGCTACGACACGGAAACCGTGGAAAGGTCCCCACATCTAGCGCCCAACGTTTACGGCGTGGACTACCAGGGTATCTAATCCTGTTCGCTCCCCACGCTTTCGCTCCTCAGCGTCAGTAAGTGCCCAGAGACCTGCCTTCGCCATCGGTGTTCCTCCTGATATCTGCGCATTCCACCGCTACACCAGGAATTCCAGTCTCCCCTACACCACTCAAGTCTGCCCGTACCCACTGCAGGCCCGAGGTTGAGCCTCGGGATTTCACAGCAGACGCGACAAACCGCCTACGAGCTCTTTACGCCCAATAATTCCGGACAACGCTCGGACCCTACGTATTACCGCGGCTGCTGGCACGTAGTTAGCCGGTCCTTTTTCTGCAAGTACCGTCAAGGCCGAAGCCCCTTCTTCCTTACTAAAAGCGGTTTACAACCCGAAGGCCGTCATCCCGCACGCGGCGTTGCTGCATCAGGCTTGCGCCCATTGTGCAATATTCCCCACTGCTGCCTCCCGTAGGAGTCTGGGCCGTGTCTCAGTCCCAGTGTGGCCGGTCACCCTCTCAGGCCGGCTACCCGTCGACGCCTTGGTGAGCCATTACCTCACCAACAAGCTGATAGGCCGCGAGTCCATCCCAGACCGAAAAACTTTCCACCCCACACCATGCGGTGCAAGGTCCTATCCGGTATTAGCTCCGATTTCTCGGGGTTATCCCAGAGTCCAGGGCAGGTTACTCACGTGTTACTCACCCGTTCGCCACTAATCCCCAAAAGCAAGCTTCTGGTTCATCGTTCGACTTGCATGTGTTAAGCACGCCGCCAGCGTTCGTCCTGAGCCAGGATCAAACTCTCCAAAAAAAAATGGTTCCCAACACCCAAAGGCATCAGGGAGTTCAAATCACTGACAGAGAAACAACTGACTTCAAAAAATCAAATTGTCCATCAATCAAAGGAATCCGTCCCCCACCAAAAGGCGAGGTCGGGGTTCAATAAATTGGCATTGAACATAGTGCACGCTGTTGAGTTCTCAAGGAACGGACGCACCCGAGTTTCAGTCTCTTCGACCTGCCCTCAGGGCAACCTGTCTAACATACCACCTCTTCGCCGGCCTCCGATACGCGATCGGATCACATGCGAGATCGCCATCAGCCAGAAGCTGTGACATCAGTCGAGGTGGAGTTTCATCTTAGGCTTGAAATCACCGAGTCGCAATACTGCGCCTTCGAGGTTATTTGGCTAAGATCATCGTCTTCGCGGCCGGTCAGCTTCTCGCTTTCCGCTCCGCCGTGGCGACAAGAAAGAATCTACGCGGCCGACCCGCCAAGCGACAAATCGGCCGTGCATCCCGGGCGTGTCGCGCGGTCCTGCGGGCGATCCGCCGCGCGGCTCAGCCGGCCCGTCACGGCCTGCATCGCCTCGCGTGCCGGCGGGTCGACGCATCCGCAGCCGGCCCGGCTCAGCCCACCCGGATCCCGCCGGAGCGCTTCCCACGGCACGCACGAGAACGGCGCCCCTCCGATCCGGAGGGACGCCGTCGAGCGCAGCGGGTCGCGTCAGCCGACGCCCTCGAGCGCATCGGTCTCGGTGTTGCCGATGTTCGCGATCACCTCGGGGCGTCGCTTGGCGAGATGCAGGTACCAGGCGATCGCCGCGATCATCGTGACGAGGAACAGGTACGGGATCACGTTGAGCGGCCACGCCGGCACCGGCCACACGTTCGCGAAGAACACGTAGGCCATGGCCCCGACCGACACGACGGCGCAGAACCACACGAGTCCGTTGCGCATGTTCTCGCGACGCGTGTACGCGACGCAGGCGATGGCGACGAGCGCGTACGCGACCATGTACCCGTAGGTGCCGTAGGTGTCGACCCACACGACGATGTCCATCGGGTTCACTCCGAGCGCCAGCAGCACGAGGTCGAGCGCGATCGCCGCGGGTCCGGCGATGAGCAGCACGCGGTGCGGCGTGAGATGCGTCTCGTGCGTGCGGCCGAACCGCTCGGCGACGACGCCCTCCTTGCCCATCACGTAGACGATGCGGCCGACGACGTTGAGCGGGGCCACGACGACGGCGAAGAACGAGGCGCCGACGCCGAACGTCAGGATCGGGGCGAACCACGTCGGCATGCCGATCTTCGTCGCGATGGCCTCGAGCGGGCTCGCGACGGTCGCGAGGTCCTCGCCGAGGAGGGCGATCTGGGTGTACGCGGAGAACACGTAGAGGATGCCGACGGTCACGGCGCTCCACATGATGGCTCGCGGGATCGCGGTGTAGGGGTTCTTCGCCTCCCGGCCGAGGGCATCGGCCGACGAGAAGCCGACGAAGCCCAGGATGCCGAGCACCATGCCCGCCGCGACGCCCTGGAACGGAACGCCGTCGAGCGAGAACTGCGCCGGGTCCCAGGCGGCCGGGCCGGCCCAGACGAGCGCAAGGATGAGCAGGATCAGGATGATCGTCACCGAGACGAGCTCGAGCACGAGCGAGACGCGTGCCGACAGGCGGATGCCGCGGATCGTGAAGAGCGTGGCGAGGCCGCCGAGGACCACGGCGAGCGCCATCGACCAGCCCACGCCCTCGGCCGGGATGCCGATGAGCACGAGGAACTGGTTCATGTACGAGACCGCGCCGCCGAGCGAGCCGGCCGCGATGCCCCAGCAGCCGACGAGCAACGCGATGCCCGCGAGGTAGGCACCGAACGGACCGAGGCCCTTCGCGACGTAGGTGTAGAGCGAGCCGGCCGAGGCGTGCCGCTTCGCGAACACCGCGACGCAGTAGCCGACCGCGAGGATCACGAGCGTCGCGAGCACGAACGAGAGCATCGTGCCGTTGCCGGCGCCGATGTAGATGCCGGCGGCGGTGAACGCGATGACCGCGCTCGGGGCGATGTTGGCGATGGCCTGGGCCGCGAGCTCGGGCCCGCTCATGACGCCGCGGCGGAGCCCGGCGTCGACGGGTGCCGACGCGGGGACGTCGGTCTGGGTGGGGGCTGACATGGGCAACTCTCCAATGAGTCGGGTGGTGCGATCGGGCGGATGGGGTGGGCGGAGTTACGGGATGAGCAGGGTGCGCAGCGCCTCGCCGGACTCGAGGTCGTCGAACGCCTCGGCGGCCTCGGCGAGCGGCCGGCGCGCCGAGATCAGCGGGTCGAGCTTCAGCTGGCCGTCCATGTAGCGGTCGACGAGCGCGGGGATGTCGATCGAGGGGCGCACCGAGCCGTAGTTCGAGCCGAGGATCCGCTGGTCGGCCTCGGCGAGCACGAGGGGCTCGAACGACGCCTTGGCACCCGTCGGCGGCAGGCCGACGATGACGGCGGCGCCGCCGAGCCCGAGCATGCGGATCGCCTGCTCGGTCGTCACGGTGCGACCGATCGCGTCGAAGGCGTAGTCGACGCCGTCGGGGATGAGTTCCATGAGCTGTTCGACCGCGTCGCCCTGCGAGGCGTCGATGCGGTCGGTGGCGCCGAACTGCAGGGCGAGCTGGGTCTTCTCGGGCAGTACGTCGATCGCGACGATGCGCTCCGCGCCGGCGAGCTTCGCACCCTGCACGACGTTGAGGCCGACGCCGCCGCAGCCGATCACGGCGACCGTCGAACCGGGCTCGACGGCGGCGGTGTTGAGCACGGCTCCGACGCCGGTCGCGACGGCGCAGCCGACGACCGCGATGACGTCGAGCGGGGCGTCGTCGCGCACCTTCACGGCGCCCGAGGCGGGCACGATCACCTCTTCGGCGAACGACGAGACGCCGAGGTAGTGGTGCAGCGACTCGTCGCCGGACGACAGGCGCGAGGTGCCGTCGAACAGCACGCCCTTCGGGGCGACGACCGTCGCGACCTTCTGGCAGCGCGCTTCGTGACCCGAGCGGCAGTACCGGCACTCGCCGCACGGCGGCACCCAGCTGAGCACGACGTGGTCGCCGACGGCGAGCGACGTGACGCCCTCGCCGAGCTCGACGACGACGCCCGAGCCCTCGTGGCCCATGACGAGCGGCGCCGGTGCATCCCACTCACCGCGCTTCACGTGCAGGTCGGAGTGGCAGACCCCGGCCGCGGCGATCTTCACCCGCACCTCGCCGGCCTTCGGCGCGGCCAGGTCGACGTCGGCGACCTCGATCGGCGTCTCCGGCTGACGGAAGACGATGGCTTTCATGGATGCTCCTTCGGATCGTTCACCCGGACGGGAACTCGTGCCCGGGCATGCCGATGGTAGGCAGTCGGCGCCGGCCACGTCATTGCGAAGAAGTGTGAAGCAGCATCCACTCACTGGACATTTCGTACAATCCTGAGGTGGCCCGCCGACTCGACTCCATCGCCCTGCACCTCGGGGCCGACCTCGTGCCGGGCCGGTTCGACGGTTCCGTGCCGGTGGATTCCGCAGTGCCGCTCGCCGACTTCGCCGTCGTGGGCCACCCGGCGTTCGCGACCCTCGTCGTCGGGGCTCCGGACGAGCTCTCGGCGGCCGTGGGCGCCGGTGACGACCGCGCCGCGGAGCTCGCGGCCTCGGTGCTCGTGACCGCGCACGACTCGGTCGAGCTTCGGGCGGCACTGGCCGCCGCCGGCGCCACGGCGCTCGTCGGCGCGACCCCCTCACCCGAGGCGCTGCTTCCGGTGCTCGTCGCCCTGCTGGCCTCCGATCAGGCCGCCGAGGACCGCCTCGTGACGACCGGCACGAAGGTGCTCACCCAGGTCGCCCGCCGAGGCGGCGCGAAGGCCGTGATCGCCGAGCTCGCGCACCGCGTCGACGGCTGGGCGGTGCTCGTCGACGTGCACGGCCAGGTGATCACGACGGCCGGCGCCGGCGGACTGCACGTGCAGGACGCGATCGCGGTCGCGTTCAACCGGCCGGTGCGGGTGCGCCACCCCGGACTGCAGGTGCACCCGGTCGGCCCCGGCGAAGACCTCACGGCCCACCTCGTGATCGCGTCGCGCGAGGGGTCGACGAGCCGCAGCCGCGATCTCGCCTCCCAGGCGGCGGCACTCCTCGACCTCGTGCTGCGCACGCACGACCACTCCGGCACCGAGCGACTCGGCCGTGCGGTCATGGTCGACACGCTGCTCGCCGGCGGCGGCGAGGCGACCGACCTGCTGCGCCGCTGGGGCGTGCGGGAGCGCAGTCTGACCGCCTTCGCCCTGTCGAGCCGGTCGAAGGCGGTCGACCTCGAACGCCTCGTCACGCGCTGGCTCGACGAGCTCGGCGCCGTGCACGTCGTGACCGAGGCGCACGAGCGCGTGCTGGGGTTCCTGCGCGACGACCAGGTCGACGCGTTCGCCCGTCGCGTCGAGGAGTTCGCGATCGACGGCCGGTCGGTGCTGCGACTCGGCCTCGGCTCGGCGGCGGCGACCGACGCGCTCGCCCGCAGTGCGGGCCAGGCACGGCAGGCGCACGAGGCCGCCGTGGCCGACGGGCGCACGGTCGTGCGATACCGGTCGCTGCCGACGGTCGCCTACGTGCTCGAGCAGCTCGACGGCGACACGACGTCGCGCATCGGCGAACTGCTCGATCCGCTGCGCGATGCCGACGGCGGGCACGGCGAGCTCACCCGCACGCTGCGGGCCTACCTCGCCGAGCACGGCGCGCTCGGCGCCACCGCTGCAGTGCTCGGCGTGCACCGGCAGACGCTCGCGTCGCGCCTCCTCCGCATCGAGGAGCTCACGGGGCTCTCGATGTCGAGCCCCGACGACCGTACCGCCGCCTGGCTCGCGGTGCGCGCGCTCGAGCGCTGACACCGGTTCGCCGATGTGTCGGACCGCTCAACGCCCGTCGAGCACTCGCCTCACGAACTCCGCGGCCGCAGCCGGGTCATCGAGCCACGGCAGGTGGCCGCCGTCGATCATCTGCAGCTCCGACCCGGCGATCAGTGAGGTCAACCGCCGGGCCGCGCGCTCGCCCCCGAATGTGTCGTCTCGCCCCCAGAAGAAGTGCATCGGCACGTCGGCGACGGCGAGCTGATCAGGTCTGAGCGCATCGCGGGGTCGGATCCGCCCGAAGAGTCGCTGATCGTTCGCCCGCGTCGGCGTCAACGTCATGAGCGCCGTGTACCAGCGCAGGAACGAGGCGAGGGCGGGGCGCGACATCGCGTCCCGGTCGTGGCCCATCACGGTGAAGTTGCGCAGGCTCGAGTCCGCCGTCCAGGTGCTGAGCCGCCGCAGCACCGCGTTCAGCCCGGGGATCATCGACGGCACGAACGACGGCGGCACCCGCGACCCGGGCGACGGTGCCGGGCATCCGAAGTGCAGGTAGCGCGGCACGACGCCGGGATGCGAGAGTTCGTGGGCGAGCGAGAGGAAGGAGCCGAACGAGTTCGCGACGACGGCGATCGGCGGAGCGGGCAGGGCGGCGAGCACATCGGCGAGCAGCGCTGCCCCGTGCTCGCGCACGCTCATGCGGGCTTGCGCGGACTCGCTCAGCCCGCAGCCGGGCCGCTCGATCAGCACGCAGCGGAACCCGGTGAGCCGGCCGACGAGCGGGGCCCAGCACGACGCGGCGCTCGGTCCGCCGTGCAGGAACAGCAGTGTCGCCCCCTCGCCGAACTCGAACAGCCGCACCCGGGACCGGAGCGTCGGCAGCTCGATCAGCTGCGTGCCGGGCTCGCGCCCCGCGTGATCGACCCAGAGGCGACGTTCCGCCTCGAGGAAGCGTTCACCCGCCCGCTGCCCTGATGCTGCCGAGGTGGTCATGTCGACTCCGTCCCGATGCGCTCGGGCCCTGGCCCGTGCAGTCAGGGTACTGCGCGGACGATACCCGCCATCGGTTTTCCGATGCCCCGGCGGGATGCCGCGGCGCGAGACTCGCGGGGTCGAAAGGAACCCCATGACCCGCATCCTCATGATCGTCACCGCCGCCGACGCGATTGAGCTCGCCGACGGCACCGTGCACCCCACCGGCTTCTGGGCCGAGGAGCTCGTGGTCGCCCACCGCGCGCTCGCCGCGGCGGGCGCCGAGATCACCCTCGCGACCCCGGGCGGTGCACCCGCCCCGGTCGATCCCGGCTCGCTGACGGTCGAGCTCGTCGGCGACGCCGCGAAGGCCGACGAGTTCCGCGCCTACCTCGAGACGATCGCGGCGGAGCTCGCGTCGCCGACGGCGATCGCCGGACTCGACGCGACGGCCTTCGACGCCATCGTGCTGCCGGGAGGTCACGGCCCGATGGTCGACCTCGCGTCCGACCCGGGCGTGGGTGCCGCACTCGTCGCCGCCGACACGGCCGACGTGCTCATCGCCCCCTTCTGCCACGGTCCGGCCGCGCTGCTCAGCGCGACCGGCGACGACGGCGGCTTCGCCTTCGCGGGCCGGGCACTCACGGTGTTCACCGACGAGGAGGAGCGCACCGGCGGCCTCGGCACGGGCACGCCATGGTTCGTCGCGACGACCCTCGCCGAGCGCGGCGCGCGCGTCGAGGGCGGCGCTCCGTGGTCGAGCCACGTCGTGCGCGACGGCAACCTCATCACGGGCCAGAACCCGCAGTCGAGCGCGGCCGTCGCCTCGGCCCTGCTGGCGGCGCTCGGCGAGCGCGGCCTGCACTCCGCGGCGTGAGCCGCCGGCCGCTGCGGGCGGGGGTCAGCGCGGCGCCGCGATCTCGTGCAACGCTGCCGCCACCGCCCGGAGCGGTCCGCGCCGTTCGAGCTCGCCCGCGCGCGTCACGACGTACAGGGTGTTGAGCGGGGCGAACTCGGGCTCGTGCAGCACGACGAGCTCGCCCGCGTCCAATTCGCGCCGCACGAGGTAGGACGGCAGCACCGACATGCCGGCCCCCGCGACGAGCGCCGCCCGGATCGCCCGCAGGTCGGGCATCACGGCCGCCACGACGAGATGGTCGGGCCGCCGCCCGAAGACCGAGCGCCAGTACCGCCGCACGATCGGCAGCTCGTCGCCGTAGCCGATCACCGGCACGGCGTCGAGCGCGGCCTCGTCGAGCCGCCCCGCCGCCACGAGGGTCGGGGCCCCGACGAGCACGAACTCCTCGTCGACGAGCGGGGCTGCACTGAGCCCCCGCTGCGCGGGCCGCACCGAACTCACCACGAGGTCGAGCCCGCCGGCGCGCAACTCGTCGAGCAGCGGCTCGGCCAGTCCGAAGCGCATCCGTACGCGGATCGACGAGGCGTCTGCGAGCCGGGCGATCCCGGGAGCGACGACCTCGCCCAGGTATTCGGCCGCGCCGCCGAGCTCGATCGTCACCGCCTCGCCCGCGATCGTCGGCGCGAGCACGTCGTCGAGGGCATCGAGATGCGCGGCGATGCGCCTACCGAGCGCGAGCGCGCGCGGCGTCGCGACGACCCCGCTCGGCGAGCGCTCGAAGAGCGTGGCCCCGAGCTGCTGCTCGAGCGCCTGCACGTGGGCGCTCGCCGTCGCCTGCGAGATGCCGACGAGGCGCGCGCCCTCGCTCACCGACCCCGCCCGCAGCACGGTGAGGAAGGTCCGCAGATGCTCGAGATCGTGGGCCGCCATCGGCGCGATTCTGCCACAGGGAAGAACCGCGGACCCCACTCGGTTGTCGAGAGGAGACGACCGTGAAGGAGCATCCATGCCACTCGAGGGCGAGTACGCACCCGGCAGCGCCGACTGGGCCCGCAAGCAGGCCGAGCGGTTCGAGGCGTCCGACGGCGCATCGGCCAACACCCTGCGGGGGCGGCCGATCATCGTGCTGACGACGCGCGGTGCGAAGACCGGCAAGTTGCGCAAGACGGCGCTCATGCGCGTCGAGCACGACGGCGAGTACGCGGTCGTCGCCTCGAAGGGCGGCTCGCCCGAGCAGCCGCAGTGGTACTGGAACCTGAAGGCGCACCCCGAGGTCGAGCTGCAGGACGGCGACCGGAAGCACGACTACGTCGCCCGCGAGCTCGAGGGCGACGAGCGCGAAGCGTGGTGGGCGCGGGCGAACGAGACCTGGCCCGACTACGCGAACTACCAGACGAAGACCGACCGCCTGATCCCGGTCTTCGTGCTCACGCGCGTCGCGCTCTGACGCACCGCGTCACAGGCCGCGCATCGTGAAGGTCGCGGCGAGCAGCCCGCGCAACGGCGGCACGCCCAGCAGGCGTATGGCCGCGTTGCGAACGGCGAGCGGGATGCCCCATGCCGGAGCCCCCATCGCCATGTTGAACGCCGCCCGGCGGCAGGCCCGGAGCGCGGCGCGCCGACGGCGCCGGCCGTACCGGGCGAACGGACCCCGGGCGAACCGGCGGCGCCGGCCGCCCGGTGGACGGGCGAGGTCGCGCTCGATCGCGTCGGCGAGCGCGAGCGCGTCGAGCCAGCCGAGGTTCATGCCCTGGCCGCCGATGGGGCTGACCTCGTGGGCCGCGTCGCCGGCGAGCGCGACCCGTCCATGGGCGAACCGCGTCGCGACGTGCTGCGCCGCCGTGAAGGAGCTCGGGGCGCCCACCGTCTCGAAGCGCCGCCCGGTGCGCCCGGCGACGAGCGCCGCGAACGCCGTCGCATCCGGATCGCCGCCGTCGTGCCACGCGACGACCCGACGGTGCCCGCCCGGCAGGGGGAACGACTCGACCACGCCGTCGGGTTCGAACCGGAGCACGGCGGTCTCGTCGTCGTCGGTGACCTCGCCGCCGCCGCTGACGTCGGCCATCACGTAGCGGGCGCGACCCGGTCTCGGCGTCCATCCGATGCCGAGCAGGCGCCTCGTCGGGCTTCGCACGCCGTCGGCGGCGACCGCCAGGCGCGCGCGCACGATCTCGGAGCCGACCTCTGCCGTCGTCTCGGTTCGAACCTCGACCCCGCCGTGCACACCCCGCAGCCCCGCCGCCGCGACGCCCCGACGCAGTGCACCCGGCGCGAGCTGCTCGAGCCGGTCGACGAGCAGCGCCTCGATGCGATGCTGCGGCAGCGATCGGATGGGCTCGGTGAACCGCATCCGCCCGAGCACCCGGCCCCGGCAGGTCACCCGCCCGGTGCCGATCGGCGCCGACTCCGCCCGCACGGCCGCCCCCACGCCGACCCGGTCGAGCACGCCAAGGCCCGGCGTGTGCACGCCGAACGCCCGCGACCTGGTGGAGGCGGCCGTCGCCCGTTCGAGCACCGTCACCCCGATGCCGCGCATCGCGAGGAGGCAGGCGAGCGCGAGTCCGACCGGGCCTGCCCCGATCACGACGACGTCGACGGCAGCGGGGCTCGGCTCACGCACGCGGCCGGCCCGCGGCATCCGCCTGCCAGATCACCTCGAGCCGCGACGGGGCTGCACGGCGGACGCGCCACCCCGGCGGCAGCACGCCCGCGAGCTCGGCGGCGGTGTGGCTGCGCCGGATCGACGCGAGCCCGTCGACGCGGATGAACGAGTCGCGCAGCAGGTTCGACCTGAACGGCAGCGTGCCCGCCGCGAACGCGGCGTAGGCGAAACGGCTGCGCTCGATGTCGCCGTGCACGACGGTGCCGCCGAACTCGGCCAGCCGCTCCGAGTCGGCCAGGAGGGCCCCGAACTCGCGGCCGTCGAGGTGGTGCAGCATGTGGTTCGACACGACGAGGTCGAAGTGCCGGTCGTCGTCGGCCAGTTCGCTCGTGGTCGCCCCGAGCAGCTCGAGACCGTCGACGGGGTCGTGCTCGACAGCGGCCTGCGCCGCGGCGAGCGCGCGAGGGTCGGGGTCGATCGCCGTGATCTCGAGCCGCATCCCCTCCGCCGTCGCGCGTCGGAGCCATCGCCGGGGCAGGTCGGCGGCCCCCGTGCCGACGTCGAGCAGGCGGGTCGTCCACACCGGCGAGAGTCGCGGCCGGATCCAGTCGCGGTACACGGCGCCCGCACCCGAGACGACCGAGTTCACGAGGCGGAACTGCTCGAAGGTGCGCGACAGCATCTCGGGGTCGCACGCGGGATCGTCCATCACCTCGCGCACGGCCTCGTCACGCGAGCCGAGCGACCGCCAGACGCCGCCGCCCGCGGTCACCGCCGGCACCGGAGCCCCGTGCGCGGGACGCAGGCGATCGACACGGGTCCGCTCACGACCCCGCCACCGTCATGAGCGCCGACTCGACCGTGAGGCCCGGCCCGAACGCCATCGCCGCGACGTGTTCGCCGGCAGCGGCTTGGCCGTCGAGGATGTGCCGCAGCACGAACAGCACGGTCGCGCTCGACATGTTGCCGAAGTCGCGCAGCGTGTCGCGCGCGGGCACGAGCTGCGCCTCGCCCAGCACGAGTCGCGACTCGACCTTGTCGAGGATGCTGCGACCGCCCGGGTGGATCGCCCAATGCTCGATCGCCTGCCCCGAGGCATCCGTCTCGAGGGCCTCGACCAGCGCCGGGTCGTGCGCGAAGAGCGGCTCGAGCGCACCCGTAATGTGCTCGTCGATGAGCGCCGGCACGGCGTTCGAGAGCACCATCTCGAAACCGTGGTCGCCGATCTTCCACGCCATGTCGCCCTCGCCGGTCGGCGTGATGCGGGTCGCGAACCGGTCGAGCACGAGGGCCCGCTCGCCCGGCTCGGCCGGCCGGGCCGTGACGATGGCCGCCCCGGCGCCGTCGGCGAAGAGCGACGAGGCGACGATCGTGTCGGGGTCGTTCGACGAGCGCAGGTGCAGCGTGCACAGTTCGACCGACACGACGAGCACGACGGCCGCCTCGTCGGCCTCGCACAACTGCTTCGCGAGCCGCAGCGCCGGGATCGACGCGTAGCAGCCCATGAAGCCGAGGTGGTAGCGCTCGACGCCCGCGTCGAGGCCGAGCTCCCGCGCGATCATGAAGTCGGGGCCGGGCGCGTAGAAGCCCGTGCAGCTCACCGTGATGATGTGGGTGACGTCGGCCGTCTCGACGCCCGGCGTCGCGTCGATCGCGGCGCGGCCCGCCTCGACGTAGAGCCGGGTGGCCTGCTCGGCGTAGAGCTCGTTGCGGGCCTTCGTGCCCGGCAGCAGCAGCTCGCCCGAGTCGATGTCGAAGAACACCGGGTCGTCGGGGTGCGCATCACGGCTGAGCTCGGCGATCACCGTGTGCCGGGTCTCGATCGCCGAGACGTCGAAGCTCGTGGTGATGATGCGCTGGGCGAGGCGGTTCAGCCCCGGCTGTGCCGCGAACACGTCGCGCACCTCGGGCTGGACGAGCACGGTCGGCGGTACGACGGTCGAGAGTCCCCGCAGTGCGACGGTCATGCCCCATCGTAGGGTCGGCACCCGCCATCGCGGCAAGGGGTGCCGCCGAGCTCTCGGGTGGTTCGCAGGCGAACACGGATGCCCCGGGCGGATGATCCGCCCGGGGCATCCGGTCGTCGTGCAGCGGCGTCAGGCGCCGAGCAGCTTCGCCTTCGCGGCGGCGAACTCGTCGTCGGTGAGGATGCCCTGCTGCTGGAGCGCGGCGAGCTTCTGCAGCTCGGCGACGACGTCGGTGCCGCCGGCGGGCGCGGCGGCGGCCTGGGCCGCGGCCGCCTGCTGGGCGGCGGCCTGCTGGGCCGCTGCCTGCTGGTCGGCGTACGCCTGCTGCTGCTCGTAGGCCTGCTGCTGCTCGTAGGCCTGCGCCTCGTACTTCTGGTTCGCGCGCTCGTTCTGGCGGCGAGCGACGTTGCCGGAGACGGCGGTCGCGGTACCGGCGACCACCGCGGTGCGCGCGGCCATGCCGATGAGGCCGGGACGGCCCATACGTCCGAGAGGCATTTCAGTTCTCCTCACTGCTCGCGCCGGCGAGCAACTCGTTCACGACCGGCGCGGGGATGCGCTCGGTCGACAGCACGACGCCGCCGCCGGCGGCGAACCGCGACGCCAGTTTCTTCGCCCAGACGAGCTCGAACGCCGCGATCGCGGCCGACATGCCCGCGGGGATGAGCGGCGCGAAGTCGTCGACGTCGTCGGCGCCGACGAGACCCGTCTGCTCGAGCTCGATCGCGCTGAAGCCGTACGAGTCGCCCTCGTCGTCGATCTCGACGATGCGCACCGAACCGTCGGGCTCGCGCGAGACGATCACGAGGTCGAGCAGGCGGATCTCCCCACCCTCGACCAGTTCTTCGAGCGCCTCGACCGTGCCGTCGTCCAGCCGGTCGCCCTCGAATCCAATCAGGTACAGCTCAATGGGGCCGTACTCGAACTCCGCCATGATTCCCCTTCGGGTTCGCGTCACGCCGCCGGAACTCCGGCGGTACTTCGCAGACTAACGCCCGACCGGCATCGCGTCATCACCCAGTCCTGGGGAAGACACCGTGAGTCCGAACGGCATGCTTCCGCCCGCGCGCCGGTCGGCGGTAGCGTCGTGACGTGTGCGGCGCTGCGACCGCATCGAGCGATGAGGGGAACATCAGCGATGTCGAAGGAATTCACGGGGACGATCAAGCTCGACGTCCGCGACTCGGTGGCCGACTGGGGCCCGTACGA
The DNA here is from genome assembly GCF_022919715.1 of Agromyces sp. H17E-10. NCBI lineage: Bacteria > Bacillati > Actinomycetota > Actinomycetes > Micrococcales > Microbacteriaceae > Agromyces > Agromyces endophyticus. The sequence continues at coordinate 2,188,512 of NZ_CP095042.1, read as the reverse complement.
ACAGCCGAAGGCGCCCGAGGGGGCGCCCAACATCCTCGTGATCCTCTACGACGACACCGGCCAGGCCTCGTGGTCGCCCTACGGCGGCCGCATCAACATGCCGACGCTCGACCGGCTCGCCGCGAACGGCCTCACCTACACGCAGTGGCACACGACCGCGCTCTGCTCACCGACCCGGTCGACGTTCCTCACCGGACGCAACCACCACGTCAACGGCATGGGCGTCATCATGGAGGGCACGAACGGGTTCCCGGGCGTGTCCGGCCAGATCCCCGCCGAGTGCGCGACGATCGGCCAGGTGCTGCAGCAGAACGGCTACTCGACGTTCTGGGTCGGCAAGAACCACAACGTGCCCGAGCAGGACATCTCGGCCGGTGGCTCGAAGGAGCAATGGCCGCTCGCGCAGGGCTTCGACCGCTTCTACGGGTTCCTCGGCGGCGAGACCAACAACTGGTACCCCGACCTCACCGAGGACAACCGGTTCATCGAGCAGCCCTACTCGCCAGAAGAGGGCTACCACCTCTCGAAGGACCTCGCCGACCAGGCGATCCGCATGATCCGCGACCAGAAGGCCTCCAACCCGTCGAAGCCCTGGTACACGTGGTTCTGCCCGGGTGCCAACCACGCTCCGCACCACGCCCCGCAGGAGTACATCGACAAGTACAAGGGCCAGTTCGACGACGGCTACGACGCCTACCGCACGTGGGTCGTCGAGCGCATGATCGAGCGCGGCGTGCTGCCGGCCGACACCGAGCTCACGCCGTTCAATCCGCTGCCCGACGACCAGGCGAACCCCGCCGACTATGTCAAGCCGTGGGACACGCTCTCGAGCGATGAGCAGCGCCTGTTCAGCCGCATGGCCGAGGTCTTCGCCGGGTTCAGCGAGTACACCGACGCCCAGGTCGGCCGCATCGTCGACTACCTCGAGGCATCGGGCCAGCTCGAGAACACCCTCATCTTCTACTGCGCCGACAACGGCGCCTCGGGCGAGGGGTCGCCCGACGGCTCGGTCAACGAGAACAAGTTCTTCAACGGGTTCCCCGACGACCTCGCCGAGAACCTCGCGAAGATCGACGTGCTCGGCGGCCCCGAGACGTACAACCACTACCCCACCGGCTGGGCGGCCGCGTTCTCGGCGCCGTACCAGATGTTCAAGCGCTACGCGCAGTTCGCGGGCGGCACGTGCGACCCGATGATCATCCACTGGCCGGCCGGCATCTCGGCCAAGGGCGAGATCCGCAACCAGTACCACCACTCGACCGACATCGTGGCGACCATCCTCGACGTCATCGGCATCGAGTTCCCCGAGGTGTTCCGCGGCGTGACGCAGCGACCCCTCGACGGGGTGTCGATGAAGTACAGCTTCGACGCCGAGCCCGACGGTCCGACCGAGAAGCAGGTGCAGTACTACGCGATGCTCGGCACGCGCGGCATCTGGAAGGACGGCTGGAAGGCCGCGGCCATCCACGCCCCGCTCACGGGCCACGGGCGCTTCGACGAGGACCGCTGGGAGCTGTACCACGTCGAGACCGACCGCTCCGAGTCGAAGGATCTCGCGGCCGAGCACCCCGAGAAGCTCAAGGAGCTCGTCGACGCCTGGTTCGAGGAGGCGGAGAAGAACAACGTGCTGCCGCTCGACGACCGCTCGGCCCGCGACCAGCTCACGATCGAGCGCCCGCAGTCGGAGCCGCCGCGCACCCGCTACGTCTACTACCCCGACACGGGTGCCATCGCCGAGTCGGTCGCCGTGAACGTGCGCGGCCGGTCGTACAAGATCATCGCCGACGTCGTGCTCGAGGAGGGCGCGCAGGGCGTGCTCTTCGCGCACGGCTCCCGCTTCGGCGGCCACTCGCTGTTCATCAAGGACGGCGCGCTCAACTACGTGTACAACTTCCTCGGCATCCCGCCCGAGCAGGTGTTCACGTCGGCGGCGCTGACGCCCGGCAAGCACGCCCTCGGCATGGAGTTCATCCGCGAGAGCGCGGGCGAGCACGGCGAGTCGCTCGGCACGTGCAAGCTCTACGTCGACGACCAGGTCGTCGCCGAGGGGCCGATGCGCGCGCAGATCGGCAAGTTCACGCTCGCCGGCGACGGGCTCTGCGTCGGCTACGACAGCGGCGACGCCGTGAGCACCCGGTATCCGATCCCGTTCCCGTTCACGGGCGGCAAGCTGCTCGGCGTCGCGGTCGACGTGAGCGAGGAGCAGTACCTCGACCTCGAGCTCGAGGCGCTCGCCGCGCTCGCGCGCGAGTAGCAGCACACGCGCACCACGAGACACGGATGCCTCGGCGAGCAACTGCTCGCCGAGGCATCCGTTCGTTCAGGCGATGTCGACGGGAGCGGCCGCGGCCGCGCGGCGTCGAGGCGCGGCGGCCGCCTGCGGACTACTCGCCGGTCGGCTCATCGTCGGCCTTGACGCGAGCCGCCGCGTGCTCGAGCTTCTTCTCCTCGCGGCGCTGCATTCGCGCGACCTTCGCCTCGGCGTCGATCACCTCCATCTCGCGCTTGGCGTCGTCGACCTCGCCGAGCGCCGGCAGCACCCACGCCGTCGCCGGGTTCGTGTCGACGAGCAGCATGCGCACGAGCAGCGTCAGCGGCACGGCGAGGATGGCGCCCATCGGCCCGAGGATGACCGCCCAGACGAGCACCGACGCGAAGGTGAGCGACTGGCTGAGCGAGACCGCGTTGCCGACGATCCGCGGCTGGATCACCGACTGGATGACGGCGTTGATGACGCCGTACACGACGATGACGGCGATGACCATCGGCCAGCCGCCGACGAGCGCGCCGAACACGAGCGGCGGGATGAGGGCGATGAAGTACCCGATGTTCGGGATGAAGCTGCAGAGGAACGACAGCATGCCCCAGAGGGCCGCGCCGGGGATGCCGAGGAGCGCGAGCGCGATCCAGTTGACGATGCCCTGCGCGATGCCCAGCCCGGTCGTCGCGACCATGTAGCGACGCACGCCGTCGGCGAAGCGCACGAGGCCGGTCGCGACCTCGGGCCGCTTGCGCCCGATGCCGGCGACGACGGTCGGCACGTACGAGGAGTCGAAGGTGATGAGCATGAGCATGGTCAGGAGGATCACCGCGAAGGAGACGAATCCGGCTGCACCGCCGAGCAGGCCGCTCACGAACCCGCTGATCGCGCTGACGATGTCGGCGGGGTTGAACGACCCCATCATCGCGTTGATCTGCTTCTGATCGATGCCGAGACTCGACAGCCACGACTCGACCGAGCTCGCCCACGTCTGGAACTCGGGAAGGTAGTCGGGCAGCAGGGTCGCGAACTGGGCGAACGAGATCACGAGCAGGAACACGAACCCGCCGAGCAGCAACACGACCGTGATCAGCACGACGAACGTCGAGATGCCCCGCGACACGCCGCGCCGCTCGAGGCCGCGACGAACCGGGTGCACGCAGATGACGAGCACCAGGGCGAGGAACACCGCCGAGAAGATGTCGCGCATGGCGGCGATGCCGAACAGCGTGATCACGAGCCCCGCGAGGCCCATCAGCAGGAACGCGTTGCGGTGCGGGATCACCGCGGTCGGCGCGGGGCGCTCGGGCTTCTGCGCTGGCGGCGCGTCGTCATGCTTCTTCTTCCACCACATCGCGTTCCTCCTGGGTTCGCGTACCAGTATCGGGGAGGAGACCCCCCTCGTCATCGTTCTTCTCGCGTGATGTCGCCGACCGGAGCGAGCCCTCGCCCTCGCCCGACAGCCGTCGAAGGGCGACCGCGCCCGGGTCGTGCTCGAACAGCAGGGCCCGCACGAGGAGGGTGAGCGGCACCGACAGGATCGCGCCGATCGGCCCGATCACGAACGCCCAGAACACGACCGAGAAGAACGTCAGGGTGAGGCTGAGGCCGACGGCGTCGCTCACGAACTTGGGCTGCACGAGCACCTGCAGCACGACGTTGATGATGCAGTAGATCGCGATGACGGCGAGCATGAGCGGCCACCCGCCGACCACGAGCGCGAGGATCGCGGGCGGGATGAGCCCGATCACGAATCCGATGTTGGGGATGAAGTTGGTGACGAACGCGAGGATCGCCCACACGATCGGGATCGGCACGCCGACCGCCCACAGCAACAGGCCGTCGAGCACGGCGACGATCGCGCCGAACGTGGCGTTCACGACGTAGTACCGGCGCACGCCCGTGAAGTACCGCTTCGCGATGCCGTCGGCCGTCGGGTCGCCGAAGATGCGGGCGGATGCCCCGGCCGCAGCAGCCCGGAAACGGGCGCCGTCGACGGTCATGAAGATGACGTACGCCAGCACGAAGAAGAACGCCGTCGCCAGGCCGAGCACCTGGTCGGCCACGCCGAGCGCCGCCGAGCCGATCGCGGCCGGGTCGAGCCAACCCATCGCGGTCTGGGCCGAGGGCGCCGAGAAGCCGAGATCCTTCAGCCAGCCGGTGATGCCGCCGGCCGTCGACTGCAGGTCGCCGGCGAGCTCGGGCAGCATCTGCACGAACTGGCCCACCGCGTAGACGAGCATCACCGCGAGCACCGCGAGGATGAGGTAGGCGAGCACGATCACCGCGGTCGAGGCGAGCCAGACGGGCCAGCCGCGGCGCTCGAGCGGGAACCGCACCGGGTAGGCGATGATCACGACCACCGCGGCGAGCGCGGCCGGCGCGAGCAGGTCGCGCGCGAACCAGACGCCCGCGAAGAGGACGACCGCCGCGGCGAGCCCGATGAGCGTGCGGGTCGCCGGGGTGAGGCCGGGCCTGGCCGGCCCATTGGTCGTCACGGCCACAGTGCTCCGATCCCTTGTCCGAGGAAGTCCGCGCCGATGACCGTCAGCAGCACGGTGAGCACGACGGCGTTGTACTCCACCAGCCAGGCACGCGCGGCTTCCAATGGCGAACGTACCCGATCGCGGGCGACGGCGAACGCAACGACCGGCCCCGTGATCGACGCGGTGCCGACGACGACGAACGCGGTCGCGACGATCGAGGTCGCAGCGACCCCGAGGCCGGCGGAGGCGATCGTGGCCCCCGCCTCGGCCGTGACCGCGAGGTTCACCGGACTGAAGATCGCGAACACGAGGGCGAGCGCGAGCGCGCCCCATGGCGAGATGCCGTCGACGGCACTCATCCACCGCGGTGGCCGGCTCGCATCGCCCGCGCGAGGGCGCCCGTGCCAGGCGACGGCGGCCAGCGCGAACATCGTCGCGGCGACCACCAGGTCGACGATGCCGCCGACGGTCGCACCGAGCTGGGAGCCCGTGCCGAACACGGCACCGCCGAGGAGCGTGAACAACGTGACCTCGAGCCCGATGCCGAGCACCCAGCCGCCGGCGTAGACCGCGGCGGGGACGAGGCCCCGGTGCGAGAACAGCAGCAGCAGCACGGCGACGATCGGCATGGGGCTGACGAACACCGTCATCGCCGCCGGGAGGAGGGGGCCGAGGGCACCGTTCACGTGCGCCGCCAATCGAGACGCGGGCGTGTTCGTGACGACGCCCGCACAGAGGTCAGAAGCTCGCGATGCCCTTGCCGATCATGACGACGCCGATGACCAGCAGCAGCACGGCCATGACCGTCGCGTTGTTGTGCACGAGCCACTTGCGCAGCGACTCGAGGGGCCCGGCCATCTGCTTCGAGGCGAGCAGGTAGCCGATCACGGGGATCGCGACCGTGCACGCGGCGATGAGCACGAAGACGACGATCGCGATCGTCTGCTCGCCCGCGGAGATGCCCGCGGAGCCGATCACCGTGCCGGCGCCGACGGCCATGATGAGGTTCTTGGGGTTCACGGCGGAGAGGAGGAAGCCGAGCCCGAGGCCCTTGCCCGCCGTCATCCCGTCGATCGCCGACATCCACTTCGGCAGCTCCGGGTCCTCGCCGGGCTTCGGCCGGCCGCGCCACTGCTTCACGGCGAGCAGCAGCAGGAGCGCGCCGAGGACGAGCTTGATGATGCCTGCGATCGGCTTGGAGGCATCCGCGTCGCTCTCGGGCAGCACCGAGGCGAGCAGGGTGAACAGCACCACGGCGACGACGATGCCGAGCACCCAGCCGATCAGGAAGCCGACGCTCGTGCCCTTCGCCTTCGGCGAGAGGAGCATCAGGATGGCCGCGATGATCGGGATCGGGCTGATCGCGATACCGACGGCGAGGGGGAGGATGTCTCCGATGACGTTGCCCATTGCGGTTCCTCTCAGCTGGCGATGATCTCGGGCACCGACCAGCGGGCGAGATCGTCGAGACGCGGACGGTAGAGCCGGATCAGGAGATTCCAGCCCTCGGGGAGCGGGATGCGATTGGGGGTGCCGTCCTCCCAGTCGCCGAGCCGGACTGTGGTGGAGCCGTCGGGGTCTTTCGCGGCGAACACCGAGTTGACGTTCGTGATGCCGCTCGGACCCGGCTCGAAGTAGCCGGCGGCGTTGTAGACGCTGACCGACCAGAACGCGTCGGCGGGGACGTCTGCGCCGAACGTCATCGCGTAGCGTCCGGTGGACAGCCGCGGGTCGACCATCACGTACTGCGCCTCGTCATCGGGCAGCCCGCCCCACCCGACCGCCGTGCCGACGAGGTGACGCACCGGGTCGACGGCGTCGGCCGTGCCGAAGCAGTGCGTCAGACCGCCCATCGTCTTGCCGAGCACGAGGAGCGCCTCGCGCACCTCGCGGTGGCTCACGTCGTCGTAGTCGGGGTGCGAGAACGGTCGCTGCTCGGCGGTCTCGATCGAGAGCGCGTCCTGCAGGCGGTGCACCTCTGCGAGGTCGGCCGAGCTCGTCGGGTCGAACAGGAGACGCGCCGCGACGACGACGTAGTCCGTGCCGAACTCGGCCTTCGTGAGCTCGTGCCGCCCGGCTCCGTGGAAGACCCGGTTGATGTAGTGGTCCTGGTTGATGACCATCACCGAGATGTAGCGGTCGCCGACCTCGGGGATCGTGAGCGTCGCACCACCTCGGGCGATGTCGACGACGGCGACCGAGTAGAGGGTGTCGCGGTTCTGGCGGATGACCGGCTGCTGATCGAGGGGCGCGAGCTCGCGGTCGTGGTGGAACACGCCGAGTGCACCGATGATCGGCAGCATCCGCTCGATCATCGTGTCGGTCTCGACCCGCGTGAAGTTGTCGATGCTGACGGTGGTGCTCATCGCACTCCCCCTTCGGTCAGTGCGGCGAGCGCCGCGCGGTTGGTCTCGTAGGTCTCCCGGTCGCCGAGCAGGCCGAGCTCGACGAGCCGAGCCCTCGCCCCGGGCCGCATGCGGCTGAACGACAGGTCGACGTGCTCGCGCTCGAGCCAGGCGAGCAGCGCCTCGAAGCTCTCGGCGCCCGTCACGTCGATGTCGGTCACGGCCTCCATGTCGACCACGACGTGGCGCACCGGGCCGTTGCCGGCGGCGACCGCGCTCGTGACCGCGCGCTTGACCGCGTCGCTGAACACCGCGCCGTTCGCGAAGAAGAGCGGCGCGGCCAGGCGCACGACGACGACGCCCGGTGCCGTGACGTGCCCCTTCGGCGCCTCGTCGAGCAGCGAGTCGCCCGGCTCGCCGCCTGCCTGCAGCACGTCGATCGCAGGATGCGACGCCCGCTGGGCGAGGTTGATGAGCGCGAGCACGAACGCGACGAGGATGCCGGGGATCGCGCCGACGAGGAGCGTCGTGAGGAAGCAGGCCGCGCCGATCGCGAACTCGAAGCGGTCGGCCTTCCAGAGGCCGATGAACTCCTTGACGCCCAGCAGCGGCAGGATCGCGACGCCCACGATCGCACCGATCGCGGGCGACGGGATGTCGGCGAGCAGCGCGGTGCCGAACAGCAGCAGCAGCAGCGTGCCGACCGCGAGCACGAGCGACGGCAGCTGCGTGCGCGAACCGGACTGGTCCATCGCCGCGGTGCGCGAGGTCGACGACCCGACCGCGAAGCTGCCCGATGCGCCGGCCGCGATGTTGCCGAGGCCGAAGGCGAACAGGTCGCGATTCGGGTTCGTCGAGTAGCCGCGCTTCTCGCCGTAGGAGCGGGAGACGAGCAGGCCCTCGGCCGTGGTCACGAGCGTGAGCGCCATCGCCGAGGGGATGAGCGCGAACCACATCGACCAGTCGATGATCGGCCACGTGAGCGTGGGCGGGCCGGCCGGCACCGCGCCGAGCACGTCGACGCCCGCGTCGTCGAGGTCGAGCAGGTAGACCGCGATCGTCGAGAGCACGAGCACGACGAGCGCCCACGGCACCGCCCGCAGGTACCGCTTGCCGAGCAGCAGCACGACGACGGACAGCGCCGAGATCACGATGGCGACGGGGTTGGCCGTGCCGAGCCCCTCGACGAGCGCGGTCGTCTTCTCGATGAACTCGCCGCCCGACGGGATCTTCACGCCGAGCATCTTCGCGATCTGGCTGATCAGGATGTCGAGGGCCAGACCCCCGACGAAGCCGACGAGGATCGGCTTCGACAGGAAGTTCGCGAGGAACCCCAGCTTGAACGCCGACAGCAGCAGGAACATGACACCGCAGAGGATCGCCTGGGCGAGCGCGAGCGTCGCATAGTCGGCGCTGCCCGCGGCGGCCAGCCCGCCGATCGAGCTCGCGACGAGGGCTGCGGCGGCAGCGTCGGGCGAGGCGACGACCTGCCGGCTCGACACGACGAGCGCGTAGATCACGGTCGGCACGATGAGGGCGTAGAGCCCCGCGGTCGGCGGCAGCCCGGCGATCTGGGCGTAGCCGATGTTGAGCGGGATCGCGATCGCGATGAGCGTCACACCCGCGACGAGCTCGCGGCCGAGGTTCTTGCGGGTGAGCCCCGCGAGCGGTCGTGCGGTCGTCACGGGGCAGCCTCCTCGGCCTTCGGGCGTTCGTCGTGGGCGATGAACTCGGGCGCCTTCGTCACGATGAGCCACACCGGCAGCACGATCACGCAGAGGAGCGGCAGCACCGTGGTGTCGCCCACGATCGCCGCACCGAGGAAGATGCCGATCCAGCCGTCACGGGTGGCGACGAGGGTGATGCCGAGCACGGCGCACGCCACGGCGAGCGAGATGGGCATGTCGGGCACGACCGCGTAGGCGAGGAGGCCGAGCGCGGTGCCGATGAACACGATCGGGAACACCCGGCCGCCGCGGAACCCGGCAGCGGCCGCGATGACGAGCGCGACGAGCTTGACCGCGGCGAACAGCGCGAGCTGGCCCGGCGAGTAGTCGTCGGGGTTCGCGAGCAGTTCGCCCGTCTCGTTGAGCCCCTTGAAGAGGGTGATCGGTCCGCCGATGATGCCGAGCACGCCGAGCAGCGCACCGCCGATCGTGGTGTAGACGAGCGGGTTGCGCATCGAATGGAAGATGCGGTGCACGACCGGCAGCGCGAACACGCCGATGAGGCCGACGAGTGCGGCGATGCACGCGACGATCGTGCCGGTCAGGAGGTCGATCGCCTCGACCCCGCCCATCGGCTGCAGGGTGAACGTGAGCGACGACCCGCCGAGCAGGTGCATCGTCATGGCGCCGGCACCGGCCGCCGCGAGCGGCAGGAACAGCTTGTCCCACAGCGAGCCGCCGCCCTTGACCGCAGCCACTGCACCGGTGAGCACGAGCGCCGCCGCGACGGGGGTGCCGAACAGCGCCCCGATCGTGGCCGCCATCGCGAGGGTGGCGGCGAGCTTCGTCGGGATCTTCGCGGCGACGCGGGCCAGCACCGCGATCGTGAGGGCGGTGTTGATGCCGATGATGGGGTTCTCGGGGCCGAGGCTGACCCCGCCGGCGAGTCCGATCGTCACCACGAGCGCGAGCGAGGGAAGCGCGATGAGCTTCGGCGGCGGGGCGTCGAGCTCGCCGAGCGCGGAGTCGGGGCCGCCGTGCCCCGGCAGCAGCCACACGGCGGCGCCCACCGCGGCGCCGGTGAGGGTCAGCACGGTGAAGATCCAGAGCGGGGCGTCGGGCCCGATGCCGATCGCCTCGGGCACGGCGTCCCAGATCACGTCGTGCAGGCCCTCGGCCGCGAGGTCGAGCAGCCAGAGCAGGAACGCCGAACCGACGCCGACCACGATGGTCGGGATCGCGAGGATCGCGAGATCGCGCACCCTCGGCGCCGGTCGCGTCTCGTCCACGCGCTCCCCCTTCACGTGAGCCGCGTCGCGGCTGCGTCGTGCGCAATGCCCGACCTCAGGCCATCATGCCGCAACGCGACGGTGCCGAGCACGGTGCCCGGCAGCGCGTGTCAGAGCTCGGTCGCCATGGCGAGCGGGGACGGCGGCGGGGCGCTCGTGACCACGGCGTCGACGTCGAGCACCGCGAGCTTCGCGGCGACCGCGTCGACGACGTCGGCCGTCACGGCGACGCCGTGCAGCGGATGGTGCCAGAACTGCACCCGGTAGACGGCCCGACCGGAACCCAGCGTGATCGGGCGCACGTGCACGCCCTGCTTGCGGTGGACCCCCTGGGCACCCGCGGCCGCGTCGACGATCGCCTCGCGGAACGACGTCTCCCCCGCGGCATCCACCCGCTGCCCGCCCGTACGCACCTCGATCTCGCTGCGCCGCGACCCGTGCTCGGAGTGGTTGACGAGGGGATCGGAGAGGATCTGGGCGTTCGGCACGTGCACCGTGCGACCGTCGGCCGTGCGGATGATGACCGACCGTCCGTTGATCTCGTGCACGGTGCCCGTGTAGTCGCCGCTCTCGATCTCGTCGCCGACGGCGAGCGGGCGGCGCGTCTGCAGCACGACGCCGGCCGCGAAGTTGTCGGCGATGCCGCGGAGCACGAGCACGAGCACGACGAGCACGATCAGGACCACCGCGAGCAGCGGCTGCACCGAGGCGCCGATGAACGTCAGCGCGATGCCGATGCCACCCAGCCAGATGCCGTAGACCACGATGCTCTCGGCGAGCACGCCCACGGCGGGGGTCAGGGTCGGCACCCTGGCGAGTCCCGCGCGCACGCCCTTGCGAGCGAAGTGGGCGAGGATCCATGTCGCGAGCAGGGTCACCACGACGGCCGCGATGCTCCAGCCGTTGATCTCGAGCGTCTTCCACCAGTCGTCCACGCGGTCCCCTTCCCCGAGGCGAGATTACCCGCGCGCGCCCGAGATCCGCGCGATACCGGGCCCGTTCGCGCTATTGTCTGCTCTGGATGGTCTTCGGTCAGGGGGAGGGCGTCGCCCGGAGGGGCGAACGTCGCAACTGGGACGAGGCGTCCGGGCATCGCGTTTCGGCGATGCGTTTCACCTCGTATCGAAAGGCACACACAGCATGAATTTCTGGAACAACTTCTGGGACCTGATCTGGTGGTTCTTCTGGGCGTTCGCGTTCATCGCCTACCTCTTCGCCCTGTTCGCGATCATCGGTGACCTCTTCCGCGACCACAAGCTCAACGGTTGGTGGAAAGCCGTCTGGATCATCTTCCTGATCTTCGTGCCGTTCCTGACGGCACTGATCTACCTGATCGCCCGTGGCCGCGGCATGGCCGAGCGCTCGGCGCGCGACGCGCAGGCCGCGCAGGACGCCGCCGACGCCTACATCCGCCAGACCGCCGGCGCCTCCAGTGCTTCTGACGAGATCGCGAAGGCCAAGGCCCTGCTCGACGCCGGCACGATCACGCAGGCCGAGTACGACGCCCTCAAGGCCAAGGCGCTCGCCTAAGCACGATCGCCTTCGCCTGATCGGCGAAAACCCGAAGGGGCCGGATGCCAGTGGCATCCGGCCCCTTCCGCGTACGCCGGCCGTGGCTCGAGCGGGGTGCTACACGGCCGCGGCGGCGTCGGCCGCGGCATCCGCCGCCTCGACGGAGGCGCCCGCCCGGCGGCCGTTGCCGCGCTGCTGGATCGCCCCGACGTTGCGGAGGAACACGATGATCCAGCTGAAGATGAGCATCGCCGCGACGAGCTCGACCGCGGTGAGGTTGTAGTAGCCGATCGCGAAGAAGACGCCGAGCACGACGATCACCGCGACGTACACGTAGCCGAGCACGACGAAGGCCTTCGGCATCGGCGGCACGAGCCGGGCGAGCGCGAACACGAGCACCGCGAACGCGACCGCCATGCCGGTCGCGACCGAGTTGTGGATGACGAAGAAGTCGTCGACGTGGAAGATGCCGACGCACGCGAGGAAGATGCCGATGACGACGAGGAGCACGCGCACGGTGCGCCGGCGGCGCTGGTCGCCCGGCGTCACGACGGGCAGCGAGATCGTGCCGTAGCGGGCGATCGTGGTGACGATGACGCCCGCGATGACGAGCGTGAGGTTGAACGCGAAGGCCGACAGGTCGTCGGTCATGCCGAGCGCCGACAGGTTCATCTGCCACCACAGCGGGTCGCTCGCGCTCAGCATCGAGGCGATCACGCCGACCACGAGGAAGACCGCGAGCACGAGCGACAGCAGGCTCGGCGTGAGGTTCGCCCCGCTCAGGAACCCGACGTACGCGCTCAGCGCGAGGGCGACGCCCGCGAGGACGATCGCGGGGATCGTGAACACGACGGCGCCCTGGAAGCTGCGCTCCAGGATGTTCGCGAGCCCCAACCAGCCGAGCAGGGCGATGACCGCGTGCGCGACGCCGAGGGCGAGGATGTCGAACCAGTGGAGTCGGGCGCCGGGCACCTCGAACGGGTCGGCTCCCCGCGACAGGTCGCGACGCACGAGCACCCGAGCGATGACGAACGCGGCGCCGGCGACGAGCCCGCCCGCGATCGCCGCGAACTCGCCGACCGAGCCGCGACCCGAGATGGCGAGGTCACGACCCCAGAACAGCGGGGTCGCCACGACGACGCCGACGACGAACGCGATCGTGCCGATGACGAGCGCGAAGCTCTCGACGGACTCCGCCGATGCGGTCGGACGGGCGATCACCCTGCGCCACGACGATGCTTCACTCACTGCGACTCCCCTGCTCTCGATCGGCGTCCGTTGGACGCATCGCTGCCATCCTGCCGCAGAACCGGCGAGTGGTGACGGAGCCGGTCAGCGATCGGTCGGGTCGAGCACCTCGAGCATGGACCCCTGCACGAACCCCGCCCACTCGTAGGCCGCGCGCAGGTAGTCGTCGCGGGTCTCGGAGGCGTCGTCCTCATCGTCGTCGCCGTCGGCGTCGACCGTGTCGAGGTCGAGTTCGTCGAGGTCGTCGGCCGCACCGACGCGCTCCGCGAGGATGAGGCGGAGATCGGTGAGGAAGGTCAGCCAGCCCCACGCCTCCGACTGGTCGAGCTCGATCTGCACGACGCCGTCGCCGGTGCCGGTGACGGCGGTCGCGTCGCGCACCCGCTGGGCGGCCTGCCGCTTGCCGTCGACGAGGCTCTCGCGCGTGTACCGGTTGAACTCGGCCGACGCCTCGGCGTCGTCGGGGTAGGCGCTCGGCAGCAACCGGCCGAGCGCGGGGTCGCTCGGCTCGCCGAGCAGCAGCACCGAGTCGACCTGGTCGGCGAGCTCGGACAACAGCATCGCCTCCTCCGACTCGAGCACGAGCCGGACGCCCTCGCCGCCGCCGAGGCCCGCGACGATCACGTGTCGCCCCTCGAGACGGTCGCCTGCAGCCCGTAGCCGTGCATGGCGTGCACGTGCTGCTCCATCGCCTCTCGATTGCCCGACGCGACGACGGCGCGACCCTCGGTGTGCACGCGCAGCATGAGACGCTCGGCCTCGTCGCGCGGATAGCCGAAGTAGCTGCGGAACACGTAGCTCACGTAGCTCATGAGGTTGACCGGGTCGTCCCACACGACCACTCGCCACGGCACCGCGGCGGCGCCGTGCGCCGCGAGGTCGAGATCGAGTTCTTCGAGCGTGTCGGTCACCACTCCAGCCTGACACGATCCGTCCGGTCTCGCAGCCCGAGTGCGAGATCCGGACCGGACGCGCGTCAGTACCGGTCGCCGGACTCCACGTCGTCGACGACCACCGGGCCGTCGCCGACGACCGGGATCGCCGCCGTCTCGTCGACGAGCTCGACCCGCTTGCGGCCCGCGCCGCGCACGAAGACGAGGTAGCCGAGGCCGAGGAGGGCCAGCCAGACGACGCCGACCACGAGCGCCGGTCGCGACTCCGGCATGATGCCGATCAGCACGATCACGAGGCCGATGACGCCGAGCGCCGCCCAGACCGTCACGGGGAAGAAGGGCACCGGGAACTCGGAGGGCAACCACCGTTCGCGGGCGATCTCGCGCTTCATGCGCAGGTGCGACACGAGGATCATGAGCCACACCACGACCGTCGCGAAGGTCGCCAGCGCCGCGATCAGGAAGAAGATCTGGTCGTGGAACCAGATGTTCAGCAACACCCCGACGAGGAGCGCCACGACCATCGCGAGCACGGTCATGAACGGCACGCCGTTGCGGGTCGTGCGCTGGAACGCCTTCGGCGCGTGGCCCTGCTCGGCGAGGCCGTGCAGCATGCGTCCGGCGCCGAAGATGTCGGCGTTGATGGCCGAGAGCGCGGCCGTGACGACGACCGCGTTGAGCACGTGGGCGGCGCCGTCGAGGCCCAGGCTGCTGAAGATCGACACGAACGGGCTCGCCTCGCCGTCGATCGTGGTCCACGGCTGCAGCATCATGATGACCGCGAGCGTGAGCACGTAGAACAGCAGGATGCGCACGGGCACCGAGTTGATCGCCTTCGGGAGCACCTGCTTGGGGTTCTGCGCCTCACCGGCCGTGATGCCGATGACCTCGGTGCCGCCGAACGCGAACATGACGATCGTGAGCGACGCGAGGATGCCCCACACGCCGTTCGGCGCGAAGCCGTCGACGAAGAGGTTCTGCACGCCCGAGGCGCCGTCCGACCCGTTCGCGATGCCGAAGACGATGATCGCGATGCCGCCCGCGATCATGGCGATGATCGCGGTGATCTTGACGAGCGAGAACCAGAACTCGAGCTCGCCGAAGACCTTGACGCTCGCGAGGTTGACGGCCGCGATGACGAACACGATCGCGAGGATCCACACCCAGCGCTCGACGTCGGGGAACCAGAACCCCATGTACACCCCGAAGGCGGTCACGTCGGCGAGCGCGACCACGAACATCTCGAACGTGTACGTCCACCCGGTCAGGAACCCGGCGAACGGCCCGACGTAGCGCGACGCGTACTGGCCGAACGACCCGGCGACGGGATGCCGCACCGCCATCTCGCCGAGCGCGCGCATGACGATGAAGATCACCGCGCCGCCGAGCATGTAGGCGAGGAGGACCGCGGGACCCGCCGCCTGGATGGCCGCGGACGATCCGTAGAACAGTCCGGTGCCGATCGCCGAGCCGAGGGCGATGAACCGGATGTGACGTGCGCTGAGCCCGCGGCGCAGGGTGTCGCGGGGCGCTTCGCCGACGCCGCGCTCGGCGTCGGTCGCGGCATCCGTCTCGGTGGCGGTGTCTGGGTTGCTCACGATTCTCCTTCGATTCGGGCGGTGGCTGCGGGCTCGACCAGGACGCGGTAGCCGAGCCGCCGGTCGAAGCCGTGGATCTCCCGGGTGTCGAGCGCCTCCATGAAGGCGAGCGTCTGCTCGGTGATGACCTGGCCGGGAACGAGTACCGGGAAGCCCGGCGGGTACGGCGTGACGAAGCCGGCCGAGATCGCCTCGCCGCCCTCCGCGAGGCGGCGGCGGACCTCGGCGGCCGAGAGGTACTCGCACGCGTCGTCCGAGTAGCTCATGAAGTACGCGGTGCGCAGGTCGCCGTCGGGCAGGTCGCCGTCCGCACGGAACCGCGCCGCGAAGCGGCTGAAGTCGGGCAGCGGCGGCGTGACGGCGATGCGGGCGCGTCGTTCGGGACGCGTGCTTCGGCCCGGGTCGCGGTCGGCGCCGCGCGGAGCCCGCGACTCGTGCTCGAGCTCGGTCGCGATCTTGACGAGCACCTCGACGAGGTAGGCGACCGCGCTGCGCGAGGTGCCGATGTTCGTCATGAGCAGCACGGTGTTGCGCGACGTCTTGTTGACCTGGATGCCGTACCGGTCCATCAGGTGCTCGTGCTTGAACGTGTCGCCGTCGATGCCCGTGAGGCCGATGTGCAGCGTGAGCCGGCTCGGGTCGACGACGAACTCGTCGCGCTTCCACGCCTCGGCCAGGTCGGCCAGGCCGTCGCGCAACGGCATCGGCCGGTCGGTCTCGCGGAATCGCGGCGGCACGAGGTCGAGCGTGCTGAGGATGCGGAAGTGCTTGCGCAGCAGCGGGTGCCGGGCGACCGCGTGGCCGATGTGCACGGCGAGGTCGGCCTGGCGCTGCACGAGCGCGTAGCCCTCGAGCTCGACCTGGCGCCGGCCGACGTCGAGCGAGGCGAGGATCTGGTAGTTCGGCGACGTCGAGGTGTGCGTCATGTACGCCTCGTGGAAGTCCTCGGCGTTCGACGCCGTGAAGTCCTCGTCGTGGATGTGGATCATCGAGCCCTGGCGCAGTGCCGTGAGCGTCTTGTGCGTCGACTGCGTCGCGTAGACCCGCAGCCGGGCGCGAGCCGGGTCGGCGACCAGCCGGCGTTCGAGCGCGGCGGCGTCGGCGTCGGGTGCGGCCGCGAGCTCGCGCTGCTGGGACTCGTACGCGCGGCGGTGCGCCGGGTCGGCGAGCTCGCGCCCGAGCTCGCGCGCGGCGGCCATCGCCGTGCGCCGGCGGTACACGGGGTGGAACGCGGCGAACGCGAACCACGCCTCGTCCCAGAGGAAGACGAGGTCGGGCTTGATGGCGAGGCACTCCTCCATGACCCGTTGCGGGTCGTAGACGATGCCGTCGAACGTGCAGTTCGTGAGCGCGATCATCTTGACCTCGTCGAGGCGGCCCGCCCTGCGGTACGCGAGCAGCGTCGACTTGATCGTCTCCAGCGGCACCGCACCGTAGAACGAGTACTCGTCGAGCGGGTAGGCGTCGAGGTAGGCGACCCGCGCCCCGGCGAGCATGAGCGCGTAGTGGTGCGACTTGTGGCAGTTGCGGTCGACGAGCACGACGTCGCCCGGCTTCACGATCGACTGGTGCACGATCTTGTTCGCGGTCGAGGTGCCGTTCGTCACGAACACGGTCTTCCGTGCGCCGAAGGCCCTCGCCGCGGCCGTCTGCGCCTGCCGGAGCGACCCGCTCGGATCGAGGAGCGAGTCGAGGCCGCCCGACGTCGCCGAGGTCTCCGCGAGGAAGAGGTTCATGCCGTAGAAGTCGGCCAGGTCGCCGATCCAGCGCGAGTCGAGCACCGAGGCGCCGCGCGAGATCGGCAGTGCGTGGAAGGCCCCGGTCGGGCGCCGGCTGTACTCCTGCAGCGCGTTGAAGAAGGGCGCCTCGTAGCGTTCGGCCACCCCGGCGAGCAGGCTGAGGTGCAGCTCCATCGCGTCCTGCGCGCGGAAGATGCGCCGGAACCTGCTCGTCAACGCGTGCGCGAGCCGCTCGATGGCGACGCCCGCGACGAGGTAGAGGTCGAGCTCGGGGCGCAGGGCCGACAGCTGCTCGGCGAGCATCGTGATGCGATCGATCGGGCCGCTCGCCCGTTCGGTGCCGAGGCGGCCCCCGATGAATCGGCGCAGGTCCCGGCTGAGGGGCCGCCCCGTCGTCCACCCGAAGCCCGGCCGGATCACGCACGCCTGGATCTCGGGATTGACGAGCACCGCGGCCATCGCGTCCTCGACGGTCGAAACGACGACGAGCTCGTACGCGAACCGGTCGGACGGACGCCGCTGCGACCGCAGCGAAGCACGCATGGCGGTCTCCGCCGCGTCGCCGTCGTTGCCGACGACGAGCGCCTGGAACACGTGCTGGGCCGCGACCGACTCGGCGCTCGCCGGGTCGGGCTCCTCACCGGCCGGACGGGGGAACCCCGAGCGCGGGGCGATGTCGTCGAGGTGGGATGCGGCTGCGGCGAGTTCACCGCGCTCGATGAGGCCCCGCAGCGTCTCGACCGCCTCGACGCCCGGAATCGCCCAGTAGGCCTCGAGCGACTCGAGCACCGGCAGCAGCCGTGCGAACTCCGCGACGACGTCGATCTCGTCGTCGATGTCGTCGATGCCGGCAGTGCCGTCGATGCCGCCGACGCCGTCGGCCGAGCGCGCCCGGCCGGCGAGCGACTGGCGAACGAGGTGGCCGAGGTACTCCCACACGTCGCTCCGGAGGCGCCAGGCGCTCGACGGGATCCCGGCGGGCGCCGTCACCCCCGAATCCGCCACCGTCACACCGAACTCCCTCGTCCACCGAGCACCGCGCAACCACGGCACCCGTCAACGACACCGCACCCGGGACGACGACACGTCGGGTCGAGCCCAGCTCATGTCTGGGGACGCAGACGATCGGTCTGGGATCTCAGACGGAGATCGGCCGTGAGACCGGCGGCCGCGGCGGGTAGACCCAGGTCACGAGCACGACCGAGATGATCATGAGCAGGAACCACGACACGAGCTTCGACGCCGACACGAGCTGCCAACCGTCGAGCTGGTCGGGGTAGAGCCACGCGCCCGTCGCCGTGCCGATGTTCTCGGCGAACCAGATGAACAACGCGACGAGCGCGAAGGCGACGAGCAGCGGCATCCGCGGCGTCGTTCGCCAGACCCGGAAGTGCATGACCGTCGGCCACCACAGCACGACGACCGCGGCGAGCAGCACCCACCGGAAGTCGACGATGAAGTGGTGACCGAAGAAGTTGAGGTAGATGAGCACGGCCACGATCGCCGTGATCCAGCGTCTCGGATACCGCGTGAAGCCGAGGTCGAACAATCGGTACACGCGCACCATGTACGACCCGATCGCCGCATACATGAATCCCGTGAACAGCGGCACGCCGCCGAGCCGCAGCACCCCGCCGTCGGCGTACATCCACGAGCCGACCCCGGTCTTGAACAGCTCCATGACGGTACCGGTCAGGTGGAACAGGATGATCACCCACAGCTCGCGACCGGTCTCGAGCCGCGTCGCGACCATGACGACCTGGATGAGCACGGCCGCGATCGTGAGCGCGTCGTTGCGGGCGAGCACCGCGTCGTCGGGGTACCAGAGCCGGGCCGCGACGATCGCGACGAGGAGCGCCGCACCGAACACGCACGCCCACGCCTGCTTGGCGCCGAAGACCAGGAACTCCACGAGCCCGGCGCGGATGCCCCGGTCGGGCGCCCCCGCGAGCAGCCGGTGCGCCGCCCGGTCGATGGCGCGCTCGACCGCGGTGAGCTCCCGCTCGTGCGCCGAGCCCGGGTCGCGACCGTCGACGGGCCGCGGCTCGCCGCTCACCCGTCGCGCCTCGACGCCGTCACGGTGAACTTGGGGTTGCGCGCGATCTGCCGTGTCGGGCCGACGGCGCGTTCGAGCAGGGGCCGGTAGCGCAGGTGCGAGTTCCACACGCACCACAGCTCGCCGCCGGGCTCGAGCACGCGCGCGGCGTCGGCGAACAGGTGCGCGGCGATGCCGGTCGACAGCGCAGCGTCGCTGTGGAACGGCGGATTCAGCACGACGAGCCGCTCGCTCGCGTCGGCGAGCCGTTCGAGGCCGTCGGCCTGGGTCACCTCGACGCGATCCGCGACGCCGTTCGCCGCGGCGGTCAGGCGGGCGGATGCCGCGGCCGAGGCCGAACGATCGGTCGCGACGACGCCGAGACCGGGGCGCTCGCGCGCGAGCCACGCCGCGACGACGCCCGTGCCGCAGGCGAGGTCGACCGCGGTCGCGGCATCCGGCATCGCCCCGCCCAGGTGGGCGAGCAGGAAGCGCGTGCCGATGTCGACGCCCGTGCCCGCGAACACCCCGCCGTGCGCGACGACGTCGAGGCCGAGATCGTCGTGCCGCTCGCGGTGCGGCCACTCGCCCTCCGGTGGTCGAGCAGCGAGCGTCGCAGGAGCACGCCCCTCCGGTGGTCGAGTAGCGAGCAACGAAGGAGCACGCCCCTCCGGTGGTCGAGTAGCGAGCGACGAAGGAGCACGCGTATCGAGACCCGACGCCGTCAGCACCCGCGACTTCTGCCGCGCGTGCGACACGTCGACCCGGGCGAAGTACCGCCCGAGCACCTCGTTCATCGCCGGCGACATGTGCTTGATGCGGCCGCCGGCGACGAGCACGGCATCGGATGCCGCGTGACCGGCGACGAGCGCGGCGACCTCGTCGAGCCGGTCGAGCGACCGGGGCAGTCGAGCGACGACGAGCCGGGCACCGTGGACGAGCCCGGGGCCGAGGGGCAGCGAGACGACTGCACCGCTTCGGCCGAGACGATCGGCGTTCGCGGCGAGCGCGCGCTCGCCCGTGATGAGGTCCTGGTGGACGCGGATCGGACCGGTCGCATCGGAGCCCGCGAGTTCGGCGGCACCGAGCGCGAGCGCACCGTACGAGTCATCGATGACGACGATCTCGCCCGCGGGCGTCGCGGCGAGCCGATCGGCCGCCTCGTCGAGCAGGAGGCGGTCGGCGGCGTCGGAGGCCTCAAGGCCCGGCCCCTCGACGTCGGGATGGCGACGGAGCGCGCCGAAGTCGAGGGCCATGTCACCGAGGCTACGCGACGGGTCTCGATACGCGTGCTTCCGGTGGTCGAGTAGCGAGCGCCAGCGAGCGTATCGAGACCCGCTCGCTGCTCGACCACCGGAGGCGAACCTGAGTGCAGCTTCCGGCCGAGTTTGCTACCCTCGGGTCCGCATGCGGCGAGAACGGCACGGGGGCGCTACTCGCGGCGGGCGATTCGTCCGCCGCTTCGCCGGCGTACTCGGAACCGCCGCCGTGTTCGGCCTGCTCGCGACCGTCGCGCTCGCCCCGCAGGTGAACCCCGCGACCATCGAGGCTGCCGTCGCCGCGAACGACGCCGCCGACTCCTTCCGTTCGGCTGCACAATCGGTGCGGGTCGGCGGCGAGGCATCCGCCACCGCCGTCTCGAGCGAGTCGTACGTCGCATCGACGGGCCCTGAGACCCTCATCGCGGGCGGCACCAACCTCGACTGGGCGAAGCTCGTCATGGTCGAGGGCGGCTGGCCGCTGACCGACGAGAACGTCACGTTCATGATGCGGTGGATGCGCCAGGAGAACGGCGCCGACAACTGGTGGAACCGCAACAACCCGCTCAACAACGGCATGGGCTCGGGCGGCGGTTCGGGCCTCGGCAGCTACGCGACACTCGCCGACGCCGCCTACTACGCGGCCGCGAACATCGGCTCGGGCCGGTACCCCGAGGTCGAGGCCGCCCTCGAGCGCGGCGACTCGGCCGACGCCACGGCGCAGGCGATCTGGGCGTCGCCGTGGGCGTCGAGCCACTACGGCTACGGCACCCACTGGAGCTCCCGGCCGTACGAGGTCATCGAGGCGCCGGCGTCGGCCTGGGGGCGCTGACCCCGCGTTCGGGCAGCACGCGAACGGGGGGTGGAGGCACCGACCCGTCCGGAGTAGCTTCGGTCGCGGATCCGCCCACCCGAGGCTTTCCGTGCGCGCCGACGCGCGCGTGAAGGGCGGCTCCGCGAGCCGAACAGGTCGGAGTCACCGATGCACCGTTCAATCACCCTCGCCGCCGTCGTCGCCGTCGCGATCGGGGCACTCACCGCGGTCGCCGCACCGGCGAACGCCGCGCCCAAGGCCCCGAGAGCCGGCTCGCCTGCCGTGCTCGCTGAGCACCTCGCCGGTCCGCTCACCTTCGGCATCGCCGCGAACGGCACGATCACGGTCGGCCAGTCGTTCCTCGGCGAGGTCACCCGCCTCGCGGGCGGGACCAGCACGACCCTCTCGCAGGGCCCAGACTCCACCGGCGTCTCGGTGCTCGGCCCGACCGTCACCTGGAGCGAACGGGCGGGCGACGAGCAGTCGATCGAGGGCTCGTGGCTGAAGTCGAGCGGCCCGGCGGGCGACACCTCGATCGACCTGCTCGCCTGGGAGCAGGCGAACAACCCCGACGCCGACAGCTGGTACGGCTTCGAGTCGATCTCGGACGACTGCGCGGCGACGCTGCCGCCGTTCGTGCAGGCCAGGTACCAGGGTCTCGTCGACACGCACGCCTACGGCACGCTCGCGCTGCCGGGCGCGACCTACGTCGCCGACTCGGGCATGAACGCCGTGCTGAAGGTCGTCGGCGACGACGTCTCGACGGTCGCCGTGCTGCCGCCGCAGCCGCTCGTCGTGACCGACGAGATGCGCGCGGTCGGCGAGGTGGAAGGGCAGCCGATCCTGCTCGACGAGTGCGTCGTCGGCCTGACCTACGACGCCGAGCCCGTGCCGACCGACGTCGAGATGGGCACCGACGGCATGCTCTACGTGTCGACGCTGCCCGGCGCGCCCGGACTCGGGTTCCCGACCGGCTCGGTGTACCGCATCGACCCGGCGACCGGTGACTACGCACTCGTCGCAACGGGCTTCGCCGGCGCGACGGGCCTCGCGGTCGCACCGAACGGCACGATCTACGTCAGCGAGATGTTCGGCGGCAAGGTGTCGGCGATCACGCGCGACGGGTCGGTCTCGACCTTCGCCGAGGTCGACAGCCCCGCCGGCGTCGAATGGCAGAGCGGAAAGCTCGTCGTCTCGACCGGCGTGTTCGGCGACGGCAACATCGTGTCGTATCCCGTCAAGGGCTGAGCATCCGATCGGATGCGGGCGGCGCGGCTCATGCCGAGGACTCAGTCCCGCTCGAGCGGCCGCCAGACGACGACGGCGTTCTCACGGCGCACGCGGGTGCCGGCCTTGAGGGTGATCACCTCGCCGGCGGATCCCGCGGCGAACACGCGACGGCCGGGGCGGTTGAGCATCTCGTCGGCGAGCGCGGACTCGAGCTCGCGCACCCGCGCGCGCAGCGACTGCACCTCGTCTTCGAGCCCGAGCACCCGGCGGATGCCCTCGAGGCTCACGCCCTCGCTCGAGAGCTGGGCGATCTCGCGCAGGCGGTTGACGTCGTGCATCGAGTAGCGGCGCGACTTGCCCGCGGTGCGCCCCGGCGAGACGAGCCCGAGCCGGTCGTACTGGCGCAGCGTCTGCGGGTGCATGCCCGCGAGTTCGGCGGCGACCGAGATGACGAACAGCGGACTCGTCGCATCCATGGTCAGTCCCTGGCCTTGGCGAGCAGGTCGTCGCGCGGGTTCTCGTCGGGGAGCGCCGCGGCGAGCGCCTCGACGGCCGCCTGCGCGTCTTTCGAGAGGTGCGACGGCACGGCGATCTGCACGACCGCGAGCAGGTCGCCCGTGCCCTTCTTGGTCTCGACGCCGCGCCCCTTGACGCGCAGCACGCGCCCGCTCGGGGTGCCGGGTGCGACCTTGAGCTTCACGGGCTCGCCGCCGAGGGTCGGCACCTGGATGGTCGCACCGAGCGCCGCCTCGGCGAAGGTCACCGGCACGGTGACCCGCAGGTTGAGACCGTCGCGCTCGAACACCGGGTGCTTGCGCACGTTCACGGTGAGGATGAGGTCGCCCGCCTCGCCGCCGTCGGGCGAGGGGTGGCCCTTGCCGCGCAGGCGGATCTTCTGGCCGTCGGCGACGCCGGCCGGGATGCGCACCGTGATGGGGCGGCCCTCGGCGGTCTGCAGGGTGATCTGGTCGCCCTTCGTCGCCGTGATGAAGTCGAGGGTCGTCGATGCCGTGACATCCCGCCCCTTGCTGGGGCCGCCGAAGCCGCGGTACCCGCCCGACGCCGTGCCGAAGCGGCCGCTGCCGAAGAGACCCGACAGCAGGTCGTCGTACTCGGCGCCGCCGCCCTGCTGGAAGGTGTAGCGCTGCCCGCCGCCCTGGCCGCCGAACATGCCGCCGAAGACGTCGTCGAAGCCGCCCTGGCCGCCGGCGCCGGGCGCCGTGAAGCGCGCACCCGAGCCCATCGCCCGGATCGCGTCGTACTCCTTGCGCTGCTCGGGGTCGGAGAGCACGGCGTTCGCCTCGCTGATCTCCTTGAACTTCGCCTCGGCGGCGGTGTCGCCCGGGTTCTGGTCGGGGTGGTACTTGCGTGCGAGCTTGCGGTAGACCTTCTTGATCTCCGCGTCGCTCGCGTCCTTGGAGACGCCGAGCACCTGGTAGAAGTCCTTGTCGAACCAGTCCTGACTGGCCATCGGCACCTCCTTTCTGAAAAGTCTGTCTGAATGAACTCCGGTGGTCGAGTAGCGAAGCGTATCGAGACCTGGTGCGGGTCTCGATACGCTCCTTCGTCGCTACTCGACCACCGGAGGAGGGGTGTCGGCGGTCAGGCCGCCGGCGTCTTGACGACGACCTTCGCGGCGCGCAGCTGCACGCCGCCCAGCTGGTAGCCGGTCTCGACGACGTCGGCGACCGTATCGACCTCGACCTCGTCGCTCGGCTGCTGGAAGATCGCCTCGTGGTGCTGCGGGTCGAACGGCTCGCCCACCTCGCCGAAGGCGGTGAGGCCGAGCTTCTCGACGGCGCCGCGCAGCTTCGCGGCGATCGTCGCGAAGGCGGTGTCGCCCTCGAGGTCGCCGTGCTTCTCGGCCCGGTCGAGGTCGTCGAGCACCGGCAGCAGCACGGAGACGGCCGCGCCGACCGCGCGCTCGCGCTCGATCTCGCGGTTCGCCTCGGTGCGCTTGCGGTAGTTCGCGTACTCGGCGGTCACCCGCTTGAGATCGGCGAGGTGCTCGTCGGTCGGGTCCTGCACCTCGGCGTTCGCCGCGTTCAGGATGTCGTCGACCGTGAGCTCGGCCTCGTCGTCGAACGAGTCGGATGCCTCGGCCTCCGCCGAGGCATCCTTCACGTCGTCACCCGAGGGCTCGCGAACCGCACCGGTCTCGGGGTCGATCCTCCGCTTGTCGCGGATGATCGGCTCCTCGGGGTTCTGGTTCTCGTCGCTCATGGTTACTTCTTCTCATCCTCGTCGTCGACGACCTCGGCGTCGACGACGTCCTCGTCGGAGGAGGCGTCGCCGGCCTGGCCGGTCGCGGACGCGTCCTCGCCGGAGGCGGAGGCATCCGCCGCCTGCGACTGCGCGTAGATGGCCTCGCCCAGCTTGGTCTGCGACTGCGAGAGCTTCTCGAACGCGGTCTTGACCGCGTCGTCGTCGTCACCCGCGAGCGCCGACTTCAGCGCGTCGACGTCGCCCTGCACCTCGGACTTGACGTCGGCGGGGAGCTTGTCGTCGTTGTCCTTGATGAGCTTCTCGACCGAGTAGGCGAGCTGCTCGGCGGAGTTGCGGGTCTCGGCCGACTCGCGGCGCGCCTTGTCTTCGGCTGCGTGCTCCTCGGCCTCGCGCACCATGCGGTCGATGTCGTCCTTCGGGAGGCTCGAGCCGCCCGAGATCGTCATCGACTGCTCCTTGCCGGTGCCCTTGTCCTTCGCGGACACGTGCACGATGCCGTTGGCGTCGATGTCGAAGGTGACCTCGATCTGCGGGATGCCACGGGGCGCGGGTGCGATGCCGGTGAGCTCGAACGTGCCGAGCGCCTTGTTGTCGCGCGTGAAGTCGCGCTCGCCCTGGAAGACCTGGATCGCGACCGACGGCTGGTTGTCGTCGGCGGTCGTGAAGGTCTCCGAACGCTTCGTCGGGATGGCCGTGTTGCGCTCGATGAGCTTCGTCATGATGCCGCCCTTGGTCTCGATGCCGAGGCTGAGGGGGGTGACGTCGATGAGCAGCACGTCCTTGCGCTCGCCCTTGAGGACGCCCGCCTGGAGGGCCGCGCCGACGGCGACGACCTCATCGGGGTTGACGCCCTTGTTGGGCTCCTGGCCGGTCTCCTTCTTGACGAGGTCGGAGACGGCCGGCATACGGGTCGAGCCGCCGACGAGCACGACGTGCGCGACGTCGGAGAGCTTGATGCCCGCCTCGCGGATGACGTCTTCGAAGGGCTTCTTCGTGCGGTCGAGCAGGTCGCTCGTCATGTTCTCGAACTCGGCGCGCGTGAGCTTCTCGTCGAGGTTCGCCGGGCCGTTCTCGGTCAGCGAGAGGTACGGGAGCTGGATGTTCGTCGACATGCTCGACGAGAGCTCCTTCTTGGCCTGCTCGGCGGCCTCCTTGAGGCGCTGGAGGGCGATCTTGTCGTTCGAGACGTCGACGCCCGTCGTCTCCTTGAACTTCTTGATGAGCCAGTCGACGATGCGCTGGTCCCAGTCGTCGCCGCCGAGGCGGTTGTCACCCGAGGTCGCGCGGACCTGGATGGTCGAGAAGTCGTCGTCCTTGCCCACTTCGAGGAGCGAGACGTCGAAGGTGCCGCCACCGAGGTCGAAGACGAGGATGAGCTCGTCCTCCTTGCCCTTGTCGAGGCCGTACGCGAGCGCGGCGGCGGTGGGCTCGTTGATGATGCGGAGCACGTTGAGGCCGGCGATCTCACCGGCCTCCTTCGTGGCCTGGCGCTCGGCGTCGTTGAAGTACGCAGGCACGGTGATGACCGCGTCGGTGACGGTGTCGCCGAGGTACTGCTCGGCGTCGCGCTTGAGCTTCTGCAGGATGCGCGCCGAGATCTCCTGCGGCGTGTACTTCTTGCCGTCGATCTCGTCGGTCTTCCAGTCGGTGCCCATGTGGCGCTTGACCGACGCGATCGTGCGGTCGACGTTGGTGACGGCCTGGCGCTTCGCGGTCTCGCCGACGAGCACCTCGCCGTCCTTGGTGAATGCGACCACCGACGGGGTGGTGCGGAAGCCCTCCGCGTTCGCGATGACGACCGGCTCGCCGCCCTCGAGGACGCTCACCACGGAGTTCGTGGTGCCCAGGTCGATTCCAACTGCACGTGACATGTGTGTTTCTCCTTCTGCTGTTCCGGTGGTCGAGTCGCGTGCGACGGCGTCGCTCGCGTATCGAGACCCCGGGTGTTCCAGCGGTCGGCCCGGCCTTCCTGGCCCGCAACCGAAGTCAGATGCGTCAAGACTTGAGCCTTGACGACTCAAGCCTCCCAGCGCCGGATGAACGTGTCAAGTCGACGCGGTGAAACTTGAGTGTACTCGACTCAACTCACGGCGGGCACTCAGTATTCCCCCCGACATTCCGCTCGCGGCGCCCATTCCCCTCGACCCGCTCGACGACGCAGTAGCCTGCCGATCATGGATTCGCGCGAGCAGGACGAGCGGCTCATCGCCGCCGAGCTCGCCAGGTACGACCGCGAGCTGCGGCGCTACCGCAAGCTGCGCGGGCGCATCGAGGCCGACTTCGCACGGCGCATCGAGGCGGCCGGCTTCCGCTACTTCCAGGTGAGGGCGCGGGTGAAGTCGCGCGAGTCCTTCGAGCGCAAGGTGCGTCGCGCGCCCGACCGCGAGGTGCGCGACATCCTCGGCGTTCGCGTCATCGCCCACTTCGAAGGCGACCTGCCCGGCATGGAGCAGGTCGTCCGCGAGGCGCTCATCGTCGATGACGAATCCTGGATCGACAAGTCCGCACTGCTGCCGCTCGACGCGTTCGGTTACCGCTCGGTGCAGTTCGTCGGTCTCCTCCCCGACGACGAGCAGGAGGCCGGCGACGGCGCCGAACCGACCGGCATCCAGCTCGAGGTGCAGCTGCGCACCGCGCTCTCCGACACCTGGTCGGAGCTCGAGCACGACTTCCGCTACAAGTCGGCCCGCCAGCTCCCGCGCGAGGTCGACCGGCTGTTCGCCCTCTCGGCCGCGCTGCTCGAGCAGGCCGACGACAACCTCGACCTCATCCGCCGCCAGGTCGACGAGGCCCGCACCGCCGCACCGACGGGCGACGGCGGCGGCGAGCGCGGCTACATCGGCCGGTTCATCCAGTACGACGGAGACTCGCGCTCGCTCGACCAGACGATCACCGCGGCGCTCGACGTGCCCTTCGGCGCGGTCACCGGCACCGGTCGCGAGTTGCGCAGCGTCGTGAGGGCCGCCGGCTGGCTGCAGTACGACGCGCTCGTCGACGGCTTCGCCGAGTACTCCGAGCTCGGGCGGCGCCTCGCGATCACCTGCGCGAGCAGCACCAACGACATCCTGCTCACCGATGCGGAGCCGCAGCGGCCGGCGCGGTCGTTCCGAGGCATCGGCGTGTACTGGACGGCGATGGCCGCAGCCCTCGTCGCGGGCGCCTCACTGCGCGAGAGCCGGGTCCCCGACGGCCGGCTCGCCGAGTACCGGGTCGTCGCGACGCACCTGTTCGAGAATCCGGATGCCTCGGCCCTCGCCGTCCGCAGCCGATACGAGCAGCAGGCCGCCCCCGTCGGCACGCTCGACGACGCGGGGTACCGGCCGATCGACCTCGGCTGAGCTCGACCCCGGCCCCCGCACTCGCGGGCCCTCTTCCCGGCGTCCGGCGAAACGACGAGAATCGAACCATGGACGAGACAGCAGAGGGCCGCACGCCGACGCGATCGATGCCTCCCGAGGAGTGCTGGGAGCGGATCGACGCCGCCCCCTACGGGCGCATCGCGCTGGCCGCCGCGGGTGAGGTCGACATCTTCCCGGTCAACCACCGCGTCGACGCGCGGGGTGGGGCGCCCGTGGTCGTGTTCCGCACCTCGGCCGGCACGAAGCTGCTCGAGCTCACCATCCACCACGGCGTCGCGTTCCAGGTCGACGGCTACACCGCGAACGAGGCGTTCAGCGTCGTCGTGAAGGGCCACGCCGAGGAGTTCGACCGCGAGGCCGAGATCGCGGCCGCCGAAGAACTCGGCGTGAAGCCCTGGGCGCCCGAGACGAAGGACCGGTGGGTGCGCATCGTGCCGACCGAGGTGCACGGGCGGTCCTTCGAGCTGTCGAAGACCGCCGACTGAGCCCTCGGCTCGCCTCCCTCAGCCGCCGCGACCGCCGTGCTCGGTGTCAGGGCGGGCACTGATGCATGCCGGCCCGCCTGATCGTAGGCTCCCCCTCATGCGCCGTTCCCTGCAACGCCTGACGCTCGCCACCGCCGTCCCGCTGCTCGTCATCGGGTTGAGTGCGTGCACCACGACCACGTCGCCCGAACCCACCGCGTCGCTCGCCACGACGCCGACGGCGGTCGTGCCCACGGAACCCTCGTCCTTCGAGACGCCCGCCGCGACCGCCGTCGCGGCGACCTGCGACGACGTCCTCACCGCTGCGGCGTACGCAGAGCTCGAGACCGACGGTCTCACGCCGCGCGATCCGATCGCGCACACCCCGTTCATGGGGGCGATGCTCGATACCGGGGCTCTCGGCTGCCGCTGGGGCAAAGAGGCGACCGACATCACGCTCGACATCGCCCGACTGCCCGTCGACGACGCCTCGTGGCCCGAATGGGAGACGGCGCTCACCGCCGCGGGCTACACGAAGACCGACGATCCGGTGCCGGGCGCCTACACCGGCCCCGAAGAACCCGGCTCCGGTGTCAGCCCCGTCGTCGTGAGGTCGGCCGATGCGATCACGTACGTGAGCGCGCCGATGTTCGCCGCCATGATCGCGGTCGCCGACCGGTAGGTTCACTCGGGTGACCCGTGACACGCGGCGTCGCTCACCGAGACGACCTGCCTCGATGCCGCCATTCCGCCCGAGCCCAGGTGAACCGGCACTGCTCCCCGTGCCGCTGCGGCACGTCGACGAACCGAGACCCGTCACTCCTCGACGAGAACCGCCCGAACGCCCGGCAGTTCGTCGAATCGGGCGGCCCGATCGGTCGTGAGCACGATCCGGTCGGTCGCGAGTGCCGTGGCCGCGACGATGAGGTCGTGGGCACCCCTGCGCCGCCCCTCGCGATGCACATGGGCGAGCAGCCTGCCGTGCGCCTCGGCCACCTGCACGTCGTACGGCACGACGGGAAGCGCCTCGAGTACCCCGACGAGGAACTCGGCTCGAGCGGCACGCTGCGACTCGCTCGCGAGTTCGATTCCCGTTCGCAGTTCGGCGACGGTCACAGCCGCGATCGAGAGGTCGTCGTCGGCACGAATGCCCGCAGCCACGAGCCGGCGCTGTCGTTCGGCGGCGACGAGCACGCCCGTATCGACGATCAGTCGGCGGGCCATGCCGGCTCGTCGAGGTCGACCGATTCTCTTGCCGACCGCACATCGTCGGCGAACTCGACGTCGATGTCGGCCCCCGGTTCGGCGCCGCCGCCGTCGCAGCGCGCAGCACGAGGCATCCGGACTGATTGAATCGGAGGATGCGCCGAATCGCCGTGACCGCCCGATGAGCCCGGTCGAATTCCTCGTGCTCACCGGCGGCGGGATCGTCGCCGGCATGATCAACTCGGTCGTCGGGTCGGGGTCGCTCGTGACGTTCCCGATGCTGCTCGCGTTCGGGTACCCGCCCGTGCTCGCGAACGTGACGAACAACGTCGGGGTGCTGCCCGCGTCGCTCACGGCGACCGTCGTCGGGCGGTCGGCGTTCGCCGGCGAGTGGCGTCGACTCGCGCTCTACCTCTGCTTCTCGGCCGTGGGCGGCGTCACCGGTGCGCTGCTGCTGCTGCGACTGCCCACCGAGGCGTTCGACATGATCGTGCCGGTGCTCATCGTCATCGCCCTGCTGCTCGTCGTGTTCGGGCCCTGGATCAGGCGGTGGACGGCGAAGCTGCACGGCCAGGCCGAGCACCGCGACCACCCCGCCGCGACGATGGCCGTCGCCGGGCTCACCGCCGTCTACGGCGGCTACTTCGGCGCCGCGCAGGGCGTGCTGCTCATCGCCCTGCTCTCGATCACGATGGCCGGATCGCTCGTGCGTGCGAACGCCTACAAGAACGCCATGGCCGCGACGGCGAACCTCGCAGCGGCGATCGTGTTCGTGTTCGTGACGGAGATCGCGTGGCTCGCCGCACTCGCGATCGCGATCGGCGCGTTCGCCGGCGGGTGGCTCGGCGGACGGTACGGGCGGCACATCCCGCAGACGGCGTACCGGGTCGTGATCGTCGTGATCGGCGTCGCGGCGCTCGTGTACTTCGTGGTTCGCTGAGGCGCCGCGCCGCGCCGCGGTCGCGCCGCCCTCAGACCGTGACGACCAGAGCGTCGAGCGTGCCGGGCTCACGCCACTGGGCACTCGGGATGCTGTCGCGCAGCCGCCGGGTGTACGCCTCGGCGGGGTCGTCGAGCACCACCCCCGTCTCGCCCTGCTCGACGACCCGGCCGTGGTGCAGCACCACGACGTCGTCGGTCAGCTGACGCACGACGGCGAGGTCGTGCGATATCAGCAGGTAGGCCGTGCCGAGCTCCTCGCGCAGCTCGGCGAGCAGGTTCAGGATCTGCGCCTGGATCGAGATGTCGAGCGCCGCGACCGCCTCGTCGAGGATGACGAGGCGCGGCTCGACGGCGAGCGCGCGGGCGATCGCGACCCGCTGGCGCTGTCCACCCGACAACCCCGTCGGGCTCCGGTCGAGCTGCCCCGGCGTGAGGCCGACGAGGTCGCCGAGCTCGCTCGCGCGTGCGGCGATGTCGATGTCGCGCGGCGGGTGCAGGCGAAGCACCTCGACGAGGCAAGCCCGCACGCTCTGCCTCGGGTCCAGGGAGCCGTACGGGTCCTGGTAGACCATCTGCACGAGCTTCGCGCGGCGGAGCCGCTCGACGCGCGAGCGCGGCTTGGCGGTCATGTCCTCGCCCTGCACCCGCACACTGCCACTCGTCGGGGTGTCGAGGCCCATGATGATGCGCGCGAGCGTCGACTTGCCCGAACCCGATTCACCGACGATGCCGAGGTCGCGCCCCGCCCGCATCGTGAACGAGACGCCGTCGACGGCGACGGTCGTACGGCCGCGCCTCGAGAACACCCGGCGCACGTCGTCGACCTCCACTGTGGGCACCGCCCGCTCGTCGCTCATCGCGCACTCCCTTCGTCGGTCGCGCCCTCGGAGGGCGCGGCGAGCAGGAACCGCTCGCGATCGGCAGCAGTGATCATCGGCAACCGGGGCATCCGCGTCTCGACGCTCGGGCGCGAGCGCAGCAGCGCGAGCGTGTACGGATGCGTCGCTCCGCCGTGCAGCGCCTCGGCAGCCACCTCCTCGACGATCCGGCCCCGGTACATCACGCAGATGCGATCGCAGAGCGCACCAGCGAGCTCGAGGTCGTGGGTGATGAAGATCGTGCCGAGTCCGCGATCCCGGGTCGCCCGGCGCAGGATCGCGGCGATCTCGGCCTGGCGCGTGACGTCGAGCGCGGTCGTCGCCTCGTCGGCGAGCATGAGCCGCGGGTCGGTGGAGAGCGCGGCCGCGATGACCGCGCGCTGGAGCATGCCGCCCGACAGCTGGTGCGGGTACTCCGCGAGCCGCTGGGCCGGTTCGGCGATGCCGACCTCGCCGAGCAGCTGCTCAGCCCGCGCGTACGCGGCGGCACGAGGCATCCCCATCGTCGTGCGCAGGCCCTCGGTGACATACTCGCCGACGGTGGTGACGGGGTTGACCGACGCGCGCGGATCCTGGAACACCATGCCCAGCTCGCCCGCCCGGAACCGCGCGAGCTCGCGCGGCCTGAGCGCGAGCACCTCGCGCCCGTCGAAGCGGATGCTGCCGCTGACGCGGGCCGACGCGGGCAGGAGCCGAGCGATCGCATTGACCGCGGTCGACTTGCCCGAGCCCGACTCGCCGATGAAGCCCACGATCTCGCCCGGAGCGACGGTGAACGAGACGCCGTCGAGCGCCCGCACCCACTCGTTGCCGTCGAACAACTCGACGGCGAGGTCCTCGACCTCAAGCAGTCCGGTCATCGTCCCTCCTGGTTCAGGCTGATGCGATCGGCGAGGCGGTCGCCGAGGAGGGACACCGCGGCGACCACGATGACGATCGCGAGCCCAGCAAAGGTCGCCTCCTCCCAATAGCCCTGCAGCACGCCGCGCTGGCCCTCGGCGACCATGAGCCCCCAGTCGGACTCGGGCGGCTGCACGCCGAGGCCGAGGTACGAGAGCGCCGCCAGGTCGACCATGGCGTACCCGAACGAGATCGTCGACTGCGCGAGCACCGTCGGCATCACCGCGGGCAGCAGGTGTCGCGTCGCGATACGGGTGCGCGACTGGCCGACTGTGACGAGTGCGCTCATGTAGGGCAGCGCCATCTCACCGACCGCGACGCTGCGCACGATCCGCCCGATGAAGGGGATGTACGCGATCGCGAGGGCGAACACCGCAGTGCCGAACCCGGCGCCGAGCACCGAGACCATGAGGATCGCGAGCAGCAGCCCCGGGAAGGCGAAGCCGATGTCGAAGATGCGGCTGAGCACGCGATCGACGCCGCCGCCCGCGATCGCCGCGGCGAGCGCAAGGGCCGTGCCGACGACAGCGGCAACGAGCACGACCACAGCCGGGCCGAGCAGACTCGTGCGCGCGCCGTAGAGCAGGCGGCTCAGGATGTCGCGACCGGAGCCGTCGGTGCCGAGCGGGGCGCCCGACTCCATCGGCCGGTACGTGTAGTCGAAGTTCACCTCGGTCGGATCGTACGGCGCGAGCAGCGGCGCGAGGATCGCCGCGAGCACCGCGAGCAGGACGACGACCGCCGCGACGGTGCCGGCGACACCGAGACCACGGCCGGTGCGCTTCCGGCGACGGCGAAGGCGGATCGCCTCGAACACGGCGGTGGTCATGCGGCGATCCCCTGACGCTCGCGCACCCGCGGGTCGATGACGACCTGGATGACGTCGATTACGAGCACGACGATGACGACCGCAGTGATGAGCAGCAGGCAGATCGCCTGCACGACCCCGAAGTCCTTCTTCGCGACCGCCTCGGTGAGCAGCGCCCCGATGCCGTCGAGGGCGAAGGCGCGCTCGACCACGACCGAACCGACGATGAGGCTCGTCAGGGTGAGCCCGACGACGGTGGCGACCGGCGTGAGGCCGTTGCGCAGGATGTGGCGGCCGATGATCGTGCGGCGGGGCACGCCGCGCGCGACGGCGGCCTTGACCTGGTCTCGGGCCGCCTCCTCGCGCAGCGCCGCCCGCGTGACCCGGATCACGTACGACCCCGAGGCCAGGGTCAGCGCGATGACCGGAAGGGTGAGGTGGTAGATGCGGTCGAAGAAGCCGTCACCCGGCCCGAACGCGGGGAACCACCCTAGCCCGACCGCGAACACCGAGATGAGCACCGAGGCTGCGACGAACGACGGGATCGCCACGCCGATCGAGGTGCCCGCGAGGATCACGTCGCTCGACGCCCGCCGCGACAGCGCCGCCACGACGCCGAGCCCGACACCGACCACGACGATCACGACCAGGGCGTACCCGATTAGGAGGGCGGTCGTCGCCAGGCGCGGCCCGAGCAGGCTCACGACGTCGTCGCGATAGGTGATCGACCGACCGAGGTCGCCGGTCAGCACGTCGCCGAGCCACGCGACCCACCGCACGAGGAACGGGTCGTCGAGGTGGTACTGCTCGCGCAGCGCGGCGATCGCCTCGTCGCTCAGGGTGCGATTGCCGATGAGGTAGCTCAGCGGATCACCCGGGGCAACGTACAGCGCCCCGAAGATGAGGAACGAGGACACGAGGAGGGTCGCCAGTCCCTCGAGGATCCGAATCGCGATGAATCGGGGCATTGCGGCCCTCCTGGTCTCGGGTTCGCGGGTCGGGTGCGGGGTGGCGCGCTACTTCGCGCCGATCCCGGCCGCCCACGGGTAGTAGAGGAAGGCGAGCGACGCCGTGGCGCCCGAGATTCGGTCGCCCATGTACATGCGCATGCCCGGGTTCACGAGGTTGATGAGTCCCATCGACTCGACGAGTCCGGCCTGAGCTTCGACGAGCGAGTTCGCCCGGGCGTCGTCGTCGATCTCGCCGAAGCCGGCCGCGACGTTGTCGGTGACGCTCGGTTCGTCGAGCAGCCCGTAGTCGTAGGCGCTGAGCGGCGTGAACTCGCTGAGCGACACGATCGGGTCGGCGACGCCGGCACCGTACTCGTTCACGATGAAGGCGTCGTACTCGGCGCGAGCCGCCGCGTCGAAGTACAGTGCGTTGAAGCTCGTCACGGGCAGAGTGCTCGTCTGCACGTCGATGCCAATCGCCTTGCCCGCCGCGACGAGCAGCTCGGCCGCCTTGTTGTCGGACTCGGTCTCGGCCGGCAGCGCGACGGTGATCGACTCACCGGCGAGGCCATGCTCCTCGACGAGCTTCTTCGCCGCATCGAGGTCCTGGTCGGGCGAGGGGAGCGCGTCGGCACCCTGCTGCCAGACCTCCTTCGAGTAGCCCCATGCTCCGGGCTGGATCGGGCTGAGCGAGGCCGTGGCGGTGCCGCGGTAGACCGTGTCGGCGAGCGCGGCGCGGTCGTACGCGAGGCTGAGTGCCCGGCGCACGTCGGGGTTCTGGAAGGGGCCGTCCTTCTCGGTCGGGCGCACCGCCGTCCAGTCGGTGCTGGCGCCGAGGTAGAACGAGCCCGAGTCGGAATTCATGAGCGGCTCGGTCGCCGACAGCGGCACCCGATACGTGCCGTCGATGTCGCCCGAGAGCAGGCTCGATGCGATGGTGGACTCATCGGTGACGAACGTGAGGGTCGCCGAGTCGGCGAGAGCGGCGCGATCGGCGTTCCAGTAGTCGGCGTAGCGCTTCATCGTGATGCTCGTGCCCGGCTTCCAGGTGTCGAACTCGAACGGGCCGGTGCACATGATGCCGCCCGTCGCGGTGCCGTAGGTGTCGCCGGCCTGCTCGACGTAGTCCTTCGAGCCGATCACGCCGGCGGCGGTCGCGAGGATGCGCTCGAACAGCGAGTCCGGTTCGGTGAACTTCACAGTCACCTCGAGGTCGCCGGTCTTCTCGATCGAGGAGACGCGGTCGTAGAAGGGCACGCCCCAGTAGGAGGCCGCCGCGTCGTCGAGGTTGCGCTCGAGGCTGAAGACCACGTCGTCGGCCGTGAGCGGGGAGCCGTCCCAGAAGGTGACACCGTCCCGGATCGTGAACACCATCGTGGTCTCGTCGGGGCGGTCGACCTTCTCGGCGAGCCCGGGCTCGAGCGAGAAGTCGGGGCCCTGCAGCATGAGGCTCTCGCACATGTTGGCGAGTGCCGTGTTCTCCGAGTCGCTGTACGCGTAGATCCAGTCGAGCGACGCCGGCTCTCCACTCGTGAGATTCCAGGTGAAGTGGTCGATCGGCCCGGATGCCGCGGGGGTGGTCGTCACCATCTCGAGGTCGAGCTTCGAGGTGGACTCGCTCGGCCGGGGGCGCTCGCCGGAGCAGGCGGCGAGGCCCACGACGAGCGGGATCGCGACGGCGGCTGCGGCGATGCGGTGCGTGGTGCGGAACATGTCGGAACTCCTTCGGGGGAAGCGGGAGCGTTCGGTTACCAGAGGTCGAGGATCGGAGCGAGATCGACCGCCCCGTCGTCGGTGATGACGACGTTGCGCTCGAAGGTGGCGGCGGTGCCGCCGAGGACGACGAACCGCTCGAGGGCCAGCGTCATGCCCGGCTCGATCGGACGGTCGTTCTCCGGGCGGATCCACGGAGCCTCGAAGCCGAGGCCGATGCCGTGTCCGCCGGCCTGGAACTCGGCGTGCTCGAAGTCGTATCCGCCTTCGGCGAGCAGTTCGTCGGCGGCGCGCGCCACGTCACCGACGGTCGCACCGGGGCGGGCTGCGGCGACCGCGGCATCGACCGAGGTGCGGGCGAGCCGGAAAGCCTTCTCCTGTGCAGCGGTCGGCTCGGCGCCAACGACGCGGCTGCGGGCGAAGTCGAAGAAATAGCCTCGGTACGCGCCCGTGAGATCGACGGTGAAGAGATCGCCGGGCTGCAGCGTGCGGTTCGAGTAGGTGGGCGGGGCGGGGATGCCCGGGGATTCGGCGCCGAACGTGTACACGAAGGCGTTGGCCATGACCGTCTCGTTGCGAGTCAGTTCGGCGACCATGGCCGCGACCGCGTCGGTCTCCCTTGCCCCCGGCACGAGGTGCTCGGCACCTGCCGCGAGAGCGAGGTTGCCGACGGCACCCGCACGCTGCAGCCGCGCGATCTCGGCCGGTGACTTGATCGAGCGCACCCGCTCGACGAGGTCGTCGGCGACGACGAGGTCACCTGTGCGGACCCCGCTCGTCCGCTCCTCGACCGCGGCGAGCTGCCGCGCAGTCATCGTGTCGGTGCCGACGACGCCGAGCCGCAGGCGCTGCCGTCCGCCGAGCGACTGGCCGACCAGGTCGGCCAGTCGGCCCCCCGTCCGCCCGTCGAGCGCGAGGTGGGCCGTCACGCCGACGGGTTCGGCGTCGACCTCATCGCTGCACAACACGACCTCGTCGTCGGTGATCACGACGGCGGCATAGCCGCGGTCGGCCCAGACGCCGGGAAGGTCGCGGATGGTCGGGAAGACGGGGTAGTGACCGCAGAGGTAGAGCACGTTGCCGTAACGCTCGACCGTGCCGCCCCCTCGGCCCCAAACGATGAGCGCGTCGAGGCCGGCTTCAACCATGCGCGATCGGACGGCTCGGACTCGGGACTCGTACTCGCTCGCGGTGATCGGCTCATCGACGACAGACACCGTCAACTCCTTCGTTGATCTACTTGACTGCTGGTTAGTTTGTAGGACTATTGGTGAGAGAGTAGCCGCGCTGCGGCAACGCGTCAACGCCTTCGGGTCCAGCGGGTGGAATCATGTTGCACCTGACCGGTTCGCGGAGATGTCCGGCGAATGCCGCGCAGAACTCGAACTGCTTGAATCGACTCGGAGGGAAACCGGATGGATTGGTCGGAGATCGAACGGGAACGGTCGCTGTCGGTGCCCGACCGGCTCTCGATCACCCTCGAGCGGCTCATCCTCGATGGCACGCTGCAGCCCGGCGAGAAGCTGCCGCCCGAGCTCGAGCTGACCGAGCGCCTCGGCGTCTCCCGAGTCTCGCTGCGCCAGGCGCTGCACGAGCTCGAGCGCCGCGGCCTGATCGACCGGAAGCCCGGCAGGGGGACCGTCGTGCTCTCCCCCTCCGACGCCCGCGATGCGTCGAGCGCCGCGCTCGGCGGCGTGCTGCGCTCGAGCGACCCCGAGATCTCGCACATCCTCGAGCTGCGCTCGATCATCGAGCCACCCATGGCCGCACTCGCCTCGCAGCACGCGACCGAACGCGACCTCGTGCAGCTCGAGCACCTCGTCGCGGCGATGTCGGCGCCCGAGTCGCGCGAGCACTACGCCGAGCTCGACCGCGCGTTCCACCAGGCGATCGCCCAGTACACCCACAATCCGCTGCTCGCCATGCTCAACGAGCAGATCGCCAACCTCATCGCGCCAAGCCGCTCGACGGCACTGCAGACGCAGGAACGCCGCGACACCTCGACCGCCGCACACCGCCGCATCCTGGCCGCGATCGCCGCCGGCGATGCAGTCGCCGCCGAGCACGAGGCGTCGGCGCACATCGCTGCGGTCCACGAGCAGATCGTCCACGCCGAGCGGGCGATGCAGACGGGGCACCTCGAGACCGGCCTCGACTGAGGTCGACCACTCGTCGGCTTGATCGCCTGCGTTGACTCTGGTCAGACCATCTGTCAATCTTGACCAACATGAGCACCCGCATCGGCGCCGTCGCCACCTCGCACCACCTCGCCACCGAGGCAGGCGCCGCCATGCTCCGCGCGGGCGGCAACGCGATCGATGCGGCGATCGCCGCGGCGGCCGCGCTCTGCGTGGTCTACCCGAACAACGTCGCGCTCGGCGGTGACCTCGTCGCTCTCGTGCGCAACCCCGATGGCGAGATCCACTTCGTCAACGCCACCGGTCGCGCTCCGGCAGCGCAGACCCTCGACGTCCTGCGGGCCCACCACGGTGAGGCGCTGCCGAACCGCGGCATCGACACCGTCACGGTGCCCGGCGGGGTCCGCGGCTGGGAGGCGCTCGCCGAGCTCGGCGGCCGGCTCGGCTGGGGCGAACGACTGGGCGCCGCCCGCCGGCTCGCGCGCGAAGGAGCCCCCACCGCGACGTCCGTGGCGCGCGCGATCCGCGACGAGCGGGCGGCCCTCGAGGCCGATCCGGGCTGCCGCGCCCTCTTCCTGCCGGGCGGCACACCCCTCGACGAAGGTGCCCCGCTCGTGCAACCGGCGCTCGCCGACACGTTCGACCGCCTCGCCGAGCACGGCCCCGACGAGTTCTACTCGGGCGAGGTCGCTGCACGCTGGATCGCCGGGCTCGAGGCGCTCGGCGGCCGCATCACCGCGGCGGACGCGGCCGGATACCGTCCCGTCGTCGAGGCACCCCTGCGCATCGAGGCGCTCGGGGTGGAGGTCGTCACGTCTCCGCCGAACACCCAGGGCTTCTCGCTGCTGCGCACCGTGCGGGGCATCGCCGATCGCGGCCTCCGCGACCCCCTCGGCGATGACGCCGCCGAACTCGCCGAGCTGTTCCACTCGGCCAACGCGGTGCGCGCGGCATGGCTGTGCGATCCCGATGTCGCCCCGCTCGACGGTGCCGGCCTCGTCACCGTCGACACCCCCGGCCGCGAGACCGACGCCCGGCCCGCCCACGGTGACACCGTCGGGCTCACGGCCGTCTCGGCCGACGGCTGGGCCGTCTCGCTCGTGCAGTCGGTCTACTGGACCTTCGGCGCATGCGTGCTCGAACCGTCGACCGGCATCCTGTTCCAGAACCGGGGCACCTCCTTCTCGCTCGATCGCGAGCACCCTGCGGCCTTCGGACCGGGCCTGCGGCCTCCGCACACCCTCATGCCCGTGCTCGTGCTCCGCGACGGCGAGTTGCTGCAGGCGCAGGCCACGATGGGCGGTCAGGCGCAGCCGCAGATCCACGCGCAGCTGCTGCTCCGGTCGCTCGGCGGGGCGTCGGCGCTCGAGGCCACGAGCGCACCGCGCTGGGTCGTCGGCGTGCAGGACGACGGCGACACCGCCGCGACGATCACCGTCGAGGCTGACGTCCCCGAACGAGCCGTCCGCACCCTTCGCGCCGCCGGTCGGTTCTCGGTGAAGCAGGTGCGGCCCCGCGACGAGGCGCTCGGGCACTCCAACCTCATCCGGCCGACGGCGGACGGCTTCGACGCCGCGAGCGACCCGCGGTCCGACGGCTCGGCGATCGTCGTCGACGCCGAGGTCGAGGCCGGCACCGGGGCGGTGGCACGATGACCGTCGAGCAGACCGCGCGCCGCCCGCTCCTCGCGCTCATCGGCATCGGCATCATCGCCGGCTACCTCTCCGGACTCTTCGGCGTCGGCGGGGGCGTCGTCGTCGTGCCGCTGCTCATGCTGCTCGGCGTCGACCAGCGGCTCGCCGCGGGCACGTCGACGACGGCGATCCTGCCGACCGCGATCGTCGGCGCGATCAGCTACGGCGTCACCGGGCACGTCGACTGGATCGCGGCGGCCCTCATCGCGATCGGCGTCGTCGTCGGGGCGCAGATCGGCACGTGGCTGCTCGCACGCCTCCCCCGCGACATCCTGTTCTGGTCGTTCCTCGCGTTCCTCGTGGTCGTCGGCGTGAGCCTCTGGCTCGTCGTGCCGCAACGCGACGCGGTAATCGGCATCGACGTGCTGACGGGGGTGCTGCTCGTCGCCGTGGGCGTGCTCACGGGCGTGCTGTCGGGACTCATGGGCGTCGGCGGCGGCATCATCCTCGTGCCGATCCTCATGTTCTTCTTCGGCGCGAGCGACCTCGTCGCCAAGGGCACCTCGCTCGCGATGATGGTGCCGGGCTCGATCTCGGGCACTGTCGGCAACCTGCGCCGGGGCAACGTCGACCTGCGCATGGCCGCGGCCATCGGCATCGCGGCCTGCATCGTCTCCCCGCTCGGCACGCTCACCGCGCAGGCGATCACGCCCTTCGCCTCGAACGTCGCCTTCTCGCTGCTGCTCGCGTTCGCCGCGTGGCAGCTCGTGCAGAAGCACCTGAAGGCGCGGCGGGCCGCCGGCGCCTGACCGGTCGTTCCCGCTTCCTGCGCGGCATCCCCAGCGGCCGGATGCCGCGCCACGGCGTTCACCTGGCGGGCGCGACCGCCTGCTCGATGAGCGTCGACATGGCCGGCGGGATGCGCTCGGGCTCGAGCGCGGCCACGAGGATCGGCGCGAACAGGGCCTTGCGCCCCGCGTGCGTGCCCATGAAGCGTCGCAGCTGCGCCTCGACCGCGCGCTCACGCTGGAAGGGCTGACGCTGGAAGGTGCGGAACCGGCCGAGCTCGCCGTGCTCCGCGAGCAGCTCCTCGACGCGCGGCGCCCCGAGCGCCCTGATGAGCTCGCCCTCGAGATCGGGCTCGCACGCGAAGAACCCGGTCGTCTCGAGCGAGTCGCCGGGCCGCCCGAGGCCCGCCTCGTCGACGACGCGCCGCACGTAGCCGACCTCGCCCGCGTCGAAGAGTCCGAGCACCCGGCGCGGCCGATGTCCGGCGTCGAGCCGGTCGAGCGCGGCCAGATGGTGCCGCAGGTTGGTCACGCCGCCCATCGAGACGAGGGCTGCATCGGCGGCGGGCAGGTCGGCGTCGAGGCGCGCGGCGAGGGTCTCGAGGGCGAGCAGGTCGCTCTCGCCCTCGACGAGCACGAGGGTGGATGCCTCCACCAGCACGAGATCGCGCATGTGCCGACCCTACTCGGGGTGACGTGAGACGATCGCCGTCAACCCCGGCCGATCGAGCCGGCCTGCGCGTGCCGACAACGTGATGGTCGTGGCCGCCTCGGACTCGGAGCACGCACGCCACGGCCGCCCGGCCATCTCGGCGTTCGAGCTCAGCCGGCCCCTTCCACCCGCGCGTCGGCACCGGTAGGCTCCATGAATCCGGGTTGGGGGACCCGAACGGGGGACACTGCGAAGGCCCGGGCGTCTGGGGGGACGACTCATGGCAATGACGAATCGCGCACGCACGACCGTGGAGGCATCCGCGAACGAGGGTGCTCACGGCCCGGCGACGGACGCACGTACGGGACCGCAACCGGGCGACCGCCGCCGCAAGGTGCTCGCGATCCTGGCGGGAGGCCTCGTGCTGGGCGTGGGCGCCGCGGTCACGCTCGCGGTATGGAACGACTCCGAGTTCGCGACGGGCACCTTCGGTGCCGGTTCGTTCGGCATCGACGGCAGCATCGACGGCACGACGTTCGACAGTTCGCCGGCTGCGCCGGGCAAGACGCTGACGTTCGAGCTCGACGCCGACGCGCTCAGCCCCGGCTCGACGGTGTACGCGCCGTTCGCGGTCGGCCTCACGCCGACGTCCGACTACGAGGCGGCGGTGACGGTCGCGTCGACCACGGGCGGCACGATCGGTGCGAACCTCACGTACTCGCTCTACGGGTCGGCGGCGTGGGACGAGGACTGCAGCGCGGCGAGTCCGCCGCAGGGTACGGCGCTCGTCGCCGACCACGCGGTCACCGACCCCGCGGCCGCGGATGCGTTCGACCTCACCGACATCGACACGCCGCAGTACCTCTGCTTCGTCGTGACGGCCGGCTCGGGTCTCGAGTCGGGGCAGACGGGCACCGTGACGTGGGAGTTCGCCGCCGAGTCCGGCGACGTGCTGCAGTAGGCATGCGCGTTTCGGAACCCGGCGCCGAGCAGGCGCGCGGTGACGGCCTCGAGCGCGGTGGCGAGCACGATCGCGAGCACGGTCGCGGGCGCCACGGCGAGCGCGGTCGGCGCAGCCGGATCGTGCGCGCCGTCCTCGCCGGCGGCGTGGTGTTCGGCATCGGCGCGGCCGTGACGCTCGCCGCCTGGAACGACTCGGAGGTCGGGACCGGGAGCTTCGCCTCGAGCGTGTTCGACACCGAGTCGCAGAGCGCCGGCTCGCCGACCTACGCGAGCCGTCCGACGGCTCCGGGGGCGACCCTGTCGTTCGCCGCGACGGCCATGTCGCCCGGGGTCTCGCACTACGCGTGGCTCAACGTGCGCACGACGACCGCCTCGACGGTCGGGGGCAACGTGACACTGACCGGGGTGACGAACAACGCCGGCGGTCTCGTCGGGGCGCTCGAGTACCGGGCGGTGCGCATGACCGCGCCGAACCCCACCGCGACGTGCGCCGCAGCCGCGTTCACCGGCACCCCGACGTTCATCGCGGGCGGGGCGTCGTCGTACCTGCCGGTCACCACGGTGCCGGGCACGGCGGTCGCGAACCCCGTCGCGGCGGCCGGCGGGGCGATCGGCTTCTGCGTCGAGGTGCGCGTCGTGAACGGGGCGGCGAACACCTTCCAGGGTCAGTCGGCGACCGTCACCTGGCAGTTCACTGCCGCATCGAACTGAGGTCGGGATGCCTCGAGCGCGCGCCACTCGCAGCATCGTCGCCCGTGCGGGAGACGTGCTGCTGACCCTCGCCGCGGTGGCCGGGGCGCTGTGCCTCGTGCTCGTCGTCGCGGCGGGGGTGTTCCAGGTGGGCATCGTGCTGTTCCGCACGGGGTCGATGGGGCCGACCATCCCCGCCGGTTCGGCCGCGCTCGTGCGGGAGGTGCCGGCGTCGTCGCTCGCCATCGGCGACGTCGTCACGGTCGACCGGCCGGGTCGGCTGCCGGTGACGCACCGCATCGTCGCGATCGACGATGGCAGTGGGCCGGAGCTGCGGCGCCTCACGCTCCGGGGCGACGCGAACCCGGTCGACGACCCGGCGCCGTACGACGTGGCCACCGCGCGGATCGTGCTCTTCTCGGTCCCCGGGGCTGCGCCCGTGATCGCCGCCTTCGGCGATCCGCTCGTGCTCGGCTCGCTCACGGTCGGGGCGACGGCACTCGTCGTGTGGGCGTTCTGGCCTCGCCGGCCTCGCACGGCGCGCCCGCCTCGCGGACGCACCGGCGCCGATGCACCGCAGCAGCGCGACGGACCGAAGCACCGCGAGGACGCGGTCACCGGCGCCGGTGCCGGAGTCGCGCTCCTCGTCGCCGCGTCCGTCGGCGCCGCCGTGCTCGCCCCGGCGTCGCCCGCGCGGGCCGCCGTCGAGGAGACCGTCGTGCAGGGAGAGGTGCTGCGACTCGTCTCCATCGGCGACCCCCAGGCGATGACGAGCCTGTCGCCCGGTGGCACCGCCGTCTGGGAGGTCGGCGTGACGGCCGACGCGCCGACCCCGGGCACGATCTCGGTGACGCTGAGCGGCACCGGGTCGTCGGCGCTCGGCCTCGTCGGCGACGTCGCCTGGTGCGCCGAGCCGTGGGACGCGACCGGGTGCCCGGCGCCGA
This sequence comes from Agromyces sp. H17E-10, assembly GCF_022919715.1. Taxonomy (NCBI): domain Bacteria; kingdom Bacillati; phylum Actinomycetota; class Actinomycetes; order Micrococcales; family Microbacteriaceae; genus Agromyces; species Agromyces endophyticus. The sequence continues at coordinate 2,144,882 of NZ_CP095042.1, read as the reverse complement.
CGACCGTGGCCGATGCCCTCGCCCTCCCCGTCGATGGGGAGCAGGTGCCCCTGCTCACGATGTCGAGCGACGACGAGCGATGGCTGCGCTTCGCGGTGCGGATGACGCCGGGTGCCGAACCGCCGACCGGCCTCGCGACCCTCGTCGTGCGCGCCACGGGGAGCGGCGACGACGCCAGCATCGGACCGCCCGGCGCCGAGGTGCCCGAGGGGCTCGGCGGCACGGGGGTTCCCGCAGGACCCGGTCTCGTCGTCGCCGCCGTGCTCGCAATCGTCGGCGCCATCCTGACGGCGATCGCCCGCCGGTCTCGCCGACCCGTGCGGTCGAGGGCGGTCCGGCCATGAGGGCGGTCGGGGCGCTCCGCGCCAGCATGGTCGTGGCGGCGATCGCGGCATCCGTCACCGTGCTGGGTTCGGCCCAACAGACCGAGGCGGCCTGGAACGACGGGGAGGCCGCGAACGGGGCCTTCGCCTCGGGCAGCGTGACCGCGGTCACGCAGATGACGTGCACGGCAGGGCTGCTGCAGCCCGTGACCTTCAACTGGACGGCGCCGACCGGCGGCCTCGCCCGGACCGGCTACCGCTGGACCGTCACCGGCGGTCTCACGGGATCGGGCACCCTGGCCGCCGGCGCGACCTCGGTGCAGCTCACGAACGGCCTGCTCGGAATCGGCTCCGGAACGTTCTCGCTCTACGCCGTCGGGCCGGGCGGGTGGCAATCCGCCGCGAAGACCGGATCGCTGTCGTTCACGACCGTCGTGCTCGACGTGCTCTCGTCGTGCTCGGTTCCGTGAAACCGATGCTGGACGCGGAGCGCGATCCGCCCTAGACTGCCGAAGCTGCGCTGTTCGCGCGGCGCCGGCCCCGGAGCATCCGGGTGAAGAGAGAGGAGCAAGCCATGGCTGTCTTCGTCATGCCCCTCGAGATCACTTCACCCTGCGAGGCCGCACTCAGCCGCTGACCTGCGGCGGTGGCCTCCGCGTACTTCGGAGAAACCACCTTGCATCTGACATCGTCACTCGACGAGACCACCGTCGTGCGTTCCATCCGGAACTCCCGCACGACCCCCCAGCCCCTCACGGCACGACCCTTCGCGGGCGGCCGTGTCACGACCCCGCGCTTCGACGCGGGCGACCTCGCCTTCCAGGAAGTGGAGCCCGGCGAGGACCAGCGCTGGTCGACCTGGCCGGCGACCACCCCGTCCGAGCGCGGCCCCGAGCCGCGACCCGACTGGCTCGTCACCTCCGCCGCGGCGATCGACACCGAACTCGGGGTCGTGAAGAGCGGCAAGGAGGCCGACCTGTTCCTCATCGAGCGCGCCGTGCCCGATGCCGACCCGAGCGTGCCCGGCAACGCGACGCTGCTCGCGGCGAAGCGCTACCGCGGCGCCGAGCACAGCGACTTCCACCGGTCGCAGATCTACACCGAGGGCCGTGGCACCCGCCGCAGCCGTGACGCGCGCGCCGTCGCGAAGGGGACGACCTTCGGCCGCGAGGTCGCGAAGGTCCAGTGGGCGTACGCCGAGTTCGAGGCGCTGTCGCGTCTCACCGAGCTCGGCGCGTCGGTGCCGTACCCCGTGCAGGTCGCGGGCACCGAGGTGCTCATGGAGTTCATCGGCGACGCCCGCGGCACCGCGGCACCCCGGCTCGCCCAGGTGCGGGCGACTCCCGACGAACTGCGCGACCTGTTCCACCAGATCGTCGACTTCATGCACGTGCTCGCGGCCGGCGGGCTCGCGCACGGCGACCTCTCGCCGTACAACCTGCTCGTGCAGGATGGGAGGGTCGTCGTGATCGACCTGCCGCAGGTCGTGGACCTCATCGCGAACCCGCAGGGGTTCGACCTGCTGCACCGCGACTGCGTCAACGTGTGCTCGTGGTTCACCCGCCAGCGGCTCGAGTGCGACCCCGAGGAGCTGTTCGGCGAGCTCGTCGGCATGGTCGCGATGTGAGCGTCGGCGGCAGCCCGGTGGTCGAGTAGCGCGAAGCGCGTATCGAGACCGATCGCATGGTCTCGGTACGGCCCTGGCGGGCCTACTCGACCACCGGGACCTTCGGCGCGATACAGTGCACTCGATCGACGCGGATCGGCCAGGCCGGTGCGCGCCGTCACCACCCGTTCACCCGACGCCGGGAGACTGCCCCCATGACCGACCCGAACCACGACGCCCCCGTCGCGAACCCTTTGCCCGCGGCATCCGCCGTGCCCGTGCCCCCCGCGACCGCGCAGAGCGGTGCCATCCGGGTGATGGGCCTGCAGATGCAGGAGGGGCGACGCATCCCGCGCCGCCAGGTGTTCGCGTGGGCGTTGTGGGACTGGGCGACGCAGCCGTTCAACTCGGTCATCCTCACGTTCGTGTTCACGGCGCTCTACCTCACGAGCGACACCTTCCTCGAGCCCGCGGTGGCGAAGCTCGGCGAGGGCGACCCCGCGTACGAGCGCGCGCTCGCCGAGCTCGCCTCGGGGCTCGGCTGGGCGATCACGATCGCGGGCATCCTGATCGCGGTGCTCGCCCCGGTGCTCGGCCAGCGCGCCGACGTCGCCGGACGCCGCAAGCTGTGGCTGGGCGGTGCGACGGCCCTCCTCGTCGCGTGCATGGTCGGGCTCTTCTTCGTGCAGGGCTCGCCCGCCTTCTTTCTACTCGGGGTGTCGCTCATCGCCGCCGGCACCGTGTTCAGCGAGATCGCCGGGGTCAACTACAACGCGATGCTCGTGCAGGTGTCGACGCCGAAGACGGTCGGCAAGGTCTCGGGCCTCGGCTGGGGCCTCGGCTACATCGGCGGCATCGTCGCGCTCGTGCTCGTCGTCGTCGCGACCGCCTTCGACTGGTGGGGCATGCCGACCGACGACGGGCTCGCCTTCCGCGTGATCGCGCTCGGCTGCGCGGTGTGGACCCTGCTCTTCGCCTGGCCGGTGCTCGTCTACGTGCCCGAGGCGCCGCCCGCCCCGCGGGGCGAGCGGGTGTCGTTCTGGCGCAGCTACGTCGTGCTCGTGAAGGACATCGGGGCGCTCTGGCGCGACTCGCGGCCGACGTTCTGGTTCCTGCTCGCGAGCGCCGTGTTCCGCGACGGCCTCGCCGGGGTGTTCGCGTTCGGCGCGGTGATCGCGGCCGTCGCCTTCCACTTCTCGTCGAACGACGTCATGATCTTCGGCATCGCAGCCAACCTGCTCGCCGGCCTCTCCACCATCCTCGCGGGCCGCTTCGACGACCGGTTCGGCCCGCGCGCCGTCATCCTCACCGCGCTCGGCGGCATCATCGTGGCGGGTTCGCTCGTGTTCTTCCTGCACGACGCCGGCAAGCTCGTCTTCTGGATCTTCGGCCTCGCGCTCACCCTGTTCGTGGGACCTGCGCAGGCGGCGTCCCGCTCGTTCCTCGCCCGAGTGACGCCGGCCGGCCGCGAGAGCGAGATCTTCGGCCTCTACGCGACGACCGGGCGCGCGGCGAGCTTCCTCTCGCCGATGCTGTGGTCGCTCTGCATCGGAATCTTCGGCGCGACGTACTGGGGCATCCTCGGCATCATCGTCGTCGTCGCGGCCGGGTTCGTGCTGATGCTCTACGTGAAGGTGCCGGCCGAGCAGCGCTGAGCGGTGCGCCGGCGGCGGCGTTGAGCGGTTTCGGCGAGCCGCCGCGCACGCTCCCGTGCGCCTACGCGACCCGGCCGGATGCCCCGTCCGCCGACGCGTACGCCCGCCGGAACCCGTGCGCCGCGCGGAAGCGCAGGGCGGCGACGGCGTTGGCGTTCATGCCGAGCTCCGAGGCGATCTCCCGGGCCGGCATGCCCTCGACGTGTCCGAGCCAGAGCACCCGCTGCCAGGATGCCGGGAGCGACCGGAACGCCCGCACGGTCGCCGAGGCATCGACCGCCGCATCGACGGCCTCGTAGGGGTCGTCGACGACGAGGAGATCGTCGAGGTCGTCGATCGCGGCGACCGGCACCGAGCGTCGGGCCCACTCCATGGAGAGGTTGCGGGCGACCGTCTTGAGGTACGGTCGCACCGCCGACGTCGGGCCGCGCCCGTTTCTGAGCGCCTGCATCAGGCGCGCGAACGCTTCGGACACGAGCTCATCGGGTTCGAATCGTCCCGTCATCGACTGCGCCCAGCGGCAGACGGGTGCGTAGTGACGCCGCCAGAGTTCGGCGACGGCGTCGGGTTCGCCCCGACGGGCGCCCTCGAGGAGCTCGCCGTCGGTCGGCGCGGACCCGGTCGATGCGGACCCGACCGATGCGGACTCGGTGGATGCTGCGTCGGCGGCTCGGGCCTCGCGGAGCCGGTGGAGTTGCTGCGACATGTCGATTACCCCCTCGTATACGTGCGCAGTGCGTTCACCCTCGAGGTCCCCCGGCCCGAGATAAGGGGAAGCTACCGAGGCGGGGGCGCCTCCGGCATCGACTGAATCCCATGAAGTCCGTCTGCTGCGCCGCGCGTAATGGTCGGCGGCCCCGGGACTCCTTAACCGATAGGACCAGGACGCGTCGGGCAACTGGTTCTGGCCGGGGCCGGGTAGCCCCGGTCGAGTTCGGGGGTCAGCAGGGTCTGACCTCGGGCCGCCGCGATTCGGGTTCGCGGCGGCCCTTTCTCATCGGTCGGCGTCGCGCGGCCAAGCCGCCACGAAGCGGGTCAGCAGCCGGGCGAAGTCGGCGGCCTCCTCGGGCGTGAAGCCCGCGAGCGCGGACTCCACCGCTCCGCGGCGCGTGTCGCGCGCGCCCTCGAGCACTCGACGGCCGGCCGCGGTCAGCACGATGGCGCTGCGCCGCGCGTCGGACGGATCGACCTCGCGCCGTGCGTGGCCCGCCTCGACGGCCGCCTGCACGAGCCTGCTCGCGCGGGGTTGGTCGACGCCGATCGCCTCGGCGAGCTCGCTCACCGACGGCGGCTGGGGCGCCGCCTCGAGCGCGTCGAGCAGCCGGAACCGCGCCGCCTGCGCCAACCCCGGGCCACCTCTCCCCCGGCGCTGCGGCGCCGGGACATCCCGATCGTGCAGGCCGTGATGATCGTGCGGCGCGTGCCCGTGGTGATGCCCGCCGTGTTCGCCGCGGCGCTGCAGGCGTCGACGACCCTGGTCGCGACGCATGGCGACGAGCGCGGCCTCGACGGCCGCGATCGGGTCGGATGCCCCGGGGTCGCCGCCGCCCGCTCCTGGGCGTTCGCCGGGAGGAACTTGACTCGCCGCATTCATGTATGTCATTGTACATATACATGTCATGCGACATGCAATCGACTTCGACGCCGAGGCGTCACGGAAGGAACCACCATGACCACCCCTGAGAATCCTCAGACCACAAGCCCCGCCCAGCGACCGATCGGCTACTGGCTGCGCGTCGTCGACCGCAAGCTCGACGACGCCATGCTCGAGCTCTTCGCCGCAGAGGGCATCACCCGCCGCGACTGGCGCCGGCTCAACGTCATCGCCGGCACGGTCGACGACGAGCGGATGCGCGCCAAGCTCGCCGCCCGCCCCGAGCGGCTCGCGCCGCTCGTGGACCGCGGCTGGGTCACCGACGAGCCGGGTGCGCCGCGGCTCACCGAAGAGGGCGAGGCGTCGTACGCCGCGCTCCTCGAACGTGTGACCACGCTGCGCAACCGGGTCGCGGGCGCCGTCTCGCCCGGCGATTTCGAGACCACCCTCGCAACCCTCGAGGCGGTCGCACGCGAGCTCGGCTGGCACGAGGGCGAGCGCATGCCGCGCCGCCGCCCCGAGTCGCCCCGCGGGCGACGGACCGGCCGCGGCCACCACCACGGGCACGCACCGCACGACCACCACGATCACGACCGCCGGAGGCACGGCGAGCGCGACCACGCCGGCGAGCACGGGCACGACCCGCACGAGCACGGGCACGACCCGCACGAGCACGGGCACGACCCGCACGAGCACCGGCACGACCGGCACGAGCACGGGCACCACGGCCACCGGCGCGGGCACCACGGCCGCGACGCCCAGCAGGTGCACGTGCACGTGCACCTCGACGGCCACGGGCGCGGGCGCTGACACGCGTTCGACCGCGGTCGGGCCACGTGATCGCGTGGCCCGACTCGGATGCCGCGGACGACCTCGCGCCGCAGCATCCGCCGTCGTTGGCCGAACGGCCGGTGCAGGGTAAAATCACCTGACCCCACCGCCCCCACCCCCGATCCCCCACCCAGGACGCAACGATGCCCGACGCTGCCACAGACCTGCGCGACCGCTCGAAGCGGCAGACCCGGCAGCGCCGACGCCGCCGGGTCTGGATGATCACCGGCGCGAGCCTCGCGCTCCTGCTCGTCGGGGGCGGCGTCGCAACCGCCGTCGTGCTGACCGGCCAAGGGGGCGCCATCGGGTTCACGCCTACCGCGTCGGGCACCGCCGTGCCCGGTGTTTTCGCCGCCGACCAACCGTCGGCCGAAGACGGCAAGAAGCCCTGCATCGCGCTCACCGTGCTCGCGTCGAACGAGAACGCCGAGCTCATGACGCGACTCGTCGACGGGTACAACGCCCAGCCGCGCAGCGTCGACGGGCGCTGCGTCGACGCGGTCGCGAAGAAGGAGACGTCGGGCACCGCCGTGACCGACGCGGCCGGCGGCTTCCCGGGCGTGGCCGATGCCGACAAGCCGACGGTCTGGGTGCCCGACGCGAGCTCGTGGCTCGCCGCCGCCCAGGACTCGGGCGGCGCGGCCAACGTACCGACCGAGGGCACGAGCATCGGCTCCTCGGCCATCGTGCTCGCGATGCCCGAGCCGCTCGCCGACGCCATCGGCTGGAGCGAGACCCGGCCGACCTGGAACGACGTGTTCAACGCCGCGCGCGACGACGCGACGTGGAGCTGGCTGAGCCACCCCGAGTGGGGAACCTTCAAGCTCGGCAAGACGAGCCCGCTCATGGCGAGCTCGGGGCAGGCGGCCATGCTCGCCGAGTTCGGCAGCGAGGCCGGTTCGGTCGCCGAGCTCACGACGAGCCAGATCCACAAGACCGACGTGGTGAACGAGGTCCGAAAAGACGAGCTCGCGACGAGCCACTACATGGCGACGCCCGAGCGCTTCCTCGCGCAGGCGCGCGCGTCCGAGAAGGAGGGCACGATCGCCGACTTCCTCTCGGCCGTCATCGTCGACGAGAAGACGGTCTGGGACTACAACCGCGGCATCACGAGCCCCGACGGCGTCACCCGCGAGGAGTCGACCCCGCCCGAGGAACAGCTCGTGCCGATCTACCCGAGCGACGGCTACTACCTCGCCGACAACCCCTACACGGTGCTCACCGGCCCGTGGATCGATGCCTCCGAGAAGGAGGCGGCGCGCGACCTGCTGCGGTTCGCGGGCAGCAAGCAGGGGCAGCAGATCGTGCGAGCCTCGGGCTACCACGACCTCAACGGCGAGCTCGACCCGGTCGTCAGCGAGGTCGGTCGCCTGCCCGAGCGGCCCGAGGGCGCGCTCGAGTTCCCCGGTCGCGAGGTGATCGCGGCGATCGACAGCTCCTTCCCCGACGTGCGCAAGCGCGCGGAGGTGCTGTTCCTCGTCGACGTGTCGGGCTCGATGGAGGAGAAGATCCCCACCGGCCAGACCAAGCTCGCCGCCGCGAAGGAGGCGATCGAGAAGTCGCTCGGGCACTTCACCAAGGGCGACAACATCGGACTCGCGGCCTTCAGCGCGGTCGACGACGGCCCGGTCACGCCCGGTCTGGTGAGCCCGGTCGCCGATGCGCGCACCGACCGCACCAAGTTCCTCGACGCCCTGGGCGCCCTGAAACCGATCGAGTTCACGCCCCTGTACTCGGCGGTCGACACGTTCGCGAAGGAGCAGGCCGACGCGTGGGACCCCGAGCGCATCAACGCGATCGTGGTGCTGAGCGATGGCCAGAACGAGACGCTCGGGCCGAGCAAGGTCTCGAAGAAGCAGTTGCTCTCGAACCTCGAGGGCCTGCACGACGACACGCCCGTGCTCGTCTTCACCCTCGCCTACGGCGCCAACGCCGACACGGCGACCCTGCGCGAGATCTCGACGGCGACGGGCGCGCAGTTCTACGATGCCACCGACCCGACGAAGATCACCGCGGTGCTGGGCGACCTCGTCACGAGCTTCTAGACGCGGGGCGGATGCCTCAGCGCCGGCGTTCCTCGCTGCCCGAGAGCCGCTGCGCGATGTAGATCGGGATGATCGACACGACGACGAGCACGACCGCGATGACCGACACGATCGGCGCCTGCGCGGGCCGGAACATGTTGTTGAGGATGAAGATCGGCAGGGTCGTCACGCCCGAACCCGCCGTGAACGTCGTCACGATGATCTCGTCGAAACTGAGCGCGAAGGCGAGCAGCCCGCCCGCAAGCAGCGCCGACCGCAGCTGCGGGAAGGTGACGAGGCGGAAGGTCGTCCAGATGCCGGCGCCGAGGTCGGCCGACGCCTCCTCGAGGTTCAGGCCGAGCCGCCGCAACCGGGCGATGACGTTGTTGAACACGGTCACGATGCAGAACGTCGCGTGCGCGATCACGACGGTCCAGATCGAGAGCGGCACCCCCATGATCGTGCGGAAGAAGTTGTTGAGCGCGATACCGGTGATGATGCCGGGCAGCGCGATCGGCAGGATCACGAGCAGGCTGATGGCCTCTCGCCCGAAGAAGGAGAAGCGCTGCAGCGCGAGCGAGATGAGCGTGCCGAGCACGAGCGACACCGCGGTCGCGACGAGCGCGATGCCGACGCTCGTGCCGACCGCGTCGAGCGCCCCCTCGCTCTGGAACGCCTTGCCCCACCACTCGAGCGTGAACCCCGGCGGGGGCCACGTGAGCGACGTCGAGGTCGAGAACGAGTTCACGAGCACGACGAAGAGCGGCACGTAGACCACGAGCAGGATCAGTCCGGTGACGACACCGAGCACCGTCCGAGACAGGCGAGACAGTCGCATCCTGAGCCCCTAGAGGTTGTCGAGCGCGCCGGTGCGGCGCACGAGGAAGAGGTAGCCGAAGATGATCACGATCGGGATGAGCGCGATCGCGGCGGCGAGCGGCAGGTTGTTCGCGGCGCCGACGTTCGTGTAGACGAGGTTTCCGAGCATCTGGCTCGTACCGCCCACGATGTTGACCGTGATGTAGTCGCCGAGCGAGAGCGAGAAGCTGAAGATCGTGCCGGCGATGATGGCCGGCAGGGCGAGCGGCAGCACGACCAGCCGCAGCGTCGACCAGGTCTTGCCGCCCAGGTCGCCCGATGCCTCGAGCAGCGAGTCGGGCACGCGCTCGAGCCCCGCGTAGATGGGCAGGATCACGTACGGCAGCCACAGGTAGCTCAGCGTGATGATCGTCGCAGGCAGGCCGTAGCCGGGCGTGTGACCGCCGAACGGCGCGACGAGCCACTCGAGGATGCCGTCCTGCGAGAGCACCGAACGCCAGGCGTACGCCTTCACGAGGTACGACGCCCAGAGCGGGGTGAGCACCATGATGAGCAGTACCCGCTGCATGCGCGCCGACGCGACCTTCGCCATGAAGAACGCGATCGGCAGCGCGAGGGCGACGTCGATCACGGTCACCGCGAGCGCGACGCCGATCGTGCGCAGCGTCACCGTCTGGTAGAGCGACCCGGTCACGACCTCGATGATGTTGTCGAGCGTGAACTCGGTCGTGATCTCGCCCGTGAAGCTGTCGACCGACCAGAAGGCCGTCACGAGCAGCAGCACGAGCGCGACGATGTAGACGACGCCGAGCCAGAACAGCGGGGCGCTGAGCAGCAGCGCGAGCCGCGCCCGGGGGTGCGCGCTGAGGAAGGCGGAGCCCGCCCGCGCCGCACTGCGACGCGGGGCGGGCACCGCACGGGTGGCCGTCATCAGCCCTTGATCTCCTGCCAGGCCTGGGTCCAGGCTGCGTAGTCGGTGCACTTCACGTCGGTGCGGCCGTCGATGCAGTCCTCGATCGGGGTGGTCCAGTACCAGATCTGCGACGCGTAGTCGGCGTCGCCGGCGTGGTACGCCTCGCAGTCCTCGCGGTACTCGCACGCGGCGTCGCTCGAGGGCGCCTCGCCGAAGTAGCTCGTCGCTGCGGCGTTCGCCTCGGGGCTCGAGATGTAGTCGAGCCACGCGTACGCGCAGTTCGGGTTCTTCGCCTGCGACGAGATCATCCACGTGTCCGACCAGCCGGTCGCACCCTCGTCGGCCGGGAGCGTGACGGCGGTCTTGCCGCCTTCGCCCTCGAGCACGTTCTGGATGACCTGCCAGCTCGTGCCGACGACGGTGTCGCCGGTCTGGAACGACTGCACCTCCTTGAGGTAGTCGCTCCAGTACTCGCCGATGTTCTCGCGCTGCTGCTTGAGCAGGTCGACGGCGGCCGCGAGCTGCTCCTCGTCGAGGGCGTAGGGGTTCTCGATGCCGAGGTCGGGCTGGTGCTTCATGAGGTACAGCGCGGCGTCGGCGATGTAGATCGGCGAGTCGTAGGCGGTCACCTTGCCGGCGTAGTCGCTCGACTTGTCGAACACGAGGTCCCACGAGGTGGGCTCCTCGGTGATGACGTCGGTGTTGTACATGAGCAGGTTCGCGCCGTAGCCGTGCGGCACGCCGTAGTTGACCCCGTCGACGGTGTTCCACGCCTGGTCCTTCAGGAAGTCGTAGATGCCGTCGTAGTTCTTCAGCAGGTCGGTATTGACCGGGGCGACGTCGCCGCCCGCGACGAGTCGCAGCGAGGCGTCGCCCGAGGCCGAGACCACGTCGTAGTCGCCCGTCTTCATGAGGTTGAGCGCCTCGTCGCTGGTGCCGAAGGTCTTCGCGGTGACCGTGCAGCCGGTCTGCTCCTCGAAGGGGGTGACCCAGTCGACGCTCGGGTCGTTCGACCCGTCCTCGACGTAGCCCGGCCACGCGAGGATCGACACCTGCCCCTCGGTCTCGCCGAGCTCGGTCGCGGCCTCGTTGTCGTTGCCGCCTCCGCCGCCGCCCGAGGTGCCGCAGGCCGTCAGCAGCGCGACCGAGGCGAGCGCGAGCCCGACGGTCGCGCCTCGTCGCGCGTTCCGCATCCGCATCATGGTTCTCTCCTGTTTCTCTTGGTGGTTCTGTTTCGCCGGTCGAGTCGGCGCGCAGCGCCGTATCGAGGGCATGGATCCTCAGCCCGAGATCCCCGGCAATACCGACCCGACCGCGGCGGTCGGGGTCGGGTTCTGCGGGCCGACGGCGGCACCGTCGACGGCGACCACGTCGTCGTCGTGCCACGAGACGACGACCCGGTCGCCGTGCTCGTCGTCGTGCATGCGTCCGCGCACGTTCTGCTCGAGCACGCTCACGCGGGGGCCCGCGTCGAGGTCGACGACGAGCCGCACGCCGCTGCCGAGGTAGATCGCCTCGACGACCGTGCCGGCGGCGTTGCGCACGCCGTCGCCGGTCTGCCCGTCGGCGCTCACCGTCATCTTCTCGGGCCGCAGCGAGTGGTGGCCCTCGCGCTCGAGCAGCGCGAGCGAGTGCTCGGGCCCGAACAGGTTCGACGTGCCGACGAAGTCGGCGACGAACCGCGAGACGGGCTGCTCGTAGAGCTCGGCGGGCGTGCCGAGCTGCTCGATGCGGCCGGCGTTGAAGACCGCGATCCGGTCGGAGAGGGTGAGCGCCTCCTCCTGGTCGTGGGTCACGAAGATGAAGGTGATGCCGAGCTCGCGCTGGATCTGCTTGAGCTCGACCTGCATCTGCTCGCGGAGCTTGAGGTCGAGGGCGCCGAGCGGCTCGTCGAGCAGCAGCACCTTGGGCTCGACGACGGTGGCACGGGCGAGGGCGACGCGCTGGCGCTGGCCGCCCGAGAGCTGCGAGGGCTTGCGGTCGGCCATCTGCTCGAGTCGCACGCTCGCGAGTGCGCGGCGCGCCCGCTCGTGGCGCTCCTTCTTGCCGAGGCCGCGCACGCGCAGGCCGTACGCGACGTTGTCGAGCACGCTCATGTGCGGGAAGAGCGCGTAGTCCTGGAAGACCGTGTTCACGTCCCGGTCGAAGGGCGCGCGCTTCGTGACCTCTTCGCCGAACAGCTCGATGGTGCCACCGGTGGGCTGCTCGAACCCGGCGATGAGCCGGAGCACGGTGGTCTTGCCCGATCCCGACGGGCCGAGCATCGAGAAGAACTCGCCGGCCGCGATCTCGAGGTCGACGTGGTCGACGGCGGTGACGGCGCCGAACTCCTTGGTGAGGCCGGTGAGCCGGATCGCCGGCTGTGCTTCAGTCATGCCATCTCCTTCGATGAACACGGTCGTTCGAGGCTTTCGCGTCCAAACATCTGGAACCAGATGTTCGTCGGTATCAAATCATATGACTCCAGATGTAAATGTCCACCCCCTCGTGTTACGGTCGTGTCACAGATCTGGTCGACGGCGAACGGGAGGGTCGGATGCCCCAGGCCACCGGCCGCGCCGACGCCACGCACGCGGTCGTCTTCTCGCCGCTCGACGGCGCCGGTCGCGCCGAGCTCGTCGAGCAGCGCCTGACCGACGCGATCGTCGCCGGCGTACTGCGCGACGGCGAGCGACTGCCGAGCGAGTCCGAACTCGCGAAACGGCTCGGGGTCGCCGTCGTCACCGCCCGCGAGGCGCTCGTCGCGCTGCGCGACAAGGGGCTCGTGCTCACCCGCCGTGGCCGCGACGGCGGCAGCTTCGTCACGCACGACCGCGACGCCGCCGGCCGCATGCTCGACGCCCGCGTGCGCGCGCTCAGCCGCATCGAGCTGCGCGACCTCTCGCTGCACTACGCGGCGATCGCGGGCATGGCGGCCGAGGTCGCCGCCGACCGGGCGAGCGACGACGACCTGACGAGCCTCGCCGACATCGACGCCCGCGCCGACCTCACGAGCGCGGGCGGCGCACGACGCGCGATCGGGCGGTTCCAGCTCGAGATCGCCGCCGTCAGCCAGTCGCCGCGGCTCGTGCACGAGGAGCTCCGTCTGCAGGCCGAGGCCGGCCCGCTGCTCTGGCTGTGCATGCGCGAACAGGCGTATCGTGACCGCAGCAGGCAGGCACGCCTCGATGTGATCCAGGCGATCCGTGCGGTCGACCCCGCCGCCGCCCGCCGTGCGACGACCGAGCACATCACGGCGGCCGTCGAATGGCTCATCGACGAGAAGGCCCGCCTCGAGGCATCCCCCGCCCTCGCCCCAGAGAAAGGACCGAGGCCATGACCGTCACCGTCGACGTCGCCGCCCTCCGCATCGCGGAGCGGATCGCCTCGACCATCGACCCCGTCTTCGCGATGATCGACGAATGGCGCGCGCGCCTCGAGGCGAGTCTCGCCGCGATGCCCGCGCCGAGCGCCGCCGCGTTCGACCCCGTCGTCGCCGGCCTCGTGGGCGAACCGCTCGAACGCGCCGGCAGCCTGATCACGGGCGCGGGGTTCGTCGCCGCGCCCGGCTACCTCGCCGACGCGCCCTGGCACCTCGAGTGGTGGCTGAGCGGCGCGAACACCTTCGGCGCGGGCGCCGGCCTCCGCCGGCTCGAGGCCGTGAGCGACCCCGACGCCGAGCAGTTCCGCGACTACACGGGCCTCGAGTGGTGGCGCGTGCCCGCCCGCACCGGTTCCCGGCACCTGACCGGCCCCTACGTCGACTACCTCTGCACCGACGACTACACCGTCACGATCACGGTGCCCGTCGAGGTCGACGGGGCGATGGTCGGCCTCGTCGGCACCGACCTCTACGTCGCGAGCCTCGAACGCGAGCTGCTCCCCGTGCTGCGCGAGTCGGGGCATCCGTGCACCCTCGTGAACGCCTCGGGCCGCATCGTCACCTCGACCGACGCCCGCCGCGCGACGGGTGCCCTGCTGCGCCTCGACGGGCTCGCCGACGCCCTGGCCCCCCTGCGCGAACGTGAGGGCGATGCGGATGCTCCTGCCGCGGCATCCGCGTCGACGAGGCTGCCCGACGGTGCGATCGTCGTGCCGTGCGGCGACACCTCGCTCGCGCTCGTGTTCGAGGGCTAGCGCCGACGCACCGCCCGACGCGCGTGTGAGGATTCACAGACTCGCACCGCCGTGAATCGGGCCGACGGTCAGGCGCACCGGGCACGGTGGTGCCCATGTCGAACCCCTTCCCGGTGAGCCGGGCGCTGGACGGCCCGGCCGCCGAACACGCCCGCATGGTGCTCTGGAACCGGGTGCCCGAGGTCACCCTCGTCTTCTGGATCATCAAGGTGCTCTCGACCACGACGGGCGAGACCGCAGCCGACTACCTGGGCGATGCGCTCGGGCTCGGGCTTCCGGTCACGACGCTGGTCATGTCGGTGCTGCTCGCCGTCGCGCTCGTCGTGCAGTTCTCGACGCGCCGTTACCTGCCGGCGGCCTTCTGGACGGTCGTCGTGCTGATCAGCATCGTCGGCACGCTCGTCACCGACAACCTCACCGATGGGCTCGGCGTCAGCCTCTGGGTCAGCACCGCGATGTTCGGCGTGCTGCTCGGCATCACCTTCGGCGTCTGGTTCGCCCGCGAGCGCACGCTGTCGATCCACACGATCTTCACCCGCCGGCGGGAGGCCTTCTACTGGGTCGCGGTGCTGTTCACCTTCGCGCTCGGCACCGCGGCCGGCGATCTCGTCGGCGAGACGCTCGGGCTCGGCTACCTCTGGTCGAGCCTGCTGTTCGCGCTCCTCATCGCCGCCGTCGCCGTCGCCTGGCGCCTGGTGGGCGCGAGCTCGGTGGTCTGCTTCTGGATCGCCTACGTGCTGACGCGGCCGCTCGGCGCGTCGCTCGGCGACCTGCTCTCGCAGCCGCGCGCAGACGGCGGGCTCGGGCTCGGCACGACCGCGACGAGCCTCGCCTTCCTGATCGTCATCGTCGCCCTCGTCGGGCTCGCCACCGTGCGGATCGGCAGCGAGCGGCGCGCGGCCGTACGCGAGTCGAAGCGCGCCGACGCGGCCTCGGGCGCTACGTCGGACGCGGCGTCCGACTCGGCTTCGGGAGCGACCGGCGCGGCCGGCGCACCCGGCGGACCCGCGCCCGAAGCGGCATAGACTCCAGCTGTGGAGACCCGTGTGCTCGTCGTCGACGACGAGATCGCGCTGGCCGAGCTCGTCGCCCGCGGACTGCGCGACGAGGGGTACCACGCGCAGATCGCCGCCGACGGTATCGCGGCGCTCGCCCTGGCGGGCGAGACCCGGTTCGATCTCGCCGTCATCGACGTGACGATGCCCGGCATGAGCGGGTTCGAGCTGTGCCGCCGCCTGCGGGCGAACGCCGACGGACTCGGCATCCTGCTGCTCACGGCGCGGGACGCGGTCGACGACCGGGTGCGCGGGCTCGACGCCGGCGCCGACGACTACCTCGTCAAGCCGTTCGAGTTCGCCGAACTCGCGGCCAGGCTGCGGGCGCTGCGACGCCGCGAGCACCTCGGAGCCATCCGGGTCGAGGCGGGAGATCTCGTGCTCGTCGCCAATCACTACACGGCGACCGTGCGCGGCGCCGAGCTCGCGCTCAGCCGCCGCGAGTTCGACCTGCTGCGGCTGCTGGCCGAGCGGGCCGGCACGACGGTGCCGCGGGGCGACCTGCTCGAGCAGGTGTGGGGGTCGACGCAGTACGGCTCGAACATCGTCGACCAGTACGTCGGCTACGTGCGCCGCAAGCTCGCGGGCGCCGCGTCGGCGGTGCGCATCGAGACCGAGCGGGGCATCGGGTTCCGCCTCGAGACGGGCGCGCGATGAGGCCGTCGCGACTGTCGATCCGCGCGCGCATCACGCTCGGCTCGACGATCGTCGCCGTGCTGCTGCTGACCGCCGCGGCGATCGTCGTCTACTCGCAGGTCGTGCGGGTCGTCGACGACGGCGAGCGCCGGGTGCTGAAGAACATCGCCGAGGTGTACCGGGCCGTCCTGCAAGAGGACCCGGCCGAACCGCTGGAGGCGCCCGGTGTCGGCCAGCACGTCGAGATCGTGGATGCCTCGGGCCGCGTTCGGCTCGACACGATGCCGGCCGGACTGACGCAGCCGCTCGATCAGCTCGACGGGATCGACGCGCCGACGCCGAGCGGCCGACCCGATGCGGCACGGCTCGACCGCGTCGACGCCGACGGCACGACCTACGTCGTCTACACGACGGAGCTCGAGCTCGCCGACGGCGTCTGGCGGATCTCGACCGCCCGCAACGACGAGTCCTCCGAGCGGGTGCTCGAAGGGGTCGCCGCGCTCATGGTCGGCAGCTTCGCGGTGTTCGCGGCACTGTTCGCCGCCGCGTCGTGGCTCATCGCGAGCGCGGCGCTCCGCCCCGTCGGCCGGCTGCGCCGCAGCGCCGAGGAGCTCGCCGTCGAAGACGGTGCCGAACGGCTCCCCGAGGGCCCCGCGCACGACGAGATCGACCAGCTCGCCGGCACGCTCAACGAGCTGCTCGACCGCTCGCAGCGGGCCGCCGAGCGCGAACGGCAGGTCATCTCCGACGCGAGCCACGAGCTGCGCACGCCGCTCAGCCTGCTGCAGGGCCAGCTCGAACTCCTTCCCGACCCGGCCGTCGACCCCGAGGGGGCGCGACGCGACCTCGCCGCCGCGCGCACGAGCCTCGCCCGGCTCACCGCCGTCGCCCGGTCGCTGCTCGACCTGTCGCGCGTCGAGGCGCAGTCGACGTCGGGGCACGCCTCGGCGGGCGAGATCGCGGCAGTGCTCGCCGACTCGGTCGACCGCACCCGGCTGCGCGTGGCCGATCGCGACGAGGCATCCGCCGTCGATCTCGACTTCGCGGTGACGATCGACGACCCCGACGAACAGGTGGCCCTCTCGGGCGACGACTTCGCCCGGGTCTTCGACAACCTCGTCGACAACTCCCTCGGCGCGGCCGGTGACCGGCCCGTTCGGGTGCGTGCGTCGCTCTCGCAGGCGGCGGGCGCGCTCGTGCTGCAGGTCGACGACGACGCGGGCGGCCTGCATCCCGAGGTCGCCGGGCGGGCGTTCGAACGATTCGTCCGCGGACCCGCGTCGACCTACCCGGGCGGCGGGCTGGGCCTGGCGATCGTCGCACGACTCGTGGAGCTCGCCGGCGGCACCGTACGACTCGACGACCGCCCGGGCTCGGGCGTGACCGTCACCGTTTCGCTGCCGACGACGTCGTGACCCCCGCGCGTCGCTCGCCGAACACCCACCAGCGATAGGCCGCGAACCGCACGGCCGAGCCGAGCAGGAGCCCGATCACGTTGGCCGACAGGTTGTCGGCGAACGCCGACGTGAAGTGCAGCAGGTAGTGCGAGACGCCGAGGCAGACGAGCGAGACGACGCTGCCGGCGATGCTCGCGATGAAGAACTCGAGCGCCTCGCGGCCCGTGTCGCGCCGGCGCGACTCGCGGAAGGTCCACCACCGGTTGCCCAGCCAGTTCACGGTGATCGCCGCGATGAGCGAGATCGTCTTGGCGATCACGGGCCAGCCGTGCACGCCGGCGATCGGGTACGCCCGCAGCAGGTTGAACAGGGCGACATCGACCGCGAAGCCGAGTCCGCCGACGACGGCGAACCGTACGAGCTGGCCGCCCAGCGTGCGCAGCGACTCGAACGGCGGCGCGACCGCCTCGGCTGCGACGGCCACCGGTCCCTCCTGCTCAGACATGCGCAGGCCCCGACTCGACCGGGGCGCGGCCACGGCGGCCGCGCGAAGCCGGAGCGCGACCGTCGTTGCCGGGTCCGCGCGCGACGAGGCGCTCGAGCCCCCACCGGGTGACCTGCGCGAACGCCTCGACGACGATGCGTCCTGACATCTTGGAGACGCCGTGCCGGCGTTCGTCGAACGTGATGGGGACCTCGGCGACGAGGCATCCGCTGCGCACCGCCCGGTCGAGCATCTCGATCTGGAAGCAGTACCCGCGGCTCGCCGCCTGCTCGAACCCGAGACGTGCGAGCCCCTCGGCCCGGAACGCCCGGAATCCGCCGGTGATGTCGCGCTGCGGCATCCCCAGCCAGAACCCCGCGTACGAGCTGCCCGCTCGCGAGAGCAGGGCGCGATGCCACGGCCAGTCGCGCACCGCGCCGCCCGCCACCCACCGCGATCCGATCGCGACGTCGGCTCCCCCGTCGATCGCGGCGAGCAGCCGCGGCAGGTCCTCGGGTCGGTGCGAGCCGTCAGCGTCGCTCTGCACGATCACGTCGTAGCCGGCGGCGAGCGCCCGTGCGAAGGCCGCCAGGTAGGCGGGACCGAGCCCGCCCTTGCCCGGTCGGTGCAGCACGCCGATCGCCGGGTCGAGGCGGGCGAGCCCCTCGGCCAGCTCGCCCGTGCCGTCGGGCGAGCCGTCGTCGACGACGAGCACGTCGGCCTCGGGCACCGCGGCGCGCAGGCGCGCGACGACGCCCGGCAGCGAGTCGATCTCGTTGTAGGTCGGCAGGATCACGACGGTGCGACGGCTCATGGTGCGGCGGTTCCCTTCTCGAGGCGGTAGACCGCCAGTCGGTGGATCGGCTGGTGGTCGGTCACGCGGTAGCCCGCCGAGGCGAGTGCGGCGAGGTCGTCGGCGACGTGGTGCGCCGACGGGCGTTCGATGAGCCAGACGATCGGTTCGTCGAGGCCGGGTGCGGTCGCGGCGACGGGGTCGAGCTCGTCCCAGATCGCGGCGCGTGCGGTGTGCGGCACGTCGAGCTGCGGGGTCTCGAGCCCCTGGAACTCGGCCGGGTAGAGCCCGGCCGCCAGGCGCGGCGCGCGCGACGGCCGGCCCGACGCGCCGAACAGCACGGCTTCGCCCGGGGATGCCTCGTGCCCGAGCACCGCGGCCGTCTGGCGGAAGTCGGCGCCGCCGTCCTTGGCGTACGGCGTGCGCTGGTGCAGGTAGCCCGGCAGGGCGGCGAGTGCGAGCAGCACCAGGCCGGCCGCGACGAGGCGGGGCGACGTCGCACGTGGGCCACGCCTCCGAGCGAGCCACGACGCGGCCCGGTCGGCGATCGTCGCGAGCCCGACCGCGGCGACGATCGCCGCCGCCGGCGCCGAGAAGACGAGGTACCGCGGGTTGTAGCTCGGCGCCACCGCGACGCTGACGACGAGCAGGGCGGCCGTCGGCCACACGAGCCACGTGAGCGCGGGGGCGAGCGCACGCAGTGCCCGTGCCCGGAGCGCTCGAGGTGCGACGACGGCGCCGACGACCGCCGCGACGACGAGCAGCTGCATCGGCACCGCGACGAGCGGTCCGCCGAACCACTGCCCGCCGAGCACGTTCGCGGCGGTCGGCTGATGCCGGTGCGCGAGGAAGGCGACCTGCTCGCGCTGCGACGCATCGAGCAGCACGAGCGGCAGCACGAGCATCGCGCCGACGACGAGGCCGATGAGCCACCGCCGCACGAGCTGGGCGGGCGGCCTGCGGTGCGCTGCGACGAGCGCGACGGCGTGCACCAACGGCATGAGCAGCAGGTAGAAGAAGAGCGCGCCGCAGGCCGCGACGGCGATGCCGTACCCGATCCAGGCGCGACGCGACACGACGCGCCTGCGCTGCAACCCGGTGAACAGCACGGTGAGCCAGACCGCGGCCGCGGCGGCGAGGGCGTAGCTGCGCGCCTCGATCGCGAGGCCCGTGACGCGCGGCAGCACGGCGACGATGAGTCCCGCGGCGACCCCGACGCGTGCGTCGAACCACCGGGTGCCGAGCACGACGACGCCCGCCGCCATGAGCCCGGTCGCGATCGAGCTGAGCGCGCGGGTCGACCACTCGCCCGCCCCGAACGCGTCGATCCAGAGGTGCAGCAGCGCGTAGTAGGCGCCGTGCACCGCGTCGACCTGCGAGAGCTCGAGCGCGAGGCTCGACCACGGCCGCTGCGCCGACAGCACGCTCGCCGCCTCGTCTCCCCAGTACGAAGGAACACCGGCGCCGAGGTACCCGATCACCCCGGCGACGGCGCCGACGAGGGCCGCGCGCCCGCCGAGGCCGAAGCCGGGGCGGGCGACGCGACCCGGGCCGCGCTTGGGGACACGGCCCTGACGGCTCGCGGGCGGGGTCGGTGGAGCCGATCGCTCGTCGACCGCATCGCCTCGCAGTTCGATCGCCGTCATGCTGCGAGCGTGCCGCGCCCACCCCGGCCGATCCTGTGCGGCGAGCGCCCTCCGCCTGAGAGTTCTCACATGGTGCCGTCGCGCGGCTCGTGCCGCCACCGCTGCAAGGGTCGTTGTCGTCCGTCACACTCGTCGACGGGCTCGCCGGCCCGCACTCCGGATGGCCGAATGTGACCCCGGAAGACCGCATGCCGCCGCGCGTCTGCGACCATGGGGCGATGACCGCCCCAGCACTCGTCGGCATCTCGCACGGCACCTCGTCGCCCGAGGGACGGCGGGCGGTGCGCGCGCTGCACGAGGCGGTCGCCGCAGCCCTCGGCACGAGGCATCCGGGTGCCTCGACCTCGGCCAGCCTCGGACATGTCGACGTCGAACAGCCCGACGTGCCGGCGACGCTCGCGTCGCTCCCGCCGGGCGAGCCCGCGGTCGTCGTGCCGCTGCTGCTCTCGGCCGGCTACCACGTGCACGTCGACCTCACCGAGGCGGTCGCGGCGACCGGCGACCGGACGGTCGTGCTGGCCGGCGCCCTCGGACCCGACGACCGGCTCGCGACCGTGCTCGCACGACACCTCGCCGAATCCGGATGGCGCGACGACGACGTGATCGTGCTGTCGGTCGCCGGGTCGAGCGACGAACGGGCCGTGCGCGACTGCCACGACATGCGCGCCCGACTCGCCTCCGCGACGGGGCGCGACATCCGCCTCGGGTTCCTGTCGGCGGCCTCGCCCCTGCTGCCCGATGCGGTCTCACAGGCGCGGGCGGATGCTCCGGGCGCGCGGGTCGTCGTCGCGAGCTACCTGCTCGCGCCGGGGTACTTCCAGGATCTCGCCGAGGGCGCCGGCGCCGACGTCGTCACGCGCCCGCTGCTCGTGCCCGACGGGGCTCCGCCCGCCGAGCTCGTCGACATCGTGCTCGACCGCTACGACTCGGCGGTCTCCGCGAGCCTCCCGGACCGGTAGCGACCCGGTCAGCCGCCCTGCCCCGGCAAGGCGCTGATGACGATCATCGAGCCGCTGGAGTCGCACGCTTCTGCGAGCTTGCTCATCGCGGTCTGGTACTCGCCCGCGGAGGCAGCGAGCCCGCCCTCGGCGACGACCCGCTGCACGTACTTCACGGCCGGGGTCACGTCGGTGTCTCCCGCGACGAGATACGTCCACGCGTCGTGGAGTGCCGCAACCCGTGACGCGAGCGCCGCATCGTCGATCGCGCCCTGTCCGTGCTCCCATTCGGATCGGTATCGGATGCCCTCGAGCGCGCTCGCCTGGCCGCAGAGATTCGCTGCATCCGCCTCGGGCGGCAACTCTGCGTCGGCGACGGCCGGCGTGGTCTCGGGTGCCGCCACGGCCGTGTTCTGCGCGGCCACGGTGCAGCCGGACAGCAGCGCGCCGAGCGCGGTGGCTGCGATCATCGCGGTGGCGGCCACTGGGAGACGCCGCACCGCTGGGCGGCGCTGTTCCGTCGCGAGGTCGGGCGCGATGGGTTCGTTCGGGTGCATGTCGTCTCGTCTCAGGCGTCGTCGGCAGGGCGGATCGGTAGGGCGTAGCCGCACGCTACACCGGCGGCGCGCGGTCGGCCCCTGTTCAGGCGTACGCCATGCCGAGGCACGGGCCGAGCACCACGATCCACGCGGCGGCGCCGACGATGAGCATGCCGATCGCGATGCCGCGCGTCTTCTTGAAGAAGAGCATGACGATCGCGACGAGCGCCACGAGCACGAACGGCCAGATGATGCCGAACACGGTCGGACCGGCGATGCTCGACCCGAACATCAGCGTCGCGAGCATGAGCACGATCGCGATCACATGGGCCCCGCAGCCGATGCCCACGCCGACGCCGATGCCGGCGCCCATGCCGAGCCCCTGCTTCTGCGCCTCGCCCGCCCCCGGCGTGCCGTAGGGCGGCGGCTGGGCTCCGGTCGACTCGCCGTACGCCGGAGGCTCCGCCGCCCAGCCGGGCTTCGCGAGCGGTGGGGGCGGGCCGTACGCGGGCAGACCGGCCGGCGCACCGGGCTCGACCGGCGGGGGCGCCGAGTCAGCGGCGGGTGCCGGCTCCCCCGGCGGCAGCTCGACAGGTGTCGGCTCGGCGGCCCCGGGCTCGACCGGCGTCGGCTGACCCGGCTCCGCGTCGTCGGGCGTGGGATCGGGCGTGGGGTCGTCAGGTTCTGGAGCCATGCGCGGTCGTCCTCTCGGTCGATTCGGGAGCAGCGGTGGGAACGGCAACGGCAGTCGGTGCGGAGAGCGCGGTGGCGGCCGTCGCAGTGGGAGCAGCGGCGGCCTCGTCGCCCGCCGCCCGATCCGCGAACCCGCCGCGCCAGGCCTTCCAGGCGAGGCGGGCGAGCAGCAGCGGAATCGTGACGGCGAGGAACAGCTGCGGTCGGGTGAGCCCCATCCAGGCGACCTCGTTGCCGCGCACGAACTCGATGAAGAACCGGAAGATCGCGTACGCGGCGATGTAGATCGTGAGCGTCTCGCCGGCGGCGATGGGCTTGTGCCGCAGCCAGAACCACAACAGGCAGAACGCGACCGCCTGGAACACGATCTCGTACACGAAGCTCGGGTGCAGCGGCACCCCGGCCGGCCCGCCCACCCGTGCGGCGGCGGCCTCGTCGAGCACGATGCCCCAGTCGGCACCGGTCGGGGTTCCGGGCAGCTCGGTGAAGAGGCATCCGAATCGCCCGATCGCCATGGCGAGCGCGACCGCCGGCGCGAACAGGTCGCCCGTGCGCAGCGGGTACTTCACGAGTCGCTTCGCGATGTGCACGCCGAGCCACGCGCCGACGAGCGCGCTCAGCACCGAGGCGTTGCCCTGCGTGAGCTGCGTCACGAGGTCGAGGTTCTGCGAGGGGTCGAGGTGCCGCATCCAGGTGCCGAGCCGCGAGAAGATCGCGGCTCCGGCGAGCGCGCCGAGCACGAGGGCTGCAACGCGCGCGTCGGTCTGGCCGCGGCGGCGCGACTCGACGACGAAGACGAGGCCTGCGGCGAGCATCGCGAGCGAGACGAACAACGAGTGCGTGTCGATCGGCGGACCCCAGCCGATGACGTCGGGCAGCGTCGGGTACATCGCTCAGCTCCCGATCCCGGCGAGCGCGGTCGCCCAGAGCATCACCCAGAACGGCACGGCCACGATCGCGAGCACCTCGAGCACGATGAGGTAGGCGAGCACGTTGCGCGTGTCGCCGAGCTTGCACTTCGAGCGCAGGAGGCCGGCCCGGCGGGCCTTCGCGTACCCGGAGATCGCGATGCCCGCGAACACGGCGAGCGAGATCGGCCCGAGCACGCACGTGATGAGCGCGATCGTCGTGAAGACGCACAGGCGCAGCGGGTCGTAGGGCGCAGGTGCGGGCGGCGCGCCGACCGTCTCGTCGAAGCGGTTCAGGCCCGCGAACGGGCTCGAGCCCGTGGCATCCCCCGTCTCGAACCCGCCGCCGGCCGCCGCGTCGCCCATGCGATCCCCCTCACGCCACCGTCACCGGCAGCTGCTGACGCCCGTCGGCCGCGCCGTCACCCGATGCGGATGCCGCGGCCGAACCGGTCGCGGTCGAGATGCGGGTCCGTCCGAGCGGCGCCCACGCCTGCACCGCGCAGAACGGCGCGCACTGGTGCGCGGAGGTCTTCTCGTTGACGGTCGCGACGTGCACGCAGCACTGGGTGAGCCGCTCCTCGATCATCGTGTTGATGTCCATGAACGGCTTCACGGTGATGCGCTTCACGCGTTCGCCGAGGAACCGGCGCAGCCGCTTGTGCTGGCCCGGGAGTGCCGACGCAGCGAGCTGGGTGAGCGTGCCGATGCCGAGGTCGCAGCCCGTGCAGATGTCCTTCCACAGCGAGCCGATCGACGGGTGCGAAAGCGACGACTGCTCGCTGAGCAGGTCGAGCAACGACTGCTTGACGCTGTCCTTCAGCGCCTGGTTGATGTTGCTGTCGGCGATGCGGTTCGCGATGAGGTCGGGGTTGAGGTCGAGGAACTCCTTCAGCCGGTCGTGCCCGACGAGCTTGGTGAGCGAGTTCCATTCGCCCGAGTCGTCTTTCAGCAGGTAGCCGACCGAGCAGCAGTGCGGGTGGCTGCACGGCAGCGCGGTGAGGTCGCGCCAGGTGACCTCACCGTCGGTCTGCGACTCGAGGCGGGCGAGCACGCCGGTGTGCGTGAGCCGGTCGTTCGGGTCGATACCGGCCGAACGGCCCGACCCGAACACGGGCTGGATCGTCACGCCGCCGACGTACGGCGTCGTCATCGCGCGGCGGATCACGGCACCGATCTCGCCGTCGTTCACCCCGAGCGCCGCCGTCATCGTGAGGGTCGTGAAGACGCCCGCCTCCGACAGTCGCTCGAGCGCGCGGTCCTTGAACCGGCGGATGTCGGCGCCGCGGTGGTACGCCGACGCCTGGGCGCTCTCGCCGTCGAACTGCAGGTACACCTCGACCCGCTCGCGATGCTTCTTGAGCGTCTCGACGAGCGCGTCGTCCTGCGCGATGCGCAGGCCGTTGGAGTTGAGCAGGATGCGCACGACCGGTCGCGCGACGAGGTGGTCGAGCAGCTGCTCGAGCCACGGGTACAGCGTCGGCTCGCCGCCCGAGAGCATGAGCACGTCGATGCGGTCGTTCTCGCGCGCGAGCTTCGCGTCGACCGAGGCGAGCACCTCGGCAAGGGGCGCGACCGCGGTCGCCGCAGGCCCCGACTCGGCGAAGCACGTCGGGCAGCGCAGGTTGCAGTGGTCGGTCAGGTCCTCGAGCAGGATGCACGTGTGCTGCGTCTGCATCTCGGGCAGGCCGTCTTCGTAGGCCGACGGCACGGGCTTGAAGTTGCCCGTCAGGTCGGGCGTGTGCACCTTCGTCGGGGCGGTCCACTGCTCGAGGTAGCTGAGGATCTCGGGCGACTCGTCGTACATCGTGCTCACGAGCCCGTGCGTCGGGCAGCCGCGCTCGAGCCACACGCGGTCGTCGCGGATCGCGAGCCACCCCGAGAGCCGGGCGACGTCGGCGAGCGGCCGCTCGGGATCCTCCTCGTGACACCGCGGGCAGAACGCGTTGACGTAGCGATGCACGCGATAGTCGCGCAGCGGCATCCCGGTACCAGCGGTGGTCGGCATGCGCTCACGATATCGGCCGGGATGCCTCGGGCGGGAGTACCGCGCGGGCGTCGTGCCTCGAGGCGCGCATCGCGCGGTGATCGCCGCCGAACTTACAGGATCAGGCGACCGGCACACCCGCATGCCGGGGTGGTGACCGTATTGTCCTGTAACTGGGCCGACCGGGCCTTTGTCTGGGCGGGCGGGTCCCCTCCGTAGGCTGGGCTCGTGGCCCGGAAGCAGTCCGACGCACTCCGCATCGTGATCCTCGTCGTCTGGATCGCGGGCTTCGTGGTCGGCACGACGACGCACGTCGTCGACCTGGTCGTCGGCGGTGCCGAGGCCTACGCCGGGTTCCCGCTCGGGGTGCGGGTGTTCTGGATGTCGCTCACGCTGCTCGACCCGATCACGGTCGTGCTGCTCGCGTTGCGGCGCCGTGCCGGCATCGTGCTCGCGCTCGTCGTGATCCTCGCCGACATCGCCGTGAACTGGACGGTCTTCGCGAGCAACGGCATCCCGCTGTTCGGGGTCGTGAACCAGACGCTGTTCGCCATCGTGCTCGTCTCGACCGCGCCGGTGCTGTGGCGGTGGTTCGGGCAGAAGTGACGGTGTCGTGGTCTCGATACGCGCCCTCCTTCGTCGGGCGCTACTCGACCGACGGGGTCTCTCGCATGTCAAGCGTGTGACGCAATACGGCGCCGTGCGTCGAGCCGTGACGCAACGTGACAGGGGCCGCCGTCACGAACGTGCCGCCCGAGGATGCCTCGCCTAGCGTCGGCACATCGGCGGAGCATCCCGTCGTCGAACCGACCCCATGGAGGCCCCCGTGACGCTCAGCGAAACGGTGCGCCCGGACCGCGCCGACAGCCGGCCCGAGCGGCCCGCGCGCCCCGCCCGAGCCGAGGGCCGACCCGCCCGCCCGGGCGCCAACCGTCCCAACGGCCAGTGGAAGGTCGACGGCACCGAACCCC
Organism: Agromyces sp. H17E-10; assembly: GCF_022919715.1. Taxonomy (NCBI): domain Bacteria; kingdom Bacillati; phylum Actinomycetota; class Actinomycetes; order Micrococcales; family Microbacteriaceae; genus Agromyces; species Agromyces endophyticus. The sequence continues at coordinate 2,118,954 of NZ_CP095042.1, read as the reverse complement.
TCAACGCCAACGAGCAGTGGAAGCAGGAGGACGGCGGCCTCGCCGTGCGCGAGCGCATCGAGACGATCTACGCCAAGGGCGGCTTCTCGTCGATCGACGGCACCGACCTGCACGGGCGCTTCCGCTGGTGGGGGCTCTACACGCAGCGCAAGCCCGGCATCGACGGCGGCAAGACCGCGACCCTCGAGCCGCACGAGCTCGAGGACGAGTTCTTCATGCTGCGCGTGCGCATCGACGGCGGCCAGCTCACGACCGGGCAGCTGCGCGTCATCGGCGAGATCTCGACCGAGTTCGCCCGCGACACCGCCGACCTCACCGACCGGCAGAACATCCAGCTGCACTGGATCCGCGTCGAGGACGTGCCCGAGATCTGGCGCCGCCTCGAGAACGTCGGGCTCTCGACGACCGAGGCCTGCGGCGACGTGCCGCGCGTCATCCTCGGCTCGCCCGTGGCGGGCATCGCGGCCGACGAGCTGATCGACCCGACACCGCAGATCTTCGAGATCCAGGAGCGCTACATCGGCGACCCCGAGCTCGCGAACCTGCCCCGCAAGTTCAAGTCGGCGATCACCGGCCACCCCAGCCAGGACGTCGTGCACGAGATCAACGACGTGGCCTTCGTCGCCGTGGAGCACCCCGAGCTCGGCATCGGCTACGACCTCTGGGTCGGCGGCGGCCTCTCGACCAACGCGCACCTCGCGGTGCGGCTCGGCGCCTTCGTCACGCCCGACCGGGTCGCCGAGGTGTGGCTCGGGGTCACCTCGATCTTCCGCGACTACGGCTACCGACGCCTGCGCAACCGCGCCCGCCTCAAGTACCTCGTCGCCGACTGGGGAGCCGAGAAGTTCCGCCAGGTGCTCGAGACCGAGTACCTCGAGACCCCGCTGCCCGACGGGCCCGCGGCCCCCAAGCCCCTCACCCAGGGCGACCACGTCGGCGTGCACCGGCAGCACGACGGCCGCTTCTACATCGGTGCGACCCCGTTCGTCGGGCGCATCTCGGGCACCGTGCTCACCCGCCTCGCCGACCTGCTCGACGAGGTCGGCTCCGGCCGGCTCCGCACGACGCCGCACCAGAAGATCGTTCTACTCGACATCGAGGAGCGCGACGTCGAGCGGGTCGTCGCGGGGCTCGACGAGCTCGGGCTGCAGGCGCGGCCGAGCCTCATCCGCCGCGGCACCATCGCGTGCACGGGCATCGAGTTCTGCAAGCTCGCGATCGTCGAGACGAAGCAGACCGCGACCGACGCCGTGCTCGCCCTCGAGGAGCGCCTCGCCGGCATCGACCTGCCGCACCCCATCAGCCTGCACGTCAACGGCTGCCCCAACTCATGCGCCCGCATCCAGACCGCCGACATCGGCCTCAAGGGCCAGCTGCTGCCCGACGGCGACGGCGGCCAGACGCCCGGCTTCCAGGTGCACCTCGGCGGCGGCCTCGCCTCGACGACGCGCGAGGAGGCCGGCACCGGCCGCACCGTGCGCGGCCTCAAGGTGACCGCCGACGGGCTCGCCGACTACGTCGAGAAGGTCGTCGTGCGGTTCATCGAGCAGCGGGATGCCTCGACCGACGAGACCTTCGCCGAGTGGGCGCACCGCGTCGACGAGGAGGAGCTGCGATGAGCGCGCGCAACCTGGGGTCGACCACCGGTGGTCGAGTAGCGAGCGCAAGCGAGCGTATCGAGACCCGCGCGCCTGGTCTCGATACGCGTCCTCCTTCGTCGGGCGCTACTCGACCACCGGAGGTCCTCCGCGCCCTCGCCGAGGCGGGTGACGCCGAGCTCCGGAGTCTCGCCGCCGACGAGGCATCCGCCTACGAGGTCGTCGCCTGGGTGGCACGCAATTTCGACGTGGATGCCACGGCCGTCGCCTGCTCGATGGCCGACGCCGTGCTGCCCCATGTGGTCGCGCAGTCGCTGCCGGGGGTCGACGTGCTCTTCCTCGAGACGGGCTACCACTTCGCGAAGACCCACGAGACGCGCGACCGCGTCGCCGCGTCGCTCGACGTGCGCATCGTCGACGTGCTGCCCGAGCTCACCGTCGCCGAACAGGACGCGAAGTACGGCAAGGACCTCTTCGCCCGCGACCCCGGCTCGTGCTGCGCGATGCGCAAGGTCGCCCCGTTGCAGAAGGCGCTCACGGGCTACGAGCTCTGGTTCACGGGCGTGCGCCGCGACGAGGCGCCGACCCGCACGAACACGCCGCTCGTCACGTGGGACGAGCGCAACGGCCTCGTCAAGGTCAACCCGCTCGCCGCGTGGAGCTTCGACGACCTCATCGACTACGCCGGCGCGTTCGGGGTGACCGTGAACCCGCTGCTCACCGAGGGCTACCCCTCGATCGGCTGCGAGCCATGCACGAAGCCCGTCGCCGCGGGCGAAGACCCCCGGTCCGGCCGCTGGGCCGGCCTCGACAAGACGGAATGCGGGTTGCACCTATGAGCATCGAATCACTCCAGCGGGTTGAGGAGGGAGCGCAGCGACCGTCTCGAAACCCCGACGCCGCACGCCCGGGTTTCGAGACGCCTCCTTCGTCGGCTCCTCAACCGGCGTTGACCACCCTCGACCTGCTCGAGGCCGAGGCGATCCACATCATCCGCGAGGTGGTCGCCGAGTTCGAACGTCCCGTGCTGCTGTTCTCCGGCGGCAAGGACTCGGTCGTCGTGCTCCATCTCGCGACGAAGGCGTTCTGGCCGGGCCGCGTCCCGTTCCCGGTGCTGCACGTCGACACGGGCCACAACTTCCCCGAGGTCATCGAGTTCCGCGACCGCACGGTCGAGCGGCTCGGCCTCCGCCTCGAGGTCGCACGCGTGCAGGACTACCTCGACGACGGCCGCCTCCAGGAGCGCGCCGACGGCACCCGCAACCCGCTGCAGACGCAGCCCCTGCTCGACGCGATCGCCGCGGGTAAGCACGACGCCGTGTTCGGCGGCGCCCGCCGCGACGAGGACAAGGCGCGCGCCAAGGAGCGCATCATCTCGCTGCGCGACGAGTTCGGCCAGTGGGATCCGCGCAACCAGCGCCCCGAGCTCTGGAACCTCTACAACGGTCGGCACACGCCCGGCCAGCACGTGCGGGCGTTCCCGATCTCGAACTGGACCGAGCTCGACGTGTGGTCGTACATCGAACGCGAGGGCATCGAGCTGCCGCCGCTGTACTTCGCGCACGAGCGCGAGGTGTTCCGCCGCGACGGCATGTGGCGCGCGGTGGGCGAGGTCTCGCCGCCGCGCCCCGACGAGCCGGTCGAGCTCCGCACGGTGCGGTACCGCACGGTCGGCGACATGAGCTGCACGGGCGCCGTCGAATCCGATGCCGTGGATGTCGCGGCCGTCGTGCGAGAGGTCGCCGAGTCGACGCTCACCGAGCGCGGGGCGACCCGCGCCGACGATCGCATCTCCGAGGCGGCCATGGAAGACCGCAAGAAGGACGGGTACTTCTGATGGGCGAGGTCACGAACAGCACGCTGCTGCGCTTCGCGACGGCCGGCTCGGTCGACGACGGCAAGTCGACCCTCGTCGGCCGGCTCCTGCACGACTCGAAGGCGATCCTCGCCGACCAGTTCGAGCAGGTCGCCCGCACGAGCCGCGAGCGCGGCTTCGGCGGCGACGCCGGCGGCTTCGACTTCGCCCTGCTGACCGACGGACTCCGCGCCGAGCGCGAGCAGGGCATCACGATCGACGTCGCCTACCGCTACTTCTCGACCGGTCGCCGCTCGTTCATCCTCGCCGACTGCCCCGGGCACGTGCAGTACACCCGCAACATGGTCACGGGTGCGACGACGGCCGACGTGGTGGTGCTGCTGATCGACGCCCGCAAGGGGGTGCTCGAGCAGACCCGCCGCCATCTTTCGGTGGTGCAGCTGCTGCGCGTGCCGAACGTGATCGTCGCAGTGAACAAGATCGACCTGCAGGGCTACGACGCCGAGGCCTACGCGACCGTCGCCGCCGAGGTGCTCGAGGTCACGCGCGAGCTCGGCCTGCCCGGCGTGCACGTGATCCCGGTGTCGGCGCTCGAGGGCGACAACGTCGTCGATCGTTCGCCGAACACGCCCTGGTACGACGGCCCCGCGCTCCTCGAACTCCTCGAGACGCTGCCGACGGTCGACGAGATCGAGAGCTCGCTCGAGGCGTTCCGCCTCGACGTGCAGCTCGTGCTCCGGCCGCAGGGCGCGCTCGCACCCGCCGTCGCGGCGCAGCCCGACGCCGCCGACCGCTTCCGCGACTACCGTGCGTTCGCCGGCCAGGTGTCGAGCGGCACCGTGCGGGTGGGCGACGAGGTCGCCGTGTTCCCCGGCGGGGCCGTCACCACCGTCGTCGGCATCGACACCGCCGGCGGCGAACTCGACGAGGCGCACGCACCCCAGTCGGTCGCACTCCGGCTCGCCCACGAGATCGACGCCGCACGCGGTGCCGTGATCGCCGCGTCGGGCACGCTGCCCGAGGGCCGCCGCGAGATCGCCGCCGAGCTGTTCCAGCTCGACGCACGCCCGCTCGCCCCCGGTACCCGAGTGCTCGTGAAGTTCGGCACCTCGACCGTGCAGGCGCTCGTCGCCTCGGTCGAGGGCCGGCGCAACCTCGACACGCTCGCCACCGAAGCGGCCGAGCAGCTCGAGGCCAACGACATCGGCCGTGTGACCCTCCGCCTCTCGGCGGAACTGCCCTTCGAGGACTACGCCGTGCACCGTCGCAGCGGCGCGTTCCTCGTGATCCACCCGCAGGACGGAGCGACGCTCGCCGCCGGCACCCACAGCCCGGCACGAGCGGCGGCCGCCTGACGGGGCGCCCACCCGGGCGCTCCCGGCCCCCATCGGGGCCATCGCATCACCCATCTGCACGAACCACTAAGGAGGCGACACCGTGAAGACCCGCACCACTCTTTCTCTCACCGTTCTTGGATTGGCCGCGGTCATGATGACCGGTTGCGCCTCATCGGCCGCGGGCGCCCCGCCGGCAGAGTCGGAGGAAGCCCTCGGCGGCACCCCCGCCGAGGAGCTGCGCCTCGGCTACTTCGCGAACGTGACCCACGCGCCGGCCCTCGTCGGCCTGCAGGAGGGCCTGCTGCAGGATGCGCTCGGCGACACGAAGCTCTCGACCGAGGTCTTCAACGCCGGCCCCGCCGCCGTGGAGGCGCTCTCGGCCGGCGCGATCGACGCTGCGTACATCGGCCCGAACCCGGCGATCAACACGTTCGTCAAGAGCGGCGGCGAATCGGCCGTCGTCGTGTCGGGCGTCGCCTCGGGCGATGCCGCGCTCGTCGTCGCCGACGGCATCGACGACCCCGCCGACCTGAAGGGCACGACGCTCGCGAGCCCCCAGCTCGGCAACACGCAGGACGTCGCGCTGCGCACCTGGCTCGCCGACGAGGGCTACACGACCGACACCCAGGGCGGTGGCGACGTGCATATCACGCCGACCGAGAACTCGCAGACGCTCACGCTCTTCCAGCAGGGCGACCTCGACGGTGCCTGGCTGCCGGAGCCGTGGGTCTCGCGGCTCATCATCGACGGCGGCGCGCACGTGCTCGTCGACGAGGCCGACCTGTGGGACGACGGCGACTTCCCGACCACGGTGCTGCTCGTCTCGAAGCAGTTCCTCGCCGAGCACCCGACGACCGTCGAAGCGCTCGTCGAGGGCCACGCCGATGCCGTGCAGTTCATCGAGGACGAGCCCGAGCAGGCTGCCGACGACATCAACGCCCAGCTCGAGGCCGACACCGGCAAGCCGCTCGGCGACGAGGTGCTCGCCCGTTCGCTCGAGCACGTGCGGTTCACGGTCGACCCCGTCGCCGACACCTTCGAAGAGGTCCTCGCGAACGGCGTCGCCGCCGGCACCGCGAAGGACGGCTCGATCGACGGGCTGTTCGACCTCGCGATCCTGAACCGCGTGCTCGAAGCGCGCGGCGAGGAGCCGGTCTCGGCCGCCGGCCTCGGCACGGAGTGAGCGCATGAGCAGGCAGACGATCATCCGCATCGACGGGCTCGGCAAGCGCTTCGGCGAGCGCGCCCCGCTCGTGCTCGACGACGTGACGCTGCACGTCGCGGAGGGCGAGTTCGTCTGCCTGCTCGGCGCCTCGGGGTGCGGCAAGTCGACCCTGCTCAACCTCATCGCCGGTCTCGACCGTCCGTCGACGGGCACCATCGAGGTGCCCGCCGACGGCGCGGCCGTCATGTTCCAGGAGTCGGCGCTCATGCCGTGGCTGAGCGCACGCCACAACGTCGAGCTCGCGCTCAAGCTGCGCGGGGTGCCCCGCGGCGAGCGCCGCTCGAAGGCGCTCGAACTGCTCGACGTCGTCAACCTCGCCGATGCCGCCGAGAAGCGGCCCCACGAGCTCTCGGGGGGCATGCGCCAGCGCGTCGCCCTCGCCCGGGCGCTCGCGCAGGACCGGAAGGTGCTGCTCATGGACGAGCCGTTCGCCGCGCTCGACGCGATCACCCGCGACCTGCTGCACGAGGAGCTCGAGCGGGTGTGGCGCGAAACCGGTCGCACGATCGTGTTCGTCACCCACAACGTGCGCGAAGCCGCCCGCCTCGGCGAGCGCGTCGTGCTGCTCTCGAGCCGGCCCGGCCGCGTGGCCGGCGAATGGCGGTTGGATGCCTCGGGCCCGCGCCGGATCGAGAGCCCCGAGGTCTCGGCGGTCTCGATCGAGATCACCGAGCGCCTGCGGAAGGAGATCGCCCGCAATGCCGCATGAAGCAGACACCATCGTCCCGAGCGGGTTGAGGAGCGAGCGCAGCGAGCGTCTCGAAACCCCGACGCCCGAGACCACTGGTTCAGAGACCGTCGCACCCGGTTTCGAGACGCGTCCGACTTCGTCGGGCGCTCCTCAACCGGCGGAGGGTTCCGCCGACCTCCCCGCGGGGTCCATGCCGTTCCCCGAACTCGTCGAGCGCGCGGCATCCCCCGCCCATGACGAGGCCGAGCTGCGCGAGCTGGCCGCCGGCCTCGACCGGCTGCAGACGGACGAGACCCGCCGCGAGTCGCGCTGGCGCCGATTCGCGTCGAGTGTGCTGCCGCCCGTCATCCTCGTCGCGGTGCTCCTCGTCGTCTGGCAGGTCTACACCGTCGTCGCGAGCCCTCGCCCCGACCTCTATCCCGGCCCGGTCGACGTGTTCACCGCGATCGGCGCCGCCTGGGAGACCGGCCGACTGCAGCTCGCCGTCGTGACGAGCCTCGAACGCGGCGTGATCGGATTCCTCATCGCCGTCGTCATCGGCACCCCGATCGGCCTGCTGCTCGCCGAGGTCGACTGGCTGCGCCGCGCGCTCGGCCCGTTCATCTCGGGACTCCAGGTGCTGCCGTCGGTGGCCTGGGTGCCGGCCGCGATCATCTGGTTCGGGCTCTCCGACGCGACCGTCTACTTCGTCATCCTGATGGGGGCCGTGCCGTCGATCATCAACGGTCTCATCTCGGGCGTGAACCAGGTCCCGCCGCAGCTCCGCCGGGTCGGCCGCGTGCTCGGTGCGAACCGGGCGCAGCTCGCGACTCTCGTCGTGCTGCCCGCGGCGCTGCCCGGCTACGTCGGCGGGCTCAAGCAGGGTTGGGCGTTCTCGTGGCGCTCGCTCATGGCCGCCGAGATCATCGCGACCGGCGGTTCGATCGGGTTCGGGCTCGGTGCGCTGCTCGACCAGGGCCGCCAGCTCGCCGACCTCTCGGCGGTGTTCGTCGCGATCCTCGTCATCCTGTTCGTCGGCATCCTCGTCGAACTGTGCGTCTTCGCCCCGATCGAGCGCGCGCTGCTGCGCCGCCGGGGCCTGCTCCAGGGAGGTTCACGATGAGCGAGACGATCCACGGCCAGGTCACCCTCGTCGGCGCCGGCCCGGGTGACGCAGGCCTGCTGACCATTCGCGGCCTGCGCGCCCTCGAACGGGCCGACGTCATCGTCGCCGACCGGCTCGGTGCGCGCGGGGTGCTCGACGGCCTCGCCGCCGAGGGCGTCGAGCTCACCGCAGAGGTCGTCGACGTCGGCAAGCTGCCCGGCCACCACGCGGTGCCGCAGGATGCGATCAACGCCCTGCTCGTCACCCTCGCGCGTGCCGGCAAGCGCGTCGTCCGGCTGAAGGGCGGCGACCCGTTCATCTTCGGCCGCGGCGGCGAGGAGCTCGCCCACTGCCGCGAGCACGGCGTCGCCGTCGAGGTCGTGCCCGGCATCACGAGCGCGATCTCCGTCCCGGCGATCGCGGGCATCCCGCTCACGCACCGCGGGCTCGCGACGACGTTCACCGTCGTCACCGGACACGACCAGATCCAGGCGCTCGGCGGCGGCCGCGACCACACCGTCGTGCTGCTCATGGGCATCGGCACCCTCGCGAACTCGGCGATCACCCTCGCCCGCGGCGAGCGCGGGGGCGAATGCCCAGTCGCGATCGTCGAAGATGGGTACGGCGAGCACCAGCGCGTCACGATCGGCACGCTCGACTCGATCGCCCTGCAGGCGGCCCGCCGAGGCGTGCGGTCGCCCGCGGTCGTCGTGGTGGGCGACGTCGTGACGCTGAGCCCGTACGCCGAGGGTTTCGAGACGCTCGCTGCACTCGCTCCTCAACCCGCACGACTCTCCCCCAGCTCAACCCGAAAGGCCCCGCAGCAATGACCCTCTCCCTCCGCGTCGCGATCGTGGGCGCCGGCCCCGCCGGCATCTACGCCGGCAACATCCTCCGCCGCCAGGTCGCCGAGCAGGGCGGCGAGGTCGCGATCGACCTGTTCGAGTCGCTGCCCGCGCCCTACGGCCTGATCCGCTACGGCGTCGCGCCCGACCACCCCCGCATCAAGGGCATCGTCAACTCGCTGCACGAGATGCTCGACGCGGGTGACATCCGCCTCATCGGCAACGTCGAGGTGGGCCGCGACGTCGAGGTCGGCGAGCTGCAGGAGCGCTACGACGCGGTCATCTTCGCGACCGGCGCGCTGCGCGACGCCCCGCTCGACATCCCCGGCATCGACCTGCCCGGCTCGTACGGCGCTGCCGACTTCGTCGCCTGGTACGACGGGCACCCCGACGTGCCGCGCAGCTGGCCGCTCGAGGCGCAGTCGATCGCGGTCGTCGGCAACGGGAACGTGGCGCTCGACGTCGCGCGGGTGCTCGCGAAGCACCCGAAGGACATCCTCTCGACCGACATTCCGGCCAACGTGCTCGCCGGCCTCGAGGCATCCCCCGTCACCGACGTGCACGTGTTCGGACGCCGCGGACCGGGCCACGTGAAGTTCACCCCGATCGAGCTGCGCGAGCTCGGCGAGGTGCCCGACGTCGACATCGTGGTCTACGACGACGACTTCGAGCGCGCCGAGGGCGACGCGCACGCCGAGGCGCTGCACGCGTCGAACAACCAGGTCAAGGTCATGACCCGCACGCTGAACGGCTGGCGCACGTCGCCCGGCTCGACCGGCACAGGCACCGCCCAGCGGCGCCTGCACCTGCACTTCCTGCACTCCCCCGCCGAGATCACGGGCGACGGCAAGGTCGAGGCGATCCGCTTCGAGCGCACCCGTCCGGTCGGCGACGGTTCGGTCGAGGGCACGGGCGAGTTCGTCGAGTACCCCGTGCAGGCGGTCTACCGTGCCGTCGGCTACGCGAGCTCGCCGATCCGCGACGTGCCGTTCGACGAGCGCGCCGCCGTCATCCCCAACGAGGGCGGGCGGGTCGTGGATGCCTCGGGGTCGCCGATCACGGGCGTCTACGCGACCGGCTGGATCAAGCGCGGCCCGGTCGGCCTCATCGGCCACACCAAGGGCGACGCGCTCGAGACGATCACCAACCTCGTCGCGGATGCCGCGGCCGGTGTGCTCGCATCCCCAGTCGTCGACGCGGCCGAGGGCGCCGAGATCCTCGAGCTGCTCGACGCCCGCGGCGTCGAGCACACCAGCTGGCAGGGCTGGCTCGCGCTCGACGCGCACGAGCGGGAGCTCGGCGAGGCGTTCGAGGCGCCGGCGCACTACGCGGGCGTCGTGCGCGAACGCGTCAAGGTCGTGCCCCGCGAGGAGCAGGTGTCGATCTCGCGCGACGACGTTCTGGCACTGTCGTGACCTACGTCATCGCACTGCCGTGCGTCGACGTCAAGGACAAGGCCTGCATCGACGAGTGCCCCGTCGACTGCATCTACGAGGGCGAGCGATCCCTCTACATCCACCCCGACGAGTGCGTCGACTGCGGTGCGTGCGAACCGGTGTGCCCCGTCGAGGCGATCTACTACGAGGACGACCTGCCCGACGAGTGGGCCGACTACTACAAGGCCAACGTCGAGTTCTTCGAGATCAGCCCGGCCGGCGCACCCGGCGGTGCACCGCTCGGCTCGCCGGGCGGTGCCGCGAAGACGGGCGCGCTCGCGTTCGACCACCCGCTCGTCGCCGCGCTCGCGCCGCAGGGCGAGTAGGGGTCAGCCGCCGTACCACCCGAGGGTGGCCGCGTCGGGGTCGGCCTCGGCGCAGACGGCGGTGATCTCCTCGGTCGCCGTGCCGATCTCGGCGAGCCGGTCGGCCCACGCTGCCGGGTCATCCGAGGCGTCCATCCGCGAACTCACCGCGCCGGACGCCTCGGCGAGCCTCGTCACCGGGGCGTCGAGATCGGATTCGTCGAGCAGTTCGTCGATGCGGCGCAGGTCCCAGGCCGCGGTGAAGTACAGGCCGCCGGCGGTGTCGAGGCTCATGGCGCCGTCGGGCGCGACCTGCGCGTTGAAGAGCAACGACAGCGGCACGGTGAGCTGTTCGCACGCCTCGGCGTCCGTCGTTCCGACCGGGGCCGACGGCGTCGTCGCCTGGGGCTCGACAGCGGCGGAGGCCGCTGGATCGCTCGGCGCGCACCCCGCGAGGAGCACGACCAGGCTGCCGGCGATGATCGCGGGCACGACCGTGTTGCGCATCCGGTCCGCCTCAGTCGGTCGGCTCGTCGGCCGGGTCGGGGAGGTAGGCGGAGAGGTCGATCGGCTCCGTCGCGCACGGCTCCGCATCCATCGGTCCGAAAGCAGTCATGGTCGATTCCCTCTCCGTTCGATACGGGCGGGCAGCAGGGTGCCCTCGTATGTATATGTCCGGACGGGGCGGAATGGTTCCATTCCGGCCGAAGAAGTTCAGCCGAGACCCCGTCGCGCGGGCGCGGAGAGCACCTCCGCGAGGCGAGCCGAGGCACCCGCACGGGCATCGGGTCTCGCATCGACACGCGCGGTCAGCGCATCGCCGCGCCGGGCTCGAGCACGAGGTCGGCGACGGCGGCGTCGGCCCCGATCGCGACGAGCCGAGCCCGGAACGCCCGCCGGGCGCGTACGTACGGCTCGTCCGAGTCGCGGATGACGGCGAGCTGGTTCATCCATTCGAAGACGCCCTGCACCTCGAAGGCGAACTGGTCGGCGTCGTCGGGCGACGCGATGCCCGAGATCTCGCCGGCCTCGGCGGCGTAGCGCACCTGCACGGCGAGGTAGCCGAGCCAGTCGTCGAGCTGCGCGGTGATCGCATCGCGCACGACGCCAGGCTTCGCGTGGAAGTCGGCCGCCGCCGCCGAGAAGAAGCAGCCGCCCGGAAACACGCGCTCCTGCGAGTAGGCGACGACTCGGTCGAGCAGCGCCACCACGCGCGCGATCCCCCGCGGCTTCGTGCGTGCGGGAGTCGTCACCGTCTCGAGGTAGCGCTCGCGGGCGGCCTCGACGGCGGCGAGCTGCAGGCGCTCCTTGCTGCCGAAGAGGGTCGCGATGCTCGACTTGCTGACGTTCGCCGCGGTCGCGATGCGCCCGATCGAGAGCTGGTCGAGACCCTCGATCGAGGCGAGGTCGATGGCGTGCGCGAGCACGACGCGGCGCGAGGCATCCCCGCGCACCCGTCGGCCGTCGACCGCGACATCCGTTCCGCTCATGTACTCGATTTTACGCACGGTCGTGCGTATAGTTGGCATACGATCGTTCGTATTCATTGTTGGCATGCTCTTCGACGAGGATGCCGCAGCCGATGGCACCCGGAGGCCGAGATGTCCGCCGCACTCACCGCACACGTCGCCGCGATCCGCGCCGCCGATCGCGTCTCGCCCGAACTCGCCGCCGGGCTCGCCCTGCCGCTCTTCCGCCGGGTGCGTCCCGCCCTCGCGGTCCGCGACCACGACCGCGCCGTGCACGAGCATGCCGAGCGCGGGCGGCTGCGGGTTCGCGGCCGCCAGGTCGCGACCTACGCATGGGGTCACGGTCCCGACACCGTGCTGCTCGTGCACGGCTGGCGCGGGCGGGCGTCGCAGTTCGCGCCGATCGTGCGTGAATTGCGCGCCGAGGGCCTGCGGCTCGTCGCGTTCGACGCACCCGCGAACGGCGACTCGCGCGGCCGGCACACCGACATCCGCGACTACCTGGCCGCGATCGAGGCGTTGCAGCAGCGGCACGGGCGCTTCCGCCTGATCGTCGGGCACTCGTTCGGCGCACTCGCGGCGCTCACCGCCGTGCGCGAGGGCACCGCGACCGACGGCGTCGCGGCCATCGCCGGCATGGCCGACGCTCGCTACCTCGTCGACTCGTTCTCGGGCCGGCTCGGCGTGCGGAGCGCGACGGCCGATGCGCTCGCGCGCTCCTTCGCGCACCGGGTGCTGCCCGACGTGCGCGACCCGTACGACCGGTTCGACTCGGTGAGCGCTCCGCTGCCCGCCGAGACGCCGCTGCTCATCGCGCACGACCGCGGCGACCGCGAGGTGTCGGCGAGCGAGTCGCAGCGGCTGCACGCCGCGCACGGCACGCGCTCGCGTCTGCTCCTCACCGAGGGATTCGGGCACGTCCGGGTGCTCGGGGCCGACCCCGTGCTCGACGCGGTGACCGCGTTCGCAACGGGCGGCCTCGCCGCGGCCGACGCGGTCGCCCCGGCAACAGGGGGTCAGTCGTACGCGGCGCCGGCGGCGGCATCCGATCAGGGCAGAAGCCGTGCGACCAGCTCGCTCCGGCTGCCGACGCCGACCTTGCCGTAGATCGACTTCATGTGATCGTGCACGGTGTGCGGCGAGAGATGCAGGTGAGCTGCGATCTGCGCGGTCGACGACCCCGAGACGAGATCGAGGCAGACGTCACGCTCCCGGGGTGAGACGCCGTACGCGCTCAGGAGCAGATCGACGAGGTCGTGCAACGCGGCGGGGTCGACGGTGATGACGATCCGCTGCGGGTCGTCGTCCGAGATGAGCCGACTCGCCTGCACGACGACCCAGTCGTCGTTGACGTCCCGCATCCGCAGGCGTACCGTCCCGGCGCGGGAGCGGCGGGCACCGGCGGCGACCGCGTGCAGCACGAGGTCGAATCGCCCCGGCTCCGCGTCGTCGAGCGCGGCGAGCCACTCGGCCCCGGCGGCCGTCGCGGCATGGAATTCGCCGTCCGGTCCGCACAGGATGATCACCGGCCCGGCGGCACGGACTCCCGCCCGTCCGCCCGAGCGCATGGTGACACGGGTCGCCGCGGCGACCGCCGTGACGATCGAACCGAGGAACTCGACCTCCCGGTCCGAGAAGTCCGCCCCCGGCTCACGGAAGACGCCGCCGACCGCCCAGGTCGCCCCGTCGACCGTGAACGCCGCCCGCAGCTCGTGCTCCAGTCCCTGCGGTCGCAGCAGGTCGTTGAGGCGCACGCTGCGCACGACGTCACGATGGGGTGCGTCCGACAGCCGGGCCGTGGGCGCGTCACGGGTCGCGAGGTTCGCGAAGCTGTTCGGCTCGGCCCCCGTGAGCTCGCTCTCCGCGAAGGCGACCGAGAACTCGAGCGGCACCGGCCACGGCGGCCAGTTCGTGATCGACGTCATCATGAGGGTGTCGGGGTCGACGGCCGACCAGCATGCCTGCTCGAAGGGCACCGAGCGGGCGACGACGTCGAGCACGGCGCGATGCATCTCGGCCACGCCGAGTCCGCTCGTGGCCAGCTCCGCGATGTCGCCGCGCGCCCGCGCGGCGCGGCCCTCCCACATGCCGCCAGTCTCGTCCGGCGCCGGGGAGCGGCAATCCCCAGAACAGGGGATCCGGCCCGCAGCGAAGACCCCCTGCGGAGGCGATCGACGCAGCCTCGCGGGCTGCGTACCCTCGCGGGCATGAACCTCGTCGCGCAGCTCTTCGTCGGACTGCAGGCCCTGATCTACCTCACGGTCTTCCCGATCGAGAGCTTCATGCTGCACCGCCCGTTCGCCCAGCGTTTCCTGAGCACACCGCCGCAGAACGTCGACGCGGTCATGATGTGGGCGATTCCGACGGGCTTCAGGAACCTCGCGATCGGGCTCGGCTTCATCACCGGGCTCCTCCTCGTGAACACCGGCTCGCTCGAGGGCGGGAGGACGCTCGTGATCGCCTGCTGCTGCTACGTGCTGCTCACCGGCCCGACCATGTTTCTCGCCGACATGCTCGGCCACTACCCGAAGCGCGGCGACAGCATCCCGGGCACGCTCGGCGCGACCGTTCCGGCGGCCATCGCGCTCGTCGCGATGGCGTTCTGAACCCGCGACCCCCGGGCGGAGAAACACGGAACGGGTTCCCAGCCGGTCGGGAGCCCGTTCCGCGGTCGCGCCGTGACGGGTGCGTTGAACGTCAGAGGTTCATCGCTGGGGGGTGGGGGAACCGTCACGTGCGTCGCCAGCGGTCGACTGACCGCCGCCGCTGCGATCTGCGCCGGTCGAGCCCGCGTCGTCCGCGGTCTCCTGCCCGGCCTGGCTCTGGTCGGCGCCGTTCGCGGCACCGTCTTCGGCGGCCTCCTGGCCGGTCTCGGATGCCTCGTCGCCCTGCCCGGCGGGAACGTCGGCGTCCTGCCGGTGGTCGTCGGCCTTGTCGAGGCCGGCCTCGCGCTTCTCCTCCGCGTTCTCGCGGGCGGCGTCGCGCTGCTCGGCGCCCTTCTCGCGGGCGTCGTCGGCCGTCTGCTGGCCGAACTCGCGGTGCTCGCGACCGGTGTCGCTGATGTGCTCGCCGCCCGGGTCCTGCTGGTCGGTGCCGTGCTCGCCTGCGGGCTGCTCATCGGTGTGACCGGTGACGCCGTCGAAGACCTCCTGTGCGGGGGCGGGCAGGACGCCCGCTGCGCCGGCGGCGCCGACTCCCGTGAGCCCTGCCGCGGTCGCGGCCGCAGCTCCGATCGCGATCTTCGCAGCCAGGCCGAGCCCGGCGATTCCAGTGAATGCCACTCTGCTTCTCCGTGTCCTCGGTGACGAGCCCGCACGAGTCGGGTTCGTCGCCGCAGTCGTTGCGTTCGGGTCGAACGAGATCGAGCCCGACGCGACGCGATCGGCGTCGAGCCGCGCCAGCAGCTCGGCCGACGGACGGGGCGCCGTCGGCGCCGCAGCGCGCCGGAGCCCGGCGACGGCGGCGGCCACGCCCGCGAGGTCGGCGCGTGCAGGCGGCACCTCGCCGCGCAGCAGTGCTGCGGCCTCGTCGTCGTGAATGCGTCGGTTGCTCATCTCACTCACCGCTATCGTCGGAGGCCGCCGAAGGGGTACGCCCTGCGGGGAACATTTTTCTGAGCGCCGTGAGCGCCCGCCGTTGGAGCGCCTTCACCGCACCCGCACGCTTGCCGAGCACCTCGGCGACCTGCTCGACGGTGAGGTCGCCGATGATGCGCAGCACCATCACGTCGCGCTGGTCGGGAGGCAGGCCGTCGAGCATGGCCCTGGCCGCGGCATCCCCGATTCGACCCACCGCCTCGTCTTCGGCGCTCGCCGCACGCCGCGGGTCGGCCTCGTCGGCCCACTCCTCGATCGACGGGTGCCGGGCGCGCCGACGGAGCTCGTCGACGAGCCGTCGGTACGCGATCGTGAACACGAACGTGCGGAACTCGGCAGCGCCGCCCTCGAAGCGATCGAGCCGGTCGAACACGGCGAGGAACACCTCGCTCGTGAGGTCGTCGGGCTCGGCCGAGCCCCGTGCCCGCAGGAAGCCGGCCACCGCGCCGGCGTGCGCGTTCCACAGCTCGGCCGAGGCCCACGGCGCGCCCGCCTTCGCGGCGAGCAGCACCCGTTCGAACCCGTCGGATGCCTCGGCACCGCCGCTCGCGGACCGCGGCATCGACCACCCGCGGGAGGCCGCGTGCGCGAGCACGCCGTCGAAATCGCCCATGGTCGCAAGAGTGTAGGGCAGCGCGGTGGTGCGCGCATCCGCCGGGGCGGATCGTGGCGGTCAGCGCACGGCGTCGTCGTCGCGGCGGGTGCCGCCGGGGGCGACGTCACCGCGGTCGACGTCGTCGCGACGCGCATCGTCACGGCGCACGTCGTCACGCCGGAGGTCGTCACGCCGGACGTCGCCGCGGGCGTCGGCATCGCCCCGATCCCGGTCGACGTCGGGGTCGACCTCGTCGGCCTTGCGCAGGCGGTCCTGCGCCTCGGTGTGGAGATCGGCCGCCGCCGACTGCCGTTCGGCGCTCGTCTCGGCGAGCCGATCGGAGTCGAGCCGAGCCTGCGCCGCCGCCGCCTCGGCCTGCTTCGCCGCGGCGGCTGCCTGTGCGGCGTCGGCCTCGCGCTGGCGTGCCGCCGCGTCGGTCTCGGCCGCCTGCTGGCGGAGATGGGCTGCCTTGCGGCGATCGGCCTCGAGCTTCGCCTCGTGGCGCCGTCGACGGGTGACGAACACGACGATGACGACGATCGCGATGACGACCACGATGCCGACGATGATCCAGACGATCGTGCTGGTGTCCATGGGGATGCGCCTCCTCAGGCCGGGTCATCCCATCGAATCGCCGCACGGCCGTGCCGGCAACGGGCTTGCGCACCGGGCCCGACAGCGAGTATCCGCCCGCGAGGGCAGACCCGGCCGGCCCTATTCGCCCTTCGACCCGGCGTCGGTGACGCCCACGTCGGTGCGGTGGAAGTTCTGGAACGAGCGCGACGCCGTCGGCCCGCGCTGCCCCAGGTACCGGCTCGCGTACGCCGTCGACCCGTACGGCTGCTCGGCCGGCGACGACAGCCGGAAGAAGCAGAGCTGCCCGATCTTCATGCCCGGCCAGAGCTTGATCGGCAGGGTCGCGACGTTCGACAACTCGAGCGTGACGTGCCCCGTGAAACCCGGGTCGATGAAGCCGGCGGTCGAGTGCGTGAGCAGGCCGAGCCGTCCGAGCGAGCTCTTGCCCTCGAGGCGCGCGGCGACGTCGTCGGGCAGCGTGACCTGCTCGTACGTCGAGCCGAGCACGAACTCGCCCGGGTGCAGGATGAACGGCTCGTCGGGCTTCACCTCGATGAGGTGGGTCAGCTCGGGCTGGTCCTCGGCCGGGTCGATGTAGGGGTACTTGTGGTTGTCGAACAGCCGGAAGTACCGGTCGAGCCGCACGTCGACCGACGACGGCTGCAGCATCGACGGGTCGCTCGGTTCGAGCGCGATGCGCCCCAGCTCGAGCTCGGAACGGATGTCGCGGTCGGAGAGCAGCACGCGCCCAGCCTACCGAGCGCGCGCCGCTGCCTCAGTGCGTCGTCGGGAACTCGTCGTCGGCCATCATGGCGGTGTCGGCCCGGCACCCGAGCTCCCCGTCCTGCAGCAGCACGTCCGAAACGTGCAGGCGCTCGACCACGCCGTCGGCCGACCGCACGAGCAGGCAGTCGTCGGCGTCCCGCATCGCGAGGCCGATCCGGTCGCCGTCGCGCTGCACGTCGACCTCGGCGAGCGCGCGACCGTCGGTCTCGCCCTCCAAGCGGGCGGTGACGGTTGCCGCGAGTTCGGCGGCGCTCGCATCGCCCGCGCCCGTGAGCACCTCGATCGCGACGGCCTCGGCGGCATCGGGGATGACCGGCCGTTCGTCGGCCGGCGGCTCGACCTCGACGAGCGGGTCGGGGCACGACGTCTTCTCGATGCCGCCGTCGACGACGCCCCAGCGGTCGAAGCGGAGTCGGACGCAGAAGTCGCGCTCGCGATCGTCGCTCGCCGAGGCATCCGTGATCCGGCTCGCGAGCACGATCGCGCCGACCGGCGCCTCCCACGCGGCATCCGGTTCGGGTTCGATCGCGACGAGCCGGAACGGCGTCGCCTGGTCGGGCGCCGGCCCCCAGTCGGAGGTGGCACCCCGATCGGGCACGCCCGTGGTCGCGAGGTACTGCACCGCCCGACGCGCGTACGCGGCGGTCGCATCTTCGGGGCGCTCGAGTCCGACGGACTGCGAGACGAACCCGACGTCACGCGCGAGTGTCTCGGCCTGCTCGATGAGTTCGGGCTCGGCACTGCCCGCGCTCGCGGCGCAACCTGCCAGTGCGACGGCGAGGCCGACGACGATTCCCCCGATGACGACGTGCTTCGGTGCGCGCATTCCGCCATCCTGCTGCAGCACTCATGCCGGTGGCGGCACATTCGCGGGGGTTGAGCGAACGGATGCGGCGAATCACGTCGGCGTTGTTAGGATGAGTTCCACGTCGCCGAGCGGCGTACGCCGATGTAGTTCAATGGTAGAACTTCTGCTTCCCAAGCAGACAGCGCGGGTTCGATTCCCGTCATCGGCTCTGGAATGCCCCTCGAAGGAACACGATGACGATCACCGCGTCGCCCGAAGCCCTGACCGCGTACTGGCGCGAGGTGCGGTCGCGCATCACGTCGCTGCCCGCCGAGATCCCCGAGGCCTGGCCGTTCGGCGCCACCGCCGAGCACGCCGACGGCCTGCTCGAGCTCGTGCTCGCCGGAATCAAGACCGGCACGGCCTCGTCGGTCTGGGACTACGAGGAGACGGGTGAGCGGGTGCCGGAGGCGGGCGACCTCAGCATCATCCTCGACGGCGGCGGCTCGCCGCGGGCCGTGATCCGCACGACCAGCGTCCGGGTCGTCCCCTTCGACGAGGTCGACGAGGAGCACGCGCGCTCCGAGGGCGAGGGCGACCGTACGCTTCGCGCCTGGCGCGAGATCCACGAGCGCTACTGGCGCGAGCACTCCGAGAACCCGCGCGGCTTCGCCCCCGACATGCCGGTGCTGTGCGAGCGGTTCGAGCTCGTCGATCCGGTGGGCTGACTGCCGCGACCCTCAGTGGCCGTTCGCAGCGACCTCTTCGGCGCTGCGCTGCACGCAGAACTCGTTGCCGTCGACGTCGCTCATGGTGACGTAGCCGGTGCCGTTCTCGCGGCGACGGTCGGCGACGATCGTGGCCCCCAGCTCCTCGAGTCGCGCGACCTCGGCGTCCCGCGTGGTGTCGACCGGCGTGAGGTCGAGGTGGATCCGCGGCGAGAATTCCTTGCCCTCGTCGACGGGCTGGATGTAGACCCGGATCGCCAGCGGCTCGGTGAGGTAGACCGTGACCGGGTCGCCCGGGTTGTTCGGGTCGTTCGGGTCCTCCTGCAGGCCGAGCAGCGACTGCCAGAAGGCGCCGAGCGACTCGTGATCGCGTGCGGTGATGTTGATGGCGTCGATCTTCGAGGGCATTGTTCTCCTTCGTCGGTCGTCCCCGTCCGGACGACGCGGAGACACCTCGCCGACGTTACCGACGGGCGCGGCCGCACGCCAGCACTCCCCACCACGAAGCCGCGGAGGGCGCTACCGTGAGAGCCGTCAGGGGATTCCGGACACCGGTGATCGGATTGGAGCGGTGAGGCGATTGGCCGAGACGCAAGCGGGCTGGTACGACGACGGAACCGGTACGAAGAGGTGGTGGGACGGCCAGAACTGGACGGACTCGGTGCAGCCGCCCGCCCCGAGGGTCCCGGGACTCGACGGGATGATCGGCCGCGCGCAGGCCGACGCCGTCGCGGGCGCCCAACCCCGGCCCGCGCCGACCGGGATGAGTTACGTCGTCCTCCAGGTCGTGCTCAAGGAGAAGTTCTTCGGCAGCGGATCGGGGAATCTCACCGAACTCGAGAGCGTGATCAACAAGCAGGCCGCACTCGGGTACCGCTTGCACACCATCAGCACCACGTCGTCCGGAAGCGGAGGCTTCGGCGGAGGCGACCGCGTGCAGGCGACGATGGTGTTCGAGCGACTCTCGTAGCCACGGCCTGATCCGGGTCAGCACCGCTCGGTCGCGGCCGCCCTGGAGCTCGAGCTCGCATCACGCGGATGCCGCGACGGCGCGCTTGCGCGCGCGGTAGGCCGCGGCCTTCATGCGGCTGCCGCAGGTGTCCATCGAGCACCACTCGCGGCGACCGCCGCGCGAGTCGTCGAGGTAGACCTGCGTGCAGACCGGACGCCCGCACTCCTTGATCTTCGTCGTCTCGGGGCCTGCGATGAGCTCGATCGCCTGACGCGCGAGGGTCGACAGCGCCTGGGCAGGCGTCGCCTCGATCGTCACACCGTCGTCGCCGAGCTGCAGCGTCGCCGGCCGGGCCGACGCGACGCGGTTGAGCTCGGTGCACGCCTCGTCGTCGAGCCGTCGGCCGTTCATGCGTTCGCGCACGAGCAGGTAGATCGCCTCGCGCAGGGCGATGGCGTGCTCGCGGTCGCGCGCGCCGAATCCCGGCGCGTGATCGGCGAGCCCCGACTCGACGAACCAGGTGTCGACGTCGGCCGGCGTCTCGAAACGCTCGACCGGCGCCGGTTCGCGGCGCGCCTGAAGCGTGCCGACGAAGTCGAGGACTGGGTGACCGCACGGGAAGGCGAACTGCATGTCACCAGTCTGACTGGTGATCATCGATTTCGCAAGGGTTAAGAATTCAATGCGTCACCGGCTTGACAGGTGACGCATTCTCGGGCAAGCTCGTCACCAGTTCAACCAGTGACGCAGCGCGTCGAACCCCAAAGGAGCAGCAATGGAACTCAAACTCGAAGTCGTCGTCCTCCCCGTCGCCGATGTCGACCGAAGCATCGCCTTCTACCGCGGCCTCGACTTCCGCCTCGACGCGGACTTCGCCTTCGACGACGGCTTCCGCGTCGTGCAGCTCACGCCGCCGGGGTCGGCCGCGTCGATCATCTTCGGCTCGGGCATCACCGACCAGGCGCCGGGCTCGGTGCAGGAGCTGCACCTGGTCGTGACCGACATCGTCGCCGCGCGTGACGAGATCGCCGCCGCGGGAGTCGACATCAGCGACGTGTGGCACAGCGACGGCGCCTTCCACCGTGCCGGCGGCGCCGGCCGGATCAGCGGGCCGCACCCGGCGCGCGCCTCGTACGGCTCGTTCGCGTCGTTCACCGATCCCGACGGCAACGGCTGGGTGCTGCAGGAGATCGTGACCCGCGCGCCGGGTCGCTGACCAGCGCGAGCGAGCGCAGGATGAACGAGATGACCCCATCGACCGAACGCGACGCCGAGCAACTGCTGCACGAGCTGCTCGTCGAGACCGCAGCCGCGCACGGCGCGTACGAGACCGAGCAGCTCGGCGGCGTGTACGACGAGGCCTGGCCCGGGTGGTACGCCCGGCATCTCGCCGAGGCACTCGCCGCACGAGGCATCCGATTCGAATCGACCCGAACCGACGCACCGGCGCAGGCCGGTGCCGCAGAAGGAGCAGAAGCATGAACCGCCGTACCGTCGACGTCGTCGTGATCGGAGCGGGCCCCGTCGGGGAGAACGTCGCCGACCGCACCGCACAGGCCGGACTCGACACCCTGATCGTCGAACGTGAGCTCGTCGGCGGCGAGTGCTCGTACTGGGCGTGCATCCCTTCGAAGGCGATGCTCCGCTCGGCGCACGTGCTGCGACTCGCGCGCGCCCTTCCCGGAGCCGCCGAAGCGGTGACCGGCGAACTCGACGTCGCGGCCGTCCTCGCCCGCCGCGACCGGTTCACCGACCACCGGTCGGACGCCGGGCAGGTCGCCTGGCTCGAGAGCGCGGACATCGGCCTGCTGCGCGGCAGCGGCCGGCTCAGCGGGCCCCGTGAGGTCACCGTGATCGGCGACGACGGCCAGACCACGGTCGTCACCGCCCGCCACGCGGTCGCGCTCGCGACCGGTTCGGTACCCGTGCTTCCCGACGTGCCCGGGCTGGCCGAGGCGGCGCCCTGGACGAGCCGCGAGGCGACGAGCGCCACGAGCGTGCCCGAGCGGCTCGCGATCCTCGGCGGCGGAGTCGTCGCGGTCGAGATCGCGACCGCGTTCGCCGGGTTCGGCAGCGAGGTGACCGTGGTCGCCCGGAGCGGGCTGCTCGGCGCGTTCGAGCCGTTCGCCGGCGAGCAGGTCACCGCGGGACTGCGCGAGCTCGGCGTGACGGTGCTCGAGCACACCGCGGTCGAACGGGTCGACCGGGTCGGCGAGCGCGTCACGATCACGACCGACGGCGGCGTCGTCGAGGCATCCGAGGTGCTCGTCGCCACCGGCCGCCGGGCGGCCGTCGACGGGCTCGGCCTCGAGACGGTGGGGCTCGATCCCGCGCAGCGCCTTCGGGTCGACGACACGATGCTCGTCGACGGCAGCGAGTGGCTCTACGCCGTCGGCGACGTCAACGGACGCGCGCTGCTCACCCACCAGGGCAAGTACCAGGCTCGCGCGGCCGGCGACGCGATCGCGGCCCGCGCCCTCGGGCTGCCGGTCGACGACGCCCCGTGGGGCGCACACGTCGCCACGGCCGACCACCACGCCGTGCCGAGCGTCGTGTTCTCCGACCCCGAGGTCGCATCGGTGGGGCTCACCGCCGCAGCCGCACGCGACGCCGGGCTCGATGTGCGCGTCGTCGACTACGAGATCGGCCACGTCTCGGGAGCGGCGCTCTCACGCGACGGCTTCAGCGGGACGGCGCGGATGGTCGTCGACGAGGCACGCGGCGTCGTCGTCGGGGCGACGTTCGCCGGGCCTGAGGTCGCCGAACTCGTGCAGACCGCGACCACGGCGATCGTGGGCGAGATCCCGCTCGCACGGCTCTGGCATGCGGTGCCCGCGTTCCCCACCGTCAGCGAGGTCTGGCTGCGGTTGCTCGAGGCGTACGGCCGGCCGGCGCTCGGCAATGGCGCCCGGGTCGCCGACGACGACGAGGAGGCGGCGTGATGACCACGCTCGGCGAGGCCGACCGGCGAGCCGTCGCCCGCTACCTGCACGCGCTCGACGACCGCGACGGGCGCCTCGACGCCGGACTCGCGACCGAGTTCGAGCGGTTGAGTCCGGCACAGTTCGACGTGCTCGTCGCGGCGATGATCGAGGGCGAGCGGGCGGGGTCGGGCAAGCCCGCCGAGGGCACGGGCGCCGCGCCCAGGCGGGCACCCGTACCCGGCCCCGGACGCCGGACGGGCCGCCTCGAGCGGCTCTTCGGCCCCGCGGCCGAAGAGCTGCGCACGGTGTTCAAGGTCGGCGGCGTGCTGCTCGCCGGCGCGGCCGTGGTGACGGGCTTCGCCCTCGCCGCGATCGGCGTCTCCCCCGGCGGGCAGATGTCCGCCGAACCCGGCCTGTCCGACCAGCCGCCGGCGGTCGGCGAGACGATCGATCCCGGCCTGCCCGCCGATCTCTCGGACGAGCTCTGGGACACGGGTGCCGACGACTGGTACTGACGCCTCGACGAGCCCGGCTGTTCGCTGCCGTGTGCGGTGGCGCGGTCGGTAGGGTGGCGCCATGCGACGAGTACACCCCGCCGTCATCGTCACGCTCGTCATCTCGAGCGTGCTGGTCATCGTCGGTGCAGTCGTCGTCGCGGTGTCGAACTCCACCCCGACGACGGTCGGCTGGTTCGCTTACCAGCCGATGGCCGGCTCCCTGCTGCTTCCGGACGGAGTCCTGCTGACCGGCCCCGCGATCGCCGGCGCGGTC
The DNA here is from genome assembly GCF_022919715.1 of Agromyces sp. H17E-10. Lineage (NCBI taxonomy): Bacteria > Bacillati > Actinomycetota > Actinomycetes > Micrococcales > Microbacteriaceae > Agromyces > Agromyces endophyticus. Next base: position 2,095,433 of record NZ_CP095042.1, on the reverse strand, counting down.
GGCGTCGTGCTCGGCCTCGTCGGGCTGGCAGGAGTCGCCGGCTTCGCGCTCGGTCGGCGCCGCAGTGCTGGCGGCTGAGTTGCTGCCGACGTCACGGTGAAGTCGGCTCCATTCTCGGGCGAACACATCCGATCTTTAAGACCCATGATCAATCGGGCTGATTGACGCCCTCGCCACACTTCGGCATACTGCCGAGTGCAGAGCTCACCTTTCCGAGATCAGCGAGCGAGACCACACGGGTAATCATCTGATCTCTTACCGCTCCCCGTTCCTCAACGACGAGACACCGAGGGTCATGATGATCAGAAGAAGACTGCTCCCAACACTCGCGGCCGCCGTGGCGCTGCCGCTCCTCGCCACCACCGTGATCGCGACCGGCGCCTCCGGGGCGCCCCTCACCGACGTGCCGAGCGTCGTCCGCACGGCGGATGCCGGGGGGTCGCCGTTGCGCATGTGGTACACGACGCCCGTCTCGGACTGGGAGAGCCAGGCACTCGTGCAGGGCAACGGCACCACGGGGCTCATGGCGTTCGGCAACCCGGCGCGAGAGCGACTGCACTTCAACGAGAAGACCCTGTGGCGAGGCGGGCCGACCGCCGGGCGAACCTACCTCGGCGGCAACAAGGCGACGGCGATCACTCCGCAACAGCTCGACGACTACCGTCGGGCGCTCGACGACAAGAGCACCGACGTGTTCGGGCTCCCCGCCACGGGTGCCACCGGCGCCAACCGTCGGCTCACCGACCTCATGTTCGGCAACACGGGCGGCATGGGCATGTACCAGGACTTCGGCGACCTGCAGCTCGACTTCACCGCGGCGGGCATCACCGATGGTTCGGCGTCGAACTACGTTCGCGATCTCGACCTCGAGACCGCCGTCTCCACGGTGAACTTCGATCACGACAGCGTGCACTTCGAGCGCGAGTACTTCGTGAGCTACCCCGATCAGGTCGCCGTGGTGCGCCTCACCGCGTCCGAACCGGGAAGCCTGTCGTTCACGGCGTCGACGGCTGCGGCGAGCGGGCTCACCACGACCGCGACCGCCGACCCGGAGGACCACCGGATCACGCTCGCCGGGCAGGTGAACGACAACCGGATGCGTGCGGAGATGCAGCTCAAGCTCGACAACGAGGGCGGCGCGGTGTCGAGCGCCGACGGGCGCACACTGACCGTCACGGCCGCCGACGCCGTCACACTGGTCTACTCCACCGGCACCGACTACGTGAACTCGTACCCGACGTACCGCGGCGAGGACCCGCACGGCGAGATCACCGCACGCGTCGATTCCGCGATCGAGCACGGCCACGAGTCGCTGCTCGACCGGCACCTGGCCGACTATCAGCAGCTGTTCTCCCGCGTCCGGTTCGACGTCGGCGCCGAGGTGCCCGACATCCCGACCGACCAGTTGATGCGGAACTACCGCGAAGGCGCCCACGACCTCGCCGTCGACCAGCTCGCGTACCAGTTCGGCCGGTATCTGAGCATCGCCGGGTCGCGGATCGGCGACCTGCCGACGAACCTCTGCGGCCTGTGGATGATCGGCAGCGCGAACGCGTTCTGGGGAGCCGACTACCACTTCAACGTCAACGTGCAGATGAACTACTGGCCGGCGATGATCACGAACCTCGCTGAGACGCAGGTGCCGTTCAACGAGTACGTCGAGTCGCTCGTCGTCCCCGGACGCCTGACGGCGGAGCGGTCCGCGGGCGTGAAGACCGAGGACTTCGCCACGACGCCGCTCGGAGAGGGCAACGGCTTCCTCATCAACACCCAGGTGAACCCGTTCGGCCACACCGCACCGATCGGTTCGCAGGAGTACGGCTGGAACATCGGCGGGTCGTCGTGGGCGATGCAGAACCTCTACGACTACTACCTGTTCACCGGCGACGAGACCTACCTGCGCGAGACCGCCTACCCCATGCTCAAGGAGATGGCGGCCTTCTGGAACGAGTACCTCTGGTACAGCCCGTACCAGGACCGCCTGACCGTCGCGCCCGGCGTCTCGGCGGAGCACGGTCCGACGGCGGTCGGCACCGCGTACGACCAGTCGCTCGTGTGGGAGCTCTACCGGATGGCGATCGAGGCCTCGGAGAAGCTCGGCATCGACGAGGACCTGCGCGCCGTCTGGAAGGACAAGCAGTCCCAGCTCGACCCCATCCTCATCGGCGAGCAGGGCCAGGTGAAGGAGTGGTTCGAGGAGACGACCCTCGGCAAGGCGCAAGCGGGCGACCTGCCCGAGGAGAACATCTGGAACTTCGGCGCGGGCGGCAGCGCGAACCAGGGTTCGGTCCACCGGCACACGTCGCAGCTCGTCGGGCTCTTTCCGGGAACCCTGATCAGCAAGGACACCCCGGAGTGGATGGACGCGGCGGTCACGTCGCTGGAGCAGCGCAGCCTCAACGGCACTGGCTGGTCGAAGGCCATGAAGATCAACATGTACGCGCGAACCGGCCTGGCCGAGGACACGTACTCGATGGTGCGCGCGATGCTCGCCGGCAACCGGAACGGGTTGATGGACAACCTCCTCGATTCGCACCCGCCGTTCCAGATCGACGGCAACTTCGGGCTCACGGCCGGCATGACGGAGATGCTCGTGCAGAGCCAGCTCGGCTACACCCAATTCCTCCCTGCACTGCCGAGCGCCTGGAAGGACGGCAGCGTCGAAGGCCTCGTCGCCCGCGGCGACTTCGTGATCGACATGGCGTGGGCCGACGGTGACGCGACCGCGTTCCGGGTCACGGCGCGCAACGGCGGCACCTTCGTCGGCGACTACCCCGGTATCGCCGGGACGGTCGTGAAGGACGGCGACGGCGACCTCGTCGCCGTGTCCGCCGAGGGATCTGACGAGATCTCGTTCGAGACCACCGAGGGCGAGACCTACACGATCGCCTTCGAGCCGACCGAAGCGGGCTTCGCCCAGGCTGCGTGGAATGTCGACCGTGCCGAGAGCATCGGCGAGATCACGAGCGCCACGGCCGAGCAGATCCGCGGTCACCTGGCGCGAGCCGAGCACCTCGCCGACTCGTCGGCCGCGGACCGCTCGGTCATCGCGCAGCTCGACAGCGCGGTACGAAAGGGCGGCGCGAGCGCCGACCTGGTCGACGCCCTCGAGGCGCTCGCCGACCTGTTCCGCTGAGCTCCGCCCCGCTCCGGGGGTGCCTTCCCGACATCGCGACGGCGTGTCAACGCAAATTTCGTCGGGAATGCACCCCCGGAGCGGGCCGGGTCACCCCGGAGCGGGCCAGGTCACCCCGGAGCGGGCCGGGTCGGCGCGGCCTCGGGCGCGAAAAGCCTCACCGCTCGAACACGACCTCGCCGCCGACCACCGTCACGGCCGTCTGCAGCGAGACGATCGCTTCGGCCGGCAGCTCGAACGGGTCGCCCGTCGCGACTGCGAGGTCGGCTCGTTCGCCGACGCGCACGCGACCCGGGCGGCCGAGCACGAGCTCACTCGACCCGCTCGTGTAGGCGGCGAACGCCTGCTCGAGCGTGAGCGACTGGTGTTCGGCGTCGAGGGTGGCCCGCGTCGAACCGAGCGCCGCAGCCTGCGACGAGCCGAGCGCCGTAGCGGGCGTCGCACCGGGCGCATCGGGCACGACCCCGGGCGGCGGCGGCGCCCACCGGTTCACGACGACGTGGATCGCGAGCCACGGGTCGGCCGGCGACACCGGCCAGTCCGAACCCATCGCGAGGTCGGCACCGCCGTCGGCGATCGCACGGAACGGATAGCCCGCCCGCATGCGCTCGTCCCCGATCATGGGCACCACGTACGGGTCGGGCGCGGCCCACAGCCCCTGGATGTTCGCGGTGACTCCGAGCGGCCCGAACCGCGCGGCATCCTCGGGCTGCACCATCGAGAGGTGCGCGATGTGGTGGCGCGGCGCAGGCCCGAGAGGCGCTGAAGCCGAAGCAGCAGAGACGCGCGCGGCGCGCGCCGCCTCGATCGCGTCGAGCGCGACCCGGATGCCGCGGTCGCCCATGACGTGCAGGTGCAGCGCGAAACCGGTCGCGTCGAGCTGGGCGACGAACGCCCGGATCACCGCCTCGTCGAAGTGCAGCTCGCCGGCGAAGCCGTCGCCGTGGTTGCAGTACGGCTCGAGCAGTGCGGCCGTCTCGCCGTGCGGCACGCCGTCGATCATGGCCTTGGCGGTCGAGGTCGAGAACCCGGCAAGGGCATTCCGCGCGCGCTGCTCCACGAACCGGGCCACGAGCGCTGGCACCTCCTCGAGCTGCAGTCCCGGCGCGATCCAGAGCGCACCCGACGTCGCGCTGCGCAGCTCGCCCGAGCCGATCGACGCGAGGTAGGCGGGCGTGCAGTCGGCCTTGCCGTTGTACTCGCCGAGGATCGCCTCGTGCCAGCCGGTGACGCCGAGCGACCACAGGTACTCCTGCGCGTTCAGCAGCCCGGCGTGCACCTCGTCGTCGGTCGCGGGCGGGATGACGCGACCGACGAGCTCCGCAGCGGTCTCGTTGAGGTAGCCGACCGGGTCGCCGTGCTCGTCGAGGTGGATGTGCCCGTTGTGCGGCTGCGGGGTGTCGCGGTCGACGCCCGCGAGCTCGAGCGCCCGCGAGTTCACCCACAGCGTGTGGTGGCCGGCATCGCTGAGGGCGACGGGGCGGTCGGACACGATCGCGTCGAGCTCGTGGCGGGTCGGCATCGGGAAGAGCTCGTGGCTCCAACCGCCGCCCGTCAGCCACTCCGCGTCGCTGCGCTCGGCACCCGCGCGGATCAGCTCGAGCGTCTCCTCGACGCTCGCCGCCGGGGTCAGGTCGATGCTGAGCCGCTCGACGCCGGCGAACGCCGCATGGGCGTGCGCGTCGACGAACCCGGGGTGGATGACACCGCCTGCGGCGTCGATGACGCGCGTTTCCGCACCGCGCAGTTCGAGCACCCTCGCGTCGCTGCCGACCCGCACGATGCGGTCGCCGGCCACGGCGACGGCGGTGCTCGCGGTGCGCACCCGGCCGTCGAACACGCGGCCGTTCACGATGACGAGGTCGGCTGCTTCGGTCATGGTCGTCTCGATTCTCTGCGGCGTTGATGCTGGCTCGGGATGCTGCGGCCGCAGCATCCCGGTCGATGAAGCCGCCTCAGACGAGGCGGAACACCCGGATGATCACGAAGCCCGGCTCGGCCCGGGCGTAGCCGACGAACTGCGACTCGGTGAGCCACTGCAGTTCGGGGTGGTCGGTGCGGAACTGGAACGCGGTGCGGTAGTAGAGGTCTCGCTCGGCGACGTCCTCGCCGGCCTCGATGCGCGCCCAGGTCGCGTCGTCGGTGCGCCAGATGCCGCGGTTGACGACCTCGACGGCGGCCGGGCCCGACTCGAGCGCGGCCTCGATGACGTAGCGGGCGTCGAGCTCGACGGTGAGGCCGCGGCCGACCCACCAGTCGCCCCCGCTGTTCAGCACACGACCGCGAAGGCGAGGCCCGTCGAACGTGCCGCCCGAGACGCGGGCGAAGTGCCGCCCCTCGCCCGGCGTCGACCCGCCGAGCGGCAGCTCGTCGTCGACCTGGCAGCGCAGCTCGAAGCAGTACTCGAAGGCGGGTTCCATCAGCGTGGTCGACATGGGCGGGTCGGCTCCGTTCGTTCGATCGGGGAGGTTCATTCGGTGATCATGGCGCTCGACCGGGTGACGGTCGGCAGCGACTGCGTACGACCCAGTCTGCGCCGTTGCGGGGTCCACCCCTCGCGCGGGATGGAGTCGAGCAGCAGCCGGGTGTAGTCGGCCGACGGCTCGTCGAGGATCTGCGCCGCGGTTCCGCGCTCCTCGACGCGGCCCTGGCGCATCACGACGACCTCGTCGCACAGGCGGCGGATGACGGTCAGGTCGTGCGTGATCATGAGGAGCGCGACGCCCGTCTCGCGACGGATCGCATCGAGCAGCGTCAGGATCTCGACCTGCGTCGTGACGTCGAGCGCCGACACCGCCTCGTCGAGCACGAGCAGCACCGGGTCGGCGGCAAGCGCGCGGGCGATCGCGACGCGCTGCCGTTGCCCGCCCGACAGGGCGCGTGGCCGGCTGTCGAGCAGGGCCCCGTCGAGCCGCACCTGCGACATGAGCTCGGCGACGCGGGCGTCGACGGCGTCCTTCGCCTCGCGGGGCCGGTGCACGCGCACCGCCTCGACGAGGCACTGCCGCACCGTCTGCCGACGGTCGAGCGACTGGTACGGGTCCTGGAAGACCATCTGCGCGGTCTTCGCGCGCCGCCGCCGTTCGGTGCCGCGGCGCGCGGGCACGCTCCAGTCGTCACCGTCCACCGTGATCGTGCCCGCATCGGCTCGCTCCAGTCCGAGCAGCAGCCGGGCGGTCGTCGACTTGCCCGATCCCGACTCGCCCACGATGCCGAGGGAGCCGCCCGGGGCGAGCTCCATCGAGACGTCGTCGACCGCGACGAGCGCCTCGCGGCGGCCGTTCGCGCCGCGCACCTGATACGACTTGCGGAGGTGCTCGAGGCGCATGATCGGGCGCTCGGCCGCGGCATCCGGGCCGGTGGATGCCTCGATCGGGGGTGCCTCGTCGAGCGAGGCCGACATGAGCACCTTCGTGTAGTCGTCGCGCGCGTCGCGGCGCATGGTCGCGGCGTGCAGCGTCTCGACGATGCGGCCGTGCTGCATGACGTTCACCCGGTCGCACACGGCGCCGGCGAGCGCGAGGTCGTGCGTGATGAAGAGCAGCGAGAGCTCGCGGTGGGCGCGCAGGTCGGCGATGACCGCCATGACCTCCTCCTGCGTCGTCACGTCGAGGGCCGTCGTGATCTCGTCGGCGAGCAGCAGGTCGGGGTCCATCGCGAGGGTCGCGGCGATCATGACGCGCTGCAGCAGGCCGCCCGACAGCTCGGCGGGATGCTGCCGCAGGCGCCGGGCCGGATCGGTGATGCCGACCTCGTCGAGCAGGCCCATGGCGCGCTTCGCGGCGGCATCCGGCTTCACGTCGGCGACGTGCACGAGCGCCTCGGTCATGAAGTCGCCGATCGTGCGCAACGGGTTGAGGTGCGCCCGCGGCGTCTGGAAGACCATGCCGAGGCGGCGGGCGCGCAGCTCGCGGAGCGACCGCGCGGACATGGCACCGAGGTCGTGCCCGTCGATCGCGATCGTGCCCCGCGTCGTGAAGCCCTCGGGCAGCAGGCCCGCGACGGCGCGCACGGTGAGGGTCTTGCCCGATCCCGACTCGCCGACGAGGCCGACGGCCTCGCCCCGCCCGACCGACAGCGTGCTGGCGAAGACGAGCTGACGGGGCCCGTCGGCACCCGGCGCACCAGGCGCACTCGGCGCGAAGATGTCGAGCGCGTCGATCGAGAGGACGGGCGGCTGCGCCGCCGGCGGGGTGAGTCGGTTCATCGTTCCTTCTCCTCGGCCCAGACGGTGACCCGTGCGCCGACGATGCCGACGGCGAGCACGGTGACGACCACGAGGATCGCCGGGAAGACCGACTGCTCGGGGGCGCCGGCGAGGATGCTCGCCTGACCGGCCGAGATCATCGACCCCCAGTCGGGTGCGGGCGGCTGCTGGCCGAGCCCGAGGAACGAGATGGCCGCGAGGTCGAGCATCGCGTAGCCGAAGCCGATCGCCATCTGCGCGGCGACGATGGGGATCATCGCCGGCACGAGGTGCCGGAAGCAGATCGCGAGGCTCGACACGCCCTGCACCCGCAGCGCGGCGATGTACGGCTTGCCCAGCTCGCGCGACGCGGCGGTGCGGGTCAGCCGGGCGACGACGGGCACGTAGGCGATCGCGAGCGCGACCACCGGCGCGACGAGCCCCTTGCCGAACAGCGTCACCGCGAGCACGGCGATCACGAGCCCCGGGATGGCGAAGATCACGTCGACGAGACGAGCGATGGCGCCCGACACCCAGCCGCCGAACCATGCCGCGGCGAGCGCGAGGGCGACGCCCAGCAGCGTCGAGAGCAGCACCACGACGACGGGTGCGAACACGCTCGCCGCGCCGCCGACGAGCACCCGCGAGAGGATGTCGCGGCCGAGGTCGTCGGTGCCGAAGAGGTGCTCGACGCTCGGCGCTCCGTTCACCGGGCCGACGTAGAGCTCGTACGGGTCGTACGGCGCGAGCCACGGCCCGGCGATCGCCGCCACGATGATGACGCCGAGCACGGCGAGCGCGACGACGAAGGTGAGATCGCGCCGCGCGGCGCGCTTCGCCGCGGCGGGCACGGCCCCCTGGGTGAGTTGCGCGACGCTCATGCGAGGGCACCGCCCTCGATGCTCGACGGGTCGATGAGCGCGCTGACGAGGTCGGCGACCGCGTTCAGCACGACGAAGATCGTGACGAGCAGCAGCGACACGATCTGCACCACGGGCAGGTCGGCGCGGGCGGCCGCCTGCACGAGCAGCGACCCGATGCCGCCGAGCCCGAACGCCACCTCGGCGATCGCCGACGCCGCGAAGAGTCCCGCGATCGTCGTGCCCGCGATCGCGAGGATCTGCGGCGACGCGTTGCGGAGGACGTGCGCGCCGAAGATTCGGCCGCGCGGGATGCCGCGCACGCGCGCCGTGTCGACGTGCTCCGAGTGCAACTGCGCCACGAGCGAGCTGCGGGTCACCCGGCTGATGTAGGCGATGAACAGCACGGCGAGCGAGATCGCGGGCAGCACGAGGTGCCAGAGCCGGTCCCAGAAGCCGTCGCCCTCCCCGTACACGGGGAACCAGCCGAGGCTCTTCGCGAACACCCAGATCAGGAGGATCGCGACGACGAAGGTCGGCAGCGCCATCCCGAGCGAGGTGGCGGTGGCCACCGCTCGGTCGACGGCCCGGCCGCGGGTGGCGGCGAGGATGCCGGAGCCGACGCCGAACACGAGGATGAGCACGACCGTCAGCAGCACGAGCTGCAACGTGATCGCGAATCGCGGCGCGATGAGCGTCGTCACCGCCGTCTTGTAGACGAACGAGCGCCCGAAGTCGCCCTGGATCGCGCCGGTCAGCCACTCCCAGTACCGCTGCCAGACCGGGTCGTCGAGGTGGTACTCCGCCCGGATCTCGGCGACGAGCTCGGGGGTGGGCTTCGCGCCGCCGGCGAGCGCCGCGATGGGGTCGCCGGTGAGCAGCACCGCCGAGTAGATGACGATGCTCGCGAGGAAGAGCGTCAGCAGCAGGCCGCCGAGCCGCCCCAGCAGCATCCTGGTCAGGGTGTTCACCGCACCGGTCCTCTCTTCGCTCTTCCTCGCGTGCGCAACGTGGCTGCCGGCCTACTTGCCGCCGAGGTGCAGCGCCCAAGGGCTGCTGTACGCGGCGACCGAGGTGGTGACCCCGGTGAGGTCGTCGTTCAGGTAGGTGAGCTGGTAGGTGCCGGCGAGCGTGACCTGCAGCTGGTCGGGGGCGTAGACCGCCTGCGCGGCGACGAACTCGTCCGCGGCCGTCCGGGCGTCGGTCGCGTTGCGCGCCGCCGTCATGTGCGCGGTGACCTCGGCGTTCTCGTAGCCGCTCCAGTTGAAGATGCCGCCCTGTTCGGCCGGGAGCACGAACAGCGACGGGTAGCCGAGCACGCCCGGCGTCTCGAGGTAGCCCTGCGTGGCGACGAAGTCGACGCCCTCCCGCTTCGCCGGGTCGTAGAAGAGGGCGCCGAAGTCGGACGCCTGCATCTCGTCGATCTCGAGGTCGAGGCCGATCTGCTCGCCGGCCGCCTGGATGATGGTGGCGGTCTGCTCGAACTCCTTGGCGCCCGCGGGCACGGCGATGACGAGCGGCTCGCTCACGTCTTCGCCGCTGTCGGCGACGAGCTGCTTCGCCTGCTCGAGGTCGACCTCGGGTGCGGCGAGGGCGTCGTAGCCGGCCTGGTAGACGTCGGCGTCGGCCATCGACTGGAAGGAGAACTCGGGCACGAGGGTCTTCTGCACGTAGCCGAGGCCGTTGACGACGGTCTGCAGGTACTGCTCGCGGTCGATCGCGAGGCTCAGCGCCTGGCGGATCTTCGGGTTCGCCGCCGGCCCGGTCGCCGTCGTCGGGCCGAAGCTGTACGACGCCGTCGAGTGGCCGATCGTGAGCGTGCCGGCGCCGTCGCCCTCGAACACCGCCCGGGAGCTCGGCGAGACGTTGATCGCGCCGTCGATCTCGCCCTGGGTGAGCGCGGTCGCGAGGGTCGACCCGTCGCTCACGAAGGTGTACGTGAGCTTCTGCACGAGCGGGGCGCCGTTCCAGTAGTCCGCGTTCGCGGTGGTGGTGATCGAGCTGCCGGGCGTCCAGCCGCCGTCGGCGAGCTCGTAGGGCCCGGTGCACATGAGGCCGCCGTCGGGCGTGCCGAGCGCGTCGCCCGCCGCCTCGCCGAACTTCTGCTGCATGACCGCGCCGCCCTGGCCCGCGAGCGCCTCACGGAAGGCCGAGTCGGGGGCGACGAAGTGCACCGTCACCTCGTTCGGGCCGGTGGCGACGATGCCGGTCGCGGGGTCGGGCACGACGAGCGCGAAGGCGCCGTACCACTGCGACTCGGGGTTCATGCCCTGCTGCAGGCTGTAGACCACGTCGTCGGCCGTCACCGGGCTGCCGTCCCAGAACGTCACGTCGTCGCGCAGCTCGATGACGAACGTCACGGGGTCGACGAACTCGGCGCTCGTGGCGATGCCCGGCTCGATCGAGAAGTCGGGTTGCAGCGACAGCAGGTTGTCGCAGAGGTTCGGGATGATGAGGTTCGCCGAGGCCGCCGGGTTGAGCGTCGCGGGCTCGCCCTCGGCGATGGCCCAGGTGACCTCGTCGACGGGCTTCGTGCCCGCCGGCAGCGAGTCGACGATCGTGAGCTCGCCGGGGTCGCCGTCGACGTCGGCGGCGTCTCGGGGCGTGCAGGCGGTGAGGGCGACGAGCGCGGCGCAGGCGACGGCGCCTGCCGCGAGTCGGGTGCGGTTCATGGTGGGGTCCGTTCCGGTCGGTGGTGCGGGGGTGATGGGCCGTGGTGCTGGTGGGCGGGGTCGATGATCGGGATGCCGCTGCCGGTGCTCAGGCGACGAGGAAGACCCGGATGCACACCTGGCCGTCCTCGTCGCGGGCGAGCCCGATGAACTGGTGCTCGGCCAGCCAGCGGTGCTGGGGCGCGTCGGTCTGGAAGACCGGTGCGGTGCGGAAGTAGAGCCCCGGCGTGTCCTCGGGAACGTTCTCGCCGCGTTCCATGCGGTCGAGCACGTCGGGCGTCGCGCGGAAGTAGCCGCGGTTCAGGATGTCGATCACGGCGCCGTCGTCGGCACGGATCAGGTAGCGGGCCTCGAGCTGGGCGGTGCCGAACCGCTCGACGGCCCAGTCGCCGCCGCCCGTGAGCACCTCGCCGTTGAGCCGCGGCCCGGCGACGCTGCCGCCGGAGACCGGGGTGAACGAGAGGCGCTCCTCGGGGCCGCGACCGATGTGGAGGTCGGGGTCGATCGTCGCGCGGATCTCGAAGACGTACTCGAGGCTCGGCGCCGGGCCGAGCGGGGTCGGCGGCGAGGTGGTGGGGTTCACGGCAGTTCTCCTTCGAGGACGGTGAGGGTGAGTGCGAAGCCGTCGGCGCCGCCGACGACGAGCGACTGGGTGTTGGTGCGGGTCTCGCCCCAGGTCCACGGATCGACGCCGGTGCCGGTCTGCGGCAGGAACTCGGGGTAGTCGCTGCTCGACACGTGCACGCGCAGGCGGTGCCCGGCACGCAGCCGGTAGCCGACCTGGCCGAGGTCGATGTCGATGTCGACGGCGGTGCCGACGGTCGCGCCGTCCGTCGCAGGGTCGTTCGTGCCCTCGTTCGCACCGAGCAGCTGCACCTGGCCGCGGGCGATGCGCAGCGCACTGCCGTCGGGCGCGACGTCGAGCACGCGCACGAAGCAGTCCATGACCGGCCCGTCGGAGGCGATGCGCACCCGCGCGGAGACGGGGCCCGCCAGGTCGACGTCGGCCACGAGCGGCGCGGAGTCGAAGCGCAGCACGTCGGCGCGATCGCCGATGCCCGCCTCGTCGGGCAGGTAGAGCAGGAACGAGAACGCGTCGGGCGCGCTCGACGGCACGAGATCGGCGGGGTCGTGGGTCCACTCGAGCACGGTCGCGGTCGACGCCTCGGCCGGCTCGCCGACGAGGCATCCGTCTGCCGTCGCCCGGCGCGTGACGGGGCGCGCACCCGCGGGCGGCCAGACCGGGCTCTCGCGCATGCCGTCGGTGCCGGCGAGGTTCCAGGTCACGCGAGACAGGTCGGCCGCCGAGCCGTTGCCGCGCACGAAGACCTCGAAGAACGCGAGCGCCGGGTCGAGCGTGCGGGGCAGCAGTGCGCGGATCTGCTCGTCGCTGCGCTCGGCGACCCGGTCGCCGTCGGCCTCGAGCAACTGGTAGCTCTCGTGGTCGATCGCCTCGATGCGCAGGTAGTGGTGCGCGTCCCAGTTCGGGCGGCGCGAGATCCGGTCGACGTCGGCCCACGAGAGCGGCGCGCAGTTGTCCCACCAGCCGATCGTGTGCAGCACGGGCACCGATCGGCCGGCGAACGGGTCGCCGTTCGGAAAGCGCTTCAGCAGCACCGGGTTCGGGTACCACTGGTCGTAGCTGAGCCCGCGCATGCCGACCTGGTGCATGAACTCCTCGGCCTGGGCGGCGAAGTCGCGGCGCGACCAATCGGGCTCCCACTGCAGCATGTCGTTGTCGAAGAACTGCGTGAGCGGGTACATGTAGGTGACTCCCCACTCGACGGGGCGGACGCGTTGCGCCGGGTCTCGGCGAACGGGCTCGCCGAGCCCCGTGCCGGTCACGCGCGGGGCGATCGCCGTGAGCGCGGGGTGCCCGCTCGCGGCGGCGGCCCACTGGGTGTAGCCGTAATAGCTGTCGCCCCACATCGCGACGCGCCCGTTCGACCACGACTGCTGCGTGATCCACTCGATCGTGTCGTAGCCGTCGTCGACCTCGTTGACGAAGAGCAGGGCGTCGCCCTCTGAGCGGAACTTGCCCCGCACGTCCTGCGCGACGACGCGGTAGCCGCGCTGCGTGAAGTACTCGGCGATGAGCGGGATGAAGCAGTACACGCCCGACTTGTCGTACGGCAGGCGGATGAGGATCGTGTCACCGGGCGCGGTGTCGGCCGCGTCGGGCGCACCGGGCAGGTAGACGTCGCCGGCGAGCAGCACCCCGTCGCGCATGCGGACGCGCACCGGTTGCGAGAGCGGGCTCTCGGGCGCCGGGGGGATGCGCTGGATGTCGGGCATGTCACTCCTTCGAGACGGGCGTCCTGCGACGCGGTGACGGTCACGTTACGGAGCCGATCGTAAATAGTCAAGTCTGACTAGACTAGAATTGCGAAGCCGTTACACTCGGGGCACAGGCCGGGTGCGCGGCATCCCGAATCGCAGCACACCGCGCAGACGGCCACGCCCTGCCGCACGAGAGGAGAACCGTCGATGGCACGCCCCTCCGTCGCCGCCGAGCGTCGAGAACAGATTCTCGAGGCGACGATGGCGACGATCGCCGAGCACGGCATCCACGGCACGACGCTCGACCGCATCGCCACCGCGACCGGCATGTCGCGCGGACACGTGCGTCACTTCGTCGGCAACCGGGACAAGCTGCTGCTCGACACCGCGACGGCGCTCTTCGCCGACCCGAGCGGTGAGGTCGGCACGATACTGCCGGCCGGAACCGACGACCTCGGCAGCGCGCTCGACTACCTGTTCGGGCCGGCGTTCAGCTCACCCGACCGCGAGAACGCGGTGGTGCTCGGATTGGTGCAGCTCTCGCGCACGAACCCCGAGATCGCCGACGTGCTCACGACCGCCTACACGGCCACCCGGCTGCAGCTCGCCGACCTCGTCGCGCAGGGCCACCCGGATGCCTCCCCCGACGCCTGTCTCAACGCCGCGTACGGCGTGCTCACCTGCGCCCTCGGCTCGGTGTTCCTCGGCGACTTCGACGCCGACCCCACGCGCACTGCGCGCTCACGGGCCGCCGCCGACGCGCTCATCGCGGCGCTCTGAGGGCGGGTGCGGCTGCGGGACCGAGCGCGCTGCGCTGTCATCACTCGGCCCGATCGTGGTCGCCGTGATCGTCAGCGACGCACGTCGCCGAAGCGCGCCTAGCTGCCGCCGAGCAGCTGTGCCACACCGTCGAGCGCGCCCGGCACGAGGCGGTAGTACGCCCAGGAGCCGCGACGGGTGCGCGAGAGGAAACCCGCCTCGCTGAGGATCTTGAGGTGGTGCGACACCGTGGGCTGGCTGAGTCCGACCGGCTCGACGAGATCGCAGACGCATGCCTCCTGGTCGGCGGAGGCGGCGACGATCGACACCAGCCGGAGGCGGGTCGGGTCGGCGAGCGCCTTGATCTTGTGGGCGAGCTGGTCGGCGTCTGCGGCGCCGAGCGGCTCGCGCACCAACGGCGCGCAGCACGCACCGGCAGTGACGTCGGTGACCTCGAGCATCGTGGGCATGGCATCGATGCTACTCGATATTGACAATGATCGATATCGCGTCTCATACTGACATCGAAGTTCATCGATATGAGGAGGATGCAGTGACGCTGCTCGACCTGACCGTCCGGCCCGTTTCGAACGACCGACTGTCGACGCTGCCCGTCGTGATCATCGGAGCCGGCCCGATCGGCCTCGCCGCCGCGGCGAATCTCGTCGAGCGCGGCATCGACTTCGTGATCCTCGAATCCGGCGACGACATCGCCGACAGCGTGCGCTCCTGGGGGCACACCCGGCTGTTCTCGCCGTGGAAGCACCTCGTGGACCCGGCATCCCGTCGCCTGCTCGAAGCCGGCGGCTGGGAGCTGCCGTCCCCAGAGCGGGCACCGTCGGGCAGAGAGCTCGTCGACGCCTACCTCGTGCCGCTGAGCCGTGTCGAGGCGATCGCCCGCCGCATCCGCACCGGTGCCGAGGTGCTCGCGGTCAGCCGCGAGGGCATGGACCGCACGCGCAGCACGAACCGTTCGGCCACCCCGTTCCTCGTGCGCCTGCGCACCGCGGCCGGCGTCGAGGAGATGACCGCGCGCGCGGTCATCGACGCCTCCGGCACCTACCGGACGCCGAACTCGCTGAGCTCGAGCGGTCTGGGCCTGCTCGGCTTCGACGAGATCGCCGACCTCGTGCAGCCGGCCCTGCCCGACGTGCTCGGCCGCGACCGCGCGACGTTCGCCGGGAAGCACACGACCGTCGTCGGTGCCGGCCACTCGGCCGCGAACACGCTCCTCGGGCTCGTGCAGCTCGCCCGCGAGGTTCCCGGCACCCGGGTGACCTGGCTCATCCGCAACGCGCAGGCCGTGCGCGTCTCGTCGTCGGCCGACGACGAGCTCGCCGACCGGGCCCGGCTCGGCGGACGGGTCGACGCTGCGGTGCGCCGGGGTGACATCGAGCTCGTCGACGGCTTCGAGATCCTCCGCGCGCGGCGCGCCGACGACGACGGGATCGAGCTCGTCGGGCAGCGCCGTGGCGAGATGACGACGCACGCGACCGACGTCGTCGTGAGCGCGACCGGGTTCCGGCCGAACCTCGAGCTGCTGCGCGAGATCCGACTCGAGCTCGACGAGATCGTCGAAGCGCCGAAGCGGCTGGCGCCGCTCATCGACCCGAACGTGCACTCGTGCGGCACCGTCGAGCCCCACGGCTTCGCCGAACTGACCCACCCCGAGCAGGGCTTCTTCATCGTGGGCATGAAGTCGTACGGCCGGGCCCCGACGTTCCTCCTCGCCACCGGCTACGAGCAGGTGCGCTCGGTGACCGCATGGCTCGCCGGTGACCTCGCCTCAGCGTCGAACGTCGAACTCGTGCTGCCGGCGACCGGGGTTTGCTCCACCGACCTCGGCGGCGCGTCGAGCTGCTGCTCGTCGGCGTCGGGGTGCTGAACCGCTCGAGGCCGAGCGGGCCGTCAGGCGCTCGCGCCCTGCGGCAGCAGCTCGGCCAGCAGCGCCTCGACCCGACCGCGGATCTCATCGCGGATGGGGCGCACCGCCTCGATGCCCTGCCCGGCCGGGTCGTCGAGCTTCCAGTCCTCGTACCGCTTGCCGGGGAAGATCGGGCACGCGTCGCCGCACCCCATCGTGATCACGACGTCGGAGTCGCGCACCGCCTCGGTCGTGAGCACCTTCGGCACGTTGTTCGCGATGTCGATGCCCTCCTCGGCCATCGCCTGCACCGCGACCGGGTTGATCTGGTCCTTGGGCTCGGAGCCGGCCGACAGCACCTCGACGCGGTCGCCGCCGAGCTCGCGCAGGAAGCCGGCGGCCATCTGCGAACGACCGGCGTTGTGCACGCACACGAAGAGGACAGTGGGCTTCTCAGACATGGGCAGAACCTCTCCTCGCTCACGGACGGTTCAATCATAGATCACGATCTATGGATCAATCGGGCCGAGACGGGATGATTCAGCCGAGGTTCACTCGGAGGCGACGTCGAGGCTCGCGATGAGGTCGCGAACCCGGCGGTCGATGGCATCGCGGATTTCGCGAACCTGCTCGATCGGCCGGCCGACCGGATCCTCGAGCTCCCAGTCGAGATATCGGGTGCCGGGGTACACCGGGCAGGCGTCGCCGCAGCCCATCGTGATCACGACGTCCGCGGCGCGCACCACCTCGTCGGTCAGCGGCTTCGGGAACTCACCGCCGAGTGGCACGCCGACCTCCTCGAGCACGCTCGCGACCACCGGGGCGACCGCAGTCGCAGGTTCCGAGCCGGCCGTCCGGACCCGGATGCGGTCCCCGGCGAGCTGACGAAGCAGCGCGGCGGCCATCTGCGAGCGGCCGGCGTTCTGCACGCAGACGAACAAGACCTCGGGCACCTCCGAACGACGTCGGGTTCTCGCGGCGACGGCCGCAAGGCGCTGCGAGGCGAACTCCGCGGTCCGCGATGCGAGCTGCCGCTCGTGCCCGGCCCGGGCCAGGAGCCCATGGCTCTCGGCCACGAACCGTTCGACCGTCTCGCGGCTGAACGTGCCCGCGAAGCGCACCGCCAGATCGTCGACGACTCGCTCCATCACCCCATCGTCCGCGACCGCACCCGGCCGAGTGCCGACGATGTCGATCACCCGGTCGAGCTGGGCCGGGGCGACCGAGTACCAGACCCGTCGGCCTTCGGGTCGACGCTCGAGAACACCCACCGCCATCAGCACCTTCGCGTGATGCGTGATCGTCGGCTGACGCAGGCCGAGCTGCTCCGCCAACCGAGTGACGGTCGAGCGGCCCTCGGGCTCATCCATGATCAGCTCGAGCATTCGAGCGCGCGTCGGATCGGAGACCGTCGCAGACACCGACTGGGCCGAACTCATAGACCACAGCCTATGCGTTACCGCCGAGACGCTACCGCGCCGCCGGATCGCCGAAAACGACCTGCGGCGCCTTCACGGCTCTCGAAGGGCGGCGGCCACCGCGTCATGCCGTGAGCATGACAGCGTCCACCGCGCTCTCCGGTCCCGGGTCGGCGTTCAGACGTCGGGCGACCCCTCCGGCCAGGGTGCCCGACAGGCGTCGGCGAAGGCCCCGACGAGCGGGCCGGCGTTGGCGGTGCGCCAGACGAGCGCGTACTCGAGCGGCGGCGCGTCGGCGATGGGCACGAAGACCACACCCGGATGCCCGCCGTAGAAGGTCGCGGGCGATCCGGCGACCATCGCGCTGCGCCGGCCGGCCACGAGGGCCAGCAGTTCGCTGAAGGTGCTCGGCCGCGGGCCCGAGCGCGGGATCGGGCGACCACTCGGCGTGTGGCGCGGAATCATCCCGTCCATCCAGTGCTCCGGCCCGCCGACAGGGTCGCCGATCAGGTGGTCGGCGAGGTCCTCGAGCGAGATCGACTCGCGGTCGGCGAGCGGATGCCCCTTCCAGACCGCGAACACCCGGCCGCAAGTGAACACCGTGGGGCCGACCGTGAGGTCGGGGTCCCAGACGGGCTTCCACACCACTGCCGCATCGACCTCGCCCCGCCGCAACGGCCCGAACGCATCGCTGAAGGTGATCTCGCGGGTCTCGAGCTCGGCGCCGGGGTTGCGGCGCCGGAACTCGTCGAGGAGGTCGATGAACATGCCGCTGTCGCTGCCCATGACGCCGAGCCGGAGCGTGCCCACGGCACCCCGTGCCGACTCCCTCGCCTTGGCGACACCGGCGATGATCGCGCCGTACCCGTCGGCGAGGTCGTCGCGCAGTCGCTCGCCGAGCGGCGTCAGGATGACGCGTCGACTGCTCCGCTCGAACAGCGCCCCGCCGATCTGGGCCTCCTGGCTCTTGATCGCCTGGCTGACCCGCGCCTGCGAGACGTAGAGGCGTTCCGCGGTTCGACCGAAATGCAGTTCCTCCGCGAGGGTGAGGAAGATCTCGATGTCTCGCAGCTCCACCGCACTCCTCCGCACCGGCCAGACGATAAGCGCCACGTTATCGCAGCGCACCCGAACGGCCCGTTGATGGCCGGCCCCGCCCGGCGCGAACCTGAGAGGGCGACGCCGCACCGAGGCATCCGATCGACCGCCGCCGAGGAATTTCGAGAAATCCTGCTATTCGGTGTTGCTAAGTACCGGTACTCAGTGTTACTTTCTAGTGGTACCTAGCAAGACTGATTACCAGCAACACTGAATAGCAAGAAGGGGGTGGCCTGATGGGCAAGCAGATGACCGAGATGCTCAAGGGCACGCTCGAGGGCATCGTCCTCGCGATCCTCGCCACGGCTCCGGCCTACGGCTACGAGATCACGGCGCGACTGCGCGAGCACGGCTTCACCGACATCGCCGAGGGCACGATCTACGCCCTCCTCGTGCGGGTCGAGCAGCGCGGGCTCGTCGACGTCGAGAAGGTGCCCTCCGAGAAGGGCCCGCCGCGCAAGGTCTTCACGCTCAACGAGCAGGGCCGCGGCGAGCTCGCCGAATTCTGGGGGACCTGGAGCTTCCTCGCAGAACGCATCGAACAGCTCCGCAGCGACATCACCGACACGAACGACATCACCGACATCGAGAAGGAGCAGTGACCATGGCTGCCAAGTGGATCGAAGCCCTCACGGGCTCGCTCGAGCAGAAGAAGCAGTACAAGCAGGCGAAGGCGCGCATCGACGGCCTTCCCGCCCCCTACGCCGAAGCGGCAGGAGCCGTGCACCGGTACCTCCTGTACTCGGGTGACGTCACCGACGGCGACACCATGGTGCAGATGATCGCCGACCTCGCCGACCTGTTCGAGCGGGCCGCGATCGACGGCACCCCGGTCGCCGACATCATCGGCGACGACCCCGTCGAGTTCACCGAGTCGTTCGCCCAGGCGTACGGCGGCAAGCGGTGGATCGACAAGGAGCGCGCTCGCCTCAACCAGGCGATCGACGACGCGAAGAAGGAGCAGTCATGACCACCGTCACCGAACCCGCCATCCGGGTGCAGGGCATCGAGAAGTCGTTCAAAGACCTGCACGTGCTGCGGGGCGTCGACTTCGACGTCGCCCGGGGCTCGATCTTCGCCCTGCTCGGTTCGAACGGCGCGGGCAAGACCACCCTCGTGCGCATCCTCTCCACCCTGCTGAAGGCCGACGCGGGCTCCGCGACGGTCGGCGGGCAGGATGTCGCAACCGACGCGCCGGGCGTGCGCGAGGCGATCAGCCTGACCGGGCAGTTCGCCGCGGTCGACGAGGTGCTCACGGGCCGTGAGAACCTCGTGCTCGTCGCGAAGCTGCGCCACCAGAAGCATCCCGGCAAGATCGCCGACGACCTGCTCGCCCGGTTCTCGCTCACCGAGGCCGGCGGCCGCAAGGCCGGCACCTACTCGGGCGGCATGCGCCGCCGGCTCGACATCGCGATGAGCCTGATCGGCAGCCCGTCGATCATCTTCCTCGACGAGCCGACGACCGGCCTCGACCCGCAGGCCCGCATCGAGGTGTGGCAGACCGTCAAGCAGCTGGCCGACGGGGGCACCACGGTGCTCCTCACGACCCAGTACCTCGACGAGGCCGAGCAGCTCGCCGACCGCATCGCGATCCTGCACCGCGGCACCATCATCCAGAACGGCACGCTCGACGAGCTGAAGCGGCTGCTGCCCGCGGCCAAGGTCGAGTACGTCGAGAAGCAGCCCTCCCTCGAAGACGTCTTCCTCGCCCTCGTCGGCGAGACGGGCGACGAGCAGGGAGACGCCGCCGAAACCCAGAAGGAGGCAACACGATGACCACCCACGCCATCAGCGACACGGCCGTGCTCACGGGCCGCTCGCTGCGCCACATCCTCCGCAGCCCTGACACGATCATCACGACCGCGGTCACCCCGATCGCCCTCATGCTGCTGTTCGTGTACGTGCTCGGCGGAGCGATCAACACCGGGTCGAACGAGTCGTACATCGACTACATGCTGCCCGGCATCCTGCTCATCACGATCGCGTCGGGCGTCGCGTACACCTCGTACCGGCTGTTCCTCGACCTGCAGGGCGGCATCTTCGACCGCTTCCAGTCGATGCCGATCGCCCGGTCGAGCGTGCTCTGGGGGCACGTGCTGACCTCGCTCGTCTCGAACCTGGTCTCGATCGCGATCGTCACCGGCGTCGCGCTCATCATGGGCTTCCGCACGGGAGCCGACCTGTGGGCGTGGCTCGCGGTCATCGGCATCCTGGTGCTGTTCACGCTGGCCCTGACCTGGCTCGCGGTGATCGCGGGACTCTCGGCGAAGACGGTCGACGGCGCGAGCGCCTTCGCCTACCCGCTGATCTTCCTGCCGTTCATCAGCTCGGCGTTCGTGCCGACCGACTCGATGCCGGGCCCCGTGGCCTGGTTCGCCGAGAACCAGCCCGTCACCTCGATCGTCGACACCACCCGCGCGCTGTTCAGCGGCCAGCCCGTCGGCAGCGACATCTGGGTCGCGCTCGCCTGGCTCGTCGGCATCATCGCGATCGGCTACATCGGGGCGCTCGCGGCCTACCGCCGCAAGCTCAGCTGAACCGGATGCCGCGGCGACTGCGCCGCGGCATCCCGCCGTCTCACGCATCGAGGAGGAGAGACATGAATTTCTGGGACACCATCACCGGCAACGACCTCCGCAGGGAGCTCACGGCGTTCGACGCCCGAGCCGAGGCCCTGCCGGCCGACTACCGGGCGGCCTTCGAGGAGATCAAGCTCCAGCTCTGGGGCTACGCCGACTTCACGGGCCGCAACCTGATGCCGATCCTCGACGGGGTCCTCGGACTCCTCGAGGAGACGGCCGCAGAAGGACAGGGCATCGACGAGGTGCTCGGCGACGACATCCCCGGGTTCTGCCAGGCGCTGGCCGGCGGCGAGGGGGCCAAGGGCTTCCGCGACAAGTGGCGCGAGCAGCTCAACCGCAACGTCGCGAAGAAGCTCGCACGGCTGGGAGGCTGACATGGGAATCCACGACATCATCGAGGGCAAGCGCGAGTGGCGCGCCCACCAGGCTCGGGTCCGGACCCTGCCGAAGGACTACCAGGTGGTCTACGGCGAGATCCAGAAGTACTACTTCAAGATCGGCCCCGTCGGCCTCGAGGACGGCACCCTGCTCTCGGGCATCGTCGACTTCTTCGAGGACGGCGCGGCGAAGGGCGTCGGCGTCATCGAGCTCATCGGCGACGACGTCGCCGCGTTCGCCGACGACCTCGTGAAGGACACGCCGACGTACGCCGACCGCTACCAGGCGTCGCTCGTCGCGAAGGCGCGCGAAGGCGGCGAGTGAGCCGCGCGACGAAGGGGGCGCACCGTTCGGTGCGCCCCCTTCTCGTCGTGCATCACCCCGCGATCGACTGCAACTTCGTGCGGATCTCCTCGCTCGTGTGCGACTCCTGGTCGAGGTTCGCCTGCAGCAGAGCGGCCGCATCGGTGGCGCCCATCGCGGTCACCGGCACGATCAGCGACTCGTACGCGGAGATCTCGTAGTGCTCGTTGCCGAGTGCGCTCGCGAGCGCGGCCTGATCGCGCAGCTTCGGCGCGCTCCGCTCGAGCAGCGAGGCGGCCTGGCGGCTGATGCCCTTCGTGCTCGGCGACGGCGCGGTCGATTCGCGCAGTTCGAGCAGCCGGAACACCTGCTGGAGGTTGGCGATCTGCTCGCGCGTCTCGTCGGCGTGATGGCGGAAGAGCTTCTTGATCTCCGCGCTCTTCACCGCACCGGCGAGTTCGCCCAGCGCCGCGAGGGAGTCGTTCTCCATCGTCATCGCCGTGCGCAGCTGGAAGTGCAGCAGGTCGCCGGGGCTCTCGAGGCTCTGCTTGACCATGACGCGGCCCTCAGTCGCGATCCGTGAAGACGTCCTTGGCGCGTTCGCCCGCGTCCTTCACCTCGTCGCCGGCCTGCTTCATGTCGGCCTTGGCCTCGTCGACGTGGCCCTCGGCCTCCATCTCCTCGTTGCCCGTCACCTTGCCGACGCCCTGCTTGATCTTCGCGCCGGCCTCTTCGGCCTGATGCTTGGCCTTGTCTCCGATTCCCATCGTGATCACCCCTGTGTATCGAGTCCCCGATGCCGAGCCGGCAACGAGGGGCGCCCGATCGGCGCCGGTGCCTGGCTCGGCACCTGCTTCCACGCTCGCACCGGGCCGATGACCCCTCAAGGGATTGACAGCCTCGGAGCGATGTGCCGAAACGGGCGCGCGCTCACGCGCGCTCGCCCGCGCGTGCTCATGCGTCCGGCGCGAGGTCGGTACGCCCGGGCCCCTCGAGACGGCGTCCGTCAGCGGCGAACCGGCTGCCGTGCAGCGGGCAGTCCCACGTGCATTCCTCGTCGTTCCAGGCCACGATTCCGCCGAGATGGGTGCACACGGCCGAGACTCGGCGGGTCACGCCGTCGACGGTGCTCTCGGCGATCGGCGGCACGCCCCGCTCGACCCGTCCCTCGCCCTCGGCCGCCGGCCCGTCGTGGGAGCCCGAGATCGCTCGGACGACGCCGCCGAGCAACCGCCCGACCGCGTCGGCGTTCCGCGCCACGACGGCTCCGGCATCCGACGCCGTGACCGGTCGGTCGTAGAGCCGCGCCGCCCAGTCGGGCAGGTCACCGCCGAGGCCCTGGGCGATGGCGATGCCGGCGGCGGCCCCGGCCGCGAGCCCCCACTTGCCGAACCCGCTCGCGAACCACGGGCCATCGCTGCCGAGCCGGTCGACATCGGGCGCCCCGTCGAGCGAGTCGTAGTCCTGGGCCGCCCAGTGGTGGGTGAGGCGCGCCCCGGGGAAGCGGTCACCCACCCACCGATGCAGCTCCCGCGCCCGCTCCGCGGTCGATGCCGCATGACCGACCAGGTCGTCGTTGCCGGCGACGACGAGGTATTCCACGCCGCCCCGACGTGCCGGCCGCAACGATCGCGTCGGTCCGTCGACCGTGAGGTGCATGCCGGCGAGCCGACGGCTGCCGGTCGCGAACGCCGCGACGTGCGACCGGGAGGGCGTCGTGCGTGCGAAGGTGAGCCCCCGATCGACGATCGGGGTGCCGGTCGCGAGCACGAGCTCGTCGGCGCGCAGCACGCCCCGCTCGGTCTCGACCTCGTGTCCCGAGCCCGACGACCGCACGTCGAGCACGCGGCATCCGGCGACCACGGGGATGCGGGCGACCCGGGCGATCGTCACGAGCCGGCGCACGAGCACCATCGGGTCGAGCATGAACTGGTCATCGAGCGCGAGCACGCTGCGCGCCTCGACCGGGCACTCGGCCGGGTCGCCCCAGCGCACCCCGAGACCGAGCTCGCGCGCGACGTCGTGCTCGGCCGCCAGCTGCTCGGCGCCCGCCGCAGTCGTGGCGAAGCTGTAGGCGGTCGCCTCCTCGTAGCCCTCGTCGTGGCCTGAGAGCAGGGCGCGGAGCCATGCCGCGCCGTTGCGGCACGCCTCGAGGTACGCGGCCGCGACCTCGATCGAGTTGCGCTCCCGCACCGTCGAGAGCCGAGCGCCCTGCAGCAGGGTGACCTTGCCGGTCGAGCCGCCGGTCGTGAGCGAGCCCGGCTCGGCGGCATCGAGCACCACGACCCGGCGACCGGCGTGCGCCAGCTGCACGGCGACCGTCAGCCCGACGAGGCCGGCCCCGACGACGAGCACGTCGCAGTCGCGCTCTCGAGGCAGGTCGTCGACGGCGCCCGCCTCGACACCGTCCCGCCAGAGCGATCCCATGACTCAATCGTCCCGGCGCCCCGGTGCAGGCGCGAGGGCTTGACAGCCTGCGGTCGTGAGCGGCGCCGATGCCGCATCGACTGTGGTACGTGCCCGCGTGCGCCGGTGGCCCGCGCGAACACTCTCGATCCCGTTGCGGGAAGTCAACCCCTTGAAGCCCGAACGCCGCCGTCCCTACCGTGGAAGAGTCGTGACCCGCCCGACCGGGACCGACCGACCGGGGGCCGACCATCGGCCCTGACACTCCCGAAGGAGGGATTCACCCGATGAACATCCTGCTGATCGTCATCGTCGTCATCGCCATCATCCTCGCCATCACCGGCGGCTTGGTGCAGTCGCTGAACTTCCTGCTCTGGGTCGGACTCGTCCTCTTGGCGATCGCCGTGATCGCCTGGTTGATTCGAGCGATCTCGGGCCGCAACTCCAGCGTCTGACAACGCTCGACCGTTCCTCGAGGGACCGGGGTCGGCGCATCCGCGCCTACTCTGGTCCCTCGAGGAACGGCTCGTGGCGGTACGTCCCACCGTCGAGGATCGCGACGGTCGCCTCGGGCACTTCGACGAAGACGCCCGGCATGTCCGTCAGCGGCTCCGAGACGATGACCCGCGCCGTCTTCCCGAAACCCTGCAACTGCGGGGCGTCGGGGTACATCTGCTGCAGCGAAGCCATGTCGACCGAGTGGAACAGGGTGCGCGTGCGGCCAGCGCTCGAATAGCGGAACGCCCATACCGCCGCGCCGTCCGCGACGGCGACGGTGCCCTGCATCGGGAACTCGACACCGTGCGCGTGTCCGACCTCCTCGACCTTCCGGATCGCCTTCGTCATGCCGGCGACCGGATCGTCGCGCAGGCCCAGCGTGAGCGCGAGGTAGAACAGCACCTCCGTGTCGGTCGTTCCGCGAATCAGTGGGAAGAACGACTCGTCGATCGCGAGCATGAGGTCGCGGCGCACGCCCGCGAAGCCGCCGAGCCCGCCGTTGTGCATGAAGAGCCAGTTCTCGTGCCGGAACGGATGGCAGTTGGTCTGCTGGATGGGCGGTCCCGCCGCCGCCCGCACGTGCGCGAAGAACAGCGGGCTCTCGATCGCGCGGGTGATCTCGCGCAGGTTCTCGTCGTGCCAGGCCGGCTCGATGCTGTGGAAGAGCCACGGCTCGGTGCCGACCGTCGCACCTTCGGGATACCAGCCGACGCCGAAGCCGTCGCCGTTGACGGTCTCGGCGCCGAGTGGCGAGTTCAGCGACTGCGCGACGAGCGAGTTCTGGGTGTCGAGGATCAGCCGCGCGGGCTGGATCGGCTCTCCCGAGTAGGCCAGCCAACGACACATGAGCCCCACCTCCCATGACGGTTACGGATGCCTCGGGGCCGACGATACGCCTCCGTGGCGCACCGGTCGAGAGCAAGCGGGGTCGAGAGCAGGCGTTTCGAGTCGAGGCGGGTCGAGGAGCGAGCGCAGCGAGCGCCTCCGACGCAGGTTGAGGAGCGAGCGCAGCAAGCGTCTCGAAACCCTCCCCTACGCGTCGCCCTTCGTCGCCCGCGGGCACGCCGCGCTCTTCGTCATCTTCTCGACCGCCTGGTCGTACGACCAGGGCAGCACGACGAGCGGCTGCTTGCGATCGCCCGATGCCTGCGCCTTCGAGCCGGCCGAGGCGAGTGCGAACGCGGCCTCGCGAACGAACTCCTCGCCCGAGGTGGAGTTGTTGAGGGCGATCACGACCGTGAGCCCCGACTCGGGGTCGGTGAACGCCGCGGTCAGTGCGCCGGCCGACTCGCCCGCGGTGCCGCGGAGCGGACCGTACTCGAAGCCGCCGAGCCCGTACTCGTACCATGCGGGCGCATCGCCGCCGACCGGCTCCGTCGTCCACTGCTCGCGCGCGCTGTGCTCACCGAGGAGCGCCCCGGTCGCGAAGGCCTCGCTCAGGCGCCGGGTGTCGTCGAGACTCGAGACGGCGCCGGCGGCGGCCGCACCCATCGAGCTCGACTGCGACGAGTCGTCGTGGATGGAGTCGCAGTCCGCCGTGCCGCCGTTCGTCTCGGAGGCGTACCCGCCGAGCAGGCCGGCGTGCCCGCCGTCGTCGGGTGCGGGCAGTTCGGTGTCGTCGAGGCCGAGCGGCTCGAACACGTACTGGTCGGCGAGTTGCGACCAGGTGCGCCCCGTCGCCTCCTCGAGCGCCCGCGACAACAGCAGCACCCCCGTGCGGGAGTAGGCGTAGTCGTCGCCCGGCGTGCCGGTGCGCTGCACCGCGAGACCGCTTGCGAGCAGTTCGTTCGGCGACCAGACGCGTTCGGGGTTCTGGACGAACTGGGCCTCGAGGCCGGGATAGTAGTCGCCGAGGCCGGAGGTGTTGCGGCAGAGCTGCTCGAGGGTGATTCCGTCGAGCCCGGGAACCCGGTCGACGTACTCGTCGACCGGGTCGTCGAGCGAGACCGTCCCGGTCTCGGCGAGGCGCATGAGCATCGTGCAGGTGATCTCGCTCGTCACCGTCGCGAGTCGGAAACCGGTGTCGACGGTGACGGGCCGGGACTTCTCCTTGAAGTCGACGGAGCCCGAGGCGCCCGTCCACGAGCCGGCCCAGGGCGCCCAGACGCCGGCGACCCCGCCGCTCGATCCGCTGAGCGCGACGGCCTGGTCGAGCGTCGCTTGCAGCTTCTCGACGAGCGCGTCGTCGTAGTGGGCGTCGACCGGTTCGAACCGGCTCGACGGATCGACGGAGCCGCCGGTGCAGCCTGACAGGGCGATGCCCGCGGCGAGCGCGACGATCGCCGCGGTGACGGCCCGCGCCGCTCGCCGTCTGCCCCCAGTACGGTCAGCCACCGTGCCCCCTCAAGCCGTGTGTCCGCAGAAATTGTAACCCGCGTAGGCGGCGACACCCGGTTCGACGAGCGCCGTGCGAGCGGTGCGCCGTCACCTCGCGGCGGCGACTCGCCCCTCCTACAGATATGTCCGCACGGGCCCGAAAGGTTCCCGGCGGCCGAATCAGCGAGCGCCCGCGCCGATCTCGCGAGCCGCGCCCGCCATGAACCGCTCCACGTTGCGGTCGACGATGATGTCGCTCGGCCGCAGCGGACGCTGCAGGTAGAGCCCGTCGAGCGCCGTCAGCCTGCTGAGGGCGACGTAGGTCTGCCCCGGGCTGAACACTCGCGGCCCGAGGTCGACGATCGCGGTGTCGTAGCTCGCGCCCTGCGACTTGTGGATCGTCACCGCCCACGCGAGCCGCAGCGGGAACTGCGTGAACTCGGCGACGATCTCCTTCTCGAGCTTCTTGCGCACCGGGTCCCAGCTGTAGCGGTACTTCTCCCACGTGACGGGCTCGACCTCGTGCTCGTCGCCGTCGATGTCGACGCGCACCTCGCGCTTGAGCGAGGTGATCGTGCCGATCGTGCCGTTCACCCAGCGCTGGCCCTCGGGGCCGATCGCCGTGTCGTTGCGCAGGAACATCACCTGCGCACCGACCTTGAGCTCGAGCCGTTCGTCGGCCGGGAAGGCGCGTCCGCCGAAGTCGCCGTTCACCTCGGCCTCGTTCGCCTTCGACGTGCCGGGCAGCCGGTGCAGCGCGGTCGCGTTGATGCGGTTCACGGTGCTGTTCGTCGTCGCGAGCGTGATCGCCCCCTGCTCGGGCAGCGGGCGACGCGCGCCGACGCCGTTGAGCACGCCGGCCATCTCAGCCGTCACCCGGCCGTGGCGCACGGCGTTGAGGAGCTGCTTGAACTGGTCGTCGTGCTGCCGGTGGATCTCGCCGAGCTCGAAGATCTTGAGGTCGGCCTCACGCCACACCTTCGCGTCGAAGAACCACATCGAGTCGTAGGTGTCGGCGAAGTACGCGCGCTCCTCGGCATCGCCGGGGACCGGCGCGAGCTGGTACGGGTCGCCGAAGAGCACCACCTGGGCGCCGCCGAACGGCTCGAGCGGCCGCTGCCGCGCCTGCCGGAGCGACCGGTCCATGGCGTCCATGAGGTCGGCGTTGACCATCGACACCTCGTCGACGACGAGCGTGTCCATCGCATTGAGGATCTTGCGGACGGTGTCGTTCTGGTCGATGTCGTGGTCGGCGATGACCCCGATCGGCAGCCGGAACAGGGAGTGGATCGTCTGGCCGCCCACGTTGAGCGCGGCGACCCCGGTCGGCGCGCAGATCACGATCTGCTTCTTCGTGTGCCAGTTGAGGTGGTTCAGCAGGGTCGACTTGCCGGTGCCCGCCCGGCCGGTGACGAACACGTGCTCCCGTGTGTCCTCGATCGCCTGGAACACCGCGGCCTGTTCGCGGGAGAGGGTCACGTTCTGCACGGGCGGTCTTTCGATGGTCGGGGCGGATGCCGCTCCCACTGTAACCGCGGGAGCACGGCCGCGGTCTCGGGACCCGGGTCTGTGCAGATCCCGCGGGTTGGGGAGGGAGCGCAGCGATCGTCTGGAACCCGGGCCTGTGGAGATCCTCAGGTTGATCGCGCGCGCAACCTTAGACTGGGCGCGTGGGGAATGCGGGAGGCGAGCGGGTGCGCGTGTCCCCGCGTGCCGTCGTCGCATGGGGCGGGCTCGCCGTGCTCGTCGTCGGTGCGTTCCTCGCCGCACTGGGCGGGCTCAACCAGTCGCTGTACGGCGCCTCGAGCTTCGTCGAGCGCTACCTCGAGGCGATCGCCGACGACGACATCGGCACCGCCGCCGCGACCCCGGGCGTCGCACTCGACGCCGGGGAGCTCGAGGCGCTCGGGCTGCCCGACGACATCTCCACCGCCATGCTGCGATCGGGCGTGGTCGAGGCGGGCCCCGAAGACGTGTCGATCGTGAGCGACGTCGCGAACCCCGACGGCACGCACTCGGTCACCGCGAGCTACCGCCTCGGCACCGAGATCGCCGAGTCGGCCTTCGAGGTGCGGCCCATCGACCCGTTGTACGGCCTGCTGAACCGGTGGGAGTTCGCCGACAGCCCGCTCGCCGTCATCGATGTCACCGCGGCCCACAACCCGCTCTTCACCGTCGGTACGCTGACCCTCGACGCCCGCGCCAACAAGCCGCCCGAGGAGCTCGCGAACTTCACGCAGGTCACGCCATACCTTGCGGTCGCGCCGGCCGTGTACCAGTTCCACTACGAGTCGACGCTGCTGGCGGCCGCGCCCGTCGTCGCGCCGATCGACGCGGGTGAGCAGGCGGGCGTCGAGGTCGACGCCCAGCCGACCGCGGCGTTCGTCGAGCGCGTGCAGACGAAGGTCGACGAGTACCTCGCGGCGTGCGCCGCGCAGCACGTGCTCCAGCCGGCCGACTGCCCCTTCGGCATCGAGATCGACGACCGGGTCACGAGCGAGCCCGAGTGGACGATCGTGACGACGCCGCAGGTCACGCTCACGGCCGGCGAGAACTCGTTCGACATGCCGCCGACCGAGGGCGTCGCGCACATCTCGGTCGAGGTGCAGGACCTGTTCGACGGCCACTACTACACGCTCGAGGAGGACCGCTCGTTCAACCTCGCGCTCGCGGCGACCATCCGTCCCGACGGCTCGATCGCGATCCAGCTCAAGTAGTCGACCGACGACTCCGGTGGTCGAGTGGCGCGCGACGAAGGCGGTGGGTTGAGGAGGCGCGCAGCGCCGTCTCGAAAACCAGCACGCGTATCGAGACCCTCACGCAGCGGGTTTCGAGACGTCCCTTCCGCTCCTCCTCAACCGGCGGTATCGCGATCGCGCTCGGCGATCGCCGCGAGGCGCGCGTTGTAGGCCTCGAGCTCGGCGTCGCCCGTGCGGTCGGCGTGACGGTCGCGCCGCTTCGACTCCTTCTCGTCGCTGCGCGACCACTGGAACGCGACCGTGATCGCGAGCGCCACCGTCGGGATCTCGCCGATCGACCAGGCGATGCCGCCGCCGAGCTGCTGGTCGTCGAGCGCGTTGGTGCCCCAGCCCATCGCGCCGTACCAGTCGGCGAGCATGAGGCCGGTGCCGGTCATGATCGCGAGGCCGAAGAACGCGTGGAACGCCATCGTGCCGAGCAGCAGCACCAGTCGGAACGGGTAGGGCAGGCGATAGGGCACCGGGTCGATGCCGATGAGCGACTGCACGAACAGGTAGCCCGTGATGAGGAAGTGCGCGACCATCCACTCGTGCCCGATGTGGTCGAGCATCGTCCAGCGGAACAGCGGCGAGTAGTAGAACACCCAGAGCGACCCGGCGAAGAGCACGGCCGCGACGATCGGGTTCGCGATGATCGACGCGAACTTCGAGTGCACGGCGAGCAGGATCCACTCGCGGCCGCCGCGGGAGCCGTCCTTGCGGGGACGGATGGCGCGGGCCGCGAGCGTGACCGGCGCGCCCGGCACGAGCAGCACGGGCACCGCCATCGTGAGGCCCATGTGGCCGAGCATGTGCGCCGAGAACAGGTACTGCTCGTAGACGTTGATGCCGCCGTTGGTGATGTACGCGAGCAGCAGCAGGCCCGCGACCCAGAGCACGGCGCGGTACACGGGCCACGTGTCGCCGCGCTTGCGCAGCCGCCGCACGCCGGCGAGGTAGAAGAAGATGCCGAACCCGCAGGCGAGCAGCCAGATCAGGTCGGGGTTCCACTCGGTGAAGAAGCGGAACGTCTCGGGCCACGGCGGCAGCGGCGACCCCGTGAGGATCTCGGCGGGCGTGCGGGCGAGGTCGCCCGGCTCCTCCGACACCGGCGTCGCCGTACGGGCGAGCGCCGCGGCGACGCCCGATGCGATGCCCATGAACGCGAGCTCCGCGACGACGATCCACCAGAAGTTCCTCGTCGATCGGGCTGCGTCGCCCCGTGACATCCCGCCGATCAGGAACCGCCGGTACATCGCACCGAAGCACCCGAGCGCGACGAGCGCCGCGACCTTCGCGAGGACGAGCCAGCCGTACTGCGTCGTGAGCTGGTCCCATGTGCCGATGCGCAGCGCCGCGCTCGCGTAGCCCGAGATCGCGACGACGATGAAGCAGATGAGCGCGACCGTCGAGTACCGGGCGAGCACGACCGGCAGGCGCTTCGGGCCGAGTTCCTTCTTGAGCAGCACGATCGTCAGCAGGCCGCCCAGCCACATGGCGACGAACGCCAGGTGCAGGCCGAGGGCGGTGACGGCGGCGGAGTGGCCGGCTGCGCCGGCCGCGTGGCCCTGCTGCGCCATCGGCACGAGGGAGGCGACCGCGAGCACCGTTACGAAGACGAGCGCCGTGTGGTTGCGTACCGCGAAGCACAGCACCGTGACGGTCGCCGCGACGAGCGTCGTGATCAGCCACGACTGCCCGAGCCCGATCGTCGTGACGAACTGGCCGAGCTTCTGCCCGAACGCGTCGCTCGCCTCGAACGGCACGGCGGTGACGAGCACGAAGGTGAACAGGCCCGTCGCGGCGCTCGCGACCGTCATGACCGCCGCCGACGCGGCGGCGACGTCGAGCGCGACGTCGAACTCGCGCCGCTTCGGGCTCAGCGCCCACACCGCGAGCACGAGGGCGCCGATCATGCCGGCCGCCCCGAGGTTCACGAAGAGCTTCGCGACCGGCACCCCGTACCGGGCGATCGGCCCCGGGTCCTGGATCAGCTGTTCGTCGGCGCCACCGCCGTACGCGAGGGCGATGAACGTCGCGGCGAGGGCGACGGCGATGAGCACGGCAGGGCCGAGCACGCGGACGGAGCGGGGCACCGAACCAGCCTAGACGGCGATGACTGGATGCCCCGTGGGTGAGCCGCTCGTCGCCACGAGCGCGCACTCCCCGCCCCCGACGGGCGACGACTGCGCGCTCGACGGAGACGCCGGCCCCGAGGCATCCGCCACCGGACGACGAAGGGGCGCACGGCTCTCGCCGTGCGCCCCTTGTGAAGCAGCTGGTTACTTGGCAGCAGCCTTGAGCTTCGAACCGGCCGAGACCTTGACCGAGTAGCCGGCGGGGATCTCGATGGTCGCGCCCGTCTGCGGGTTGCGGCCGGTGCGAGCGGCGCGGTGCGTGCGCTCGACGGCGAGCCAGCCGGGGATGGAGACCTTGGTGCCTGAGCCCACGGAGTCGGCGAGCGCGTCGAACAGACCGCCGAGCACGGCGTCGACGGTGGCCTGGCTCTGGCCGGTCGACGCAGCGATCTTCGCGACGAGCTCGGTCTTGTTCAGCGACTTGTCAGCCATTGAATGTCCTCCTCGGACGTTCGCTGTATGCAACAGCATTGAGTTGAAATACTCGAGAACGATCGTTCAATCGCCCCCGTGGCCAACCGGCCGCCTCGAATGTAACAGAAAACCCCGGAAACACGCGGATTTCCGGGGTTTTCGGAGCCATCCGGCCCGGCGTGTCACGCGCCGCGGCCCTCGGGCGTCATTTCCATCACTTCATGAACTTGAACTTCGCCGTGTGCGTCGTGCCGTCGTCGAGCTGCATCGCGAACGTGCCGCACTTGCCCGCCCAGCTCTTGTCGGTCTTCCAGACGTAGACGTACTGGCCCGCGACGGGGTCGTACGTCAGGCTGCTGCCGCCCGCCGTCACGGTCGTCTCGATCGCATCGGTCTCGGCGCCGGTCGCGCAGGTCGTGAACACCAGCTTCGGGTAGCCCGCCGCGATGATGTCGAGGCCCTGGTCGCCGCCCAGGCTGAACTTCATCGGCACGGCGCTGCCCGCCTTCACGGTGTTCACCACGTCGCCCATGTCGACGGGGCGGAAGAAGCCGGCGAAGTCGTAGATCACCGAGTAGTCGCAAGTCACTTCGAGCGACTCGTTCCCGGCGTTGTCGACCGCGGTCCCGACCGGTGCCGTCCCGGTCTTCGCGCCGACACTCGACGTGTCGAGGGCGATCGAGCCGCTCGCGTAGCCATCGGCCACGCCGGAGCCGCCGTCCTCGTCGGTCGCGGTCCACGTCGCCACGGCGACGGAGCCGAGCAGCACCGGGCCCGCCGGGCAGACGAGCGTCACCACGGGCGGCGTGACGTCGACGACCGTGTAGGTGCAGGATGCCTCTGCGGACTCGTTGCCCGCGACGTCGACGGCCGTGCCGGCCGGAACCGTCGCCGTGTGCTCGCCGAGTACCGAGGTATCGAGCGGGATCGATCCGCTCGGCGCGGTCGCGAGGCCCGAGCCGCCGGCCTCGTCGGTCGCGGCCCACGTCGCCTCGGCGACCTCGCCCTGGGGGATCGGGTCGGTCGGGCAGGTGAGCACGACGACCGGCGCCGTCTCGTCGACCGGATCGAGCACCACGCCGCAGTCCGCGACGGTCCACTTCACCGAGACGCCCGCAGTCCGGAACTTGGTGTCCCCGTTGAGGACCTTGCCACTGGCCTCGTAGTTCGCGACGCCGGTGAACGCGCCGTTCGTCGATCCGGCGGCCACCGTGATCGTCGACGTGGTCTGCGCACTGTCGACGGTCGAGTTCTGGTCGAGCGTCGCCCAGTTCGTGGGGAGCTTGATCGTCGCGGGGCTCGGCTGCGTCGCCGAGACGTTGGTCTGCGAGCTGCGCGAGAAGGCGATGTCCGACGCACTCTGGAAGATCGTCGCGTCGCCGTTGCCGCCTCGATCGAGGTTGAGCTTGACGACGACGTCCTTGCTCGTTCCGCAGCCCAGCGATCCGAGATCGATGACCGGGGTCGAGACGACGAGGTCGTCGACGGTGACGGTGGTCTCGAGGTCGTCCGCGTTCGCGATGGCTCCCCCTCCGAGCACCAGCACGGCAGCCGCGGCCGCCCCGACGATCGATCTGCTCCAGCCGTTCCAGCGTTTCATCGAGCTGCCCTCCGAGTCGGCGAATGCATGCGCACGCATGCGCAGGCGGTCCGTCAACGCTAGGCGTCGGCGCTGTCGGAGCATCAGACCCCCGAGGTGGTGGCACCCGCACGGGGAATCCCCCGTTCCGCGGCATCCGTGTACCCCGACCGCCCTGAATGAAACACGAAAGAGGGGCGCCCCGGAGAATTCCGGAGCGCCCCTCTTCGTGAACCCTGAAGCTACTGCCTACCAGCTCGACTTCGTGATGCCGGGCAGCTCGCCACGGTGCGCCATGTCGCGGAAGCGGACACGCGAGATGCCGAACTTCGAGAGGTTGCCGCGGGGGCGACCGTCGATGGCGTCACGCGAACGCACGCGCACGGGCGACGCGTTGCGGGGGAGCTTCTGCAGGCCGACGCGGGCGGCCTCGCGGCTCTCGTCGGTGCCGTTCGGGTCGATGAGCGCCTTCTTCAGCTCGAGGCGCTTCGCCGCGTAGCGGTCGACGATCACCTTGCGCTGCTCGTTGCGCGCGATCTTGCTCTTCTTCGCCATGTCTTAGCGCTCCTCTCGGAAGTCGACGTGCTTGCGCACCACGGGGTCGTACTTCTTGAGCACGAGGCGGTCGGGGTTGTTGCGACGGTTCTTGCGGGTCACGTAGGTGTACCCGGTGCCGGCCGTCGAACGGAGCTTGATGATGGGACGGATGTCCTG
Organism: Agromyces sp. H17E-10; assembly: GCF_022919715.1. NCBI lineage: Bacteria > Bacillati > Actinomycetota > Actinomycetes > Micrococcales > Microbacteriaceae > Agromyces > Agromyces endophyticus. The sequence goes on along the minus strand of NZ_CP095042.1, from coordinate 2,061,094 downwards.
CTGCTTCGCCATTAGAGCTTCACCCCACGAGCCTGCATGTCACGAACGACGGCCTCGATGCCACGGGCGTCGATGACCTTGATGCCCTTGGCGGACACGTTGATCGTGATGTTGCGACGGAGCGACGGAACGAAGTACGTCTTCTTCTGCACGTTCGGGTCGAAGCGACGCTTCGTCCGGCGGTGCGAGTGCGAGATGTTGTGTCCGAAGCCGGGAACGGCTCCGGTCACCTGGCACACTGCTGCCATTGGTCTTTCCTCCAATACCGAGGGGCGGATGCCCCTCCCAAGGTCTCTTGTCTGCTGACGATCACACGCCGAAGCCCGCGATTTCTCGCGGTGATCGAGGTGGGATTGTCGCGGCCTGGGCAGTGGAAGTACCCAGCCAACGAGCCAGCTTACCAGACCGGCCGGTCGCAGCCGAAATCCGGGTGGTGGATGCCTCGGCCTCACGCCGGGTGCGACGCCGCGCCGCGGCATCCGGGCCGTCGATCAGGATGCCGCGCGCTCGCGCTCCTCGCGCAGCACGGTGCGCCGCGACAGCACGGCGGCGACGAAGAAGCAGAGGGCGCCGATCACCGTGCCGAGGTTCGTCCAGAACAGGCTGACGAGGTCGCCCGTCGAAGGCACCACGTAGGCGGCGACGGCCGAGACGCCGAACGCGATCGACCCGAGCAGGTTGAGGCCCGTGCCGTGCCAGGTGCGCGCATCGCGGTCCCACAGCTGGCCGCGGTCGCGCGTCGCGACGACCGCGAGGCCGCTCGACACGAGGAACGCGATCGACCCGAACGCGTCGGGCCGCCATCCGACGCCGACCGCATCGGGCGACTGCACCGCCGCGACCAGCGCCTGCCCCGTGCTCACGTTGAAGAAGAGCGTTCCGACGAACTGGATCGCGGCGGCGAACCAGTCGGCGCGGTCGGCCGCGTTCATGCCCGTGCGTGGCGGGCGGCGACCGCTGAGGCTCAACTGGATGAACCCGGCCGTCGTGAACAGGAGCGAGCCGATGAAGAAGGTGACGGCGACGCCGACATCGCCCGCCCACGCCGCGTACGCCGGGAGGGGGCCGACGAAGAAGCAGATCGAACCGAGCGCGAAGCCCCACGCCTCACGGCGCAGGCGTCGATCGCCTCGGGGGGTCGGGCCGCCGGTGGAGGGCGCGTGGGCGTCGCGTCGCATGCCTTCATCTTCGCCCATGCGCCCCGCCGAGGCGATCGCCGGGCTACTTCGCATCGCCGGGAGCGGTCGTCTCCACCACGAGTCCGAGGTCGCGCATCTCGCGCTGCGACTTGCCGGCGAGCTTGCGGCCGAGCAGCGGCCGGCCGTCGTTGTGCTGGTAGACGCCCTTCGGCTCCTTCGCGAGCGGCTCCTCCCAGCCGAGGTAGAGCGCGAGCACGCGCAGAGTGAACCCGATGAGGAACGCGATGCCGGTCGCGAGCCACGTGTTGAGCCCGAAGGCGTCGCAGATGATCCAGACGAGCCCGGTGAGCGCGGCGATGCCGACGAACCACTCGCCGCGGATGAACTGCTTCGGCGGCACCCCGCTCGTCACGTCGATGAAGTAGCGGCCGGCGGTCGGCCCGACCACGGCGAGCGCGAGCGCGCCGAGCACGGGCAGTCCCGCCTCCACCGCCTTCTGCGCGCCGACGATGGCGTACCAGGGCAGCGAGAACGAGGTCATGAACTGGAACAGTCCCTCGCGGAACAGCTGTCCGCCCTTGAACGCGAGCGCGTAGCCGAGGAGGCCGGCCGCGAGGCACAGCAGGATGTACGCCGGGTTGGTGAGCGCCGAGGGCACGTCGCCGAGCAGCACGTCGCGGGCGACGCCGCCCCCGATGCCGCCGACGAGGGCCATGAGCAGGATGCCCACGATCGTGTAGTTGCGGTAGTGGTCGGGCCGGCGGGCGAGCAGCGCGCCGTTGAGCGCGTTGGTCGTGGCGGCGATCAGGTCGATCGTCGTGAAATCGCCGGTCCAGACGAAGTCGCCGAAGGTGATCGGGGTGGCGCTCAGGTCGAACATGGGAACCTTCCGTCATCGCTGGTGCGAGGTGGTCGTGCGGTGCACGCGAGTGGTTCGCGCGCCCCGGGGTGCGAACGACCCACGGGCGACGCCCGTGGGTCGTTCGCGACGTGCGGTCAGCCCGTCGTGGCGGACTCGCCCGGCGGTGCCTGCGGCGCGGTCGCGGTGGCCGGCGCCGCCTCGTCCTCCTCATGGGTGCCGCGCATCGCCTTCTCGGCGTCGCTGCGCAGGTCCCAGGTGGGGCGCCGGAACGCGTAGAAGAGCAGCGGCGGCACGCCCAGCAGCAGGATGACGCAGAGCACCACGAGCGCGTACATGCCGGCCGACATCGAGTCGAAGCCGTCGGGCGGGATGAACGCGAGGCAGAACGCGGCGAGGCATCCGAGGAAGCCGACGCCCGCGATGAAGCCCATGGCCGGCACCCGGTAGGTGCGCTTGACGTTCGGCTCCTTGCGGCGCAGCCGGATGGCCGCGGCGAACATCATCATGTACATGATGAGGTAGAGCGCGGCCGCCATGTCGACGAGGGCGATGAACGCCGAGTTCACGTTCGGGATGAAGATGAACATCGCCGCCAGCAGCGTGACGATCGTGCCCTGCAGCATGAGGATGCCCGACTGCACGCCCTCCTTGTTGCGCTTCTGCAGCCCGCGCGGCAGCAGGCCCGACTCGGCCGCCGCGAGCAGGCCCTTCGACGGACCGGCGATCCAGGTGAGCACCGAGGCGAGCGCACCCGCCGCGATGAGTGCCGAGATGAGCGGCGTGGCCCACGACATGCCGAAGGTGTCGAAGTACTGCTGGAAGGCGAGCATGATGCCGTTCGTGAGGCCCAGGTCCTTGTTGGGCACGGCGATCGCGATGGCGATGGTCGGCAGGATGAAGACCGCGAGGATCAGCACCGACGCGAGCAGGATCGACTTCGGATACCCCTTGCCCGGGTTCTTCATCTGGTTGACGTGCACCGCGTTCACCTCCATGCCCGCGTACGCGAGGATGTTGGAGACGATCAGCACGATCGACGCGATGCCGGTGAACGGCGGGATCATGTTCGCCGCCCCGAGCGGTACCTCGCTCGGCTCCCCCGTGCCCAGCCAGATGAAGCCGAACACGATGAGCAGCGCCGCCGGGAAGAGCGTTCCGAGGATGCCGCCCCACGACCCGAGCTTGGCGAACAGGTTGCCGCCGCGCAGGGCGATGAGCGTCGATCCCCAATAGAGCACGAGGATGATGATCGCCGTGTAGAGGCCGGAGTTCGCGAGCGACGGGTCCATGAACACGAACGCGATCGCCGCAGCGATGAAGGCGATCTGCGTCGGGTACCAGACGACGTTCTGGATCCACTGGAGCCAGACGGCGGTGAAGCCCCAGCGGTTGCCGAAGGCCTCGCGCACCCAGACGTAGACGCCGCCCTTCCACCCCGTCGCGAGCTCGGCCGCGACGAGCGCGGTCGGGATCAGGAAGAAGATGGCCGGGATGATGTAGAGCGTCACGCTGCCGAGCCCGTAGACCGCCATCGCCGGCAGCGAGCGCAGGCTCGCGACGACCACGACGGTGAGCAGGGCGAGCTGGCCCGCGCCGAGATACGCGGTGTGCGCCGTCTTCGGCGCCAGAGGGTGGTTCTTTCCGAGCCGTGGCGACTCGGTCGCCTGCTTCGTCATTGCACTCGCCTCCTAGTGGTGGAACGCGGGACGGTTGCCCTCGATGGGCATGGGCGACTCGAGCTGGTCGAGGTAGGCGGTCTCGGCCTGGATGTCGCGGAGGAGGTCCGCCGCGAGGTCCATGCTGAGCCCGTTGCGCACGACGATGCGCTGCACGGTGCGGTCGCTCATGTTGTCGGGCAGGGGGTAGGCGGGCACGAGCCAGCCCTTCTGGCGCAACCGGTCCTGCAGGTGGTACAGGTTCCAGTTGTCGGTGTGACCGGGCTTCAGCCGCCAGGCGAAGACGGGGATGTCGGTGCCGTCGCTGATCAGGTCGAAGGCGCCGATCTCGGCGATGCCCTTGGAGAGGTACACGGCGACGTCCTGCGAGGCCTGCTGCACGGCGGCGTAGCCCTTGACGCCGAGCCGCAGGAAGAGGAAGTACTGCAGCAGTACCTGCGCCCCGGGCCTGGAGAAGTTGAGCGCGAGCGTCGGCATCGAGCCGCCGAGGTAGCTCACCCGGAAGATCAGGTCGTCGGGCAGCACGTCGGCCGTGCGCCAGACCACCCAGCCGAGGCCCGGGTAGACGAGGCCGTACTTGTGACCCGACGTGTTGATCGAGTGCACGCGCGGCAGCCGGAAGTCCCACTCGAGGTCGGGCTGGATGAACGGGGCGATCATCGCACCCGATGCGCCGTCGACGTGGATCGGGATGTCGAGCCCGGTCTTGGCCTGCAGGGCGTCGAGCGCGTCCGAGATCTGCTTCACGGGCTCGTACGCACCCGTGTAGGTGACGCCCATGATCACCACGACGCCGATCGTGTTCTCGTCGACGTACTCCTCGAGCTGCGCGCCGTCGAGCATGGGGTACTCGTCGCTCACCGGCACGTAGCGCGGCTCCACGTCGAAGTAGTTGCAGAACTTCTCCCAGCACACCTGCACGGCGCTCGACATCACGAAGTTCGGCTTCGAGGCGTCCTTGCCGGCCGCGCGGCGGGCCTGCTGCCAGCGGCGCTTCATCGCGAGGCCGCCGAGCATCGCCGCTTCGGACGAGCCGATGGTCGACGTGCCGATGGTGCCGTCGGGATCGGGCGAGTGCCAGAGGTCGGCGAGCATGCGCCAGCACTTCTCCTCGATCGCCGCGGTCTGCGGGTACTCGTCCTTGTCGATCATGTTCTTGTCGAAGGCCTCGGTGTAAAGGGCCTTGGCCTCGTCGTCCATCCACGTGGTGACGAAGGTCGCGAGGTTGAGCCTGGCGTTGCCGTCGAGCATGACCTCGTCGCGGATGATCTGGTACGCCGTCTGGGGCAACGACTCGTTCTCGGGGATGCGGTGCCCCGTGTTGACCGTCGCCTCCCCCGGTCGCGCGAACCTCGGCGTGTATTCGTTGTCGAGCTGCTCGGTCATCGTCATCCCTCCGTGCGTTGCCGGGCGCGATGCCGTGGGGACACCGCAGTGCGCGGGCGGGAGGAGCCGTTCCCCCGAACGCCGCATCCGTTCGCGATGCTAGACCCGGCGGCCGCGCCCCGGTATCACCCAGATCGCATGAATGCTCCTCGGCCGGCGCGGGAGATCAGGGGCGCGCCCGTCCCCCGTCGGCGGCACGTGGCCCGACGCACCGAATGGGGAGTCCTCCCCATTCGCGGGGGTTCGAGGTGCGGTTAGTCTCATGGAAGTCACCCGATCGCGGGATGACGATGCCGTGCATGATCCGGGGCGACTCCCTCCCCCGATCCAGCAGCCGACGATGGAGGATGAGCGATGGCGGGACCGGACATCGACCTGGACTTCGATGACCTGACGGCGATGGTCGGCGACCTGGGGGTCTTCGTCAAGGAGTTCGAGGAGCTCGGCGACAAGACCGATGACGTCCAGGAGGCCGTCGGGCGACCGCACGGCGATCAGCGCCTGTACAACAAGGTCGGATCCTTCGAGTCCGGCTGGGACGGCAACCGCGAGGTCATCCTCGACGGCCTGACGAACATCCACGATCACCTGAAGTCGATCGTCGACGGCTTCAAGCAGCGCGACGAGGAGCTGGCGAAGCCCAGCGAGGAGGCACCCCGATGACGTACGGCTACGGCTACAACGCAGGCCTGCGCTCCCCGAAGGGCGTTGCCGTCCAGGAGCTCGACGGCGACCCGGGCGAGATCGAGAGGGCCGGCAAGCACTACTCGAAGATCGGCGCCAGCCTGACCTCGACCGCCGACGAGCTGCAGAAGCTCGGTGCGAACGAGAAGTACAAGGCCGAGAGCATCGACAAGGTCCGCGAGTCGGCTCGTGAACTGCACGGCGACCTGCGCAAGGTCGGTGAGCGGTACGAGAAGACTGGCCCGGTGCTGGTGACCTACGCCGCCGCGCTCCGCACCGCACGCAACACGACCGTCGACCCGCTCGTCGACGACATCATCGCGGCCCACAAGGCCCACGAGGCCGCCGTCGACGCGAAGGACGACGCGCAGGACAAGGTCGACGACAACAACACGACCTGGGTGTGGGAGACGGAGGCGACCGACGCCGAGAAGTCCGCGGCGAAGTCGGCACTCAAAGAGGCGTCCGACGACGAGAAGGCCGCCGGCAAGAAGCTCGAGGACCTCTGGGTCGCGTTCGACAGCGGCTACTCGACGTGGGACAAGGCCTACGAGGATGCGATCACCGGCATCGAGAAGGCCATCGACGCCTCCGGGATCGACGACACCTGGTGGGAGGACCTGCTCGACGGTCTCGCGACGGTCGCGACGATCGTCGCGACCCTCGCCGTCGTGGCCGCGCTCGTGATCGGCGGCCCGATCTGGCTCGCGATCGCCGCGGTCGCCGGCATCGTCGCGCTCGTCGCGCACGTGATCATGATGGCGTGCGGTTCGAAACGGGTGTCGTGGACGGACATCGCGTTCGACGTGCTCGGGGTGCTGCCGTTCATGGGCGCCTTCGCGAAGGCGGTCGGCCCCGGCGTGCGCTCGCTCGGGCTGCTCCGGGGCACCGGGCAGGCCTTCAAGGGCGCGTTCGGGTTCACGAACGCGGCCAAGGGCTTCCTCGGCGTGGGCCGCAACGCCCTGCTGCGCGACCTTCGCACCGTCGTGGGCGCCGGTCGCGGTGCGGGCAACCGTGCCGCCCGCGAACTGGCGGCCCCGGGTCTCGCTGACGCCTTCCTCGCCGCGAACCGCGGCAGTTGGGCCGCCAACGCCTGGAACGCGTTGCGCAGCGGCGGCTCGATCCTCGACGGTCAGGCCTACACGCTGAGCCAGCGCCTCGCGTCGGCCTGGCCCGGCGCGGGTGCGATGCCGGCCGGCGGCAACGTGGCGAGCTGGGTCTCCAAGGTGAGCGGCATGCCGGGCCTGGCGGGCCAGGGCCTGAATCTCTGGAACACTGGTTTCGGCGGCTATCAGTCGTTGCAGGGCGTCGGCATCCCGTTGCCCGACATGCCCGACTTCATCGGCGGCACGATCGACTGGATCAAGGGCAACTAGCCGATTCGCGCCGGTCGAGCCGGCGCGATCGAGAGCGATGAGGAGACCACGTGGCCTCACTACGTGAGGAACTGAGCGGCCAGACGATCCCGAAGACGTCGTACACGCTGTTGTGTCCGCCGGGCTGGGCGAAAGTCCCGCCCGCCGCGCTCGTCGACGATGCGACGACCGCGAACGCGCTCGAGCAGATGAAGCGCGCCGGCCGACCCGACCTCGTGCTGGGCTTCAAGACCATGCTGAGCCGGCTCCGTGCGTCGCTGCGCGATCGCGGCGTCTTCGAGGTGTACGTGGCTCCCGAGCGCGAGCCCGGCGCCCCGATGCCGGCGTTGCTCGCCGTCTCGCCGCTCGTCATCCCCACCGGGGTGACCTGGGAGGCCGCGCTCGCGCGCCTCGCCAAGAACTCCGTCGTCGAGGTGCCGCCGGCCGAGGTCGAGATGCATCTCATCCGGCGGCACTCGGACTACCGCGACGAGTCGGCGTCGGTCATGACCGATGAACTCACGTACGTGGTGCCGGTGCCCGACGGCGACGGACGTCGCGCCCTGCTCTTCCAGTACTCGGTCCTCTCCGTCGCCGACGAGAACTCGCAGGAGATGGCGAAGGGCCTGATCTTCATCGGCGAGGCCATCATGTCGACGTTCAGATGGGTGCCCGAAGCATGAACGTGTTCCCGATCGTCTTCGATCCCGACCGCTGGATCCGCGTGCCGGTGGACTGGACCGACGAGCAGTGGCCCGACGCCGAGTCGTGGGCGTCGTGGGTGGCCGACGAGGTGACGCGCGACCGGGGCACCGCCGACGATCTCATCGCCGCGATCCGCGACCAGGCGGTCGCGGTCGCCACGTTCCCGACCGAGCACGTCGGCGCGCGATTCTGGTACTTCCCGGTCGACTCCGACCCCCGCGGCTGGCTCGACCTGTACGTGCAGCGACGCGACCCCGACGGCACGACCGCGCGCGAGCTGCTCCCCGGCCTCGACCGCACGCTCATCGATCCCGTCGTCGACGAGCTGGAGGGCGAGGTGTTCGACGACTTCGCCCGGCGCCTCTCGCTCGTCCCCCTCGGAGAACGTCAGCTCGGCGAGGGGCACTCCGGCATCCTCGCGAAGGCCGAGTGGCTCGCGATCACGGGCGGGTGGGTGGTCTACGGCATCTCGGTCGATGACGACCCGCGCTGGCTCACCCAGCGTCTCGCCGACGGCGACCGCCTCGTCGCCGGCATGGATCAGGCCGCGCTCGCCGCCCTCGCCGGCGGAGCGCGAGCGTGAGCGACGCGCAGGTCCTCACCCCCGGGCAACGGGCGGCCGTGGCCGCAGCGATCGGCGCCCTCCCGCAGCCCGTCGACGCGCCGACGGCGCTCGACGCGGTGCCGCAGATCGCCCTGCTGGCGACGCACGCCGACGCGGCTGCGGCGTACCCGACGGTCGTGCGCACGGCCGAGCGGGCCGAACTCGATCTCCTCGCACCGGCCGCCGATGCGGAACCCGCTCCGACGGTGTCGCGTGCCCACGTGTGGCTCAGCGTGATCGCCGCGGTCGTCGGCATCGCGGCACCCGCGCTCATCATGATCGGCCGCACCGGCAATGCCGCGCTCGACCCGGTGTCGGGGGCGCTTCCCTCCGGCCTCGGCATGGCGGCGGCGACCGTCCTCTTCTGGGTGCTCGAGCCCAAGCGCACCCAGAACCCCCTGTACCACGGCGGAAACTTCGGCGCCCGCATGTACGTCTTCTTCCCGATCGTCTGGGCGATCGCGATCGTCATGGTGCTCGGCGAATTCGGCGACGTGTCGGCGACGCCGGCCGCGTCGGTGGGGCTGCTGCTGCAGGTGGCCGCCACGATCGGCTGCATCGTCCTCGCCGTGGTCGCCTTCCGCCACGACCGCGAGCGCCCCGACTGGGCAGGCGGGCGACGCGTGCAGCAGACTGATGCGGTGCCCGCCGAGATCGCGGCATCGTCCGAGTTCGTCGCGGGTATGCGGCGCCGACTCGACGAGTGGCGCCGGTACGTCTTCCGCACGAGCACCCCGCAAGAGCTGGCGGCGCTGCTCGCCGCGGAGCTGGAGGCGCTCGACCTGCTCCGCGGCGGCGGTGTCCTCGACGCGGCGCAGTTCGACTTGGCCGAACGCCGCGTCCGCTCGCGTTCCGACTGGCGGTGATCGCTCCCCGGGCACGACGCTCGCTCGACGAGGGATGTGTCGCGCCGGGCAGGGCCCGCCGGATGGGGAGCGCTCCCCATTCCACCCGGGGTTCGGGTGCGGTTAGTCTCGTGGACGTCACCCGGTTCCGGGGGACGGACTTTCCGAGTGAAGAGGTTGATGATGGCTGATTTCAAGGCGTCGTACGGTGAGATGGAGTCGATGGCGGGCCGTCTCGACACGGGTCGTGAGGAGATCGGCGACGTGCTGCGTCGCCTGAAGGACGACGTGGACCGTCTCCTCGGTGACGACTTCAAGACGCAGCACGCGTCGGGCAAGTTCGGCGAGGGGTACACCGAGCTGACCACCGGTCTCGAGAAGGCGATCGAGGGCATCAGCGACATGGGCGACTCGCTGCGCAAGATGATGCAGGCGATCAAGGACACCGACCAGGCCCTCGCCGGCAACTAGTCCCACCGCGCCGCGCGGCCGCGCCGCCGCACCCACCAGGGTCGGCGCCGCGGCCGCGCGGCGTTCCCGACCGACCATCCAGCTGGGAGCGTGCCCCGATGAAGCGCCGCTCGGGCTCGCCCTTCGACTACGACGTCGGCGACAAGGCGGATCAGCGCCGTGAGGGCCGGGTCACCCGCGCCCTGGTTCCGGTCACGCTCGCGATCATGGTGTACGGCGCGCTCATCGCCACCACGATCCTCAACATGCTCGTCTCGGGCCTGCCGAACCCCGCGAAGGGCACGTCGGCATGGCAGTCCGACCAGCCGTTCCCGATGATCCCGGTCGCCTCGTGGCTCGTCATCGCGGTCTCCTGCGTCCCGCTCCTGTCGACCGTGCTCGTCTGGCGCTCGGTCGACGAGCGCCACGGCCCGCTCCTGACGAACGAGATGACCTTCTTCTTCACGATCTTCACCGTGATGCCGCTGGGTTTCGCGGGGGTGTACGCCGAGCCGAGTCCATTCCAGAACGGCGACCAGCCGTGGGGGTGGCACTGGATCGGGTCGATCCTCGCGCTCATCGCGGGCTTCGCGCTGATCGCCAGACGAGTCACGCTGCGCACGACGACGGTCCCGCAGCGAGAGTTCGGTGCGTTCGAAGCCGAGCGGATCGACCTGTTGCGCAAGGCGAGGACGAGCCGCAGGGTGCGTGCGACGCTCCACGAGCGACTCGCCGAGGTCGACGCCCGTGAGGCCGCGACCACGGCCGCTGCCGCTGCCGCCGCCGCCGAGCGTGGCGCAGGGTCGACGCAGACGGGCGTGTGACGGAGGCCACGGGGCATCCGTCACACGCCGTCTGCACGACCGCGTCGGTGGGCGAAGCTAGTCGGTGAGCCCGTCGACGTAGTCGCGGTTGTCGGCGATCCACTGCTCGACCACGGGCCCGTAGTCGTCGGAGTCGGACTCGTTGAACATCGCGTTCTCGAGCGAGAAGAGCAGTTCGCTGTCCATCTCGAAGTCCTCGAGCCAGCCGCTCAGCGTCGGGAACGACGCCTCGAAGCTCTTGCCGCCGAACGCGTGGATGCCCTCGGCGTCGCCCAGTGCGCCCTCGGGGTCGTCGAGGTCCTTGATCGGGAACGCGTCGTACGCCCAGTGCGGGCGCCACAGCGTGACGGCGATGTTCTCCCCCGCCTTCGTGGCGGCGGTGAGCTCGGCGAGCATCGCGGGCGTCGAGCTCGTGAGGTACTCCATCTTCTCGAGGCCGTACGTCGGGATCACCTCGTCCTCGGTCACGCGGTTGAGCCCCGATCCGGGCTCGATGCCGACGAGGCGGTTGCCGAACAGGTCGGCCTTCGCGGCGAGCTCGTCGAGCGAGTCGACGGGGGCGTCCTCGTTGACCGCGATCGTGAGCTTGGCGTCGTCGTTCCACGAGCCGAGGTCGACGAGGTCGTCGCCGTACTGCTCGATGTAGTCGGCGTGGGTGATCGGCAGCCACGTGTCGAGGGTGACGTCGTAGTCGTCGGTCGTGAGACCCGAGTAGACGGGCGCCGGGTCGGCGTACTCGAGGGTGACGTCGTAACCCTGCTCGGTGAGCACGGCCTTCCAGAGCTCGCTCGCGGCGATGCCCTCGTCCCAGCCGTTGAACACGGCGATCGTGACGTCCTTGCGGTCGCCGTTGTCGAGGGTCTCGGCCTCGGCACCGGTGGCGCAGCCGGTGAGGGCGAGCGCCGAGACGGCGCCCAGTGCGAGTGCTCCGGTGAGCATGCGCTTCTTCATGTGACTCCTTTCCTCCCGTGCGCAGGGTCACGGGCGTTGGGGTGAGGTCGTGTGCGTCGGTCGAGGGCGCCCGACGAGGGCACGGGTGGTCGAGGGGCGCCCGACGACGGAGGACGCGGATCGAGGCCCCGCAGGGGGCGGCGTCAGACCGTCGTCGCGGATGCCTCGGGGCGGGCGCCGACCGGGACGGGCTCGTCGCGCTCGTCGCCGACGCCGGCGTCGGCGGCCGCGCTGGACGTCGGCGCCGAGGCATCCGCCACCGGTCGCCGGCGCCGCCGGGCCCTGGGTGCGCCGAGCGCGCCCGTGATGCGGTCGAGGATGATCGCGAGGATGACGACCGAGACGCCCGCCTCGAAGCCGAGGCCCACGTCGATGCGCGTGAGCGACTGCACGACGTCGCCGCCGAGGCCGCCCGCGCCGACCATGCCCGCGATGACGACCATCGAGAGCGAGAGCATGATGACCTGGTTGACGCCGGCCATGATGCTCGGCATCGCGAGCGGCAGCTGGATCTGGCGGAGGATGCGCCACGGCGACGAGCCGAACGCCTGCCCCGCCTCGACGACCTCGCGGTCGACGCCGCGGATGCCGAGCTCGGTGAGCCGCACGCCAGGGGCCATGGCGAAGATGATCGTCGCCACGATGCCCGGCACGACGCCGACGCGGAACAGGATGAGCGCCGGGATCAGGTAGACCATCGCGGGCATCGTCTGCATGAAGTCGAGGATCGGGCGGATGACCCGCGACGCGCCGTCGGAGCGCGCGGCGAGCACACCGACCGGCACCGCCACGACGACCGCGATCGCGCTCGCGACGAGCACGAGCGCAAGCGTCGCCATGGCGTTGTCCCACTGGTCGACGCCGACGATCACGAGGAGGCCGATCGCCGAGCCGACGGCGAGCTTCCAGCCGCGGGCGAACCAGGCCAGGGCGGCGATCGCGAGGATCACGACCCAGAACGGCGGTGCCTGGAGGACGAGTTCGACGAGGTCGTAGAAGCCCGCGAAGACGTCGCGGACGAACGTGAAGAAGCCGCCGAACACCTCGGTCACGAAGTCGATGAACGCGGCGGCCCACTGGCCGAGCGGAAGACGGAACTCGTTCATGCCGGGCTCCTCTCCCCCGCGGCCACGGCGGGCACGGCGTCGGCCACCGTCGCCTCGGAGTGCGCGGTGCGGTGCAGGGTCTCGGTGATCACGTCGATCGGGATCGTCACCGGAGTCTCGATGATGGCCTGCTCGGCCGTGTCGGTGCTGACGTTGCCGAGCGCAGCGAGCAGGGTCACACGCGGCACGGCGCCGAGGAGGCGGCCTTCGCCGTCGACGACGGCGAGCGGCAACTGGCTCTCGACCGCACTGCCCAGCAGTTCGGCGAGGTGCTCGTCGACGCCCACGACGGGGTGGTCGTCGCTGATCGCGATGCTCAGGTCGCGTTCGCCGCGCTGCACGAGCCGCAGCACGTCGCGATCGTGCGCGACGCCGAGCAGGCGCCGGCCGTTGCCGACGACGAAGACCATCGAGGTCTGCAGGTCGCGCATGGTCCGCAGGGCGGCCCGCGGTCCGGCGGACGCGGTCGCGACGGCGCGCGGCGCCTCCATGACGTTGCCGGCCGTGAGCACGCGGGCCCGGTCGACGTCCTGCACGAACTGGGCGACGTAGTCGTCGGCCGGGTCGGTGAGGATCTCCTCGGCCGTGCCGATCTGCACGATGCGACCGTCGCGCATCATCGCGATGCGATCGCCGAGGAACATCGCCTCGTTGAGGTCGTGGGTGATGAAGACGATCGTCTTGCCGAGCTCCTGCTGCAGCTCGACGAGCTGCTCCTGCATGTCGCGGCGGATGAGCGGGTCGAGCGCCGAGAACGCCTCGTCCATGAGCAGGATGTCTGTGTCGGCGGCCAGCGCACGGGCGAGTCCCACCCGCTGCTGCATGCCCCCGGAGAGCTCGGACGGCAGCTTGCCGCCCCAGCCGCCGAGGCCGACGCGCTCGAGGATCCGCTCGGCGCGGGCACGACGCTCGGATGCCGGGACGCCCTGGATCTCGAGCCCGTAGGCGGCGTTCTCGAGCACGGTGCGGTGCGGCAGCAGGGCGAAGTGCTGGAACACCATCGAGACCCGACGTCGGCGGACCGCACGAAGGCGCTTCGGCGCGACCCCGGTGATCTGCTCCCCCATCACCGTGACCGACCCGTCGGTCGGCTCGACGAGCCCGTTGAGCATGCGGATGAGCGTCGACTTGCCCGACCCCGAGAGGCCCATGACGACGAAGATCTCGCCGCGGCGCACCTCGAAGTCGGCGTCGATGACCGCCGCGGTGCCGAGCGACGTGAGCTCGTCGCGACCGGCGCCGTCGCGCAGCCGCTGGAGGGCCTCGCGTGGCTTGCGGCCGAAGAACTTGGTGAGGTGGCGCACTTCGAGTGCGGTCGTATCGGACATGTAGGGCTCCCCGAGGGCGCGCCGAATACCGCTCACGCAGGGCGTTTCGCGGTCGAGTCCGGGCGCGCCGAACTCCTGGGTTGCGGCCGGGTTGACGGTGAGTCGGATGCCCCGTGCTCAAGCCCGGCGCGTAGTGCGTTCGTCGGGCGAATCAGGGCTTCTCAGCAACCGGCCATCGGGGCCGGATGCCTCACCGCGCAACCATACGCTCCGAGCATTCCCATCGGGGAATGACGGAGCGCGGACTGGGCGGATCGGTCTTGCAGGACCGTCATCCACCGTAACGAGGTTCGGGGAGGAACCCAAACTCGCGCTGGGTTTATGACCCTGATCAGGTACTCTTCGAGGTCAGTCGTCGTCCGCGGCCGCGAGCGCGGTGCAGTTCGCGCAGAGACCGAACACGTCGACGACGTGCGCCGCCTGGGTGAATCCGTGCTCGGCGGCGACGCCCTTGGCCCAGGCCTCGACCTCGGTGGCCTCGATCTCGACCGTGAGTCCGCAGTTGCGGCAGATCAGGTGATGGTGGTGCCCGGTCGTCGAGCAGGCCCGGTAGAGTGCCTCGCCCTCGGGCGACTGCAGCGAATCGGCCTCGCCGCTCGAGGCCAGGTCGCCGAGGGCGCGGTAGACGGTCGCCAGCCCGATCGGCGAACCGCTCGCGTGCAGCGCCGAGTGCAGTGCCTGTGCGCTGATGAAGCCCTCGGTCGTGTCGAGCGCCTCTCGCACGGCCTCGCGCTGCCAGGTGTTGCGTTTCATCATGCGATCCGTGCGCCCTCCGCGGTCTCGACGGGGATGTCGGCCCGTCTCAACGGTAGCGCGCGCAGCTTGGAGATCCCCAGTGCGAGCAGGAAGAACGCGGTCGCCGCGAGCGCGATCGCCGGCCCCGCCGCGATCGCGAACACCCGCGACGCGAGCACGCCGATGACGCCCGACGCCGCGCCGATGACCGGGGCCGCGAACAGCACGCCGCGGAAGGTCGTCACCATGAGCTTCGCCGCCGCAGCGGGTGCGGCGATGAGGGCGATCGCGAGGATCGCTCCGACCGCCGGCAACGAGCTCACGACCGACGCGGCGGTGAGCGCCAGCACGACGAGTTCGATCGGCCATTCGCGGTACCCCATCGCACGGAAACCGGCCGGGTCGAAGGTCGAGAGGGCGATCTCCTTGCCGATCAGGGCGACGACGGCGATCGCGACGAGCGCGACGCATGCCGCCAGCAGAATATCAGCGTCGCTCACCGTGAGGATCGAGCCGACGAGCAGGCTCTCCGCGCGCACCGGCAGCCCCGGGATGAGCGACTGGAGCAGTGCCCCGGCGGCGAAGCCGCCCGTGAGCACGATGCCCGCGGCGACCTGGGCGCCCTGACGTCGCACGCGCGCGATGCCCGCCATGACGACGACGAGCACGACCGACGCGACGGCGGCACCGGCCGGCACGCTCACGCCGAGCGCTGCCGCCGCGACGGCACCCGGGTACGTCCCATGCGTGAGGGCCTGGGCGAAGAAGGTGCGCTTGCGCAGCACGACGAGCGCGCCGACGAACCCGGCGCCGACGCCGATCACGATGGCCGCGAGGAGCGCGCGTTCGAAGTAGCCCATCAGCGCCCCTCCCCCGACAGCGTCGGTACCGGTGGTCGAGGAGCGCCCGACGAAGGAGGACGCGTATCGAGACCCCTCCCCCGGCGAACCCCACGTCCACGCGCCCACTGCCCCAGACCGAACGCCCCGAGCACGATCGCGTACCCGACGACGAAGACGCCGACGACCGTGGATCCGGCCGGCACGTCGACGCCGGCCCCGACCGAGATGGCGAAACCGGTCGCGAGCCCGAGCCACGCGGCGACCGCCGCGAAGCCCGCCGCTACGGGGAACAGCCACCACAGCCGCCTCGTCACGAGGCGCGCGACCGCGCCGGGCACGATCAGCAGCGCGAGCACGAGCAGCGTGCCGACCGTGCTCGCGGCTGCCACGACGACGAGCGCGATCGACGCGTTGAGCACGAGGTCGAGCACGAGCGCCGAGTCGCCCGCGGCGCGGCTGCCACGGGCGTCGAACGCCCGGAACAGCTGTTGCTTGAGCGTGAGCCCGACCGCGACGAGTGCGACGAGGCTCACGGCGACGAGCGGCAGCACCTGATCGGGCGGGATCGTGAGCACCCGGCCGAACAGCAGCGCCTCGAGCTCGCCCGCGTAGTCGTCGCTCTTCGAGACGACGATCACGCCGATGCTGAACGCGGCGGTGAGCACGATCGCGATCGCGGCATCGGACGTGATGCCGGCCCGGTCCAGCCAGGTGAGGGCGGCCGCACCCGCGAGCGCGGCGATCGCCGCTCCGGGGACGAGTCCGCTCGTGCCGCCGATCGCGAGTCCGATCGCGAGGCCCGGGAACACCGCGTGGGTCAGCCCGTCGCTGATGAACTCGAGGCCGCGCAGGTTGACGAGCACCCCCACGACACCGGCCACGACCGCGAGCACGAGCATGACCGCGAGCGCTCGGGCCATGAACGGGATCGTGAACGCCGAGAACAGCGCGTCGACCGCGGTCACCGCCGGCCCCTCCCCCGCGCCTTGTATTCCACTCTGGGCATCAATGCCCCTCGTGGCCGGGGACGACGAGCGTGTGCTCGTCGATCTCGACCTCCACGCCCTCGAAGCACTCCTGCACGTTGCCGAGCGTGAGCACCTCGTCGACGGGGCCGTGCGCGAGCTGCGTGCCGTTGACGAACAGCACGGTGTCGCAGACAAGGCGTGCGAGCTCGAGATCGTGGGTCGACACGAGCACGGCGACGCCGTCGGCCTTGAGCTGCCTGAGCGTGTCGACGAGCGCGTCGCGATTCACCTGGTCGAGTCCGTTGAACGGCTCGTCGAGCAGCAGCAGCGCCGGTTCGGAGGCGAGCGCGCGGGCCAGCAGTCCGCGCTGCCGCTGTCCGCCGGAGAGCTCGCCGAAGGGGCGTTTCGCGAGCGACTCGAGGCCGACCCGCTCGAGCGCGTGCGCGACGGCCGCCCGGTCTGCGCGGCCGGGCCAACGGAAGAGCCCCAGCCCGCGGTACCTGCCCTGCATGACGACCTGCTCGACGTTGATCGGGAAGTCCGCGTCGAGGTCGGCCGACTGCGGCAGGAACGCGACTATGCCGTTTCGGGAATGCGAAGGCCGCTCGGGCGCCTCGACACCGCCGAGCTCGAGGGTGCCCGCGGTGCGCGGTACCAGTCCGAGGATGCCCTTGAGCAGCGTCGACTTGCCCGCACCGTTCGGCCCGATGAGCGCGAGCGCCTCTCCGCGCCCGATCTCGACGTCGAGTCCGGTGATGCCCGCACCGCCGGGATACGTGAACGCGGCGCCGGTGAGCCGCAGCACGGAGGAGTCGGTCATGCCCGCCATGCGGTCATCCTGCCAGTACGGCGGGGAGCGGGGAAGGCTCGACGCCCCACGACTCCAGGATCAGCCGGGCGTTGTGCACCTGGCTGCCCACGTACGTCTCGCCGTCGGTGCCGACGGCGCCCAGCGAGTCGCCGTAGAGCGCGTCGGGCCCGGAGTAGACCTTCGCACCGGACTCGGCGCCGATCGTCTCCGCCGCCTTCGGCGAGATCGACGCCTCGGAGAACACCGCCTGCACGCCCGTGTCCCTGATCTTCGCGACGAGTTCGTCGATCTCGGCCGCGCTCGGCTCGGCATTGTCGTCGAAGCTCGGGATGATGCTGCCGACGAAGGTGATGTCGTACGCGTCGACGAAGTAGGTGAACGCGTCGTGGTTCGTCACGAGCAGCCGATCGGCGACCGGCACGCGGTCGACGTTCTCGCCGATCCAGTCGTCGAGCGCGTGGAGCTGTTCGAGGTACGCGGTCTCGTTCGCCTCGACCGCGGCGGTGTCGACACCCGGCACCTCGGCCAGCCCGTGCGCGATGTTCTCCACCATGTGCTCGGCCAGCTCGGGATCGGTCCAGATGTGGGGATTGCCCTCACCGTGGGCGTGGTCGTCGTGGGCAGCCTCGGACTCGCCCTCGTGCTCGTGCTCGTGGCCGTCGCCCGAGTCCTCCGCCTCGTCGGCGTGGTCGCCGTGATCGTGGTCGTCGGTGCCGAACAGCTCGATGCCGGTGCTCGCGTCGACGAGCACGCCGTCGAACCCCGAGGCTGCGATCGCATCGTCGAGCCAGCTCTCGAGACCCGCGCCGTTGACGACGAGCGCGTCGGCATCGCTGAGGGCGAGCAGCTGCGCCGCCGAGGGATCGAATCCGTGCGCACTCTGCCCGGGGGAGAGCAACTGGGTCACGGCCACCTCGTCGCCCACGAGCTCGCGCGTGAAGTCGCCAACCTGGGTCGTGGTCGCGACGATCTGCGGCTCGTCGGCACTCGAACCGGATGCCCCGGGGCCGGCGCAACCGGCGAGCACGAGCGCCCCGGTGGCGGCCACCATGACGGCGGCAGCGGCTGACGATCGGCGGGGTCGGGGGAGTGGGCTCATGGTCCGACCCTACGCGTTATTGATAATGATTGTCAAAACCACGAGCGGCTGGCCCGGCCCCGGCTGCACGGGCCGATGTCGCGCGACCCGCGTTCGACGATGCGGCATCGTCACTTGTGGACAATCCGTGGCGTCTGTCGGCGGCTCATGGGAGAGTGAAGTACGTGCACCCGACGACGACGCCCCCGCTCACCCTGCTTCCGTTCACCGTCGCCGACGCAGAGCGCGTGCTCGCCGGCACCGTCGACCCGCACGACGGGTGGGAGGGCGGGTACGCCTTCACCGACGAGCCCGAACTGCTCGCCGACTACGTGCGCGCGGCCCGCGAGAACGGCGACCCCGCGCCGTTCGGCCCCTACCTCGTGCATCGCGGCGAAGACGGCCCGGCGATCGGGGGAGTGAACCTGTTCGGCCCGCCCGACGCCGACGGCGCCATCGACTTCGTATTCGGCCTCGTGCCGGCGGTCCGCGGCCAGGGCCTCGCGCAGCAGACCGTCGAGGCCGCCGTCGAGCTCGCGCGGTCGGTCGGGGCCCGAGTCCTGCGTGCAGGCGCCGAGATCTCGAACCTGCCCGCCCGTCGTACCCTCGAGCGCGTCGGCTTCGCCGAAGCCGGGCGCGAGGCCGACGAGATCACCTACCAGCTCCGCCTGTAGCGGCCCTACTCGAGCAGGAGCGCCGGCTCCTCGATGATCGAGGCGACGTCGGCGACGAACCGCGACACCACATCACCGTCGACGACCCGGTGGTCGAACGACCCGCCGATCGTCGTCACGAAGCGCGGGCGCACCTCGCCGTCGACGACCCACGGCTTCTGCTTGATCGTGCCGAGCGCCACGATGCCGACCTCGCCCGGGTTCAGGATCGGGGTGCCGGTGTCCATGCCGAACACGCCGATGTTCGTGATCGTGATCGTGCCGCCCTGCATCTCGGCCGGCTGCGTCTTGCCCTCGCGGGCGGTCAGCGTCAGCTGCTCGAGCGCGGTCGCGAGCTCGACCATCGACATGTCCTGCGCGTTCTTGACGTTCGGCACGATGAGCCCGCGCGGCGTCGCGGCGGCGATGCCGAGGTTCACGTAGTGCTTGACGATGATCTCGTCGTCGGTCCACTGCGCGTTGACGGTCGGGTTGCGGCGCACGGCCCAGAGCATCGCCTTTGCCATGATCAGCAGGGGCGAGATCTTGATGCCCGCATAGTCGGGGGAGGCCTTGAGGCGCTTGAGGTACTCCATGGTGCGGGTGGCGTCGACGTCGACGAAGACCGACACATGCGGGGCCGAGTAGGCGCTCTGCACCATCGCGTTCGCGATCGCCTTGCGCACGCCCTTCACGGGGATGCGGGTCTCGCGGTCGGACGGCGCCTCGGGCGTCTGGATGTTGCGGAAGACACTCGCCTGGCTCGCCTCGCGAATGACGTCGTCACGCGTGATGTCGCCGATCGGCCCGGTCGGCGCGACCCGCGAGAGGTCGACGCCGAGGTCCTTCGCGAGCTTGCGGATCGGCGGCTTCGCGATCACGGGCACATGCGGCTCGGGCCGCGCCTCGACCCGCGCGGCAGATGCTGCGGCGGGCGCCGCTGCAGCCGCCGACGTGGCGGGTGCCGCGACAGCGGGGGCGGGCGCCGGGGGAGTCGGCACGGGAGCGGCGAGCTTCTCGTGCGCACCGCCAGGGGCAGGATGCCGACGGCGGCGCGTCGCGGTCGGACCCGACGACCCGTGGCCGACGAGCACGGCTCCGCCGCCCTCCTCGGCGGGGGACGCGGCTGGCGGGGCGGCCGGTGCGGCAGCGGGAGCGGTGTCCGCGACGCCGGTCGCGCCCGCCTCGGGCGCAGCGGCGGGCGCCTGGCCCGCGGCATCCGTGTTGATCACGAGGATGGGGGTGCCGACGTCGACGGTCGCGCCCTCCTCGACGAGGAGTTCGGAGACGACGCCCTCGAACGCGCTCGGCAGTTCGACGAGCGACTTGGCCGTCTCGATCTCGACGAACACCTGGTCGAGCGAGATGCGGTCGCCGGGCGCGACGCGCCACTGCACGATCTCGGCCTCGGTGAGGCCCTCGCCGACGTCGGGAAGGGGGAATCGGATCTCGCTCATCTGTCTTACCCTCGCAGTCGAGTCATGCCGGTGTCGTCATACGTTCCGCGGGTCAGTACGCCAGGGCGCGATCCACGGCTTCGAGCACCCGGTCGGGGCTCGGGAGGTACTCGGTCTCGAGCGCGGCGGGCGGGAACGGCGTGTCGAAGCCCGAGACCCGCAGCACGGGCGCCTCGAGCGAGTAGAACGCCCGCTCGGCGACGGTCGCCGCGACCTCGGAGCCGACCGACACGTTGCCGTACGCCTCCTGGGCGACGACGAGCCGGCCCGTGCGGTGCACGGAGTCGAGCAGGGGCCCGTAGTCGATGGGGGAGAGCGAGCGCAGGTCGACGACCTCGAGGCTCGTGCCCTCCTCGGCGGCGATATCGGCCGCCTGCAGGAGGGTCGAGACCATCGCGCCGTGACCGACGACCGTGACGTCGGTGCCCTGGCGCACGACGCGGCTCGCGTGCAGCGGCAGGCCCGAGTGGTCGAGGTCGACGGGGCCCTTCGGCCAGTAGCGGCTCTTCGGCTCGAGGAACAGCACGGGGTCGCGCGACTCGATCGACTCGCGGATCATCCAGTAGGCGTCGTGCGGGCTCGACGGGCTCACGACGCGCAGACCGGGCGTGTGCGCGAAGTACGCCTCGGGGCTCTCCTGGTGGTGCTCGATCGAGCCGATGTGGCCGCCGTAGGGCACGCGGATGACGATCGGCATCGAGACCCGGCCCTCGTGCCGCAGCGTCTGGCGCGCCAGCTGCGTCGTGATCTGGTCGAACGCGGGGAAGATGAAGCCGTCGAACTGGATCTCGCAGACGGGCCGGTAGCCGCGCATCGCGAGGCCGATCGCGGTGCCGACGATGCCCGACTCGGCGAGCGGGGTGTCGACCACGCGCTTGTCGCCGAACTCGGCCGAGAGCCCCTCGGTGACGCGGAACACGCCGCCGAGCGGGCCGATGTCCTCGCCCATGAGCAGCACCTTCTCGTCCGCGCGCAGCGCGTCGGCGAGACCGGCGTTGATCGCCTTCGCCATCGACATGGTGTGCACGCCGCGGACGGCGTCGGCGGGCGCTGCCGCCTCGGTCGAGGCATCCGAGTCGGATGCCGCAGCCGTCGTCTCGCTCACGCGAACCTCCGATTCCTGGGCCTGTCGGCGGGCGTCGATGCCGGTCACGCCTCGCCTCCTTCGAACGAGGTCTCGAACGCGTCGAGCCACGCGAGCTGCTCGGTCATGAGCGGGTGCGGCTCGCTGTAGACGTGGGCGAAGATCGTCTCACGCGTCGGCGCCTCGAGCTCGAGCGTGCGGCGTCGCACATCGGCCGAGAGGTCGGCGGCCTCCTGCTCGACCTCGTCGAAGAACGCGGCCGAGGCGCCCCGGCTCTCGAGCCAGGTGCGGTAGCGGATGATCGGGTCGCGCTCGGCCCAGTACGCCACCTCGTCGTCGGTGCGGTACTTCGTCGGGTCGTCGGCGGTGGTGTGCGCGCCCATGCGGTACGTGAGCGCCTCGATGAAGCTCGGGCCCTCACCGGCGCGTGCCTCTTCGAGCGACTGGCGGGTGACCGCGTAGCTCACGAGCACGTCGTTGCCGTCGATGCGCACGCTCGGCATGCCGAACCCGGCGCCGCGCAGCGACAGGGGAGTGCGCGACTGCCGGGCGACGGGCACCGAGATCGCCCACTGGTTGTTCTGCACGAAGAAGACCTGGGGCGTCTGGTAGCTCGCGGCGAAGACGAGCGCCTCGCTCGCGTCGCCCTGCGAGGTCGAGCCGTCGCCGTAGTAGACGAGCACGGCCGCGTCGCTCTCGGGGTCGCCCGTGGCGGTCGCCCCGTCGAACTGCAGGCCCATCGCATAGCCCGTCGCGTGCAGCGTCTGCGAGGCGAGCACGAGCGTGTAGAGGTGGAAGTTGCCGCTCTCCTCGGGGTTCCAGCCGCCCTGGGTGACGCCGCGCAGGAGCGCGAGGATGCCGACGGGGTCGAGCCCGCGGATCATGCCGACGATGTGCTCGCGGTACGAGGGGAAGAGGTGGTCCTGCGGGCGGGCGGCGTGAGCCGACCCGACCTGTGCGGCCTCCTGCCCGTGGCTCGGCACCCACAGGGCGAGCTGGCCCTGCCGCTGCAGGTTCGCGCCCGTGAGGTCGAGGCGGCGCGAGACCGCCATGTCGCGGTAGAACCGCTGCAGGGTCGCGTCGTCGAGCGCCTCGACGAGCGGCAGGTACGGCTCGGCCTCGGGGGTCGGCTGCAACCGGCCCTCGGGGGTTAGGAGCTGGACCGTCGGCGCGGTGAAATCTCTCTCGCGGGCTGCCACCGTTCCACGGTACCCGTTAGGCGCGGTGCCCTTCTTGTGACGTCGGTACAAGCTCGCTGAGAATCGTGAGGAGGGTTTCGACAGACTCCTCCTCGCCGATCGAGACCCGGATGCCGTCGCCGACGAACGCGCGGGTCACGAGCCCGGCGTCGAACAGGCGCTCGGCGACCTCGGTCGTCGCGTCGCCGGTCGGCAGCCACACGAAGTTGCCCTGCGCCTGCGGGATCGGCCAGCCCTGCGCGATGAGCGCGGCGCGAACGCCGTCGCGGCGCGCGGCGATCACGCCGACGCGGGCGAGCAGTTCGGCCTCGGCCTCGGGTTCGAGCGACGCGATCGCCGCGGCCGACGAGGCGGCGGTCACGCTCAGGGGGATCACGGTCGCGCGGGCCGCGTCGAGGATCGGCGTGGGGCCGACCGCGTATCCGACGCGGAGACCGGCCAGGCCGTAGGCCTTCGAGAACGTGCGCAGGATGACGAGGTTCGGGTACCGGCCGAGCAGGGTGCGCCCGTCGACGGCCTCACCGACCGATGCGGATGCCTCGTCGGCGTCGCCCCCGCGGTCGACGAACTCGATGTACGCCTCGTCGAGCAGCACGAGCAGGTCGGCGGGCACCTTGGCCATGAACGCCTCGAACTCGTCGGCCGTGACGACGACGCCCGTCGGGTTGTTCGGGGAGCAGACGATCGCGACCCGGGTGCGGTCGTTGATCGCGGCGGCCATCGCGTCGAGGTCGTGGCCGTGGTCGGGGCGGTTGGGCACGGGCACGCTCGTCGCACCCGACACCGTGACGAGGCCCGGGTACGCCTCGAACGACCGCCACGAGTAGACGACCTCGTCGCCCGGCGCCGCGGCGGCCTGGATGAAGGCGGCGAGGAGGGCCACCGATCCGGCGCCGACGAGCACCTCGTCGGGGGTCACCCCGAATCGCTCGCCGAGTCGTTCACGAAGGGCAAGCGCCGTGGCATCGGGGTATCGGTTGACCGTCGCACCGGTCGCGGCGATCGCCTGCGCGACCGACGGCAGGGGATCGAAGGGGTTCTCGTTGCTCGACAGCTTGAAGCCGTCGGCCGGGGCCGGACGGCCCTGGCGGTACGGGGGGAGGGCTGCGATCTCGGGGCGCAGGCGAACCCCTGCGCGCGAAAGCTCCGGTGCGGTCACGCGTTCCACCGTACCGCTTCGCCCGTCTCGCCTCCTCGCCCGATCAAGCCCTTCGCCGGCCGCGCGGGGTCTGACAGAGTGGAGGCATGCGCTTCCTCGTCAAGGTCATCGTCATCGCCCTCGCGCTGTGGCTGACGACGCTCATCGTCTCGGGCGTGAACGTGGTGCCGTACGACGACACCGAGCTCGCCACCGTGCTCACCTACCTGCTCGTCGCCCTCATCTTCGGGCTCGTCAACGCGATCGTGGGCACCTTCATCCGGGTCGTCGCCTTCCCGATCTACGTGATCACGCTCGGGCTCATCTCGTTCATCGTGAACGGCCTGCTGCTGCTCATCGTCGACTGGATCAGCGACCTCATGGGCTTCGGGCTCGTGGTCGACAGCTTCTGGTGGGGCGTGCTCGGGGCGCTCGTGCTCGGCCTCATCAGCTGGCTCATCGGGCTCGTCGTGCGCCCGTCCCGCGACTGATCACGCCCGCTCGCGTCATTCGCGCCGCGCGATCCACTCGCTCACCGCGCCCTCGCCGCCGCCCGTGAACGCGAGCAGCTCGCGGAACTCGGCGAGGCGCGCGTCGTCGGACTCGTCCATGAGCGCCGCCGTCTGCTGGTAGCGCTCGAGCGCGTGCGCCGGGAGCGTCTCGTCGTCGTACGACCGACCCGGCTCGAGCGCGTCGCGGGAGACGATGGTGCGGTCGGGGGAGTCGTGCCCCGTCCCGCCGAGCGCGGGCACGAGGTCTTCGGTGTGTGCGACGACGATGTTGGGCACGCCGGGACGCGTGGGAGCCGAGTCGTTGGGGCCGCCGAGGTCGAGGGCCCCGATCGCGCCGAGGTCGGGGTCGGCCGCGAGCTTCGCCCCGATGATGCCGCCGCCCGAGTGCCCCGCCACCAGCACGGGGTCGCCCGGTGCGACCCCCGCGGCGGCCATCGCCTCGCGTACCGCACGCTCGCCCGCACCGGATGCCGCGCCCGCCCGTCGCAATGCGTCGATCGGCGAGTCGTCGGCGATGCCGTGGATGTTGTTCACCATGTCGAACGGCTGCTCGCCGGCGACGACCGCGAGATCGACCGTGCCGCTGACGTAGACGACCCAACGCGGGTCGCCGGGTTCGCCGTAGCGTTCGATGCGGATCTGCGGTCCGTCGCCCCCGGGAACGCGCGCAGCGAGGTCGCCGAAGCCGGCCGGTGCGCGCACGGTGCGTTCGGGACCCTCGGCGGGGTGACCGCTCGGTGCCCGACCGTCGCCCGCCCGATCGGCGCGCTCGGCGCGATGCACTCTGACGGGGCCGTCGACGAGCGCCGGCGAACGCAGCAGGGCGGCGAGTGCCAGCAGCAGCGAGGCACTCTCGGGCGCGCCGATACGGGGGCCGACGGCCGCCGCGAGGACGCCGCCGCCGGGCACGGGCAGGGCCCCGAGGGCGAGCTCGTCGACCGAGTCGACGGCGGCCCGTACGGCGCGGACGAAGATCGGATCGGACAGCAGGCCGCGATTCGCCGAGAGCCACTCGTTCAACGGTGTCGTGCCGAACACGTGATCAGCCGCTGCGTTCGCGCCTGCGGCGAGCGCTGCACCCGTCGCGAGCACGACGCCGGCCGGCGAGAAGACGAGCCGCCCGAGCGCGAACCCGACGAGTCCGCCGCCGATGCGCCACGCTCCCTCGACGAACTGCTCCGCGAGGCCGTACCGCTCCGCGCTCGCGACGAGGGCACCGCGCAGTTCGTCGCCCTCGGAGCGGCACCCGGCGAGCGCGTGCCCGACCAGTCTCGTCGCGGAGGCCGGGCGCGGCGCCGACCAGAACGAGCCGCGATCGACGCCGAGCGCGTCGAGCTCCGCGGCGAGCGCGGCCGTCTCGTTCGACGCCGCATCGAGCGCGGCGGCAGCGGCGCCGAGACGCGCGGCGTCGGCGAAGAGCTCATCGGTCGCGACGGCGGTCGACCCGCCGCCCGAGATCGTGATCGTCTCGCTCATGCTGCATGCCGCTGCTCGTCGGCGACGCGCAGCATGCGCCCCTGTTCGGCATGGTCGGCGACGCGAGCCGCCTCGGCCGCGGCGAGCGCGGCGCGCTCCTCCGCCTCGAACTCGGCGATGAGGTCGCCCAACCGCCGGATGCACTCGTCGAGCTCGGCCGCAGCGTCGTCGAGGCGGCCGATCGTCGCCAGCACCTCGGCCCGGAGCGCGTGCACGCGTGCCGCGTAACGGTCGGCCGCCTGCGAGCGCCACGAGCCGCCGTCGGGCGGCAGCATCGCCGCCGCGTGCCCGATCGCGGTGCGCAGCGGCGCGAACCGCCCGCGCAGCGCCACAGCCCGATCGAGCTCGTCGCGGGTGGTCGCGCCGCCCGTGAGCGCCGCGATCAGTCGTTGGTCCGAAGCATCCATGTCGGCCAGCCTGCCGCCGCGCCGCCGGCGTGGGCGGCGGGTCCGCCGATGCGTGCACGGTCGGCAGAGAACACCGGCTGTGGAGGACGAGTCGGCCGCCGCGGACTCAGCCGGCGAGCACCTGCTCGAGCGCGAACCGGCCCAGCCGCGCGATCGGGCCGGCAGCATCGCCGTCGTCGCGGTCTGCGCCATCGTCGGCGCCATCGCGAGCGGCACCGCCGCCACCCGTCCCGAGCTCGTCGACGACCGCACCGCCCCACACGAGCGCCCACGCCCGGGCGCGTCGCCAGGTCGCCTCGTCGACGCTCCGACGGCGCTCGACCTCGCGGCGGAACGCCGATCGACCGACGGCGTCGAACGTCAGCCAGGCCGTCGCGAGATCGGTGGCGGGGTCGCCGGCGGTGAGGTCGCCGAAGTCGATCACCGCGCGGAGACGGACGTTCGCGGCATCCGCAGCACCACTCGGCCCGGCCGCCTCGACCACGAGGTTGCCCCCGTGCAGGTCGCCGTGCACCCAGAGCGGCGGGCCGGCCCACTCGGGCGTGTCGAGCGCGTCGCGCCAGATCTCGCGCAGCGCGGCCACGTCGAGGCCGAGCCCGCCGAGCCCACCGAGCCCGGCGTCGCGCGACGCGAGCCGGTCGAGCCGCGCCCGCACCACTTCGTCGCGGTCGGCGAGCGGCACCCCGCGGTACGGGTTGCGCGGGGCGCCGGCCGGCGCGGGCACCGCCAGCGCGTCGACGAACGCCGCGAGCGCCGGTGCGAGGCCCGTGCGCTCGCCCGGCGCGATCCCCGCGGCCACGGCACCCGCGAACCACGGCACGATGCTCCACGGCGCGTCGTAGCCGAGCTCGGGCGCCGGGCGCCCCGCCCGTACCGGAGCGGGCACCGCAACCGGGAGCCGCGCGGCGAGCCCTGGCAGCCAGCGCTGTTCGTGCACGACGAGCGGCACCGCGACGGCCCGCCGCGGCAACCGCACCGCGAGGTCGTCGCCGAGTCGGAAGATCGCGTTGTCCCACCCGTTCGCCACGAGCTCGAGCGGGCCGGCGAGGTCGGGATGCTGGCGCTCGACGAGCCGCGCCGCGAGCGTCTCGTCGACGTCGAAGTCGGGCGCCGGAGCATCCGCCATGTTCTTCTCCACCCATTCCTGAAAGGGGCATTCTCCTCCACAATGGAACCCATGAGCGCGGAGCCCGCGGGGGAGGCCGCGCAGCCCTTCCGGGTGTCCTTCGTGTGCACCGGCAACATCTGCCGCTCGCCGATGGCCGAGGTGGTGCTGCGCGCGCAAGCCGAACGCGCCGGACTCGCCTCGCAGATCGCGATCGAATCGGCCGCGACCGGCGACTGGCACGTCGGTGAGCCCGCCGACCAGCGCACGATCGACGCGCTCGCGCGGGCCGGGTACGACGGCACCCACCATCGGGCGCGGCAGTTCGACGCCGGAGACTTCCCGAAGCTCGATCTCGTCGTCGCGTTCGACCGCGGCCAGGCGCGCATCCTGCGCAACTGGGCGGCCGGCCCCGTCGAGGAGCACAAGGTGCGGCTGCTGCTCGAGTTCGGTCCGTCGTCGGCCGACCAGCAGGACGTCCCCGACCCGTATTACTCCGACGATGCGATGTTCGATCGGGTCCTTGAGATGATTGAACGGTCGACCACGGCGCTCTTCCGGCAACTCGCGCCGGCTCTCAGACAAGGAAACCGATGACTTCGCTGCCTCCCCAGCCGCTCAGCCCCCTCGACGGACGCTACCGCTCGGCGGTCGGCGAACTCGGCGAGCACCTGTCGGAGGCGGGCCTGAACCGTGCCCGCGTGCACGTCGAGGTCGAGTGGCTCATCGCCCAGACCGACCGCGGATTCTTCGGCTCGTCGCCGCTGAGCGACCACCAGAAGGCCGCGCTGCGCCAGGTCGTCGCCGACTTCGGCCAGCCCGACATCGACGAGCTCGCCGCGCTCGAGGCGACGACCCGCCACGACGTCAAGGCCGTCGAGTACTACGTGCGCCGCCGGCTCAGCGACCTCGGCCTCGACGCGATCGCCGAGCTCACCCACTTCGCGTGCACGTCGGAGGACATCAACAACCTCTCGTACGCGATCACCGTCCGCGACGCCGTGCAGCAGGTCTGGCTGCCGAAGTACCGCGCGGTCATCGAGACCCTCCGCGCGCTCGCGATCGAGCACCGGGATGCCTCGATGCTGAGCCGCACGCACGGCCAGCCCGCGACCCCCTCGACCATGGGCAAGGAGCTCGCGGTGTTCGTGCACCGCCTCTCGCGCATCGCCGCGCAGGTCGAGGCGACCGAGTACCTCGGCAAGTTCTCGGGCGCGACCGGCACGTTCTCCGCGCACCTCGTCGCCGCACCCGAGGTCGCGTGGCCGACGGTCTCGCAGGAGTTCGTCGAGTCGCTCGGCCTCAGCTGGAACCCGCTCACGACCCAGATCGAGTCGCACGACTGGCAGGCCGAGCTGTACGCCCGCGTGAGCCACGCGAACCGCGTGCTGCACAACCTCGCGACCGACATCTGGACCTACATCTCGCTCGGCTACTTCCGCCAGATCCCGGCCGCGGGTGCGACCGGGTCGTCGACGATGCCGCACAAGGTCAACCCGATCCGCTTCGAGAACGCCGAGGCGAACCTCGAGCTCAGCTCGGCCGTGCTCGACTCGCTCGCCGCGACGCTCGTGACCTCGCGCCTGCAGCGCGACCTCACCGACTCGTCGGCGCAGCGCAACATCGGCGTGGGCTTCGGGCACTCGATGCTCGCGCTCGACAACATCCAGCGCGGCCTCGGCGAGATCGACCTCGACCGCGAGCTGCTGCTCGCCGACCTCGACGGCAACTGGGAGGTGCTCGGCGAGGCCATCCAGACGGTCATCCGCGCCGAGGTCGTCGCCGGGCGTTCGACGATCAGCGACCCGTACGCCCTGCTCAAAGAGCTCACCCGCGGCAAGCGGGTCGGTGCGGCCGACCTCGCCGCGTTCGTCGACGGGCTCGAGATCGGCGACGAGGCCAAGCAGCGCCTGCTCGCGCTGACGCCCGCGACGTACGTCGGCATCGCCGACGAACTCGTCGACCGGCTGGCCTAGCACCCACAGACTCACCCGCTGCGCCACTTCCTCGTGCCCTGCGCCACTCGACGTGGTGCGGACGGAGGCGAAGTGGCGCAGCGGATGGAGTGGAGCGTGCCGCACCGCTGACGACGCTCGCGGACGGCTAGTGCGCGGACGGCCCCTTCGGCTCGTCTCCGGCCGGGGCGTCGCCGTCGCCGAGCTCGGCCTGCTCCGCGGCATCCGGCTTCACCGCCATCTGCAGCAGGGCGAGCACCATGAGCACGACGATGAACGCACCGCCGGCACCGACGAGGGCGATCATCCACTCCCGGGTCACGACGAGCGCGATGACACCCACGAAGATCGCGGCGATCGCGGCGCCGCCGACGTACTCGGCGGGGCGCAGTCGGTCGCTGCGGCTCGGCTTGAACTCTCCCGAGGGCTGGCTCACGACTGCTGCTCCGTTCCTGCCGCGGGCGCGCCGTCGGCGGTCTGGTTCGCGGCCCACTTCAACGAGAGGCCGCCGATCACGAGGAAGACCCCGACGATCACGAGGTAGCCGCCGAGCAGGCCGACCGCGGTGACGGCGTCGGGCGGGAGGAGCAGGAACACGAGCGCGAGCAGGGCGGTGAACGCGCCGACGGCGATCCAGTCGCGCGCGACCGGCGAGCGACCGCGCGTGCGGAGGCCGGCGTAGAGCTCGACGAAGCCGGTCACGGCCGCCCAGACGCTCACGAGATACAGCAGGAAGGGCAGGCCGCCCGGCACGGTGAGCGCGAGCAGGCCGGCGACGACGGTGACGACCGCGATGATCGCGAAGAGCGAGCGGATGCCGCGGCCGTCGAGCAGGCGCAGGCTGAGCGCCCCGACCACGAGGCCGGAGACGACCGCCCAGGCGCCGAACACGATGAGGCCGAAGCCGGCCGAGTGGTTCTGCGAGAAGGTGATGGCGGCGGCGGGGACGATCGCGAGAAGTCCGCGCACGACCGGGACGACCCAGTAGTGGGGGCGCTCCGGGGCTGCATCGCGGGCGGTGGCCACGGCGACCTCTTTCACATCGGAGGGGAGTACCGATCCATCCTACGTGGGCGCGGCTGAGCGCGTGCCCGGGGCGATCGCGAACCCGGCCGCCGCAATAGGCTTGCCGCATGGGCCGGGTCCTCTTCATGTGCGGCCCGGCGGGCTCCGGCAAGTCCACGATCGCCCGGCGGTTCGAGGCCGAAGGCATGGTCCGACTCTCGTTCGACGTCGAGGCATGGCGACGGGGCATCCGCAGCATGCCGCTCGCGCCCGACGTGCACGCCGAGATCGAGACCGAACTGCAGTCCCGGCTTCGGCGCGCGATCGAGCAGGGGCGTGACGTCGTGCTCGACTTCTCGTTCTGGTCGCGTCAGGACCGCGATCGGTACCGGGCGCTCGTGCGAAGCGAGGGAATCGAGCCGGAGACCGTGTACGTGGCGACGCCTCGCGACGTCGTCGTGCGCCGCGTGCTGGCGCGCGGCGCAGAGCACGCCGACGATTTCCCGCTCGACGAGGCGCTGGCAGGCGCGTATTTCGACGCTTTCGAGCCGCCGACCGCCGATGAGGGACCGCTCACGGTCGTCAGCCCCGACGACGACCGGCGGTGAACCCGGCCTGAGACGACGGATGCCTCGTGCCGACGTGCGGCACGAGGCATCCGAGCTTCTTCGGCTACAGCGCCCGCAGGATGTCCTCGACCCGCTGCTTCGCGTCGCCGAAGAGCATCTGCGCGTTGTCCCGGTAGAACAGCGGGTTGGCGACCCCGGCGTAGCCGGCAGACATCGACCGCTTGAAGACGACGACGTTCTTCGCCTCCCAGACCCGCAGCACCGGCATGCCCGCGATGGGGCTGCCCGGGTCCTCCGCGGCCGCCGGGTTGACCGTGTCGTTGGCGCCGATGACGAGCACGACGTCGGTCGCCTGGATGTCGTCGTTGATCTCGTCCATCTCCTCCACGATGTCGTACGGCACCTTCGCCTCGGCGAGCAGCACGTTCATGTGCCCCGGCAGGCGGCCGGCGACGGGGTGGATGCCGAAGCGCACCTCCACGCCGCGCTCGCGCAGCCGGCTCGTGAGCTCGGCGACGGGGTACTGCGCCTGCGCGACGGCCATGCCGTAGCCGGGGGTGATGATCACGGTCTGCGCGTCGCTCAGCAGCGCGGCGACCGCCTCGGCGTCGACCTCGCGGGTCTCGCCCTCGACCTCGCCACTCGACGACGGTGCGGCGATGCCGAAGCCGCCCGCGATGACCGAGATGAACGAGCGGTTCATCGCCTTGCACATGATGTACGAGAGGTAGGCACCCGACGAGCCGACGAGCGCACCGGTGACGATGAGCAGGTCGTTGTTGAGCAGGAAGCCCGCGGCCGCGGCCGCCCAGCCCGAGTAGCTGTTCAGCATCGAGATGACGACCGGCATGTCGCCGCCGCCGATCGAGGCGACGAGATGCCAGCCGAGCGCGAGCGCGAGCAGCGTCACGACGACGAGCAGCCACAGCTCGGGGGTGATGACGTACCAGACGGTGAGCACGACGAACGCGACGAGCGCGCCGAGGTTGAGCGCGTTCTTGCCGGGCAGCATGAGCGGCGCCGACTTCATGCGCGCCGACAGCTTGAGGAACGCCACGATCGAACCCGTGAACGTCACGGCGCCGATGAAGACGCCGATGAACACCTCGGCATGGTGGATGTCGAGCAGCGCTCCCGACATGCCGGTCTCGTCGAGCGCGCCGTTCCAGCCGACGAGCACGGCGGCGAGGCCGACGAAGCTGTGCAGCAGGGCGATGAGCTCGGGCATGCCGGTCATCGCGACGACGCGCGCCCGCCAGAGGCCGATCGCAGCTCCCACGATGACCGCGACGACGAGCAGGATGAGCCCGGTCGTGACGGCCGGCGTGCCCCAGGCGCCGGCGAACGTGACCCACACGGTCGCGACGAGCGCGATCGCCATGCCGGCGATGCCGTAGCCGACACCGGCTCGTGAGGTCTCGTGCTTGCTGAGCCCCGCGAGGCTCATGATGAACAGCAGCGCCGCGACGATGTAGGCGGCTCCGGCGATCGACGCCGGGGTGAGCAGGGAGGTCTCAGGCACGGTCGGCTCCACTCTTGCCCGCGGCGAACATCGCGAGCATGCGTCGGGTCACGGCGAAACCGCCGAAGATGTTGATGCTCGCGAGCAGCACGGCGACGCCCGCGAGGATCTGCACGACGAGCTGGTCGCTCGTGATCTGCACCATCGCGCCGACGACGATGATGCCCGAGATCGCGTTCGTCACGCTCATGAGCGGCGTGTGCAGCGCGTGCGCCACCTTGCCGATGACGTAGAACCCGATGACGACCGCGAGCACGAGCACGGTGAAGTGCTGCGGCAGGGGAGCGGGCGCGATCGCGTTCACGAGGAACAGCGCCGCGATGCCGATCGCGATGAGCCCGGCCTTCTTGGCCGCCGACATGGGTCGCTTCTGCTTGGATGCCGCGGCGGCTTCGGCTGCGGCATCCGGCTTCGGGGATGCCACGGCCGGGGCCGCACTCACCTGCACGGGCGGCGGCGGCCAGGTGACGGCCCCGTCCTTCGCGACGGTCACCGAGCGCTGCACGATGTCGTCGAAGTCGAGGGCGGGCTCGCCGTCCTTGCCGGGGGTGATGAGCTTCAGCAGGTTGACGACGTTGGTGCCGTAGAGCTGCGACGCCTGCGTGGGCAGGCGCGACGCGAGGTCGGTGTAGCCGAGGATGACGACGCCGTTCGGCGTGACGATGCGCTCGCCCGCGACCGAGCCCTCGACGTTGCCGCCCATGCCGGCGGCCATGTCGACGATGACGCTGCCCGACTTCATGCTCGCGACGTCGGCCGCGGTGATGAGCCGCGGCGCGGCGCGGCCCGGAATGAGCGCGGTCGTGATGATGATGTCGACGTCGGCGGCCTGCTCGGAGTAGATCTCCGCCGCCCGGCGGTCGTACGCCTCGCTCGTCGCCTTGGCGTAGCCGTCGGTCGACTGCTCGACCGCGACCTCGACCTTGAGGTACTCGCCGCCGATCGACTTCACCTGGTCGGCGACCTCGGGCCGCGGGTCGGTCGCGCGCACGATGGCGCCGAGGCTGGATGCCGCGCCGATCGCCGCGAGACCGGCGACGCCGGCCCCCGCGACGAGGACCTTCGCCGGTGGCACCTTGCCCGCCGC
This sequence comes from Agromyces sp. H17E-10, assembly GCF_022919715.1. NCBI lineage: Bacteria > Bacillati > Actinomycetota > Actinomycetes > Micrococcales > Microbacteriaceae > Agromyces > Agromyces endophyticus. The sequence goes on along the minus strand of NZ_CP095042.1, from coordinate 2,027,576 downwards.
GGTGACCTGGCCCGTGAAGAAGCGTCCGAACTCGTGCGCCGCCTCGACGACGGCGCGGTACCCGGCGATGTTCGCCATCGAGCTCAGCACGTCCATCGACTGGGCGCGCGAGATGCGCGGCACGGCGTCCATCGCGAGTGCGGTGACGCCCCGGCTCGCCAGGGCCTCGAGGAGCTCGGGCTTGAACGCGGGTGCGAGGAGGCCGACGACCGTCGTGCCGGGCTGCATCGCGGCGACCTCGGCGTCGGTCGGGGCGTTGACCTTGAGCACGACGCCGCTCGCGAGCGCCTCGGCGGCGTCGGCGATGCGTGCGCCGGCGCCGATGTAGGCCTCGTCGGGGAACGCGGAGGCGGCGCCGGCGCCGGCCTCGACGACCACCTCGTAGCCGAGCGAGATCAACTGCTTCACGGTCGCCGGCGTGGCGGCGACGCGGGTCTCGGGCGGTTGTTCGGTGACGACCCCGATGCGCGTCATGCGGTGCTCCTTCTCGTCTTCCTCGTCGAGACGGCCGCCGGATGCGACCGTCTCAGCGCGCATCACCGTCGGACGCGGGACGGGTGGAACCCGCTGCGGCGACGGTGCTGCATGCCGAGCACCCACTGTAGGGCACCAGACTTCCTTAATGCGAAAGTTACGTTCCGCGATACGGAAGCACCAAGGATTCCTTGCCCGACGAAGCGGGGACTCGACCTCAGCGTAGACACGAGAACCGGCATGGACGAAGAGTTTTCACCCGATCCGGATCGAAGGATCTGCAGATCTTTCGCCCGGCGGAACTTCAGGGGTGCCGTGCGGAACATGGGGAGGTTCTCCCGATGCCCCTGCGCCACGCCCGAACCGACCATTGAGTCGTCCGGCACCCGCCGGGCGCACACGAAGGAACGGAATCATGAAGACATTCATCATCGAACGTGAGGTCCCCGGTGCGTCGCTGCTCAGCCACGCGGAACTCAAGGAGATCTCGACGGTGTCGAACGCGGCCGTCGCCTCGCTCGGCGTCGAGTACGAGTGGGTCACGACCTACGTCGCCGGCGACAAGCTGTACTGCATCCACCGCACCGACGACGCCGAGACGGTGCGCGAGCACGCACGGCGCGGCGGTTTCCCCGCGAACCTGGTCGCCGAGGTGGTCGCCGAGTTCGGGCCGCACACGGCGGCCGAGATGGTGGGGTGACGGTCATGGATGCCGCAACCGCACCCACCTCGGTGTTCGCCAGCAGCGCGGCCGGGGCTGAGCATGTCGACGCCCTCGTGGGCCGGCTGCTCGCCCGCCTCGCCGCGGCGGCCACCGCGGTCGGGACGTTCGCCCGGCGCCGCCGAAAGCCCGCGCGGCACGGCGGTGTCTCGCTCACGCACGAGTCGGTCGCGCTCGACCTCGAGAACCGCCGCATCGCGGCCGAGCTGCGAGCGCAGTCGCAGGGCGGGGCTGCCGCGGCCCGGATCCTCTGAGACCCGCGCCGTCGACGGCCGGCCGCATGCCCGAATCCGCCCGCCCGCAACAGCCCCATGACACGTACGCTGCTGTCATGGGGCTGTTCGAGCGCGAGCCCGAGCTCGCGATGCTCCGCCACGAGATGGGCCGCCTCGACGAGGCCGGCCGGGTCGTGACGGTGACCGGCGACGCCGGCGCCGGCAAGACCACGCTCATCCGCGCCGCGACCGGGCCGGCCGGCACCGATGCCGCCCGGCGGCCCCGGCTGCTCCGCGGCCTCTGCGATCCGCTCGCCACGCCACGGCCGCTCGGTCCGATCGGCGATGCGCTCGGCGAGCTCGACGGCCGGCACGCAGGCGCCGAGGCCGGGGTCGTCGCGCGTCGCGAGCCCGAGGCATCCCCCATCACCGGCGAAGCCGGTTTCGTCGCGGCGGTCGCCGCCCGTCCGACCGTGCTCGTCATCGAGGACGCGCAGTGGATCGACGCCGCGTCGGTCGAGATGCTGCGATACCTCGTGCGACGCATCGACGCGCTGCCGGTGCTGCTCGTCATCAGCTTCCGCGACACGGTCGTCGGCGTCGGGCATCCGCTGCAGCCGCTGCTCGGCGACATCGCCCGGCTCGACACGGCCTCGTCGATCGCACTGCAGCCGCTGTCGGTCGCCGCGGTCGCCGCCGTGCTCGACGGCACCGACGTCGACCCCGGCGTCGCCCACGCGGTCACGGGCGGCAATCCGTTCTACGTCGGCGAGATCGCGCGGCATCCCGACCAGCGACTGCCGTCGACGATCCGCGATGCGGTGCTCGCGAGCGCGTCGGGCCTCGACGACCCCGACCTCGAGACGCTGCAGCTCATCGCGACCGCCCCCGACGCGCTCGACGACCGGCTGCTGCCGGTGCTCGGCATCGACCTGCCCCGACTGCGGCGGCTCGAGGCGACGGGCCTCATCGTGCGCGCCCGACGCGGCATCGCCTTCCGGCACGAGCTCGCCCGGCGTGCGGTGCTCGACTCGGTCGGTCCCGGCGGCGGGAGCCTGCTGCACCGGCGGCTGCTCGACGCGCTCGAGTCGCTCGATTCGACCGACTACGCCGTGCTCACCCACCACGCCGAGGCCGCGGGCGACGACGAACGCACCCGGCGATACGCCGCCCTCGCCGCCGACGTCGCGACCCGCACCGGCTCGCACACCGAGGCCGTCGCGTTCCTCGAGCTCGCGCTGGCCCACGTCGGCGATGCGGGTCGGGAGGCGACGCGCTCGTCGACCGGCGGTGCGCGCGACCCGCGCGACGACCGCGACCTCGACGGGCTGCGCCGGCGCGCCGAGATGCTCGAGCTGCTGAGCACCGAGCAGTACATGGTGTCGCGCCTGCCAGAGTCGATCGACTCGATCGACGAGGCGCTGCGGCTGCGCGAGCGGCTCGGCGACCGCGACGGCGCCGCGGCTGCCCACGACCGTCGCGCCGTCGTCGAGTACTACTCGGCCCGGAGACGGGCGGCCGAGCACCACGCCGAGCTCGCCGTCGCCGAAGCCGACGGCGCGGCGAACGGATCCTCGGCGCGGGCGACGCTCGCGTACCTCGCGTACCGGCGGCACGACCTGGTCGCCGCCCGGGCGATCCTGCTCGAAGCGGCGCACGAGGGCGACGTTCGCGACGACACGCCTCACGACCACACGCCCCATGACCACGCGGCCCGCGACGGTGCACGCGGACCCGGCGGCAGCCAGGACGGCCCCGACGGCGACCCGGCAGCGATCCGCTTCGCGATCACCGAGGCCGCCGCAGACCTCGTCGAAGGTGAACCCTCGGGTCGACCGCGGCTGCTTCTGCGCGCCGCGCAGGCGCTCGACCGGTCGCTCGACGAGGTGGGCACGACGGCGTTCTCGAACCTCGCCGCGATCGACATCGAACACCGCCGCTTCCGCGAGGCCGAGGACGTGCTGGCGCGGTCGATCCCGCTCACGATCGAGCGCGACATCCCGATCTGCTACCAGTGGCAGACGGGCATGCGGGCCCGCCTGCACCTGCTGCGCGGCCACTGGGCGGCGTCGGCCGAGGATGCCGCGACCATCCTCGATGCCGGCAGCGCACCGCTCGCCTCAGTGTGGCCGAACCTCGTGCTCGCCCTCGTCGCACTGCGCACGGGCGGCGACGACGCGACGGTCGGCGAGCATCTCGATGCGGCATGGGCGCTCGCGCTCGAGCTGGGGGAGTCGCTCATGATCCTCGGCACGCTCGCGGCGATCGCCGAACGCACCTGGATGAGCGACGTCGACGACGAGCGGCTCGCCGAGTCGGCGGCGCGGCTCGACGACGCGGCGGCGCTGCCCGGCATGGAATGGGCGATCGGCGAACTCGCGGTCTGGCTCGCTCGGACCGGCCGACCGGTCGACGCGGCCGTCTTCCCGCGCATCGCCGAGCCGCACCGACTCGAACTCGCGCGACGGCACGACGCGGCCGCGCAGGCCTGGCTGGCGCTCGGCTCGCCCTTCGAGGCATCCCTCTCGCACCTGCACGGCGATGACCCCGACGCGGCGATCGCGGCGCTCGTGCGCCTCGAGGAGATGGGACTGGATGCCTCGGCAGCCCGCGCACGCCTCCTGCTCGCCGATCGCGGCGTCGAGGGAGTGCCCGCGCAGCGGCGAGCCAGCACGCGGTCGAACCCGTCGGGGCTCACGAACCGGCAGCTCGACGTCGCCCGTCTCGTCGCGAAGGGGCTCACGAACGCCGAGCTCGCGACGACCCTCTACATCTCGCCGAAGACGGCCGACCACCACGTCTCGGCGATCCTCGCGAAGCTCGGGCTGTCGAACCGGCGCGAGATCGGGCGTCGCGCCGCCGAGTTCGGCATCGACTGACGCCGGCTCGTCCGATCATCGATCAGCGCGTTCTAGTATCGGACGCATGGCGGCAGACTCCACGGCGAACCAGGCGGGCTCGCAGACCCTCAGCCGAGGCATCCGCATTCTCGAGATCCTCGCCGACGCCGATCGCGCCCTCTCGATCGACGAGGTCGCGACCGAGCTCGGGGTGCACCGTTCGGTCGCGTACCGGCTGCTGCGCACCCTCGAGCACCATGGACTCGCCTCGCGCGATGCCGCAGGGCGCATCGTGCTCGGCGCGGGGCTCGCGGCCCTCGCGGCCGGCGTGCAGCGCGACCTGCAGCAGCTCGCGCTGCCCGAGCTCGCCGAGGTCGCCGAAGAACTCGGCATGACCTGCCTGCTCGCGGTGCTGCTCGACGGCGACGAGGCGGTGACGCTCGTGAGCGCCTCGCCGCGTCGCACCGCGGCCGTGTCGTACCGGCCGGGGCACCGGCATCCCATCACCCGGGGCGGGCCCGGCAAGGCCATCCTCATGGGCTTGCCCGAGTCGCGGTGGCCCGCCGCGGTGCCCGACGAGCTGCGCGCCGAGATCACCGAGAGCCGCGAGCGCGGTTACACCGTGAGCCACGACGAGGTCGTGGCGTCGCTGCGCTCGGTCGCCGTGCCGCTCACGCTGCCCGGTCAGCCGCCGGCCGCGATCGCGGTGATCCACGTGTCGTTCCCGCGGCCCGAGGCCGAGCTCGCCGACCGGCTGCTGGTCGCCGCGGCGAACCTGCGCCGCGCCTCGGGCGCCTGACGCTCGCCGCAGGCTCGCCCGTGCCGGCGAGAGCGCACTCGTCGCCCTTCTTCGGGCGCCCGCTGCACTTTCGATGCGTCGACTCGAGCGGTCCGGGCGCCCCAGATGCACCGAGAGTGCAGTCCTCGCCCGGTCAGGGGCGACGACTGCACTCTCGCGTGAGGCGTACGAGCGCTGAGCCTCAGCGCTCGAGCATCTGCCCCGCGAAGAACTCGCCGAGCTCGACCGTCGCCGTGAGCGGCAGCACGTGCGCGACGTACCCGTCGGGACGTACGACGACGACCGCGCCGTCGCGCGAGATGCCGCGCTCGTCGAAGATGTCGGTGCGGCACCAGTAGCTCGGGCCGGCGGCGAACACCTTCTCCCAGTCCATGAGGCCGAGCGGTCCGGTCTTCGGCCGGAACACCTCGGGCGCTCGTGTGATGTCGACGCCCTCATGCGGCTGCTGGTAGATCACCTTGACGTCGAAGACCGCGTCCACGTCGGCGCCGGCCGGCGTGAACCTCGCGATGGGCGACTCGGGCGACGACGCCCAGTCGGCCCACGAGGTGAGCGCGGATGCCTCGCCCGCGGCGGGCGCGTCGGCGAACGCGTAGATGCGCCAGCGGCCGTCGGCCTTCGCGTGGTGGCCGAGGTGCACGACGTTGCCGTCGCACACGAACGACACCTCGGAGGACTTGAACCGCTTGCCGATCGGGAACCCGGTCGCGAGCTCCTGGTGCTCCGGCGATCCGGTGACCATCGACGGCGCGTACTGCGTCATGAAGCCAGACGGGAACTCGGCGGTGCCGAGGTAGAACGTCGCGAGCTCCTGCGGGTCGCTGATCTCCTCGGGCTTGCGCGCCATGAGCGACGACCACTCGCGGTCGAAGTCGATGAGCTGCTGCGCGACGGGCTGCCGCTCGGCCGAGTAGGTCGACAGCAGCGACGCGGGCGCCTGCCCGGTGACGACCGAGCCGAGCTTCCAGCCGAGGTTGAAGCCGTCCTGCATGGAGACGTTCATGCCCTGGCCGGCCTTCGCGCTGTGGGTGTGGCAGGCGTCGCCCGTCAGGAAGACGCGGGGAGCGGCATCCGCGTCGTCGGAACGGTCGTCGAAGTGGTCGGTCACCCGGTGGCCGACCTCGTAGACACTGAACCAGGCGACCTCGCGAACGTCGAGCGTGTACGGGTGCAGGATGTCGTTGGCCTTCGCGATGATGGCCTCGATGGGCGTCTTGCGCACCTCGTGGTCGTCGTCCTCGGCCACCGCGCCCAGGTCGATGTACATGCGGCTGAGGTACCCGCCCTCGCGCGGGATGTGCAGGATGTTGCCCGCCTCCGAGTTGATCGCGCACTTCGTGCGCCAGTCGGGGAAGTCGGTGTTCACGACGACGTCCATGACGCCCCACGCGTGCGCCGAGATGCCGCCGATGTGCTTGCGGCCGATCGCCTCGCGCACGCCGCTGCGCGCGCCGTCGCAGCCGGCGACGTACTTGGCGCGCACCGTGCGCTCCTCGCCCGCGCGCTCACCCGCGGTGTAGCGCACGCGAATCTCGACGGGGTGGTCGCCCGCCTCGGGCGACCCGTCCTCGTGCACGGTGAGCCCGACGAACTCGATGCCGTAGTCGGGCACGATGCGTCCGGGGCCGTGGGCGGCCGCCTCGGCGAAGTAGTCGAGCACGCGCGCCTGGTTCACGATGAGATGCGGGAACTCGCTGATCTTGTACCCGTAGTCCTCGGTGCGCGAGGTTCGGATGATGTTCTGCGGGTCGGCGGGGTCGGGGCCCCAGAAGTTCATGTAGCCGATGTTGTACGCCTCGGCGATGATGCGCTCGGCGAAGCCGAACAGCTGGAATGTCTCGACGCTGCGCGGCTGGATGCCGTCGGCCTGCCCGAGCAAGAGGCGCCCGTCGCGCTTCTCGATGATGCGGGTGACGACGTCGGGATACTGCGAGAGCTGCGCCGAGAGCAGCATGCCCGCGGGGCCCGAGCCGACGATGAGCACGTCCATCTCGTCGGGCAGCTCCTCGGGCCGGTCGATGCCGACGCCGGCGGCGGGCAGCACCCGCGGGTCGCCGGACACGTAGCCGTGGTGGTGGAACTGCACGGTGGGACTCCTCACGTCGTCGTGACGAGGCATCCGTCTTCAGGTCATGGATGCCTCGTGGTATTCGATAATCGAACGTGCTATTCGTTTATCGCGCGAGTACATGGTAGGCCGACCGATCGTGCGGCACAAGCCGGGCGAGATCGGAGCGAGATCGAGGGTCGATCGGGTCAAGACCGAATCTCTGCGGTCGGCTGCTCGCCGACGAACGGTCGCATTCGCGGCCACCAGCACCGCACCGCTCTGCGGTAGCCCGCGAACTCATCGCCGAAGCGCGCTTCGAGGTCGCCCTCCTCGAGCGGCCGCACCGCGAGGTTCCAGTAGAACGCTCCGACGATCGCGTAGGCGACGACGAGCCACGACGAGAGCAGGAGCCCGACGCTCGCCGCCTGCAGGACACCGCTCAGGGCCATCGGGTTGCGCACGTACCGGTAGGGCCCCGCGATCACGAGCCGGTTGGCCATCGCCGACGGCAGCGGCGTGCCTTCGCCCTTCGTCGACATCGCGACGGCCGACCAGATGCCGAGGGCGCTCGCGACGGCCAGCACGACGACGCCGATCGCGGTCGCGGCGGCGGCCTCGGCCGGGGTAAGCGCCAAGCCGAGTGCCCAGCGCCGCTCGAAGAACGCGATCACGACCGGGATCACCACCAGGAACAGACCCCAGAATACGGTGAGCTGCACGAAGGTGGCCACGACATGCGCACGCGTGCTGCGGGTCGCGTCGGCCGCTCGGAACCCGAGTGGGCCGACGAGCGCCCACTCGGTCGGCACCCGACCGAAGACGACGAGGCACAGCGCGATCAACGAGCCCGTGCTCGCAGCGATCATCGCGAGCACTCCCCAGCCCGCCTCCGTCGTCATCGTCGCGAAGACCGACAGGCCGAGGGTGACGATGAGCGTCCAGCCGGTCGCGATGACGGCGGCGATCCGCGAGCCGAAGGCGGCGACCGCGGACGCCCCGACGAAGAGCGGCAGATCGAGCAGCGCCATCAGCGGCACGTCGAGGCTGCCGAGCGTCGCGAAGCGCAGCTCCGGCGAAACGGCGACCCCGATCCACCAGAGCGCACCCGCGATCGCCTGAGCCGCGAAATAGCATCGCCCCCACCGCATGATCGTCCGTTCCTCGCTCAGTCGTCGAACGTGTTCCAGCAGATCGGGCTGCGCCGCCGCTGGTCGTCGAGCACGAGTTCGCGAATCTCGGTCGGCAGCTGGGAGCGCTGCCAGTCGCGCTCGGCGAGCCGCGCTCGCTCCGCGGCGTCCGCATCGGCCCCGTTCCCGCCGTCGCGCGCCTCGGCCGCGCGAGCGGCCCGGTCGGCGGCGCCCGCCGCGGCCGCCGCCGAGGCCGCCCGGATCGCGTACGCGGCCGCCCCGAGCTCGTGCTCGGCGACGTGCGCGACCGCGACGGCCTGACCGACCGAGAGCGCGGCGAACCTCACCGGGTCGGGCTTGCCGCGCCCGGCGGCGTTCGCTTGGAATGCCGCGCGGTGCGCCTCGCGCATCGGCACTTCGCCGCGCACCCAGCCACGGGCGACCTCGAGCACGTCCCGAGGGCGCGGGTCGTCGGGCTCGGCCGCCTCGAAGAGCGGCAGCACGTGCTCGGCGCACGCGATCGCCCACTCCGCGAGCAGCCGGTGGTCGCCGTCGGTCAGCGTTCCGCCTCGGCGGAGCGTGATCAGTCGCGGGTCGCGCTCTTTCGGAAGGATCGGCACCCTGCCATTCCTACCATCGCGACCGACGGGGATGGTTTCACGCCCCGCGCAGCTCCGCGAGGAGCTTCTCGACCCGTCGCGCGCGGGTGTCCGCCCCCTTGGCCTGTGCGATCACCCGCGCCGCCTGCCGGCGCTGACTCGGCGTGAGGGCGTCGAACGCGGCCCGAGCCCCGGGGTCGGCATCGAGCGCGGCGGCGAGCTCGGCCGGTTCGTCGATCGTGATCGGCTCGTCATCGAGGGCGAGATCGATCGTGACCTCGTCGCCGACCGCCGCCCCGGTCGCCGCTCGGTTCGCGTTGCTGAAGCCGATGAGGTTGCGCCCGAGCATGATCGCGATGCGGGTGCGCCACGTGTGACCGCCGATCGAGACGACGACGCGCGGCCGCTTGCCGCCGCCGAGCGCCTCGACGACCTCCGGCGGCACTTCGAGCCCGCGCATCTTCTCGTGCGGTTCGACGATCGACGTGAACTGGATGCCCATCCGGCCATCCTGCCGCAGCCGCGGGCTCCACGCGCGGGTGTTCTCATTCGATCGGGATGCCGCAGCGGCATCCTCATCGGAGCCGTAGGCTCACTCGCCCTGATCGCCGTAGGCTCACTCGCGTGAGCGATGACGTGCGCAACCTGAGGGCGGCCCTCGCCGCCGTGCCCGAGCCGTGGCAGCCGCACCGGCTGACGAGCGTGAACGACTACGACGTGAAGGTCGTGAAGCTGCTCGGCGAGTTCGTCTGGCACTCGCACCCCGAGACCGACGAGTTGTTCCTCGTGCTGAGCGGCGAGCTGACGATCCAGCTGCGCGATCGCGACGTCGTGCTCGGCCCCGACGACGTGTTCGTGGTGCCGAAGGGCGTCGAGCACTGCCCGCGCGCAGACGCCGAGGTGCACGCCGTGCTCTTCGAGCCGCGGGGCACCGTCAACACGGGCGATGCCGGCGGCGAGCGCACCTCAGCCCTTCGGGAACTCGACTGAGTGATCCGGTGGACCGACGTGATGGACCGCTCGTTCATCGTCCGAGCCCAAGCGATCAGGATTCGAGAAGCGCGGGCCGCGCTCGAGTCCGTAACGTGAAAGCAGATCGACACCGGCAGCGAAGAGAAGGAGCAACCCATGGCTGCGAAGACCGAAGGACTGTCCGCCGACGAACGCGCCGCCGTCAAGCAGCGCGCCGCCGAACTGCGCGCCGAGGCCAAGGCCGGCAAGACCCGCGAGGCGGGCGAGAAGGCCATCCGCGAGGCGATCGACGCCCTGCCCGACGACGACCGCGCGATCGCCGAAGGCCTCGACCGCATCGTGAAGGAGGTCGCACCGCAGCTGGTCCCGAAGACCTGGTACGGCTTCCCCTCGTACGCCGACGCGAACGGCAAGATCGTCGTCTTCTTCAAGCCGGCGTCGAAGTTCGAGTCGCGCTACCCCACGCTCGGCTTCGAGGAGGCCGCCCAGCTCGACGACGGCGATATGTGGGTGACCTCGTTCGCGCTTCGCGCGCTGACGCCCGAGACGGAGCGGCGCGTCGCTGAGTACGTTCGCAAGGCGGCCGGCTGATCGGTCGAGCGTGAGGGTCCGGAGGGCCTTCGGCCCGCACCGACTCCGTCACCAAGGCCCGCCCGCGAACCATCCGCCACGTCCGCGTGGTGTCGGTTCTCGCGGCTGAAGAACGGTTAGTGTCGCTCCGTGCCCGACCGGGATGAGCTGAGGTCTTCCGCTCGCGTTCAGATGCCACGCGGCCGCCAGTTCGCGATCACCTGGTCGATTCCCGATGACTACGGGGGGATGACGGCCGCCCTGTTCGCTCGCTCGTCGGCGTTCGCCCGACTGGGCGACGCCGATGTCACCGTACTCACCTTCGATACGCGGCCCGACACCCCGGAACTCGAGGGTCGCCTGCATGATCAGGGCGTCATCGCGGATCGGGTTCGGCTGCTGAACCTGTACGACTGGGTGCGCACGAACGAGTTGCCCGGCGGCTCGTTGCGCTTGGATCGCGACGTGTTCACTCCGCTCGGCGATGGTGAGGCCACCGAGGAGTCGCGTCGCGGGGAGCGCGTCGTCGCGCGTGTGCGTCGGGATGCCGCCGGCCGGCTGCTGCAGATCGACCACCTGCGCGACGACGGCACGCTCGTGCTCAGCGACCGTCGTGACGCCCGTGAACGCGGCGTCCCCGGGGGTCGCTCGATCGTGCTCTGCGATGCCGACGGTCGACCCGTCCGGTCTTGGCGCAGGTCGTGGCCGCTGTACACCGCGTGGCTCGACGCGCTCGTCGACCGGCAACCGAGCTTCATGATCGTGGACAGCAAGACCATCGCGCCGTTCATGCTGACCTACCGCCGGCCGCACGTCATCACCGCACACGTCGTACACGCGTCGCATCGCGCCGCCCCCGGGTCGTCGCATCCCGTACGCAGCACGCGACGTGCGGTGTTCGAGCATCTCGACGACTTCGATCTCGTCGCCGTCCTGTCGCGGCGCCAGGCGGCCGAGGTGGTCGATCTGGTCGGGCCGCTCGATCACCTGGTGGTGATCCCGAACGCGAAGCCCGCGACCGATCGCGGGCGTCTCGCCCGGTCCGGCTCACGGCCTCCGCGAGAGGCCGGTTCGGGAATCGTGCTCGCCTCGCTGACACGGCGGAAGCGGGTCGCGGACGCCATCGCGGCCTTCAGCAGCGCGAGTCGCCGCACGACCACCGAGTCGATCGCCGGCTCCATCACCCGGCTCACGCTCGACATCTACGGCGAGGGGGAGGAGCGGGAGGTGATCGAAGACCTCGCGCTGCGCACCCCGGGTGTGGTGTTGCACGGGTTCGAGCCCGATGCGCGCCGCCACCTCGAGCGATCGTCGTTCTTACTTCTCACCTCGCGATCGGAGGGCTTCCCGCTCGTGCTCGTCGAGGCGATGGCGGGCGGCTGCATCCCCATCGCGTACGACATCCGCTACGGCCCTGCCGACCTGATCCGCGACGGGCGCAACGGGTTCCTGGTGCCCGACGGCGACACCGACGCGCTCGCCTCGGCGATCGTCGCGCTCCAGCGACTGCCTGCCCGCAGGGTCGAGGCCATGCGGCGGGCCGCGGTGCGGAGCGCCCGCGCGTTCGACGAGCGGCGCGTGGTCACGACCTGGGCACGGCATCTGTCGGAGGCCCAGGCGCGCCGAGAACTCCGCAGGTCCCACCGATGGCGCCGCCTGCGCATGGCTCTCCAGAAGGCGCCGTTCGGCGCGCGACTCCGCCGCATCGTCGTGCGCGCGCGAAGCGTGACCAACCGCTTCGGAGGCGCCCACTAGGGCGTGTCTGACAAATCGGTTGGGTACCTCCGTCGGGGGTGCGGTACAGCGCTCGGATTGGCGCGCGCATAGAGTCGGAGCCATGTTCTCTCCCGGGCAGATCCGTGATCTTATTGACGGCCGACCCATCGTCGATGGCTTTGCGTATGGGAAGTCGGATGAGGCAGCCGTGGACGCGTTGCATCGGAACGTCTGTCGTGCGATCGAAAGACAGACGAGCACATTGTCACGGATCGTTTGGGACGACTATGGGTCGGGGTACGCGTCGTTCGTCGACGCGTGGTTCTACCGGGAAGAGTCGGGGTGGGCTGGCCCGGCGATAAGCGGCGCCCAGTCATGGCAGGGTCTCGCGGTGCTGCTGAGTCGCCTCTCGCCCTATTTCGTGTTCCTCGAAGGGCACAAGTCATGGGATGAGCGCGGTGGCTCCTCCTACATGCCATCCTTCGGCGATATCGATCGGCTGAGCAGCCCGGCGGTCGCGGCTCTCGCCGGCCAGGTCCAGGCGGTCTTGGAACAACACGGTCTCATCAGGCTTCATGCGACCGACCTGAGTGCGCCGCTCGATCCGAGCATCCGAGTCCCCTCGCTGTTCTCGGCTCCAGGCACCTACCTCGAGTACGACGCACTGTTCTACTGGGAAGACTGACCTCCGAGCAACCGCGCTGGCGCAATCCCCAAGGCGTCGCAGAACTGCCGGCTCCATGCGATGACCGCGTTGAGGACCACTGCCGCCCGGTAGACGATCGCGAGTTTGTCGTAGCGGGTGGCGAGTCCACGCCATTGCTTGAGGTGGCAGAAGCGGCGTTCGATCACGTTGCGGTTCCGGTAGTCGTCGGTGTCGAATCCGACCGGTCTGCCGCCGTGTGAACCGCGCCGCTTGCGGTGGCCCTTCTGATCGTCCGGCTCCGGGATCACGGCCTTGATGCCGCGGGAGCGCAGGTGGGTGCGGATCGCACGGGAGGAGTAGGCCTTGTCGCCGCGGACCGCATCCGGGCGGGTCCGCGGCCTGCCGACCTCGCGAGTGACCCGGAGCTGCTGCATCAGCGGTAGGAACATCGGCGAGTCCCCGGCCTGGCCCGGCGTGATCAGCGCCACCAAGGGGAGCCCGTTCCCGTCGACGAGGTGGTGGATCTTCGTCGACAGGCCACCGCGGGAGCGGCCGATGCCGTGATCAGGCGGCTCGATGCGCGGATTCGTGTAGTTCGATCCAGCCCCCTGTGAGTCGGATGGTGTTCGTCGCGTGCTGATGCGCCCGAGCGATTGTGGAGTCCACCGACAGCGACCAGTCAACCAGTCCTGCAGCGTCCGCCGCGGCGGTGAGCTTGGCGAGCACCTCGTCCCACGTCCCATCGGTCGCCATCCGGCGATGCCAGGTCCACACCGTCTGCCACGGCCCGAACACCTCGGGCAGATCCCGCCACGCGATCCCGCACCGGTACCGGTAAATGATCGCCTCGACCATCGCCCGGGCGTCGGAGAACGGGCGCCCCTTCTGGCCGGTCGGGCGAGGCAACATGTCCTCGATCAGTGACCACTGAACATCCGACAGCACCCGAAACCTCGACACACTTACAGGCTCGCAACACACCCCGCATCTATTTGTCAGACACGCCCTAGGCCGGCTCACGCAGACGTGTCGGCAGTCTGCGCCTGCCGTCGCTCAGTTGAGCCGCTGCGTGAGGTGGATGGTGACCGTGTCGCCGTCGGACTTGCCGATGCGCTTGCGGATGGCCGCGGCGACGGGCAGCTTGTGCGTGCCGTCGCCGAGCGCCATGAAGGCGCCGCGGAACGGCTCGCCGTCGACCGTGCCCTCGACCTTGACCAGGCCGCGGGTGCCGAAGATCGCGGCCGAGTCTGGCAGCTGCGCGCAGGTCCAGGTGTCGCCCTCGCGCACCTTGCCGAGGGTGGAGGTGAAGGTGAGGTCGAGCGGTCCGCTCTTGTCGGTCATGACGTGCTCCGTTCAGACGAAGGCGCCGACGAGGGCACCGATGATGACGAGCTTGATCAGCCAGTCGGTGAAGTGGACGGCGGCCACTGGGACCGGCGTGTTCTCGTGGACGACCGCCCCGAGCAGCAGCACCGCGGGCAGCGAGGCCAGGGCGAGACCGAGCACCGCGCCGGTGGATGCCCCGTGCCAACCGGCCGCGACCATGAGGCCGAGCACCAGGAGCGACACCACCAGGCTGCGGAGGACGACCAGGAGCATCTGGACGACGACCGGGATCCCCGGTCGAGGTGTGCTCGCGGAGCCGATGAGGCGTGCGACGGGCGGGAGCGCGTAGAGCACCGCACTGGCGATGAACGAGACGATCGTCGCGAGTGCGACGCCGATGGCGATCATGACGCATCCTTTCAGTACCGATTGGTACTGATTACGGTACGCACGGGCTGTCGCACCTGTCAAGTACCAATAGGTACTAAACTGTTCGCCATGTCGGATGCCGCACCTGCCCGCGGGCGCCCTCCCGGCCTGACGGGCTCCGCCCTGCTCGCCGAGGCGCGAGCCACCTTCCTGCAGCACGGCTACGCGGCCACGACGATGAGCGAGGTCGCAGCGCGAGCGCGCATCTCGAAGAGCTCGCTGTACCGCGAGCACCCCTCGAAGTCCGCGCTCTACAGCGCCGTGGTCTCCGATTGGGCCGAGTCCGGCCGCGACGCGATGCGACCGGCCCTCGACCGACTGGCGCAGTCGCGCGACCTCGAACCGGGGCTCGTCGAGCTGGGCGACGTGATTCTGCGCGGCGTGCTCTCGCCGCCGGTGCTCGAGATGCGTCGTCTCGTCATCAACGAGGCCAGATCGCAGCCCGAGGTCGCCGCGATGTACCTCCGCGAGAGCTGGCAGCGCAACATCGCGGCCCTCGCCAAGACCTTCGACGCGATGCGCCGGGCGGGCACGCTCGCTGCCGACGACACGACGGCGGCCGCGGAGGAGTTCACGTGGCTTCTCGTCGGCGCCCCGCTGAACGCCGCGCTGCTCGGGGCGGAGGTCGAACCGGCGGCAGATGCCTCGTCGAGAGCGGTCGCGCTGTTCCTCGCGCGGTACGGCGCCGACAGATCGGCCGTCGGGACGACCGACCGGGCGTGATCGCCCGCTACACCTGCACCATGTCTGCGAAGCGCGAGAAGTGCCCGTGGAACGCGACCGTGATCGTGCGCGTCGGACCGTTACGGTGCTTCGCCACGATCAGGTCGGCCTCGCCCGCCCGGGGGCTGTCGCGCTCGTAGGCCGCCTCGCGGTGGAGCAGGATCACCATGTCGGCGTCCTGCTCGATCGACCCCGACTCGCGCAGGTCGCTGATCGCGGGCATCTTGTCGGCGCGCTGCTCGGGTCCACGGTTCAGCTGCGACAGCGCGATGACCGGCACCTGCAGCTCCTTCGCGAGCAGCTTCAGCGCACGCGAGAACTCCGACACCTCCTGCTGGCGGCTCTCGACGCGCTTTCCGCTCGTCATGAGCTGCAGGTAGTCGATGACCACCATCTTCAGTCCGACGCGCTGCTTGAGCCGGCGGCACTTCGCACGGATCTCGACGAGCGTCATGTTGGGGGAGTCGTCGATGTACAGCGGGGCGTCGTTGATGCGGCCGCGAGTCGAGGCGATCGTGGTCCAGTCGCGCGAGTCGACGGTGCCCTTTCGCATGTTCTGCAGCGGCACGGATGCCTCGGCCGAGAGCAGACGCATGGCGATCTCGCTCTTGCCCATCTCGAGGGAGAAGAACACGGCGGGCAGGTCGTTGGTGATGGCGGCCGCACGTGCGAAGTCGAGCGCGAGCGTCGACTTGCCCATCGCGGGACGCGCGGCGACGATGATCATCTGTCCGGGATGGAACCCGTTGGTGAGGTCGTCGAGGTCGGCGAAGCCGGTCGGCACGCCGACCATCTTGCCGTCGGTGTGCTTGGCCGCCTCGATCTCGTCGATCGCGACGCCGATCGCGTCGGAGAGCGGCACGTAGTCTTCGGTCTCGACCGAGCCCGTGACGGAGTAGATCTCGGCCTGCGCGTTGTTGACGAGGTCGACGACCTCGCCCTCGCCCTGGTAGCCCATCTGCACGATGCGGGTGCCGGCCTCGACGAGGCGGCGCAGCAGCGCACGCTCGGCGACGATCGACGCATAGAAGCCGGCGTTGGCCGCGGTCGGCACGAGGCTCGTGAGGGTGTGCAGGTACTCGACACCGCCGGCGCGCTGCAGATCGCCCGTCTTCGTGAGCTCGTCGGTGACGGCGATGACGTCGGTCGGCTCGCCGTGCGAGTAGAGCGTCAGCAGGGCGTTGAAAATGACCTCGTGCTTCGGCACGTAGAAGTCGACGCCGCGGATGGTCTCGATGACGTCGGCGACGGCGTCCTTCGAGAGCATCATGCCGCCGAGCGCACTCTGTTCTGCGAGCAGGTCGTGCGGAGGGACGCGTTCGCCGCGCGGGGTGCCCTCGTCGACCGGTTCGGCGAGTCCGATGTGCGCGATCGACAACTCCATGACCTCCGATTCAGACCCCTGTGGCGGGCGTGCGACCCGCGCCCGTGATTCAGTCTCGCCGGAGCCGCCGACATGCCCTGTCGGCGGTGCTCTCCGACCCGGGGGGACTCACTGATCGAGGGACGCTGCTTCACGATATGGAAGGCTCGTCCACAGCACAAGCCAGCCTGTGGATAACTCTGGGGAGAATCTGCGCGAAACCCCGATCAACATGTGCACTCCCCCTGTGGAGAACTGTGGAAAGCTTGTGAATTACACGGGTTGAATTCTTGATTGATCTGCGGTTTTCTGATTCCACACCTGTGGGGGAAAACTTCTTGCCGAGATCTTCACACATGGTTCTCCACCTGTGCACAACCACCACAGGAAACCCACAAGTGGGGTTGCGGGCGAGCCGCACTCGGGTGTAGAAAACGCGGCCCCGTGGACGAGCCGAGGATCGCTCCCACGGGGGACGGCCGCACGCCCCGATCGCGGAACGGTGCACACCGTGCCACGAGCCTCCGCGGCATCCCTGACATGACGAAACGGCGGCCGGGAGCCGAAGCTCCCGACCGCCGCCTGCGATCCTGCGCGAAGTTACTTCGCGGCGACCACCTGGAGGGTGATCGTGGCGGTGAGCTCGTCGTGCAGACGAACCGTCGCCTCGTGGTCGCCGATCGACTTGATCGGCGTCGGGATCTGGATCTTGCGCTTGTCGACCGAGCCGAGACCGGCGGCCTCGACCGCAGCCGCGACATCGCTCGTCTTGACCGAGCCGAAGAGACGGCCGCCGAGGCCGGCCTTGACGGCCAGCTTGACCTTGCCCTCTTCGAGCTTGGCCTTGAGGGCCTGCGCGTCCTCCAGCGAGTGGAGGGCGCGGGCGGCACGGGCCGCCTTGATCTGCTCGACCTGCTTCTCGCCACCGCGGGTCCACGGCGTGGCGAAGCCCTGGGGAACCAGGTAGTTGCGCGCGTAGCCGTTCTTGACCTCGACGACGTCGCCGGCCGTGCCGAGGCCGGTGACCTCGTGCGTGAGAATTACCTTTGCCATTGTCGTGCTCCTTAGCGGCCGGAGCCCGAGTAGGGCAGGAGGGCCATCTCGCGCGCGTTCTTCACGGCGCGGGCGATGAGGCGCTGTTCCTGCACGGAGACGCCGGTGATGCGACGGGCGCGGATCTTTCCACGCTCCGAGATGAACTTGCGAAGGGTGGCGACATCCTTGTAGTCGATGACGCCGACCTTGATGGACTTCGCGGGGGCGGCGTTCTTCGCGCCCTTGCCGCCGCGAGGCTTGCGGCGGTCGCCGCTGCTCTTTCCAGCCATTTCTGATCCTGTCTTGAAGTTGCGGGCCTCGGCGAGCGGCTCGGCCGCTCACGCACCCGCGTGAGTATTAGAAGGGCGTCTCGTCGCCGTAGTTGGTGCCGGGCGTGTTCCACACGTCGCCACCGGCCTGCTGGGCCGGGGCGCTGGGAGCCCATGCGTCGTCAGACTGGCCGCCCCCGAAGGAGCCGCCGCCGCCGACCGCACCGCGGTTCGACTGCGCTCGAGTGACCTGGGCGGTCGCGTACCGGAGCGAGGGGCCGATCTCGTCGACCTCCAGCTCGATGGTGGTGCGCTTCTCGCCTTCCTTCGTCTCGTAGGAACGCTGCTTGAGACGCCCGGAAGCGATGACCCGAGAACCCTTGGTGAGTGAACCGGCGACGTGCTCGGCGAATTCACGCCAGCAGCTCGCGCGCAGGAACAGCGCTTCACCGTCCTTCCACTCGTTCGCCTGACGGTCGAACGTACGAGGAGTGGACGCGATGGTGAAGTTGGCAACCGCCAGACCGTTCTGCGTGTAACGCAGCTCGGGATCTGCAGTGAGGTTGCCCACCACGGTGATGATGGTCTCGCCGGCCATGGGGACTAGGCGTCCTTCTTCGCAGCGGCGGCGGCCTTCTTGGCGGCCTTCGCCTCCTGCGCCTTGGCGTGCGCGGCGACCTGGGCGATCGCCTCTTCGGCGCGGAGCACCTTCGTGCGCATGACGGCCTCGCTGAGGTTCAGCTGGCGGTCGAGCTCGTTGGTGGTCGCCGACTCGGCGGTGAAGTCGACGACGGCGTAGATGCCCTCGGACTTCTTGTTGATCTCGTAGGCCAGACGACGACGTCCCCAGATGTCGACCTTGTCGACGGTGCCGCCATCGTTACGGATGACGTTGAGGAACTTGTCAAGGCTGGGAGCAACGGTGCGCTCGTCGATCTCGGGATCGAGGATGACCATCAGCTCGTACTGGTGCATGACTAACCCACCTCCTTCGGACTCAGCGGCTACAGGATCTCTGCAGCAGGAGGGTTGTGCATACGTCGCGTCGTGGAGGCCGCGCAATGCGGCACACGGGCAACCTGTCTATGGTAACGGATGCCTCGCCCCCGCGCCATTCGGCCGCCGCCGGCCCCCTACGCGCCGCGTGCCGCCCACCAGGCGAGGAGGCGCTCGCGCGCGGCATCCTCACCGATCGGGCCCTCGTCGAGTCGCACCTCGAGCAGGTAGCTGTACGCCTCGCCGACGACCGGTCCGGGCTTGATGTCGAGCGCGGCCATGATCTGCTGCCCGTCGAGCTCGGGGCGCACGGCGGCGAGCTCCTCCTCTTCGGCGAGGCGTGCGATGCGCTCCTCGAGGTCGTCGTAGGCGAACGCGAGCTGGTCGGCCTTGCGCCGGTTGCGGGTCGTCACGTCGGCGCGCGAGAGGATGTGCAGCCGCTCGAGCTGCTCCGCCGACCCGGCGTCGCGCACGTAGCGGCGCACGGCCGAGTCGCTCCACGCGGCATCCGCGTAGCCGAAGAACCGCAGGTGCAGCTCGACGAGCCGCGAGACGGCGGCGACCGTGTCGTTGTCGTAGCGGAGCGCGCGCAGCCGCTTGCGAACGAGCTTCGCGCCGACGACGTCGTGGTGGTGGAAGCTCACCGCGCCGCCCGCCTCGTACCGCCGCGTCGCGGGCTTGCCGACGTCGTGCAGCAGCGCCGCGAGCCGCACCACGAGGTCGGGAGAGTCGAGCACGCCGCGCGCGACCTCGTAGTCGATCGCCTGCTCGAGCACGGTGAGGCTGTGCTCGTAGACGTCCTTGTGCCGGTGGTGCTCGTCGCGCTCGAGGCGCAGGGCCGGCACCTCGGGCAGCATCCGGTCGGCGAGACCGGTGTCGACGAGCAGGCGGATGCCGCGGGCGGGCGCCCTCGTCGACAGCAGTTTCGACAACTCCTCGCGCACGCGTTCAGCCGAGATGCGGTGGATCTCGGGGGCCAGCGCCGACATCGCGGCGAGCGTGTCGGGCTCGACCTCGAACTCGAGTTGAGCCGCGAAGCGCGCAGCGCGCATCATGCGCAGCGGGTCGTCGCCGAACGACTGCTCGGGCGGCGACGGCGTGCGCAGGACGCCGTCGAGCAGGTCTTCGATGCCCCCGGAGGGATCGACGAGTTCGAGCTGCGGCAGCCGCAGTGCCATCGAGTTCACCGTGAAGTCGCGCCGCGTGAGGTCGCCCTCGAGCGTGTCGCCGAAGACGACGTCGGGCTTGCGGGACTCGCCGTCGTACGAGTCGGCCCGGTACGTGGTGATCTCGACGGTCTCGCCCGCGATGCGGGCGCCGATCGTGCCGAACTGGCGGCCGATGTCCCAGTGCGCGTCGGCGATGGGCTTCACGATCGCGAGGATCTCGTCGGGCTCGGCATCGGTCGTGAAGTCGAGATCGTTCGTCGACCGGTCGAGGAAGGCGTCGCGAACGGGACCGCCGACGAGGGCGAGTTCGCGCCCCGCCGCGGCGAAGGCCTCGGCGAGGGGAGCGACGGTCGGCGAAGCCGCCTGCTCGGCCAGACGGTCGAGGGCTGCCGCGACACTCTGCATGCCACCTATGTTAAGCGGGCGTGTTCCGCGGGTGTCGGCGCGGCCCGCGCTCCGAGCGGACGCCCGGCGCCCGACCCGTAGAATCGCCTGCATGGCAGCCGAGTCGACCCCTGCGCGCGCGCGCGGCGATCGGCATTCCCCGCAGCGTCATCCCACGCAGAATCGCCCCCCGCAGAGCAACCTCCCGCAGGACCCGGCCTCGACGCCCCCCGGGACGGGCAGCCCCATCTCGAAGCGGCGCGGCATCGCGATCGGCATCGCCGCGGCCGCGGTCGCGGCGGTGGTCGCGACCCCCTTCGGCGCGCTCGCGGCCTCCGGGGCGGCCTCCGAAGCGGTCTCGACCTCGGGGTCGGCCTCGGCGGGCGCCTCGCTCACCGCTCGGGCCGACTCCGGCGCCGGCCGGACCGGCGCCGCACGTGCGGACGCGGCCGCGAAGTCCGCGAATCCCGGGTCGACCGAGGAGGCGGGTGTACGACTGCACGTCGCCCCCGCGACGTCGACGACGATCGACCCCGCCAAGCCCCTGACCGTGCAGGTCGAGATCGAGAACGCGACCACCGAGGAGATCGCCGGCGGCACCGTCGTGCTGACCCGCGCGGATGCGCCGATCGACGACGCCGACGAGCTCGATGCCTGGCTCGGCACGGGCGACGGGACACCGCTCGCGTCGGTGAAGCTCGGCGAGGCCGAGTCGCGGGCGACCTCGGCGGGCGGGTCGTCGATGGTCTCGTTCACCGTGCCCTCCAGCGCGCTGGGCGCCCTCGACGCGCCTGTCGTCGGACTCGGCGTCTCCCTGGTCGTCGACGGCTCGACCGTCGCGACGGGTGCCGACGCGTTCGCGACACCCGCGGGCAGTACAGGTCCGAAGACCACGGTGACGCTCGTCTACCCGCTCACCGTGCCCGAGCAGACGACCGGCATGATCGACGCGGCGACCCTCGAGGAGTGGACTGCACAGCTCGGGCTCCTCGACCGCCAGCTCGACGCCGTGGCCGATCGCCCCGTCGCGATCGGCATCGATCCGCGCATCATCGCCTCGATCCGGGCGCTCGGCAGCTCGGCACCCGAGTCGGCCACCGCGTGGCTGAGCCGGCTGGGCTCGGTCACCAACGAGATATTCCCGCTCGCGTATGCCGATGCGGATGTCGCGTTGCAGGCGCAGCTCGGACTCACGACGATGCTCGCACCGACGAGCTTCAGCGACGTGCTCGACCCCGCGAACTTCGCGACACCGGTCGCGCCCGAACCCGACGACGGCGGCGGCCAGGCCGACGAGCAGGCCCCCGTGGACGAGCCCACTCCCACCGACTCCGAGCAGGCGCCCACGTCCGTCGCCCCGACGCCGACCGGGTCCCCGACCCCCACCCCGACCGAGACGGCACCGGCCCCCGGCGAGCTCCCCACGAACGAGGCGCTGCTGGCCTGGCCGTACACGCGCACCGATCTCGCGTGGCCGGCCGACGACACGGTCGCGACCGGTGACCTCGGGCGGCTCGACGCGGCGGGTCTGACGACGTCGATCCTCGCGCCGGGCAACGTCGCCACGGCGGCGACCCGCGTGTCGGCGAACACCTCCATCGAAGGCTCGACGGCGCTCGTCGCCGACGGCCGGTTGAACACGCCGCTGCGCGAGGCCGCAGACGCCGAGAGCGAGACCGAGTGGCGTTCGGCGACGGGCGGCCTCCTCGCCGAGTTCGCGGTCGCGCCGGCGACGGATGGGTCGGCGCTGCTCGCGACGTTCGACCGCGACGCGGGCGAGCACTCGGTGCGCGTCGGGGCGACGCTCGACCAGCTCGCCCGCGACCCGGCGGTACAGCCCACTGGTCTCGCGGGCGTGATCGGTGCTCCGCCCGTCGCGCGCCAGCTCGTCGACGAGCCCGAAGACGCGCAGCGCGTGGCGACCACCCAGCGCATGCTCGACCTCGAGGCCGAGACCGGCGAGTTCGCGACCGTCCTCTCCGACCCGCGCCTCCTCACCGGCCCGGTGCGCCGCGACCTGCTGGCGCTGCTCGACGTCGCCTGGCTGCAGGACCCGACGGCCTGGGATGCAGCGGCCGCGCAGTGGCTCGCCGACCGCCGCGCGACCCTCGCGAGCGTCTCGGTCGTGCCCTCCTCGAGCGTCAACATCTTCGCCCGCGAGACGCCGCTGCCCATCACGGTGCTGAACGCGCTGCCGTATCCGGTGACCGTCGTCGTGTCGGCCGACCCGTCGAACGGCCGGCTCGTCGTCGAGGAGAGCGTCACGGAGACCATCCCCGCGGAGTCGCGCAGCACCGTCAATGTGCCGATCGCGGCCGGGGTCGGGCGCGGCGAGGTCACGATCGGCATCTCGCTCGCCTCGCCGACCGGGGTCCCGGTCGGTCGCACCGTCTACATCAGCGGCAACGTGCAGGCCGACTGGGAGGGACTCGGCGCCGCCATCCTGGCGACTGCCGTCGTGCTCTTCTTCGGATTCGGCATCTGGCGCAACATCCGTCGCCGCCGCAAGCAGCGCGCCGCCGAGGCGGCGACACCGGCCGAGCCGGTTACCGACGGTGATGAGGCGGATGCCGCAGCCGAGGTCGCCGCGGAGGCCGAGGTGGCTCCCGACTCCGCCGCCGAAGCGGTTCCCGGCGAAGCCGGCGCCCCCGAGACCGGCGAGGCCGCCGTCGACCCCGAACCAGATCCGGAGGACCACAAGCGTGACTGACGACCGAATCGGCCGCGCGAGTCTCTTCCTCGCCTCGGGCACCCTCGTCTCGCGCATCCTCGGGTTCGTCAAGGCGATCGTGCTCGCCGCCACGATCGGCGTCGTCGGCTCGGTCAGCGGCGACGCCTTCGCCGTGGCCAACGGCCTGCCGAACACGGTCTACGTCATCGTCGCCGGCGGCGTGCTGAGCGCGGTGCTCGTCCCGCAGATCGTGCGCGCATCGGCCCACGCCGACGGCGGAAGCGGCTACATCAACAAGCTGCTCACCCTTGCGATGGTGATCCTGCTCGGCGCGACGATCGTCGCGACCGCGCTCGCACCGCTGCTGACGACGCTCTACGCGGGCACGAACAAGACGATGCTGCCGCTCGCGATCGCGTTCGCGTGGTGGTGCATGCCGCAGATCTTCTTCTACGGCCTGTACACGCTCCTCGGCGAGGTGCTCAACGCCCGGCGCAGCTTCGGACCCTTCACCTGGGTGCCTGTGCTGAACAACATCGTGGCCATCGCCGGCCTCGTCGTGTTCGGCTTGGTCTTCGGTTTCGATCCCGACGGCCATCGCGAGGTCGGCGACTGGACGAGCGGCATGGTCGCGCTCCTCGCAGGCTCGGCGACGCTCGGTATCGCCGTGCAGGCCCTGGTCCTGTTCTGGTTCTGGCGGCGGGTCGGACTGCGATTCCGGCCCGACTTCGCCTGGCGGGGCGCCGGACTTCGGACCGCGGGCAAGCTCGCCGGCTGGACGTTCGGCATGCTCTTGCTCACGACGTTCGCCGGCATCGTGCAGTCGCGGGTGCTTTCGATCGCGTCGGGTTACGGTGCCTCGGTCGCTGCCGTCGACACGGCCTGGCTCGTCTTCATGCTGCCCCACTCGGTCATCACGGTCTCGATCGCGACCGCGTACTTCACACGCATGAGCGAGCACGCCGCTCGCGACGACCACGACGAGGTCCGCGCCGACCTCTCGAGCGCCGTGCGCGGCGTGCTCGTGATCCTCATGCTCGCGGCGGTAGGCCTCATGGTCGTCGCCTATCCGTTCGGCGCGGTGTTCCAGACCGGATTCGCCGCGGCATCGGCCATCGGCAACATCCTGATCGCGTTCGCAATCGGGCTGGTGCCGTTCAGTCTCCTGTTCGTCGTGCAGCGCACGTTCTACGCGCTCAACGACACGCGGACGCCCTTCTTCTTCACGCTGTTCCAGGTGATCGTGTTCACGGTCGCGGCGTTCTCGTGCCTGGTCCTGCCGCGTGAGTGGATCGGCGTCGGCGTGGCACTCGCCACCACCCTCGCCGTCATCGCGCAGTTCGTGCTCGCGACGCTGCTGCTGCGTCGTCGACTGACGACGCTCGACGGTCGCCGCATCGGCGTCGCCGTCCTCCGCTCGATCGCCGCGCTCATCGTCCCCGTCATCACCGGCGTCGTGTTGCTCGTGCTGCTCGGTGGAACCACCGAAGGCGGTTTCGCCGTGTCGGGCCGCTTCGGCGCGATCATCTCGATGGTCGTCATCGGCGCCGTGATGTCGGCGCTCTACTTCGGCGGCCTCTGGCTGCTGCGCTCGCCCGAGTTCCGCGGCTTCGCCGAACCGGCGATCGCCCGTCTCCGCCGGCGCTGACGCCGTCACCGTCGACAGCGCACGCCGCGGCCCCGCGGCATCCCGTCATGAAGGCGGTGCGATCAGGCCGCTGGAATAGCCGCCGCCTAGACTGTGTTGACCATGGCGTGACATCCGGATGCCTCGGATGCCACTTGCACGAGAGGGAGCACCCGTTGCGCGACATCATCATCATCGGTTCGGGCCCGGCCGGGTTCACCGCCGCGATCTACGCGGCCCGCGCGCAGCTGAAACCCCTGCTCATCGCGAGCTCCGTCGAGATCGGCGGCGAGCTCATGAACACGACCGAGGTCGAGAATTACCCCGGGTTCCCCGAGGGCATCATGGGCCCCGACCTCATGACGAACTTCCAGCAGCAGGCCGAGCGCTTCGGCACCGAGGTCGTCTACGACGACGTGGTCGAGCTCGAGCTCGACGGACCGGTCAAGCGCGTGAAGCTCGGCAACGGCGGTGTCGAAGAGGCGCGCACGATCATCTATGCGACCGGCTCGGCCTACCGCAAGCTCGGCCTCCCCGAAGAGGAGGTGCTGTCGGGTCACGGCCTGTCGTGGTGCGCGACGTGCGACGGCTTCTTCTTCCGCCAGAAGACGATCGCGGTGGTCGGCGGCGGCGACTCGGCGATGGAGGAGGCGACGTTCCTCACGCGCTTCGCCGACAAGGTCTACGTGATCCACCGCCGCGACTCGCTCAAGGCCTCGAAGATCATGCAGCAGCGCGCCTTCGACAACGAGAAGATCGAGTTCATCTGGAACGCCGAAGTGGCCCGCCTGCTCGGCGAAACCGCCGTGACCGGTGTCACCCTGCGCGACACGGTGACGGGCGACGAGCGCGACCTGCCGCTCGACGGACTGTTCGTCGCGATCGGCAACGACCCGCGCACGCACCTCGTGCACGGCAAGCTCGACCTGACCCCCGAGGGCACGGTCGCGGTCGCGGGCCGCAGCTCCAAGACGAGCGTCGCGGGCGTCTTCGCCGCCGGCGACGTCATCGACCCCCACTACCGCCAGGCGATCACCGCCGCCGGCTCGGGCGCGGCCGCCGCACTCGACGCCGAGCACTTCCTCGCGTCGATCGGCAACGAGAACGCCGCCGAGGCGCTGCTCGAGAACGAGTTCGCCGTCGTCGACTGACCACCCGAGGCATCCGCCGTCGCGCAGCCGAAACCGGCACCACGACACGAAACCGCCTCAGCAAGTTTCATCTAAGGAGAACGCAATGAGCGCACGCGCTGTGACCGAGGCCACCTTCGAGCAGGAGGTCCTCAACAACGACAAGCCCGTCATCGTCGACTTCTGGGCCGAGTGGTGCGGACCGTGTCGCGCGGTCAGCCCGATCCTCGACCAGATCGCGACCGAGCACGCCGACAAGATCGACATCGTCAAGCTCAACGTCGACGAGCACCCCTCGCTCGCGATGAAGTACCAGATCACCGCGATCCCCGCGTTCAAGGTGTTCAAGGGCGGCGAGGTCGTGCAGAGCTTCGTCGGCGCCAAGCCGAAGCCCGCCCTCGAGGCCGACCTCGCCGCCTACATCTCGTAGTCGGCGGTCGCATCGTACGAAAGACCCGTCCGGCCAGGCGCCGGGCGGGTCTTTCGTCATTCGGGTGGGGATGCTGCGGCCCGAGCGCTTCGACCGGAGCGGCACCCCACCGATGCAGCAGACGTAACCCCGTCATTCCGCAGGTTCCCCGGCAACTAGCATTGAACTCCCAAGCAGAACGGATAGCGCAGTGACCTCTGACGGCGTCCCCCAGCGGACCGGCAACAATCTCGACCCCTGGTACGCGAATTACGCCGAGCGAGCCGCCGGGTTCGCCGCCTCAGAAGTCCGAGCCCTCTTCGCCGTCGCCTCCCGGCCCGAGGTCGTGTCGCTCGCCGGCGGCATGCCGTTCGTGTCGGCCCTTCCGCAGGACCTGATCACGACCTCGATGGAGAAGGTCATGCGCGAGCAGGGCCCGGTCGCGCTCCAGTACGGCGGGGGAGCGGGCGTCCCCGCGCTGCGCGAGCAGATCCTCGACGTGATGGCGATCGAGGGCATCCGCGGCACGGTCGACAACGTGGTGACCTCGACCGGCTCGCAGCAGGCGCTCGACTTCGTCGCGAAGCTGTTCCTCGACCCCGGCGACGTCGTGCTCGCCGAGGCTCCGTCGTACGTCGGCGCGATGGGCGTGTTCCGCTCGTACCAGGCGTCGGTCGTGCACGTCGCGATGGACGACGACGGCCTGATCCCCGAGGCGCTCCGCCAGACGATCGCCCACCTGCGCGGCCAGGGGCGACGCATCAAGTTCCTCTACACGATCCCGAACTTCCACAACCCGGCCGGCGTCACGCTCTCGGCCTCGCGCCGGCCCGAGATCCTCGAGATCTGCCGAGCGAACGAGATCCTCGTCCTCGAGGACAACCCGTACGGGCTGCTGCATTTCGACGAGCCCGCTCCGAATGCGCTGCGGTCGCTCGACCCCGAGGGCGTCATCTACCTCGGCTCCTTCTCGAAGACCCTCGCCCCGGGGTTCCGGGTGGGCTGGGCGCTCGCCCCGCACGCGATCCGCGAGAAGCTCATCCTCGCGGCGGAGTCGGCGGTGCTGTCGCCGTCGTCCTTCAGCCAGCTCGTCGTCTCGGAGTACCTGGCCACCGCCGACTGGCGCGGGCAGATCGACACGTTCCGCGGCGTCTACCGCGAACGCAAGGACGCGATGATCGAGGCACTCGGCGAGTACCTGCCGCAGTTGTCGTGGACCAACCCGAACGGCGGGTTCTACGTCTGGGTCACGATGCCCGACATGCTCGACTCGAAGCAGATGCTGCCCCGCGCCGTGAAGGAGCTCGTCGCCTATACGCCCGGAACGGCATTCTTCGCCGACGGACGCGGCCGTCACGCGATGCGGCTGTCGTTCTGCTATCCGACACCCGACGCGATCCGGCTCGGCATCCGTCGCCTGGCGACCGTGGTGAACGGCGAGCTCGACCTGCTCGACACGTTCGCCGGCACGGGCACCCTGCAGCTCCCGCCAACTCCGGGCGTGGAGCAGGCGCCGCCCTCCGACCTCAAGTAGTCCCCGCAGCATCCTCGCCACGCCGGCTCGAGCACTGGAGAAATACCT
Organism: Agromyces sp. H17E-10; assembly: GCF_022919715.1. NCBI lineage: Bacteria > Bacillati > Actinomycetota > Actinomycetes > Micrococcales > Microbacteriaceae > Agromyces > Agromyces endophyticus. The sequence continues at coordinate 1,999,734 of NZ_CP095042.1, read as the reverse complement.
GATCATGAGCGAATCTACCGGTTTGAATGTCGTCGTCCTCGCCGGAGGCATCTCACACGAACGCGATGTCTCGCTCCGCTCGGGCCGAAGGGTCGCCGACGCACTGACCGCGGCCGGCCACCGGGTCGTGCTGCGCGATCCCGATGCCGGACTCCTTCCGTACCTCGCGTCCGATCGTCCCGATGTCGTATTCCCGGCCCTGCATGGATCGAGCGGCGAGGACGGCTCGCTGCTCGAGCTGCTCGCGGCGATCGGCGTCGCCACCGTCGGCTCGACCGGCGCAGCCGCGCGCCGAGCGTGGTCGAAGCCGGTCGCGAGTTCGCTCGTCGCCGGAGCCGGCATCGCCGTGCCCGAGTCGATCGTGCTCTCGCACGAGGCGTTCCGCGAGCTGGGCGCCGCGAGCGTGCTGAGGGTCGTTCGCGAGAAGCTCGACGGCGACCTGGTCGTGAAGCCCGGATCAGGCGGTTCGGCGCAAGGTGTGTCGATCGTCGATCACCCCGACGCACTCGCGCGCGCGATGGTCGAGGCGTTCACATACGATGACGTCGCAGTGGTCGAGCGCCGCATCGTCGGTACCGAGATCGCGGTCACGGTCATCGGCACCGACGACGGTGCGACCACCTTGCCGGCCGTCGAGATCGAGCCGACCGCCGGCGTCTACGGATTCGACGCGCGGTACAACGCGGGGGAGACCACGTTCTACGCACCGTCGCGTCTCGCCGAGTCCGAGCTCTCGGCAGCGGCCGAAGCCGCCATCACCGCGCACGCGACGCTCGGCCTTCGCGACCTGTCCCGGGTGGATTTCATCGTGGATGCCATGGGCACGCCGTGGTTCCTCGAAGCGAACGTGCTGCCGGGGTTGACGGAGACCTCGCTCGTCCCGCTCGCGATCGAGGCGTCGGGGTCGACGGCGTCGGAGCTCTACGACCGACTCGTCCGAACGGCACACGCCCGGTTCATCGGGTGACGACGAGGGCCCCGTTCCAGTCGGAACGAGGCCCTCGAATCACTGATTTCAGTTCGTCAGGAGCGATTCTGCGGGCGGAACCAGATCAGACACCCTCGAGTTCCTCGCCGAGCTCCGTCAGGATCCGCCGAAGGTCCTGAACGGTTGCGAAATCAATGCTGATCTGGCCTTTTCGAGCGCCCAGCGCGATCTTCACGCGGGTGTTCAGCCGATCGCCGAGCCTCGTCGCCAAATCGTCGAGGAAGTCCTGCCGCTTGCCTGCCGAAGGCTTCACGCGAGCGGCCGCCTTCGGCTCCTGCGACGCGAGCGACTCGGCGGCGCGCACCGAGAGCTCCTCGTTCACGATCTTGTCGGCGAATCGCTGCATGTCGTCGGAGTCGCCGACCGAGAGGATCGCGCGTGCATGTCCGGCACTGAGCACGCCGGCGGCGACGCGCACCTGCACCGGCTCGGGGAGCTTCAGGAGACGCAGGGTGTTCGAGATCTGCGGCCGGGATCGACCGATACGGTTCGCGAGCTCCTCCTGCGTGATGCCGAAGTCGGCGAGCAGCTGCTGGTACGCCGATGCCTCTTCGAGCGGGTTGAGCTGCGACCGGTGGAGGTTCTCGAGGAGCGCGTCGCGCAGCATGTCCTCGTTGGCGGTGTCCTTGATGACGGCCGGGATGGTGTCGAGACCCGCTGCCTTCGTGGCCCGGAGGCGGCGCTCGCCCATGACGAGTTCGTACTTGCCGACCTGGTCGGGGTGGGGGCGAACCACGATCGGCTGCAAGACGCCGAATTCGCGCACGCTGTGCACGAGCTCGGCAAGGTCTTCGGGATCGAAGACGCTCCGCGGCTGCACGGCATTCGGGACGATGTCGTTCGGATCGAGCCGGGCGAGCCGGGCGCCGGGCACGGCGATGAGATCCTCAGCGGCGGCCGCCTGCTCCACCGCTGCGACCGCCGTGGCGGGCGTCGAGTCGGCGTCGGGGAAGAAGACGTCGACCGGACGGTTCGCCTTCGTCGATTCGTCGACCGTGGGAATGAGTGCGCCGATGCCTCGGCCGAGTCCGGTTCGCTTGCTTGCCATCAGTTGGTTTCCTCTGCTTTCGCAGCGCCGCGTCGTGCGATCTCGGCTGCTGCCTCTCGATACGACAGGGATCCGCTCGACGCGAAGTCGTAGCTGATCACGCTCTGTCCGTAGCTGGGTGCCTCGGAGACGCGCACCGATCGGGGGATGATCGTATCGAGCGTCTGCGTGGGGAAGTGGTCGCGAACCTCCTGCGCCACCTGCTGCGCGAGGTTCGTGCGCGAGTCGTACATCGTCAGCAGGATCGTCGACAGTCGGAGCTCGGGATTCAGGTGCTTCTCGATGAGCTCGATGTTGCTGAGCAGCTGCGAGAGACCCTCGAGCGCGTAGTACTCGCACTGGATCGGGATGAGTACCTCGCGCGCCGCGACGAAGGCGTTGATCGTCAAGAGGCCGAGCGACGGCGGGCAGTCGATGAAGACGTAGTGATACGGCTCGTCCATCGACGCGAGATGCGCATCGAGCGCCCGACGGAGCCGCTGCTCGCGGGCGACGAGCGACACGAGCTCGATCTCCGCGCCCGCCAGGTGGATGGTCGCGGGCACGCAGTCGAGCGACTCGTGCTCGGTCGACGGCTGGATCACCTCGGAGAGCGCGAGGTCGGCGACGAGGACCTCGTACACGCTCTGCTGCTCGGAACGGTGGTCGACGCCGAGTGCGGTCGACGCATTTCCCTGCGGATCGAGATCGATGACGAGCACGCGTGCACCTGATCGCGCCAGTGCGGCGGCGAGATTCACGGCAGTGGTCGTCTTGCCGACGCCACCCTTCTGATTCGAGATCGTGAGCACACGAGTCTTCGCCGGCTTCGGAAGCACGGCCTCCTCGAGCGCAATGCGCCGGCGCGTTTCGTCGGCAAGTTCGTAAGCCAGGGGAGTTCCTCCGTGATTGATCGATGTTTCACGTGAAACATCGGGGGTTGTGATCGGCTGCAGGGCAGCGGCTTCGGGCGCGGGGAGCGGCTCGGCGAGCGTTCCAGCGGCCGACGAAGCCGGTTCTTCGGCGACAGAAGGCGCCGCGGAAGGCTCCGCAGAGGCGGTCGGCTGTGGTTGCTCGACGGGCGGTGCATCGAGCGGCTCCGGCGCGACAATCGGCGACGCGGGCGGCTCGCTCACGGGCTCAGCCTCGGACGGCTCTGTCGCCAGGGGCTCCGGCGCGGGCGCCGCAGGCATAGCCGGCTCGGTCGCAGCGGCCACCGCCGCCTCAGCGGCGGATGCGGGGGCCGCCGCGGGCGCTTCCAGGTGATCTGCCTCGGATGACGACTGCGCTGGGTCACTCGATGCAACGTCTGCAGCGGTGCGCGAGACCGGCTCGTCCTGCTCCTGCACGACTTCCGTGCCTGACGACTCGGGGTGGAGCGACGTGGCGGTGTCGACTGCCGCGTCACCGACGATCTCGCGGATGAGGTCCTCGAGCAGGCGATCGGGCCCGCTTTCGACATCGAGGGGATGCACCTCGGGGAGCGCGGAGCGGTCGGCCTCGTCGTTCAAGGCCGCGGCAGTCGCCGCATCCCAGTCGAATGCAGCTGCCGGGGGAGTGGTCTCGGCCCCGGACGTCGCATTCGCCGACTGCGCTGCCGGCGCGGCATTCGTCGGGGGCTGAGTCACCGAAGACCCGAGCTGCTCACGACCGGCCGTCGGTTCGGTGATGGCATCGACCTCGTTCGGAACACCCGGATTCATCGTCGACTCGGGAGTCGATTCCGGTTCATTCTGGCGGGAGCGTCGACGATGGAACCATCCTCGTCCCCCACCAGGCGTCATAACCGTCGTCTCCCGTTCCTCGTGGATCTTCCTGCGAATTCACGTGCTGCGACCCGAGAGTCCAGCCTAACCGTCACCGCCGTCGCGTGCCGGTCGAATCGACAACCAGCAGGCACTCCACGAGACTCACGACGTCGTTTCACGTGAAACGCGCCGGACCCGGGCAGCGCAACGAACACGCGCGCGCGGCTGACGATGTTTCACGTGAAACGGAGCAACCTCCGGCCTGGTGCGAGCTTCAGCGCTCGTATCCCTCCGAACGTGCCGCGAGGGCCCAAGCGGTTTCGCAGCACGACGTTGGACTTCGACGACCGAACCGTCGCTGCACGCGAACGGAAGACACTGCGCGAAGCTGCGATCATCTCGGGCTCGGCACATGCGAATGCCGGGGCGCACCGTTCAAGCTCCGCCACAGAACAGGCTCCTCCGCCCTGATCACCGACAGTTCGGCGGCTACCCGTCGGTAGTCACTCCGCGCCGATTGCTGCCGGGCTGAGCCGATGTTTCACGTGAAACGCTCGGACTTTCGATCGCGCCCGAACCCACTCGTTGCCCGGCCGTCCGATGCGTGGCGAGCACTCACTCACGACGGGACACACGTGCGCCCGACGCGAGAGATGCTCTGCCGCGTGAGGTGAGGGCGAGAAGGCAGGATCCGCTCACCGTGGCAGGCGAGACAGCCATCCGGATCGGCATCTCGCGACAGCCGAGCACACTCAACCTGCGCAGTGGTGCCACACCGACGAGCAGTGACGCGGTCGGCAACGCTGATCCACCTCGCCACCCCGCCGTTCGGAGCTCTCCGCATGACGATCCGCTGCGGCGATACAGCGTCTGCTCGTTTCGGTGAGGCACTGGATCGATCGACCAGGCAACCGCGTGGATCCGACTTCGTGACCGAGATCCGAACAACCGGCCCCGGCAGCAGCGTGAGGTGGGAGCTGGATGTCAGCGCTCGATCCATCGAACGCCCGTACAGCCACACGACTTGGCCCATCCCGGCATGGAGCCCGGCGCTCTGCACGACAGCACAGGTTCGGCGTCACAGCGGCTTTCCACCACCCGCGCCGGCAGTGGGAGAAGCACCAGATAGTCGAACGCACGCTTACCGCGACCGCTTCGAACGATGCGATGCGCCTGTTCGAGCGTGGCCGGCCGGGAGAGCCAGTCGTTCACGACGCGTTGCCGGCGCTACCGGCTCAACGCACACTGGCCCGGCGCGCATGCAACAGGTGACTCATGGCGCTGCTGGGCCTGCGGACTCGTGCGCCCAACGTCCACCATGGCAGCAGCCAACTCAGTGTGACGAGAGTCCCGCCCCGTCCGACGGAGGTGGCGCGCGCGTCTGGAGCACAGATCGCCCCGAATGGTCACGACACACTGCTCGAGCCAGAAGCCGTCGCTGCAGATGGCGCCACTACAGACGAACGACGCCATCGTGGCGCACCGAGAAATTCGTGCGCACCGCTCGAGATCGAGGTCTTCAGGCGAGCTCGACCGCGCCTGCTTGAGAGCGACCATCCGTCGCCGAACTGGCGGCACGACCCGATGTCCGAAGTGACGACTGCGGCACGCACGCCAAGACGTCGAACCGTGTGCGGCTGGGCGTTGCACCGGGATGCACTAGCCTCGCCTTCCCCGCCTCGTCCCCACGTTCCAGCTCACCATGCGGTTCCCATGCCTGCCCTGGAAGAAGGCCTCCACGTACAACAGGGGCGATGCCGTCTCCATGACTCCAGGCGCGACGAAACATGAGAACGGCCGGCATCGATTTTCGCCCGGCGACCAGTAGCCGATCACGGCTCACGGCCCACGGCCCACGGCCCCACGGCTCACCACTCGCCACTCACCACTCACGGCTCAGGGCTCACCGCTCCCGACTCATCACTCCCGACTCATCACTCACGGCTCACGGCTCACGGCTCACGGCTCACGGCTCACGGCTCACGGCTCACGGCTCACGGCTCACGGCTCACGGCTCACGGCTCACGGCTCACGGCTCACGGCTCACGGCTCACGGCTCACGGCTCACGGGCATAGCCTCACTCCTTGATGACAAGCGAGGAGGCCTACTGTCGGCAAGCACCACGCACCACGTCGCGCATGATCGATCGCCCACGGGGGAGAGGTGAAGTGAGAGGTGGTCACCGCCATGGGCTCCCGTACTCTCATCGCCCCAGCCGACCACCGCAAGGCCAAAGCGTTTCACGTGAACATCCGTACGCCGCCCCACCGGCCCTCGGCTGACGCGGCGAGGTGATCCGAGTCGAGGACTGGATGGACCGGACCCCTGGCGAGATGTGAATGCACGCGCAGCCGCGGTCGTCCGGCGGCGCGATGTCGAGAAGGCTACGTTTCACGTGAAACATCCACCCCGCCGCAAGCGCCAGACACCGCAACCAACGGCGGCGGGATTGCACGAACCGAGCAGGACCCGGGGGAGCGCCCGCAGCCGGATACCCGACCCCTCCTGACGGCGACACTGCGCAGATTCCATCGCGTCGAGCGAATGGCGACCTACCGCGAACCCCATCCCGGCGACGGAACCAGCCGCACCGACCGCCTTGCTCCTCCGCGAATCCGGCTAACCGCTTCAGGCGTCCTTGGTGTACTGGTCGGCTCAGCTACTCAGCGCGTCTGGTTGGCAGGCCCTTGGGCTCGAGCGGAACGACGGCGCGCGCGATGATCCCCGGTCGCACGTCTCCCCGCCCGCGTCGATGCCGCCATCGACAGCGCCGGGGTGGCCCCGAGTTGATCGTCGCGAAGTCGACCGCGACACTCGCGCTCCCAATCGGGATCGCGCGTGGCATCCCGGGCATCTCGTTGCTCCCGCTGCTTACCGAGCCCGCGGTCGCCCGCGCGATCGAGGCCACGACCGGTGAACACCCATGATCGATGGCACCGCGGACCACTGCTGGCAGCCGGCCGTCACCGCGGACGATCACCACGGGCGCGCGGGTGCGTGAGATCGAGGCGGGCGCACGATCTTGAAACGACTGGCGGCTGGCGGCTGGCGGCTGGCGATGGTCCAGCACCGGCCGTCGTCGACGCCATCGCGGCCCACGCGAACGAAATGCGTATCGAGGCCGGCGAGCAACCGACTGCCCGCCACTCGGGCTCAGCCGCGGACGCGGCTCACTCCCGATCGATGGCCGATTCAATCGACCGCCGACTTCAGTCCACGACCGCGCGGAACACCCTGGTCAACTCCGACTCGGGCACGATGCCTTCACCGAGCACGAGCACCTCGACATCGCGCAGGCCGAATTTGCGGATGACCTTCTCGGCCTTGCCGATCTCACCCTCGACGCTCGCGCCCTTCATGAGCACGAGCTCGCCGCCGGGGCGGACGAGGGGAGCGGTCACCGGGATGAGCGTGCGCAGCGCACTCACCGCGCGGGCCGTGACCTGGTCGAGTGCCTCGAACAGTTTCGACTCCTCGGCGCGCGCACGCACGACGGTGACGTTCGCCAGCTCGAGTTCAGTCGCCTGGCGCTCGAGCCAGGCGACGCGGCGCTCCATCGGTTCGATGAGCACGAACTCGACGTCGGGCCGGATGATCGCGAGCACGATGCCCGGCAGACCGGCGCCGGAGCCGACATCGCCGACACGACCCTGGCGAATCAACGGTGCGACGAGCGCGCTGTTCAGTATGTGCCGCGTCCAGAGCCGCGGCAGCTCGAGCGGTCCGATGAGTCCGAGTTCCTCACCGTGTTCGGCAAGGGCGGTGGTGAACGCACGACCCTTCTCGATGTGCGCTCCGAAGAGTGTCGCGGCGCCGGCCGGTTCGGGTTCGAGTCCGTCGATCGTCATCGTTTCACGTGAAACGTCGAGTGCGGCGCGGTCAGCCGACGCGGGTGATGACGGTGTGGCGGTCAGCGCCCTCGCCGCGCGACTCCGAGTGGAAACCCTGCTCGGCGACGAGGTCGTGCACCAGCTTGCGCTCGTACGACGACATCGGGGGGAGTGCCGCCTCGGTGGCACCGCCCTCGATGCGCTCCACCGCTCGCGACACGAGCGTCGCCAGCTCATCGCGACGTGCGTCGCGCGAGCCGCCGATGTCGAGGATGAGGCGCGAGAAGGCGCCGGTCTTGGTCTGCACTGCGAGGCGAGTCAACTCCTGCAGCGCGCTCACCGTCTCAGGCTTGGAGAGCAGGCTCAGGTTCGCGCCGTCGCCGGCGTTCACCGAGATGTACGCGCGACCGTTGCGCGCATCGATGTCGATGTCACCGTCGAGGTCGGTGATGTCGAGCAGTTCCTCGATGTAGTCGGCGGCGATGTCGCCCTCTTCTTCGAGCTGGGCGGTCGAGCGCTCGTCGGCGTCGTGCTGCACGTCGGTCATCGTTCTTACTTTCCCTGCTTCTTGGCGCGCGACTTGCTCATCGGCTGCTGCCGCTGCGACTTCTTCTCTTCCACGACGACGGTCGTCGAGTCGCCCTTGTCCTCGACCACGAGCTTGCCCTTCTTGGCAAGACGCGCCTCGCGGGCCTTCGCGGCCTCACTGCCGGGCGTGGGCATGTTGCGGATGACCACGAACTGCTGACCCATGGTCCAGAAGTTCGAGACGAGCCAGTAGAACATGACGCCGAGCGGGAAGGCGACACCCGAGAACGCGAACACGAGGGGGAGCAGGTAGAGGAGGATGCGCTGCTGCCGGAACATCGGGCTCGCCTTGGTCTCGGGCGACATGTTCTTCGAGACGATCTGCAGCTGGGTGATGAACTGCGATGCGGTCATGAGCACGATCATCGACAGGGCGATGATCATCGTGTTCACGCTGAACGGATCGCCCGCGATCATGAGGTTCCACTGCTGGATGAACGTCGAGTTCAGCGGAGCGCCGAGGAACTCGGAGTTCGCGAACGAGTTGGCGAGCTCCTGCGTGAGCAGGCCGACGCCGGCCTTGTCGTGCTGTGCGTCGTTGAGCACCGAGAACAGGGCGAAGAAGATCGGCATCTGCAGCAGCAGCGGCAGGCACGACGAGAGCGGGTTGGTGCCCGTCTTCTTGTAGAGCTCCATGGTCTCGCGCGACATCGCCTCGCGAGAGAGCTGGTCCTTCTTGCCCTTGTACTTGTCCTGGATCTTCTTGAGCTGCGGCGCCACTTCGAGCATGCGGCGCTGGCTCTTGATCTGCCGGACGAAGATCGGGATGAGGGCCGCGCGGACCACGAGCACGAGGCCGACGATCGAGAGCACCCAGGTGACGCCCGCGTTCGGGTCCATCCCGAGGAAGTCCCAGAAGGAGTGGAAGGCGACGAGGATCAGCTCGACGGCCCATTTGATGGGCCAGAGAACCAGGCTGATGAGATCCATGGGCTGGGGTCAGTCCTTTCGGGACGGGCTGGGGGAGGAGATCATGGCGGCTGCTGCGGCGGGCATCCGCTGCGCCGAGAATTCGAAGGATGCCTCGTGGCCGGCGTGCGACCCGTGATGGTTGTGCGGCGTCGGCGCCGAGGCATCCGCCTTCACATACCCGGCCGGGAGCACCCAGCCGAATCGGGTCACGCGATAGCGATCGTGGCGAGCGGGCCGGACATCGTCGATGCCGCCGGGCGACCAGGGGTTGCAGCGCAGGATGCGCCACGCGGTCAGCACCGAGCCGATGACGAGCCCGCGCTGCTGCACCGATCCGAGCCCGTAGGCCGAGCAGGTCGGGTAGTAGCGGCACACGTCGCCGTAGAGCGGAGAGATGAGCTTGCGGTAACCGCGGATCAGGAGGACCCCGAGGTTACGGGGGATGAGTACGACGAAAAGGGCGAGGTCACGCATGCGACCCGCCCTGTTGCTGTTTCGTCGACGTCGTACGCGCACGGCGCTTCTCGACCGCCCGGACCACGTCGGCCCTCAATGCCGCCCAATCGGCGTCGGCCGCCGAGGGCAGTGCCCGCACCACGATGTCGGTGCCTGCGAAGCCGTCGCCGAGCACCTCGTAGCACGCCGCCTTGAGGCGACGTCGCACGAGGTTGCGGCGCACCGCGCCGCCGACCTTCTTCGAGACGATGAAGCCGAAGCGCGCGTCGGTGCCCGACTCCCGTGAACGCATGTAGCTCACGGTGTGGGCACCGGCGACCTTCGCACCGCGGCGCACGATGACTCGGTAGTCGTCGGCGCTCGTGATGCGATTGGCTTTGGCGAGCACCGACGAATTACGCGGAGAGCTCGGTGCGGCCCTTGGCGCGGCGTGCCGACAGGATGGCACGGCCCGCACGGGTGCGCATGCGAAGGCGGAAGCCGTGCTTCTTGGCGCGACGACGGTTGTTCGGCTGGAACGTACGCTTGCTCATTCTTCTTCTCCGGCTGTCGGATCTCCTCGCCGGAAAGTGGCTGCGACACGTGCTGCAGCGCGGCGGCGGGAAAACTGGGTGCCCGAAAGGGCTGGGGTCAACTGATTAAAACTACGGCCTCGACGGCCCCCGGTCAAACCGGCGGCCGCGCACGACGGCGCAATTCGAACCCCACAGTATCGCTCGAACCTCGATACCACCTGTGGAACGACACGCCCGCGATGTCGAATCCTCCGATCGGCATTTGTCGGCGGCGGCATCCTCGGATAGCGTTTGACACCAGTTATCCCCAGCTTCGTGCGCGGAATCCCGGGCGAGTTCCCGAATCTCCCCACAGGCGGTGGAGAACGTTGTGAACACTCGCCTCGCGCCGCTCGCTTCGTCGATGGGGGATCGATGAGCGGCCCACGAGAGCACCGAAACTTGATTGCGGGGAACGATGACCGAACAGCCCATTTCCGAGACGTGGGCGACGATCCTCGATCGACTGTCGGACGACGACGCGATCACCCCGATGCTCCAGGGCTTCCTCAACCTGGTCGAACCGAAGGGCATCGCCGCCGGCACCTTCTACCTCGAGGTGCCGAACGACTTCACCGCGAGCATGCTCAACCAGCGCATGCGGGTCTCGCTCCTCTCGGCCATGAGCACGGTCGAGGCACCGTCGCCCGTGACCTCCTTCTACGTCGTCGTGAACCCCGAGCTCGAAGAGGTGCGCGCGGCCGCCGAGCAGCAGGCCGGCTACGCGACCGAGCCCGACCCCGTCGAGCTGCCGGCATCGCCGCAGTCGGTGTTCGAGAACACGAGCCCGGTCACGCCGCGCGATACGCGGCTGAACCCGAAGTACTCGTTCGACAGCTTCGTCATCGGCCAGTCGAACCGGTTCGCGCATGCCGCCGCGGTCGCCGTGGCCGAGGCGCCGGCCAAGGCGTACAACCCGCTCTTCATCTACGGCGACTCGGGTCTCGGCAAGACGCACCTCCTGCACGCCATCGGCCACTACGCGATGAGCCTCTATCCGGGCATCCGCGTCAGGTACGTCTCCTCCGAGGAGTTCACGAACGACTTCATCAACTCGATCGCGAACAACCGCGGCTCCCTCTTCCAGCAGCGGTACCGCAACATCGACATCCTGCTGATCGACGACATCCAGTTCCTGCAGGGCAAGGCCGAGACGCAGGAGGCGTTCTTCCACACCTTCAACCAGCTGCACGACCACAACAAGCAGGTCGTGATCACGAGCGATGTGCCGCCGAAGCACCTCACGGGCTTCGAGGACCGCATGCGCAGCCGGTTCGAGTGGGGCCTCATCACCGACGTCCAGGCGCCCGACCTCGAGACGCGCATCGCGATCCTCCGCAAGAAGGCGCAGTCCGACCGACTGCAGGTGCCCGACGACATCCTCGAGTACATGGCGTCCAAGGTCTCCTCGAACATCCGCGAGCTCGAGGGCACGCTCATCCGCGTCACGGCGTTCGCGAGCCTCAACCGCACGCCCGTCGACATGCCGCTCGTGCAGACGGTGCTCAAAGACCTGATCACGGATGACTCGGACAACGTGGTGGCACCGGTCGACATCATCACGGCGACGGCGGACTACTTCAAGCTCACCGTCGACGACCTCTACGGCTCGAGCCGTTCGCAGGCGGTCGCGACGGCACGCCAGATCGCGATGTACCTCTGCCGCGAGCTCACGAACCTCTCGCTGCCGAAGATCGGGCAGCTCTTCGGCAACCGCGACCACACGACGGTGATGTACGCGAACAAGAAGATCTCGGAGCTCATGAAGGAGCGCCGCTCGATCTACAACCAGGTGACCGAGCTCACCGCGCGCATCAAGCAGACGACGCGCTACCGCTGACCCGCGTCGGTTGGTTGAGGAGGGAGCCGAGCGACCGTCTCGAAACCCAGTCCCGCCGTTACATGGTTTCGAGACGCTCCTTCGTCGCTCCTCAACCAGCCCGAGCAGGCTCTGCAGCGCCCGTGCAGACCCATCTCCGAACGGTTCCCACAGTTGTGGAGAACCTGTGGATTGTTAACGAGCAACCGCGACGGGACTGTTGACACCGTTCTGCGCCCTGTGCAGAACACCGTTCGGCGATCGACGCCGCCCCGCTGCATCCGTCGACGATTCCACACGGTGTGCACAGACCCGAACCCCCTCGATCGGCATCGTTCCGCGGGTCTCCGAACACCATCCACAGTTTCCACAACGGTTAACACCGTTAAGAGAGAGTGATTAAGGGTCGATTCCCACAACCTCGAGGTCGGCGCGCGTCGAGCGCGGGTCGGGTGTTCGCACAGGCGGGCTCGATTCACCGGCGCCCCGAACGGCTCTGCGGATAGCATGGGACCCACCAAGCGACATCCACGACGGGAGAACCGTGAAGTTCCAGGTCAATCGCGACGTCTTCAGTGAGGCCGTTTCCTTCGCCGTCAAGCTGCTGCCGCAGCGCACCACGCTGCCGATCCTGTCGGGCGTGCTGATCCAGGCGAACGCCGACGGCCTCGTGCTCTCCTCCTTCGACTACGAGGTGTCCTCGCAGACCGAGATCCAGGCCGACGTCGAGGAGCCCGGCACCGTGCTCGTCTCCGGCCGCCTCCTCGCCGAGATCGCCGGCCGCCTGCCGAACGCGCCCGTGCGCGTCGCGACCGAAGAGAGCCGCATCTCGGTGAGCTGCGGCTCGGCGAGCTTCACCCTGCTGTCGATGCCCGTCGAGGAGTATCCGTCCATCCCCGAGATCGGCGAGCAGTCGGGTCTCGTTCCGGCCGAGGAGTTCGCGGCCGCCGTCGCGCAGGTCGCCGTCGCGGCGTCGCGCGACGACGTCACCCCCGTCATCACCGGCGTGCAGCTCGAGGTGCGCGAGAACAGCCTCGGGCTCGTCGCGACCGACCGCTACCGCGTCGCCGTGCGCGAGATCGACTGGGACGGCGGCAGCGTCGCCGGCGCGGGCGACGCCGAAGCCGTCACCGCCCTCGTCCCGGCGCGCACTCTGCAAGAGGTCGGCAAGACCTTCGGCCACTCGGGCAACATCTCGGTCGCGATCACGAGCCGCGACGACCGCGAGCTCATCGCCTTCAGCGCCGACAAGAAGACCGTCACGTCGCTGCTCATCAAGGGCAACTTCCCGCCCGTGCGCCGGCTCTTCCCCGACACGGTCGACAACTACGCGGTCATGAACACCGCTGACCTGATCGAGGCGACCCGTCGTGTCGCGCTCGTCCTCGAGCGCGAGGCCGCCCTGCGCTACAGCTTCTCCGCCGACGGGCTCACCCTCGAGGCGATCGGCTCCGAGCAGGCCCAGGCATCGGAATCGATCGACGCGATCCTCACGGGCGACGACACGGTCGTGTCGTTGAAGCCGCAGTTCCTGCTCGACGGCCTCGGCGCCGTGCACTCGGAGTACGTGCGCATCTCGTTCACGAAGACCGAGAACCCGAACAAGCCGGGCCCGGTGCTCATCACGAGCCAGACCTCGCGCGAACAGGCCGGCTCCGACAGCTACCGCTACCTGCTGCAGCCCAACCTGCTGCTGCGCTGATCGGGGTCCATGCCGGTTGAGGAGCGCCCGACGGGTCGGCCGCTCCTCGAAATCCGTGGTGCCGGATGTCTCGGGCGAGTGTCGGTCGCCGCCGGTAACGTCGTCCTGGTCGATCGAGAGGAGTGGTGCCCGTGCACGTCGCCCGCCTCTCACTGACCGACTACCGCAACTACGCGAGGGCCGAGCTCGAGCTCGGCCCGGGCGCGACCGTGCTGGTCGGCCGCAACGGCCAGGGCAAGACGAACCTCGTCGAGTCGATCGGCTACCTCGCGACCCTCGGCTCGCACCGGGTGTCGAGCGACCAGGCGCTCATCCGTGCCGGTGCCGACGCGGCGATCATTCGGGCGCAGCTCGCCCACGGCGACCGCCGTCTGCTCGTCGAGCTGCAGCTCAACCGGCAGGGTGCGAACCGTGCGCAGCTCAATCGCTCCGCGGTCAAGACCCGCGAGCTGCCGCGCTACGCGCACAGCGTGCTGTTCGCGCCCGAAGACCTGGCGATCGTGCGCGGCGAACCCGGGGTCCGGCGACGCATGCTCGATGAACTGCTCGTCCAGCGCTCACCGCGACTCGCGGGCGTCATGGCCGACTACGACCGCGTGCTGAAGCAGCGCAACTCGCTGCTCAAGAGTGCCCGCGCCCGCGGTCTCGCCGCCGACAAGCTGACGACCCTCGACATCTGGGACGAACGGCTCGTCGAACTCGGCACCGAGCTCATCGACCAGCGCGTGGCGCTCATCGCCGAGCTCGCCGAACCGGTCGCGGCGGCCTACCGGTCGATCGTCGACGCCGATCACCGGCCCGAGCTACGCGCCGTGCTGTCGGTCGACGGGGCCGATGTCGACGGCGAATCGACGGGTTTCGACGCGACCACCGGTGGTCGCGTGGCGCCCGAGCGCACCGACGACGCGTATCGAGACCCGTCGGGCGCTGCTCAGCCGGCGGTCAACACCGCCGAGCGGTTCGCCGGCGCGCTTCGCGCGCTTCGCGCGAAAGAGCTCGAGCGCGGGGTCACGCTCGTCGGGCCGCACCGCGACGACGTGCTGCTGCTGCTCAACGGGCTGCCGGCGAAGGGGTATGCGAGCCACGGCGAGTCCTGGTCGTTCGCCCTGGCGATCCGGCTCGCGTCGGCAGAGCTCCTCCGTCGCGACTCGGCGACGGGCGACCCCGTGCTCGTGCTCGACGACGTCTTCGCCGAGCTCGATCGCCTTCGTCGCGAGCGGCTGGCCGAGGCGATCGTCGGCTTCGAGCAGGTGCTCGTCACCGCCGCGGTGCTCGAAGACGTGCCGGCGCCACTGACCGCGCGTATCGTGCACATCGAGGCCGGCCGAATCGTCGATGTCGACGATCCGTCGCCCGCGCCCGCGACCGAGACCGAAACCGAAACCGAGATCGAGACCGAGACTCCTACCGACATCCCGATCGACGAGGAGGGGGCCCGCCCATGACCGACGTCTCCGAGTCCGTGCGCGTCTACCGCCATTTCCGCGAGGTCTTCGGCGGCGAGCCCCGGGTGCGTCCGGGCCGCTCGAGGGTCCGCACCCGCGACGAGTCGGGCAGCCAGCCGTTCACGCCGGGTCGCGACCCGAAGCCGCTCGCCGCGACGCTCGACGGCCTGAGCTCGCAGCTCGGCTGGACGGGTCCGCTCTCGCAGCACGACGTCCTCGCGTCGTGGGCCGAGATCGTCGGTGACGAGACCGCTCGGCACTCCGAGGCGATCGCGATCGAAGGCGGGGTGCTGCAGGTGAAGTGCGCGTCGACGGCGTGGGCGACGCAGCTCCGACTCATGCGCACGCAACTCGTCACCGAGATCGTGTCCCGGTTCCCCGGCGCGGGGGTCGAGACGATCCGCTTCCAAGGACCCGACGCCCCCACCTGGAAAAAGGGTCCCAGATCGGTTCCAGGGCGCGGTCCTCGCGATACCTACGGTTGACGAGACGAAAACGGTCGCTCGAGTCGAGTTATCCCCTGAGAGGGCCCGTCGGCGGTCGGACGCAAGGCTCCGTTTGATAGGATCGACTGTCGCCAGAACGACGGTTTGGAGCCCGATTCACCCATGACAGCGGAACCGACGAAGGCCCAGAGCGCGCCCGAATACGGCGCAGACGCGATCCAGGTTCTCGAGGGCCTCGAAGCGGTACGCAAGCGGCCCGGCATGTACATCGGATCGACCGGGCCCCGAGGGCTCCACCACCTCGTCTACGAGATCGTCGACAACTCCGTCGACGAGGCGCTTGCGGGCTACGCCACGCAGATCGACGTCACGATCCTCCCCGACGGGGCCGTGCGCGTCGTCGACAACGGCCGCGGCATCCCCGTCGGCATCCACAAGACCGAGGGCCGGTCGACGGTCGAGGTCGTGCACACGGTCCTGCACGCCGGCGGCAAGTTCGGCGGCGGCGGGTACGCCGTGTCGGGCGGCCTGCACGGCGTCGGCGCCTCGGTCGTCAACGCGCTGTCGACCCGGTTCGAGGTCGAGGTCCGGCGCGAGGGCCACGCGTGGCGGCAGGCGTACGAGATCGGCGTGCCGCTGGCTCCGCTCTCGCAAGACGAGGCGAGCGACGAGACCGGTACGACGACCACGTTCTGGGCGAGCCCCGACATCTTCGAGACCGTCGAGTACGACTACGAGACGCTGCGCACCCGCTTCCAGCAGATGGCGTTCCTCAACAAGGGCCTGCGCATCACCCTGACGGACGAGCGCGCCGGCCACGACGTCGTCGACCCCGACGACACCGCCGAGGTCGAGGCGGATGCCGCGTCGTCGGGTCCCCGCACCGACACGTTCCTCTACGAGCGCGGCCTGAGCGACTACGTCGAGTACCTCAACAAGTCGAAGCGCGCCGAGCTCGTGAACGAGGAGATCATCTCGTTCGAGGCGGAGGACACCGAGCGCAAGATCGCCCTCGAGGTCGCGATGCAGTGGACGACGGCGTACACCGAGTCGGTGCACACCTACGCGAACACGATCAACACGCACGAGGGCGGCACGCACGAAGAGGGCTTCCGCGCCGCGCTCACGACGCTCGTGAACCGGTACGCGCGCGAGAAGAGCATCCTCAAGGAGAAGGACGACAACCTCTCGGGCGATGACGTGCGCGAAGGGCTCACCGCCGTCATCTCGGTCAAGCTCTCCGAGCCGCAGTTCGAGGGCCAGACGAAGACGAAGCTCGGCAACACCGAGGCGAAGTCGTTCGTGCAGAAGGTCACGGCCGACCAGCTCGGCGACTGGTTCGAGCGCAACCCCACGCAGGCGCGTGACATCATCCGCAAGGCGATCCAGGCGGCGACCGCCCGCATCGCCGCCCGCAAGGCGCGCGAGGCGACCCGGCGCAAGGGCCTGCTCGAGTCGGGCGGCATGCCCGGCAAGCTCAAGGACTGCTCGTCGAAGGACCCGTCGATCAGCGAGATCTTCATCGTCGAGGGCGACTCGGCCGGCGGCTCCGCCGTGCAGGGCCGCAACCCCGAGACCCAGGCGATCCTGCCGCTGCGCGGCAAGATCCTCAACGTCGAGAAGGCCCGTCTCGACCGTGCGCTCGCGAACAACGAGGTGCAGGCGATGATCACGGCGTTCGGCGCCGGCATCGGCGAGGACTTCAACACCGAGAAGGCCAGGTACCACAAGATCGTGCTCATGGCCGACGCCGACGTCGACGGCCAGCACATCACGACCCTGCTGCTGACGCTGCTGTTCCGCTACATGCGGCCGCTCATCGAGCTCGGCTACGTGTACCTCGCGCAGCCGCCGCTGTACCGGCTCAAGTGGTCGAACGCCGACCACCAGTTCGTCTACTCCGACCGCGAGCGCGACGCGCTGCTCGTCGACGGGCAGGCGAAGGGCTGGCGCATCCCGAAGGACAACGGCATCCAGCGCTACAAGGGTCTCGGCGAGATGAGCTACCAGGAGCTCTGGGAGACCACGATGAACCCCGAGACCCGCACGCTGCTGCAGGTCACCATGGACGACGCGGCCGCCGCCGACGAGATCTTCTCGACCCTGATGGGCGAAGACGTCGAGAGCCGCCGCAACTTCATCCAGAAGAACGCGAAGGACGTGCGTTTCCTTGACATCTGATGTGATCAACCCGGGCGCCGACGAGAACGAGGGTCCCGGCATCCACGGCAGGATCGACCAGGTCGATCTCCAGCTCGAGATGCAGCGCTCGTACCTCGACTACGCGATGAGCGTCATCGTCGGGCGCGCGCTGCCCGACGTGCGCGACGGCCTGAAGCCCGTGCACCGCCGCGTGATCTACGCGATGTACGACGGCGGCTACCGTCCCGACAAGGCGTTCTCGAAGTGCGCGCGCGTCGTCGGCGACGTCATGGGCCAGTTCCACCCGCACGGCGACACGGCGATCTACGACGCGCTCGTGCGACTCGTGCAGCCGTGGTCGCTGCGGTACCCGCTCGCGCTCGGCCAGGGCAACTTCGGTTCGCCCGGCAACGACGGCGCGGCCGCCCCGCGGTACACCGAGACGAAGATGGCTCCGCTCGCGCTCGAGATGGTGCGCGACATCGACAAGGAGACCGTCGACTTCCAGGACAACTACGACGGCCGCACCCAGGAGCCGTCGATCCTGCCTGCCCGGTTCCCGAACCTGCTCGTCAACGGCTCGGTCGGCATCGCCGTCGGCATGGCGACGAACATCCCGCCGCACAACCTCCGCGAGGTGGCCGACGGTGCGCAGTGGTACCTCGAGCACCCCGAGGCATCCCGCGAAGAGCTGCAGGAGGCGCTGCTGCAGCGCATCAAGGGGCCCGACTTCCCGACCGGCGCCCAGATCCTCGGCGTGAAGGGCATCACCGACGCGTACCGCACGGGCCGCGGCTCGATCACGATGCGCGCCGTCGTCGACGTGGAGGAGATCCACGGCCGCACGTGCCTCGTGGTCACCGAGCTGCCGTACCAGGTGAACCCCGACAACCTCGCGATCAAGATCGCCGACCTCGTGAAGGACGGCAAGGTCTCGGGCATCGCCGACATCCGCGACGAGACGTCGGGCCGCACGGGCCAGCGCCTCGTGATCGTGCTGAAGCGCGACGCGGTCGCGAAGGTCGTGCTCAACAACCTGTACAAGCACACGCAGCTGCAGGAGAACTTCGGCGCGAACATGCTCGCGATCGTCGACGGCGTGCCGCGCACGCTCTCGATCGACGGCTTCATCGCGCACTGGGTCGACCACCAGATCGAGGTCATCGTCCGCCGCACGCAGTACCTGCTGCGCGAGGCCGAGGCGCGCATGCACATCCTGCGCGGCTACCTCAAGGCGCTCGACGCCCTCGACGAGGTCATCGCGCTCATCCGCGCGTCGGCGACGGTCGACGTCGCACGCGACGGCCTGAAGGCGCTGCTCGAGATCGACGACCTGCAGGCCGACGCGATCCTCGCGATGCAGCTGCGACGGCTCGCCGCGCTCGAGCGCCAGAAGATCATCGACGAGGCGAACGACCTCGAGGCGAAGATCGCCGACTACAACGACATCCTCGCGACGCCCGAGCGCCAGCGCACGATCGTCTCCGAGGAGCTCGCCGAGATCGTCGAGAAGTACGGCGACGAGCGTCGCACGCACATCGTGCCCGGTTTCGACGGCGACATGTCGGTGGAAGACCTCATCCCCGAAGAGGAGATGGTGGTCACGGTGACCCGCGGCGGGTACGTCAAGCGCACGCGCAGCGACAACTACCGCTCGCAGCACCGGGGCGGCAAGGGCGTGAAGGGCGCGCAGCTGCGCGCCGACGACGTGGTCGACCACTTCTTCGTCACGACGACGCACCATTGGCTGCTGTTCTTCACGAACATGGGCCGCGTGTACCGCGCGAAGGCCTACGAGATCCAGGAGGCCGGCCGCGACGCGAAGGGCCAGCACGTCGCGAACCTGCTCGAGATGCAGCCCGACGAGGAGATCGCCGAGATCCTCGACATCCGCGACTACGCGGTGGCGAAGTACCTCGTGCTCGCGACCCGCGGCGGACTCGTCAAGAAGACCGACCTCACCGCCTACGACACGAACCGCTCCCGCGGCGTCATCGCGATCAACCTGCGCGAGGGCGACGAGCTCGTCTCGGCGATGCTCGCCGACGAGCACGACGAGATCCTGCTCGTGTCGAAGAAGGGCATGTCGCTGCGGTTCGAGGCGACCGACGAGGCGCTGCGGCCCATGGGCCGCTCGACATCGGGTGTCAAGGGCATGGCCTTCCGTGAGGGCGACGCACTGCTCGCGGCGAACGTCGTGCCCGGTTCTGGGCCCGACTCCGGTGAAGAAGCCGAGAATGCGGCGGATGCCGCAGCCGAGGTCGCGGGCGCGCAGTACGTGTTCGTCGTCACCGAGGGCGGCTACGCCAAGCGCACCGCGGTCGGCCAGTATCGCCTGCAGAACCGCGGCGGTCTGGGCATCAAGGTCGCCAAGCTGAACGAGGACCGCGGCGATCTCGCCGGCGCGCTGATCGTCGGCAGCGACGACGAGGTGCTGGTGGTTCTTGCCAGCGGCAAGGTGGTACGCTCCGATGTCGCCGAGGTCCCCGCCAAGGGCAGGGATACGATGGGCGTCGTCTTCGCGAAGTTCGCGGAGGACGACAAGATCATCGCCATCGCGAAGAATTCCGAACGGAATCTCGTGGAGGAGGCCGCCGAGACCGAGGCGGCCGAGACCGCGGGAGAGGAGTAATCGTCTATGAGTAGCGTCGCCGAGAAGCTGGCCCGCAAGTCGAGCAAGCGCCCGCCGGCCAAGCAGGTGCGCCTGCGGCTCGTGTACATCGACTTCTGGTCGGCGGTGAAGCTGTCGTTCCTCGTCGCGGTGTGCCTCGCGGTGGTGTCGATCGTGGCGACGTTCCTCATCTGGACGGTGCTCAACTCGACCGACGTCTTCGACAAGCTCAACGAGCTCGTGAAAGACGTGGCCGGCACGGGTGGCGACCTCTCGTCGGTGCTGTCGCTCGGCAACGTCATGGGCTTCGCCGTCGTGGCGTCGCTGCTCAACCTCGTCGTGACGACCGCGCTCGGTGCGATCCTCGCCGTGCTGTACAACCTGAGCGTCAAGATCACGGGCGGAATCCTGGTCGGCTTCACCAACAATTGAGCCGGCTTCGGCTCGATTCGGACTTTCGCCCGGAGTCGGGTAGTCTGTCCTTCGGCCGAAATTCGGGGATATAGCTCAGGCGGTTAGAGCGCTTCGCTGATAACGAAGAGGTCCGAGGTTCAAGTCCTCGTATCCCCACTCCAAAACTCCACATCGCAGGTGCCCATGGCACCTGCTCAGGGGCCTTAGCTCAGTTGGTAGAGCGCCTGCTTTGCAAGCAGGATGTCAGGAGTTCGATTCTCCTAGGCTCCACCCTTCGCATTTCGTTCGAAGCGTGTGATCTTCCGCGCTGTCCGACACGCCCTCCTCCCGCTAATCTTGAGTCAAGCGCATCGGCGATCCCGGGCGTCTCGATCACAGCGAAAGGCGATCCCGATGGACATGTGGAGCAATTTCTGGAACATCTTCAGCGGGCTCTTCGGCGTCTTCGTCTTCATCGCCTATCTCGCGGTGCTGCTGACGATCGTGCTCGACCTGTTCCGTGACCCGAAGCTCGCCGGCTGGGCCAAGGCCGTGTGGCTGATCTTCCTGGTCTTCGTGCCGTTCCTCACGGCGCTCGTGTACGTCATCGCGCGCGGCCGCGGTCTCGCGCAGCGCGAGCGCGCCCGGCACGGCCTCGAGCAGGAGTACATCGACGACCGCGGCAACGTCTCGCAGGCGAGCGTCACCCCCGAGGTCGCGAAGGCCCAGGCGCTCGGCGGCGACCCTTCGATCGGCCGCTCGGCGTACGACTCGGTGCAGAACGACTCGATGATCCAGAGCTGATCGGCTCGTCGTCGCAGCCCTCGCGGGTAGGGTGACGGCATGGACATCCGCATCGCCGCGTACGCCGTGATCATCCGCGACGGCGAGATGTTGCTCTCGCACTGGAACGAGCACGGTCGGTCGGGTTGGACGCTGCCTGGCGGCGGCATCGAGGGCGACGAGCATCCCGCGATCGCCGCGCGACGCGAGGTGGCCGAGGAGACCGGCTACGAGGCATCCATCGACCGCCTGCTCGGCATCGACACGATGGTCATCCCGGCGGCGAAGCGGCGCACGGGCGGCGTCCCGCTCTACGCGATGCGGGTGGTCTATCGGGGGAGCGTGACCGGCGGCGAGTTGCGCAACGAAGTCGGCGGTTCGAGCGACGAGGCCCGCTGGGTGCCGCTCGACGAGGTGTCGGGGCTCAAGCGGGTCAGCCTCGTCGACATCGCACTGCGCCTGAACGCGGCTGAGCCGGCAGACGGGGTGCCGCCCGCCGCCTGACGCAGCGCCGGCACGACGTCGACGTTCCGACCGAGGTCGAACCGTCGGCGACGTGCCGGCGCTGCGTGGGCGGATCCGGGGTTTCGAACGGCCAGCTCGTCGAGGCGCATGAGCGCAGGGGAGGGGAGCCGGGGGGACGGCGCCGCCGCGATGGCGGCGGCGCCGTCGGTGGTGGTGATCATGGTGCTGGACATGGGAGCTGTCCGATCACATGTGGGACGAGACGAGGGCGACCCGCTGGAGGTCGCCGCCGCGGACCCGGTGCGCGAGACGGGTGTTCTGCTGACGCAGGAGCACGGCCTCGTGCGAGAGACGCTCGTTCTGCCGGCGGCTCCACGCGATGAGCGCGAGGCCGGCGCGCAGTGCGATGCGCTCGTTGAGTCGGCGCGCCTGGACGCGCACGTCGGTGGCCTGTCGCTGCGACTGGCCGAGGGCGAGAGAACTGGTGTTCACGGTGTGTCCTTTTCAGGGTGATGGATGGGTGCACCGGTCGGTGCGTGGGCATCGCCGCGACTGCGACGATGTCGTCTGCGGGAGAGAAGCGGCGACGGACATCGGGTCCTGGTCACCGGAGCGTGCGGCGGAGCCGCGGGACCGACGAGGTGGGGCGAGGCATCCGGCGATCTGCCCGAACGGTCGGGCGTGACGGATGCTGCGGCAGGGCCGCGGCTCGCACCTCGAGGGTGGCGAGGCCTCAGGCGATCAGAACGATCACTCGTGAAGCCAGGGGCGGAGAACTAGCAGGCCGAAGCGGCGAGGAGGATCACCGTGCGGCCGGCAGTAAATGCTGGCGTGAAGATGTACTTCATCATCGGGATCAACTCCTCTCGTGGCTCTGCGGTCTCGCGGGGCGCGTTTGCGCCGAAATCAGACACTAGCGGGGAATTCACGTCGAGCGCAAGGCGATTTCTCAGATTCGTCGAGAATCAGTGCAGGCCCTGAGCGACGGAGGCGTCAGGCGTGCGCTTCGACGGTGCGCTCGGCCGACTGGATGACCGCGTCGACGCCCAGCATGAACAGTTCACGGTCTTCGAGATCGAGCAGGCGCGTGTTGATCGACGTGATGAGGGGGTAGCGCCGCGGATCGGCGAGCAACGGCCCGTCGAACCACGGACTCGGCTCGTCGTCGGTGATGCCGTGCTCGCGCCGCTCGCCGCGGGCGCGCGCGATGCCCGCCGCGCTCGAGAGCACGTGCGACGCGAGCAGCGCGTAGTGGCGCACGAGGTCGTCGCCCGTGAGGCCGGCGACCGTGAAGGACTCGAGCATGAGTTCGATCGCGTCGAGCTCGCCGGTGCCGTGCGTCGTGAGCACCGTCGCCTCGACGCCGATCGACGGGTGCTGCGAGTACTCGTCGAGCGTCGCGGCTGCGAGCTGGCGAAGCCGATTGCGCCAGTCGTCATGGCCTGCGGTGACGGCCGCCACGCTGCGGCGGGTCAGCTCGTCGAGCAGCGCCTGCATCAACTGGTCCTTGTTGCGGAAGTGCCGGTAGATCGCGGTCGGGTCGGCGCCGAGGTGGGCGCCCAGCTCACGCACCGACAGCGAGGTCGACGCCTTCGCGGCGAGCTCGAGGCCCGCGGCGATGATCGACTCGCGATCGAGACGGGTCTTGCCGCCGGAGCCGGATCCGCCTCGCCGTCGTGTCGTGCTCGTCGGCATCGGTCTCCTTCCGGCTGCTCCGCCATCCATGCTGCCACGCCCGCGACCCCTGTGTCGCGAAGACCTCGCAGGCGTGGCAGCCCGCCCAGCATAACAATTGGATCAATGGTGCTGTCAACAGTGTTGACAGCGCGAACGCGCCCGGGCTATCGTCTCGACGTCCGACGCATTCGATGAGGAACGAGGGGCGAAGTGCCTGCTGCCGACGTACTGTTCACCGGGGGATCCGTGTTCACCGGAACGGGGGAGCCGCTCCGCGGCCACTCCGTCGCCGTGACCGGCGATCGCATCACCGCGGTCGTGCCCGATGCCGAGGCGGCCGCCCTCGTCGGCGAGGCCACGCGAGTCGTCGAACTCGACGGGGCCCTCCTCGCCCCCGGATTCCAGGACGCGCACATCCACCCGGTCGGCGGCGGCGTCGAACTCCTGCAGTGCAACCTCACCGAGGCCGAGAATGCCGACGAGGCCGTTGCGACGGTCGCCGCCTACGCGTCCGCGAACCCCGACGAGCCGTGGATCCTCGGCGGGGGCTGGTCGATGGACCACTTCCCGGGCGGCGCTCCCGTGCGCACCCTCCTCGACGCGGTGGTGCCCGACCGTCCGGTGCTGCTCATGAGCCGCGACCACCACAGCGCCTGGGCGAACACGGTCGCCATCGATCTCGCCGGGCTCGAGGCATCCACCCCCGACCCGGCCGACGGCCGGATCGAGCGCGAAGCCGACGGCACCCCCGCCGGCACGTTCCACGAGGGTGCGATGGGACTCTTCGCGCATGTGAGTCCCGAGACCACCGCCGAGGTGGCCTACCAGGGGCTGCTCCGCGCGCAGGACGAGCTGATCGCCCTCGGCATCACCGGCTGGCAGGACGCGATGGTCGCGGGCGGCACGGCCGGCGCCGGTGACGGGCTCGCCGCCTACCAGCGGGCGCTCGAGGAGGGCACCCTCAAGGTGCACGTCGTCGGCGCCCAGTGGTGGGAGCGCGACGGCGGGCTCGAGCAGGTCGACGCCATGGTGCGGCGCCGCGAGGCGATCGCCGCCCTCGGCCAGGAGAACCGGCTCTCGCTCGGCACCACGAAGATCATGGTCGACGGCGTCGCCGAGAACCAGACCGCCGCGATGCTCACGCCCTACCGCGACGGCCACGGACACGACACGCACAACCACGGCATCTCGTTCGTCGACCCGCAGCTGCTGCGCGAGGCCGTCGCGGCGCTCGACGCGCAGGGGCAGCAGGTGCACATGCACGCCCTCGGCGACCGCGCGGTGCGCGAAGCGCTCGACGCCGTCGCCGCGGCCCGCACGGCGAACGGGCCGAGCGACGGCCGCCACCACCTCGCGCACCTGCAGGTCGTCGCCGAGGCGGAGACCGGACGGTTCGCCGAGCTCGACGCCGTCGCGAACCTGCAGATGCTGTGGGCGACCCACGAGGACCAGATCGACGACCTCACCCTGCCGTTCCTGCAGGACGGCCAGGAGGCGCGGCAGTACCCCTTCGGCGACCTGGTGCGCGACGGCGCCCGCCTCGCGGCCGGCAGCGACTGGCCCGTCTCATCGGCCGACCCGATGGCCGCGATCCACATCGCGGTCACCCGCGTCGCGCCCGGCATCGACGCCGAACCGCTCGGGGGCGCCCACCAGCGCCTCGACCTCGCGACGGCGATGGCCGCCTACACCTCGGGCACCGCCTACGTGAACCACCGCGACCACGACACCGGGTACGTGCGCGAGGGCTACCTCGCGAACCTCGTCGTGCTCGAGCCGAACCCCTTCACCGTTCCCGCCGAGGAGCTCTACCGCACGACGGTGGCCTCGACGTGGATCGAGGGCGAGCCGGTCTACACCCGCTCGATCGACGCCCTGCCCCGCACCACCCCCTCCACCGCATCCACCATCACTGCCTGACCTCGAGGAGGCCACCCCGATGTCCCTGAATCGAACCAGCAGCGCCCGAATCGCCCCACGACGACGCAGCGTCGCGCTCGTCGCGGGCGCGGCCGCTGCGCTCATCGCGCTCACCGGCTGCACCGCCGGCTCATCGGACGAGAAGCCCACCGGCTCCGCCGAGTGGGAGATCACCGACACCACGCCCGCCCCGTCGGGTGACATCGACTCGTTCACGTGGGCGTCGTACGCCGAGCCGTACTCGCTCGACTACGCGTACGCGTTCGACTACGCCGACAACCAGGTGCTGTCGAACGTCTGCGAGTCGCTGCTGCGCCTGAACCCCGACTACACGCTCTCTCCCGGCCTCGCCGAGTCGTACGAGCAGACGAGCGACCTCACCTGGGTCTACAAGATCCGCGAGGGCGTGACCTTCCACGACGGCAGCCCCCTCACGGCCGCCGACGTCGTCGCCTCGATGAACCGCCACCTCGACCCGGCGGTCGGCTCGTCGTGGTACTCGGTCTACCAGAACGTGGCCTCGATCGAGCAGACGGGCGACATGGAGGTCACAGTCACGACGGCGATCCCCGACTCGCAGTTCAACCAGGGCCTCGGCGGATCCGCCGGTGTCGTCGAGTCGGCGAAGACCCTCGCCGAGAAGGGCACCGACTACGGCAACTCGACGGGCCTCGTCAACTGCACCGGACCGTTCGAGCTCACCGAGTGGAAGTCGGGCGAGTCCGTCACCCTCACCCGCTACGACGACTACTGGGACGACTCGCTGAAGGCCAAGTCGGGCGAGGTGAAGATCGTGTTCATGAACGACGCGAACGCCCGCACCAACGCACTCAAGTCGGGTGACGTCGACGGCGGCTACATGATCCCGGTCGACGCGATCGACCAGCTGCGGAACTCGGGCAGCGGCGACGTGTACTTCGGTCTCACCTCGGCCGTCTCGAGCCTCATCATCTCGAACCTCGACGGACCGCTCGGCGACCAGCGCGTGCGCCAGGCGCTGCTCATGGCGCTCGACCGGCAGGGCATCCTGGATGCCGCGCTGAAGGGCTACGGCGAGGTCACGAACGCGCTCACGACCGAATCCGTGTGGACGGGCGCGACCGATGCCACCCGCGACGAGGCGTTCAGCGGCCTCGAGGAGTACCCGACCGACCTCGAGGCGGCGAAGAAGCTCGTCGAGGAGGCCGGCGCGACCGGCGAGGAGCTCGTCTTCGCCACTGCGCCCATCGGCAACGACTTCAACGTGATCTCGCAGGCGACCGTCGCGGCCGCCCAGTCGATCGGACTCGACGCGAAGATCGAGACGGTGACGCCGAACGCCTACACGGCGCTGTTCAGCGACCCGAGCGCGCGCGAGGGCATCGACATGTTCTACACGGTCTGGTACCTCTCGAGCCCCGACCCGCTGGAGATGTACGGCGTGCTGCGCACGGGCGAGTTCAGCAACTACGGCAACTGGTCCGACCCCGAGTACGACGAGATCGCG
The DNA here is from genome assembly GCF_022919715.1 of Agromyces sp. H17E-10. Taxonomy (NCBI): domain Bacteria; kingdom Bacillati; phylum Actinomycetota; class Actinomycetes; order Micrococcales; family Microbacteriaceae; genus Agromyces; species Agromyces endophyticus. The sequence goes on along the minus strand of NZ_CP095042.1, from coordinate 1,972,741 downwards.
ACGCAGGCCGTCGGCACGTTCGACTCGGAGGAGCGGGCGAAGCTCACGAGCCAGCTGCAGCACATCGCGAACGAGCAGTTGCCGTGGCTGCCGCTGTTCACCGGCCCCATGACCATGTACATGAACGACCGCATCACCGGCGCATCGCCGTCGATCGCGTTCCTCTACTACCCGTGGGCGGCGACCATTGGCGCTCGATAGTTCCACCAAGGCGGTCGCCGCGCAACGCGCGGCGGCCGCCGGCCCCCGACCGGGCGGCCACGCGGCCGCCGCGGTGCGGCGGATCGCCGGCAAGCTCGGCAGCCTCGCGCTGACCCTGTTCCTCGCTTCGTTGCTCGTGTTCTTCTCGCGATTCCTCGTGCCGGGCGACCCCGTGACCTTCCTCCTGCGCGGCCGCAAGCCGAGCCCCGAGGCGATCGCGCAGGTCACCGAGCAGTACGGTCTCGACCTGCCACCCTGGCAGCAGTACCTGAACTGGCTGTTCGGCGCACTGCGGGGCGACTGGGGCCGATCGCTCCAGTACCGGCAGGACGTCTCGACGGTGATCGGCGAACGCCTGCCGGTCACGCTCATGCTCGTCGTGATGTCGGGCATCCTCATCGCGATCGTCGGACTCACCGCCGGTATCGTCGCCTCGCTCAACAAGGGCAAGGTGCTCGACCGGGCGACCCTCATCGGCCTGACGGTGCTGAGCGCGATCCCGTCGTTCGTCGGATCGATCGTGCTCATCGCGGTCTTCGCGGTGCAGCTCGGCTGGTTCCCGACGTTCGGTTCGGGAGAGGGCTTCGCCGACACCGTCTACCACCTCGTGCTGCCGTCGATCGCGCTCGCGATCGTGTTCGTCGTGCTCGTCGGCAAGGTCACCCGTTCGTCGATGGTCGAGCAGCTCGGCCGCGAGCACGTCGAGGTCGCCACGAGCCGCGGCCTCAAGCGCGGCACCGTCATCCGCCGCCACGTGTTCCGCAACGCGCTCGGTCCGATCCTCACCGTCTCGGGCGTGCTGGTCGCGGGCCTCATCGTCGCCTCGACGATCGTCGAGGCGGCATTCGGCATCGCCGGCATCGGCTCGCTGCTCGTGGCGTCGGTCGACCGCCTCGACTTCCCGGTGGTGCAGGCGATCGTGATGCTCGTCGTCACGACGTTCGTGGTCGTGAACGCGATCATCGACATCGCCGAACCCCTCATCGACCCGCGATCCGCCGCAGGAGCCAGTGCCAGATGACCGTCTCGAACAACACCCTCGCCATCGAGGTGATGCGGGCGCCGAAGCTGAAGCCCGCAAACGTCACGTTCGGCATCGCCGTGGGCGTCATCGCCGTGATGACCCTCGCCGCGATCTTCGCCCCGTTCATCGCGCCGTACCCGCCCGACGCGCTCGACTTCGGAGCCGTCTACGCGCCGCCGAGCCCCGAGCACTGGCTCGGCACCGACGGGCTCGGTCGCGACCTGCTCAGCCGCCTGATCTTCGGTGCGCGCACGGCCCTGCTCGGGCCGCTGCTCGTCGTCATCGGCTCGACGATCATCGGCATGCTGCTCGGCCTCGTCGCCGGTTGGCGCGGCGGTTGGATCGACGCGGTGCTCGGCCGCGTCTTCGACGTGCTGTTCGCGTTCCCGTCGCTGCTGCTCGCGATCATGGCGGTCGCGCTCTTCGGCAAGGGACTCGTCGCACCGGTGATCGCGATGAGCATCGCCTATGCGCCGTTCGTCGCCCGGCTCACCCGTGCGCTCATCAAGGCCGAGCGCACGCGGCCGTACGTGGCCGCCTACCGGGTGCAGGGCTTCAGCGGGCCGTGGATCGCGTTCCGCCGCGTGCTGCCGAACGTGACCCCGATCGTCGGCGCCCAATCGACCCTGAACTTCGGGTACGTGCTCGCCGAGCTCGCCGGCCTGTCGTTCCTCGGGCTCGGCGTCCAGCCGCCGACGCCCGACTGGGGCGCGATGATCAACGAGGCGCAGGCGGGCATCGTCGGCGGCCACTTCCTGCCCGCGCTCGAGCCCGCGATCTGCGTCGTGCTCGTGGTCGTGGCGTTCAACATCATCGGAGAAGAGCTCTCCGACCGCATCGGAGGGGCCCCCACCTCATGACGACACCGCCCCGCACGAGTCTGCTCGACATCGCCGACCTCACGCTCGACCTGCCGAACGGCACGCGCCTGCTCGACGGCATCTCGCTCACGGTCGAGGCGGGCGAGACGGTCGGCCTCGTCGGCGAGTCCGGGTCGGGCAAGTCGCTCACGGCGCGCACCGTGCTCGGCCTGACCCCCGATGCGTCGACCCTCGGCGGCCGCGTCGTGGTCGACGGCCACGACCTGGTCGGCGCGGGCAAGCGCGACGTGCTCGACGTGCGCCGCCACGCGGCCGCGATGATCTTCCAGGATCCGCGCGCCGGCATCAACCCGATGCGCACCATCGGCGACCACATGACCGAGACGTTGCGCCTCTGCGAGGGCAGGTCCGAGGCCGACGCGCGGGCGCGGGCGCTCGAGCTGCTCGCCGCCGTGCGGCTGCCGCGGCCCGAGGACCACCTCAAGCAGTTCCCGCACGAGTTCTCGGGCGGGATGCTGCAGCGCGTCATGATCGCGGGGGCGCTCACGAGTTCGCCGAAGCTGCTCGTGTGCGACGAGCCGACGACCGCTCTCGACGTGACGACGCAGGCCGAGATCATCCGCGTGCTCGTCGAGCAGCGGGCGAGCCGCGGCATGGGCATGCTCTTCATCACGCACGACCTCAACCTCGCGGCATCCATCTGCGATCGCGTGGTCGTCATGAGCAAGGGCCGGGTCGAGGAGACGGGAGATGCCCGCCGTGTCTTCTCGACGCCCACCGCCGACTACACGAAGCGCCTCGTGGCGGCGACCCCCACGGTCGCCGGCCCTGCTGCATCCGTCATCGAGATCGCGGATGCCGCTCCGGCGACGGCCCCGGACGCGTCTCGCGAGGCGGCCCCTCGAGCCGACTCCATGCTCGACGTGCGCGGCGTGTCGAAGACGTACCACCTGCGCGGCAAGCCGCCCGTCAACGCCGTCGCGGCCACCGACCTGCAGCTCGCTCGCGGCCGTGCACTGGCCGTCGTCGGCGAGTCGGGCTCGGGCAAGTCGACCCTCGCGCGCATGATCGTGGGACTCGAGGCACCCGACACCGGCGAGATCCTCATCGCCGGGCGCGACCGCACGGTGGCGCCGCGGTCGCGTGCGGAGCGCATCGCGCACGCCCGCAGCGTGCAGATGGTCTTCCAGGACCCGTACCTGTCGCTCGACCCGCGCATCACGGCCGGTCGGGCGATCGAAGACGGGCTGCGCCTGCACACCGACCTGTCGACGACCGACGCGCGGGCCAAGGTGGTCGACCTGCTCGAGCAGGTCGGCCTCGGCGCGCAGCACGCGCAAGCGCGTCCCCGCACGCTCTCGGGCGGCCAGCGGCAGCGCGTCGCGATCGCCCGGGCGCTCGCGATCGAGCCCGACGTGCTCGTCATGGACGAGGCGACGAGCGCCCTCGACGTCTCGGTGCAGGCGCAGGTGCTCGATCTCGTCGCGCGCATCCGGGCGGAGCGCGGGCTCACCCTGCTGTTCATCAGCCACGACCTCGCGGTCGTGCGGCGCGTCTGCGAGGAGACCGTCGTCATGCGGTACGGCGAGATCGTCGAGCGCGGCGAGACGGCGGAGCTGCTCGCGGCACCGCAGCATCCCTACACCCAGCTGCTCATCGACTCGGTGCCCAGACCCGACTGGGTGCCGGAGCCGGCCCGGCCCGTGGCATCCGCCTGAGGTCGTCGGCCGCTCGTCGTCGATGAGCCCACCGGGCCGCGTTTCCCCGGCCTGCACGAAGAACGGCCCCCGCGCTCGCGGGGGCCGTTCTTCGTACGTCTGGTGCGGGGGTCAGCCCTCGTTCACGGGGCCGGCCGGCTCGTCGTCGGCGACCCACAGCTCGTCGTCGGCGCGGAAGGTCTGCCAGACCGCGTAGGCCACGCCCGCGGCGGCCACGACGCCGGCGCCGATCGCGAGCCAGGTGCCCACGCCGGGGCCCTTCTTCTCCTCGACGACGACCGTGCGCGGCGACGCGACCCGCTCGAGTGCGTGGCGCACGCGGGTGTCGCTGGCGATGTCGCCGATCGCGAGGATCGACCCGAGCGCCGTGCCGAGGCCGCGCTGCGCGGTGTCGCCGGCCGAGCGGGCGTACCGCCCCGCGGTCTCCATGCCCGGGCGCACGTAGCTGTCGTACCCGGTGCGGACTCGCGGCACGACCTCTTCACGAGTGAGGTGCCCGAGCTGTCGGCTGGCCTCGCGAGCGACCGCATTGGCGTGCTCGAGCACGTTCTGCTGGTTTCCCCAGAGTTCCTCTGCGCTGCTTCGCAGACGCTTCAGTTCCTTCCGGCGCTTGCGTGACAGGCTCATCTCGTCCTCCATCGTCAGTACAGCGAACTCCTCCCATCTTGCCACCGAACCGGCTGTATGCGAGGTGGGAGTCGGAATACGGCATGCCCGTTGACGAATCCGCCCGTGACAGAATATGAGAATGCCGATTCACACCGCCGTCGCGACGATCAACACCAACCACGGCCCGATCAAGGTCGACCTCTACGGCGACCACGCGCCGAAGACCGTCAAGAACTTCGTCGGCCTCGCCACGGGCGAGATCGAGTGGACCCACCCCGCGACCGGTGAGAAGACCACCGCGCCGCTCTACGACGGGGTCATCTTCCACCGCATCATCCCCGGCTTCATGATCCAGGGCGGCGACCCGCTCGGTCAGGGCGTCGGCGGCCCCGGCTACCAGTTCGACGACGAGATCAACCCCGAGCTCGACTTCACCGAGCCCTACGTGCTCGCCATGGCGAACGCCGGCCGCGACCGCATGACGGGCGGCGGCACCAACGGTTCGCAGTTCTTCATCACCGTCGGCCCGACCACGTGGCTGCAGGGCAAGCACACCATCTTCGGCAAGGTCACCGACCCGGCGAGCCAGGCCGTCGTCGACAAGCTGGCCGCGGTCGCCACCGACGGCCGCGACAAGCCGCTCGACGACGTCGTGATCGAGACCATCACCGTCGAGCAGGTCTGATCCGCCGGTGAGCACGGAGCCTGCCGGGGGCGCCGACGCGGCCGACCGGTCGAACTACTGCTATCGGCACCCCGATCGGCAGAGCTTCGTGCTGTGCCAGCGCTGCGGGCGCACCATCTGCCCCGAGTGCATGACGCAGGGCGCCGTCGGCGTCATCTGCCCCGAGTGCATGCGCGAGCAGCGCGCGAGTGCGCCCCGCACCAAGCCGGCCGTGCTCACGCGCGCCCGCTCGGCGGCCGGGCGCGGCGCGCCGGTCGTGACGTATACCCTGATCGGCATCACGCTCGCGGTCTACCTGCTGCAGCTGATCCCCGGGCTCGGCGTCACGAACTGGCTCTACTTCACCCCGCTGGCGATGAGCGACATCGCGCTGCAGCCGTGGCGGTTGTTCACGACGATGTTCGTGCACTCCACCTCGCTGATCTTCCACGTGCTGCTCAACATGTACACGCTGTGGATCTTCGGCCAGCTGCTCGAGGGCCTGCTCGGCCGCTGGCGATTCCTCGCCCTCTACCTGCTGTCGGGACTCGCGGGCTCGGTCGGCGTGATCTGGCTGGCCGACCCGAACACCTCGGTGGTCGGCGCCTCGGGTGCCATCTTCGGGCTCATGGGCGCGTTCCTCGTCATCCAACGCCGGCTCGGCGGTCAGACGACCCAGCTGTTCATCCTGCTCGGCATCAACCTCGTGATCGGCTTCGTGCCCGGCTTCAACATCGCCTGGCAGGCCCATCTCGGCGGCCTCATCGGCGGTGCGGTCATCGGGCTGATCTTCGTCGAGACGCGCAAGCGCTCGCAGCAGGCCCTGCAGACGTGGCTGCTCATCGCCTTCGGCGTCGTGCTCCTGCTGCTGAGCTGCCGGTACCTCGTCTTCCCGCTCGCCTGAGTCCGAAGTTATCCACAGCACTCTCCACAGCTGTTGAGAGTTACACGCGTGTAATTGTCCGCACTTCAGCCGACACGCGGGAGAACGAAATCTCCACACCTGTGGATAACGGTGGGGAACCTGTGGACAAGCCTGAGGATGACCGGTGGACGGGCTGTGGGCAAACCGTCCCGCATCGCACGCGGGCCGGGTACGCAGAAGGGCGGATGCCGCAGCATCCGCCCTTCGCAGTGGGTCGAGCCGGCGTCAGCGCCAGCGGGTGGTCATGAGGAAGCCGATGAAGGCGATGCCGAAGCCGATGAGGATGTTCCACGAGCCGAGGTCGGCGATCGGGAAGCGGCCCTGGCTGACGTAGAACACGATGATCCAGGCGAGCCCGATCAACATGAAGCCGAACATGACGGGCTTGAACCAGACGGGGTTCGGCGCCTCCTCGCCGTTCGCCGCGGCTTCTGCGCGCGCCGGCTTCGATGATTTCGTACGTGCCATGCGGGAGATTCTAGCCGAGGCGGCCGTGCACTCGCAGCGCGCTCACGAACAGGCGCAATAGAATCGCTCGTATGTCCGAGTCGCTGCCCGACGGCCGGCGTGCTGCGCGGCGCACGTCGCGCGAACGCCACCGCGTGAGCGTCGTCGGCGTGCTCGGCGAACTCCTGCTCACCGCGGGCGTCGTGATCCTGCTCTTCCTCGGCTGGCAGCTGTGGTGGAACGACGCGATCATGAACACCCAGCAGTCGCAGGCGGCGGGTCAGCAGAGCTCCGACTGGGCCGAGGCCGCTCGCGCGCAGCGCGGTGACGGCCAGGCGCCCGCGCCGACGCCCGACCCCGGCGAGCCGGTGGTCGACACCACCGAGTACGGCAACGGCGAGGCGTTCGCGGTCATGTACGTGCCGCGGTTCGACAGCCCGGGCACGCACGACTCCGTGCGCAACATCGCGCAGGGCTACGGGCTCGACGTGCTCAACAGCTTCGACCTCGGCATCGGCCACTACCCGACCACCCAGATGCCGGGCGAGGTCGGCAACTTCGCGATCGCGTCGCATCGCAGCGCCTACGGCGGCGGCATGCACGAGATCGAGCAGCTGCAGCTCGGCGACCCGATCTACATCCAGACGAAGGACGGCTGGTACACGTACCGCTTCCGCGACTTCGAGTACGTGACGCCCGAGACGAGCGAGGTGCTCGCCCCGGTGCCGCACCACCCAGAGACCGCGCCGACCGACCGGATCATCACGCTCACGAGCTGCAACCCGCTGTACTCGACCGCCGAGCGCATCGTGGCGTACGGGGTGCTCGAGTCGTGGCAGCCCGGCGCCGACAACCCGCCGGCCGAGATCGCCTCGGTCGTCGCCGAATGGGGGCAGTGAGCATGTACGGAGCACTCTGGCGGGTGCTGCCCGGTCCGGTGTGGCTGCGCATCATCCTGCTGCTGATCCTCGCGGCGGCCGTCGTCTTCGCACTCTTCACGTGGGTCTTCCCCTGGGTCGACTCGGTCCTGAACCCGATCAACGTCACGGTGGAGCAATGACCCGGATCCTCGTCGTCGACAACTACGACAGCTTCGTCTACACCCTCAACGGCTACCTGCGAGAGCTGGGCGCCGAGACGGAGGTCGTTCGCAACGACGACTTCCCCGCGGCCGAGGTGCCGTCGCGCATCGCCGAGTACGACGGCGTGCTCGTCTCACCCGGCCCGGGCAAGCCCGCCGACGCGGGCGTCTCGATCCCCGTCGTCGAGGCGGCGCTCGCGAGCGGGCAGCCCATCCTCGGGGTCTGCCTCGGCCACCAGGCGATCGCCGAGGCGTTCGGCGGCGTCGTCACGAACGCCGAAGAGCTCATGCACGGCAAGACCTCCCGCATCGAGCACGACGGCAGTTCGTTCTACGAGGGCGTGCCGCAACCGTTCACCGCGACCCGCTACCACTCGCTCGCGGTCGTCGACGGCACCCTGCCGCCGTCGCTCGTCGTCACGAGCCGCACCCAGGGCGGCGTGATCATGGGCCTGCGCCACGTCGAGGCGCCCATCTTCGGGGTGCAGTTCCACCCCGAGTCGGTCCTCACCGAGGGCGGCTACCGCATGCTCGGCAACTGGCTCGCCGTCGCCGGCCTGCCCGAGGCGCGCGAACGTGCACAGCACCTGAGCCCGCTCGTACGCGCGAACGCCTGAGTCCCTCGGGTCTCCATTCGCGTCGTCGCCGCGCGCCGGCGCTCCTCGACCATCGGGAGTTCAGTCGCCTGCTCAGCCGGCGCAGTAGGTGAGATCGACTGCCGATCCCTGCGCCACCTCGCCGGGGGCGACCGACTGGTGCGTGATCGGCGAGCCCTCCTTGGTCGGGCACGAGGTGTCCTGCACGGGATTCACCTGCAGCTGGTGCGCGTCGTCGGTCAGCAGGCCCATCGCGGCGTCGAGCGAGACGCCGGTGACGTCGGGCATCTCGACCTTGCCGTTCGAGAGGGTGAACTCCACCGTCGAGCCCTTCTCGACCGACTTGCCCGCCTCGGGGTTCGTCGCGATCACGACGTCGGCCGGCACGGTCGGCGAGTTCGTGCGCGTCTCCTTGCCGGGGGTGAGCCCGGCGTCCGTGAGCGCCTTCTGTGCGTCGGCGAGCGACATGTTGACGGTGTCCGGCACCTTGACGGCCTCGCGACCGGTCGACACGAAGACGGTGATCGCCTGCCCCGCGTCGACGATTACGCCCTCCGCCGGGTCGCTGCCGATCACCTGGTCGGCGGGCACGGTCTCACTGTTCTGGTCGACCTCGGTCGCCGGCAGACCGAGCTTCTGCAGCTCTTCGACCGCCTGCTCGTAGGTCATGCCGGCGAGGGCCGGTACCTTGCGCGCACTCGACGGGATCTCCTGCGTCGGCTGCAGGTTGAACGCCCAGTACATCACCGCGATCACGATCACGACGACGGCCACGATGCCCGACCAGATCCAGATCGCCGGTGGGCGCCGCTGCGTGCGCGACATGGTCTCGTCCTCGGTGAGCTGGCGCAGGGCGAGCTCCGAGCTCGACAGCGACGCGGTGGGCGCGCCGAACAGCATGGTGGCCTGGTCGGGCTCCCGGTGCACGGGCACCTTGCCGGATGCCGCGGTGTCGACGTCGGCGCGGAACTCGACGGCCGTCTGGTAGCGCTGGTCGCGGTTCTTCGCGAGTGCGCGCATGACGACGGCGTCGAGCGCCGGTGAGACCTTCGGGTTGATGACGCTCGGCTTCACCGGGCGTTCGCTGACGTGCTGGTACGCGACCGCGACCGGGGTGTCGCCGCGGAACGGGGGCCGTCCGGTGAGCAGCTCGAAGAGCACGACGCCCGTCGAGTACAGGTCGGTGCGAGCGTCGACCGTCTCGCCCTTCGCCTGCTCGGGAGAGAAGTACGACGCGGTGCCGAGGATCGCGGTCGTCTGCGCGACCGTCGTCGACGAGTCGGAGACCGCGCGCGCGATGCCGAAGTCCATGACCTTGACCTGGCCGGTCGTCGTGATCATGATGTTGCCCGGCTTGATGTCACGGTGCACGACGCCGGCGCGGTGCGAGTACTCGAGCGCGGTGAGCACCCCGTCGATGACGCGCACGGCGGCCGTCGGTTCGAGCGGGCCGTCGTGGATGATGTCCTTGAGCAGGCGCCCCTCGACGTACTCCATGACGATGAACGGCAGCTGCACCTCGTGGCCCGAGGCATCCACGACGGTCTCTTCGCCGGCGTCGAAGACGCGCACGATCGTCGGGTGGGCCATGCGCGCCGCCGACTGCGCCTCCTGGCGGAACCGCATGCGGAACGCCGGGTCGGTCGCGAGCTGCGGCTTCAGGAGCTTGACGGCGACCTGGCGGCCGAGCCTCGTGTCGGTGCCGACGTGCACGTCGGACATGCCGCCGCGGCCGATGAGGGCGCCCACGCGATACCGTCCGGCGAGGACGCGTCCTTCATCGTTCACGGTGTGCGGCTCCCTTCATGCGGCGCGGCCGGGTTCGTCAGTGCTGGTTGCGGATGCCTCGTCGGTGCGTCAGCCGCCGATGCCGGTGCCGCCGTCGCCCGTGTCGGGGCCTTCGGCTCCGGCGACGACGACCTGCGTCGACGCGGCGGGCGAGGCCGGCGAGCTCGTCTGGCCGCAGAAGTACACGTACGTGACCTTGATGGTCGACTTGTCGGCCGCGTCGGCGTTCGCCGTGATCTGGGTCTCGGTCGTGTTGGAGTCGAACTGCTTCTGCGGAGCGGTCGCCGGTCCGTCGACGGTGATCGAGTAGCCGGAGAGGTTCTGGCCGGCGGGGCACTGCGCACGATCCCACGAGACCGTGAACTCCTCGCCGGGCTCGACCGTGTCGGGCATCGTCGGCGCACCCGGTGCGGTCGGCTGCTCGACGGCGGCGTAGTACGTGATCGTGATCTCGCTGTTGAGCGGCACCGGGCCGGTCGGGTTCACGTCGTACACCGTGCCGACCTGGGCGGGATCGGTCGCGGCATTGCCCTCGACCGCGTTCGCGACCATCTGCATGTCGGAGAGCTTCGCGCGCGCCTCGTCGACCGTGAGGCCGACGAAGTCGGCGGCGTTGATCTGCGCCGTCGTCGGGGCTTCTGACGTCGGGGGAGGCGGGGTCGGCGTCTCGCTGGGGGTCTGCGACTGCGTCGTGCTCTTCGTCGGCGTCTTCACCGGGTCCTTGTCGCCCTGGTTCATCGCGAGCGCGATGATCGTGCCGATGAGCACGATCGCGAGCAGGCCGATGAGCACGATGAGCGGCCACGTCCACGGGCTGCGCTTCTTCTTCTCGCCCTCTTCTTCGCCGTCGACGGGCTCGCCCTCGGGCGCCGCGGTGGGCAGCACCGTCGTGGCGGCGGTGGCGCCGGCCTGCGGCATGAGCATCGTCGCGGCGGTGAGTCCTGCTGCACCGAGCACGGCGGGCACGGCCGCGGCCGCCCCCTGCACGTCACCGCGGCGCAGTGCAGTCGCAGCGCGCGCGAGGTGCGCGGCCGACTGCGGACGGTCGGCCGGGTTCTTCGCGATGCACGAGTAGACCAGGTTGCGCACCGGCTCGGACACCGTGACCGGCAGGTCGGGCGGCGTCTCGTTGATCTGTGCCATGGCGATCGCGACCTGCGACTCGCCCGTGAACGGGCGGCGGCCCGCGAGCGCCTCGTACGCGACGATGCCGAGCGAGTAGATGTCGGTCGTCGGCGACGCCGGGTGGCCCGAGGCCTGCTCGGGCGAGAGGTACTGCACCGTGCCCATGACCTGGCCGGTCGCGGTCAGCGGCACCTGGTCGGCGATGCGCGCGATGCCGAAGTCGGTGATCTTGACGCGCCCGTCGGGCGTGATGAGCAGGTTGCCGGGCTTGATGTCGCGGTGCACGAGACCGGCCGCGTGGGCGGCCTGCAGGGCCGCGGCGGTCTGCGCGACGATGTCGAGCACCTTGTCGGTCGACAGCACGTGCTCGCGCTCGAGGATGGTCGACAGGGCCTCGCCGGGCACGAGCTCCATGACGAGGTAGGCGCTGCCCTCCTCTTCGCCGTAGTCGAAGACGTTCGCGATGCCCTCGTGGTTGACGAGCGCGGCATGACGGGCCTCGGCGCGGAACCGCTCGAGGAACCCGGGGTCGCCGAGGTACTCGTCCTTGAGGATCTTGATGGCGACCTGCCGGCCGATCACGAGGTCGGTGGCCTGCCACACCTCGCCCATCCCGCCGATCGCGATGCGGGATTGCAGTTCGTAGCGCCCCCCGAAGGTGAGCCCTGCGCTCGGTCTCATTTGTTCAGCACCGCCTCTAGTACCTGCTTAGCAACTGGTGCGGCAATCAGATTGCCGTACCCCTCCTGGCCCATTCCTCCGCCGTCTTCCACGAGTACCGTGATCGCGTACTGAGGATCGTCGGCGGGCGCGAATCCGGTGAACCACAAGGTATACGGGTCATCCTCGCCGTTCTCCGCTGTTCCGGTCTTACCGGCCACGCTGACGCCGTCTATTCTTGCATTACTCGCGGCCCCGTTCTCGACGCCGTTCACCATCATCTGCACCATGGTTCTGGCGGTCTCCTCGCTGATCGCGCGGCCGTACTCCGTCGCCTGGAACTCCTGCAGCGGACGGAAGTCGGGGGCCGTGATCTGGTCGACGAGGTTCGGGTTCATGACGATGCCGCCGTTGCCGATCGCCGCCGACACCATGGCCATCTGCATGGGCGTCGCACGCACGTCGCCCTGGCCGAACGCGGTGAGCGCGGTCTGCGCGTCGTCGAGCCCCTTCGGGTAGACGCTCGGCTCGGTGCCGGTGGGGATGTCGAACTCGTGGTCGAAGCCGAACTTCTCGGCCTGGTCGCGGATCGCGTTGTCGCCGAGTTCGACGCCGAGCTCGGCGAACGGGATGTTGCACGAGAGGCGCAGCGCATCGGCGAGCGTGACGGTCGCGCCGCCGCCGCAGGTGCCGCCGCCCGAGTTGCGCACGACCGACGTCGACCCGGGCAGGGTGTACTCGCCGGGGTTCGGGAAGGTCGACTCGGGCGTGTACTTGCCCGACTCGAGGGCCGCGGCGGTGACGACGAGCTTGAAGACCGACCCGGGCGGGTTCATGTCGCCGCCCGTGGCGCGGTTGTAGAGCGGATTGCTCGGGTCGTCGAGCAGCGCGTTGTAGGTCGCGAGCGCTTGCTCGCCGTCGTGCACGACGAGAGCGTTCGGGTCGTACGTCGGCTTCGTGACCATGGCGAGGATGCGGCCCGTCGACGGTTCCGTGAGGATGACCGCGCCCGTGTAGTCGCCGAGGGCGTCCCACGCGGCCTGCTGCGCGACGGGGTCGATCGCGACCTCGACCGAGGCACCCATCGGGTCCTGCCCGGAGATGAGCCGGTTGAGCTGGTCGAAGAACTGGCTCGACGACTGGCCGCTGAGGTAGTCGTTGAGCGAGCGCTCGATGCCCGTCGCCTCGCCGTTGACCGGGATGTACCCGGTCACGGGTGCGTACAGGGGCCCGTTCGAGTAGACCCGCTGGAACCGGTAGAAGTCCTTCGACGGCTCCGAGTAGGCGATCGGGTCGCCCTTCACGAGGATCGGCCCGCGCTCGACGGAGTAGCTCTCGTAGAGGGTGCGCGAGTTGCGCGGGTCGGCGGCGAGCGAGTCGGCCGACACGAACTGGATGATCGTCGAGGCGACGAGCAGCGTCAGGAACATGGCGAGGGCGAGTACCGAGACCCGCTTCAATTCGCGATTCATCCGTCGATCACCAGCCTCGGGTGGTTGCGAACCGTATCGGACAGGCGCAGGAGGAGCGCCACGATCATCCAGTTGGCGACGAGCGACGAGCCACCGGCCGCGAGGAACGGCGTCGTGAGGCCCGTGAGCGGGATGACGCGGGTCACGCCGCCGACCACGATGAAGACCTGGAGGGCGACGACGAACGAGAGGCCGACGCCGAGCAGCTTGCCGAAGTCGTCCTGGCCGGCGAAGCCGATGCGGAACCCGCGCGCCACGAACAGCAGGTAGAGCGAGAGGATCGCGAAGATGCCGGCGAGGCCGAGCTCCTCGCCGAGCGAGGCCATGATGTAGTCGCTCTGCGCGACGGGCGTGATGTCAGGTCGGCCCTGGCCCCAGCCGGTGCCGATGAGCCCGCCGTTCGCGAGGCCGAACAGGCCCTGCACGAGCTGATAGCTGCCGCCCACCTCGGCATCGAACCGCGCCGGGTCGAACGGGTTCAGCCAGTTCGCGAACCGGTTGCCGACGTAGTCGAGGAGCTGGCTCGCGATGATCGCTCCCGCGAAGAACAGCGAGAGCCCGAGCACGACCCACGAGATGCGACTCGTCGCGACGTAGAGCATCACGAGGAAGAGTCCGAAGTACAGGAGGGCGGTACCGAGGTCGCGCTGGAAGACGATGACGGCCATCGACAGCGCCCACACGATGAGCAGCGGGCCGAGGTCGCGTGCGCGCGGGAACTTCATGCCGAGGAACTTCGTGCCCACCATCGAGAGCGAGTCGCGGTTGCGCACGAGGTAGCCGGCGAAGAACACGGCGAGGGCGATCTTCGCGATCTCGCCGGGCTGGAAGCTGGCGACGTCGCCGATGCCGATCCAGACCTGCGCGCCGTCGTGCGACTGCCCGAGGCCGGGCACGAGCGGCAGGAGCAGCAGCACGATCGCGGCGAGCCCCGACACGTACATGTACTTGAACAGCACCCGGTGGTTGCGGATCACCACGATCACCGCGATCGCGCAGATGATCGCGATCGCGCTCCAAGCGATCTGACGCACGGCGGCGCTCTCCCAGCCGGCGTCGTCGTTCGCGATGTCGATGCGGTAGATCATCGCGATGCCGAGACCGTTGAGCACGGTCGCGATGGGCAGCAGGAAAGGGTCGGCGTCGCGGGCGACGAACCGCATCGCGAAGTGCAGGCCGAACACCAGCAGCGAGAGCCCGGCGCCGAGCAGCACGAGCTGGGTGTCGATGCGGCCGAGCGCGCCGAGCTGCACGAGCACGATCGCGGAGGCGTTGATGACGCAGGCCACGGCGAGCAGCCAGAATTCGAGGTTGCGCAGCTTCTGCGGCATCCGGATCCGGCGCACGCCGCTCGGAGGCGTCGCCGGCCGTGACGTCGAACCGCCGTCGCCGCTCGTCACGACGCCGTTCGGGTTCGACGGGCCCACCGGGCGGTCGGAGCGGTCAGTCAAGGGACGCCTCCAATCGCTCCACGATCTGGGATGCCTCGGCGAGGGACCCCGCGCTGATGGTCTGCTCGACGCGCTGCTGGTCGTAGGTGCGCAGCTCGGAGACGTCGATGTCGGTCTCGCGGTGCAGTTCGTGCAGCGAGATCGGGCCGAGGTCCTGCTGGATGCCCTGGAAGATCGCGACACGACCGTTCGACTCGCCGACGTAGTAGCGGGTCTGCGTCCACTGGTAGCCGAACACGACGGCGGCGGCGATCGCCGCCACGAAGAGCGCGATCCACACGCCCCAGACGATGCGACGGCGACGGTGCCGGCGCTCGTCCTCCTCGATGAGCTCGTCGAAGTAGTCGGCCGAGTCGGGCTCGAAGTGGGTCTCCTGCACCGGGTGCGGCCGGAACGGCGTGAGGCGGATGCCGCGGGGCTTCGGCGCTTCGACGGCCGTGCCGAACGCGAGCGGTGCGGCGGCCGAGCCCACGATGAGCGGCGGCGTCGCGGGTGCGGCGGGCTCGCCGATGTCGACCACGACGACCGTCACGTTGTCGGGAGCGCCGCCGTCGAGGGCCGCCTTGACGAGCCGATCGGCGATCTGCTTCGCCCCCGCGTCGGCCGACATGAGCTCGTGGATGTCGTCGAACGCGACGACGCCCGAGAGCCCGTCGGAGCAGAGCATCCACCGGTCGCCCTCGCGGGTGTCGAGCACCATCTGGTCGATCTCGGGCGACGCCTCGACGTCGCCGAGCACGCGCATGAGCACCGAGCGGCGGGGGTGCACCATCGCCTCCTCGGCGGTGATGCGGCCGGCGTCGACGAGGCGCTGCACGAAGGTGTGATCGGTCGAGATCTGGCTCAGCTCGCCCGAGCGCAGCAGATAGATGCGCGAGTCGCCGATGTGCGAGATCACGACGCGGTCGCCGAGGTGCACCATCGCGCTCACGGTCGTGCCCATGCCGGTGAGCTCGGAGTGCTCGGCGACGGTCTCGGCGAGGCGCCGGTTCGCCGCGATCAGCGCGCCCTCGAGGGCGGCGGCGGCCTCGGGCGGGCTCGCGTAGTCGACGTCGGCGTCGGCGATGCGACGGGTGGCGATCGCGCTGGCGACGTCGCCGCCCGCGTGGCCGCCCATGCCGTCGGCGACGAGGAACAGCCGGCGTCCGGCGTAGCCGGAATCCTGGTTGTTCGAGCGGATGCGCCCGACATGCGAGACCGCTGCGCTCGCCTTGACCGCCGGCATGGCCTACCGCCGCAGCTCGAACGTCGTCGCGCCGACCTTGACGGTGGCTCCGAGCGGGATGGGCGTGGGCACGGTCACTCGGGAGCCGTTGAGGAAGGTGCCGTTGGTCGAGTCGAGGTCCTGGATCATCCACCGGCCGTTCCACAGCATGAGCCGGGCGTGGTGGGTCGAGGTGTAGTCGTCGCGGATGATGATCGCCGAGTCGCTCGACCGGCCGATCGTGATCTCATCGGTGCCGAGCGGGAACTCGGTGCCCGACTTCGCCCCGTTCGTGATGACGAGGCGCCGGGCGTTGTCGCTCGAGGCGAGCTCGCCGTTGCCACCGCCCTGCGGGGTCGTCGTGACGGCCTCGGTGGGCGCGGCGGGCGAGCCCGTGACGGGCGACGTGGGGAACGCGCTCGCCGCCGGGGCCGCGGGTGTCGCAGCGGCCGCGTCGGGCTGGAGCTTGCGGACGCGCTGACCGAAGAGGTCGCTGCGCAGTGCGTAGACGATCGCGAAGATGAACACCCACAGGAGCAGCAGGAATCCGAGCTGGAGGACGAGGAGGGTCAGTTCGCTCATTCGGCCGGCCCCCAGAATCCGCCCATGTCGTGTCGACGGGTGGCCGGCGCGGGATCGCCGCCGCCGGCGGCCTGGGCGAGCACGCGGAACACGATGCGCGATCGTCCGATCGTGATGACGGAGTCGGGGGGCAGGATGGCCTCCTTCACGGGGGCGCCGTCGAGCTGGGTGCCGTTCGTGGAGCCGAGGTCGCGCACACGGGCGCGCGAGCCGTCCCACTGGACCTCGGCGTGCCGGCGCGAGGCGCCGGAGTCGTCGAGGGTGACGTCGGCCTCGGAGCCGCGGCCGATGACCGTGCGGCCCTTGATGATCGGGTAGCGCCGGCCGTTCACGTCGAGCACGGGCGTCCAGGCGACCTGGCCCTTCACGTTCTGCGAGTCGACCTGCACCATGCCGACGCTGAGGCCCTCGTCGGCTCGCAGGGCGATCGTGATGCCGCCCGCGAACTGGAAGTGCTGGCTCGCCGCGTGCTTCTGCACGAGGTCGACGAGTTCGTCGATCAGGGCCGGGCCGAGCGCCGACATGCGCTCGTGGTCGGCGGGCGACATGCGCACGGTGAAGTTGTTCGGCACGAGCACGCGGTCGCGCGAGACGACGGCTGCCTTCGTGTCGACCTCGCGCTTGAGCGCCGAGGTGATCTCGACCGGTTGCAGCCCCGAACGGAAGGTCTTCGCGAACGCGCCGTTGACGGCGCGCTCGAGACCTTTCTCGAAGTTGTCCAGTAGGCCCACAGGTCTCCCGATTCCGGTGTCTGACTTCGCGTCATGTTAGCGCGAGCGGCTGGAAACACCCCGGATCAGTCGATCGGGATGACCGATTCGATGTCGTCCGCGTCGAGTGACAGCGTCGGGATCGATGCCGTGAGCAGGGTACCGTCGGCACGGCGCGTGCCCGCGACATCCTGCATCGTCGGCGAGCCGTAGAGCCGCGGACCCTGGCCGTCGAGCGGCACCGACACCGGGGAATCCGCGGTCACGGTCACCTCGGTGCCCCGCACCGAGACCGCTGCCGACGTGCCCGACTCGATCGTGAACGCGATCGCATCGGGGGTGAGCTCGACGCGCATGCGCGTGCCGAGGAGCGTCAGCCGGAAGGTGAGGCCCGACCAGCCGTCGGGCAGGCGCGGGTCGAACGTGAACCGGCCGCCGTGGTCTCGGAACCCGCCGAACCCCGACACGAGCGAGGCCCACACGCCGCCCGTCGAGGCGACGTGCACGCCGTCGGACGCGTTGTGGTGCAGGTCGGCGAGGTCGACGAACAGGGCGGAGCGGAAGTATCGCATCGCGAGCTCGTGGTAGCCGACCTCGGCCGCGACGATCGACTGCACGACCGCCGACAACGTCGAGTCGCCCGTCGTCAGCGGGTCGTAGTACTCGAAGTTCGCGCGCTTGGCCTCGGCCGTGAACCGGTCGCCCTGCAGGTAGAGGGCGAGCACCACGTCGGCCTGCTTGAGCACCTGGAAGCGGTAGATGACGAGCGGGTGGTAGTGCAGCAGCAGCGGCCGGCGGTCGTCGGGCGTGTTCTCGAGGTCCCACAGCTCCTTCTGCAGGAACGCCGAGTCCTGCGGGTGGATGCCGAGCTGCTCGTCGTACGGGATGTGCATGTGCGCCGCCGCCCGTCGCCAGCTCGCGACCTCGGCGGGGGTCACCCCGAGCCGGTCGACGAGACGGTGGTAGGCCGCCGCGTCACCCACCTGCAGATTGTCGACGGCGGATGCCGCGGCCGCGAGGTTCGCCCGAGCCATCACGTTCGTGTACAGGTTGTCGTTCACGACCGTCGTGTACTCGTCGGGCCCCGTGACGCCGTGGATGTGGAACACGTCGTCGGCGTTCGACCGCCAGAAGCCGAGGTCCTCCCACATGCGAGCCGTCTCGACGAGGATGTCGATCGCGCCGCGTCCGAGGAAGTCGGTATCGCCGGTCGCCGCGACGTACTGGCAGAGCGCGAAGGCGATGTCGGCGTCGATGTGGTACTGCGCGGTGCCCGCGGCGTAGTACGCGCTCGACTCGAGACCGTTGATCGTGCGCCACGGGAAGAGGGCGCCCCGCTGGTTGAGCTCGAGCGCCCGAGCACGCGCCGCGTCGAGCATGCGCTGACGGAACCGCAGCACGTTGCGGGCGACGATCGGCGCCGTGTAGGTGAGGAACGGGAGCACGTAGATCTCCGAGTCCCAGAAGTAGTGGCCGCCGTAGCCCGACCCCGACACGCCCTTCGCGGCGACGCCGCCGCCGTCGGTGCGTGCGGTGGCCTGGGCGAGCTGGAAGAGGTTCCACCGCGTCGCCTGCTGCAGCATCGGCTGGTCGGCGATCTCGACGTCGGAACGGGCCCAGAAGTCGTGCAGCCACGAGCGCTGCTGCGCGAAGAGCTCGCCCGTGCCGAGCTCGGCTGCGCGGTCGAGCGTGCGGTCGCAACGGTCGGCGAGCTCGCGCGCGGGCACCTTGCGGGCCGTGTGGTAGCTGATCGTCTTGGTGATGCGGATCGGCATGCCCTGCTTCGCCTGCACCCGGTACACGTGCTTCGCGAGGTCGTCGCCGATCGTGCCGGTCTCGGTGAACGGGTTGTCGGTCGTGATCGCGTGCTCGGCGCCGATCGCGATCGTCATGCTCGAGTTCGTCGTCTGGTAGCCGAGCATGTACCGACCGCCGGCGGAGCGGCTGATGCGCGGCTGCAGCACCCGGTCGATGAACTGCTCGGCCTTGCGCGGGTCGAACGCCCCGGGCGTCTGGGCCTCCTGCTGCACACCCGAGCGGTACTCGTCGCGGCCGTCCTGCCGGTTGAGGATCTGGCTCGAGATCGTCACGGCGGCGTCGGCGTCGAGCAGCTCGACCTCGTAGTCGACGACCGCGAGGTGCCGGTCGGTGAAGCTCGTCATGCGCCGGCTCGTGATGAGCACGCGCTTGCCCGCCGGCGTGCGCCACTCGATCGAGCGGCTGAGCGCGCCGAGCCGGAAGTCGAGGCGCCGTTCGTAGCTCAGCAGTTCGGCCTCGGTGAGCACGAGCGGTTCGTCGTCGACGTACAGCCGGATGATCTTCGCGTCGGGCGCGTTGACGATCGTCTGGCCCACCCGGGCGAAGCCGAACGCCTCCTCCGCGTGGCGGATCGGCCACGTCTCGTGGAACCCGTTCACGAACGTGCCGTGCATGTGGCCGTCGCGGCCCTCCTCGACGTTGCCGCGCAGGCCCAGGTAGCCGTTGCCCACGGCGAACAGGGTCTCGGTCCGACCCATGTCGGAGTCGCCGAACTCGGTCTCGACGAGCGCCCACTCGTCGACCGGGAACCGGCTGCGGTTCAGGGGGTCGTCGTCGGCGAACCTCATTCGGTGTCCTTCCGGTTGCGCTGGAGATCGGGGATCAGCTCGTCGAGCTCGTCGACCACGACGTCGGCGCCGAGGCGCAGCAGCACGTCGCGACCGACGCCGCGGTCGACGCCGACCACGAGGCCGAAGTCGCCCGCCGCACCCGACTTGACGCCGGACTCGGCGTCCTCGACGACCGCGCACTCGGCGCCGGGCAGGCCGAGCAGCTCGGCCGCCCGCTCGTAGGTGTCGGGCGCCGGCTTGCCCGGCAGCCCATCGCGGGCGGCGACCGCGCCGTCGACGACGACCTCGAACCGGTCGGCGATGCCGGCGGCCTCGAGCACGGACGGCGCGTTCTTCGAGCTCGAGACCACGGCCACGAGGCATCCGGCGGCCTGCACCGCGTCGAGGAAGGCGACGCTCGCCGGATACGGGGCGACTCCCTCGTCGGCCAGCGTCTCGTTGAAGGCGGCGTTCTTGCGGTTGCCGAGCCCGCAGACCGTCTCGGCCTCGGGAGGGTCCGTGGGTTCACCCTCGGGCAGGTGGATGCCGCGGCTCTCGAGCAGGCTCCGGACGCCGTCGTAGCGCGGCTTGCCGTCGATGTACGAGAAGTAGTCGGCGTCGGTGTACGGCGCAGCGCCCTGCGCCTCGAGGTACGGGGTGAAGAGCCGCGACCACGCGTGCATGTGCACGATCGCGGTCGGGGTGAGCACGCCGTCGAGGTCGAAGAGCCAGCCGCGGATGCCGCTGGGGTCCGTCGTTCGGACGGGCGAGTCGTCGGGTCGTGGGTTCTGGGTCACGGGGCGCTCCTTTCGTCACGTCGGTCGGTGGGCGCCGGTACCCGGGATTCCGATGCTATTCCCGCCCGGCGGCCGGGCGCGAGGTGCGGTCGGGACTCGGAGCGGATGCCAAGGTCTGCCGCTGCCCGCCCTCGAATGGAGTTGTGGGCCGCGAGATGTTAGGCTCTCGTGGCTGGACGCACTTCGGTGCGACCACATTCGCGCGAGTGGCGGAATTGGCAGACGCGCTGGCTTCAGGTGCCAGTACTCGCAAGGGTGTGGGGGTTCAAGTCCCCCCTCGCGCACCACCACGAAGAGCCCCCGTGACAACGGGGGCTCTTCGTCGTTCAGGGCTCGCCGGTCGCGGCTACTTCGCGAGGAACGCGAGCAGCGCCTCGGTGACCTCGTCGCCGTGCGTCCACAGCAGGCCGTGGGGCGCGCCCTCGATCTCGACGTAGTCGGCCGACGGGAGTCGCTTGACGAACTCGCGGGCGGTCGCGTCGATCGGGAGGATGCGGTCGGCGGTGCCGTGCAGGATGAGGCTCGGCACCTCGACCTTCGCGATGTCGTCGCGGAAGTCGGTCAGCCACGACTGCACGACCGCCGACGAGGCGAACCAGGAGGCGCCTGCCGCCGTGTTCCAGCTCGCACGGACGGCGGCCTCGCCGATGCGGCTGCCGAGCGTCTCGTCGAGGTTGTAGAAGTCCCGGAAGAAGTCGTCGAACCAGGCGTACCGGTCGGCCTTCGCGGCCTGCTCGATGCCGGCGAAGACCTCGCCGGGGACGCCGGTCGGGTTGTCGTCGGTCTGCAGGAGGAACGGCTCGAGCGAGGCGAGGAAGGCGGCCTTCGCGACGCGCTCGCCGCCGTAGGTGCCGAGGTAGCGGCCGACCTCGCCGGTGCCCATCGAGAAGCCGACGAGCACGACGTCGCGCAGGTCGAGCTTCTCGAGCACCACGTGGAGGTCGGCGGCGAACGTGTCGTAGTCGTAGCCGGTGGTGGGCTGGCTCGACTTGCCGAAGCCGCGGCGGTCGTAGGTGATCACGCGGTAGCCGGCGTCGAGGAGCGCCGCCGCCTGCTTCTCCCAGGATGCGCCGCTGAGCGGGTAGCCGTGGATGAGCACGACGGGCTGCCCCGAGCCGTGGTCCTCGTAGTAGAGGTCGATGTTCTGGGAGTTCTCGGTTCCGACGGTGATGTACGACATGGCGCCCTCCTGGCTTCCGTTCACTTCTAACTGGAATAACGATTTGATCCGGTTAGTTCTGGTGGAAGCAACGCTATAACCCCACAGCTATTCCATGCAAGTTAGAATTTCGGTAACACCGGATGAACCCGAGGAGGCCGCATGATCGAGCCCACCGAGAACGCAGGACTGCTGCTCGACCTCGTGAATTCGCGGCTCGTCTACGGCGACCGGGTCGACGACGAGCTCGACGACGAGCGCGGGGCCTCCTGGCTGCGAGCCCACGGCGTCCCTGCCGAGGCGGCCGATCTCGCCGACGCACGCGAGGTGCGAGACGCGCTCGTCGCCGTGCTCCGCGGCCGCAGCTCGCCCGAAGCGTTCGAGCCGTGGCTCGACGAGATGACCCGTCGGCCCGAGCTCACCGCCGACGGCGGGATCGTCTGGCGCGATCGCGACGGCGCCGGTCGCCGCGTCGGCGGTGCGGCCATCCGAGAGTGGGCGGAGCTGCAGGCGCCGTCCGGATCCCGCATCCGGCCGTGCGCCGCCCCCGACTGCCAGCACTTCTTCATCGACACGAGCCGGGCGAACGCCCGAAGGTGGCATTCGATGGAGACCTGCGGCAATCGGGAGAAGGCGCGTCGACACTACGCGAAGACTGCGGTCTGAGCCGAGCCGACTCCGGGCCCTCCGTTCGATGCATCCGATCCGTCGACCGGATGATTGGATGGGCTCCTGCCGAATTCCGGCGGACCGTTCACATCGAGGTGAGATGACCGACTTGAATGCAGGGCCGGCCGAGGCGACCCGGCCGACCGGACCCGCGGCGGACGACGAAGCCGCCGCAGCCGCGGCGCAGGCAGCGGAGTCGCCCGAAGCTGCTCCAGAAGCAGCGTCCGAAGCGGCTCCCGAAGCCCTGCCGGGGGAAGACCCGGAGGTGACCGAGGATGCGCCGGCTTCGCGGCCGCGGCGATCGCGGGGAGTGATCGTCGTGATCTGCGTGCTTGCGGTCGCACTGCTGGCCGCGATCGCGGGCGGCGTCTGGTACTACCTGCAGTTGCAGGATGCGGAGGACCGCATCGACGAGCAGCAGCAGCAGATCGACGAGCAGCGCGACCTCATCGAGCAGAAGGAGACCTTCGGTGCGGCGATGGACGGGCTCGTCGAGTCCGCGGCGAAGTTCGACGGCGTGCTGATGGCGTCGGTCGTGCCGTGGGAGGACTACCACCGGCTCGCCGTGCAGTCGTGGGTGCATCGCTGGGACGCGGCGGCGATGGCCGACGACACGGAGGCAGTCGAGCGCGCCGCGGCCGAGCTCGAGTCGCGCTGGAGCGCCGCGCAGACGCAGGCGACGACGAACACGACGGGATCGACGTACGAGTCGGTCATCGATCGCCTGTCCGGCGGATTCGTCGAGTCGAAGATCGAGGGCGCCGTGCAGCTGTGCGACGCGGACGGCGGCGGCGACCGCGATCTGCTCGGGTGCGTCATCAGCGACGACCCGTACCTCGTGCACTTCGACTCGGCGGCGAACGCCCTGCCGTACATGACCGACGAGCTGCGCACCGGAATCGCGTACCACGAGTTCGCGCACGTGCTGCAGTTCACCAACCCCGTCGCCACCGCCGATGCCCTCGAGGCCTTCGACGGTGACAACGAGGTGATGGCCGACTGCTTCGCCCTCACCTACCTCGACGGATGGAAGCTCGACCACCGCATCTGGACGAGCGACTACGAGTACTGGGACGTGAACATCGGCTACGGCAAGACGTGCACCGGCCCGCAACAGCAGGCCGTGCGCGACTGGTACGGACGCCTCGGCGTCGAACTGAAGCCGATCTCGAGCGGCGCCCTCACCTGACACCGACGACGACTACTCGCGCTCGATCGGCAGCCAGAGCTCGGTCGTCGCGGTGCTGAAGTCGTCGGCGCGCTCGAGCACGGCCACGATCGACGGGCCCGGCCGCAGCCGCCACGGGTTCGACGGGAACCACTCGGTGGCCGTCGCGGCCCACGTGTCCTGCAGGGCGGCGGGGTAGGGGCCCGAGGTGCGGAAGACGACCCATTCGCCCGCAGGCACCTCGATCACATCGAGATCGGCGGGCGGAGTCGCATCCACCGACAGGGCGACGCCGTGCAGGTAGGTGAGCTCGCTGCCCTCGACGTAGTCGGGGTCGACGTCGGCGCTCACCTGCAGGAGGCCTGCGGGCTCGGTGTCGCCGAGCGCCTTGAGGCGCGCGTGCTCGGTGGGCGGCAGCGACGCGATGTGCGCCTGGATGTGCGGATTGACGCCCTCGTGAATGAGGGGCACGCGCGCGGCGCGCCCCACCAGGTGGAAGGCCGGTCGGTCGGCGATGCGGGTGTCCATGGTGAAGTTCCCTTCGACGGTCAGGCGGAACCTGAGTTTCGGTTGCGTGCGAAGGGGTCCGCCGTGGCGCCTGACGTCGGAGGGGCTCGAGCCGTGCACCGCACGGAACGCCCGCCCGAACGCCTCGGTCGAGCCGTACCCGTACCGGACCGCGATGTCGAGCATCGGCTCGCCCGCGGCGACGTCGGCCGCCGCGACGGTCATGCGCCGGCGGCGCACGTACTCCGACAGCGGCATGCCGGCGAGCGACGAGAACATGCGACGCAGGTGGTACTCGGTCGTGCCCGCGCCCTGCGCGAGCGCGGCGAGGTCGAGCTCCTCGGCGAGGTGCGCCTCGACGGTGTCGACGAGGCGGTTGAGGTCGGCGATCACGGGTTCTCCCTTCTGCACGTTCCAGCCTGCGGGCGAGCCGTCCCCGGCACCCGATCATCCCGGTCCGATCCGAT
Organism: Agromyces sp. H17E-10; assembly: GCF_022919715.1. Taxonomy (NCBI): domain Bacteria; kingdom Bacillati; phylum Actinomycetota; class Actinomycetes; order Micrococcales; family Microbacteriaceae; genus Agromyces; species Agromyces endophyticus. Next base: position 1,948,308 of record NZ_CP095042.1, on the reverse strand, counting down.
CGAGTGGCGCCGGCTGCGGCATCCGCGTCGATCGAACCGGACCGGGGGAGCGCTGCCCATTGCGCCACGCCCACCCACCGGCCATTCTTGTGCAGGGCGCCCGACGCCCGACCCGAACCCGCCCGAGAGGACCCCATGCTCGAGTTCTTCGCCGCTGCCCCGATCATCGGCATCGTGATCGTCGCCGTCATCGTCGTGATCGCCCTGTGGATCTGGGCGAAGGTGCTGTATCGCAACGTGTCGCCCGACGAGGCGATCGTCGTCACCGGCAAGCGCTCGCGCCGTCGCGTCGTCGACGGCGTCGACACCGAGGAGTCGGGCCAGCGCGTCGTGCACGGCCAGGGTGTCTGGATCATGCCCTTCTTCCAGAAGGCGCACAAGATCTCGCTGCGCTCGCGCGCCATCGAGATCCGCGCCGAGGCGCAGACGAACAACGGCATCACGGTGCACGTCGACGCCGTCGCGATCGTGAAGGTCGGCGACAGCGCCGCCTCGATCCGCGCGGCCGCCCAGCGGTTCCTCGGGCAGGACAAGAACATCGACATCTTCGCCCAGGAGGTGCTCTCGGGTTCGCTGCGCGCCTCGATCGGCGCCACCGACGTGCTGACGATCATCAACCGCCGCGACGAGCTCTCGGCCGCGGTGCTCGGCGTCGCGCGCGAGTCGCTGCTCAGCCAGGGCCTCGACGTCGACTCGTTCGAGATCAAGGGCATCTCCGACACCAACGGCTACATCGACGACCTCGGCCGCGCCGAGCAGGCGAAGGTGCGCAAGCAGGCCGAGATCGCCGAGGCGGTCGCGCAGCGCGAGGCACGCGAAGCCGTGATCGCCGCCGAGCAGACCGTCGCCGAGCGCGAGGCCGAGCTCGCCCAGCGCAAGGCCGCCCTCCAGCGCGAGACCGACAAGGCGACTGCGGAGGCCGCCGCCGCCCGTCCGCTCGCCGAGGCGCTTTCGCAGCAGGAGGTCGTCGCGCAGCAGGAGATCACCGCGCAGAAGAAGGCCGCGCTGCGCGCCGCCGAGCTCGACTCCGAGGTCAAGGCCGTCGCCGATGCGCAGGCCTACAAGGTCAAGGTCGAGGCGGATGCCGCGGCCGAATCCGTGCGCATCGCCGCCGAGGCCGACCGGGTCGCGCGTACCGCTGCCGCGGAGGCGCTCAAGGCCGAGGGTCTCGCAGAGGCCGAAGCGATCCAGGCCAAGGGTGCCGCCGAGGCGGCCGCCACGAAGGCCGCGGCCGAGGCCGTCGCCCAGCAGTCCGAGGCGCTGCTGCAGATGCGCGTCATCGACGCACTGCCGCTCATCGCCCGCGAGCTCGCCGCACCCATGTCGAACATCGACCAGCTCACGGTCGTCTCGACCGACGGCGCCTCGCAGCTCGCGAAGAACGCCGTCTCGGGCATCACCGAGGTCGACGCGATGCTGAGCTCGACCATGGGCGTCGGGCTGCGTGAGCTGCTCGGCTCGATCATCGGCGGCGCAGCCGCCGGCGGTGCGGCCGCTCGGGTCGGCACCCACGACTCTGCGGCCGTGGGTGCCGCGGTCGCGTCGGCTGGAGCGCAGCTCGCCGCCGCGGTGGGGCCGGTCGCCGATCGTCTCGACTCGCTGGACGGGCTCGGCGGCGACCAGGAGGCCGGCGCCGCGCGCTGACGCGACCCGCACTCGTCGCAGCAACGGGGCCGGGCGATCTTCGCAGATCGCGCGGCCCCGTTCGCGTCGAGGTCACTCGTCCAGGTCACCCGGGCAGGTCGCACCACATGGTCGCCACGCGGCCGCCGCCGATCGGCGCCGTGAACGAGCCGATCTCGCGGAACCCGGCGCGCGCGTAGCGCCGGTCGTTGTCGGGATTCGTCGATTCGAGGTAGGCCGGCAGTCCGCGCTCGGCGAACGCACGGAGGTTCTCGGCGAGCAGTTGCTGCGCCAGCCCCTCGCCGCGGCGTGACGGGTGCGTCGCGAGCAGGCTGAGGTACATGTGCGGCGGCTTGGCCGGGTGATGGTGCTCGAACGACTCCCAGATCTCGGCGAAGGCGCCCCGCTGCTCGGCGTCGAGCCGCTCGTCGACGAACGCCTGCACCTCGGCGAGCTGGTCGTCGGTCATCTCGTCGGCGCCCGACGGCAGCCAGACCGCGACGGAGGCGCCGTCGTCGACGACCCAGACGGTGTCGTACCGGAGGGCGCCGCGTACGAACGGCGCCCAGAACAGCTCGAGATCGGCGGTCGCATCGCCCGGCAATCGCAGGATCGGGCCCCAGGCGGGGTCGTCGACGAAGGCGAGGGCGATCGTCTCGGCGATGGCGGGCACGTCGGCGTCGGTGGCGAGTCTGAACTGCACGAGAACATGGTGGCACGGATGGCGCGGCGGAGGTTCGGCGTGTCGTCAGTCGAGGCCTCGTGATCGCGGATGGTCCGCCCGATCGCTACGCTCACGAGGCGTAGGCTGCTGCCGGCTGCGACCGGCAGGCCGCACAGACCGGCTGAGGAGACGAACGCATGGCGCGACGAGACCCGCGACCGCCCACCGACGCCGACCTGGCGTACCTGCGACGTTGCGTCGATCTCGCCCGCGAGGCGCTCGACGCGGGCGACGAGCCGTTCGGTTCGCTGCTCGTCGATGCCGACGGCGTGGTGCGCTTCGAGGACCGCAATCGCGTCGCGGGCGGCGATCAGACGAGGCATCCCGAATTCGAGATCGCCCGCTGGGCCGCCGCCAACCTGACCCCCGACGAGCGCGCCGCGAGTACCGTCTACACCTCGGGAGAGCACTGCCCGATGTGCTCGGCCGCGCACGCGTGGGTCGGCCTCGGCCGGATCGTCTACGCGGGCAGCACCGAACAGCTCGTCGGGTGGCGGCGCGCGTGGGGCCTGCCCGACGGCCCCGTCGCCGCGCTGCCGATCGGCGAGATCGCGCCCGGCATCGACGTATCGGGGCCCGCGCCCGAGCTCGCCGACGAGTTGCGTGCCCTGCATGCGCGCTGCGCGGGGGTCGACGTCTCAGGCTCCTGAGGGCAGCGGGTCGATGAGCGTCGGGTCGCCGGGGTCGATCGCGCGGTGGTTGTTGATCCGCGGGTCGACCTCGTACTCGGTGATCGTCGGGGCGACGCGGTCGGACGCCTCGATCAGGAAGTCGACCATGGCCTGCATGCCGCCCGCATCCAGCTTCGCCGGGTCGAGGTAGCGCTCGATCTCGTCGAGAGGCAGGTACACCGGCATGCGGTCGTGCACTTCGCCCGACGCATCCCTCGCCTCTCTCGTGATGATCGAGGTCGACACCTGCCACTCGCCGTCAGGGAGCTTGCGCGCGGTCGAGATGCCCGCGGCGGCGAGCACGTCGCCTTCGCCGTGCAGGTAGTGCGCGCGCTTCTTGCCGGGCTCGCCCGTCCACTCGAAGTACCCGCGCATCGGCACGATGCAACGGCCTTGGGCGAACGCGCCCTTCCACAGGCCGTTGGTCGCGACCGTCTCGATGCGGGTGTTGAACTGCGGACGCTTCGCGTCTTTCATGAACGAGGGATGGAAGTTCCAGACGGCGGGTTCGAGCCGACGCACGAACTCGCCCGTCTCACGGTCGGCGCGCTCGCGGACGATCGGCACGGTGTCGGTCGGGGCGAGGCTGAAGCTCGGCTGCCAGTCGTCGAAGTCATTCTCGGCGTCGAAGACCGCGGTGAGGTCGTCGACCTTCTGCGAGACCACGAATCTGCCGCACATGGATGCCTCCTGGTCGATGTCGCCCGGGTACATCACCCAGCCTGCCACCGACCTCCGACATGTGCGACGGTATGCAGGCCGCAGGGCCGCTTGCGGCGAAAGAGTTTTGTTGCAAAACTATCTGCACGCACCCGACGAGACCATCCCCCTGCGACCGCGGCGCGCCCATGACAAGGAGGCCATGTTGAAGATCGTCATCGCCGGAGCCGGCATCGGCGGGCTCGCCGCAGCCCTGAGCCTGCACCGCGCGGGCTTCCGCGACATCACCGTGTACGAACGCGTGCGAGAGCTCAGGCCCCTCGGCGTCGGCATCAACCTGCTGCCGCACGCCGTGCGCGAGCTGACCGAGCTCGGCCTCGCCGACGAGGTCGCCTCGATCGGCGTGCCGCCGAGCCGTCTCTCGTACTACAACCGCTTCGGGCAGCCGATCTGGTCGGAGCCGCGCGGCCTCGACGCCGGCTACCGCTGGCCGCAGCTCTCGGTGCACCGCGGCGAGTTCCAGCTGCTGCTCGCCCGCGAGGTCGAGCGCCGGCTCGGGCCCGACACCATCCGCCTCGGCTGCAGGCTCGTCGGCGTCGAGCACCTCGACCCCGAATCCGCCGAGGCGCGTGCCGCCGGGCACGCCGAGTTCGCCCGCTTCGTGCGGTCGGGCGCCGGCGCGGGCGACGACGGTGCGGGCGAGACCTTCGAGGTCGCCGCCGACGTCGTCATCGGCGCGGACGGCATCCACTCGGCGATGCGCGCGCAGGCCTACCCCGACGAGGGCGGTCCGGTTTGGAACGGCCTCATCCTGTGGCGCGGTACCGCGAGCGTGCCCACCTACCTCGACGGCCGCACGATGATCATGGCCGGAGACGGCGAGCAGAAGTTCGTCTCGTACCCGCTCGTCGCGCCCGGCGCCGAGGCAGGCTCAACCCGGCTCAACTTCATCGCCGAGCGCCGTGCGCCCGAGGGGGTCGACGAGACCGCCGACTGGAACCACGCGGTCGACGCGGGCCCCATCGAAGCGCTCTTCGCCGACTGGAGCTTCGACTGGCTCGACGTGCCCGCGGTCATCGCCGCGGCCGACGAGATCCTCGAGTACCCGATGGTCGACCGCGATGCGCTGCCGCGATGGACGTTCGGCGGCTCGACCCTCATCGGCGACGCCGCGCACGCGATGTACCCGAACGGTTCGAACGGTGCATCCCAGGCGATCATCGACGGGCGCACGCTCGCCTTCCACCTGGCGAACGAGGCTGCGGGGGCGGATGCTGCTGCTGGGGCATCCCCTCTCGGAGACAGCGCACGCGCAGCGGCCGTGCGCCGCGCGCTCGAGGCGTACGAGGCCGACCGGCGCCCCGCGACCGCGCGCCTGCTCGAGATGACCCGCCAGCTCGGTCCCGAGAAGGTCATGCAGCTCGCGTACGACCGTGCGCCCGAGGGGTTCGCCGACATCCACGACGTGATCCCCGCCGACGAGCTGCAGGAGATCGCCGACGGGTACAAGCGCACCGCGGGCTTCCACCCGTCCGCGCTCAACGAGCGTGCGTCGCTCACACCCGAGTCGGCTCCGCCGCTGGCAGACTGACCGGATGACCTCCCGGGAGCCGGCCGCCGAACTCGCGCGGCTGAACTCGATCGTCTCGCCGCTGCGGCGCGGCCTGCTCAAGGCCGCCCGCTCGGCCGAGCACCTTCCCGACCTGCCCGATGCGCAGATCGAGGTGCTGCGAGCGCTGCCGCGCGGAGTCGTGCGCTCGCCGGGGGACCTCGCCACCGAGCTCGGACTCAGCCGGCCGACCGTGAGCAACCTGCTGAAGGCGATGGAGGCCGCGGGGCTCGTCGTGCGCACGGCGGCGGCCGACGACCGGCGCCGGGTCGAGGTCAGCGCCTCGACCCGGGCGCTCGGCCTCTTCGACCGGTTCGACCGGGCGAGCGAGGCGATCCTCGTCGACGCGCTCGCCCGGCTCGACGACGCCGACCGTGCCGCGCTCGCCGCGGCGCTGCCCGCCCTCGAGCGGCTGCGCGATGTCGTGCAGGAGGCGGCGCGGGGCTGATCCCGGGTGCCGATCAGACGGTGCCGAACGGGTTGTCGACGACGTAGCGCCAGCCGTGCTGCTCGTCGTGCCGCGCGACGTCGGCCGTGACGCCCCAGAGCGAGACCTCCGAGCCGTCGGGGCCGACGCCGGCGATCGACCACTCGGCCGTCACGAGGCCCGTGTCGCCGCTGACGAACGCGTGCTTCGTGCGCATCGTGATCGGCAGCTGCAGCGCGAGGAACTGTTCGAGTGCCGATCGAACGGCGTCGCCCTCGACCGGCTGGCCGGGCGCGGGCACGAAGACCGCGCCGGGGGCGTTGAGCGCGAGCAGGCCGTCGAGGTCCTGTGCGTTGAAGCGCTCGGCGAAGGCGAGGGGCAGGGCGTCGAGGTTCGCGACGGGAATAGACATGGGGGTTCCGTTCTTCGAGTAGATGACCCGGCGATCGGGTCATCGAGAAAGACGTCGACGAGCGAGAGATGTGACAGATGCCCTCATCCGCCCCGCAGGCGAGGACGCTGCTCGAGCTCATCGCCGATGAACCCCTGCGGCTTCGGCGGCGGGCGATCAGCCTCGGCGTGCGCCCCGACGATGCCGACGACCTGGCCCAGACCGTGCTGCTGCGCGCCTGGAAGGCGATCGACGGCGTGCGCGACCCGGGCGCGGGCACGGTGTGCGCGTGGGTCGACGCGATCGCGCGGACCACGGCGATCGACCACCTCCGCGGGCGGCGCCTCGACGACCGGCTCGACGACGAGTCGCGGGCCCTCGTGCCGGCCGCCGACGATCGACTGGAGGCGCGGACCGACCTGCGGGCGGCGCTGCGGGCGATCGGAGACCTGCCCGAGCAGCTTCGGACTCCGCTCGTGCTCTCGGCGCTCGAGGGCCGCCCGGGCAATGAGATCGCCGAGCTGCTCGGCATCAGCCCGGCGCTCGTGCGGCAGCGCATCAGGAGGGCGCGTCAGCGCCTCGCCGCCGCCGTGCTCGCGGAGCCCGCGATCGGTGCCGACCCGGTCTGATCGTCGTCATGCCGCCGCGAGGTAGTCATCGATGAGCTCGCGCAGCCGCACGCCGTCGAACGAGTCGCCGTGGCCGGGGTGCACGACGCGAACCGGCAGGTCGCGCAGGCGCTGCAGGCTCGTCGCGTAGTCGTCGCGGTCGGACTCGTGGAGCCCGTCGAGCAGCACGTCGTCGTAGATCACGTCACCGCTGAAGAGCGTGCCGGATGCCTCGTCGAAGAGGCAGATCGATCCGGGTGTGTGGCCCGGCAGGTGCAGCACGCGGAGGCAGCGGTCGCCGAGGTCGACAGCGTCGCCGTCGACGAGTCGGGTCGTCGCCGGTGCGGGACGGAGCCGGTACGCGTCGGGATCGAAGCCCGCCGGACGGGCGGTGATGAGCAGGTCGGGCAGCTCCTCGTCGAGGCCGAGCTCGTCGCGGAGGACCGCTCCGCGGATCGAGGCGCCGCGCGGGTCGCCCATGGGCTCGGCGGCGTGGGCGCGCCGATCGTCGAATTCGTGCGCGCCGCCCATGTGGTCGAGATGCGCGTGGGTGACGACGAGCACAGGGTCGTTCGCGAACAGCGCGGGACACTCGTCGCGAAGCGGAGCGACCCCGAGCCCGCAGTCGATCACGAGGTCACGCGCCGAACCGCGAACCTGCCAGATGTTGCCGCGCACGAACTCGTGCACGTGCGGCTCGATGATGCGCGTGATCCGCTCATCGACCGGCTCGACCGCGAACCACCGGTCGACGATCTCGAGCGATGCCGCGCTCATGCGGGAGCACCGACTCGCTCGCCGTCGGCGGAACCGGATGCCTCGCGGTCGGCGCGAGTCGCGGCATCCAGCTTCGCCCGACGCATCGTGCGCGGCGCGAGCAGCGCGTAGAGCCCGCCGCCGACGAGCACCCCGACGAAGGGCGAGACGTCGGCACCGCCGAGGGCGGCCGCGATCGGACCGGTGTAGAACGTCGTGTTCACGCAGAGGGCGGTGACGACGCTGCCGACGCCGAGCGCGAGGCAGCCGGCCGGACTCCAGCCCGCGCGGTGCCAGTTCGGTCCGCCGCGCGACTCGTCCTGCAGGGCGACGCCGTCGTAGCGGTTGCGACGCAGCACGATGTCGACGGCGTAGACGCCGAGGGCGGGCGCGAGCACGGCGATGCTGATCTCGAGCAGGCCGCTGACGGTGCCGAGGAAGTCGGAGACGAAGAGCGCGTAGAGGGTGAGCGCGACCGCGATCACGGCGTCGAACACGACCGTGATCGACCGCTTCCACCTGATACCCGACGCCATGAGCGCGAGACCCGTGCTGTACGCGGTGAGGGCGTTGTTCGTGATCGACCCGATCACGACGACGAGCAGGAAAACGGGGTAGAACCAGGCCGGCACGAGTTCGGCCATCGACTCCTCGGGCACGGACATGTCGACCACGGTGCCGGCGAGCACGCCGAGCGAACCGATCACCACCGCGGGCAGGAACCCGCCGAACGCCGTCCAGAAGGCGACCTTCGCCGGGCTCGATCGCTCGGGCAGGTAGCGCGAGTAGTCGGCGCCGACGAGCCACGAGAGTGGCGCGGAGGCGATGATCGTGAAGCCCGCCGCGGCCGCCGCCCACAGCTCGGCGCCCTCGAGCACGCCGCCGTCGGGCACGTACGACAGGTCGGCGTTCGCGAGCACGAACCAGGCGAGCACGGCGATGCCTGCGAGGAGCGCCCACATCACCCAGCCGCTGATCCTGACGATCGTCGCGTGCCCGTAGACGCTGATCGTGAAGGTGAGGAGCGCGAGTCCGATCACGATCGCGGCCATGACCGCGTCGGGTGCGTCGGGGGCGAACCAGCGCACGAGCGTGAAGCCGACGAGCGCGCCGACGGACAGGTTGATCGCCTCGTAGAGCACGCCGATGAGCCAACCGAGCACAACGTTGACGACGCGGTTGCCCCGCACGCCGTAGAAGCTGCGCGTGATGACCTCGCTCGGCACCCCGGCGGGCGGACCGCTGACCGCGAGGAACCCGACGCCGATGAAGAAGAGGTTGCCGGCGACGACGACCGCGAGCGCCTGCCACGCGTCGAGCCCGAGCAGCACCAGGATGCCGCCGAGCACGAAGTACAGGTAGCTGACGCCCGAGCCCGCCCAGACGGCGAACAGGTTCCGCGGCGTGCCGTGCCGCTCGGCGGCGGGAATGTGGTCGGTGCCGTGCTGCTCGACGCGTCCGGCCCTGGTGTTGGCCTCGAGCGCGGACTCGCCCGTCTCAACGCTGGTGGCCACTGCCACGGTCTCCGTCGTCTCCGCCATCTCGAACGCCTCCTCGCGTTGTTGGCCTTGCGGCCAATTTCAAGCCACGGGGAGAGTATCGCGTGTTGGCCAATTGGTCAATAAGTGCGCAGCGGATGCGCCGAGCCCGGTCAGTCCTCGGGCTGCAGTGCGCCGGGCGGGAGACCGAGCTCGCGCTCGGCGGTGCTGAACACGAAGTCGGTCACGTTCGCGTAGTCGAGGGTGGGCTCGTCGAGTCCGGCGCGCACGGCGGCGTTCGCGGCGAGTCCGTCGACGAGTGCGATGATGCGCATCGACGACTTCGCGGATGCCTCGGGGAATGCACCGCTCGCGATGCCCGCCTCGATGATCGCGTCGAGGTCGGCGACGTCGCCTTCCATCTGCCGGATGACCGCCTGCCGCACCGCGGGGCGATGGGCGCTCTCGCGCCAGGCGTCGAGCCACAAGAGCGCTGCCGGGTCGCGGTCATGCGAGACGTAGAAGCCGAGCACCCGCCGCATGTCGGCGACCGGGTCGCTCGAAGGGCGAGGATCGAGCTCGTCGCGCTCGGCCTCGGCGGCCCGCTCGAAGGCCGCCGCGAGCAGCTCGTCGATCGAGCCGAAGTAGTGCGTGACGAGGCCCTGCGCGACTCCGACCCGGGCGGCGACACGGCGAGCCGTGATCTTGCCGAGGCCGTCGTCGAACGCGAGCGCAACCGCGGCGTCGAGGAGTTCGTCGCGGCGGTCTTCGCGCGGCAATCGCTTGAACGTGCCGCTCTGCGTTCGTGTCATCGTGTTCAGGCTAGCCGTGCCGTCGAGACGGTTTCGAGACGCGTGCTCCTTCGTCGCTCGCTCCTCAACCGGCCGAGGGGATGGCGATCGGCAGCACCTCGGCGCCGGGCAGCCTCGCGAGGTAGGCGCCCGACACGAGCAGCTTCGCGTCGCGGTTGCCGCTGCCGATGATGAGGCGCTCGTGCGCGGCGACCGACTCGTCGACGAGGATCGGCCAGCCATCGGGCAGCCCCACCGGCGTGATGCCGCCGACCTGCATGCCGGTCAGTTCGACCGCGAGATCCATCGGCGCGAACGACAGCTTGCGCGCGTCGAGGTGCCGCCGCACGGCGCCGTTCACGTCGAGCCGGTCGGCGCCGCGCACGAGGCACGCCGCGTACCAGGTGCGCTCGCCGCGGCGGGCCTGCACGACGACGCAGTTCGCACCGTCGGCCGGCGAGATCTCGTAGTGCTCGCAGAACGCCGCGGTATCGGCGAGCGACGCGTCGATCGCGGCGACGAGCACGTCGCCGTCGGGCGCGGCGGCCAGGGCGGCGGCCGTCGGCGCGGCGAGCAGCTCGGGCGAGTCGACGGCGGCCGTGAAGTCGAGGGTTCCGAAGCGCATGGTGGCAGCGTACGCGCCGGCGGCGTGGTTTCGAGACGCGTCGCCGCTTCGCGTCGGCGCTCCTCAACCCGCGATGCGGGACTCGAACTTCCGGTCGATGCCTCGCCCCGAGGCATCCGCGTACGCTCGAAACGAAGGGGAGTGCACCATGGATCTCGAGCCGATGCTGCTGAAGCTCGACCGCATCGCCGGCGGCCGCGCCGCGGGCGTGAAGGTCGACGACGAGCTCGTCGGGCACCCCCGCACCCGCCGCGCGTTCACGTGGATCACCTGGCTGCTCGCCGTCGAGGTGCTCATCGGCGGGGCGGCGTTCGTCGTCGCGGCGGTGCTGCTGTTCAACGGAACCGTGCTCGCGTTCCCCGTGTGGATGCGCATCCTCGTCGTGCTCGGCATGACCGTCACGCTCTTCTACTTCGCCTGGCGGGCGCAGAAGGGCTACCGCTGGGCGTACTCGCGGCTGCGCCTGTTCAGCAAGATCTTCCCGGTCGTGACGCTCGTGATGGCGGCGATCCCCGGCCTCTTCCCGTTCTGGATGGTGACCGAGCAGATCGTGTTCAGCCTCATCCTCATCGGCATCGCAGACTTCCTCGACAGCGACCACATGCGGCAGGTGTTCCGGAAGCCCGACGCGACCGACGCGCCCCCACCGGCCTAGCGCGGGCGCGTCGGCGCCTCAGAACCGGCGTGCGAGCAGGCGGGATGCCTCGGCGGTGAGCTCGTCGATGATGTCGGCGACCGGTCGGGCGGAGCGGAGCAGTCCCACGCCCTGACCGGCATCGAAGGGGACGACGTCGTGCTCACCTGCGGCGTTCGCCCGGGCGAAGTCGGCCTTGAACGCGTCGAGACCGTCTCCGGTGCGCAGCTCGGGTACTCGGTGCTCCCACTCGTCGACGAAGGCGTTGCGGATGACGCGCTCGGGGAATCGCTCGGGCCACGGCAGCGCGAGGGCGGCGTCGGCGGCGGTCGTGTTGACGGTGTCGTCGCCCGTGGCGGCGAAGATCACGGGCCTCGCCGATTCGGGGGTGAGGGTCTCAGGACTGGCGATGAACGCGGTGCCGATCCAGGCGGCGTCGGCGCCGGCCGCGAGCACGGCGGCGAGGCTGCGCCCCGAGGCGATGCCCCCCGCGGCGAGCACCGCAGGGGAGCCGGGTCGACCGGTCGTGCGGCCGGCGGGTTCGGCTGCGTCGCCTGCTCGCCGGTCGTCGAGCGCGTCGAGCACGGCGTCGAGCAGGGCGAGCGTGCCCATGCGCGGGTCGCCGTGACCGCCGCCCTCGGCGCCCCTGGCGACGATCACGTCGACCCCGGCGTCGGCCGCGACGAGCGCTTCGGCGGCCGTGTAGACCTGCGTCGCCGCGAGTGCGCCCGCATCGTGGACGCGCGCGACCCAGTCGAACCGGGTCGCGAAACCGACCGACACGAGCGTCGGTCGCGCCTCGAGCGCGACGTCGAGCATGGCGGGGTCGCGCTCGAGTCCCCAGTGCACCATGCCGATGCCGAACGGACGGGCGTCGGCTCCACCGGCCGCATCGAACTCGGCGAGCTGCGCCGCGAGCTTCGTCGCCGAACCGGAGCTGCCCATGCCGATCGTGCCGAGGGCGCCGGCCCGAGAGACCGCGTCGGCGAACCGTCCGCCGGCCACGCCGCCCATCGGGGCGCTGACGATCGGCGTCGTGAGGCCCAGCGAACGGGACCATGGCGTCGACAGCTGGGGGGTCGCGTCGTTCACGGCTGCGCCTCCTGCTCGGACGCCCACGAGATGAACGCCGGATCGGACGACACGATGCGGGACACCTCTTCACCGCCGTCGCAGCGGCACAGGCTCACGATCGCACCGTCGTCGGTCAGTTCGCGCAGCGCCCAGGTGCCGCCGAAGCTCTCCCAGCGCTCGAGCTCCTGGAGGGGCGTGCGGGCGACGCCGGGCGCCGTGGGCGGCGCCGGCTCCGAGGCATCCGGATCGGGCGACGTCGGTTCGGACAGATCGGGCAGCGCACCCGCGGTCGGCGACTTGCGCGTCCAGCCCACCTGTTCGCCGCGGTCGAAGAAGTGGCGGAAGCTGTAGATGAGCGGATGCCACGCGTGCGGGTCGATGTGCTGGGTGCCGGGCACGTTGAGCTCGGGCAGCGCGTGCACGCGCACGACCGCGACCTCGACCATGAAGTAGCCCGGGTCGACGCCCGGGGTCATGCGACGCACCTCGCCCTCGAACTGCAGCGGCGCCTCGCGCACCCGCGGCGGCGCGACCAGGTCGGAGGGCTGCGCGCTGAAGCCCGCGAGCTCGAACTTGCGCGGCTCGAAGCGGTACTGGCCGGCCTTCGCGTCGGGCACCGGGTCGCGTCCGGTGACGGCCGAGAGCCGCTCGACGTTGCGCCACTGCGCCGCCGCGGGAAAGTTCACCGTCAGTTGCGGGCGCTCGAGCAGGTTCTGCGCCGACTGGCCGTCGGTCTCGAGGCCGAGCACGAGCATGCGTCCGAGCGCCCAGTGGCTCGACGCAGGGGCGAGGTTCGCGGTGCCGTCGGGGTTCTCGGTGACGACGAGGTAGACGGGCGTGCCCACGTAGAGCACGCTCGGCTCGATCACGAGATGGAGGTCGGGCGCCGGCCCATCGGGTCGGCCCACGGTGGCTCCGGGCGCATCGGCTCGCGTCATTGTTCGCCTCCCGGCGGTCGGTTCGCGGATGCCTCCACGCTACGCCCGCCCGGGGGTGAGGAGCGCCGTGTGACGCGACTGCTCAGCGGAAGGCGTCAGGCGGCCGCTTCGGCGTCGACGGCGCGCTTGACGGCGGAGATCTCGAACTCGAGGGTGATCTTCTCCGACACGAGCCAACCGCCCGTGTCGAGTGCCACGTTCCACTCGAGGCCGAACTCGCGGCGGTCGATGCGGCGAGTGCCCTCGAACCCGGCCCGCAGTTCGCCGGCAGCGTCGGTGTGCGCACCGGTGAACTCGATCGGGATGGTGATCGGCTTCGTGACGTCGCGGATCGTCAGCTCACCCGACACGACGAGCGCGTTGTCGGCGACCTCTTCGATGCGGTCGCTCGTGAAGGTGATCTCGGGCCACTGCTCGACGTCGAAGAAGTCCGCGCTGCGCAGGTGCTCGTCGCGCTGCGCGTTGCGGGTGTCGATGCTGGCGGTCTTGAGCACGATCTCGGCGGTCGACTTCGCCGGGTCGTCGAAGTCGACGTGCAGGTGGCCGGCGACGTCGTTGAACGCCCCGCGGACGTTCGCCACCATGGCGTGCTTGGCCGAGAAGCCGATGCGGCTGTGCGCGGGATCGATGTCCCAGTCGCCGCTGAGGTCGAGTTCGTTGGCGGTCATGTTGATTCCCCTGGTCTGTTGCACGAACTCACACAGTCTCGCATCTGCGGGCTGGGAGGCGACTCACCGCCGGGGTGCGGCCTCAGCGCATCGAGTCGAGGATGCCGACGAGCTGCTCGAACGTCGTCATCGGGTTGATGATCGCGAAGCGCGTGTTCGGGCGGCCCGCGTGCGAGCTCGGCGTGACGAACGCGCGCTGCTCGTCGAGCAGCTTCGCCGACCAGCGCTCGTAGTCGTCCATCGTCCAGCCCTCGCGTTCGAACACCACGATCGAGAGCTGCGGGTCGCGCACGAGCTGCAGCTCGGGGCGGCGGCGGATCTCGTCGGCGATGCGCTGCGCGAGCTCGAGCGAGTTCGTGATCGCCGCGCGGTAGGCCGCGGCGCCGTAGGTCGCGAGCGAGAACCAGAACGGCAGGCCGCGCGGGCGCCGGGTGAGCTGCACGGCGTAGTCCGACGGGCTCCACTCGGGCTTGCCGGTGAGGGTGTCGAGGTACTCGGCGTGCTGCGTGTGCGCCCGACGGCCGATCTCGGGGTCGCGGTAGATGAGGGCGCACGCGTCGAACGGGGCGAACAGCCACTTGTGCGGGTCGACGATGACCGAGTCGGCGCGCTCGACGCCGCGGTAGCGCTCGCGCGCGACGGGCGAGAGCATGCCGGTCAGGCCGTAGGCGCCGTCGATGTGCAGCCAGAAGTCGAACTCGTCCTTGAGGGCGGCGATCGACGCCACGTCGTCGACGATGCCGAAGTTCGTCGAGCCGGTCGTCGCGATGACCGCGAAGACGTCGCCGCCGTGCTCCTCGAGGGCCGCGCGAACGGCGTCGCCGCGCAGCATCCCGTCGTCGCCGGCTGGAACCAGCACGACGTCGACGTCCATGACCTTCGCGGCCGACTTGTTCGACGAGTGCGCCTCCGTCGAGCAGACGAGCTTCCAGCGGGCCGGCATCGGTTCGCCCGCCGCGGTGCGCTTCTCGCGCGCGAGCTCGCGGGCTGCGACGAGTGCCGAGAGGTTGCCGATCGTGCCGCCCTGCACGAAGACGCCGCCCGCGCCGGCGGGCAGGCCGAACTCGGTCGCGAGCCAGGTGAGCACCTCGTTCTCGGCGTGCACCGCGCCGGAACCCTCCATCCAGCTGCCGCCGTAGAGGCTCGATGCCGAGACGACGAGGTCGAACGCCATCGCGGCCTTCGTCGGGGCCGCAGGGATGAACGAGAGGTACTGCGGGTGGTCGATCGTGATGCACGCGGGCGCGAGCACGTGCTCGAAGATCGAGAGCGCGCGGCTCGCACCGATGCCGCGCTCGTCGATCGTGCGGCCGGCGAGGCGCTTGAGCTCGGACTCGGTCTCGGGCTTGTCGAGCGGGGTGTCGGTCGAGAGCAGGCGGCGGCGCGAGTAGTCGAGCACGAGGTCGACGATCGACTCGGTCTCGCCGGTGACGGCGTGCATGCGCGTGGGGTCTTCGGATGCTGGCACGGAACGATTTTCACCCGCGCCCATGATCTGCGCAACTTCCTCGCACGAATCCGATCTGGAGCGCAACGAATCGCCATCGAACGCCTCGTGGCACCGCATCGGTGCGTTCGGCGACCGTCTTGCGCGTTCGTGGTTGCGCGGGCCGGACGTCTGCGCCGTCAGGTGGCTGTCGGCGGAGTGGCGCACACTTGAGGGCGTGACCGTGGACGCCGAGCTCGACTGGCGCGCGCCGCATCCGACCGATTTGCTGCAGACCGTCGGCGTGCTGCGCCGCGGCCCCGGCGACCCGACCTACCGGCTCGCCGCCGATGGCTCGGTCTGGCGCACGACGCGCATGCCCGCGGGGCCCGCGACGATGCGGCTCTCGCAGCGCGGGGCGAATGAGTTCCGTTGCGAGGCGTGGGGGCCCGGAGCGGCCGAGGCCGTGGCATCCGCACCCGACCTGCTCGGCGCGCGCGACGAGACCGATGCGTTCGAACCGCGGCTGCCGCGCATCGCCGACGCCCACCGGCGCAATCCCGGTATGCGGGTCGCGCGCAGCGGCCGGGTCTTCGAGGCGCTCGTGCCGGCGGTGCTCGAGCAGAAGGTCATCACCCTGCAGGCGCACGACTCGTGGCGCATGCTGCTGTGGCGGTTCGGTGAGGATGCCCCGGGCCCGACGCCGTTCCGCATGCGAGTCGCGCCGGCCCCCGACGGCTGGCGGCGCATCCCGAGCTGGGAGTGGCACCGCGCCGGCGTCGACCCGAAGCGCTCGCGCACGATCGTCTCGCTCGCGCCGTTCGCCGCACGCATCGACGAGGCCGCGGCCATGACGCCCGCCGACGCCTTCTCCCGGTTGACCCACTTCACCGGCGTCGGGGCGTGGACGGCCGCCGAGGTCGCCCAGCGCGCACTCGGCGACGCCGACGCCGTGTCGGTCGGCGACTATCACCTCGCGAACTTCGTCGGGCATGCGCTCGAGGGCCGCGACATGACCGACGACGAGATGCTCGTCGCGCTCGAGCCGTGGGCGGGTCAGCGGTACCGGGCGATCCGGCTGCTCGGCTACTCGGGGTCGCGCGGCAAGCCGCGCCGCGGCCCGCGCATGGAGTTCGTCGACCACCGGGCCCGCTGATCGCGCTACCCGAGGATCGGGTCGAGCGCCGGGTGCAGGTGGCGGGTCGTGAGCACGGATGCCGCGTGGCGGGCGCCGGCCGCGAGGGCCTCGGGCAGCTCGGCACCGTCGAGCGTCGCGTCGAGCACGCCCGACATGAACGCGTCGCCGGCGCCGTTCGTGTCGAGCACCTCGACCGGTATCGCCTCGACCCGGTGCTCGCGCCCGGCCGCATCGAGCCCGACAGCGCCGTCGGCCCCGAGCGTGCACACCGCGACCGAGGCGCCGCCGTCGACGAGCGAGCGCAGGAACGGCACCGGATCTTCGCCGATGCCGTCGGCGTTCATGAACACGGCGTCGGCCGCGTCGATGAACGGGCGGTGGAACTCGGCGCGCCCGTCGTAGTCGTGGATGTCGGTCCAGATCGGGCGACCGGTCGCGCGGGCCGCGGGGATGAGTCGCCCAGCCTCGGGCGCGAGGTCGAGCACGATGGCCGGGGCATCCGTCATCGCCGCTGCCACGGATGCGCCGGTGGCGCGCTGCGACTCGGTCGACGCCTCGCCGGGGGAGGAGAGATAGAGCGACACGCGCTCGCCGGCGGGCGTCATGAGGTTGAGGTGCCGTTCGGTCGCCTCCGTCGGCCCGACGATGAGCTCGACCCCCGCGCTGCGCAGTGCAGCCGTGACGCGGGTGCCGTCGGCGTCGTCACCGACGAGCGTGTAGAACGCGTGTCGTCGGCCGAGACCCGCGAGCCCGAGCGCCTTTCCGGCGGAGGTGCCGCCGACGGTCTCGTGCTCGGCGAGGGCGAACTGCATGTGCGGCACCGGTTCGGGTAGGCGGTCGAGCAGGACGATGCGGTTCCAGGACGCGGGCCCGGCGATGAAAACGCTTGCAGTCACGTGCCCATCTTGTCGGATATGCCGACCGAGGCGCCAGCATCGGCGCGCTGCCACTCGACGAGGGGCTGCAGCAGTTCCATGAGCTGGAGAGCCCGGGTGCTCGGCGTGTACTGGATCGTGACGGGAGTGGTCGGCCTGACGTGCCGTTCGATCAGCCCGTCGGCCTCGAGCTCGCGCAGCCGTGCGGCGAGCACGCGATCGGAGATGCCGTGCACGGTGTCGCGGTACTCGCTGAACCGTCGGGCGCCGCGCACGCCCGCGAGCAGGATCGCGGCGTTCCACTTGCGGCCGGCGAACTCGATCGCCCCCGTGAACCGGCGGCAGGCCTCGTCGTCGATGTGGCCGAGCTCGCGCAGGCGGGCGGAGCGGCGGGCGCCGATCTCGTCGGGCGCCGCCGCCTCGGCTCCGGGGGAATACTCCATGGGCGCGACTCCTTCACTTACTTCGAGTTAGTAGCTTACCCGCGGAGTGCGCGGGCCGCGGCATCCGGGAAGGATGATCACCATGCACTACGGACGCGAACTGCAGTTCGGCACCTTCGTCACGCCGGTCAACGACCCGCCCCAGCAGGCGGTGCGCCTCGCCGAGCTGAGCGAGACGCTCGGCTACGACCTCGTCACCTTCCAGGACCACCCGTACCAGCCGGCGTTCCACGACACGTGGACCCTCATGAGCTGGGTCGCGGCGCGAACGAGCCGCATCCACGTCGCGGGCAACGTGCTCAACGTGCCGCTGCAGCGCGAGCCCGCGGTGCTCGCACGGGCGTCGGCGAGCCTCGACCTCTTGAGCGGCGGGCGCTTCGAGCTCTCGCTCGGGGCCGGCGGCTTCTGGGACGCGATCGCCGCGATCGGCGGTCGCCGACTCACGCCGGGCCAGGCCGTCGACGCCCTCGACGAGGCGATCCGCATCATCCGCGGCACGTGGGACGCGGACAATCGCGAGCGGTTCACGGTGGCGGGGGAGTACTACCACGTCGACAGTGCGAAGCGCGGGCCGGCGCCGGCGCACGACATCCCGATCTGGATCGGCGCCCTCAAGCCGCGCATGCTGCGCCTCATCGGGCGCGCGGGCGACGGCTGGCTGCCCTCGCTCGCGTACCTGCAGCCCGGCGACTACGCCGGCGCGCATCGACGAGGCGGCGCTGAAGGCCGGTCGCAACCCGGCCGAGATCCGCCGGCTCATCAACGTCGCGGGACGGTTCACGAACGGGGCGAGCGGTCGCCCGGCCGACGTGCGCACCCACGGCGGCGCCGTCGAGGGCACGCCTGCCGATTGGGCCGAGCAGCTGCTGCCCTTCGTCGTCGAGGATGGCGCCGACACCTTCATCCTCGCGGGCGACGACCCGACGAACATGCAGCGCTTCATCGAGGAGGTCGCGCCCGCCCTGCGCGAGGCGGTCGAGCGAGAGATCGGCCCGGATGCCTCGGCCGGGGTGATCCGATCGAGCGCGGCGCTCGCGAAGCGACGTGGCGGGATCGACTACGACGCCGTGCCCGCCTCGCTCGCGGCATCCGCGATCGAACCGGGCGACGCGAAGTTCGCCCGGGTGCGCTCGACCTACCTGCGCGGGGGAGACCCGGGCATCGTGCTGCAGCCGACGTCGACCGCCGAGGTCGTCGACGCGGTCGCGTTCGCCCGGGCCAACCCCGACGTGCCGCTCGGCATCCGCAGCGCGGGCCACGGCATCAGCGGCCGGTCGACGAACGACGGCGGCATCGTCATCGACCTCTCGCGCATGCACGCGATCGACGTGCTCGACGAGGCATCCCGGCTCGTGCGCATCGAACCCGGCGCCCGCTGGAAGGACGTCGCGGCAGCCCTCGAACCGCACGGCTGGGCGCTGAGCTCGGGCGACTACGGCGGGGTCGGCGTCGGCGGCCTCGCGACGGCCGGCGGCATCGGCTGGCTCGTGCGCGAGCACGGCCTCACGATCGACCACCTGCGCGCGGTCGAGCTCGTGCTCGCCGACGGCAGCGTCGTGCGCGCGAGCGCCGACGAGCGGCCCGACCTGTTCTGGGCGGTGCGCGGCGCGGGCGCGAACATCGGCATCGTCACGGCCTTCGAGTTCGAGGTCGACGAGGTCGGCACGGTCGCGTTCGCGCAGCTGACCTTCGACGCGAGCGACACCGAGGGGTTCCTCGTCGCGTGGAGCGACTGGGTCGTCGACGCGCCGCGCGACCTCACGAGCTTCCTCATCGTGCAGCCGGGCGGCGGCGGCCGACCGCCCATCGCGCACGTCATGGCCGTCGTCGACTCCGACGACGCCGACACCGTGCTCGCGAGGCTGCAGCCGCTCGCCGACGCGGCGCCGCTCGTCGGACAGGACGTGCGCCTCACGAGCTACCGCGGCATCATCTCGAACTCGAGCGACGGCACCCACGGCGCCGAGGGCGAACCGCTGTCGCGCACGGGGCTCATCGGGCGCTTCACGCCCGGGTTCGCCCGCGACGTCGCCCGCTTCCTCGCGTCGGGGGCGAGCCACTTCTTCCAGGTGCGGGCCGCGGGCGGGGCGGTGCACGACGTGCCGGCGGATGCCACGGCCTACGCCCACCGCGACGCCGAGTTCTCGGTCGTCGCGATGGGGACCCGCGCTCGCCGGACTTCGGAGACCTGGGACGAGCTGCTCGCCCCGCACATGACGGGCTCGTACCTGAGCTTCGAGACCGAGGTCGGGCCTGCGCAGCTCGAAGCGGCCTTCCCGCCCGCGACGCTCGAGCGGCTACGCCGCATCAAGGCCGAGGTCGACCCGGGCAACCTGTTCCGCGACAACGCGAACGTGGCGGAGGGGGTGGGGGCGTAGGGGGAGAGGTCTCGATACGCGTCCTGCTTCGTCGGGCGCTACTCGACCGGCGTAACGGTCGGGGTGCCGTCGACCACCTTCGGCGTCGGGACGCTCGCCGCGACGACGGTCGCGTAGCCCACGAGGCTGCCGGTCAGCTCGACCGAAAGTTGCTGGTCCAGCTGATCGACGCTCGGGATGAAGCTCGGGGAGGTCGCGCCCTCGACGGCCGCGCCGTTCACGTACCACTGGAACGTGAACGCCGTCCCGGTCGTCCACGTGCCGGGTTTCGCGGTGAGGGTCGAGCCGACCACGGCGGTGCCGGTGATTGTGGGAGTGCCGACCGTGGCGACCTTGAGGGTCGCAGCTGAGATGCGTGAGGTCGTCGGGTAGCCCGTCAGCGATCCGGTGACGCGAACGGTGATCTGCATGCCGGCCTGGGAGCTGCTGAGTTTGAGCGTCTTCGCGGTGGCGCCGGTGATGGCGGTGCCGGAGGCGTACCACTGGTACGTGAGGGTCGATCCGGTCGTCCATGTCCCCGCGGATGCGGTGAGCGTCGACCCGACGGCCGGCGTGCCGGTGATGGTCGGGGTCGGCGCGAGGTACACCTTGGATGTGGCGGCCGAGGTCTTCGAGACCGTCGCGTAGCCGGTCTGCGATCCGGTGATGCGCACGGTGATCGTCTTGCCCGCCTGAACCGAGGCGGGCTTGAACGTCGAGGCCGTCGCACCGCTGACGGCCGCGCCGTTCGCGTACCACTGGTACGTGAACCGTGTTCCGGTCGTCCACGTGCCGGGCTTCGCAGTGAGGGTCGATCCGGTCGCCGCAGAGCCCGAGATCGTCGGCGCTCCAGCCGTGATGACCTTCGGAGTCGCTGTCGAAGTTCGCGCGGTGGTGGTGTAGCCCGACAGCGACCCGGTAACGCGAACGGTGATCTGCTTGCCGGCCTGCGAGCTGCTGAGTTTGAGCGTCTTCGCGGTGGCGCCGGTGATGGCGGTGCCGGAGGCGTACCACTGGTACGTGAGGGTCGATCCGGTCGTCCAGGTTCCCGCGGTCGCGGTGAGGGTGGCTCCGACGGCGGGGGTGCCGGTGATGGTCGGGGTCGGAGCGAGGTACACCTTGCCGGTCGCCGGTGACGTCTTCGAGGCCGTCGCGTAGCCGGTCTGCGACCCGGTGACCCGGACGGTGATCGTCTTGCCGGCCTGAGTTGAAGTGGGCTTGAATGTCGAGGCCGTCGCGCCGCTGATGGTCGTGCCGTTGGCGTACCACTGGTACGTGAACCGTGTTCCGGTCGTCCACGTGCCGGGCTTCGCAGTGAGGGTCGATCCGGTCGCGGCGGTGCCCGAGATCGTCGGCGCTCCGGCAGTGATCACCTTCGGGGTCGCGGTCGAAGTTCGCGCGGTGGTCGTGTAACCGGAGAGTGACCCGGTGACTCGAACGGTGATCTGTTTCCCCGCCTGGGAGCTCGCCGGCTTGAACGTCGATCCGGTCGCGCCGCTGATCGTCGAGCCGGAGGCGTACCACTGGTACTTCAGCGTCGTGCCGGTCGCCCAGGTGCCTGGCTTCGCCGTCAGCGTCGAGCCGACCGCGGCTGTCCCGCTGATCGTCGGCGTGGACGCCAGGAACACCTTCGACGTCGCGGCCGAGCTCTTCGACACCGTCGTGTAGGCGGGCTTGGAGCCGGTGACGCGCACGGTGATGGTCTTGCCGGCGTGGGCGCTCGTCAGTGCGAGCGTCGATGCGGTGGCACCGCTGATCGCCGTTCCGTTCGCGTACCACTGGTAGGCGAACGTGGTGCCGGTCGTCCAGCTGCCCGGCTTGACCGTCAGGGTTGAGCCCGTCGACGCGGATCCGGTGATCGTCGGAGTCGGTGCGGTCAGGAGGCCGAGACCGACGGGCTCGGTCATGGCAGAACTGTTCGTCCCGTCGGGGTAGCCGGTCAATGTCGCCCGGACCTCTACCGAGATCGTCTCTCCGAGCAGATCGGGAGTGAGGAGGAGGTCGCGGCCGGTCGCACCGTCGAGGGGCGCGTCGTCAGCGAACCACTGGTACGTGATCTGCGCGCCGAGATCCTCCGACGAGGTCACCGCAGTCAGCGTGGAGCCGACGGTCGCGGTGCCGAAGATCTCCGGGTAGCGGATGTCGGCCGGGCGGATGAGGGTCGCATCGATCGTCACCGGGGCTTGGCCGGCGACCAACTCGATGGGATCGAACTCCGTGGAGTCGGGGTGGTCGTTCCAGAACTCGTCCTCATACGGCGAGGCGGGCGGGGGATCGAACCCGACCGCGTACGAGCCGCTGATGAGACCGATGATCGAATAATGTCCCTCCTGGTCGACGTACGCACTCTTCCAGGGCATGTACCACCCGTTCTCCTCCAGGCGATAGGTCTGAACCCGGGTATTCCAGGCCGGCTTGCCGTCGATGCCCATCACCGTCCCCTCGATGGCGGCGCCGGTTTCGAGCACGACATCCACTCCCGAGCGGATTTCACTGGTCGAGAGCGTGATCGCGGTCGACGAGGCCTTCGACGACGCGTTCTCCCACCATTCCTGGAGCATGTTCACGCCCCACGGCGGCCTGAAGTAGACCCGATAGTCCTGCGGCTCGAGTCCGAAGATCTCGTACCTGCCGTCGTCGTTCGTCGACACGATGGCGATGGGATGGTCGGTTCCGCCGATCAACTCGACCTCGACGCCGACTCCCTTGAGCGGTGCGCCTGCGTCATCGGTGACCGTACCGGAGATGACGGCGCCGGGCCGGAGCGACGGATCGGCCGTGAGGTGGTCGCGCTCGCCCACCTCGATGACCTCGGCGGACGACAGGCCCGAGGCGGCGTCCCACCATTGATCGCCGTCCTGACTCCCGCTCGGCGCGAGGATCCGCAAGTGATACCGACCGGCATCGATGCCCGCGAGGGTGTACGCGCCGCTCGCGTCCGTCCAAACTCGTTCGACGAACTGCTGCGAATCGTTCGTGTCGTACAGTTCGACGACCGCCTGCGCCGCCGGAGCACCATCCGACCCTCGGACCACTCCTGAGATCGTCGACTTCGCAGCGAGTTCGGCATCGATCCCGCGGATGGTGTCGCCCCGGGTGACGTGTACGCGGTCGGCCGCCGCCAAATCGATGGCGTCGTGCCACCATTCGTCATCGAAGTACGAATCCGACGGTTGGAACTTCACCGCGTACGTGCCGTCGGGAACGCCGAAGAACGTGTACTGTCCGGGAGCACTCACGTGGACAGTGTGGAATTCGCGCGCCGTTCCGTCCGACAGGTCGTAGAGGACAGCGTCGACGAAGCCGGGCGGCTTCCCGGCTTCGCCGGTGATCATGCCGGTGATCGTGGCCCCGACTTCAAGCTGGACATCGATGTGTTCGGTGACGTGACCGCCCTCGACCACTATCGAGTCGGCCACCGATTCGCGCGGGCGGTTGTTCCACCATTCACTCGCGTAGGAGGACCCCTCTCTCGGCTCTACGCGAATCGTGTACTCGCCGCTGAGCAGCCCGCTGAATGAGTAACTGTGGTCGTCGCGAGGCCAAACACCGTTGAGTTTCTCGAACCCTCCGTCGTCGCGGCGGACATACAGCTCGACGGTGACAAAGGCGACTCCGACCGACTCGGGCCCACTCGCGCTGATCGTCCCCGTGATCGAACCACTGAGGCTGAGTTGCACGTCGATTCCACGGAGCGTCTGACCCCGGGCGATGCTGATCTCGACCGATGAGCGCGAGTCGGCCGTGTGCCCCCACCATTCCGTTGCGAAGGTCGGATCGTCTGGAGTGAACCTCATCTTGAAGGTGGTGGCCGGCAGATCGGTGATCTCGTACTCGCCGGCGGCATTTGACTTCACCGACTGCCAGTGCGACAGCGGACGGCCATCGGTGAAGATGTACAACGTCACGTCGACATCCGGCATGGCGGCGCCGTCTGGCCCAGTGATGATTCCCCCGATGCTTGCCGGCCCGGTCTCATCGGCATGGGCGGGCGTGGCGCTGCCGAACGCCAGCACCGCCACGACGAGGGCGGTCAATGCTGTCCGAACGTATGCACCCAGCCGGGAGGAGGCGGCGAAGCCGGTCAATCGGGTCTCCAACGATGAGGGCTCGCGAGTCGGCGATCGCCGTGCGACGGTGAACGAGGGTGGGATGATTCCACCACACCCACGCTTCGAAAGAAACCTTCCCTATTCGTCCTTGCTGCCGAACCGCGGCGGGTTGTCGACGGCCGGTCGCTCGGCGACGACGGGGAACGCGCCCGTGTGCCCCTGTCGCTCGAGCGCGGCCTCGGCGATGCGCTTGCGGAACGCGAACCAGCCGATGATGAGCAGCGGGATGAGCGCGAGACTGCAGATGAGCACCCATCGCCCGGTCGGCGAGAACGCCATCGTGACGATCACGAACGCGAGGAACGCGAGCGTCAGGTAGCCCGTCCACGGCGCGCCCCACAGCCGGAACGACGGCCGCTCGATGCGCCCCTGCCTCGCCCACGAGGCGAGCTTCATCTGGCAGAGGATGATCGTCGCCCAGCCGCCGATGATGCCGATCGCGGCGACCTCGAGCACGATCTCGAACGCCTCCGACGGCACGACCGCGTTGAGCCCGACGCCGAAGAGCGTGATGACCGCGGTGAGCAGGATGCCGCCGTACGGCACGCCGTTCTTGCTCATGCGTTCGGTGAACCGGGGCGCCGACCCGTTGACCGCCATCGACCGCAGGATGCGACCGGTCGAGTAGAGGCCCGCGTTGAGCGACGACAGCGCAGCGGTGAGCACGACGAAGTTCATGACCGATGCCGAGATCGCGCCCGCTTCGGGCGAGCCGATGTGCGAGAAGAACGTCACGAACGGCGACTCATCCGCCTCGTACACGAAGTAGGGCAGCAGCAGCGAGAGCAGCAGGATCGAGCCGAGGTAGAACACCGCGATGCGCATGACGACCGTGTTCACCGCTTTCGGCATGACCTTGCGGGGCTCAGCCGTCTCGCCTGCGGCGGTGCCGACGAGCTCGATCGCCGCGTAGGCGAAGACCACGCCCGAGATCGCGAGGATGGGCGCGATCGCTCCGTTCGGGAACCAACCGCCGTTGTCGGTGATGACGCTGAGCCCGGTCGGCCCGACGTCGGTCTGCCCGATGAACACGATGAAGACGACGCCGATGACGAGGAACGCGATGAGTGCCGCGACTTTGATGAGGGCGAACCAGAACTCCATCTCGCCGAACATCTTCACCGAGACGAGGTTCAGCGACAGCACCACGATGAGCGCGACGAGGGCGATCACCCACTGCGGGATGGCCGCGAGCGCCGGGAAGTACTGCCCCCAGAACTTCACGTACAGCGCCGCAGCAGTGACATCCACGATCGAGGTGAACGCCCAGTTCAGGAAGTAGAGCCAGCCCGCGGTGTAGGCCATCTTCTCGCCGTAGAACTCGCGCGCATACGAGACGAACGAGCCCGAGCTCGGCCGATGCAGCACCAGTTCGCCGAGCGCGCGCAGGATCAGGAAGGCGAAGAATCCGCAGACGGCGTAGACGATGAGCAGCGACGGGCCCGAGCTGTGGAGCCGCCCGCCGGCACCCATGAAGAGGCCGGTGCCGATCGCGCCGCCGATGGCGATCATCTGGATCTGGCGCGGCTTGAGGCTCTTGTGGTAGCCGTGCTCCTCGTTCGAGAAGTCCTGCACGGCGAGCATCTCGTCGCCGATGCGCTCCCGGTAGTTCTCGAAGTCGTCGGCCGGGTCGTGCTCAGGGATGTGGTCCTGCTGGGTCGTCATCGCGGTTCCCCCTCCGCCGAGACGGTCGCGATCGATGCCGGGACGGCATCGTCACGGTCGGCTGGGTCACACGATACGCGCGGGCCCCGTTCGGGCGCGAGGGCTTCGTTGCGTCAGGCCGCGTGGCGCGCGCGGCTCGGCCCCGACGCGGGCATGAACGTGAACCGCGTGCGGGGCTGCACGTGTCGACGCGACCGCGACCGTGCGCGCACGCGCTGGGAGCGGGGCGGCAGCACTGCTGCCGTCGAGGCCGCGACCAGCTCGCCGTCGAACTCGTCGGCGATGCGCGAGTCGGAGGTCGGCCGCAGGTGGTTGGCGCCGCGCGGGCAGGCGCAGGCCAGGCGGGTCTCCTCGCCGAGCGGTCCGAGCACGAACTCGAGGTGGTGGTGGGCCATGGCGCTTTCCCCTTCCTGGCGGCAGAATCACGTGCTCTACCTGAAGAGATGCGCGCGGCCTCCGATCATGACGCGGGTTCGCCGTGCCGACGGTTGACGGTGGACTCGCTCAGGGGTAGACAGGCCGCGAGGACGCCGGTCCGGTTCCGGCCCACGAGGGGAGGCGCGGATGACGAGCGACGATGACCGGCCGCCGGTGCGCGAAATGCCCTCGGTCGAGTGCTGGGAGCGGATCGAGGCTGCACCGTACGGCCGGCTGGGCACCTACGCAGCCGGCGAGATGGATCTCTTCCCGGTGAATCACGGAGTGGATCAGCACAGCATCGTCTTCCGTACGGCGCCGGGCACGAAGCTCTTCGCGCTCGGCGTGCGGCGTGCGGTGCTGTTCGAGGTCGACGGCATCGACGGCGGCGAAGCCTTCAGTGTCGTCGTGAAGGGCGCAGCCGCCGTGATCGACCGCGTGCAGGAGATCGAGCGCGCCGAACGGCTCGGCGTCACGACCTGGGCGCCGGGCCGCAAGGCCGAGTGGGTGCGAATCACGCCGAGGGACGTCCAGGGTCGCGCGTTCGAACTCCCGCCCGGGATCGTCGGCGATTCGCCGCCTAGAACTCGCCGCCCCTGACCTCGAGGCTGATCTGCTCGGCGTCGAGGCCCTCGAGCGCGGCGCCGAGGCTCGCCGCGCTGAAACGCCCCTCGTCGCGCGCGTCGAGCAGGGCGTCGCGTTCGGCCTTGATCATGCGCAGGCGCAGGCGGCGCACCTGCTCGGGGTCGATGCGGCGGGCGGATGCCTCGAGCGAATCGGGCTCGGCCGCGGCATCCGGTTCGCCTGAAGCCGCCGGCCCGGCCGACGAGGCCGCCGGCGCGGCGGACGGGGCCGCCGTGCCTGCGGCATCCGCCTCGCCGGTGTCGTCGTCGCTCGCGCCCTCGTCGACCGAGAGCTGCCAGGCCGACCGCATCTTCTCCGCGACCGAGGCGAGCGCGGGGTCGCCCGACTCGGCGAGCTCGGTCATCGCGGCCTCGCGCAGCACGCCGGCGAGCTCGCGTCGCTCGGCCGCATCGGCACCCGCGTCACGTGCGGGCACGAGCCAGCGCACGAGCCACGGCAGGGTGCCGCCCTGCACGAGGAGCGACCCGACGGCGACCGCGAACGCGATGAGCACGAGCAGCGAGCGGTCGGGGGTGTCCTTCGGCAGGGTCTGCGCGGCGGCGAGGGTGACGACGCCGCGCATGCCGGCCCACACGACGATCGCGCCCTCGCGCCAGCCGAGTCGTTCGTCGAGGTAGTAGTCGATGTCCGCGACGCGTCGGCGGAAGATCGTGCGGAAGCGTTCGGCCTGCGCGGGGGTCGGCTTGGGGCCGCGGCGTCGGCGCTGCTCGAGCTCGGTGCGATGCCGTTCGATCTCGGGCAGTGTCGCCGTGCCGCCCTTCGCCCGGTCCTCGAGCACCGACTTGATCGTCGCCGCCCGCTTCGCCCGGCGCGCGAGCCCGCCGAACAGCGACGCGACGTAGGCGGCCCGGATCAGCACGGTCGCCACGAGCGCGATCGCGGCGAGGCCGACCGCGTGCCAGGCACCCGAGTGCGACGTCTCGACGTCGTCGACGATCGCGGTGAGCTCGAGTCCCATGACGAGGAAGACCGCACCCTCGAGCACGAGTTCGACGGTGCGCCAGTTCTGCGTGTCCGACAGCCGGTGCTGCGGGCTCAGGAATCTGGCCGCGCCGCGTCCCGTGACGATGCCGGCGACCACGGCGGCGACGAGACCCGAGGCACCGAGGTGCTCGGCGGGGATCGACGCGATGAACGGCATCGTGAACGAGATGACGGTGTTCACGGTCGGGTTCGACACTCGCGCCCGCAGCCGCAGGTTGACCCAGCCCACCGCCGCACCGATGATGACCGCGACCACGACGGCGTAGACGAACGATCCGGCGACCGACCAGATCGACACCGAGGCGGCGATGCCCGCGATCGCGGCGCGCAGCAGCACGAGTGCCGAGGCGTCGTTGAGCAGGCTCTCGCCCTCGAGCAGCGCGGTGACGCGCGGGCTCACGCCGAGCCGTTTCACGATCCCCGTCGCGACGGCGTCGGTCGGGCTCACGATGGCGCCGAGGGCGATGCCCGCCGCGATGCCGAGTCCGGGGATGAGCCACGCGAACAGCAGGCCGAGCAGCACCGAGGTGACGACGACGAGCACGACCGAGAGCCCGCCGATCGTCGAGAAGTCGCGGCGGAACTCCATCGTCGGCATCGACACGGCCGCCGAGTAGAGCAGCGGCGGCAGCACGCCCGCGAGGATCCACTCGGGGTCGATCTCGAACGCGGGCACGATCGGCAGCAGGCCGATGCCGAGACCCAGCAGCGTGAGCAGCAGGGGCGCGGCGACGCCGAGCTTCGGCCCGAACGCGGTGGCGGCGGCGATGGCGAGCAGGGCGAGCACTCCGGCCAGCAGCAGGTCCATCCGCCCATTCTGGCGCGCGTCCCGGCGGTCGAGTAGCGCCCGACGCAGGAGGGCGCGTGTCGAGACCGATGTCGCCCGTATGTGGTGTGCTGTCGGCATGGGTTTCGACGCGACGTTCCTGGGGGTGCCGGCGCCGCTGCCGCGAGTGACGGGCCCGCGTGCCGCCGAGTGCGTCGAGCTCGACTACGTGCACTTCGCGGTCGTGCTCGACTCGGTGCGTCGGTTCGCGCGGGTCACGGGCGTCAACGTCGACGGCGCCGCACTCGTCGACCTCGACCGCGGCGGCGACCGGTGGCAGCTCGACGACCGGGTGCCCGCCGACTGGCAGGCCGGGCCGCTGGTCTACGCCGACAACGACTTCGACCGCGGCCACCTCGTGCGCCGGCGCGACCCCGTCTGGGGCGAGCGGGCCGTCGCCGCGCGTGCGAACAGCGACACGTTCCACTACACGAACGCGGCGCCGCAGGCGTCGGGGTTCAACCAGTCGAAGGAGCTGTGGCTCGGCCTCGAAGACCACGTGCTCGCCTACGCCCAGGCGACGGCACAGCGACTCAGCGTCTTCACGGCGCCGGTGCTCGCCGCGGGCGACCCCGAGTACCGCGGCGTCCGCGTGCCGCTGCGCTTCTGGAAGGTCGTCGCTTGGAATGCGGGCGGCGCGGCGGCCGGCGGCGCGGCGGCCGCCGCGACCGCGAGCCCTGCGCTCGCCACGACCGCGTTCGTCGTCGACCAGGCGCCGCTCGTCGACACGAGCGAGGCGCGACCCGTAGTGGGCGGCGCGCCGCCGCTCGGTCCGTTCCGCACCTTCCAGGTTCCCGTTGCGGATGTCGCGGAGCTGACCGGCCTCGAGATGCCCGAGCTCATCGCGGCCGACGTGCTGCCGCCGACCGCGGTCGCCGCCGGCTGGCGACGGCTCGAGTCGGTCGACGAGGTGCTGCTGCCCGCAGTCTGAGCGGTCGGGCGCCCGCAGTGCCACGATGGAGACATGGATTCGGCGAGCGGCTCCATCACGACCGACGTGCTCATCGTGGGCGCGGGCCCCAGCGGGCTCATGCTCGCGGTCTGCCTCGCGAAGCTCGGCGTCGACGCGATCATCGTGGATGCGAAGGACGGCCCGACCCGGGAGTCGCGGGCGCTCGGCGTGCAGGCCCGCTCGATGGAGCTCTACGACCAGCTCGGCCTCATCGACCGGGTGCTCGCCGAACGCGCGCCGGCCGCCGCGATCGCACCCGGGGCGGGGCACCGGGCGTTCGGCACGATCGAGTTCCGCGGTCTCGGCGACGGGATCACGCCGTACCCCGACATCACCGTCTTCGAGCAGAGCCGCAACGAGCGCCTGCTCGTCGACGCGCTCGCCGCCGCCGGCCGCGAGGTGCTCTGGGGGCATCGCCTCGAACGACTCGAGGTCGAGCGACTCGGGCGCGAGGACGGCGCCGGCGCCGAGGCATCCGCCGTCGTCGCCGAACTGGCGGCCCCCGACGGCGTGAGCCGCACGGTGCGCGCCCGGTACTGCGTGGGCGCCGACGGCGCGCACTCGCCCGTGCGCGAGACGCTCGGCATCCCGTTCGAGGGCGTGACGAACGAGTACACGTACTACATCGCCGATGCGCTCGACGTGACCGGGCTCGTCGGCGACGCGATCAACCTGCGTTTCACGACCGAGCACTTCGTCCTGGCGTTCCCGATGGGCGGCGGGCGCATGCGACTGCTCGGCATCGTGCGCGACGCCGACCTCGACGCCGACGGGAGCCTGCGCGAGGAGCGGATGCGCGAGCTCGTCGACCGCGAGTTCGGGGTCGAGTACGCCGGGAGCGCGTGGTTCACGACCTACCGGGTGCACCACCGGCTCGCCGCGCGGTTCCGCGACGGGCCGTGCTTCGTCGTCGGCGATGCCGCGCACATCCATTCGCCGGTCGGCGCGCAGGGCATGAACACCGGCCTGCAGGAGGCGCACAACCTCGCCTGCGCGCTCGCCGACGTCATCGTCGGCGGCATGCCCGACGCCAGGCTCGACCGTTATGAGGCCGAGCGGCGCCCCGTGGGTGCGACGCTCGTGGCGACGACCGACCGCCTCTTCGGCGAGATCACGTCGGAGTCGCGGTTCGCGCGCTTCCTGCGCGGGCGGGCGCTGCCGGCGCTCGGCCCGGTCGGGGTGCGGCTGCTGCCGCTCGTGGCCGGCCGCCGCGTGTTCGGGTACCTCTCGCAGACGCGCATCAGGTATCAGCTTCGGGATGCCGCGGGGCGAGGTGCCCGCTCGGGCGGACGCCGACGTCGGCGCGAGGCCGCCGTCGGGGTGCGCCTGCCGTGGACCGGAGACAACTACGACGTGCTGCGGTCGATGCAATGGCAGGTGCACGGGTACGGCGTTCCCGAGCGGGTCGTGCTGCGCATCGCACGCGAGCTCGGGGTCGAGCCGCACGTGTTCCCGAGCGATCGCGGCGTGCGTGGCCGGCCGCGGCTGCGCCACGACCGCGTCTACCTCGTGCGACGCGACGGGTTCGTCATGGCCGAGGTGCGTGCACCGGGCGTCGGCGCCGACCTCGATGCGGCGCGCGCGGCGATGTTCGCGCCCACCGCCGGTTGATCAGGGAGCGGAGCGACCGTCTCGACACCATGCAGTGTGCGATCCTGCACACCGCGTGTGCGTGATCGGGCCTTGTCGCACGCATTCGCGCACGGCCAGAATCGCCTCCATCGCGACCCCCCGATCGCGGGCCGAACTACAAGGAGGTAGTCCATATGGCTGTCGACGCATCGACGCCCCGCACGTCCCCGAATCCCCCCGGCTCACCCGTCCGTTCAGGACTGCGCAAGGTCGTCGCCGCCTCGATGGCCGGCACGATCGTCGAGTGGTACGAGTTCTTCCTCTACGCCACGGCGGCGACGCTCGTGTTCAACGTCATCTTCTTCCCGCCGAGCGACAACCCGCTCGACAACATCATCAAGGCGTTCCTCACCTACGCCGTGGGCTTCATCGCCCGACCGCTCGGCGGCATCGTGTTCGGCCACTTCGGCGACAAGTACGGCCGCAAGAAGCTGCTGCAGCTCGCGATCATCCTGGTCGGCGTCACGACGTTCCTCATGGGCTGCCTGCCGACCTTCGACCAGATCGGGTACGCCGCACCGATCCTGCTCATCGTGCTGCGATTCTTCCAGGGCTTCGCGGTCGGCGGCGAGTGGGGCGGCGCCGTGCTGCTCGTCGCCGAGCACTCGCCCGACAGGCAGCGCGGTTTCTGGGCGAGCTGGCCGCAGGCCGCGGTGCCCGCAGGCAACCTGCTCGCGACGGTCGTGCTGCTCGTCCTCTCCCGCACGCTCACCGAGGAGCAGTTCCTCGCCTGGGGCTGGCGCGTGGGCTTCTGGCTGTCGGTCGTCATCGTCGCGGTCGGCTACTACATCCGCACGAAGGTCACCGATGCGCCGATCTTCATCGAGGCGCAGGCCGAGGCCGAGGCGGCGAAGAAGTCGTCCTACGGCGTCGTCGAGGTGCTCAAGCGTTACCCGCGTGGCGTCTTCACCGCGATGGGCCTTCGGTTCGGCGAGAACATCATGTACTACCTCGTGGTGACGTTCTCGATCACCTACATGTCGGCGCACCTGCAGATGGACACGTCGACGATCCTCACGCTCATCCTGTTCGCCCACGTCGTGCACTTCTGCGTCATCCCCGTCGTCGGACGGTTCAGCGACCGTCTCGGCCGCAAGCCGGTCTACGCGGCCGGCGCCGCGCTCGGTGCGCTCTGGGGCTTCGTCGCCTTCCCGATGTTCGACACGAAGAACGACTGGCTGATCGTCGGCATCCTCATCCTCGGGCTCGTCATCCACGCGCTCATGTACGCGAGCCAGCCGGCGATCATGGCGGAGATGTTCCCGACCCGGATGCGTTACTCAGGCGTCTCGCTCGGCTACCAGGTCACCTCGATCATCGCGGGGTCGCTCGCGCCGATCATCGCGACGATGCTGCTGGCGAGCTTCGGCTCGTGGGTGCCGGTCGCGATCTACCTCGCGCTCGCCGCGGGCGTCACGCTCATCGCGGTCGCCGCGATGCGCGAGACGAACGGAATCTCGCTGCGCTCGATCGACGAGGCCGACCGCGCGCGCGACGCGGAGGAGGTGCGGGCCTGAGGCGTCGTCGATGACGGGATGCCGCGACCGCCCGGTTCCTCGGAGCCGGTTCGGTCGCGGCATCCCTCGTTCTCACCTCAGCGGGTGGAGCCAGGACTCGACCACCACCGTGCCGTCACCGTATTCGGTGTCGAAATCGGCTTGGAGCCCGCCGTCGGTCTCGAGTGGGACGAGGACCTCGACCACGTCACCACTCGTGCCGACGGAGAGGATGCCGGCCCGCCCGCTCGTTCCGATCTCCTCGGCGGTCGCGGCGAGCCGTGCCGCGTCGGTCGGCTGAACAGGCGGGTCGACCGTCGGCTGCCGACTCGGGACAGGAGGCGGCATGGGGTCGCGCGTGAGCGTCAGGGTCCCGTCATCGAACGTTCCGACGAGTCGCGCCTGTCCCCAGATGACACCTTCGTGGCGCTCGAAGAGACTCGCCGGCAGCGTCTCGGCGTCGACGCCGGCGACGGGAACCCCGCCACCGCACTGCGGCGGATAGCTCTGCAACTCCAGCACGCACACGTTCACCGCTTGGTCGGTGACGTGGAGCAGGCCGACGACTTCGTACTCGGTCGCCGCGGCCGCCGGAACGGCGCCCGCCGAGGCCGCGGGACGGGACGTTTCTGCTGGCACGGAGCCCGCGACCGATGCGCACGCTGCGACGGTCGCGGACGCCGCGAGGACGACGGACGCCGCCACGAAGCGTCTGGGGGTCATGTTCATTCCTTCCACGGATCGATGCCCGATGACGCGCAGGCGGATTCGTCGCCCGGGAGGACGCCGGGGCGACCGTCAGGCAGGGTGCAGACGACGAGATCGGGACCGGGTGGCGGACCAGGCTCTGCGTCGTGCTCACCTGATCGCTGCCCGCCCACCTGGAACTCGACGGATTCACGCTGCAGGACGCCGTCGGACCACAATCCCCGGCACACCGACTCGGCATCACGTACCGAGAGCGTCCCGCGTGGGGTCGGGAGCGTCACCGTCGCCGCGTCCGCGACACTCGCGACGGCGGCCGCGCCGCCGTGGTCGAGGCAGACGATCTCGACCCGTTCGCCGCCATCGGCCCACGTCGTCGCCAGCGCGCCCGCGACGAGCGCGGATGCTGCGATCGCGCTCGCGCTCGCAGCCGCGATGACGAGCGTGCGACGTTTCGTGCGCGCCCGGGTGGGTTCCGCCACGTCGTCGGCGACCATCGCCTGCAGCGTCGATCGCAACCGTCGGCGGTACCGGGCGTCGAGTGGTCGATCGTCGTCGTCGATCATGATGTCCCTCCCAGTCCGGCAAGCGTCGATCGGCCGTGGTCCTCGCCCAGTGCTGCACGCAGCCGGCTCTTCGCGCGGCTGAGGCGCATCCGCACGGTTCCGGCCGGCACGTGCAGGAGCCGGGCGACGTCGGCGGGTGCGAGCTCTTCGAGCACGCACAGGGCGAGGATCTCCTGGTCGCGGGTGCTCAGCCCGTCGAATGCTTCGCGCACCCGCCCGCGAACCGCTGGTCGCATGAACGAGTCGAGGACCTCGTCGGCGTGGTCGGGCACCGTCTCGACCCGGACCTTCCGGAGCAACCCCTCGTAGCGAATCCGTGAGCGCTCGCGATTGCGCGCCACGTTCGTCGTCGTCACGAGGAGCCAGCCGATGACGGAGCCGTTCACGATTCGGACGCTGCGCCGACGGCGCCACGCCTCGAAGAAGACCATTGCCGTGACATCTTCGGCGTCGGCTCGAGCCTCCACGAGACGCCGCGCTTGTCGATGCACGCGCGAGGCATGGAGGTCGAAGACGGCGGCGAAGGCGTCGTCGTCGCCTGCGAGCACGCGCTGCCAGAGCAGGTGCTCGTCGTCGTCCATGTCGCCCACACTATGGAGTGTCCGCTCGGCGCGTTGCGTCACAGGGGCGCGGGCCGCGGGGCGCGGGGCGCGGGGCTCGAGCCACGGGGCTCGGGCCGCGGGGTCGATGGTGCGGCCCGGCGTATCGTGGGAATCGGGAGCGCTTCACGTCGACGAGGTCGGGAGGGCAGGTCATGGCGAACATCGCATGGATCGGGTTGGGTCACATGGGCGGGCCCATGTCGACGAATCTCGTGGCCGCCGGGCACGTCGTGCGCGGCGTCGACCCGATGCCCGAGGCCCGCGACGCGGCGGCGGCGCACGGCGTGCGGGTGGTCGACTCGATCGCGCAGGCGGTCGAGGGCGCCGACGCGGTCTTCACGAGCCTGCCGCGCAGCGAGCACGTGCGCGAGGTCTACGCCGGCGACGGCGGGGTGTGGGCGACGGCCCCGGCGGGTGCACTCCTGCTCGACACCTCGACGGTCGACGTCGAGACGTCGCGCTGGTGCCACGACGGATCGACGTCGCGCGGATTCCGTTTCGTCGACTCCCCGGTCTCGGGCGGCATCGCGGGCGCCGCGGCCGGCTCGCTCACGTTCATGCTGGGCGGTGAACCGGATGCCACGGCCGATGCCCGCGAGCTCGTCGAACCGATGGCCGGCCATGTCTTCGAGCTCGGTGGCCCGACGCTCGGCATCGCGGCGAAACTCGCGAACAACCTCATGCTGTTCGTCTCGCTGCTCGGCGTCTCGGAGGGCGCTGCGCTCGCCGACACGCTCGGTCTCGACCCGGCGAAGTTCTTCGAGGTCGCGTCGGTGTCGTCGGGAGAGTCCTGGCCGCTGCGCACCTGGTACCCGGCACCGGGCGTGGTCGAGACGAGCCCCGCGAACCGCAACTACGACGCGACGTTCACGACGGTGCTCGCCGAGAAGGACCTGTCGTTCGCGGTCGACGCGGGCACGGCGGCCGGGCTGCCGATGCCGGCATCGCGCATCGCGCTCGACCAGTTCGAGCGGCTCATCGACGAGGGGCTCGGCGGCAAGGACGCGAGCCTGATCGCGAAGTTCGCCACGGCCGACGGTGGTGTTGCGGGCTTCACGCCGCCGACGGAGTGAACTCGGCGCCAGGTCGAGCCTCGGCCGCTCGCCGCTCGCCGCTCGCCGCTCGCCGCTCGCCAATCCCGGGTGCGGGACGGGGTGAGTTCGCTGCGACGCGGGGATCGCGTCGCGGAGTGTGCCGGGCATCTCGAAACGATCGACACCTGCAGCGTGCGCGCCTGCACTGCATGTCCGAGCGTGCAGGGAATCACGAACTCATGGCGCCACCGCTCGCGGCCACCCCTGCCGGACCCGGTCAGAAGGGCGGTGGGTCGGTGTAGCTGCGTCCGGTGGGGCTTGTCCAGGTGATGGTCTGGTCGGAGTTCAGGGTCTGGGTGTAGAGGGTGCAGTGCTTGAGCACGTGGTCGCCGCGGCAGAGCGGGCAGAGGTTGTCGGTGTTCGTGGGGCCGCCGCTGCTGGTCCAGGCGGTTCGGTGGTCGAGGTCGGTGCTGATCGCAGGCCGGTTGCAGGCGGCGCGGGTGCAGCGTTCGTAGACCAGGGCGAGCCAGAGGCGTTGCGCCCGGGTGGGCCGGTAGCGGGTGCGGTCGAGGGCGAGCGGTGCCGCGGTGATCGGGTCGGTGGCGAGGCGGAGGAACGAGGATGCTTCGCTGAGGAGCTTCAGAGCGGTGACGTCGTCGATCGGGCCGACACCGTCGAGCATCGCGTACTCGTTGCGGGTGCCGCTGACGGGTGGCCGGTTGACCGCGCCGGCGCCCGTGTCGGTGCCGGGGATTGGGACAGCGGCTTCGTCGGTGGCGGTGGCGGTGGCGGTGGCGGTGGCGGTGGCGATCTCGGTGTGGGCGTCGGTGCGGATGTCCGTGTCGATCCCGGGGCCGCGGAGAGCCTCTCGGACCGCTGCTGGTCGCTCTGCCGACGGGCGATCGGCGGCGGCGGTGCGGGCGATGTTGAGGAGCGGGACGGTGATGATGATCTCGGCACGCGCCGCGGTCGGGGTTTCGGCGCCGGTGAGCCACGCCGTCGCGGTGTCGGCGCGGAGCTGGTCGAGGGTGCGGGTCTCGCCCTGGGTGCCGGCGTCGCGGCGGGCGGTGGCGTCGATGCGAGCCATGATCTTCGCGATCTCGACCTGCGACGTGTAGAGGTTGAGCCAGCCCATGCCGTCGTCGGCGTACTCGGCGATCACGCGGCGTTCGGTGAACGTGCGAGCGTGCCGTGCGGGTGGTTCGTCGCGGTCGAGGCCCGCGCGGATCGTTTTCGCCCGTTGCCGGAACCGGGCGGTGGTGACGTTGCCGGCCACGTCGACGAGGGCGTCGTCGAGAACGCGGAGGCGGGCGTCGCCGGGCGGGAACCCGGCCGCCGTGTCGACCGCGACCCTCGCGTCGGTGTAGGTGACCGTTCCGGCGGCGAAGCCGGCCCACAGGCGGGGAGCCGGTCGTGCAGCACGGTCGCTTCGTGTGCACGGTTTCGGATCGTGCCGACCGGGAGGTGGAGCCGCATCGACAACTCGGTGGCCGCGGCACGGACCGCGAGTTCGGATGCGTCACGGTCGCCGAGCGACCCGGGGTGCAGGTACAGGGCAGGATTGCGGGCGGCCGCGTCGAGCGCGGCCCGGCACGCGCCGAGATGGGCGGCCATCGCCCGGTTGGCCGCCTGCTGCGCCTGCTCGGCCGCATCGAGCGCCGCCCGCAGATCAGTCATCGCGTCAGGCGGCGCCGACGTGTCAGCGATCGTCGCATCCGAGGTGGTCGACCCGGCGGTGCGGATCGACCCGGCAGTGCCGATCGACCCGGCGGCGCCGGTCGACCCGGCGGTGCCGATGAACTGCGATGTGTCGAATGGTGGCCTGATGTCGATGATGTCGGCCGAGTCGATGAACTCGCCGGGATCACGGAGACGATCGAGGGGGCCGAGCAGGTCGAACGGATCCCACTCCGCGAACGGGTCGGGCGAGAACGGCGCATCGAACGGCACATCGAGCGAGAATCGCCTATCGGACGGGCAGGTCGGCGCGAGCGAGGCAGCCGGCGCATCGAGCAGCGCCACCCCGGCGGGTGCGAGCTCGAACATCTCTGCCATACATGTATGGTCTCACCACCCACCGACATCGTATGAAGGTTCGAGTCATTGCATCGAGGCTGGAGTCGAGCGCCGCCCGAATCGCCCGAATCGCCCGTGCCGGACATGGCTCAGGCGGCCGAGCGATGTCGCTTCGAGGCATCCGCGAACAACTCGAGCATGAGCCCGCTGAGTTGACCCGATCAGCCCGCTGCGCCGCCGCGATCAGCCCCGCTGCACCGCGGCGATGACCTCGCTCAACCGGTCGCGCAGCGCGCCGAGCTCGGTGAGGCTCATGCCGAGCCGGTCGACGACCTGCGGCGGGATCGACAGCGCCTGCTCGCGCAACGCCCGCCCGGTGTCGGTCAGCGCCACGTCGAGCGCGCGCTCGTCGTGCGGGTTGCGCGTGCGCGTGAGGTAGCCCTGGGCCTCGAGGCGCTTGAGCAGCGGTGAGAGCGTCGCGGGCTCGAGCTGCAGCGCCTCGCCGAGGTCGCGCACCGTGCGCGGGCTGCGCTGCCAGAGCGCGAGCATCACGAGGTACTGCGGGTGGGTGAGGCCGAGCGGCTCGAGGATCGGACGGTACACGCCGATCACGCCCCGGGCGGCGACCGCGAGGGCGAAGCACACCTGGTTCTCGAGGGCGAGCAGGTCGACGGGGCCGTCGGCATCGACGGGTGCGGATGCCTCGGAGCGGTCGATCTCGACGGTGGCGGTGTGCTCGGTCATGGCTCCATTATGACTTGCGGACGAATTGTTAGTACACTAACGATTGTGACACGAAAGAGGAAGACGGTCGAACCCGGAGCCCAGCGCGGCTACGCCGGGTTCATCGACCGGCTCAACGCCAAGCTGCTGCCGTACATCGGCCCGCCGCCGCTCGGCCCCTACGACGAGGAGCCGAAGCCGGCCACTGCGCCGACCTGCCCGCTGTGCGGCGCCGCGATGTCGGCGCACGAGATCGACCGTTCGGGCGAACGCACCCAGTTGCACTGCCCGGTGCCCGCGGCCGCGGCGGAGTAGGAGCCGTTCGGGCGGTGGTCTCGATACGGCGCTTCGCGCCTACTCGACCGACCTACAGGCGCGGGCGCGCGAGGTGCCGGCTCACCCAGCGGTCGTACTGCAGCCACGGGTCGTCGACGCCCGCCGCCAGCTCGGCGATGTGCTCGAGCAGCGCGTCGTGCACGTCGAACCATTCGGTGCCCGCACCCCGGTACGCCGCGAACTGCTCGTGCCTCCGGCGCTCGAGCCGCCGCCCGCCGCGCTCGAAGGCGAGCACCTCGTCGTGGGGAAGACTCGCGACGCGCTGGCGCGGGTTGGCCGAAGTGCCGATCTTCACCTGGTCGCGATAGCGCAGGTAGTAGACCACCTCGACCGGATCGTCGTCGACGGGACGGTCGGGCACCTCCCCGTAGCGCCACTCGCAGTCGGCGCAGATCCATCCCGAGGGGTAGTGCACGCCGACCCGTGCGCCGCATGCGGGACAGGGGCTCGGCAGCAGGTCGAGCTCGCCTGCTTCGCGAGCGATCCAGTCGTAGGCGACGAGCAGGTGACCGGCGCAGAGTGCGATCGGGGCTCCCGCTGCGACGGAGTTCGAACACCGCGCGCCGTCGGCCTCGACGATCGAACAGGGGGCGGTCGGGGCATCCGTCTCGACAGCGCCGGCGGCGGCTCTCGACCCGCCGAACCGCTTCGCAACCATGCCGCAACCGTACGTTCGGCCGCCGACATGGCCGCCCGTCGGCGCGCCGCGATAGGCTCGTTCTCCGACGTCGTGTGGCGTCGGACATCGGTGTTCGAGGGGCGTGAGTCATGGCGTTCTGGCGCAGAAAGCGGGCGAAGCGGTTCAAGCCGTTCGACCGCAGCGCGCTGCCCGAGGTCACCCCGCCGACCTTCGACGAGATGCTCGCAGAAGGCCTCCTCGTCGCCGAGGCGGCCGGGCGCATGGCGCTGCGCAACCGCTTCGTGATGCACGCGCTGCGCGGCGACGAGCCGTTCGACAACGACCGCGCCGCCGCCGCCGCGCGCGAGGTGCTCTACGAGCTCGTGCAGGAGGCCGACGAGGTCGCCGAACGCACCTCCGAAGACCGGGCGACCGCCGCGAAGCGCGAGGGGCGCGCCTCGAACGAGCACGACTACCGCAAGGCCGACGCGGCGAACCTGCGCCGCCGCGAGCAGGTCTACGCCGCGATCGCGAAAGAGCTGTGGACCCGCCGCGGCGACCCCGAGTACCTCGCGAGCTTCGCCGAGCGCGCCCGCAACGAGGCGTGGGACGACGTGGCCGGCGCGATCGACGCCCGCCTCGCCCGCGAGTGGGGCAGCGGCTGGCCCGAGATCGAGGTCGACGAGACCTACGAGGTCGAGCGCGACGACCGGCTGCGCGACCTGCTCGGCGACCTCGAGCGCGACCTGCGCGAGGCCGAGTCCGAGCGCGAGCGGCGCGAGGAGGAGGCGAACCCGTTCCGCGGGTACGTGGGCTGAGGATTGCGGCGGCCCTGCGCGACCGCTCGCGTCCCGACTAGCGTGGTCGCATGCAGTCGCGCGACGTGGAATGGGCCGAAGGACGCTGGACGAGAGACCCCGCCGGGTCGCGATCGGCGGGCGACGCGCTGGTGGTGAGGGCTGTCGCTGGCAGCGACTACTGGCGAACCACGCACTACGGGTTCGTGCACGACGACGGGCACGGGCTGCTCGGCGACTGGCCGGTGGATGCGGCCGTCGAGGTGACGTTCGACACCTCGACGCTCACGGGGCTCTACGACCAGGCCGGGCTGCTGCTGTGGGTCGACGAGACGCACTGGGTGAAGGCCGGCATCGAGATCTCCGACGGCGTGCCGCACCTCGGTGCCGTCGTGACGAACGAGGTGTCCGACTGGTCGCTCGCGCCGGTGCCCGACTGGACCGGGCGGCTCGTGACCGTTCGGGCCAGCCGCGGCGGCGAAGCGGGCGACGCGGTCACCCTGCGGGCGCGAGCCGACGACGGCCCGTGGCGCACCCTGCGGGTCGCGCCGTTCGCAACCGGCACGGATGCCGCCGCGCAAGCCGGACCGATGCTCTGCGCGCCGCTGCGGGAGGGGCTCGAGGTGCGGTTCACGCGCTGGGCGCTCGCGGCGGCGGATGTCGAGTTGCACGCGGAGCCGCCGGCGGGCTGAGCAGGGGTTTCGAGACGCTCGCTGCGCTCGCTCCTCAACCCGCCGACGGGGGTTTCGAGACGCTCGCTGCGCTCGCTCCTCAACCCGCCGGGGAGACTTTGTCCTGTCATGTTGTGAATATGTCAGAACTTAGTATTCTTGACCGCGGAGACAGCGCAGGTGCGTCTCCGCGGTTGAGAGGAACCTCGGTTGATCCGAACAGCGAACGCCCCCGTCAGCTACGGCGTCTTCGAACTGTCCATCCCCGGTCTCGTTCCGCTGCCCGACGGCGAGCAGCTCGCCGCCTGGGTCGCCGAGGCGGGCTATGAGGGCGTCGACCTCGGTCCGGTCGGCCTGTTCGGCGACCGCGAGACGCTGCCCGCCCTGCTCGCGCGTCACGGTCTCGCGCTCGCCGGGGGATGGGTCGACCTGCCCTTCTCCGCCGATGACGACGGGTTCGAGGCATCCTTCGCCGGTCTCGCGCCCGTGCTCGACCTCTTCGCCGCCGCGGCCGCCGCAGCACCGGCCGGCGCGCTCGCGCCGAAGCCCACGATCGCCGACTCGGGCTCGCCCGAGCGCAAGGCCCGCCCGGGCGGAGCACCCGAGCTCGAGCTCGACGACGCGCGCTGGGCCCGCTTCGCGGCCCGCGTGCAGCGCGTCGCAGACGCCACTCGCGCCGCAGGGCTCGAGCCGACGTTCCACCATCACGCGTGCACGTACGTCGAGACGCCCCGCGAGATCGAGCGCCTGCTCGCCGACACCGACATCGACCTCACCTTCGACACGGGCCACCTGCTGATCGGCGGCGGCGACCCGGTCGCCGACTTCGCCCGCTGGTCGAGCCGCATCAACCACGTGCACCTCAAGGACGCCGACCGTTCGGTGCTCGCCGCAGCCTCCGGCTCCGACGACCCCATGCGCGACGTCTGGCAGCGCCGCATGTTCGTCGCGCTCGGCGAGGGCGACCTCGACGTCGACCGCATCGTCGACGCCGTCGTCGACTCGGGCTTCGACGGCTGGCTCGTCGTCGAGCAGGACGTGATCCTGCAGGACGCGGCCGACGTCGACCGCGCCCGCACCGATCAAGTCGCCAACCGCGAGCGCCTGCGGCGGTGGTTCGCATGACCGGCTTCGACGCGCCCGACCGTACGGGCGAACTCGGGGATGCGACGGCCCACGACCCCGTGAACCTCGCGGTCATCGGCCTGGGTGCCATCAGCCAGAGCGTGCACCTGCCGCTCATCCGCCGCAACGCCGACCGCATCGTGCTGACGGCCGTCGTCGACCTGTCGTCGTCGCGCGCGCAGGGCATCGCCGCAGCCTCGGGCACGGGCGTCGCCGCGTTCGACTCGATCGACGCGCTCATCGCCGCGGTCGCAGCGGGCGAGGTCGCCGTCGACGGCGCGATCCTCGCGACCAGCGGCTCGCACGCCCCCGACGTCGCGAAGCTCGTCGGCGCAGGCATCCGCGTGCTCGCCGAGAAGCCGCTCGCCTTCTCGCTCGGCGAGGTCGAGACGCTGCGCGCCGTCGCCGCCGAGCGCGGCGTCGACCTCGCCGACCAGGTGCGGGTCGGCTACATGAAGGAGCACGACCCGGCCTCGGCCGAGGCGAAGGCCCTGCTCCAGCGCGTCGAACTCCGCGCGGTGACGGTCGAGGTGCTGCATCCCGCCGACGGCGCCCAGCTCGCCTTCGCGAACCTGCAGGCACCGCCCGCCGACGTGCCCGCCGACCTGCTCGCGACGCTCACCGCGGCCACCGACGCCTCGGTCGACGCGGCCATCGGCGACGCCGACGGCGACCTGCCGAAGCTCTACACGAACGTCGTGCTCGGCTCGATCGTGCACGACACCGGCCTGCTGCGGCACCTCGTCGGCGGCATCGGCACGGTCGACCGGGCCCGCCACACGGGCGGCTTCCCCGGTTCGCTGAGCCTCGGCGGCATGCTCGCCGAGCATGCCGCCGTGCCGTGGTCGGTCGACTGGCACTTCATCCCGCGCTACCCCGAGTACCGCGAGACCGTGACCTTCCACCACGAGGAGGGCAGCATCTCGCTGGTCTTCTCGGTGCCGTACGTGCTCAACGTGCCCACCGTGCTCACCGTCGTCGAGAACGCCGACCGGCTCGGCGCGCGACGCAGCGAGACCCGGTGGATGCAGGAGGAGGCGTTCGAGCACGAGCTCCGCAGCTTCGCGGCACTCGTCGCCGGGCTCCCCGCACCGGGCCCCTCGGTCGCCGAGGGCGCCGCCGACATCGTCGTGGGCCAGCGGATGCTCCGCGCCCTCGCCGAGGCACTCGGTACGCCGGTCGACGCCGGCGCCGAGGCATCCGCCTCGTAATCAGACGCACCACCCGCCCGCCGGTCACCCTGCCGGCGGGGAATCAGAGAGAGGTCGAAGATGATCCACCACAGCAGGCGAAAGACCGTCGCGGCGATCGCGCTCGCCGCCGCCGGCGCCCTCGTGTTCACCGGATGCTCCGGTGAACAGAGCGAGGACGAGAACGGGCCCGTCACCCTCACCATCACGGCCAACGCCATCACGGGCGGCAAGAACGCCGCCGAGGCCGACTGGGTCACCGACTGGGTGATCCCGCAGTTCGAGGACGCCATGAAGGAGGAGGGCAAGGACGTCACCGTCGAGTTCGAGCCCCAGGGCGTCGACGACGAGAACTACAAGACGAAGATCGCGCTCGACCTGCAGTCGGGCGAGGGCTCCGACATCATCGGCATGGACGGCATCTGGGTCGGCGAGTTCGCCGAGGCCG
Source organism: Agromyces sp. H17E-10 (assembly GCF_022919715.1). NCBI lineage: Bacteria > Bacillati > Actinomycetota > Actinomycetes > Micrococcales > Microbacteriaceae > Agromyces > Agromyces endophyticus. Next base: position 1,904,831 of record NZ_CP095042.1, on the reverse strand, counting down.
GGTACATCAAGCCGCTCAGCGACGTCGGCGGCGACGCGGTCGATGGCTGGGAGGGCTGGGACCAGATCCCCGAGGCCGTGCAGAACGCCGTCTCGTTCGACGGCGACCGCTACGGCGTGCCGCAGGGCGCCGACGGCCGCGTGCTCTACTACAACAAGGACCTGTTCAAGCAGGCCGGCCTGCCCGAGGACTGGCAGCCCGAGAGCTGGGACGACGTGATCGAGGCCGGCAAGGCGCTCAAGAAGCTCGACGGCGTCACCCCGATCCAGCTCAACGCGGGCACCGCGATGGGCGAGGCGACGACCATGCAGGGCATGCTGCCCGCCCTCGTCGGCACCGGCGAGCAGGTCTACGAGGACGGCAAGTGGGTCGGCGACACCGACGGCATGCGCGACGTGCTCGACCTCTACAAGACGATCTACGTCGACGAGAAGCTCGGCGACGCCGTGCTCCAGCAGGAGGCCGCCGGCCGCGACACCTCGTTCCAGATGTTCGCCGCGAACCAGATCGGCATCCTGCTCGAGGGCGACTACTTCTGGCGCAGCGTCGTCAACCCCGAAGAGGGCGTCGGCACCGCGCCGATGGCGAACCGCGACGAGGTCGTCGGCTACACGAAGATCCCCGCGATGAAGCCCGGCTCGGGTGTCGACGACCAGGACTTCGTCTCGATGTCGGGCGGCACCGGCCGCGTGCTCAACCCGAACAGCGACCACCCCGAGCTCGCCTGGGAGCTGCTCGCGTTCATGAACTCGAAGGAGGCCTACGAGGCCCGCAACGAGGGCACGATCTCGATCACGCCGCGCACCGACGTCAACGACGAGATCCTCTCGGAGGACCCGATGCTGACCTACGTCAGCGAAGAGGTGCTGCCGATCACCGCCTACCGTCCGCCGCTCGCGGCGTACCCGCAGGTCTCGACCGCGATGCAGCAGGCCAGCCTCGACGTCGTCTCGGGCACGAGCGTCGACGACGCCCTCGCCACCTACGTCGACTCGCTCAAGGACATCGTCGGCGACGACGCGGTCTCGGGTGACTGATGACGGCTAGCACCACCACGACGCCGGCGGGGAGCGCGATCGCTCCCCGCCGGCGGCGGGCCGACGACGTCGCGGGCCTCGGCACGGCCCGCGCCGGAATCTTCGTCGCCCCCGCCCTGATCATCATCGGCCTGTTCCTGCTGTTCCCCGCGGTCTGGACCATCTGGCTCGGCATGACCGACTACCGGCTGACCGGCCTGCAGGCCGCGTCGCCCGAGTTCGTCGGGTTCGAGAACTACATCGACGCGCTCACCGATCCGTCGTTCTGGAACTCGCTCGGGCTCACCCTCGTCTTCGTGGTCGCCTCGGGCATCGTCGGCCAGACGCTCATCGGCTTCGCGCTCGCCTGGTCGGTCCGCAACATCCACGGCTGGGTGAAGGCCCTCATCGAGGGGCTCGTGCTCGCCGCCTGGGTGATCCCCGCCTCGGTCGCCTCGTTCCTCTGGCTCGTGCTCATGGACCGGCGCTCGGGCACGCTCAACGGCCTGCTCGGCACCGACGGCTACGCGTGGCTGATCGAGCACCCGATGGAGGCGATCATCCTCTTCAACATCTGGGTGGGCACCGCCTTCTCGATGCAGCTGTTCTCGTCGGCGCTGAGCGCCGTGCCGCCGTCGCAGATCGAGAGCGCGAAGATGGTCGGCGCGTCTGGCTGGCAGCAGCTGCGCGACGTGATCATCCCGAACATCAAGGGCCACATCCTCACGAACACGCTGCTCATCACGCTGTGGACGTTCAACACCTTCACGCCGTACCTCGTCACGGCGGGCGGCCCGAACGGCAAGACCGAGATCCTCTCCGTCTACATCTACGAGACGGCGATCCCGGGCGGCCAGCTCGGCCTCGGTGCGGCGATCTCGCTCATCATGCTGCTCATCAACCTCGTCATCGCGCTCGCCTACATCCGCGTGTCGAGAGGAAGGAAGAAGGCATGACCGCCCCCGCAACCGTGCGCAAGGTCGCGGCGAACACGACCGTGCGGCACTACGTCGCCCGCGTCGCCTTCGGCCTCGTGCTGACGATCGTCGGCCTGCTGTTCGCGCTGCCCCTCGTGTGGCTCGTGCTCGCGCCGTTCGACGCGACGCCGACGCTCTCGCTCGCGTGGCCCGACTGGACGCTCGACAACTTCGCGCGCCTCTTCCAGAACCCGTACGCCATGCGGTCGATCGGCAACTCGCTGCTGCTCGGCGTCGGCACGATGATCATCGTCGTCGTGCTCGGCGCGCTCGCCGCCTACGCGATGAGCCGCATCCGCATCCCGGGGCGCGACGGCATCCTCTACGGGCTGCTGCTGCTCTCGTCGATCGTGACGGGCACCGCGGCGATGGTGCCGACCTTCCAGATCATCACCTCGCTCGGGCTCATCAACACCTACACCGGCGTGCTGCTCGTGCTCGCCGGCGGCATCCTGCCGACCGTGATCTTCATCCTCAAGGACTTCATGGACTCGATCCCGAAGTCGTACGAGGAGTCGGCACGGCTGTACGGCGCGGGCCCGTTCCGCATCCTCCGCGACGTCGTCGTGCCGATCGCGCGGCCCGGCCTCGCGTTCATCGCGATCTGGACGATCGTGCAGGTCTGGGGCAACTTCCTCGTGCCGTTCATCCTGCTGCGCAGCCCCGACCTGCAGCCCGCGGCCGTCGTCATGTACACCTTCTACACCGAGAGCGGACAGGCCGACCTCCGGCTCATCTCGGCCTTCGCCCTGCTGTTCTCCGCTCCCGTCCTCATCATCTACTTCGTCGTGAACCGTCGCTACGGTTTCCGCTTCCATGGAGGGATCAAGTCCTGATGGCCGGTATCAACGCCACCCGACTCGTCAAGGAGTACCCCGGCGGGGTGCGCGGCGTCGACGAGGTCGACGTCGAGATCGTCGACGGCGAGTTCTTCGCCCTGCTCGGCCCCTCGGGCTGCGGCAAGACCACCCTGCTGCGTTCGATCGCGGGCCTCGAGGCGATCTCGTCGGGGCAGCTCGTGATCGGCGATCGGGATGTCACCGACGCCGAGCCGGGCGCCCGCGGCGTCGCGATGGTCTTCCAGGACTACGCGCTGTTCCCGCACATGGACGTCGCCGACAACATCGCCTACCCGCTGCGCATCAAGCGCGTGAAGCGCGACGAGCGGCGGGCGACGGCGGAGAAGGTCGGCGACGGGCTCAGCCTGCAGGGGCTCATCGAGCGCCGGCCCGGCCAGCTCTCGGGCGGCCAGCAGCAGCGCGTCGCCCTCGCCCGCGCGGTCGCCACGCGGCCCGACGTGCTGCTGCTCGACGAGCCGCTCTCGAACCTCGACGCCCGCCTGCGACTCGAGGCCCGCACCTTCCTCAAGGAGCTGCAGCGCGACCTCGGCGTGACGACGGTGTTCGTCACGCACGATCAGGCCGAGGCGCTCGCGCTCGCCGACCGCATCGCGGTCATGAAGGCGGGCAAGCTGCAGCAGATCGGCACGCCGCGCGAGGTGTTCCAGCGCCCGAACAACACGTTCGTCGCGGGCTTCATCGGGTCGAACCCGATGAACCTCGTGCCGGCCACCGTCTCGGCCGGGGCGATCGCGATCGGCGGCGGCGACGTCTCGACGGCGCTGCCGCCCGGCACCGAGGACCACGTCCGCGAGGGCCAGTCGGTCGTCTGGGGCGTGCGCCCCGAGTACCTGCGCTGGACCACGGCCGAGGAGCCAGGCGCGATCGCCGCCGAGGTGAGCGTCGTCGAGAACCTCGGCGCGAGCGTGCTCATCGCGGTCAACGTCGACGGCCACAAGCTGCAGGTCGTCGTGCCCGAGGACCACGAGCCCGCACCGGGCGACCACGGCTACCTCGTGCCGACGGGCTCGAAGACCCTGCTCTTCGACGCCGAGTCGACCGAGCGCATCGGCTGACGCGATGGCCACGATCCGCCGCAGCATCCCCGTCACGGTCGACCTGCAGAACGAGAACCGGTACCTGAACGTGCCGTTCGAGGTGCCCGCGGGCACCGAGTCGCTCGAGGTCGTCATCCGCTTCGACCCCTCCGAGGCGGGCATCGACCTCGGCTGCGCCGGGGCGGGCGGGTGGCGCGGCTGGTCGGGCGGCGCGCGCACCGAGTACGTGATCACGACCACGGATGCCACGCCGGGATACCTGCCCGGCGAGCTCGAGCCGGGGGAGTGGAACGTCGTGCTGGGCCTCCACCGCGTGCCGCTCGCGGGCGTCGACGTCGAGGTCGAGATCACGATCCCCGCGTCGCGGCCGGTGCCGCCCGTGCCCGAGTCGGCGCCCGTCGCCCGTGCGGTGCGCGGCAGCGACCGGGGCCTCCCGGCCGAACCGGGGCTCACCTGGTTCGCGGGCGACTTCCACGGGCACACGATCCACTCCGACGGTCGCCTGCCTATCGGCGGGCTCGCGGCACTCGGCGTGGCATCCGGCCTCGATTTCATGGCGGTGACCGACCACAACACGGTGAGCCACCATGCCCACCTGCCGGGCGAGGGCGCGAAGCACGGCATCACGCTGCTGCCCGGGCAGGAGGTCACGACCCACCGAGGACACGCGAACGCGTTCGGCGACCTCGGGTGGATCGACTTCCGCGAGCCCGCGCAGCACTGGGTCGACGAGGTCGACCGCCGCGGCGGCATCCTCAGCATCAACCACCCGATCTCGGGCGACTGCTCGTGGCTGCACCGGCTCGAGCGCCGGCCCGCCGCGGTCGAGCTCTGGCACGCGACCTGGTTCCTCGAGCTCATCTCGACGGCGCCGTTCGCGTGGTTCCGCACGTGGCCGGCCGGCGCGACCCTGCTGGGCGGCAGCGACGTGCACATGCTCGAGGAGCCGCAACGGCCGGGCACCCCGACCACGTGGGTGGCCGCCGAGGATGCCTCGGCGGAGGCCATCCTCGAGGGCGTGCGCGCCGGTCGCACCGCGATCACGGGCAGCGGCCATTTCGACGGCACCGTGCTCATGCCCGAGCTCATGCGGGCCCCCGCGCTCGTGCGGCTCGGCGACGAGGTGGTCGCGGTCGACGCCGAGGGGCTCGTGCTCGTCGACGGCTTCGGCCGCCGCCGCTCGGTGCGCTCGGCCCGCGAGTCGTTCGCGGTCGACCCCGCAGACGGCCCCCACTACCTCGTGCTCGCCGACCGCCGCGTCATGGCGCTCTGCGCCTGAGCGCTGTTCCTGCTCGCCTCTTCGCCTTGGAGTCATTCATGAACCTGCCCGACGAACTCGTCATCGTGCCGCACACGCACTGGGACCGCGAGTGGTACGAGCCGCACGACGTGTTCCGGTTGCGGCTCGTGCACATGGTCGACCGGCTGCTCGATACGCTCGAGCAGAACCCCGGGTACCGGTTCACGCTCGACGGGCAGGCCGCCGCGGTCGACGACTACCTCGAGATGCGGCCCGAGCAGCGGGCGCGCGTCGCCGCCGCCGTCGAGCGGGGGCAGCTCGCGGTCGGGCCGTTCCTCATCCTGCTCGACGAGTTCCTGTGCGACGGCGAGACGATCGTGCGCAACCTCGAGCTCGGCCTGCGCTCGAGCCGCCGACTCGGTCCCGAGATGCGGCTGGGCTACCTGCCCGACATGTTCGGCCACTCGGCGCAGATGCCGCAACTGCTGCGCGGGTTCGGCGTGCGCGACGCGATGATGTGGCGAGGCGTGCCCGCCCGGGTCGACGCGCACGCCTTCGCGTGGGTTGCGCCCGACGGCTCGACGGTGCGCGCCGAGTACCTCATGGACGGCTACGGCAACGCGCTCGACCTCTTCGCCCTGCCCGGGCAGCTCGACGGGCTCGTGCGCGAGTACCGCGACCAGGTCGCGAGCCGGTACGGCCACGAGCCCGTGCTCGGCATGCTCGGCACCGACCACAGTGCGCCGCCGGCGGACCTCATGCAGGTCGTGGAGGCGGCGAACGCAGCGGGCGGCGACGGCCGTGTCGCGCTCACGGTCGACACGGCCGAGGGCTACGTGCGCCGGGTCGCGCCGGAGTGGACCGCCGGTGACGAGGGGGCGCTCGCCGGGTTGCCCGTCGTCGAGGGCGAGCTGCGCTCGCACGCACGGGGCAACCTGCTGCCGGGGGTCTTCTCGATCCGCACCAACCTCAAGCAGGCGATGGCCGACGCCGAGCGCCGCCTGAGCATCGCCGAGCGGCTCGACGCGGCCTTCGGCTCCGACGACCACCGTGCCTTCTTCGACACGGCCTGGTACCGGCTCGTCGAGTCGACCGCGCACGACTCGGTGACCGGCTGCGGCGTCGACGCGACCGCGAACGAGGTCGAAGGCCGGCTCTCGACCGCCGCCCACGTCGCCCGCGGCGTCGTGCTGCGCACCATGGAACGCATCGCCGCGTCGACGACGCCCGACCGGCACGTCGTCGCGAACCCGACCGGGTTCGCGCGCCGCGCGCACGTCGAGATCCGCCTGCACGACCCCGCCCGGCTCGAGCTCGGCAGCGGCGTGCAGCTGCTCGACGCCCTGCCCGAGCTGCTCGGCGACGAGACCATGACGACCCGCGAGCTGCGCAAGCTGCTCGCCCGCATCCACGGTCGCGAGCTCTTCGGCCAGCTCATCAACGACTGGACCTTCACCGACGCGGGCGTGCGGTTCCAGGTCGCGGAGGCGCCCGTCGGCGACTTCGACCTCGCCGCGTTCACCGAGGAGCTCGAGCGGCGCATCGCCTCCGACCCGTCGGGTGAGCGCACCTGGCGCGTCGAGATCATCGCCGACCCGCGACGCGTCGCGCTCGTCGGCGTCGACGTCGGGGGCGTCGCGCTCGCCGAGCTCGACCCCACGACGGCGACGGCGACCGACGACCCCGTGACGGTCGGCGACCGCACCCTCGCGAACCGGCAGCTCACCGCGACCGTCGACGAGCACGGCAACGTCACCATCGAAGCCGCCGACGGCACCGTCCTGCGCGATGCGCTGCGCCTCGTCGACGAGGGCGACCGCGGCGACTCGTACAACTACGGCCCGGTCGCCTCGGCGTCGGCCGTCACCGACCCCGACGAGGTCGAGGTCTCGGTGCTCGAGGTCGGGCCGCTGCGCGGCCGGCTGCGGGTGCGGCGCCGCTACGCCGTACCCGCGCGGCTCGACGCCCGCGATCCCGACGCCCGCTCCGAGGCATCCGTGCCGCTCGTCGTCGACACCGTGATCGAACTGCGCGAGGGCGAGCCGATGCTGCGCGTCGAGGTCGACTTCGTGAACCCCGCCGCCGACCACCGCCTGCGCGTGCTCGTGCCGACGGCCGAGCACGAGCTGCCCGGATCGTCGGCGGCCGGCCAGTACGTCGTGACCGAGCGCGGACGCGAGGGCGAGGGCGGCTGGGGCGAGTTCCCGCTGCCGACGTACCCGGCGGCACGCTTCGTGCACGCCGGCCGGGCGAGCCTGCTCGTGACGAAGCACTCGGAGTACGAGGTCGTCGCAGGCGATAGGTCGGGCGACGACGCGATCGCGCTCACCCTCGTGCGCGCGGTCGGCATGATGAGCGTCAACGTGCACCCGCTGCGCGACGAGCCGGCCGGCGGTCAGTTCGAGGTGCCGGGCGCGCAGTACCTCGGCACGCGCGTGCGCACCACGTTCGCCGTGCTGCCGTCGGCGGCCGGCTGGGCCGAGTCGGGCGCGGCACGTTGGGCCGAGCTGCTGCGCAGCGAGCCCGAAGTCGTGCGCGGCACCCGCGGCGGGCCTGCGGTGGTCGGCGGCGTCGCGGGCGCCGGCGGGGCCGCCGGCGCGGCCGACGACCTGCCCGACGGCTCGGTCGTCGAGGTCGGCGGCGACGTCGTGCTCGAATCGCTGCGCACCGTCACGGATGCCGCGGGCGCGGCCGTGCTCGAGGCGCGATTCGTCAACTACCGGGGTGCGGCGCAGCCGCTCGCGGTGCGGGCCGACGGCGTCTGGGATCGCACCGATCTCGCAGGCGAGGTGCTCGAGCACGAGGTCGACCTCTCGGCGTTCGAGATCGGGCCGTCGCGCATCGAGACGTTCCGGCGGCGCGCGGTTTCGACGGATGACGCGACCCCCGGTCGCGGGTGAGAGCCGCACGCCCCGCACCGTCTACTGTCAGAACAACCGAACAAGTGGAGAGATGATGGCCCAGCTCCCCGAGCAGCGACTTCCCGTCGAGCTGTTCCTCGATCTCGACCGCTCGGGGCCCGTGCCGCTGTACTACCAGATCTCGAGTCGGCTCGAGCAGGCGATCCGCGACGAGACCCTGCCGGCCGGGTCGCGCCTCGAGAACGAGGTCGCGCTGGCGGCGCGGCTCGGCCTGTCGCGGCCGACGATCCGGCGCGCCATCCAGGAGCTCGTCGACCAAGGCCTGCTCGTGCGCCGCCGCGGCATCGGCACGCAGGTCGTGCACGGCAAGGTGACGCGCAACGTCGAGCTCACGAGCCTCTACGAAGACCTCGAGCGGTCGGGGCAGAAGCCCGAGACGACCGTGCTCGCGGTCGAGCAGGGCACGGCCGACGACCGGGTCGCCGAGGCGCTCGGCGTCGAGCTCGGCAGCCCAGTGCTGCACATCCGGCGCCTGCGCAGCGCCGACGGTGTGCCGCTCGCGATCCTCGACAACGTGCTGCCCGAGGCGTTCGTCGACCTCGACCGCGAGTCGCTCGCGAAGCACGGCCTCTACCAGCTGCTGCGCGCCCGTGGCGTGACCATGCGCGTCGCGAAGCAGCGCATCGGCGCCCGGGCCGCGACCGCCGGCGAGGCCGAGCTGCTCGACCTCTCGCGCGGGGCACCCGTGCTCACGATGTCGCGCACGGCCTTCGACAACTCGGGCGTCGCCGTCGAGTTCGGCCAGCACTGCTACCGGCCCGACCGGTACTCGTTCGAGGTGACGCTCGTCGATCGGTGATCGGAGGCGGCGCGCTCGCCCGCCGACCGGCATGGTCCCGCTCAGTAGGCTGGCCCGCATGACCTCGCGCCGACTGCCGCCCACCGCGGTGCGGGCGATCGCATGGGGTCGAGTCGCGGCCGGTGCGCTGTGCGTCGCCGTGCTCGGCTACGCGTACGCCCTGCGCATCGCGGCCGATGACGGCAATCCGTTCGACTTCTTCGGCTACTTCACGAACCAGACGAGCCTGCTGACGAGTCTCGTGCTGATCGGCACGGGCGTCACCACGCTGCGCGGGCGTCGGGTGCCCGACTGGCTGTCGACGGTTCGCGGCATCGCGGTCGCGTGCCTCGTCATCGTCGCGCTCGTCTACAACCTGCTCGTGCCCGGAACCGGCTCGGCACCGCCGTGGGTGAGCGCCGTGCTGCACGTCGTCTTCCCGATCGCCGTCGTGCTCGACTGGGTGCTCGTCGCCGACCGGCCGCCGCTGCCGTGGCGCCGGCTGTGGCTCGTGCTGCCGTATCCCGTCGTGTGGCTCGCGGTCGTGCTCGTGCGCGGCGTCACCGACGGCTGGGTGCCGTACGGCTTCCTGCTGCCCGAGCGCGGGTTGCCGTCGCTCGTGCTGCACGTCGTCGGGCTGCTCGCCGCGCTGCTCGCGTCGGGCGCGCTCGTCTGGACGGCCAGCCGGCTGGCCGTCTTCAGCGTCGCGGATGCCCCGGGCGAGGTCGATCGAGAAGCTGCAGCCGCTCGCAGTTGAGGCGGGTGGTCAGCCGAGCAGCGGCCGCTGCGCCTTCCGCGCCTCGTCGTACTCCGCCCGAGCCTCCTGGATGCTCGGCGTGGACGAGACCTCGGAGACCGGCACGTCCCACCAGCCGCCGCCGTCGGGCCCGCCGAGTAGCGGGTCGCTCTCGACGTGGATGAGGGTCGTCGTCTCGGAGGCCTTGGCCGTCGCCATCGCGCGGCCGAGCTCGGCGATCGCATCGGGGCCCGGGGCGATCTCGATGACGTCGACGCCGTAGCTTCGCGCGTTCGCGGCGAGGTCGACGGGCAGCACCGCGCCGGCCTGGAAGTTGCGCGCCACCTCGTCGTACTGCCGGTAGCGGGTGCCGAAGCGCTGCGAGCCGACCGACTCCGAGAGGTTGCCGATCGACGCGAAACCCTGGTTCTGCACGAGCACGACGATGAGCTTCTGCCCCTCGGCGACCGCGGTCACGAGCTCGGTGTGCAGCATGAGGTACGAGCCGTCGCCGACCATGACGATGACGTCGCGATCGGGCGCCGCCCGGCGCACGCCGAGGCCGCCCGCGATCTCGTAGCCCATGCACGAGAACGCGTACTCGACGTGGTAGCCGAGCGGGTCGCGCACGCGCCACATCCGGTGCAGGTCGCCCGGCAGTGAGCCCGCGGCTTGCACGACGACGTCGCGGGGGTCGCTCGCGGCCTGCACGGCGCCGATGATCTCGGCCTGGCTCGGCCGGTCTCGGCCCGAGGGCACGAACGCGGCGTCGACCGCGGCATCCCATTCGGCCTTCTCTCGGGCCATGCGCTCGCGCAGGCCGTCGCTCACCCGGTAGCCCTCGAGCGCCCGCGCGAGGGCCTCGAGCCCCTCGCGGGCGTCGGCGATGAGCGGCAGCTGCGTGCCGTGCTTGTAGGCGTCGAAGCTCGCGATGTTGAGGTTCACGAACCGCACGTCGGGGTGCTGGAACGCCGACCGGCTCGCGGTCGTGAAGTCGCTGTAGCGGGTGCCGACGCCGATCACGAGGTCGGCCTCGGCGGCGAGCCGGTTCGCGGCGGTCGTGCCGGTCGCGCCGACGCCGCCGAGGTAGGCGGGGTGGTCCCACGGCAGCGATCCGCCGCCCGCCTGGGTCGTGCCGACGGGGATGCCGGTGGCCTCGACGAGCGCTCGGAGCACGTCTTCGGCGCCCGAGTAGAGGACGCCGCCGCCGGCGACGATGAACGGCGCCTTCGCGGCACGGATCGCGGCGACCGCACGCTCGAGCGGGCCGGCTTCGGGAACGGGGCGACGCACGTGCCACTCGCGGTCGGCGAGGAAGGCGAGCGGCACGTCGATCGCCTCGGCCTGCACGTCTTCGGGCAGCGCGATCGTCACGGCGCCCGTCTCGGCGGGGTCGGTGAGCACGCGCATCGCGGCCAGGGCGATCGAGAACAGCTGTTCGGGGCGCTCGACCCGGTCGAAGAACCGCGACAGCGGGCGGAACGCGTCGGTCACCTGCACGCTCGTGTCGTGCGGCAGCTCGAGCTGCTGCAGCACGGGATCGGCGACGCGCGTGGCGAAGGTGTCGCTCGGCAGCAGCAGCGCCGGCAGCCGGTTGCTCGTCGCGAGGGCGGCGCCCGTGAGCATGTTCGCGGCGCCCGGCCCGACCGACGCGGTGCTCGCGAACGTGGCCCGACGGCGCCGCATGCGCGCGTAGCCGACCGACTGGTGCACCATCGCCTGCTCGTTGCGGGCCTGGTAGTACGGCATGAGCTCGGGGTCGGCGGCGTTCGACTCCATGAGCGCCTGCCCGAGGCCGGCGACGTTGCCGTGCCCGAAGATGCCGATCACGCCCGGAATCGTGCGCTCCCGGAGGTCGCCGTCGACGGTCCACTGGTGGGCCAGGAACTCGACGAGGGCCTGGCCGACGGTCATGCGCTTCGTGGTCACTGCGGGGTTCCTTCGTTCGAGGCGGACTGGTTCGTTGCGGGTGCGGCCGGATACGGCAGGCGCGGGTCGACGGCCTCGTCGTTCCACGTGTCGCGCACCCAGGCGTGGGCGGGTTCGTCGGTGATGCGCCACACCCGCTCGCCGGGGCCGGCCATGACGTTGAGGTAGTACAGGTCGTAGCCGGGGGCGGCCGCTGCCGGGCCGTGGTAACCGCCGGGCAGCAGGGCGACGTCGCCGGTCGTGACCCGTTCGTCGATCGTGATGTCGGTGACCGACGAGGATGACGCGGAGAACAGTGCGAACGGCTGGGCCGCGCCGTGCGACGCCGTGCCCGAGGCATCCCCGGTCGGCGACGGCCGCACCGTCGGTGCCGCCTCGAAGTAGTAGATCTCCTCGAGCTGCGACTCGACGCCCGGAACCTCTTCGTCGTGCTTGTGGGGCGGGTACGACGACCAGTTTCCGGCCGGTGTGATGACCTCGCACACGATGAGTCGCTCGGCGGCCATCACCGCCGGTGTGCCGAGGTCGTGCACCTGGCGGCTCGCCTGGCCGCGTCCGCGCAGCTCGACGGGTGCCTCGTCGCGACCGATCAGGCGAAGCGGATGCCTCGTGGTCGCCGGTGCCTCGGCCACCGCGAGGCGGCCGGTGCCGTGGACGACGGCGCTCGCGCCGACGGGCAGGTAGAGGGTGTCGGTCGGGCCGTCGAACACCGAGGCGCGACCGTCGAGCTCGAACGCGTGGACCGAGCCGTCGGCATCGACCACGTCCACGTGCACACCGCCGCCCGCGAGCGGCACGAGCTGGCGCTCGACCTCACCGGCGGGCAGCTCGAGGCCGCGCGCCGCACTGCCGCCGTCGGTGTCGCCGCTGCGCCCGCCGAGCTCGGCCACCCGCAGGCCGGTGTGCCGCCAGCCGGGGATGGTGCCGTCGACGACGACACTCCAGCCGTCGCGGGCGAGCGAACCGTGCGGGTGGAACCAGCGGGCGTCGTTGCTCATCTCTCGTCTCTCTCGGGTGCGGCGGTGCGTGGGAGCGGGGCGTCAGGCGTCGTGCACGAGCGCGGCGGCGGTGTCGACGGCGCGCTGCACGTCGTGGTCTGGCGGATAGAGCAGCGTACGTCCGACGACGAGGCCGCGCACCCCGGGCAGCGCGAGCGCATCGTGCCAGCTCGCGTAGGCGGCGTCGGGGTCGGCGGTGCGCTCGCCGCCGAGCAGTAGCGTCGGCAGCGTCGTCGCCGCCATGACGCGGGCCATATCGTCGACGACGGGCAGCTTCATCCACGTGCAGGCCGAGCTCGACCCGAGTCCGGCGGCGATCGCCACCGAGGTGATGACCGCCTCTGGGCTGAGGTCGTTCACGACGCGGCCGTCACGACGCGAGCTCATGAACGGCTCGAGCATGATGGGCAGGCTCGCCGACGCGGCATCCGTCACGGCCTTCGCCGTCGCCTCGATGGTCGCCGCGGTCGCGGGGTCGTCGAGGTCGATGCGCACGAGCGCCTTCGCGAAGTCGAGCCGATCGCGCACCATGCCCTCGACGTCGTAGGCCGTGTAACGGTCGTCGAGCTCGAAGCTCGACCCCCGCAGGCCGCCGCGGTTCATCGAGCCGACGACGACCTTGTCGTCGAGGAGGCCCAGCAGCGCGAGGTCGTCGATGATGTCGGGGGTGCCGAGCACGCCGTCGACGCCGGGCCGCGAGAGCGCGAGGGCGAGGCGGTCGAGCAGTTCGTAGCGGTCGGCCATCGCCATCGGCTCGTCGCCGATGCCGAGTGCGCCGCGCGCGGGATGGTCGGCCGCGAGGATGAAGAGCCGTCCGTCGTCGCCGAGCAGGGGGCGGCGGGTGCGGCCCGCGTGAGCCTCGGCGATCGCGGTCGGTCCGGCGGCGCGCAGCTCGCGCAGGCGTTCGAAGCGGTCGGTGTCGAGGAAGCGGTCAGCGTGCGACATCGGATGCTCCCTCCGCGGCCAGGCGCGCCTCGACCTCGGCGGTCGTGGGCATCGCGGTCGAGCACTCCCGGCGCGAGGCGACGATCGCCCCGGCGACGTTGGCGAAGGAGATCGTGCGTTCGCGCTGCCAGCCGGCGAGCAGCCCGTGGCAGAGGGCGCCGCCGAAGCCGTCGCCCGCTCCGAGCCCGTTGACGACGTCGACCGGGAAGCTCGGCGCCTCGACCGTCTCGTCGCGCGTCTTCGCGAGCACGCCGTCGGGGCCGCGCTTCACGATCGCGAGCTCGACGCCGCGGGCGAGCAGCGCGTCGGCCGCCCGGTGCGGGTCGCGCTCGCCGACGGCGATGTCGCACTCCTCCTGGTTGCCGACGGCGACGGTCACGTGGTCGAGGGCGCGGTCGACCTCGCGTCGTGCCTCCCCGGGCGACGACCAGAACATCGGGCGGTAGTCGAGGTCGAGGATCGTGAGCGGGCGCCGCCCGCGTGCGGCCCAGGCGGCGTGGTGCGCGGCGCGACTCGGCTCGGCGCTGAGACCCGTGACGGTCGCCCAGAACACCCCGGCGTCGCGGATCGCGTCGAGCGGCAGGCTCTCGGCGGTGATCTCGAGGTCGGGCGCCTTCGGGCTTCGGTAGAACGTCAGCGGAAAGTGGTCGGGCGGGAAGATCTCGCAGAACGTGATCGGCGTCTGCAGCGTGTCGACGGTGCCGACGAACTCGGTGGCGACGCCGAAGCCGTCGAGCTCGCGGCGGATGTAGCGGCCGAACGCGTCGTCGCCCGTGCGGGTGATGACGGCGCTCGAGTGCCCGTGGCGCGCAGCCGCGATGGCGACGTTGGTCGCGCTGCCGCCGACCGACTTCGAGAACGTCTCGACGTCTTCGAGGTGCACGCCGTCTTGCAGCGGATAGAGGTCGACGCCGACCCGGCCCATCGTGATGATCTCGAAACGACTCGTCGCGGTGCTGGTCATACTGCGCCGTACAACTTTCTCTCAGGGCCGCGAGCGCTTCCCCGGCGCTCGCGGTGCGATCAGTCTACACAGAATGTCCTAACAAAGTCTCGCAGGCTTGTCATGCCCCCGAGCGGGGGAGCACACGACGATCCCGTCGCATCGACGAGCGGATGCGACGGGATCGGGTGCTTCGCAGCGGCTCAGCCGGCCGGCGTGACGTTGTGGTTGCGCCGGAACGAGTTGCCCGGGTCGACCTCGGCCTTGATGCGCCGCAGCCGCTCGAGGGTCGCGGGCGGGTACATCGACGCCGTGATCTCGTCGCTGCGGTTGGCCTCGAAGCCGCCGTACGAACCGGTCGTGAACGCGACGGCTGCGTCGCTGCCGGCCTTCACCGCAGCGACGAGCTCGGCCGGTGCATCGGCCGGCAGCACGCCGTTCACGACGACGAGGGCCTCGGCGTCGCGGTGGGCGATGGCCGTCGCATCCGCATCGACCCGCGAGAACGCGCCGCCGAGCCACCGCAGCAGCGCCATGGTGGGCACGTCGCGCGCGTAGGCTGCGGCGACCGCGTCGAGCAGCTCGTCGGAGACCTCGGGCACGAAGCCGTTGCCGCCGACGAACTGGAACGGCGGGCGCCCGGGCGGCGCGTCTTCGAGCAGGTCGCCATAGGCGACCGGGCCGAGCTCGACGGCCGTGACCGACGGCAGCGCGAGCAGCGGGGCGGCGAGGTCGCGCAGCTCGCTCTCGGTGCCGCGCAGCGCGATGCCGACCTGTGGGCCGCCGGGCATCTCGGGCCCCATCGGCGGCATGAGCATGATCGATGAGTTGAGCCCGTCGCCGCCGGCGCGCATGACCTCGCGCCAGGCGCGCAGCACGGTCGGCACGTCGGAGCGGTCGAAGTGGATCGAGCCGCCGACGAGGCCGTCGACCGGGCTCGCCTGCACGGTGAAGCGGGTGACGACGCCGAAGTTGCCGCCGCCGCCGCGCACCGCCCAGAACAGGTCGGGGTGCGACTCGGCGTTCACGGTGAGCACCTCGCCCGCCGCGGTGACGAGCTCGACCTCGCGCAGCGCGTCGATCGTGAGGCCGTACGTGCGCACGAGCCAGCCGATGCCGCCGCCGAGCAGGAGACCGCCGACACCCACCTGGCGGGTGTCGCCCGAGCTGATGCCCAGCCCGCGGGGCGCGAGCGCCGCCGCCACGTCGCCCCAGTGGGCGGCGGGGCCGAGCGTGACGAGCCCGGTGTCGTCGACCTCGATGGTGTCGAACTCGGCGAGATCGATGACGAGGCCGTCGTCGACGGGGAGCAGGCCGTGGCCGCCGCTGCGCACGGCGATCGACCGGCCGGATGCCGCGGCCTTCGCCACGGCGGCGGCCACCTCGTCGACGGTATGGGGCCGCACCACGGCCTCGGGGTCGCCGGCCCCGGCGAAGACGGTGCGGCCGCTGTCGTATTCGGATGCGCCGGGACCGAAGGCCCGGCCTGGGAGTTGCTCGCTCAGTTCGGTGAGAAGAGACATTTCGTCAGTCTCGCAGCGGCCGCCGACACGGGGAAGCGTGCTCGCTCAGCGCGGAATCGATGCGCGCGCATGGGGAGCCGCTCCCGCCTCTCGCGGGCGTCGGCGCCGCGGCGTAGGGTGCTCGGCATGACATTCGACGACGGCCTCGTCACGGCCAACATCACCATGTCGCTCGACGGCTTCGTCGCGGGCCCGAACCAGTCGCTCGAGGACCCGCTCGGCGAGAACGGCGAGTCGCTGCACCGGTGGATGTTCGAGCAGCCCGACGAGGCGCAGCCCATCGTCGACCAGATCCTCGCGCCGCGCGCCTACATCATGGGCCGCAACATGTTCGGCCCGATCCGCGGCGAGTGGCCCGACGACGAGTGGAAGGGCTGGTGGGGCGACGAGCCGCCGTACCACGGCCCCGTCTTCGTGCTCACCCACCACCCGCGCGAGCCCGTCGAGATGGAGGGCGGCACGACGTTCCACTTCGTGACCACGGGCATCCACGATGCGCTCGAACGGGCGCGGGCCGCCGTGGGCGACGACGGCCGCATCTCGGTCGCTGGCGGGGCGAGCACCGTGCAGCAGTACCTGCGGGCCGGGCTCATCGACCGCATCATCGTGAGCGTCTCTCCGATCACGCTCGGCTCGGGCGAGAGCCTCTTCGCGGGGCTCGACCTCGAGCTGACACCGCTCGACGTGCTGCAGACCGACCTCGTGACGCACATCACCTACGACGTGCCGCGCTGAGCACTCACTCGCCCGACGGGTGCGCTCCCGCCGCGTCGATGACCCACGCATAGGCGAAGGCACGCTCGCGCCAGGCCGCGTAACGGCCCGAGACCCCGCCGTGCCCGGCGGCCATCTCGATCTTGAGCAGCGGGTCGGCGCCGGCGTCGCGCAGCTTCGCGACCCACTTGGCCGGCTCGACGTAGAGCACCCGGGTGTCGTTGAGCGAGGTCACGGCCAGGATCGGCGGGTAGTGGTTGACGTGCACGTTCTCGATGGGCGAGTACGACTTCATGTACGAGTAGACCTCTTCGTCGTGCAGCGGGTCGCCCCACTCGTCCCACTCGATCACCGTGAGCGGCAGCGACGGGTCGAGGATCGAGGTCAGCGGGTCGACGAACGGCACCTCCGCGAGGAAGCCGGCGAAGTAGCGGGGGCGAGGTTCGCGACCGCGCCCATGAGCAGGCCGCCGGCGCTGCCGCCCTGGGCCACGAGCCGGTCGGGGGCCGTGATGTCGTTGTCGACGAGGTGCCGGGCGACGGCGATGAAGTCGGTGAAGGTGTTGCGCTTCTCGAGCTTCTTGCCGTGCTCGTACCAGAGCCGCCCCATCTCGCCGCCGCCGCGCACGTGTGCGACCGCGAAGACCATGCCGCGGTCGAGCAGCGACAGCCGGGGGATGCCGAACCCGGGGTCGATCGAGTGCTCGTACGAGCCGTAACCGTACAAGAGAGTGGGCGCAGGTTCGCCGAGCGTCACGAGGTCGTGGCGGTAGACGAGCGAGACGGGGATGCGCGTGCCGTCCTGCGCGGTCGCCCACTCGCGTCGTTGCGCGTACCGGGTCGCGTCGTAGTCGCCGAGCACCGCCTGGCGCTTGCGCAGCTTGCGCTCGCCCGTGGCGACGACGAGGTCGAGCACGGTCGAGGGGGTCGTGAAGCTCGTGTAGCCGAGGCGCAGGGTCGGCTGCTCCCAGTCGGGATTGCCGGCGAGTCCGACCGAGTAGAGCTCCTCGTCGAAGGCGAGCTCGTGCAGGGTGTCGTCGGGCGTCGCATCCGCGGGCAGGCCGCCGGCGGGCACCTTCGCCACCGCGACGCGCGGCAACCCCTCTCGCCGGTACTCGAGGGCGACGAAGTCGCGGAACCCGTCGACGCCCTCGATGCGCACGTCGGCGCTGTGCGGCAGCAGCATGCGCCGCGGCCCCTGCGGGTCGTCGGCCGCGACCGACACGAGCTCGAAGTTCACGGCGCCGTCGTTGTGCGTGATGAGCAGCCGGTCGCGCCCGCCCGCGACGACATGCTCGACGTCGTACTCGACCCCGTCCTTGCGCGGCCACACGACCGCGAACGAGCCCGTCGGGTCCGCGGCATCCAGCAGCCAGGTCTCGCTCGTGACGTTCGACCCGGCCTCGATCACGAGGAACCGACGGCTGCGGGTCAGCCCGACGCCGAGCCAGAACCGCTCGTCGGGCTCGGTGAAGACCGAGACGTCGTGGGATGCCTCGGTGCCGACCTCGTGCCGCCAGATCGTGTCGGGGCGCCACGCCTCGTCGACCGTCGCGTAGAAGAGGTGGCGTCCGGAGGGCTCGAACATCGCGCCCGCGGCGGTGCCCTCGATCACGTCGGCGAACTCGCGCCCCGAGTCGTCGAGCGCCCGCAGGCGCACCGTGTACCGCTCGTCGCCCTCGACGTCGACGCCGTAGAGCAGGAGGGTGCCGTCGGCCGACACGTCGAAGCTGCCGAGCGCGAAGAACTCGTGGCCCTCGGCCTCGACGTTCTCGTCGAGCAGGACCTGCTCGCCGGGGAGCGCCGACCCCGATTCGTCCATGACCGGCGGCTCCCAGTCCTCGGGTGCGGATGCCGCCACCCGGCAGTGGATCGCGTACTCGAGCCCCTCGACGGTGCGGCTGTAGTACCACCAGTCGCCCTCGCGCACGGGCACCGAGAGGTCGGTCTCCTTCGTGCGGGTGCGGATCTCCTCGAAGACCTGCTCCTGCAGGATCGCGAGGTGCTCGGTCTTCGCGTTGGTGTACGCGTTCTCCTCGTGCAGGTGCGCGATGACCTCTGGGTCGTCCTTGTCGCGCAGCCACTCGTAGTCGTCGACGACGACGTCGCCGTGGTGCACGCGTTCGATCGGTCGCTTCGGTGTCGCGGGAGGAGTCAGCACCCCTCCACGCTACGTCGTCGGACCCGTCCGGCGGGAGGCCGTAATGGTAAGGAAAGTGAAGTTTGCTCCGTCGCGCACTTAGGTTAGCCTTAGCTCAACCCCCACATCGTTCATCCCGGGAGACGCGCGTGCTCGCCAACTACCTGATCGGTCTTCGCGAAGGCCTCGAGGCCGGTCTCATCGTCGGCATCCTGCTCGCCTACCTCTCCAAGATCGGGCACCGCGAGCTGCGCGGCCGGCTCTGGATCGGCATCGGCATCGCCGTGGCGGTCTCGCTCGGCGTCGGCGCCCTGCTCACGTGGGGCCCGTACGCGATGACGTTCCAGGCGCAGGAGATCCTCGGCGGCGTGCTCTCGCTCGTCGCGGTCGCGATGGTCACCTGGATGATCTTCTGGATGGGCACGCACGGCCGCACGCTCTCGGGCGAACTGCGCGGGCAGGTGGATGCCGCGATCGAACGCTCGACGTGGGCACTGGTGCTGCTCGGCGCCCTGTCGGTGGGCCGCGAGGGCGTGGAGACCGCGCTCTTCGTGTGGGCGAACGTCTCGGGCGGCAGCGACCCCGTGCTCGGCACGCTCGGCGCCGTCGCCGGCATCGCGACCGCGATCGTCATCTCGTGGGGCATCTCGAAGGGCCTCGTGAAGTTCAACCTCGGCAAGTTCTTCACGTGGACGGGGCTCTTCCTCATCCTCGTCGCGGCCGGCGTGCTCTCGTACGGCATCGGCGACCTTCAGGAGGCCTCGGTCATCCCCGGCTGGGGCACGGCGGCCTACGACCTCACCGCGATCGTTCCGGCCGGCAGCTGGCTCGACTCGCTGCTCGGCGGCATCTTCAACTTCACCCCGCAGCCGACCTGGGCGCAGGTCATCGGCTGGGTCGTCTACGTCGCCGTGACGATGACGCTCTACCTCGTGATGCTGAAGCGCCGGCACGCTCCCAAGCCCGCACCGGCTGCCGCCCCGGCGGTCGCGGCGGCGCACTGACCCCCGCTCCACGCACCGACTTCTTCATCCCCGACCTCTCGAACCAGGAGCCCCAATGACCCGTCGTGCCCTCGCGGCCTCCGTCGCCGTGACCGCACTCACCGCCCTCGCCCTCACGGGGTGCGTGGCGAAGGCCGACCTCGCGAAGGCGATCGACGTGAAGATCACCGACGACGGGTGCGCCGTCGCCGTCGACACCGCCCCCGCGGGCGCGGTCACCTTCGCGCTCGCGAACAGCGGCACCGACGTCAACGAGTTCGAGATCCTCGCCGATGACAAGCTGCGCATCGTGGGCGAGAAGGAGAACGTCACCCCCGGCCAGGAGGTCGACTTCACCGCGCAGCTCGAGCCCGGCACCTACTACACGGCCTGCAAGTTCCAGCAGGTCGGGGCACCCGTCGGTCTCGCCGAGTTCACCGTCACGGGTGCGGCGTCCACCGCTTCGGCGGGGGAGCAGGAGCTGAGCGACCAGGCCGTCGAGGAGTACCTCGCCTACGTGCGCTCGCAGTCGAGCGAGCTGCTGCCGCTCGTGCAGCAGTTCGCCGACGCGTACGCGGCGGGCGACGACGAGACCGCCCGGTCGCTGTACGCCGCGGCCCGTGTGCCGTACGAGCGCATCGAGCCGACCGCGGAGGCGTTCGGCGACCTCGACCCGAAGATCGACTTCCGCGAGGTCGACGCCGTCGCCGACGGGCTCGACTGGACGGGCTTCCACCGCATCGAGAAGGACCTCTGGGCGCCGCAGGCGGGCGACGTCAACTCCGACGGACAGGACGCCCTGAAGGACTGGGCACCGTCGACCCCCGAGGAGCGCAAGGCCTACGCCGAGGCGCTCGTCGCCGACGTCACCCAGCTGCACGAGCTCGTCACCGACGACTCGTTCACGGTGAGCCTCGCCGACATCTCGAACGGCGCGATCGCGCTGCTCGACGAGGTCGCCGCGGGCAAGATCACCGGCGAGGAGGACTGGTGGAGCGGCACCGACCTCTCGGACTTCGCCGCCAACGTGCAGGGCGCGGGCGTCGCGTTCGGTGCGGTGCGCGCGCTCGCCGAGGCGAAGGGCGACGAGGGCACCGAGCTCGCCGCCGAGATCGACGACCAGTTCGCCGCGCTCGAGGCCGAGCTCGCGAAGTACGGCTCGCTCGACGACGGGTTCGTGAACTACAGCGAGCTCACCGACGCCGACAAGAAGGCGCTCAGCGACCAGGTCAACGCGCTCGCCGAGCCGCTCTCGCAGCTCACCGCGACGGTGCTCGGGGTCTGACATGAGTGACGAGGAGCGCACCACCGCGCCCGCGGACGAGCCGCGGGGCGTGTCTCGACGCGGGCTCCTCGGCCTGTTCGGCGCGGGCGCCGCGGGCGCGGCGGTCGGCTTCGCGGGCGGGGCCGCGGCCGTGGGCGCCGCCATGTCGTCGGCCTCCACGGGCGGCGCCGGCGCCGGAGCATCCTCGTTCGCGTTCTACGGCCCGCACCAGGCGGGCATCACCACGCCCGCGCAGGACCGCCTGCACTTCGCCGCCTTCGACGTGGATGCCGCGCTCGATCGCGACGGCCTCGTCGAGCTGCTCACCGACTGGACGAACGCTGCGGCCCGCCTCACGCAGGGCCTCGACGTCGAGGAGGGCGGCGCCGTCGGCGGGTCCGACTACGCGCCGCCCGCCGACACGGGCGAGGCACAGGGGCTGCCGGCCGCCGGGCTCACCATCACGTTCGGCTTCGGCCCGGGCCTGTTCGAGGATGCCTCCGGCGCCGACCGGTTCGGCCTCGCGAGCCGCCGGCCGCCCGAGCTCGCAGTGCTGCCGCGCTTCCAGGGCGACGCGCTCGAGCCGGCCCGTACGGGCGGCGACCTCTGCATCCAGGCCTGCGCGGACGATCCGCAGGTCGCGGTGCACGCGATCCGCAACCTCAGCCGCATCGCGTTCGGCCGTGCGACGCTGCGCTGGTCGCAGCTCGGCTTCGGGCGCACCTCGTCGACCTCGACCGCGCAGGCGACGCCGCGCAACCTCTTCGGGTTCAAGGACGGCACCGCGAACGTCAAGGCCGAGGAGACGAAGGTCGTCGACGACCAGGTCTGGGTCGCGGCAGCCGACGAGCCGGCGTGGATGGCCGGCGGCTCGTACCTCGTGGCCCGCCGCATCCGCATGATCATCGAGAACTGGGACCGCGTGCAGCTCGGCGAGCAGGAATCGCTCGTCGGCCGGTCGAAGGGCGAGGGTGCGCCGTTGTCGGGCGGCACCGAGTTCACCGAGCCCGACTTCGAGGCCGAGGGTGCGACCGGCAAGCCGCTCATCGCCGAGAACTCGCATGTGCGGCTCGCGCACTCGTCGAACAACGGCGGGGCCCGCATGCTGCGCCGCGGCTACAACTTCGTCGACGGCAACGACGAGCTCGGCCGGCTCGACGCGGGACTCTTCTTCCTCTCGTTCCAGCGCTCGCCGCAGCAGTTCATCGACATCCAGACCTCGCTCGCGGCCGACGGGCTCAACGAGTACCTGAAGCACGTGGGCTCGGCGATCTTCGCCGTTCCCGGCGGCATCGCCGAGGGCGAGTTCGTCGGCCAGCGGCTCTTCGCCTGAGCGACGCGCCGATGGGGAGCGCTCCCCATTCGCCAGTTTCGCCGGCCGGGTTAGTCTCGTGGGGGTCGCTCGATCGGGTGACAGGATTTTCAACGGATCGGATGTGATCATGGCTGATTTCAAGGCGTCGTACGGTGAGATGGAGTCGATGGCGGGCCGTCTCGACACGGGTCGTGAGGAGATCGGCGACGTGCTGCGTCGCCTGAAGGACGATGTCGACCGTCTCCTGGGTGACGACTTCAAGACGCAGCACGCGTCGGGCAAGTTCGGCGAGGGGTACACCGAGCTGACCACGGGTCTCGAGAAGGCGATCGAGGGCATCAGCGACATGGGCGACTCGCTGCGCAAGATGATGCAGGCGATCAAGGACACCGACCAGGCCCTCGCCGGCAACTAGTCCTGTTCTGCAGCGGGGTGCGGACGCGCGGACGCGACCGCACCCCCGACGTCGTTCCAGGAGGAGCCCGGATGAGCGCGCGGTCGACCCCCGCTGTCGCCGCCGCGCTGCGCGCCGCGCCCGACGTCGTGTACGGCGCGGCGACGGTCGCGCGCGACATCGAGAACGCGGCGCTCGCGGCCGTGAGCCCCGACGCGGCGAACCGCGTCACCGCCGTCGACCGGCGGTTCGACCGGGCGTTGCGTGAACTGCGCGAGGAGTTCCGTGCTCGGGCCGACGACGTGCCCGAGCACCCCGAGGTCGGCGACCGGGTCGCCCTGGATCTCGCGGGCTTCCTCGGGAGCATCGTGGCCTTCGGCATCGTGATGGCGGGCATGTCGTCGACGTTCACCGGTGCGCCGGCGGCGTGGACGGCCACCGCGTTCGCGGTGTTCGCCGCCGGCTGCCACCTCGGCAACGCGGTCGCCGCGCGGCACGAGCCTCCGAACCGCAACTCGCCCGGCTACCTCGTGCTCTCGACACTCGCACTCGCGACCGCCGCCGGGGTCGGCACGATGCTCGCTCCGGGGGTGTGGGCGCCGTTCGCGGTCCTGGTCGCTTGCACGGTGGTCGTCGCGGGCCTCGCCGTCCGCGCGATCGTGCGATGGCTCCCCATCGGGCGTGGGGCTGCCGCGTATCGTGCGGCGCTCGATGCGCTGACCGCGGAGCTCGAACGGCGGTTGTCGGGTCCGGCGGCGGACGCGACCGCGGAGTGGCGTTCGATCGTCACCGCCCTGCCGACGGAGGCCCGCGAACGGTTCGAGGCCGATCGGGTGAGCGGCATGGCGGCGTTCGCGGCACGTGACGACGTGGTTCGTCCGGCGGGCTTCGATGCCGGCGCACCTGCTGGCGCGCTGCGCTACCGCGGCGCCCGGATCTAGCCGCGCCGGGATCGCCGGCCACGAGGCATCCGGGTCAGTCGGTCTCTTCGACCTCGGTCACGAGCCACTGGTCGCCGCCCTCGCTCTTGAGGAACCCGCGCACCCGTTCGCCGTCGCGCTCGGCCTGGAACGCCACCACGCCGGGCTCGCCCGGCTTGGTGATCTGCTCGGCGGAGAACGTGGGCGAGGTGTAGCCCAGCCCGGTGAGCGCCTCGGCGCGGGCGCCCTGATCCCATGAGCCGGGCATGAACGCGAACATCGCCGCGCCGGCGAGGGCGGCGAGCACGAAGATCGCGCTGCCGAGCTCGCGCACCGGCTTCGATCGCCGACGTGTGCCGAGGCTCGACACGACGATGCCGGCGATCGCGACGACGATCGGGATGGCGAGCGGCCACGGGTGCCAGGGGGTCACGGTCACGATCTCGTTCACGGCGGGTCTCCGGTGTCGAGGATGCCGCGTGCGAGGGCCGCGACGCGGTCGAGGGCGGTGGTGAGGGCGAGGTCGCCGACGCCCGCGTAGCCGATCACGAGCCCGGTGCGTGCGGGTTCGGCTGCGGGGCGGAAGCTGTCGCTGCGCGCGACCGCGGGGTGGGCGCCCGACGACGCGGAGTACGTCGAGAGCGGTGCGACGACGATGCCCTCGGCCGCGAGGCGGGCGACCAGTTCGTGCTCGCGGTCGACCCCGGGCACCTCGAGCACGGCGTGCAGACCGCCGTCGAGCGCTCGCAGGCGGGCGCCCCGCTCGTCGAGCGGCGCGAGCGCCGCGAGCACGAGCTGCCGGCGGTGCCGGTACTCGCGACTCGTGGCGGCGATGTGGCGCCGCAGCGCCCCACTCGTGATGAGGTGCGTCATCGCGAGCTGCACGGGGCCGGCGACCGGCGTCGTGAGGTCGGCACGCGCCGTCGTGAGCGCGGAGCGGAGGTGCGGATGCCTCGGCAGCACGAGATACCCCAGGCGCAGCCAGGGCGTCAGCACCTTCGAGAAGCTGCCGATGAGCACGACTCGTTCGCTGCCGCTGCCGCTGCCGCTGCCGCTGCCGCTGCCGCTGCCGCTGCCGCTGCCGCTGCCGCTGCCCGCACCGACGCCGTCGAGCGAGGCGAGCGCCGGCAGCGGCGGGCCGGCGTGCCGGAACTCGCTGTCGTAGTCGTCCTCGACGACGAACCCGCCCGTGCGCGCCGCCCAGTCGAGCAGCGCGAGCCGGTCGGCCACCGGCAGCCGACCGCCCAGCGGGTACTGGTGGCTCGGCGTCACGACGACGGCGTCGAGCCTGGTGCGTGCGGCGCTCACCGCCGCCACGTCGAGCCCGTCGCCGGAGACCGGCAGTGCCGCGAGCTCAGCGCCGTGCAGGCGCAGGGTGCGGCGGCCGTTGCGATAGCCGGGATCCTCGACGCCCACGAGGGGCGCCCGCTCGAGCATCGCGCGCAGCGCGTGGGCGACGACCGCGAGCGCCTCGCTCGTGCCGGCCGTCACGATCACGTCGTCGGCGGCGCAGTCGACGCCGCGGGCGTTGCGCAGGTGCTCGGCGATCGCTGCGCGCAGTTCGGGCAGTCCCGCCGACGGCGGCGCCAGGCCCGGGGGTGGCGCGGCCGCGGCCCGCCAGGCGGCGCGCCACGCCCGCACGTCGAGCCGTGCGGTCGACGGGATGCCGGGGGAGAGGTCGACGATCGGGGATGCCACGGCGGAGGTCGCGCTCGTGTCTGCGGAGGTCGCGCTCGTGTCGGCGCGGTCCGATGACGGAGGGCGGTCGGATCGGCGCGCCTCGGCCGGTCGGGTCGAGGCCGAGGTCTTCGTCGCGGTCGCTGTCGTGGTGGTCGTCGCGGAGTCGCGCGGGAGCCGGGCGACCCGGGTCGCCGCGCCCTGACGGAGCTCGAGGTAGCCCTCGCCGGCGAGCTGTTCGTAGGCGGCGACCACCGAGCTGCGCGCGATGCCGAGCTCGCCGGCGAGCACCCGAGTGGACGGCACGCGATCGCCGGCCCGCAGGCGGCCGTCGAGGATTCCGCGGCGCAGGCTCTCGACGAGCCGCGGCACGACGGTACGCGCGGCGGAGCGGTCGATGATGAGGAGCGGCCCGTCCATCTCGCCTCACTGGTCGGCATGAATGACGCGGAACTGGTCTTCGAATGCTACCAGTCGAGGGCGCACGCTCGAAGCATGATCTCAACCTCCACTCCCGACCCCGCTCCGAGTGCCGCCGCCGAGGAACGCGCACCACGAGGCATCCGCCGCAAGCCCGACCGGCAGCGCACGGACCGTGCGTCGATCGACGCACTGCTCGACGGGGAGCTCGTCGGGCACCTCGCCGTCGTCGTCGACGGCGCGCCGATCGTCGTGCCCACCGGGTACGCCCGCATCGGGGACCACCTCGTCATGCACGGGTCGACCGGCGCGGGGTTCGTGCTGCGCGCCGTCGCCGATCGCGCCACGGTCGCGTTCTCGGTGACCGCGATCGACGGGCTCGTCTTCGGCCGGTCGATCTTCGCGAGCTCGATGAACTACCGCAGCCTCGTCGCGTACGGCGTGCTCGAGGCGATGTCGGGCGAGGACGAGCGGGAGGCGCTCGTCGCGATGACCGATCGCCTCATGCCCGGCCGGTCGGGTGAGGTGCGCGACGCCACGCGCAAGGAGTACGCGCAGACGCGTGCGCTGCGCCTCGCGCTCGACGATGTCGTGATGAAGGTGCGCGACGGCGGAGCATCCGAAGACCTCGACGACGGCGAGGACCACGACCGGTGGGCCGGGGTGCTGCCCGTCGCGACGACGTTCGGCGTGCCGCAGCCCTCAGGGCTGACCCCGCCGGGCACGCCCTTGCCCGGTTCGGTGCGCACGCTGATGACGCGATCGGCCGTCTCGCGAAAGCTCTCCTGACGGAAAGGACACCACTCATGTTCATGCTCATGCTCACCCTCGGACTGCTCGCGGCCGCGGCCGTCGTCGCCGCGATCATCGACGTCCGCACCGACGGACTCGGCCGCCCGCGGCAGACGTTCCTCGCGCCGGGATCGCGGTCGTCGTAAGCCGCCTCAGCCTGTCGCCCCACCGAAATAGGGCGATCACCCGATGGGTGCGAGGCACCTTAGCGAGTTGTCTGAGGTCATCCGATCGGAACGGTCGGGGGCCCGACACAGGAGGAACCATGCAGTACTCAGCAGATCTCGTCGCGGTTCGCACCCATGAGGCGAACGTGCTGGAGGCCGAGCGCCGCCTCGCGCAGCGTCTCGCCTTCGAGGAGCAGACGGCCGAGGCCGACGCCGCCGGTGCGGCCTCGGCCGGCCGGGTGCGACGCAACCGGTTCGCCGGCCGCCGCGTCCCGCAGCTCGCGCTGCGGTGATGCCGCCCCTGGTCGAGGCGGTCGAGGCCGCACCGGCGACCACGGCGGCAGCTCGATCGGTGCAGGGGCCCGACGGGCGGGGCGTCGGTGGGCCGTGGGACGATGAGTGGGTGAGCCCAACCGCGTCCAGCGCCACGATGATCGGCCGCGATGCCGAGCTCGCCTGGCTCGACGGCCTCCTCGACGAGGCCGCCGCCGGGGTGCCCCGCACGATCGTCATCGGCGGCGAGGCCGGCATCGGCAAGAGCCGGCTCATCCGCGAGTTCCGGCAGCGCGCCGAGCGCACGGCGCGCGTCGTGCTGGGGCAGTGCGTCGACCTCGGCACGGTCGCCGCACCCTACGCGCCCATCAAGGCCGCGCTCCGCGCACTCGTCGCCGAGGTCGGCGCCGAGCGGGCGCTCGAGATCGTCGGGCCGGGGCGCGCCGCGTTCATCGCGCTGCTGCCCGAGCTGGGCGCCGTCGGCGAGCCCATCGACGCCGGTGCGATCGCCGGTGGGGCCGGCGCGAGCGGCCAGCTGCACGAGGCGATCGCCGTGCTGCTCGAGACGCTCTCGCACGAACGGCCGATCGTGCTCATCGTCGAAGACCTGCACTGGATCGACCCCGCGAGCCTCTCGCTGCTGCGCTTCTTCCTCCGCATGCTCGCCTCGAGCCGGGTGCTCATCGTGCTGAGCTACCGCAGCGAAGACGTCACCCGCGGGCACCTGCTGCGGCCCTTCCTCTCCGAGCTCGAACGCGACCGATGGGTCGAGCGGCGCGAGCTCGCGCGGCTCTCGCGCGACGAGGTGCGCGAGCTCGTGGCATCCATCTCCGACGAGCCGCCCGCCGAGGGTGCGCTCGACGTGCTCTTCCGCCGCAGCGACGGGGTGCCGTTCTTCGTCGAAGAGGTCGTCGGCCTCGACGGGTGCCGCGACGAGTCCGACCTGCCCGACACGTTGCGCGAGCTGCTGCTCGCCCGGTACGAGCGGCTCTCCGACCGGGCGCAGATGCTGCTGCGTCTCATCGCCACCGGCGGCGTGCGGGTGCCGCACTCGATGCTCACCTCCGTCTACCGCGGCGACGACGCCGATCTCGACGAGACCGCGCGCGAGGCGGTCGTCGGGGGTGTGCTCGTCGTCGAGGGCGACGAGTACGGATTCCGGCACGCGCTCGTGCGCGAGGCGATCGTGGCCGACATCCTGCCCGGCGAGCGTGCGCGGTACCACGCCCGGTACGCGGAGGCGTACGAAGCGCTCGCCGCGGCCGGCACGCGGCGCCTCGCGGCGGAGATCTCGTACCACTGGCTCGGGGCGAACAACGCGGCGAAGGCGTTCCCGGCGACCGTGCAGGCGGTGCGCGAGGCCCGCCGCTCGACGGCGTTCGCGTCGGCCGCCCAGCTCGGCGAGCGGGCGCTGGCCCTGTGGGACGTCGTCGACGGCGCCGAGCAGATCGCGGGCATGAGCCGCATGGAGTTCATGGGGCGCACCGCATCGCACCTGCGCAACGCGGGCGAGATCGATCGCAGCCTCACGCTGCTGAAGTCGGCGCTCGCCGAGTGCCCGCCCGACGACCCCGACTTCCCGCGGCTCCTGCGCGACGAGGCGCTCGCGCTCGCCGCCGCCGGCCGGCCAGGCTCGATCCCGCTGCTCGAGCGGGCGCTCGACGTGCTCGGCGACCGGGCTCCGCTCATGCGCGCGACCGTGCTCTCGGCGCTCGCCGGCCGGCAGATGATCGAGGGCCGGTTGCGGCAGGCGATCGACACCGCCGAGACGGCGCTCGAGCTCGCGCTGCGCGAGCAGTCGGCACGCACCGCGTCGGTGTCGCTCAACATCGCGGCCGTGTGCCGGGTGAATCTCGGCGACATCGAGCGCGGCCTCGCCGAGCTCGACCGCAGCCGCGAACTCGCCGAAGACGACGGGCCGGCTCAGCTCCGCTACTTCGTGAACGCGTCCGACGTGCACTACCTCATCGGCGAGTACGCCCGTGCCGTCGAGCTCGCCGAGGCCGGGCTCGCCCGTGCCCGTGAGCTCGGGCTCGAGCGCAACACGGGCGTCATCCTCGCGTCCAACGCGGTCGATCCCCACTACGCGCTCGGCCAGTGGGACGAGACCCTCCCGCTCATCGAGCGCGCGCTCGCGCTCGACCCGCCCCTGCAGTTCAGGGTGTACCTGCTGCGGGCGAAGGTCTGGGCGAGGCTCTGGCGGGGCGACGCCGAGGGTGCCGACCGGGAGTTCCGGGCGTTCCGCCCGATCACGGCCGGCCCCGTCGAGATCGAGATGCAGACCCGGCTCTCGGTCGGGCGGCTCGCGACCGAGCTCGCACTCGCCCGCGGTGACATCGCCGGTGCCTGGCGCGAGTCGCAGGGCCTCTTCGACCCGCGCGAACGCACCGCCGTGGCGCTCGGCTTCCCCTACGCCTGGGCCGTGTCGCGCGTCGTCGCCGCGGCACGCGCCGGCGCAGGCGCCGCCGACGCCGAGGGGGCGGCAGCCGTGGCCGAGGCCGCCGCGGCCGAAGCTTCGCTGCGCGGGCTCGTCGACGGATTCGACGCCTGGCCGCTCGCCCCGCTCTGGTCGGCGCTCGTCGAGGCCGAGCTCGGGGGCGGCGTCGACGCGTGGCGGGCCGCCGTCGAAGCCGCCTCGGTGCGCACCGCCGAGGCCTACCTCAGGCCGTACTCACTGCTGCGACTCGGCGAGGCCGAGCTCGCGGCGGGCGACCGCACCGCAGCCCGCGCAACCCTGCAGTCGGCCCACGACGAGGCCGAGGCGGGCGGCGTCGGTTCGGTGCTCGCATCGGTCATGCGGGTCGCCGGAGCGGCCGGACTCTCGCTCGACGCCGACCGCCGAGTCGGTGCCGACATCGCCGGCGTGACCGACGGCATCGCCGCGTCGACCGACGCCACGGCCGAGCTGACCGCGCGCGAACGGCAGGTGCTCGAGCTCATCGCCGAGGGGCTCAGCAACCGGCAGATCGGTGAGCGGCTCTTCATCAGCGGCAAGACCGCGAGCGTGCACGTGTCGGCGATCCTGCGCAAGCTCGGCGCCTCGACCCGCACCGAGGCGGCGTATCGGGCTGGCGCGCTGCGCTGAGGTCGGTGCTGGTGCCGGTGCTGGTGCTGGTGCTGGCGCCGGGCGTCGGGTGCTGGCGCTCGTGCTCTGCGGTGGCGATCGGCACGTCTCGCGTGGTGGGCTAGCGTCGAGCGCATGACGCGACGCATCACGTGGGCGGGGCTGCCCAACACCTGGGACCTCGGCGGGCTCGACGGCGCACTCGGCACCACCCGCTACGGTCGCGTCTACCGTTCGGCGATGCTCGACGCGCTCGACGAGGCCGGCCGTGCCGAACTCTACGACGGCGGCGTGCGCACGATCATCGACCTGCGCAACGACGACGAGATCGCTGCTGCCGCCGACGATCCGTTCACACGGCACCACCGGCCGGTCGAAGACCAGTCGGACGCCGAGTTCATGGCGAAGTGGCCGACCCTCGACTCGCCCGGCTACTACGTCGACGTGCTCGAGCGATGGCCCGACCTCGTCGTCGGCGTGTTCGGCGTGCTGGCTGCGCCGCACACCGACGGCGAAGACGAGGCCGTGCTCGTGCATTGCGCGCACGGGCGGGACCGAACCGGCATGATCACCGCGATGCTGCTGCAGCTCTGTGCGGTGGAACGTGAGGCGATCGTCGCCGACTACCTCGGTGCGGTCCGCGCCATCGGCGACCACGTCGCCGCCACGGGCGATGCCGCCCACATCGCGCGCGAGTCGCCCGAGCTCGACGCACGCCGAAGCCGGGAGCTCGAGGAGTTCCTCGACGTGATCGACACCGAGCGGTTCCTGCTCGGCAACGGGCTGTCGCCCGCCGACATCGATCGCGTGCGCGGGCGGCTGCTGCGATGAGCGGGATGCACCGGCCGGGGATCGTACCCGTCGTCCGCGCCGCACGGATCGATGACGCCGAGGGCATCGCCCGCATGCATTGGGCCAGCCACCACGAGACGTACATCGAGCCCGGGCTCGTCGCCCGCGAGCACATCGAGGCCTGGACGCTCGAGCAGCGGATCGCCGGTTGGCGGACGACGGTCGGCGAATCCCTCGCCGGTGGCCGCACCATCGCGGTGGCCGTCGAGGGCGACCGCATCGTCGGCTTCGCCGATGCCCGACCCGTCGATCGGGCCGACGACCCCGAGGCGCCGCGCGACCTCGAACTCAATGGCCTCTACCTGCTGGCCGCACATCAGGGCTCCGGGCTCGGACAGCGGCTGCTCGACGCCGTGATCGGCGATGAGCCCGCCTTCCTCTGGGCGCTCGCGGGCGAGACGCGCGCTCGGGCGTTCTATCGACGCAACGGCTTCGAGCCCGACGGCGCCGAGCAGGTGTTCGAGCCGTGGGCGGTCATGACCGTGCGGCTGGTGCGGTGAGCGGTTCGTGCGCCCGGTAGCGTTGACCCTCGACCCCGAGGAGCAGCACCGCACATGAAACCCGGCCCCAGGCGCAGCGTCAGCCAGTCCGACATCGTCGACGCCGCGTTCGAGATCCTCGAGGAGAAGGGCGTCGCCGGCGTCTCGGTTCGCGGCGTCGCCGGAGCCCTGGGGCTCACGCCCACCGCGATGTACACGTACTTCGACTCGAAGAACGCACTGCTCCAGGCGATGGTCGAGCAATTGCTGGCGGGCATCGCAACGCGCCCCGGCGCCGATGAGGATGCCGCTGCACCGGCGTGGCGCGAACGGGTCACGACGATCGCCCTCGCGTTGCGTGCCCGGCTCGCCGAGCACGCCGGAGGGGTGGTGCTCGTCACGAGCGGTCCGCTCGACGGACCCAATGCGCTCGCCGTCGCCGAGACGATCATCGAGGCGTTCGTCGAGGCCGGACTCGAGGTCGAGGACGCCGCACGGGCGGGCCACGCAGTGCGCGCCTTCACGCTCGGCCAGGCGGCGCTCGAGGCAGCCCGTCGCACGGCGCCGGTGGAGGCATCCGCACAGCAGCCGTTGTGGTCGGACTCGCGACACCCCCTCGTGGAGCAGACCGCCCGCCTCGACCTCGACGGCGAGGGCGACGACGAGTTCGCCGCGGCGATCGGCCGAGTCATCGACGGCTACACGAGCTGACGGGGTTTCGACACGGCGCTGGCGCGCCGCCTCAAGGTGCCGAACCCCGCTCGGCCACACTGGTGGCGTGCTGCACTTCAGGATGATCGTGCCCGTCGAGCTCATGCTGCCCGTCGACGATGTGCTCGCCGCGCACGACGACGTCGTGTCGAACATCATCCGGCTGCCTCGGGCGGGCGCATCGCCCGTCGGCGACGTCATCCTCTGCGATGTCGCCCGGGGCGCCGCGAGCGACCTGCTGCAGGCGCTGCACCGCATCGGGCTCGACCGTGCGGGCTCGATCACCGTCGAGACGGTCGACCTGGCGCTCTCGACGCGGGCCAGGCAGACCGCGGACTCCGTCTTCGGCGGGGATGACGACGCCATCGTCTGGCAGGAGGTCGAGGCGCGTGCGGGCGACGAGGTGCGGCTCTCGGCGACGTTCATCGTGTTCATGGCGGTGGCGACGATGATCGCGACCGTCGGCGTCGTGAGCGACCAGCCGATCCTCATCGTCGGTGCGATGGTCGTCGGCCCCGACTTCGGGCCGCTCGCCGCCATGGCGGTCGGCATCGTGCGCCGCAAGTGGCGCGTCGTCGGGCGTTCGGCGCTGGCGATCGGGGTGGGTTACGCGTCGGCGATCGTCATCTCGATCGGGTTCTCGTGGCTCATGGTGCTGATCGGCATCTTCCCCCGCGATCCGCTGTCGAACGACCATCCGATGACGGAGTTCATCTGGACGCCGAACGTGCTCAGCTACATCGTCGGCCTGCTCGCGGGCATCGCCGGAGTGCTCTCACTCACCTCGGCGAAGTCGGGCGCGCTCATCGGCGTGCTGATCTCGGTCACGACCGTTCCGGCGGCCGGTGCCGCGGCGCTCGCACTCGCGTCGGGGGAATGGACGCTCGCCGCCACCTCGCTGTGGCAGCTCTTCGTCAACCTCATCGCGATCGTCACCGGTGGTGCGATCACGCTCGCCGTGCAGATCACGGTCGTGCGGCGCAACGACCGTCGGCGGCGTGAACTGCAGGGGGTCGGGGTGCGGTAGCGCCTCACTCAGGGGGCGTGCGGCGTGCGGCGCGCGGTCGTGCCCCGCGTGCTCGGTGTCGTGCTCGTCATCCGCCGGCACCTGAAGCCCGTCTCGTCGCGCCGACCCTGAGACGCGGCGAGGCGCCGACCCCCGGAGGGGCCGACGCCTCGTCGGTGTTGCGAAGGTGCTGCGGTCAGCCGGCCGCCGGGGGCACGACGCGGATGAGCGCCGCGGTGTTGCCCTTGAAGGCCTTCTTGACCTGGATGACGGTGCCGTAGCCCACGCCGTCGTCGGCCGGGTTGCCCGAGCCGAACGGGCCGAGACCGATGTCCTCGCCGTCGTAGGCGGGGAGGCGGTTGCCCTGGAGGTCGTACAGCGGGGTGCTGTACTGGGCGTTGCCGACTGACGGCACGACGGTCGAGGCGTCGCGGTCGCGGTAGTACAGGCCACCGGTCGCCTCGTCGAGCGCGAAGCCCGGCACCCAGCCGCGGTCGTCGGTGAAGGTGCTCACCGGGTCGAGCGCGGGGATGTCGGTGCAGTACTCCGTGAACGCCGCGTCGGCGACGCACTCGGTGAACGGCTGCGTCTTCTCGAGGCCGAAGGCCGCGTTCGACGACTGCGCTCGCGACGCCATCACCTTGAGGCGGGTCTTGTCGACCGGAGCGGTCGACGCGTCACGCTGCAGCGGGTTGAAGTGGCTGTCGACGATGAGCAGACCGCCCTTGGCGCCGTAGCTCGGCAGCGCCGACTCGTTCGCGATCGGCATGTTGGTGTTGCCGTACGTCGTGTCGCGGTACCAGACGAGTGCGCCGGGGGCGTTGTAGGCGAGCTTCGCGACCTTCCAGGCACCATCCTGGTAGATGCTGTTGTAGCCGTACTTCAGACCCTCGTCGAAGCCGTCGAAGTTGCGCCACTCGACCAGGTAGTACTGCGCCTTGACCGAGGTGCCCGAGTCGTGACGCCAGCCGGGGCCCGAACCGTCGACGAACGTCGTCGCCTCGGTCGTCCAGCCGTTGTCGCCGTTCTCGACGTCGTCGCTCCACGTGGTGGCGCCGCCACCCGTGACCGCGAAGTCGTCGCTGAACCAGCCGCGCTCCTGGAACGCCTCGTCGGTCGCCATGCGCAGGCGCACCTGCACGGTGGAGCCCTTGTATGCCGACAGGTCGACGTAGTCGTGACGCCAGCCGTCGGTCGAGCCGGTGAGGCCGTACTTCTTGCCGCCGAAGTCGGTCATGCGACCGTTCGGGTCGGAGTAGCCGTCGTTCGTCGAGACGAGCGTGCCGGCCTCGTTGTAGACCTTCTGCTCGGTCCAGGTGGTGCCGCCGTCGGTCGAGACCTCGACGAAGCCGAAGTCCCAGTCTTCCTCGATGACGTAGTTGTTCCACATCCAGAACTTCGCGTCGTCGGCGGCAGGTACGTCGACCGTGCGGCTGAGGCGCAGGTCGGCCCACGCGTAGTCGGCGCCGGTGTACCACATGTCGTCGCCGCTGTGCGGCGTGGCGAGGGTCACGACCTTGTCGGGAAGGTCGACCTTGATGCCGTCTTCCGTGCCCTTCGCGGGGCGCGAGGTCTGGCCCACCTTGATGGTGGTCTCGTCGTCACCGGGCTTCACGACCTTGGGGTCGGCCCAGCCGAGCACCCACTTGTCCCAGAGGCCCATGTGGGTCGGCATCGACTGGAAGATCGGGCCCGAGTGCGAGCCCGAGCTCATGAGGTCCCAGAAGTCGACGTCGCTCGACGCGGCGTTCGAGGTGTCGTAGAGGTCGGGCAGGCCGAGGTCGTGGCCGTACTCGTGCGCGAACACGCCGACACCCGAGTCCTCGGGCTGGACGATGTAGTTCGACAGCTGGAGGTCGGTGCCGGGGATCTTCGCGCCGCCGACGACCGACGAGGAGTGCGCCCAGATCGCGTAGGTGCCCTCGGCGCCGCCGCCACCGGACTTGTCCTCGCCGGCGTGCACGAGCACGACGTGGTCGATCACGCCGTCGGGCTCGTTGACGTTGCCGTCGCCGTCGCGGTCGCCCTGGTCCTCGACGTCGTAGTCAGCCCACGGGAAGTCGGGCTGCGCGGCAGCGAGTGCCGCGACCGCGTCGATGGGGAGCTGGCCCGGGCCGAGCTTGTTGGTCGGGTAGCCCTGCTGGTCCTGCATGGGACCGGCCTCGTACTCGCCCTCTTCGTTGAGGTGGCAGACGGTCGCGCCGTAGTACGCCTCGGAGTGCGGAACCGTGACCCACGGGGTCGCCGCGCCGTGCACCGTGTAGGCGCCGCGCGACATCTCCTCGTACATGTTCTTCATCGTGTAGCCCGAGATGTCGAAGCCCGGCTTGCCGTCGGGGCCCGTCAGGTCGGTGCGGACGCGCTCGGTGATGCCCTCGTCGCTGAAGAGCATCTTGTTGTAGTGCTCGCTCGAGAAGTCGGGCACCCACATCGAGTTGTTGTCTTCGAGGTCGTACGAAGCGGGGTCGGGGATGTTGTTGTGCAGCGGTCCGGACTGCGGAGCACCCGGCTTGCAGGTGGTGGCGCCGAACTCGGTCGGCACGTAGACGTCGCTGAAGTCCTCGGATCCGCCGAACTCGACGAGGATCGTGAGGAGCTTCGCCTCCTGCTGGCTCTTGGCCTTCTTCAGGCTCTTCGGGCTCTTGCCCGTCTTCTGAGCCTTGGCCTCGGTCTTCGCCAGCTGTCGCGCGGCGTTGGGGTTGCCCTGCGCGAACTTCTGGTCGACCGACTTGGCGAGTTCGAGCGCCGTTTCGCCGCTCGGCGTGCCGGTCTTGTTGCCGTGCACGTCGACGACCGCTTCGTCGTCGGTGCCGAGTTCGGACTCGAACCGGGGCGCGACGTAGTTCATGTAGTACTCGTCGGCGCCGATCACCGGCGCGGAGGGCTGTGATGGCGTCGCATTCGCGGGCACTGCGCCGAAGGTCGCCAAACCGGCGGCCGCGAGCGCAAGCACGGAAGTCGTCGCCACCACGCGCCTGCGCGCGCGAGTGGAGTTTCCAGACATGCTTCTCCCTTCGAGTGCCGCAGCGGCGGGTGACCGCCTCGGCACACACGGCGCCCGTCGGTAGACGGACGTAATCGGAATCCTGCCCTTAACGGACCTCCCTATGGAAGACCTGAATCAGATCTGTGGAGAACTCCCGCCCATCTGTAGCGTCGTCGGCGGCGATCAGATCACGATGTCCGTGATCGCTTCCGCCGAGGAGAGTCGTCGAATACACTCCGACCTTCCGGTCGGTCGGTGCCGGTCGGCGACGTCCGGGGCAAGGCCGGTGAGCGGCCCGGCGCCGTCAGCCGATGAGCAGCCCGCGCAGCTGGTCGGTGGAGTGCACGATCGCGAGCGCGTCGTCGGCTTCGGCGGGCGAGCCGTAGCCCCACTCGACGAGGATCGTCGGCACGCCGTTCGCGAGCGCCCCGATCGTGTCGTGGCTGCGGTCGCCGACCATGACCGCGTGCTCGGTGTCGATGCCGTCGTCCTGCAGGCGGCGCAGCGCCTCGGCGACGACCTGCGCCTTCGTGCCTCGGGTGCCGTCGGTCGTGGCGCCGGTGATGACCGTGAAGAACTCGGTGAGTCCCGCGTTGTCGAGCACGGCGCGCGCGGTCGGCTCGGGCTTCGAGGTCGCCAGGGCGATGGGGATGCCCGCGGCATGCAGTCGCTCGAGCAGGCCGCGCACTCCGGGGAACACGGGCGACGAGAGCACGTGGTCGGCGTAGTGCGCGCGGTAGGTCGCGACGGCTTCGTCGGCCAGCGCGTCCTCGAGGCCGTGGCCGGCGGCGAAGACGTCGGTGAGCGGCGGGCCCACGTACGAGCGCAGCGTCGCGTCGTCGGGAACGGGCAGGCCGAGCGTGGAGAACGTGTGGGCGAGCGATGCGGTGATGTCGGCGGCGGAGTCGATGATGGTGCCGTCGAGGTCGAAGAGCACTGCCGACCAGGTGCGGGTGAGTGTGCTGGGGGAGGTCACCGTGACATCCTAGGGTGCCCGAATGCGAGTGTTGCTCAGGGTTCGCCCAGAAACTGGGTCAGTTGACCCATTCACGACGCCGATCAGAAGAGTCGCGAGTGCCCGTCGTCGACGCCCCGCATCGCGTCGTAGTCGAGCACGAGGCAGCGGATGCCGCGGTCCTCGGCGAGGGTGCGCGCCTGCGGCTTGATCTCCTGCGCGGCGAAGACGCCCGTCACGGGCGCGAGCAGCGGGTCGCGGTTCATGAGCTCGAGGTAGCGCGTGAGCTGCTCGACGCCGTCGATGTCGCCGCGACGCTTCAGCTCGACCGCGACGCTCGCGCCCGAGGCATCCGTCGCCAGGATGTCGACCGGCCCGATCGCCGTCATGTATTCGCGGCGCACGAGACGGTGGCCGTCGCCCAGCAGTTCGATCTGCTCGGCCAGGAGCTTCTGCAGGTGCGCCTCGACGCCGTCCTTCTGGAGGCCGGGGTCGATGCCGAGGTCGTGGGCCGAGTCGTGCAGCACCTCGTGGATCGACACGATCAGCCGGTCGGCGGTCTTCTTGTGCGTGACCGTCCACAGCTCGCTGACGCCGGCCTCGCGCTGCTCGTCGTCGGGCTCGGCCGTCTCGAGCGTGCACGGCGGGCTCATCCAGTTGAGCGGCTTGTAGCTGCCGCCGTCGGAGTGCACCAGCAGGCTGCCGTCGCCCTTGACCATGAGCAGCCGGGTCGCGAGCGGCAGATGGGCTTGCAGCCGCCCCGCGTAGTCGACGGAGCAGCGGGCGATGACGAGACGCACCCGACGAGTTTACCGGTGGCGCCGGGTCGGACGGGTGGCCGGCCCGCGTCAGGCCCGGCGGTACGCCACGAGCACCGTGCCGTTGTCGAAGCGTCGCGTGTCGGCGAGCTCGAGCGACTGGCGCACGCCATGGGGGAGCGCGGGGGTGCCGCCGCCGACGATCTCGGGCACGAGGTACAGCTCGACGTCGTCGACGAGGCCTGCCGCGAAGGCCTCGGCCGCGAGCGTCGCCCCGCCGACGAGCACATCGGCGTCGGATGCCGCGACGAGCGCCCGCACCTCGTCGGCGTCGAACCGCCGCTCGATCCGGGTGCGCGGCGTCGTCGGCTCGGCGAGCGTCGTCGAGTAGACCACCTTGTCGCCCCTGCGCCAGATCTCCGCGAAGTCGGCCTGCACGGGCGGCAGTTCGGCCAGGTCGACCCCGTGCCAGAACGCCATCACCTCGTAGAGACGCCGGCCGTAGAGGTGCGTGCCGATGCCGCGCATGCGGTCGTTGATGAACGAGTGCACCTCGTCGCTCGGCACGCTCCAGTCGAAGCGGCCGCCTTCGTCGGCGATGTAGCCGTCGAGCGAGCAACTGGTGGAGTAGATGAGCCTGGCCATGCGGGACCTCCTGGTCTTCCCGTGGCCCATGGTGCCCCGCTGGGCGGGATTCCGCCAGCGGTTCGGCCGGTCAGGCGGTCGGTGCGGGTGCCGCGGGGCGGGCGTTCTCGCGAGCGGCGGGTGCCGCGAGGAACGAGAGCACGAGCAGCACGAGGATGACGAGCAGCGCGTTGAGGATGCCGAAGTGCTGCCCGATGAAGCCGAGCAGCGGCGGACCGGCGAGGAACGCGCAGTAGCCGATGATCGCGACGGCGCTGACGCGGGCCGCCGAGTCGGTCGGGTGGTCGGCGGCGGCCGACATGCCGACGGGGAACCCGAGCGACGAGCCGACGCCCCAGAGCACGGTGCCGACGACGAGCATCCAGGTCTCGGTGCCGAAGATGAAGAGCGAGAGCCCGGCGATGCCGACGACGGCGAGCGTGCGCAGCACGGGCACGCGGCCGAACCGATCGAGGACGGGCCCGCCGACCACGCGGCCGGCCGTGATCGACACGGTGAAGACGCCGAACATGAGGGCGCCCGTGGTCGCGTCGAATCCGTGGCCGTCGACGGTCGCGAGCGCGAGCCAGTCGTTGGCCGAGCCCTCGGCGAACGACATGCCGAGCATGATGACGCCGATGAGCAGCAGTCGCACATCGCCCCAGACGGCGAGGTTCGCCTTGAGCCGCTCGCGCCACGGCGGGCGGGGTGCGTCGGTGTGCGTGTCGTCGCCGACCTCGGCACGCAGCGGCACGTAGCGCACGGCCACGACGATGCCGGCGGCGATGCCGAGCGCCATGACGCCGAGGTGCCAGGAGACGGGTACGTCGAGTGAGGACGCCGCGGCGGCGATGCCGGCGCCCGCGACCGTGCCGAACGAGAAGAAGGCGTGCATCATCGGCATGACGGTGCGGCCGATCTCGCGCTCGGCCTCGGCGCCCTCGACGTTCATCATCACGTCGACCGTGCCGTTGCCGAAGCCGAAGAGCACGAGACCGATCACGACGAGGGGCACCGACGGCAGCAGCTCCGAGCCGCCGACGCCGGTGAACACGAGCCCGACCGAGACGGTGATGAGTGCGCCGATCATGCCGAGGCGTGCGCCGAGGCGGGCGAGCAGCCACGGTGCGGCGACGAGCCCGGCGACGGCGCCGACCGACGAGCCGAGGATGACGAGGCCGACGCCCTGCGTCGTGAGCCCGGTGTCGTCGCGGATCGCCGGGATGCGCGCGACCCAGCTCGCCATGGCGAGGCCCGAGAGGAAGAAGATCGCGAAGATCGCGTTGCGCCAGGCGACGAGCTCGCGGGCGGGTCGGGGTGCGGTCTGGCTGGGGCGATGGGTCTCGGTCATGCGGCTCTTCTGGATGGGTCGGTGCCGGGTGCGGCGTGCGATCGAATCGATTCGATCGCACTCTATCCGGGCCCCTGCGCCGCCGCAAGCCGCGCTTCGCGCGGCAGTGAAGCGGGGGTGCGGTCACTCGAGCCGAACGTCCTGGATGTCGAATTCTGCTTGCACGGCCGCATCCACCCCGATACAGTCTCGTGTTAATCGTTTAGCTAAACGATTAACATCCTGCGGGCACGCACCGCGCCCTCACCAAGAGAGACAGATCCAAAGGAGGATCGATGCTTCGAAGCGCAATCACCCGACGAAGTGCCGCCGCACTCGCCGTGGCCGCGACCGCCGCGCTCGCGATGAGCGCCTGCAGCGGCTCGGGTTCGAGCGGAGGCGACGGCGAGGACGTCACCATCACGTACGGCATCTGGGACGAGAACCAGCAGCCGGCGATGGAGGACATCGCCGCGGCCTTCACGGAGGAACACCCGAACGTGACGGTCGACATCCAGCTGACGCCGTACAAGGAGTACTTCACGAAGCTCCAGACCTCGGTCTCCGGCGGCTCCGCGCCCGACGTGTTCTGGATGAACGGCCCGAACTTCCAGCTCTACGCGTCGAACGGCGTGCTCGCGCCGCTCGACGACCAGGGCATCGACGACGCGGACTACCCGCAGGGCCTCATCGACCTCTACACGTACGATGGCGCCCTGTACGGTGCGCCGAAGGACTTCGACACCGTCGCGCTCTGGTACAACAAGGAGCTCTTCGATGCGGCCGGCGTCGCCTACCCCGAGGCCGGCTGGACCTGGGACGATCTCAAGGCCGCGGCCGCGAAGCTGACCGACCCCGCCAAGGGGCAGTACGGCATCGCCGCGAGCCAGTACGGCCAGGAGAACTTCTACAACTCGATCGCCCAGGCCGGCGGCGAGGTCATCAGCGCCGACGACACCGAGTCGGGCTACGCCTCGCCCGAGGCGCTCGCGGGCATCGAGCTCTGGACCGACCTCATCCAGGCCGGTTCCTCGCCGACGGCGCAGCAGATGACCGACACGAACCCCGAGGACTTCTTCCTCTCGGGCAAGGTCGCGATGTTCCAGAACGGCTCGTGGGCCGCCGTCGCCTACGCCGACAACGCCGACATCGCCGACAAGGTCGACGTCGCGCCGCTCGCCGCGGGAGCCGCGGGCAACCAGAGCGTCATCCACGGCATCGGCAACGTCGCGAACGCGAAGAGCGAGCACGTCGACGTCGCGAAGCAGTTCGCCGCCTTCGCGAGCTCGCAGCAGGCAGCTGAGATCCAGGCCGAGACCGGCACCGTCATCCCGGCCTTCAACGGCACCCAGCAGGCCTGGGTCGACGCGCTCCCGCAGTACGACCTGCAGGTCTACATCGATGCGCTCGACACGGCCGTCGCCTACCCCGTCTCGAAGAACACCTCGGCGTGGACGTCGATCGAGAGCGAGGTCCTCTCGCAGGTCTGGGCCGGCTCGGTCTCGCCGGAGGACGGCCTCCAGCAGCTCGCCGAGCAGATGCAGGCGGCGCTGGACGCGGAGTCGGAGTAACGCCATGTCCGATCTGATCGCGCAGCGCACGAGCGCGCCGATCTCCGAGCTCGACCGGGAGCGGCCCGCGGCCGCTCCCGGCCGGGGGCGGCGCCGCGGGCGCGGGCCCGGCCAGTCGCCGTGGTGGGCGCTGCTCTTCATCGGGCCCACCGCTGCCGGCCTCCTCGCCTTCTACCTGTGGCCGACGGTGCGGACCTTCCTGATGTCGTTCACCGAGTCGGGCCCCTTCGGCGGCTCGGAATTCGTCGGCCTCGACAATTACGTACGCCTCTTCCAGGACCCGGAGCTCATCGAGGCGCTCCGCAACACCGCCGTCTACACCGTGATCGCCCTCATCGGCATCCCGATCGCGATCGCGATCGCGGCGCTGCTCAACACCACCGGGCTTCGCGGCCGGGGGGTCTACCGGACCCTCTACTTCATTCCCGTCGTCACGATGCCGGCCGCCATCGCGCTCGTCTGGCGCATGATCTACAACGGCGACTACGGCGTGCTGAACGCGGCGCTCGCCGCGGTCGGCATCGAGGGCAAGAGCTGGCTCACCGACCCGAACACGGCGCTCGTCGCCATCGCGGTCGTCGGCATCTGGGCCGGTCTCGGCACCAACATCGTGATCTTCCTCGCGGGGCTCCAGGGCATCCCCGACACGATCATGGAGGCGGCCGACCTCGACGGCGCAGGCCCGATCCGCAAGTTCTTCTCGATCACGATCCCGCTGCTCAGCCCGAGCATCTTCTTCGTGAGTGTCATCAGCGTCATCGGCGCCCTGCAGGTCTTCGACCTCATCTACATGATGCTCGGCCGATCGAACCCGGCGATGCCGAGCACGCGCACGATCGTCTACCTCTTCTACGAGGCGGGCTTCCTCGACAACCAGCAGGGCTATGCCGCGGCGATCGCGTTCCTCCTGCTGCTCATCATCCTCGTGCTGACGGTCGTGCAGTTCCGGCTGCAGAAGAAGTGGGTGCACTATGAGTGACCTCTCCCTCGACACCCGTGCGATGACCGGGGCTCCCGCCGAGGCATCCGCCCCTCGGCAGGCCCGCACCGGGCGCAGGCGCACGCAGGGCCACTGGCTCGTGCACCTGTTGCTCGCCGGCGGCGCGGTGCTCATGATCTTCCCGTTCGTCTGGCAGACGCTCACGGCGTTCAAGACGTTCCAGGCCTCGGTGCAGGTGCCGCCGGTGGTCTTCCCCGACCCGTGGGTGTGGACGAACTTCGCCGAGGTCTTCGAGTCGATGCCGTTCGGGCAGATGTTCCTCAACTCCGTGCTGCTGACCGTCGGTCGGACCGTCGGCCAGGTCGTGCTCTGCACGATGGCGGGCTACGCTTTCGCGCGCATCCCGTTCCGCGGGCGCAACATCGTCTTCGTCCTGTTCCTGTCGGTGCTGATGGTGCCGTCGCAGCTCTACCTGCTGCCGCAGTACGAGATCATCCAGAACCTCGGCTGGCTCAACACGCTCCAGGCGCTCATCGTGCCCGGTATCTTCAGTGCGTTCGGCACCTTCCTGATGCGGCAGTTCTTCATGTCGATGCCCGCCGA
This sequence comes from Agromyces sp. H17E-10, assembly GCF_022919715.1. NCBI lineage: Bacteria > Bacillati > Actinomycetota > Actinomycetes > Micrococcales > Microbacteriaceae > Agromyces > Agromyces endophyticus. Next base: position 1,861,991 of record NZ_CP095042.1, on the reverse strand, counting down.
GCTCGAGGAGGCCGCTCGCATCGACGGGGCGAACCCGTGGCAGACCTTCTGGCGGGTGATGGTGCCGCTCGCGAAGCCCGGCATCGTCGCACTCACCGTCTTCACGGTGCTGTGGTCGTGGAACGACCTGCTGTGGCCCCTCGTCGTCACGACCGACCCCGAGAAGATGCCGCTCTCGGTGGGCCTGTCGCAGCTCGTCGGCCTCCACGGCACTGACTACCCTGTGCTGATGGCGGGCGCCCTGCTGGCGACGCTGCCCATGCTGGTCACGTTCATGATCCTGCAGAAGCAGTTCATCCAGGGCATCGCCTTCTCTGGGACGAAGGGGTGACGTGATGGTGCGGTCGAATGCTGGGGGCTCGACGGCGCACGGCGCTCACGGTGGTCCGGCCGGCGGCAACCACGCGCGCCGCCGCCCCACGCTGCGGATGGTCGCCGAGCTCGCAGGCGTCTCGACGGCGACGGTGTCGTACGTGTTCTCCGGGCGCTCGGGCGGCGGGTCCGGGGTCGCCGACGCCACGGCCAAGCGCGTGCTCGACGCGGCCGAACAGCTCAACTACCGGCCGAACCGCGCCGCCCGCACCATGCGGACCGGCCGCAGCGACACCGTGCAGCTCTCGCTGCACATGCTGAGCGACCCGTGGTCGCTCGCCGTCGCCGCGGCCGTCAACGAGGAGGCGAACCGGCACGGGCTGACCACGCTCATCCTCGCCGACGGCGACTGGTATGCGGCGCTCGACCGGGTCGAGAGCGACGTCGCCTACCTCGACGCCGCCGTCGGCAGCGACGAGGTGCGGCGAAAGCTGCTCGCGCTCGCCGAGCGCGGCCAGCGGCTCGTGGTCTTCAGCGAGACGCTCGAGCCCGACGGCTACGACGTGATCCGGTCCGACGCGATCCCGGGTTGCTACCTGGCGATGGACCACCTGCTCGAGCGGCACACCGCGATCGGATGCCTCGCGGCCGGCGACGCCGTGAAAGCACCCGAGCGCTCGAGGTACACCCCGTATCTCGAGCGGATGCGCCAGCGCGGCCTGCCGATCCTGCCCGAGCACACTGCGACGTACGCGAACACGCAGGCCAGCGCCTTCGCGGCGGCCGTCGCCCTGCTCTCGCGCGACGACCGGCCGACCGCGATCTACGCGACGACCGACTTCGCGGCGATCGCCGCGATCAACGCGGCGCACATGCTCGGCCTCAGGGTTCCGCACGACGTCGCCGTGATCGGCGTGGGCAACACGCCCGACGCCCAGTCGATCGCACCGACGCTGACCACCGTCGGCCCGACCGACTTCTACCGCCGGCAGGCCGAGATCATCGTCGCCCGAGCCCTCGACTCGGGTGCGAGCGAGCCCCGCCTGCACGAATTCCCCTGGTCGCTCGTCCCGGGCGGCTCGACCGATCTCGACGCGCCGCCCCGCGGCGCGCGCACGCCGTAATCCCTGCGGATGCAGGACACCTCTGAAGGAGCACCACCCCGTGGATCTGAACATCGGCATCGTCGGCTTCGGCGCGCGCTCGACCCTCGCCAAGGAGGCGCACCGCCCCGGCCGCGGCTCGCGCGTGACCGCCGTCTGCGACCTCTCCGAGCGCTCGCGCGAGGAGGCGCGTGCGGCACTGCCCGAGGCATCCGTGACCTCGTCGATCGACGAGTTGCTCGCGAGCGGCGTCGACGCCGTCATGGTGCTGACGCCCGACCACCAGCACGCGCCCGTCGCGATCGCCGCGCTCGAGGCGGGCGTGCCGGTCTTCTGCGAGAAACCGCTCGCCGTCACGGTCGAAGACGCCGACGCGATCCTCGAGACCGCACGCCGAACGGGCACCCGGCTCTACGTCGGCCACAACATGCGCCACATGTCGGTCGTGCTGCTCATGCGTCGGCTCATCCTCGAGGGGCGCATCGGCGAGGTGAAGGCGATCTGGTGCCGCCACTTCGTCGGCAACGGCGGCGACTTCTACTTCAAGGACTGGCACGCCGAGCGCGAGAAGACGACGGGCCTGCTGCTGCAGAAGGGCGCGCACGACCTCGACGTCATCCACTGGCTCGCGGGTGCGTACACGACCGACGTGCAGGCGATGGGGTCGCTCAGCGTCTACGGCGACATCGACGACCGCCGCGACCGCTCGGGCGAGCGCATGCGCGACTGGTTCAGCCTCGACAACTGGCCGCCGACCGCGCAGACGGGCCTCAACCCGGTCATCGACGTCGAGGACATCTCGATGGTGAACATGCGCCTCGGCAACGGCGTGCTCGCGAGCTACCAGCAGTGCCACTTCACGCCCGACTACTGGCGCAACTACACCGTGATCGGCACCGAGGGGCGCATCGAGAACTTCGGCGACGTGTCGGGCTCCGAGGTCGGCCTGTGGAACCGGCGCCACCAGGGTGCGGCGCCCGCCGACGAGACGTTCATCGTGCCCGAGTCGCCCGAGGACGTCGGGCACGACGGCGCCGACGCGCTGCTCGTTGCCGAGTTCCTGCGGTTCGTGCGCGACGGCGGCCTCACCGAGACGTCGCCCGTCGCCGCGCGCGAGGCGGTCGCGGTCGGCATCCGGGCGACCGAGTCGCTGCGCGGCTCCGGCGAGACCCTCGAGGTGCCGCCGCTCGACCCCGCGCTCGTCGCCTATTTCGAGGCCGGGCAGGTCGAGCCTGCCGCGACGCCGGCCTGAGGCATCCCGCTGCCGACGACCGCCCGCGCCGGTACGATGGCTGAGTCATCCGGCGCACCCACCGGACCATTCGCATGAGCCGCCGCACCCAGCGGTTCGTGCGCCGAACAACGGAGTTTCTCGAGCGATGAAGGCCCTCTACAAAGCCGCCCCCGGCGCCGGTTTCGAGTTCGTCGAACGGCCCGAGCCCGAGCCGGGCCCCGCCGACGTCAAGATCCGCGTCCTGCGCACCGGCATCTGCGGCACCGACCTGCACATCGAGAAGTGGGACGACTGGGCCGCGTCCGAGATCCGCACCCCGCTCATCCCGGGTCACGAGTTCTATGGCGAGGTCGTCGAGGTGGGCTCGCTCGTGCACGACGTCGCCGTCGGCGATCACGTGTCGGGTGAAGGGCACGTCGTCTGCGGCATGTGTCGCAACTGCCGGGCCGGCCGCCGCCAGATGTGCATCCGCACGCAGGGCGTGGGCCTGCACCGCGACGGCGCGTTCGCCGAGTACGTCGTGATTCCCGGCGAGAACGTCTGGGTGCACCACTCGCCCGTCGACCCCGAGGTCGGCGCGATCTTCGACCCGTTCGGCAACGCGGTGCACACGGCGCTCGCCTTCTCGGTCGTCGGTGAGGACGTGCTGGTCACCGGGTGCGGGCCGATCGGGCTCATGTCGATCGCGGTCGCCCGGCACGTCGGCGCGCGGTTCATCGTCGCCTCGGATGTCTCGCCGTCGCGTCTCGCGCTCGCGCTGGAGATGGGCGCGGACGCCGTCGTCGACGTCTCGCAGGAGCGGGTGCGCGACGTGCAGCAGCGGCTCGGCATGCGCGAGGGCTTCGACGTCGGCTTCGAGATGAGCGGGTCGCCGAAGGCGCTGCCCGAGATGATCGAGAACATGAACCACGGCGGCCGCATCGCGATGCTGGGCCTTCCGAGCGAGCCGTACGCGATCGACTGGGGCAAGGTCGTCACCCACATGCTCACGCTCAAGGGCATCTACGGCCGCGAGATGTTCGAGACCTGGAACTCGATGTCGGCGATGCTGCAGACCTCGAGCGAGCTGCGCTCGCGCGTGGCATCCATCATCAGCGACCGGTTCGCCGCGCGCGACTGGCGCGAGGCCTTCGACGTGGCCGCCTCGGGCGGCGTCGGCAAGGTCATCCTCGACTGGACCCAGGTCTGAGAAACGGAGCATCCGATGTACGGAGACGTGAAGGCGCAGCTGCGCGCCGAGCTCGATGAGATCGAGGCCGCCGGGCTCACGAAGCGCGAGCGCGGCATCCAGGGCCCGCAGTCGTCGGCGATCGACGTCGCGGGCCGCGAGGTGCTGAACTTCTGCGCGAACAACTACCTCGGCCTCGCCGACGACCCCCGCATCGTCGCGGCCGCGCACCGCGGGCTCGACGAGTGGGGCTACGGCATGGCGAGCGTGCGCTTCATCTGCGGCACGCAGGAGCAGCACCTCGAGCTCGAGCGGCGGGTGTCGGAGTTCCTCGGATACGACGACACCATCCTGTTCTCGTCGTGCTTCGACGCGAACGGCGGCGTCTTCGAGACCCTGTTCGGGCCCGACGACGCGATCATCTCCGACGAGCTCAACCACGCGTCGATCATCGACGGCATCCGCCTCTCGAAGGCGCGGCGGTTCCGCTACAAGAACCGCGACCTGGCCGACCTCGAGGCTCGCCTCGTCGAGGCATCCGATGCCCGCCGGAAGGTGATCGTCACCGACGGCGTGTTCTCGATGGACGGTTACATCGCACCGCTGCGCGAGATCTGCGACCTCGCCGACCGCTACGGCGCGCTCGTCTTCGTCGACGACTCGCACGCGGTCGGCTTCGTCGGCGCGAACGGTCGCGGCACCCCCGAGTACTGCGGCGTCGAGGGCCGCGTCGACATCACGACCGGCACGTTCGGCAAGGCGCTCGGCGGGGCATCGGGCGGCTACGTCGCCGCCCGCCAGGAGATCGTCGACCTGCTGCGCCAGCGCGCGCGGCCGTACCTGTTCTCGAACACCCTCGCGCCCGCGATCGTCGCCGGCACGATCGAGGCGCTGTCGCTGCTCGCCTCCTCGGGCGAGCTGCGCGAACGGCTGCAGGCGAACGCGGCCCTGTTCAGAGAGTTGATGGATGCCGCGGGCTTCGAGCTGCTGCCCGGCGAGCACCCCATCGTGCCCGTGATGTTCGGCGACGCCGCGCTCACCGCGCGCATCGCCGACGCGCTCCAGGAGCGCGGGGTCTACGTCACGGCCTTCTCGTACCCGGTCGTGCCGAAGGGCGCCGCCCGCATCCGCGTGCAGCTCTCGGCCGCGCACTCGGAGGACGAGATCCGTCGCTGCGTCGCCGCATTCTCCGAGGCGCGCGACGCCGTCGCGGCGTAGACGGCCACCCCCGCTACCGCCCGAACTGGGGTCGCCGCGGTACACGCCGCGCGCGTAGCGTGTGCCGCGAGGCCCGCCCTTCCGGGGCTCCCACGGTTCATGCCGGGTTGACGCCCGGTGCTCGCCTTGGCCTTCCGGGGTACAGGGATTTCCCCACGTGCCGGGCTCCTCGCGCTCGGCGTCTTCAACTCCTCGCGGGTCGCGCGAGCGTGCACCCGCACGTGGGAAGGGTCATCCGAAATGATCAAGCCCGTCTCACCGGTCACCCGCGGGTCGACCGGTCGTCGCGCCGCCGTCGGTCTAGCCGCCGGCGTCGCGCTCGCCCTCGGCGGTCTCGCCGTCGGCTCCACCGCCGCCTTCGCCGACTCCGGAACCATCGCCACGACGCTCTCGGGCGCCGGCGAGATCGGTCACGAGACCTACTCGTTCACGGAGGGTGCGCTCTCGGGCCAGGCGACGTTCAGCGCCAACGGCTCGTGGTCGCAGCCGGCCGTCGTGTCGGTCGACTGGGATCCCGACGAGGTCCGGCAGGGCCGAGCGCTCGACCCGACCGTCGAGCTCACGCGCCCCGTCTCGGGCACCATGAGCATCACCTACCAGATCGATGCGTCGCTCACGCTCGCGACCGATCCCTTCGGCGACCTCACGATCGACGTGCACCCGTCGATCACGGCCAGCGGAGCCTGCAACCTGCTCGCCGACGGCAGCACGTACAGCTGCCACCTCGAGAGCAGCGACGTCGGCGTGCTGGACCCGCCGCTCATCGCGACCGGCTTCCCGTACCTGAACCTCAAGATGGTCTCCGACGTGACGGTCACCTCGCACGCACTCGACACGTTGCGCACGGCGAGCACCGCGAGCCAGGACCTCGCGAGCGGCCCGCTGTCGCTCGGCGAGGGGCCGCAGGTCGACCCGATGACGATCGACTGCCGGGTTCCCGTCGGCGACCAGCTGAGCTACGGGCTCGGCGACCTTGCATCGACTCCGGGGCTGCACGTCGTCTCGAGCGTCGGCATCGAGGCCGGGTTCGTGAGCCCGCCGATCCCGCCGACCCCGTTCGGCGTCAGGATCGAGGTGTACTCCGACACCGTCGAGGTCGCGACCAGCGATGCCTCGCTCGACATGAGCGGTCCGGGCGGAACGATCGGGCTCGGCGCCATCCAGGCGAACAACATCCCGCCGACGCTCGGTGCGGTCTCGGCGCCCGACGGCACCGAGGGCACGCCGATCCAGTTCTCGACGAGCGCGACGGGGCCGTGTGCGGCCGGCGCGACGTACAGCTGGGACTTCGGCGACGGCTCGGGCCCCGGCCATACCGCGACCCCGCAGCACGTCTACGCCGACGACGGAGTGTGGACCGGGCAGGTCGTCGTGACCGACGAGACCGGACTGACCGACACCGCCGACTTCACGGTGCACGTGGCGAACGCGGCACCGAACGTCACGGTGGTGCCCGGCGCGCCGGTCACCGTTCCGTGGGGCAAGCCGCTCACGCTGAAGGCGCAGGCGGTCGATCCCGGCGCGGCCGACCAGTCGACGCTCACCTACGACTGGGCGTTCGGCGACGGAGACTCGATCGACAACGGCGGCACCTCTGCGACGCACTCCTGGTCGGTCATCGGCGACCCATCGCCGACGGTCACGGTCTGCGACAAGGACGGCGCCTGCACCGTGAAGCAGTTCACCGTGCACGTGCGCAAGCACGCGACGGAGCTGTCGTACACCGGCCCGCAGGCCGCCGATCACAGTTCGATCGCGCCGCTCACGGCGTCGCTCGTCGACGAGTTCGGCACGCCGCTCAACGGGGCGCCGGTCGCCTTCGCCGTCGACGGCTCACCGGTCGGCACGGCGATGACGGATGCCTCGGGGCGGGCGCGGCTCGACTACCCGGTCGTGAAGCTCGCAGGCGCCCACACGGTGTCGGCGAGCTACGTGGGGAACCCGTCGAAGTTCGAGGCCTCGGCGACCACCGGCGACCCGTTCGCGGTGTCGGCGATGGCGTCGGAGCTCACCTACACGGGCGGGCTGAAGGGCTCGCCGAACAAGGCGGTCACGGTCTCGGCGAAGCTCGTCGACGCCCTCGGCCGCCCGCTCGCCGGCCGGACCGTGACGTTCGTGATCGGATCGCAGCAGGTGAGCGCGACGACCGCGTCGTCGGGTATCGCCACGGCGCAGCTCAAGCTGGTGCAGAAGCCGGGGTTCTACCCGCTCACCGTCTCGTGGGCGGGTGACGCCGGGCGCTACCTCGGCGACTCGGTGACGCTGCAGTTCAGCCTCAACAAGAAGTAGGGAGCGAAGCCGACGGCTCCGGGGCAGCGGCTCCGGGGCCGTCGCGTTCGTTCAAGACGCCGCCGGGCGCTCGGCGTAGCCTCCGAGGAGGCGTCGCGATCCGCGATGCAGCGAGGAGGACGATCATGACCGAGCAGTTCGATGCGGTCTCGAGCATCACGATCGACGCGCCGCGCGAGCGCGTGTGGGCGGTCATCACCGATCCGGTGTCCGCGCGCGAGTTCATGTTCCGCACCGAGCTCGTGACGGACTGGTCCGTCGGCGGCCCGATCCACTGGCGCGGCGTCTGGGAGGGCGAGCCCTACGAGGACCACGGCGTGGTGCTCGAGTTCTCGCCGCCCGGGCGGCTCGTCAACACCCACTTCAGCCCGCTGAGCGGCCAGGCCGACGTGCCCGAGCACCACCACACCCTGACCTGGACCCTCGACGACGTCGGCGGCTCGACCGTGCTGACGCTCACCCAGGACAACAACCCGACCGAGGAGGCCATGCGGCACTCGGCGGGGATGTGGGACTCGCTGGTCGCGAAGGTGAAGGAGATCGCGGAGCGCGCGTGATGTGGCCGGACGGCCGATGTCGAAACGATTCGGCCTAGAATCGGGCGCATGCAGCCCGAACCCGCAGCACCCGCGTCGCCCGCGTCGAGGCCGACGCTCGCCGACGTCGCCGCGAAGGCCGGCGTGTCGGCATCGACCGCCTCGCTCGCGTTCAGCGGCTCGGGCCCGGTGTCGGATGCGACGAAGCAACGCGTGCTCGACGCCGCCGCCGCGCTCGGCTACGGCGGGCCCGACCCGCGGGCCCGATCGCTGCGCCGCGGTCGGTCGGGCATCGTCGGCGTCGTGCTCGAGGAGCGCGTGCGGGCGGCGTTCCTCGATCCGGTGAAGATCCAGATGCTCGACGGCATCACCGAGGGCATCGCCCCGCTCGGTGCCGGGCTGCTGCTGCTCACCGACACGGGCGAACCCGGCGAGAACGCGGTGAACATCGAGAGCGCGCCCGTCGACGCAGTCGTGCTCATCGGCTGCAGCCCGAGGCTCGCGGTCTCGATCGAGGCGCTACGGCGCAGGGGCATCCCCGCCGTCGCCATCGAAGGCGACACCGGCGAGGACCTGCCCGAGATCTCGATCGACAACCACCAGGCCACACGCCGCGGCGCCGAGTACCTGCGCGAGCTCGGACACACCGAGGTCGCGCTCGTGACCCTCCCGTTCGACGCCGCGCGCACCCGCGGCCCCCTCACCCCCGAGCTCGAGCGCACGGGCACCGCGGCCACCGCGCGCGAGCGGCTCGCCGGGGCGCGCGAGGTGTTCCCCGGCATCGGCGGCCAGGTCGCCGGTGCGAGCTCGATCGAGGAGGGGCTGGAAGCGGCGCGGGCGCTGCTCGCCGACCCCGAGACCCGCCCGACGGCGGTCATCGCGCAGAGCGACCTGCTCGCCGCGGGCGTCATCCGTGCGGCCGAGGAGCTCGGCATCGCCGTGCCGGCCGAGCTCAGCGTCATCGGGTTCGACGGCATCCGTGTCGACGGCCTGCAGCACGACCTCACGACGCTCTCGCAGCCGTCGGTCGCGAAGGGCCGAGCCGCCGGCGAGGCGGTCGTCGGCCTGCTCGCCGGCGAGTCGCCGAAGTCGGTCTGCTTCACGAGCACCCTGCACGTCGGCGACACGACGGCCCCGCCGCCCGCCCGCTGACGAGGTCGGCGACCTAGGCTGACCGCATGAGCCTCGACCTCGCCGCGATCTACCGCGACCTGCACGCCAACCCCGAACTCTCGTTCCAGGAGCACCGCACCGCCGGCATCGTCGCCGACACACTCACGGGCCTCGGCTTCGACGTGATCACCGGGCTCGGTGTCACGGGCGTCGCGGGCGTGCTCGCGAACGGCGACGGTCCGACGGTGCTGCTGCGCGCCGACATGGACGCGCTGCCCGTCCTCGAGGACACGGGCCTGCCCTATGCGAGCTCGGTGCGCGGCACCGACCCCGACGGCAACGACGTACCCGTCATGCACGCTTGCGGGCACGATGTCCACGTCACGTGCCTGCTCGGCGCCGCCGAGCGGATGGCCGACGAGCGCGGCGCGTGGTCGGGCACGCTCGTCGTCGTGTTCCAGCCCGCCGAGGAGCTCGGCGGCGGCGCCGAGTCGGTGATCGCCGCGGGCCTGTACGACCGGGTGCCGAAGCCCGAGATCGTGCTCGGCCAGCACGTCGCCCCGCTCCCGGCGGGCTTCGCGGGGCTGCATCCCGGCGTCGCGATGGCGGCCGCCGACTCGCTGACGGTGCGCGTGCACGGCGTCGGCGGCCACGGGTCGCGGCCCGAGGCCGGGGTCGACCCGGTGCTGCTCGCCGCGGCGATCACGGTGCGGTTGCAGGGCGTCGTCGCCCGCGAGGTCGCGCCCACCGACGCCGCCGTCGTCACGGTCGGGCAGCTGCACGCCGGTACGAAGCACAACATCATCCCGTCGGAGGCGATGCTCGGCATCAACGTGCGCAGCTTCGACGACGGGGTGCGCACGACGGTGCTCACCGCCATCGAGCGCATCGCGAAGGGCGAGGCCGCAGCCTCGGGCGCACCCCGCGAACCCGACTTCGACTACATCGACCGCTTCCCGGCGACGGTGAACGATCCGGATGCCTCGGAGCGGACCGCGGCGGCACTGCGCGGCGCACTCGGCCAAGGGCGCGTCTTCGACCCGGGCGTGGTCTCGGGCAGCGAGGACGTCGGCGTGTTCGCGACCGCGGCCGGGGTGCCGCTCGTGTACTGGTTCCTCGGCGGGTTCGACCCGTCGCTGTTCGATCCCGCCGTGCTCGCCGCCGGCGGGATGCCGCAGGACCTGCCGTCGAACCACTCGCCGAAGTTCGCGCCGGTCATCGACCCGACGCTCTCGACCGGGGTGACCGCGCTCGTCGCCGCCGCTCGCGAGTGGCTCGGGGCGCCGCAGGCCTGAACCGCTACGCCGGCGCGCCCGTGACCATCCATCGGGTGCCGCGGGCGCGCAGCGAGAGCGTGACCGCCCGCGCGGCGAGGTAGCCGATCGCGAACGTGGCCATGAGCCACGCGGGCCCGGCGGCACCCGGCGGCGCGATCGCGACGACGCCGAGTGCGAGCGGAACGAAGACCGCGAGGTTCACGACGCCGGTCCATGCGAGGTAGCGGGCGTCGCCGGCACCGATGAGCACGCCGTCGAGCACGAACACGAGACCGCCGAGCGGCGCCGACAGGCCGAGCACGACGAGCGACGGCGGCAGCAGGGCGGCGACCTCGGCCGAGCTCGTGAAGAGGCCCGGCAGCACCCAGGCGGTCGCGATGAGCAGGGCGCCGATGACCGCGCCCGAGCCGATGCCCCACTCGACGCAGCGGCGCAGCACTCGTCGGACGGCCGCGACGTCGCCCGCGCCGAGCCCGCGCCCGATGAGCGCCTGGGCGGCGATCGCGAGGGCGTCGAGCGCGAAGCCGAGCGTGAAGTAGATCGTCATCGCGACCTGGAACGCCGCGAGCTCGTTCGAACCGAGCGAGGTCGCCGCCCACGTGGCGAGCAGCAGTGCGACGCGCAGGCTCGCCGTGCGGATGAACAGCCAGCCGCCCGACGCCGCACCGCGCAGAACCCCGGCGTGATGCGGCCACGGGCTCGCGCCCGCCCGACGAGCATGGGTCGCGACGACGACGAGGTAGACGACGACCATGCCCCACTGCGCGATGACGGTGCCGACCGCCGAGCCCGCGATGCCCCAACCTGCGACGTAGATGAACACGTAGTTGAGCGCGATGTTCACGGCGAAGCCGATGCCGGCGACCCACAGCGGGGTCTTCGTGTCCTGCAGGCCGCGCAGCAGGCCCGTCGCCGCGAAGACGATCAGCATGGCGGGCAGCCCGGCCATCGAGATCGAGAGATAGGCGGATGCCTCGGCGCTGACCTCGGCGGTCGCCCCGAAGAGCCCCACGAGCCACGGCGCGGCGAACCAGCCCGCGACCGCGAGCACGACGCCGATGCCGAGCGCCAGCCAGAGTCCGTCGATGCCCGACGCGACCGCGCCGCGCAGGTCGCCGGTGCCGAGCCGGCGGGCGACGGCCGGCGTCGTCGCGTAGGCGAGGAACACCATGAGCCCGATGATCGTCTGCAGCACGGCGCTCGCGAGCCCGAGACCCGCGAGCGGATCGGCGCCGAGGTGACCGACCATGGCCGTGTCGGCGAGCAGGAACAGCGGCTCGGCGATGAGCGCGCCGAGCGCGGGGATCGCGAGTCGCAGGATGTCGCGGTCGACGGCGCGGCCGACGGCACGGTCGACCGACCGCGTCGCCGCGTTCTCGGAGGTCTCGGGGGAGTTCATGTGCCCCTCGAGCCTACGGCGGCCCGGCGACACGACCGGATGCCGGCCGGGCTGCCCGGCATCCGGTCGGCTTCGGGACGCGGCGCGTCGGGTTCGCGCCGGCCCGGCCTCACACGGCGGTGCGCACGCCCTTCTCCTCGCCCCGCTCGACGCGGTCGACGGCCGCGACGCCGCCGCCGACGAATGCGGTGACCGCGTCGAGGGTCCGGTCGGTCGAGAGCAGCCTCGCATGTCCGGACCCGGTCGAGAGCAGCATCCTCGACCGGTCGCCGTGGGCCGCGTGCAGCAGCTCGCTCTGCGCCGCGTCGATCTCGCGGTCCTCGCGGTCGTGCAGGAGCAGCAGCTCGACCGACGAGGGCAGCGGTGCGGCGATCGTGTCGAAGCGGCGCCACGGGTCGGCGCTGTCGGGGAAGACCCGGCGCGTGTAGTGCTTGCGCTGGAGCTCCGCGGCACGGGCGCTGAGGCCGACCCCGTGGGCGAACGCGTCGAAGAGGTAGCGCCCGGAGGCCATCGGCGCGATGCCCACGACACCGCGCGTCGAGACGCCGTCGCGCACGGCGGTCATCGTCGAGAGGGCGCCGAGCGAGTGGCCGATGATCGCCTCGAAGCGGCCGTACTTGAGGTGCAGCCGGTTGATCGCCTCGACCCAGGAGCGGATGTCGGTGTGCCGCCCGCCCGAATCGCCGTGCGCGGGCGCATCGAACGCGACGAGGTGGTACCCGGCGGAGCGCAGCTCGCGGATGATGGGCGCGAACTGCGAGGCGCGCCCGCGCCAGCCGTGCACGAGCAGCACGGTGCGCGGCCCGGTGCCCCACTCGTAGAGCACGCCGTCGCCGTGCGGCAGCGGCAGCGGGCGGCGTTCGGCGGCGAGGTGCACGGGTTGTTCGCTCGGCTTCACCTCGCGGGAGGGGCGGGTGCGTTCGAACATGGGGCCGGCGATGCTCGCGGCGAGTGCGTGCGAGACGTGGTCGGCGGTGCGCACCGCGCCGAGCGCGGCGTTCGTCATCGTGACGGAGGTCGTCAGAGCCATGGGGTGTTCCTTTCCAAGCGACGGCTCGCGTAGGGGCGCAGGGTTCACTCTGGCCGCGGGCGCTCGTCGCCGACATGGACCCATGTCGTCATTCGGGCGCGCGGAGGCACCCAGAACGGGGGGGTCTCGTTCGCTCGGAGAGCGGGGGCGTCAGTCGGCCGCGCCGTCGAGGTAGCGGATCACGGCGAGCACCCGCCGGTGGTCGTCGGCCGTGACCGGCAGGCCGAGCGCGTCGTAGATGCCCGAGGTGTGCTGCACGATGGCCTTCTCGGTGAGCACGAGCCGCTGCCCGATCCAGGCGTTGCTGCGGCCCTCGGCCATGTAGGCGAGCACCTCGCGCTGACGTCGGGTCAGCCGGCGCACGACCCCGTCGCCGCGCCCGGCCCGCGAGATGAGCACGGCGACCACCTCGGGGTCGAGTGCCGTGCCGCCCGCGGCGACACGGCGCAGGTCGTCGCGGAACGCGCCGACGTCGGCGATGCGCTGCTTGAGCAGGTACCCGACCTTGGATGCCTCACCGCCGAGCAGCTCGAGGGCGTAGCGTCGCTGCACGTACTGCGAGAGCACGACGATCGCGACCTCGGGGTGCTCGTGGCGGATCCGGAGGGCCGCCCGCAGCCCCTCGTCGGTGTGCGTCGGCGGCATGCGGATGTCGGTGATCACGAGCTCGGGACGGTGCGCGGCGACCGCGTCGAGCAACTCCTCGGCGTCGCCGGCTGCGGCGACGACCTCGAACCCGCCCTCCTCGAGCAGCAGCCTGAGACCCTGCCGCAGCAGGGTCTCGTCCTCGGCGATCACGACGCGCATGGCAGTTCCGCCGTGAGCCTGGTTCCGTCGCCGGGGGCGTTGTGCAGCGTCATCCGGCCCCCGATCGCGTCGATGCGGTCGGCGAGGCCCGCGAGTCCGCGACCCCGGTGGATGCCGGTGCCGCCGACGCCGTCGTCGGCGATCTCGATCGTCAGCACGTCGCCGTCGCGGGCGAGGCGCACCGAGGCGGATGCCGCGCGCGCATGCTTGGCCGTGTTCGCGAGCCCCTCGGCGACGACGAAGTAGGCGACGTTCACGACCGTGTGCGGCAACGGCGCGTCGAGCCCGTCGGCCGTGAGCGTCGTGGGAATCGGCATGCGGTCGACCAGGTCCTCGGCGGCGAGCACCAGCCCGCGTTCGACGAGCGCCGACGGCATGACCTCGTGCACGAGCCTGCGCAGTTCGTCGGCGGCCTCCTCGATGCCCTGCCGGAGATGCAGCGCCCGGTCCCGGACGGCGTCGCGGACCGCCTCGTCGTGGATGCGACCGGCCTCGAGCGCCAACAGCACGAGCTGCACCTGCAGGCCGTCGTGCAGGTCTTTCGCGATGCGGGCCCGTTCGCGGTCGGCCGCCTCCACGAGTCGAACGCGCGAGTGCCGGAGCGCCGTCTGGCTCGCCCGCAACTCGGTCGTGAGCCGTTCGCGGGCGATGGCGATCGCGGCGACGCGGCCGACGGCCTGCACCCGTTTGGCATCGCCGACGAGCCTCGCGTCGTAGACGATCGCACCGGCGGGCGAGTCGCCCGACTCGATGACGACGAAGCCGCGGTCGGGGGAGTCGGGCGGGTCGACGCCGACGCCCTGCTCGTCGACGAACCCCTCGCGCACGGGCAGCCAGTACACGAGCTCGACGCTCGGGTCGCCGAGCGCCCGGGCGATCGCCGACCGCAACGGCTCGCGTCCGGTCTCGGTGCCGAGCCACGCCGCGAGCTCCTCGAGCTCGGCGGTGCGTTCGAACCCGCCGACGAGGACGCCGACGGTGAAGGCGACCGCGACGCCCGCGATGAGCGCGAGCTGGATCCCGGCGATGACCGTGCCGGGCAGGGCGAAGGCGAGGGCCGAGCTCGCGGGGATCAGCACGACCGACGCCATGCCGTAGCCGTAGAGCGGGGCGAGCACGCGCCGGCGCCCGGGCGACGCGGCGCGCAGGCGCGTGCCGAGCACGATCGCCGTCGCGACGACGACCACGAACCCAGCCCACCGCTGCACCTCGCCGCCGATCGCCGCGAGTTCGGCGTTCGCCGGGATCGCGGGCGAGAACACGCCGAAGCCCCACACGTAGATCGGGGTCTGCAGCACGAGCGCGATGACGTACCCGGCGACCACGAGCGTGCGCGAGATCGCGTCGGGCAGCCGGCCCGAGGGGAATGCGAGCAGCAGGTGCATGATGACCGCGACGATGACGGTGGCGAAGACGCTGCCGACGACGATGCCGAACTCGATGCCGGTGTTCAGCAGGCCGCTCGCGAGCAACGCGATGCCGCCGACCTGGAGGAGCAGACCCGTGCGACTGCTCGGCCGCCGCCGCCAGGCGATCGTGCCGGCGACGAACCACACGAGCGCGACCGCCGGGAACAGGGCGATCACCCACAGCTCGGGCGGGATCGGCAGGAGCAGTGCGAGCTCGAGGGCGGCGAACAGCACGCCGAGCACCATCATGAGCGTGAGCGCTGCACCGAGCGATCGTGCGAGCGGCGGCGCCGACCAGTCCGAGGCCATGGGGCTAGTGTGCCATCCGCGGTTCTTCCTGCCGACGTTCAGCCTCCGCGGCGGTGCCCGCGCTTAGGCTGGTGCGCATGACCGACGTCGCGCTGCCCTCAGGAATCACGCTTGACGAACTCGACGAGGGCGTGCGCCCGCAGGACGACCTGTTCCGGCACGTCAACGGCAAGTGGATCGAACGCACCGACATCCCCGCCGACAAGGCCCGCTACGGCTCGTTCTACGTGCTGCACGAAGCGGCCGAGGAGGCGGTGCGCGACATCATCGTCGAGTCGCAGCAGGCCGAGCCCGGCACCGAGGCGCGCAAGGTCGGCGACCTCTACGCGAGCTTCCTGAACGAGGAGCGGGCCGAGCTGCTCGGCGTCACGCCGATCGCGGGCCAGCTGCTCGAGGTCTCGCTCGTGAACTCGATCGGCAGCTTCGTCGAGACCCTCGGCCGGCTCGAACGGCAGGGCGTCTCGGGCTTCGCGCAGCTCTACGTCGACAACGATCCGGGCGACCCCGAGCGCTACCTCGTGTTCGTCGAGCAGGGCGGCATCGGGCTGCCCGACGAGAGCTACTTCCGCGAGGAGCGGTTCCAGCCCATCCGCGAGGCGTACCGGGCGCACCTCGAACGCATGCTGCGGCTCGCGCAGCTCGACGACGCGGCCGAGCGCGCGGCGCGGGTCTTCGAGCTCGAGACCGAGATCGCGAAGTCGCACTGGAACAACGTCGACTCGCGCGACACCGAGAAGACCTACAACCTGAAGAGCTGGGCGGATGCCTCGGCGCTGGCGTTCCCGGGCGCCGAGCCGGCCTCATCGGGGCTCTCGGTGTGGCGCGACGCGATGGGCGTGCCGGCCGGCGCGTTCGACGAGCTCGTCGTTCGCCAGCCGTCGTTCGTGCAGGGGCTCGGCGCGCTGCTCACCGACGACCGCCTGCCGGCGTGGCGCGACTGGCTCGCGTGGCAGGTCGTGCGTTCGTCGGCGGCCTACCTGTCGAGCGACCTCGTCGAGGCGAACTTCGACTTCTACGGCCGCACCCTCACGGGCACCCCGCAGATGCGCGAGCGGTGGAAGCGGGGCGTCTCGCTCGTCGAGGGCGCCATGGGCGAGGCCGTCGGCCGCATCTACGTCGAGCGGCACTTCCCGCCCGCGGCGAAGGAGGCGATGGACGAGCTCGTCGCGAACCTCGTGCTCGCGTATCGCGAGTCGATCGAGGGGCTCGACTGGATGGGCGAGGCGACCAAGCAGAAGGCGCTCGACAAGCTCTCGAAGTTCACCCCGAAGATCGGGTACCCGGTCAAGTGGCGCGACTACTCGTCGCTCGAGATCGACGCCGCCGACCTCGTCGGCAACGTGCGGGCGACGGCCGAGTTCGAGTTCAACCGCGAGCTCGGCAAGATCGGCAAGCCGATCGACCGCGACGAGTGGTTCATGACGCCGCAGACGATCAACGCGTACTACAACCCGGGGTTCAACGAGATCGTGTTCCCGGCGGCGATCCTGCAGTTCCCCTTCTTCGACGCGGGGCGCGACGCGGCCGCGAACTACGGCGCGATCGGCGCCGTCATCGGGCACGAGATCGGGCACGGCTTCGACGACCAGGGCTCGAAGTTCGATGGCGACGGCCGCCTCACCGACTGGTGGACGGCCGACGACCGCGCCGGCTTCGAGGAGCGCACCAAGGCGCTCATCGAGCAGTACGACGCGCTCGTGCCGGCGCAGCTGGCCGACGGGGATGCCTCGGCCGAGGCATCCGCAGCGGGCGAAGCCGAAGGCGAGGGGGAGGGCGAAGCCGCAGCGACCGGCGCGCCGCACGTGAACGGGGCGCTCACGATCGGCGAGAACATCGGCGACCTCGGCGGACTCTCGATCGCGTGGAAGGCGTACGTGCTCTCGCAGGGCGGCGACGTCGACGGCGCCCCCGAGATCGACGGCTACACGGCGGTGCAGCGCTTCTTCCTCTCGTGGGCGCAGGCCTGGCAGCAGAAGGCCCGCGACGAGGAGGTCACGCGCCTGCTCGCGATCGACCCGCACTCGCCGAACGAGTTCCGGTGCAACCAGATCGTCCGCAACATCGATGAGTTCTACACTGGCTTCGGAGTGACTGAAGACGACACCCTCTGGCTCGACCCTGCCGAGCGGGTGACCATCTGGTAGTCGCCGATCCGAGACCCGAACATCCGAACACCTCGAGCGCGCCGCGGCCTGCGGTGGGGGAACGCCGAGCGCCAGAGAAAGAGCGTGCAAGCACCGTGGTGACGTCGTCGCAGGGATCCGAGCGACGTGCGCGTCATGCCGACCTGCGCAAGGGCAAGCACCGCACCGAGGAGCCGAACGAGAACTTCGCCCGCGGGTTCGCCGCGCTCGGCGAGCTCGCGCTCGCCGGGGTGCAGGTGTCGGCGCGTGCGACCGACCTCGCGACCGGCAAGGTGCTGTTCTCCGTCGACGACCACGTCGTGATGCCGACGGCCTCGATCGGCAAGGTGCTGCTGCTCGTCGAGGTCGCCTCGCGGCTCGTCGGGGCGAGCGCCGAGACGTTCACGGTGCTCGACCGCGCGCCGCGCGACGCCGCCGGCGACTCGGGCATCTGGCAGCACCTGCAGTCGCCGTCGCTGCCCATCGCCGACCTCGCCGCACTCGTCGGCGCGACGAGCGACAACCTCGCCACCAACGTGCTCATCCGCCACATCGGGCTCGAGGCCGTGCGCTCGCGCACCGAGACGCTCGGCCTCACGCGCACCGCGCTGCTCGACCTCGTGCGCGACCATCGTGGACCCGATGACGCGCCCCAGCTCTCGATCGGCTCGGCGAAGGAGCTCACGTGGCTCTTCGCGTCGCTCGCCCGCGGCGAGATCGTGTCGCCCGAGGTGTCGCAGCGGGTCGTCGGCTGGCTGTCGCTCAACGCCGACCTGTCGATGGTCGCCTCCGCGTTCGGGCTCGACCCGCTCTCGCACCGCACGCCCGACCACGGCATCCTGCTCATGAACAAGACCGGCACCGACGGCGGCGTGCGCAGCGAGGTCGGCGTGCTGCGCGGCCCGCGCGCGAGCGTCGCCTACGCGGTCTCGATGTACTACGCCGACACCATGCTCTCGTCGCGCCTCGCGGTGCTCGACGGCATGCGCCAGGTCGGCATGGACCTGCTCGAGTTCGTGCACTGATGGGCGCAGTGCTGATCCGGGAGTTCGCGGTCGACGACCGCGCGGCGGTCGACGCGCTGCTCGCCGAGGCGTTCTCGGGACCGCAGCCCGACGGCTCGCCCGCCGCGTCGCCGCCGATCGAGGTCGTGCTCAACACGGCGCTGCTCGACTCGGTCGAGTTCCTGCCGCAGCTCGCGCTCGTCGCGGAGGTCGACGGCGCCGTGGCCGGGTACTGCATCACGACACGAGGGTGGGTCGGCGACGAGCCGGCACTGGGGCTCGGCCCGATCGGGGTCGACCCGGCGGTGCAGGGCCGCGGCATCGGGTCGGCGCTCGTGCGCGAGACGCTGCGCCTCGCCGCCGAGCACGGTGAGCGGGTCGTCGCGCTGCTCGGCGCCCCCGCCTACTACGGCCGGTTCGGCTTCGTGCCGGGCACCGACCTCGGCATCGATGCGCCCGAGCCGGCCTGGGGTGCGTACTTCCAGGCGGTCCGCTTGGGCGACGGCGCCGGGCCGGCGGGCGCGTTCCGCTACGCGGCGCCGTTCGACGAGCTCTGAGCCGAGTCGACGGTCGCCCCGCCGTCGGCGAGCTGCCCGATGCCGGTGAGCACGGCGTCGACCGTCTCGCGTGCGCCGAGCACGCGGAAGTGGCCGGCGACCGGCACCTGCACGTTCGTCGCGCCGTCGAGCGCGCTGCCCTCGGGCACGTGCGGGTCGAACGGGCCGAACACCGAAACGATGTGCGAGTTCACCGAGACCCCGTCGGCGAGTTCGACGATGATCGGTCCGTCGGGGTCGAACTCGCGCAGTGCCCGGTCGAGCATGAAGCGCGAGAAGATCGACCCGCCGAACGGCGTGGCGATCGCGACCATGCCGAGCAGCCCGAGCTCGTCGGCGTCGTCGCGGAGGAGCATGCGCTTCGCAACGAGCCCGCCCTTCGAGTGGGCGACGAGCACCTGGCCGGCTTCGGGAACGGACACCCGTGCGAGTGCGCGCGCCACGCGGGCGGCGGTCTCTGGGATGTCGAGCAGGTTCGCGCCGAGGCCGTGCACGACCCGGATGCGGTGTCCGCGCGCGTTGAGCTCGTCGCCGAGCAGCCGCAGGAAGGACCAGTGCTCGTACACGCCCGGCAGCAGCACGATCGTCGGCCGGGCGGCGTCGCCGCGCGACCACGCCGCGGGAACCTTCCACGCGCCGAGCACCGCGAGCTGGCGCCAGCCGGCGTAGACGTAGTCGAGCGCCCACCAGCGGAGCATCTTGGGCAGTGGGGGCAGGGGGCGCGCAGGGACGACCACGGCACCGTCGTCGGGGGGCAGGACGCGCCCGGCCTCCTCGCCCCTCGCGTGACGCGCGATGAGGTCGGCGACGCGCGCTCCCGCGGTGATCATCGTCTCGTGCCCGCGCCCCGGCACCTCCGCGTAGCGGCCGTCGGGCACGAGCCGCGCGACGCGCTCGGCCCAGTCGCGGGGCACGAGCCGGTCGTGCTGGCCGCGGATGACGAGGGTGCGCGCAGCCACCCTCGGCAGCGTCAGCTCCATCCGGTGCTCCATGACGGGCGGAAGGCTCTCGAGGTACCAGCCGATACCGGCCTTCGCGTACGAGACGATGCCGAGGCCGAGCACCTTGGGCCGGGTGAGCGAGAGGTCCTGCAGCAGCCGCAGTGCCTGCTTGCGCGCGGTGCGCTCGCGCGGGTTCACCGTCGGCCCGATGAGCACGATGCGGTCGAAGAGTTCGGGATGCCACGCCGCCGCCTCCGCCACGGCCTGGGCTCCGGCACTATGGCCCACGAGCACCGGTTCGGCGATGCCCTCCGCGCGCACGAGGTCGGCGAGCAGGTCGCCCGCGCCGCGCATCGTGAGCGGTTCGTCGGGTTGCGGCGCATCGCCGAACCCCGGCAGGTCGAGGGCGTAGACGGTGCCGCTGCGCCCGAGCTCCGTCGCGACGCCGGACCAGTACTCGTGCGCCATGCCGATGCCGTGCACGAGCACGTAACCGGGGCCGTCGTCGCGACCGCTGCGGGTGATGCGCGTCACGCGGCCACCGCTGCGGAAGTCGCGAGTCGTCGCCATGCCCGAAGTCTAGGGGCGAGTTGCTCGCATCAGGGTTTCGAGACGCCCTCCTCCGTCGGGCTCCTCAACCCACGGGGTCGGTCAGTCGATGAGGCCGGTCGCGGCGAGGCGGGTGAGCACCTCGCGGCCCGCGGGCGGGCAGCGGTCGAGGTCGGCCGTGGTCACCCAGTGCAGGCTCCCGACCTCTGCGGACGGTGCCGGCGCGGCATCCGTCTCGGTCTTGAAGACGCGCATGCGCACGAGCCGGCCGTCGGGTTCGCCGTGGGCCTGGGTGACGACCTCGAACAGTTCGTCGAGCGAGGCGGGGTCGAGCTCGAGGGCGACCTCTTCGAACGCCTCGCGGGCAGCTGCCTCGGCGGCGGTCTCGCCCGCGTCGATCTTGCCGCCGGGCATGTAGTAGACCTCGCGGCCGCGCGCCGTGACCATGAGCACGCGGCGGTCGCGCACGAGCGCGATCGCCGAGACGAGGAGGTCGGGCAGCTGGGGCATCCGTTCCAGCCTAGAGCGCCCGCGCCCGTAGGATGGTGGCACCGCCGGGCTGTCCGCCCGCGAATCTCCACCCTTCGACCATTGGAGCCACCGTGGCCGCGCCCAGCCGTCTCGAGTCCGTCATCGCCCTCGCCCAGCACCGGGGGTTCGTCTTCCAGGCCGGCGAGATCTACGGCGGATCACGGTCGGCGTGGGACTACGGCCCCCTCGGCGTCGAGCTGAAGGAGAACATCAAGCGGCAGTGGTGGCGGTACATGGTCACCCGCCGCGACGACGTGGTCGGCCTCGACTCGAGCGTGATCCTGCCGAAGCAGGTGTGGGTCGCCTCGGGCCACGTGGGCGTCTTCACCGACCCGCTCGTCGAGTGCCTGCACTGCCACAAGCGCTTCCGCGAGGACCACCTGCTCGAGGCCTACGAGGAGAAGAAGGGCCGCGCCCCCGAGAACGGCATGGGCGACATCGCCTGCCCGAACTGCGGCACCCGCGGCGAGTGGACCCCGCCCCGCGACTTCAACATGATGCTGCAGACCTACCTCGGCCCGGTGCAGGACGAGAGCGGCCTGCACTACCTCCGCCCCGAGACGGCGCAGGGCATCTTCACGAACTTCGCCAACGTGCTGCAGGCGGCCCGCATGAAGCCGCCGTTCGGCATCGGCCAGATCGGCAAGTCGTTCCGCAACGAGATCACGCCCGGCAACTTCATCTTCCGCACGCGCGAGTTCGAGCAGATGGAGCTCGAGTTCTTCGTCGAGCCCGGCACCGACGACGAGTGGTTCCAGTTCTGGCTCGACTACCGCTGGAACTGGTACGTCGACCTCGGCGTCGACCCCGAGAACCTGCGCCTCTTCGAGCACCCGCAGGAGAAGCTCAGCCACTACTCGAAGCGCACCGTCGACATCGAGTACCGCTTCGGCTTCACCGGCGGCGAGTGGGGTGAGCTCGAGGGCGTCGCGAACCGCACCGACTTCGACCTCTCGACCCACTCCGAGCACTCGGGCAAGGAGCTCAGCTACTTCGACCAGTCGAAGAACGAGCGCTGGATCCCCTACGTGATCGAGCCCGCGGCTGGTCTCACCCGCTCGCTCATGGCGTTCCTCGTCGACGCGTACCACGTCGAGGAGGTGCCGAACGCGAAGGGCGGCACCGACACCCGCACCGTGCTGAAGCTCGACCCGCGCCTCGCGCCGGTCAAGGCCGCCGTGCTGCCGCTCAGCCGCAACGAGAAGCTCTCGCCGCTCGCGCGCGAGGTCGCCGCATCGCTGCGCCAGCACTGGAACGTCGACTTCGACGACGCCGGTGCGATCGGCCGCCGCTACCGCCGCCAGGACGAGATCGGCACCCCGTTCTGCATCACGGTCGACTTCGACTCGCTCGACGACGACGCCGTGACGGTGCGCGACCGCGACACCATGGAGCAGCAGCGCGTGCCGCTCGCCGAGCTCGAGGGCTTCCTCGCGGCGCGGCTCGTCGGGGCGTAGGGGCGTGGGCGCGGCCGGCGCCGCCGGGCCGGGCGGCCCGGTCGGGTCGGGGACTGCACCGCGTGCTTCGGGCGCCGCGTTCCCGTTCGACATCGCGTCGATCGAGGATGCCCCGCTCGAGACCGCGCGCATGACGCTGCGCCCGATCGCGCCCGACGACAGCGACGACGTCTGGGAGTACCAGCGCCTGCCCGAGGTGCTGCGCTACATCCCGTGGCCGGCGCGCAGCCGCGAGGACGCGCACGTGCACACGCTCAAGCGGGCCGGCATGCGCGTGCTCGCCGCCGACGGCGACGCGACGCACTTCGCGATGGTGCTGCACGGCGAGCCGTCGGTCGCGATGGGCGGCCCCGGCAAGCGCGGCGGGCGCGCGTCGAGCGGTGCGGACGGCGCCGGCCCCGAGGCATCCGCCCGTCGTGATCGCGTCGTGGGCGACGTCATGCTGCGCGTGGGCAGCATCGACAGCGCGCAGGTCGAGATCGGCTGGGTGCTGCACCCGGCGTTCCAGGGGCGCGGGCTCGCGCACGAGGCGGCCGCCGAGGTGCTGCGCTTCGCGTTCGAGGTGATCGGCGCGCACCGGGTGTTCGCCCACCTCGACGTGCGCAACACGGCATCGGCGGCGCTCTGCCGACGGCTCGGGATGCGCCTCGAGGGCACGATGCTCGAGGAGATCCTCGAGGACGACGGCTGGCAGGACAGCGAGCTCTACGCGATCCTGCGGCGCGAATGGATGCCTCGGGGCTGAAGCCGCGCGCGATGCTCCACCGGCTCCACCCGCTCCACCGGTTCCACCGCTCAGCCCGCGTAGGCCGCCGTGCTCGACCGGATCACGAGCTCGGCGGCGACCTCGGTCGACGCGGGCGGCGCGCTCGGGTCGTCGATGCGCCGCAGCAGGTGCTCGACCGCGAGGGCGGCGATGTCGCCGAACGGCTGGGCGACGGTCGTGAGCGCGGGGCTGCAGTACGCGGCGAGGGCGATGTCGTCGACGCCGACGACCGAGAGGTCCTCGGGCACGCGGCGGCCGAGCTCGTGCAGCGCGCGGATCACGCCGAACGCCATCTCGTCGCTCGCGACGAACACGGCTGTGGCTTCGGGG
This sequence comes from Agromyces sp. H17E-10, assembly GCF_022919715.1. Classification (NCBI taxonomy): domain Bacteria; kingdom Bacillati; phylum Actinomycetota; class Actinomycetes; order Micrococcales; family Microbacteriaceae; genus Agromyces; species Agromyces endophyticus. Next base: position 1,838,529 of record NZ_CP095042.1, on the reverse strand, counting down.
ATGCGGCCGAGCAGGAGCCCCGCCTGGTAGCCCGACTCGGGCGACCAGTCGCCGTGCAGGAGCGGCGGCACCTCGCGCCCGGCGGCCTCGAGCGCGGCACGCCAGCCCGCCGCGCGACCGGTGGAGTCGAGCCATTCGTCGGGGCCGGCGACGTGCCACACGGTCGGGTGGCCGAGCCCGAGCAGGTGCTCGGTCGCGAGCCGGCCGACCTCGAACTGGTCGATCGCGACGACCTCGCTCGACATCGTGCGCGAGCCGTCGATGGTGACGGTCGGGATGCGACGGGCGATCGTCTCGACCTCGTCGGTGCCGGTCGGCACGGGCACGACGAGCACGATGCCCTCGACCGACTGCCGGTCGAGCCTGGTCATCGCGGCGGCGATCGCGGCGGGGTCGGGGGAGCTCGCGGTCGAGATGTTGACGGCGTAGCCGGCCCGGCGGGCGGCCGACTCGACGCCGTGCGTGACGGCCGAGCCCGAGTAGTCGACGGTCGGCAGCACGACGACGCCGATCGTGCGCGTGCGGCCCGACGAGAGCGAGCGCGCGGCGTTGTTCATGCGGTAGCCGAGCTGCTCGACCGAGGTGAGCACGCGGTCGCGCGTGGCGGGCTGCACGTTGGGGTGCCCGCTCAGCACGCGCGACACCGTCTGGGCCGAGACCCCGGCGTGGGCGGCGACGTCGGCCATGCTCGGCGTGCGCGTGCGTCCGTTCGCGTCGAGTCGCCGGGTCGTGCTCATCTCATGCCCCTTCGCCATTGCCCCTGCAGCATGCACCATCGTCATGCTAGCGAAAACATGCTAACCCTGCGAGGCGGCCGGATGCGGCATCCATTCGTCAGGATTCCGTGCTTGTTATCGATAACAACTTGTGGCACCATCGGGAGCACGCCCCGCGGAACCCGCACCCGAGACCGCGCGGGCCCGGTTCGTTGCACGACGCATTCCGAGCTCATTCAAAGGAGAGGCAGCAGTGAAGAAGACAGTCATGCGCACGGTGGGCATCACCGGCGCGATCGGCATCGGCCTGGCGCTCGCCGGCTGTGCCGGGGCCGCGCAGCCCGAGGCATCCGGCCCGGCCGAGGTCACGTTCTGGGGCTGGGCCCCGGGCTACGCCGACGCCGTCGACGCGTTCAACGCGTCGCAGGGCGACGTGGTCGTGAAGTACGAAGAGGTCGCGCCCGGCGCCAAGGGCGGCTACGACAAGATGCTCAACGCCGTGACGGCGGGCAACGCCCCGTGCCTCGCGCAGGTCGGCTACGAGACCCTCACGAGCTTCGCGGCCCAGGGCGCCCTCGAAGACGTCTCCGAGTTCGCGAACGCGAACGAGGACGAGTTCACCCCGGCCACGTGGTCGGCCGTCTCGATCGGCGACGCCGTCTACGGCGCACCCGTCGACCAGGGCCCGATGGCGCTCTTCTACAACAAGGAGGTGTTCGACCAGCTCGGCATCGCCGTGCCGACGACCTGGGCCGAGTACCAGGCCGCCGGCGAGAAGCTCAAGGCCGCCGGCAAGTCGCTCTCGGCGAGCTACCTCAACTACGACTACGCCGGCTTCGACTGGCAGGCCGAGGCCCCGTGGTTCTCGGTCGACGGCGACAGCTGGGACGTCTCGATCGACTCGCCCGAGGGCCAGAAGGTCGCCGACTACTGGCAGGGTCTCACCGACGCCGGCCTCATCAGCCAGGCCCCCATGTGGGACCAGTCCTGGTACACCGGCCTCGGTGACGGCTCGATCGCGACGCACGTCGGCGCGGTGTGGATCGCGGGCATCCTGAAGGGAAGCGCCCCCGACGGCGCCGGCAAGTGGGCCGTCGCCCCGATGCCGCAGTGGGAGGCCGGCGAGAACAAGGTCGGCAACGTCGGCGGCTCGGCCACGGCCGTGCTGAAGGGCTGCGACAACCCCGAGGCGGCATGGACGTTCGCGCACGCCATGAGCACCGACCCCGACATCTACACGGGCCTCATCGAGGCCGCCGCGCTCTACCCGGCGGCGACCGACCTGCTCGACCTGCCGGCGCTCACCGAGCCCGACCCGTACTTCGGCGACCAGGTCATCTTCGACGTGTTCGCCGAGGCCTCGCCGAACGTCACCACCGGCTGGACCTGGGGCCCGAACATGCCCGAGACCGTTGGCTTCCTCGACGACGGCCTGGGCAAGGCCTGGTCGAAGCAGGGCACCTTCGCCGACGCGCTGAAGAGCACCCAGCAGCAGACCGTCGACGCCCTCGAGGCCCAGGGCCTCTCCGTCTCGGAGTAGCTCGGAGCAGCCCCGCGAGACCCGGACCGGGGCGGGCGAGGATCCCGCCCCGGTCCGCACCCCGAGACGCTCGCGGCGCAGCCGCAGCCGCAGGCGCCGCGATCCGCACAGCACCCCACCCACGCACCACACCCACGCAGGACGACATGCTCACCTCATCGACTCGCGCGGTCACCGCCGCCGACACCGCGCGCCCCGGGCGCTCGGGCGGCGTCGGCCGCCCCGGGCCCGACGCTCCGGCCCCCGGCGGCCGCGCCTCGCGCCGCGGCGGCGGCCGCTGGCGCATCCCGCTGCTCTTCCTGCTGCCGTTCGGCGTGCTCTTCGTCGCGATGTACCTCGTGCCGATCGTCTTCGCGTTCGTGCAGAGCCTGTTCACCCTGCAGCGCTCGGGGCTCGGCCTCGAGGCGCCCACCCTCGAGTTCACGCCGCTCGCGAACTACGTGCGCCTCTTCGGCGACGCCGACTTCATGGCCTCGCTCGGCCGCGTGGGCCTCTTCGGCCTCGTGCAGGTGCCCGTGATGCTCGGCCTCGCGCTCGGCCTCGCCCTGCTGCTCGACTCGCGGTCGGCACGGGGCAAGGGCTTCTTCCGCCTCTCCGCGTTCCTGCCCTACGCCGTGCCCGGCGTCATCGCCGCGGTCATGTGGTCGTTCCTCTACTCGCCCGTGACGAGCCCGATCAACACGCTGCTCGAGCGGGTCGTGGGTACCGGCATCCCCTTCTTCGCACCCGAGATCGTGCTGTGGGCCGTCGCGAACATCGTGACCTGGGGCTGGACGGGCTACAACATGCTGATCATCTACTCGTCGCTGCAGACGATCCCGGCCGAGACCATCGAGGCGGCGCGCCTCGACGGCGCCGGCCCGTGGCGCATCGCGTGGAACATCAAGATCCCCATGGTGCGCCCGGCGATCGTGCTCACCGCCGTCTTCTCGATCATCGGCTCGGCCCAGCTCTACAACGAGCCCAAGGTGCTGCAGACCATCTCGGGCGGCGCGATCAGCAACACCTTCACGCCGCTCATGGCCGCGCAGGCGCAGGTCACCGCGCAGAACTATACGTACGCGGCGGCGCAGTCGGTCGTGCTCGCCCTCATCGTCGGCGTGCTCTCGTTCACGTTCTTCAAGCTCATGAATCGAGGCGAGCGATGAGCGCCCCCACCCTCGTGTCGGCCGAGCGGCCGCCCCGGTCGGACCGGCCGGATGCCGCGCGCCCACGCCGTTCGCGGCGCGAGGCGAACCTCGCGAGCCGCCTGGGCGTCTTCGCCCTGCTCGGCCTGTCGGCCCTCTACTTCATCGTGCCCATCTGGTGGCTCGTCGTCGCGTCGACGAAGCCCGCCGGGCACCAGTTCTCCGAGCCCGGCCTCTGGTTCGACGGCTTCGGGCTGTTCGACAACATCGCGCTCGTGTTCGCCGAGTCCGACGGCATCTTCGGCCGGTGGATGCTCAACAGCGTCTTCTACGCGGGCACGTCTGCGCTCGTCGGCACGCTGCTCTCGGCCATGGCCGGGTACGCGCTCGCGAAGTACGAGTTCCGCGGCCGGGGCGTCGTGTTCGGCGTCATCCTCGCGGCCGTGCTCATCCCGAAGGTCATGTTCACGCTGCCGCTGTTCCTGCTCTTCAACCAGGTGGGCCTCTTGAACAACCCGCTCGCGGTGCTGCTGCCGAGCGTCGTGAGCCCGTTCGGCGTCTACCTCGCCCGCGTGTTCGCGGCCCAGTCGGTGCCCGACGAGCTCATCGAGGCGGGCCGCATCGACGGCGCGGGGGAGTTCCGCATCTTCTTCTCGATCGGTGTGCGCATCATGTCGCCCGCGCTCGTGACGATCTTCCTGTTCCAGTTCGTCGAGGTCTGGAACAACTTCCTGCTGCCGCTCATGGTGCTCAACGACAGCTCGCTGCAGCCCGTGACGGTCGGCCTCGTCGGCTGGGCGGGCAGCAACGGGCAGGTGCCTGCCGGCACCGTCGTGGTCGCCGCGCTGCTCTCGGTCGTTCCGCTCATCATCGCGTTCCTCAGCCTGCAGCGCTTCTGGCGTGCGGGCCTGACCGCGGGGGCCGTGAAGTGACCGGGTACACGACGACGACGCGTCCGGATGCCTCGGGGCCGGCGCCGTCGCATCCCCGACCCGTCCTCACCGTCGCCGACGGCGCGTTCCTGCGCCAGGGCCGCCCGCATCGCATCCTCTCGGGGTCGCTGCACTACTTCCGCGTGCACCCGGCGCAGTGGCGCGACCGGCTCGAGCGCATGCTCGCGCTCGGGCTCAACACCGTCGACACCTACGTCGCGTGGAACTTCCACGAGCGTCGCCGGGGCGAGATCGACTTCACCGGCTGGCGCGACCTCGAGGGCTTCCTCGCGCTCGCCGCCGAGGTCGGCCTCGACGCGATCGTGCGGCCGGGCCCGTACATCTGCGCCGAGTGGGACAACGGCGGGTTCCCGGCCTGGCTCTCGGGCACCCCCGGGCTGCGCCTGCGGTCGAGCGACCCGGCCTACCTCGACGCCGTCGGCACCTGGTTCGACGAGCTGCTGCCGCGGCTCGTGCCGCTCCAGGCGGCCCACGGCGGACCGATCGTCGCCGTGCAGCTCGAGAACGAGTTCGGCAGCTACGGCGACGACGCCGACTACCTCGCCTGGCTGCACGACCGCCTCGTCGCGGGCGGGGTCACCGAGCTCGTCTACACGGCCGACGGCCCGACCGAGCTCATGCAGGACGGCGGCAGCGTGCCGGGCGTCGTCGCGACCGCGACGTTCGGCTCGCGCGCCGCGCAGGCCGCGTCGATGCTGCGCGAGCGCCGCTCGGGCGAGCCGTTCATGTGCGCCGAGCTCTGGAACGGCTGGTTCGACCACTGGGGCGACCCGCACCACGTGCGCACGCCCGAGGGGGCGGCCGGTGTGGTCGCCGACATCGTCGCCGAGGACGGGTCGCTGAGCCTCTACATGGCGCACGGCGGCACGAACTTCGGGCTCTGGTCGGGGGCGAACCACGACGGCGTGCGCCTGCAGCCGACCCAGACGAGCTACGACTCGCACGCCCCGATCGCCGAGAACGGCGCGATCACCGAGAAGTTCCGTCGCATCCGCGACGTGCTGCAGGATGCCACGGGGCAGACGCCGCCCGCGGCATCCCCGACCCCGCCCGTGCTGCCGGCTGCGACGTTGCCCGTCCGGCCCGGCCGCGACCTGCTCGACGTGCTGCGCGCGGCGGGCGAGCCCGTTCGCGCAGCGACCCCGCCGACCTTCGAGGAGCTCGGGCTCGACGCGGGCCTCGTGCTCTACGAGGCGCGGCCGATCGTGCCGACGGGGGGTGCGCTCCTCACCATCCGGGGGCTGCGCGACCGAGCGCTCGTGTTCGTCGACGGTGAGCGCGTCGCGGTGCTCGATGCAGAACAGGCTCTGGCCGGCGTGCGGCTCGCGGGCGAGGGCCGGGCCGTCGTGCTCGAGATCGTCGTCGAGAACCAGGGCCGCATCAACTACGGGCCGTTGCTCGGCGAGGGCAAGGGCATCCTCGGCGGGGTGCAGCTCGACCGTCGCCTCGTGCAGCGCTGGACGGCGCGGGCGCTGCCGCTCGACGAGTGGAGCGAGCGAGACCTCGACGGGCTCGCCACGGCGACGCTGACGGTCGACGAGCCGGCCGACGCGTTCCTCGCCTTCCCCGGCTTCGGCAAGGGGTTCGTGTGGGTGAACGGGTTCCTGCTCGGCCGGTACTGGGAGATCGGGCCGCAGCAGACCTACTACGTTCCGGCGCCGCTGCTGCGGGCCGGTGAGAACACGATCGCGGTGCTCGAGCTCGAGCGCCTCGGCGACGTCGTCGAGCTGCGCGAGCACGCGGAGCTCGGCCCCGAGCAGGAGTACATCGAGACCTTCGACTGAGCTGCGCCGTCGGCGCAGGTCGATGTGGACGCGTCGACACGACGCGGGAATGGAGACGAAGATGCCTTCATCACGACCCCCGGGTCGCCTCTGGCGACTCGGACTGGGATGCGCCATCGCGGGCGGCGTGATCGCCCCGCTCGGCGCGATGCCGGTGCACGCCGCACCGCTCGTGCCCGACGGGTTCGCGGTCGCCGCCGCGGGCGAGACGTTCGCCCTGCAGAGCCGCGACCTCCGGGTGACCGCGTCGGCGGGCTTCCCGCAGGTCGTTGCGTACACCGACCGCGACTCGGGCGCGACGATGCACGGCAACGACGCGACGATCTCGTCGATCACGATCAACGGCAAGGCCGAGCCCGTCGAGGTCGCCTCGCGCCTCGACGACGGCGAGGCGCTGTACGTGCTCACGCCGACCGCGCTCGCCGGTGTCTCGATCGAGGCGCAGCTCTCGGTGAAGCACAACGTCGTCACGATCCGCGTGACGAAGATCACCGACCCCGATGGCGTCGTGAAGACGCTGCAGATCCCCGACCACCGGCTCGTCACGGTCTCGTCGGGCGAGGCGGGAGCCGCAGTCGCCGCGGCGAACCTGTCGGTCGACCGCGGGGCCTCGGGCGACGTCTTCATCCCCGTGACGGCGTCGACGCCCCTCGATGCCGCGCCGAAGGGCTCGAACGCGATCATCGCCAACACCGGCGAGCTCGCCGCGGCGTTCGCGACGAACGCCCTCTACGACACCTCGTCAGGGCCCTCGCAGAAGGATGCGGGCAACTTCTGGCGCCAGGCCGTCGCCGCCGACGGCGGCGTCGAGGTCGGCATCGCCTCGGGCCCGTGGCTCTACCGCGCCCAGGGTTCGGACGCGACCGAGGAGCTGCCGTGGGTCAAGGTCGCGATCACGCCCGACGCCAACGGCGACGACGTCGTCGACTGGCAGGACGGCGCGATCGCGATGCGCGGCATCCGCGTCGCCCCGAACAAGGGCGACCAGACTCCCGAGAACGTGATCACGCACATCCCGTTCAACTTCGCCTCGCAGGCGACGCACCCGTTCCTGCGCACGCTCGACGACGTCAAGCGCATCGCGCTCAACACCGACGGCCTCGGTCAGGTCGCGATGCTGAAGGGCTACACGAGTGAGGGTCACGACTCGGCGAACACCGACTACGGCGACAACTTCAACGAACGCGCCGGCGGACTCGACGAGCTCAACGAGGCCGTCAAGGCCGGCAAGAAGTGGAACGCCTCGTTCGGCGTGCACATGAACGCCACCGAGATCTACCCCGAGGCGAACTCGTTCAGCGACGAGATCGCGAACGAGAACTCGAAGGGCTGGAACTGGCTCGACCAGTCGTACTACATCGATCAGCGCTACGACCGGGTCTCGGGCGAGCTCGACAAGCGCATCGGCGAACTGGCCGACGCGACCGACGACAACCTCGACTTCGCATACATCGACGTCTACTACGAGCACGGCTGGCTCGCGCAGACCCTGCAGGACTCGCTCGTGAAGCACGGGTTCCGCGTCGGGTCGGAGTGGGCCGACAAGCTCGCCGAGAACAACACGTGGTCGCACTGGGCGAACGACGAGAACTACGGCGGCTCCTCCAACAAGGGCGTGAACTCGCAGATCCTGCGCTTCGTCAACAACACGGAGGCCGACGTCTGGAACCCCGACGTCAAGCTCGGCACGAGCCACATCGTCGAGTTCGAGGGCTGGACCGGGCAGAACGACTTCCCGGCGTTCCTCGAGAACGTGTGGACGGCGAACGTGCCCGCGAAGTTCCTGCAGCATCACGAGATCATGCGCTGGACTCCCGAGCGCATCGACCTCGAGGACGGCGTGAGCGTCACCGGCACGACGGCCGCCGACCGCACCATCACCGTCGACGGCACCGAGGTGCTGCGCGGCGGTACCTACCTGCTGCCGTGGTCGTCGAAGGCGGGCAAGACCGCCGACAAGCTCTACCACCTCAACCCGGCGGGCGGCCAGACCACCTGGCAGCTCACCGACGGCTTCGCGGATGCCGCGTCGCTGCAGCTCTTCGCGCTCGGTGACGAGGGCCGCACGAAGGTCGCCGACCTGCCCGTGACGGGCGGCGCCGTCACCATCGACGCCCAGGCCGGCCAGGCCTACGTGCTCGTGCCCGGCAAGAAGGCGACGGGCGCCACGACGCTGCCGAAGAAGGTCTCCTTCGGCCAGGGCACCCCGGTCGTCGACCCCGGCTTCAACGCCGCCGACCTCGAGGGCTGGAACGCGACGGGCGCCGCGAGCGTCGAACGCGACGACCTGGGCCGGCGCGCGGCCGTGCTCGGTGCCGGTGCTGCGTCGATCAGCCAGCGACTCGGCGAGCTCGAGCCCGGCACGTACGCGGTGTCGGCCGACCTCGGCATCGCCGACGGTGCCGCCCGCGAGACCACGATCTCGGTCGAGGTGCCGGGTGGCGAGGGCTCCTCGACGACCGTCGAGCGCTCAACCATCCGCAACGCGGTCGCGGCCGACGAGTGGAGCGGCACCAACCTCCAGCGCGTCCGCACCTACATCACCGTCCCCGCCGACGGCGCGCGTCCGACGCTCACGGTCTCGGCCGCCGACGGCGACGCGACGGTGCGGGTCGACAACGTGCGCGTCGTCGCGACCGACGACCCGACGGCCGGCCCCGCCGGCGACGGTGAACGGGTCCTCGTCGACGAGGACTTCGAGCAGGTCGACCAGGGCTGGGGCCCGTTCTTCAAGGGCGACGCCGGCGGCACGACCGACCCGCGCACCCACATCGCCAAGCGCAACGAGCCCTTCACCCAACAGGGCTGGAACGGTCGCAAGTTCGACATGGTGCTCGGCGGCGACTACTCGCTCATGGCGCACGAGGAGAACCGCGGGCTCGTGTACCGCACGTCGGAGTACACCGTTCCGTTCGAAGCTGGGCACCGCTACCGGGTGACGTTCGACTACCAGAGTGGTGTCGCCGGGGCGTACTCGTTCGTCTCGGGGGTCGACCAGTCGACCGGCGATGCCTCGAAGCCCGTCGAGCTCACGTCGACGCCCTTCGGCGAGCAGCTCTCGACGGCCGAGTTCTCGTACGAGTTCGACGGCGCGACATGCGGCACCCCGTACGTGGGGGTGCGTCGCAACGCCGTCGGCGGCACCGGCGCCGACCTCATCGTCGACGACGTGCGCATCGTCGACCTCGGCGAGAGCACCGAGGCGGCCGCGTGCGCCAAGCTCGACGTGGTCGGGCCGTCGGGTCTCGTGCCCGGCGAGGCCAACGCCTTCACGACCTCGTTCACCAACCACGAGGCCGAGGCCGCGACCGCGGTGTCGACCTCGATCGAGGTGCCCGAAGGCTGGACGGCGAAGGCGTCGAGCGCGGCCGAGTTCGCCTCCGTCGCGCCTGGCGCCACGGTCAAGACCACCTGGCGGGTGACCGCGCCGGCCGGCCTCGAGCCCGGGCGCTACCCGGTGTCGGCGTCGGCCGCGTACACGGTCACGGGCGGTGAGCGCACGGTCGAGGCATCCACGAGCGTGCCGACCCTGCCCGCCGGCCTCATCCCGCAGTCGCGCCTGTCGATCGCGGGCGTGAGCGACGCCGAGCCGGGCACCGGCGACGGCAGCGCCGGTGCGGCGATCGACGGCAACACGGCGACGATGTGGCACTCGGCCTGGTCGCAGGTGAACCCCGACACGCCCTACCCGCACTGGATCGCGCTCGACCTCGGCGACACCTACAACGTCGACGGGTTCGACTACCAAGTGCGCCGCGGCAACGGGTCGATCAAGGACTACGAGCTCTACCTCTCGAGCGACGGCGTGAACTGGGGCACCCCGGTGAAGCAGGGCGCGTTCGCGTCGACGACCGACGTGCAGCACCTCGCACTGCCCGCGACGAGCGCCCGCTACGTGAAGCTCGTGGGCCTCAACGCGATCAACGGTGCGGCCTTCGCCGGCGCCGGCGAGCTCAACGTCTGGGGCACCCGCCAGGCGGCGCCGACCCCGCTGCCCAAGGAGGGCATGACGGTGGCCGACGTCGACTCGGAGGAGATCGAGGGCGAGGACGGCGCGGCCGCCAACGCCATCGACGGCGACACCGCGACCTACTGGCACACGCAGTGGCTCGGCGGGTCGCCCGCCTTCCCGCACCACCTCACGGTCGACCTCGGCGAGGCGAACGAACTGCGGGGCATCTCGATCCAGCAGCGACCGGGCACCGAGCCCAACGGCCGCATCAAGCAGTTCGAGGTGTACGTGAGCGCCGACGGCGAGGCCTGGGGTGACCCGGTCGCCGCGGGCACGCTCGCCGCGACCGGCGGTGCCCAGGCGGTCATGTTCGCGCAGCCGGCCGAGGGCCGCTACGTGAAGGTCGTCGCGCTCAGCTCGCACAACGGCCAGCCCTGGGCGGCCATCGGCGAGCTCGACTTCTTCGGCACCGAGTGATGGGCCGCGCCGGGGCGGGCGGTTGACCGCCCCGGCGCCACCGGCACGAACACCCCCGCGATCCTCACCGCGGGGGTGTTCGTGCGTCTAGCCTGTCGTCATGCACTCCGAGGGTGGATTCTTCGATCGCGTGCCGCACCCGCCCGAGCCCGAGGCGCCACCGCCGATGCCGCCGTGGTGGCAGCCGCCCTCCGGCGAACTGCCCGGAAGGACGGTCCTCGACGAGATCCTGCACCGCGACCGGCGGCTCGTGGTCGTGCTGCGGGAGCTGCGTCGATTCTCGAACGGGTACGAGGTTCGGCTCGGCTGGATGCTGCGCCGCGACGGGCTCGACCGGCGCGAGTGGGACGACCTGCTGAGGCGACGAATGCACGAGCCGCCGACATCCGGCTCGGGTGGCGTCCAGCTCGGCCTGCTCCTCGCGGACGGCGCCGCGGTCTACCCGATCGGGTTCGACGCAGTCGCACTGGACGCAGCCGCAGCTTCGAGCTCGGACCCGTACTCGCCGAAGCCGCCGACGCTCTGCGCGAACCACTCGGGCGGCGGAGGCGACGAGCGCGAGTATCGCGGCGGGTTCACGGGCTGGATCTGGGCTCCCGACGGGCTGGCTGCCCCGACGACGCTCGTGCTCGAGTGGAGTGACCTCGGTGTGCCCGAGCTCCGGTTCGAGCTCGACGCCGCGCACCTCAATGCGCTGCCCGAGCCCCGTGCCGTCTGGCGCGACGACGAGGCGTAGTCGTCGGCGACGGTGTCGGCTCAGCGGCGGTGCCGCTTGCGGAACTCGGCGGGGCCGAGGCCGTTCAGCCGCGTCCCTCCCACTCGCGGCGGAGGATGGCGTACATTGCGCTGTCCTGCCAGCCGTCGTCGTACTCGTCCTCCAGGAGCGTGCCCTCGTGACGCATGCCCAGACGCTCGCAGAGAGCGGCCGACGCCGTGTTGCGCACGTCGAGGCTCGCGTGCACGCGGTGGGCGCGGAGGGTCTCGAACGTGAAGCGCAGCACGCGTGCGGTGCCCTCGTAGGCGAGACCGCGCCCCTGGAAGTCGGGGTGCAGTGCCCAGCCGAGCTCGATCTGCGCCCACTCGACGCTCGTGACGCGCATCATCACATCCCCGATGACGCGATCGCGACCGGGTGCCGCCGGTTCGGCGCCGCCTCCGACCGAGGGTTCGCCGCGCAGCACCAGGGCGAAGTGCGTGGCGTCGCCATCCTCGGCGAGGCGCCGACGCTCGGCGCGTCTGAGGGTGTGGTCGTGCGCCTCCTCGCGCGTGCGCCGGGGCCAGGGGATGTACCGCAGCACCTCCGGCAGGCGCTGGTACTCCCAGATGTCGTCGCTGTCGTCGGCGCGGATCGGGCGCAGGATGAGGCGGTCGGTCTGCGGCGGATCGGCCTCGACGCTGCCGATGTCGAACGGCACGGCGAGTGCAGGCGTGTCCGAAGCGGTCGACGCGTTCATGCTGCGAACCTACCGTTTCGCCCGATGCGAGGGGTCGTGGCGGCTCTCGTGCGAGAGGGCCGCCGACCCCTGCGGAGTTCTCCCGCCGCGTCGACTGCTACGCGCGCCGTGGGTGCAGGCGTGCGTTGGTGTGGAGGAAGCGGGCGGCACCGTCGCGGAAGTCGAAGAGTGCGAGCGTCTGGGTCTCTTCGAGCGGGCCTGCAGCCGCCATGAGGAAGTGGGTGTCGTCGATGGGGAGGAGGTCGTGGGTGATGCGGTCGGGCGTGCCCATGATCGCGGCGTGCACCGGGTCCACGTCGTGGTGCAGTTGCAGGCCGCCGCCGGCGGCGGTCACCTCGAAGCGGGTTCCGGGGCGTTCGTAGATCCCGACGTAGCGCGCGGGGTCGAGGGCGAGTGCCGGGTCGGCCTCGGGCAGGTGCGGGATCCCGGCCATGCCGAGCTGCTCGAGGATGAGGTCGAAGACGCGCCTGTGGCGGCCCTCTCGTGGATCGCCGTTGCTGAGGAGGACCAGCGCGAGGTCGTCGTCGGGGAGGATCCGCATCCGGGCGTTCTGCCCGATCGTGCTGCCGTCGTGCCCGTACACGGTGCGGCCGTGCCAATCGCTGACGACCATGCCGAGTGCCCACGCGTGGCCGAGGGTGTACGGATCGGGGATCGGCACGCGCGAGGTCAGCATCTCCGTGATGGACGCCGCCGAGACGATGCGGCGCCCGTTCGGCGCGAGTCCAGCGTGCAGGAAGACGTGGGCGAGGGCGAGCACCTCACGAGCGGTGGAGGTGATGGCGCCGCCGGGTCCGTAGGCGCGGGGGAGGTGGTCCACCGGGGTGGGGAACGGCCCCTCCTCGAGCGAGCGGATGAGGTGGCCCCGCGCGGCGCGGTCCGGGTCGACGTCCTCCGGGCGGGCGGCGGTGCTGCGCAGCCCCATCGGGGTGAAGAGACGGTCGGCCATGATCAGGTGCCACGGCTTGTCGTCGGCGACCTCCATGATCCGGGCGAGGATGGCGTAGCCGAGCGCGGCACTGTAGCCGTGAACAGCGCCGAGCGGGCTCACCTGCGGGGCGTCGACGATCGCATCGACCATGCGCGAGTAGACGTCGTCGCCTTCGCCGGGGTCGCCGTACGCCTCCTCGATCCCGCTGGTGTGATCGAGGAGGTGCCGCGGCGTCACCCGCGCGCTCGCCCTCGCGTCGGCCACCTCGAACCGCGGAAGGAGGCGCCGCACCGGTTCATCCAGATCGAGCCCGCCCTCGTCGACGAGCTGCATGAAGGCCAGCGCCGTCCATGACTTCGTCAGCGACCCGCACTGGAAGACGGTGTCGGTCGTCACCGGTCGCCCGGTGGTGACGTCCTCCACGCCGAAGGCGAGCTCGGTGATCTCGCCGTCGTGCACGATACCGACCGCGGCGCCTGGCGTCTGATACTCGGCGAGCACCTGCGCGATGCGAGGCTCCAGGTCGGTCAGCCGGTTCATGTGCGCGGCCTAGGCGACGAGTCCGACGGCGTTCGCCGCATCGGCCTCGAGGTACTCCGTCACCGCCGCCGCGCCGGCGTATCCGTCGAGGAACTCCCGCACGGCGCCGATCGAGTCGTGCCGGATCACGTTCACCGCCCGGGTCCCGTCCGAGCTCGCGAGCGCGAGCACCCACGTCGCGCCGACGGGCAGCCGGCCGTACGCCTTCTTCAACCCGCCCCAGAACCGGTCGCTGTCGCTCACCGTCGAGATCGCCAAGACGTGCATGATGTCCTCCCTGTTCTCAGTTCACGAAACGCTACGTTGCGTTTCAAAAATCGGCAACGTAAACTCCTTGAAATACACGAATCGTTGCGCGGAGATGTTCGTAAACGCAACCGAATGGCGGTGCAGCGAGCGACGAGCTTGAGTGGAGGGGGCGGGGTGGCCGGGGGCAGACTGACCATGGACGACCGCCGAGCCATCGCCGCCGGAATCGGTGACGGGCTGTCGTACGCGGAGATCGCGCGACGGATCGGGCGACCGACCTCGACGATCAGTCGCGAGGTCGCCCGCAACGGGCACGGTCGGTACGCGGCAGACCGCGCGCAGCAGGCGACCCGCCGCAGGGGCCGAAGGAGTGCGACTCACGACGCGCGAGGCGAGTCCGCGGGTCCTGCCCGCGAGTTCGTCGACGAGCTCACCGCGCTCCTCGCCGGCACCGGGATGCCTCGCATGGCCTCACGTGTGTTCGCAGGCCTGATCACCTCGCCGACCGGCAGTCGCACCTCGGTCGAACTCGTGTCCGAGCTCCGCGTGAGTCCGGCGTCCGTGTCGAAGGCCATCGGCTACCTCGAGAGCATGGAACTCGTCGAACGACGACCCGATCCTCGCAGCCGCAGGGAGCGGTATTCGATCGGCGACGACATCTGGACGCGGGCCGTCAGGACCGACTCCAGCGCGCACGCCGCCGTCGCCGACGCGGCACAGCGCGGGGTCGTGCTCTTCGGCGCGGGAACGCCTGCGGGCATCCACCTCTCCCGGATGGCCACGTTCTTCGGCGACCTCACCCGGCAGCTCCGCGGCAGCGGCCTCGCCGACCCCGGCATCGACGACGCCATGACCGCGGTCGCCGCCCTCGGCCACGCCCGACAGCCGATGACCGCGCAACAGCTCGGCACTGTGCTCGGATGGCCGCAGCACCGCCTCGACGATGCGATCGGCCGGCTCCGCGAACAGCCCGCCCTCGGCGACCCCTTCACCCTGACCGAAGATCATGTCGGCTACCGGCTCGAGCCGCGCCAGGACCGGCTGTCCGCCGACCAGCGCGACGCAGTACGACGTGCGTCGGTCGGCGAATCGCGCGACTGACCCGTCGGTCCGCGGTGCCGTGCCTAGTGCGCCTCGTCGGCGCGCACGCCGAACACGGCCTCGAGGCCGTCGATCCACGCGCGCTGGTCGCCCGCTCGGGCGTACTCGCGCGAGCGCACCATGGGCGTGTGCAGCAGCACGCCGGCCATGTGCCGAAGTGCGGCCTCGACGCGCTCGTCGGCGGCCTCGTCGCCCGTGCCGCGCGACCGGGCGCGGGTGATCTCGGCCTCGAGCACTCCCTGCACGTGCGCGCGGAGCGCGACGACCGAGGGGGCCAGGTCGAGCTCTTCGCCGACCGCGCCGAAGTTGCGGGCCGCACGTTCGATGAGCACGCGGGCGTCGTCGGAGGCGCCGAGCTCTTCGAGCGGCGCGTGGCGGCGGATCGTCTCGAGGTCGAGCAGCTCGACCCCGTCGACGTCGACGACGTCGGTCGCGACGTTGCGCGGCATGCCGAGGTCGATCACGAGCTGGCGGGCGCCCAGTGCGGCTTCGGGCACGGGGCACCAGGCACGGAACTCGGCGAGCACGCCGGCGTCGGAGGGCGCAGTGGCCGAGGCATCCGGTTCGGTCGTCGCTGAGCCGGCCACCCCGGAGCCCGCCGCAGGGGCGGCGAGGGCCGAGTGGGAGGAGGCGAGCGTCGCGCGCCCGCCCTCGAGCAGCACCCGGTCGACGACGTGGTGCTCGGCGGTCGTGCAGGTGATGATGACGTCGGCGGCCGCCGCGGCGATCGCGTAGCCCGCGTGGGAGACGGCGGTGATGTCGTGGTTGCGGGCGAACTTCGCGGCCCGGCCCGAGGGGGAGTAGACGCGCACGTCGTTCGCGCCGCGGTCGCGCAGCGCCGCGAGCGTCGCGCCGGCGTACTGGCCGGTGCCGACGAGCAGCACGCGCGCGGCCGACCAGTCAGTGACGCGGCTCGACGCGAGTTCGAGCGCGAGGCGCACGAGCGAGCGGCCGGCGCCGCCGATGCCCGTCTCGTTCTTCACCCGGCGCGAGGTCTGCGAGGCGCGCTGGAAGAGGCGCTCGAGCTCGGGAGTCGTGGTGCCCTCGGCACGGGCGCGCTCGAGCGATCGGCGCACCTGGCCAGCGATCTCGCCCTCGCCGACGACGACCGATTCGAGACCGGATGCGACGGAGAAGAGGTGGCCGGCGACGGCGTTGCCGTGCACGAAGCCGAACGTCGAGCGCAGCTCGTCGGGCTCGAGGCCGGCGGCGTCGCCCACCGCGCGGATCGCCTCGTGCACGGCGGGAACGGGCGAGTCGCCCTCGGCGGTGTCGAGGTCGAGGTAGGCCTCGAAGCGGTTGCAGGTCGCGACGACGACCGCGCCCTGGAGCGAGTCATGACGGTCGAGGATGCGCGGCGCGGCGGATTCCGCGTGCGCCGAAAGCCGTTCGAGGGTGTCGAATGCGGCGTTCTTGTGGCTCGCGGTCAGGCAGATGAGCACCCGACGATTCTACCCGCCGTCGAAAGCGAGGATGACTCGGGGCGCAACAGCCCCCGGTGGTCGAGTAGCGCGCGCCCCGGTGGTCGAGTAGCGAAGCGTATCGAGACCCCTACCGAGCCCCCGCGTACGCCATCCCCGGCCTGATCACCGGAATCGCCCCGGTGACGGGCGGCGGCTCGATGCCCTCGGCCTTGAGCGCTTCGCGGTGCAGCGCCTTCCAGCTGCGCACGAGCGCGTAGAAGGGCGCGTCGCCGAGTGCGTACGCGCCGACGCGCGGAGCGCTGAACACGATCGGCAGCTCGGCACTGGTGCCGCCGCGGCGCACCCGCAGCACGAGCACGGAGACGAGCGTGCCGCCGATGACCATCGAGTCGGCGCGGATGTTACGCACCTCCCGCCAGGGGAAGAACACCGCGCGACGCGGTCGGTGGCCGCCGTTCCAGAAGGCGACGCCGAGCTCGTCGGCCACCATCGAGTAGCGGGCCGCGAGACGGATCGCGTGCGGCTCGTCGACGCGCACCTCGTTGAGTGCGCTGACGAGCATGCTGGTGCGGATGCCGCAGCTCACCTGGCCGCGCACGCTGGCCTCGAGCGCCCGGCGTCGCGCACGGCACCGGCCGGCCCGGGCCAGCCGGACGAGGATCAGGATCGCGCACACGAGTGCCGCAACGGCGATCACAGCCAGGGTCGCCCTGCCACCGGGCACGGTCGGCAGTCGGGGCACGACCTCCTCGACACGGGCCGCGCCCACGACGAGCCCGGCGACGACGAGTGCCGCGAACAGTGCGACGAGCACGGTGAGCTTGGTGCGATGGGGTGCGGCTTCGTTCATCGGATGCCTCGTGCGAGGTCGATGGCGCGGCGAAGCTGCGCGACGGTACGGGTGGACGTCATCGTTCGGGACATGCGAATCTCCGTGGGGGCGGAGGCGCGCCGTCGGGCGGCGCGTCGTCGCGCGTGGGTGGCGCACAACGACTCCGACCTTAGCGTGGCGCGAGTCGCGAGCGGAAGGGCGAGGTGAGGTTCCCTTCCCTGACTCCACGTTCAGTGCGACGGCGGAGAGAATCGGTGGCGTCGACGTCTCATCAGCACGACGTCAGGCCACTAGTTTCGGTGCATGGGCAATCTCAGCGGTGATGGTCACCTCCCGCCCAGGGTGCGTCATCGCTGGGCTTGGACCGTGCCGTTCCTTGTGCTCGCCGTGTCGCAGATCCTGATGTTGTTGCGTTCGCCTTCCGGCGACGGAATCCCTCTTGTCCTGACTGCGTGTGCGATCGGGCTGGCGGGTGTTGTGCTCCTCGTGCCCGTGCGGGTCGTCCGAGACGAATGGCGCGCGCGCCGACTGGTCGACGCCGTCGAGCGAGCCGGAGCGCCGCGCCCCCTGCTCGTTCGGAGAACGAAGGAGCTCGTCGCGTTCCTCGACGCCGTCGACGAGACGTTCGCGCTGTCGGAGCGGCCCTACCCGCCGCCCTACATGGCGGTCACGTTGGACGACGGTCGAGTCGGTTTCTGGGAGGACCTGCAGCACCCCGCCGAAGCTTGCTCGATCGAACTCAGCCAGGTGAAGGACGTCGCCCCCGGGGTTGCTCGCCTGAAGATGTCGACCGAGCGCGCAATCGACCTGACCCTCGACAGCGACCTCCGGACATCGATCGTCGTCATGGAGTGGAGGCACTGGCTGGGTGTGCACGTTGCACGGGCCGCCGAGTACATCGCCGCGCTCGACGAAATCTCACGCGCGGCAGAAGTCGACGACCGCGCCGCGGATGGGGGAGTGCGAAGCCCATGATTCGCTTTCTGTACTACGACGCGGTCGCGGTCGTGCCGATCGTCGGACCAGCGCTCGCATGAGTGAGGTCGCGCAGCTCCTTCTGCTGGTCATCCGAGGGATCCTGCTCTGGGTCATGGTGCCGGCCGGAGTTCTCTCGTGGATGGTGCTCGGCCCGATGACGAACGCTTCCCTCGGAGCCTGTCTCGGGTGGTTCGACCTCAACCTGATCGCCTTCGTTCAGCGAGGACTCCTGCGCCTCGTGATCCGTGATCCACAGGCAAAGTGGGTTCCCCTCGCCGAGATGAGGGCGACGAAGCACCGAATCGTCTTCCTCGGGATGTGGTAGCGATTTTCGAAGCGGTGCGCGCCAAGTACTTCTCCTGAATCGGAGACATCGTGACTCCGATGGGCGTCGATCCCGTCGGCATCCGGCTCCACCCTCCCAGCCCCGTGCGAGACAATGTCGGGCGTGATCCTCTCCCCGCAGCATCCCCTCTCTGCCGGCCTGACCAGCGACTCGCGCCTCGTGCGCGCCTACCGGGGCGAGCGCGCCGACACGACGCCCGTCTGGTTCATGCGCCAGGCGGGTCGCTCGCTGCCCGAGTACCGGGAGCTGCGCGTCGGCACGCGCATGCTCGACGCGTGCCTCGACCCGGCGATGGCGAGCGAGATCACGCTGCAGCCCGTGCGCCGTCACGGCGTCGACGCGGGCATCTTCTTCAGCGACATCGTCGTGCCGCTGAAGCTCGTCGGCGTCGACGTCGAGATCCAGCCGGGGCGCGGCCCCGTCTTCTCGAGGGGCTATGCGGATGCCGCGGCCGTCGCCGAGCTCACCGCCATCGACCCCGCGTCGCTCGACCAGGCCTCGGGCCCGATCGCCGAGGCCGTCGCGCTGACGATCGCCGAGCTGAACACGACCGCGCCGTCGGGCGGCTCGGGCGACGCCGGCACCCCGCTCATCGGCTTCGCCGGCGCCCCGTTCACGCTCGCGGCCTACCTCGCCGAGGGCGGCCCCTCGAAGGACCACCTTGCCGCCCGCACCCTCATGCACGCCGACCCCGGTGCGTGGCGCGCGCTCATGGAGTGGACGGCCGAGCTCACGGGTCGATTCCTGCGCACCCAGATCGTCGCCGGCGCCTCGGCCGCGCAGCTCTTCGACTCGTGGGCCGGTGCGCTCTCGCTCGCCGACTACGAGACCCACGTGGCACCCGCCTCGGCGCGCGCGCTGAGCTTCGTGCACGACCTCGAGTACGCGACCACGGATGCCTCGGGGCAGGCGCAGCCCGCACGCCCCGTGCCCGTCGTGCACTTCGGCGTCGGCACGGGCGAACTGCTCGGCGCCATGAAGGAGGTCGGGGTCGACGTCGTCGGCGTCGACTACCGGGTGCCGCTCGACGTCGCCGCCGAGCGCATCGGTGCCGGTGTGCCGCTGCAGGGCAACCTCGACCCGGCCCTGCTCGCCGCGCCCTGGCCCGTGCTCGAGGCCGCGGTGCGCGACGTGCTCGAGAAGGGCCGCGTCGCCCCCGCGCACGTGTTCAACCTCGGCCACGGCGTTCCGCCGGAGACCGACCCGACCGTGCTCACGCGCGTCGTCGAGCTCGTGCACGAGGCGGGCGCGGCGTGACCGACGAGGCTCCGCACATCACCGTCGAGACGACCGACGTGGTCGTCATCGGCGGCGGCGTCGCGGGTATGGTCGCGGCCCTCGAGTGCGCCAAGATCGGCCTGCGGGTCACGCTGCTCGAGCGGCGCGACGCGCTCGGCGGATGCGTCGGCCGCATCGAGCTCGACGGGCTCACCCTCGACTCGGGTGCCGAGTCGTTCGCGACCCGGGGCGACACGGTCGCCGAGCTGGTCACCTCGCTGAAGCTCGACGACGAGGTCGTCGACCCGAACCGGGCGGGTGCCTGGCTCGTATGGGGGAGTGCCGTGAACGACGCGCTCGACGCCGCGCCGCTGCCGAAGACCGGCGTGCTCGGCATTCCCGCGAACCCCCTCGGCGACGACGTGCGTCGCATCATCGGCTGGAGCGGCGCAGTGCGCGCGTATGCCGACCGGCTCATGCCGATCATGCGCATCGGCCGCGCCCACAGCCTCGGACAGCTCGTGCGCTCGCGCATGGGCGACGCGGTGCTCGACAAGCTCGTGACGCCGATCTCGGCGGGCGTCTACTCGGCCGATCCGAACCTGCTCGACCTCGACGTCGTGGCGCCGGGCCTCAACGAGGCGATGACCCGCATGGGCTCGCTCTCGGGCGGCGTGGGCCAACTCGTCGAGCAGCGCAAGGCGGGCGGCGCGGTGCGGGGCCTCCGCGGCGGCATGCACACCCTCGTCGACGCGCTCGTGCGCGAGCTCGCACGGTTCGACGTGACGGTGCTGACGGACGCCGACGCGACGGCGCTCGAGCGGGTCGGCGACGCCGGTTGGCGGGTGCGTGCGACGGTGCCCGGCGTCGACCCCGCGGGTGGCGAGGGCCTCGATGCGGATGCTGCTCCGTCGTCGCCGACCCCGCCGGCACGGGAGGAGCTCGATCTCATCGCGCCCGAGGTCGTGCTCGCGGCCCCCGCGCACTCCTCGCTGCGCCTCCTCGACGAGGCGGTCGAGGGCTGGGAGTCGACCGCCGACTGGCCGCAGGCCGCCTCGGTCGAGCTCGTGACGCTCGTGCTCGACGCGCCCGCACTCGATGCCGCACCGCGCGGGACGGGCGTGCTCGTCGCGGCCGACACCGCCGGAGTGGCGGCGAAGGCGCTCACCCACTCGACGGCGAAGTGGACGTGGCTCGCCGAGCAGGCTGCCGGCCGGCACGTCGTGCGACTCTCGTACGGCCGTGCCGGACAGCCGAACCCGCTCGACGGGCTCACCGACGAGGCGGTCGCGGCGCTCGCGCTCGCCGACGCCTCACGACTGCTCGGGGTGCCGCTCGACGCCTCGATGCTGCGGGCCTCGGGTCGCACCGAGTGGCGCGACGCGGTGTCGCACGCCGCGATCGGCCAGCGCGACCGCGTGCACGCGCTCGAGGAGGCGATCGCCGCCGAGCCGGGCATCGAGGTCACCGGATCGTGGGTCGCGGGCACCGGCCTGGCCTCGGTCGTGCCGCACGCTCGCGAAGCGGCCGCCCGCGTCCGCCACCGCGCCGTGCAACGACGCGAGCAGGGCTGACGCCGTTCAGGCGAGCGTCGCCGCGAGCTGCGCATCGGTGAGCGCGCGGTCGGCGTAGACGAGCCTGATCGCCGCGGGGTCGGGGTTGCCGGCGTCGGGCGCCCGATGCCGCAGCTCGAGGCCGACCTTCTCGGCGACGCGCGCCGACGCGAGGTTGTGCTCGAGCAGGTAGGCGACGACGGGCAGCTCGGGCCGGCGCGCGCGGGCCTCGTCGATCGCGGTCAGCGAGAGCTCGGTGGCGTAGCCGTGCCCGTGCGCTTCGGGCCGGAAGCGGTACCCGAGGTTCCAGAACGAGCCCGTGGGCGTCGTGGCGCCGCGGATCGCGCACCCGCCGTGACCGATGACCGTCGCCGGATCGGCGAGTGTGCGCACCGTCCAGGCGCCGAACCCGGCATCGCGCCAGTCGGCGAGCCAGCGGTCGAGCACCGCCTGCGTGTCGTCGATCGAGGCGTGCCGCCCCGACGGCAGGTGCTCCCATGTGCGCGGGTCGCCGTAGATCTCGTGCAGCGGCTCGAGGTCGGCCTCGACCGTCTCGTCGAGCAGCAGGCGGGCGGTGCGTCGGGTCATCCGAGGAGTCTAGGCGGGGGCGCCGACACGGTCCCGCTGATGCCCGGGGAATGCATGGCCGAAACGGAATATTTCGTCGCAACCCCCTTGCGCGGGTCGGCTCGGGGTCTACGCTGGAAAGGTCGCTGTGGCTGAACAGCGGGGGAAGACGGGGTGCACATGAAGGGCAAGATCCTCTTCGTCGTGGGGCTCGGTGTCGGCTACGTGCTCGGCACGCGCGCCGGACGCGAGCGCTACGAGCAGATCAAGCGCGCCGCCGAGGGCGTGTGGAACACGCCGGCCGTGCAGCAGGGCGTCGACCAGGTGAAGGGTTTCGCCGCCGCGAAGGCAGGCGACCTCTCCGACTCGGTGCTCGACGGCGTGAAGTCGTTCATCGGCAACGCGACGCGCGGATCGGGCGCCACCAGGAGCGACGTCTCCGACGCTGCCGCGAAGGCGAAGCGCGGTGTCTCCGACGGGGCGAAGGCCGCGAAGTCGGCCGTCGACGGTGTCGCCGATACCCTGAGCGACGCGATCGACTCGGCCGCCGAGGTCGCAGAAGACGCGGCGAAGCCGGCGAAGGCGAAGCCTGCGCCGAAGCGCTCAACGTCGCGCGGCGCCAAGCCCGCGGCATCCGGTTCATAGGATTCAGGCACCACAGACGGGAGGCGACCGCGCGATGGCCGCACCGACGAACGACGACCGCTCGCTGTTCACGCTGATCGGCGAACTGCCCGACACGATCTCGAACCTCGTGCGTGCCGAGATCGACCAGATCAAGGCCGAGGTCACCTACAAGGTCAAGCACTTCGGCATCGGTTCGGGGTTCTTCGTGGTGGCGCTCATCGTGCTGCCGTTCCTGATCTTCACCCTGCTCGCCGCGGCGATCTTCGCCCTCGCGCTCGTGATGCCGGCCTGGGCGGCCGCGCTCGTCGTGTCGGGCGTGCTCGTGCTGATCATCGCCGTGCTCGTGTGGATCGGCATCGTGAACTTCCAGCGGGGGTCCGAGCCCCTCGAATCGGTCGAGAGCCTCAAGGCCGACCTCGACGCCCTGAAGGGAACGGGTGACTATGACCGCCGCTACTGACGCGCCCCGCCCCTCGAAGCGCGAGAACGCCGAGCGCGAGCGCAACCTCACGCGCGTGCAGGCCCGGGTCGCCTCGCGCCAAGCTCGCGACGAGTTCGCCAAGACCCTCGACGCGCTCGAAGACAAGCTCAACGTGCCGAAGCAGGTCGGCATCCGCGTCGACCGCGCGAAGGTCTCGCTCAAGCGGTTCTACGACGAGCAGCCGGGCGTCGCGATCGCGGCAGCCGTCGGCGTCGCCGCCGCGGTCGGCGGGCTCGTGTGGCTCGTCGTGCGATCGAAGCTCGGCGACTGAGCGGGTCGAAGCGAGGGGATGCCTCGGTGTCGACGTCGAGCGCGGACACCGCCGTCGAGCGGGTGGCCGATGCGATCCGCTCCGAGATCCTGAGCGGGGCGATCGCCCTCGGATCGCCGTTGCGCGAGGAGGCCCAGGCCGAGCGCCACGGGGTGTCGCGGCACACGGTGCGCTCCGCGTTCCAGCGGCTCGTGGCCGAGCGGCTCGCCGAGGCCGAGCCCTACCGCGGCGTGCGTGTCGTGAGCTTCGACGGCGACGAGATCCGGGCGCTGCAGCAGTTGCGCGCCGCGCTCGAGGGCGAAGCGGTGCGCATCGTCGCCGAGCGGTACGGCCAGACCTGGCCGGCCGAGGTGCTCGCGCCCGCCGAGGAGGTACTCGATCGGCTCCGCGGGTTGAGGAGCGAGCGCAGCGAGCGTCTCGAAACCGAGGTGGGTCTCGAGGCGTCCCCTTCGCCGTCCCCGCAACCTGCTGTCGACTGGCTGGAGGTCGAGCGGCTCCACGCCGACTTCCACCGGGCGATCGTCGCCGCGTCGGCCAGCCCGCGCATCATCGAGACGCACGACGCGCTCGGCAGCGAGCTGCTGCTGTTCCTGCTGCACGTGCGGCCGCACTACACGCTCGAGTCGATCATCGTCGAGCATCGCGAGCTGCTCGACGCGGTGCAGGTGCGCGGCCCCGAGGCGATGCGGGAGCACCTCGTGCACTCGACCGAGCTGTTGCTCGGCGAGGCCGAAGCCGAGGCCGAGGCCGACGCTGCTGCCGATACCGTCGGCGACACCGCCACCGACGTCACCCCGTGATCGCCGCGTACCAGATCAGCAGCATCGTCACGGCGAAGCCGACCGCGTAGTTGATCGCGAGGAACCGCTTCCACCCCGCGTTCGCGCGGCCCGAGCTCGCGTCGGTGACGTCGACGAACGGTGCCGCCGCGACGATGTAGGGCACGACGAGCACCGCCGCGAGCGGGCCCGGCCACGAGGTCACGAGCATGAGCGCTCCCGCGACGGCCCAGAGCGCGATCGCGAACCGCACGGTGCGGCGCGCGCCCATGGCGGTGGCGATCGAGGCGATGCCCCCGGCGCGGTCGGGCACGACGTCTTGCACGGCGCCGAAGGCGTGGCTTGCGACGCCCCACGCGAGGAAGGCGAGCAGCAGGGCGATGAGCGGCGGCGTGAACGACGCCCCGGCCAGCACGAGCCCGTAGACGGCCGGCCCGACGAAGTGCACGCTCGAGGTGATCGAGTCGAGGCCCGGCACCTCCTTGAAACGGAGCCCCGGCACCGAGTACGCCGCGACCGCGAAGAGGCAGACGGCGAGCACGGCCGACGCCGCCGGAGACCCGAGGAGCACGAGCACGGCGACGAACGGCAGGCAGGCGACGATCGCAGCGACGATCGTCAGCCGGTGGCGGGCAGGCACGAGGAGTGCGCCCTCGGCCCCGCCCTTGCGCGGGTTCGCGGCATCCGAGGCGTAGTCGAAGACGTCGTTGATGCCGTACATCGCGAGGTTGTACGGCACGAGGAAGAAGAGCGTGCCCACGATGAGGGCTGCGTCGATCTCGCGGGTGGTGAGCAGGTACGCGGCCGCGAACGGGTATGCGGTGTTCACCCAGCTCAGCGGCCGCGACGCCGTGATCAGGTCGCCGATCGCGCCGCGTCGGCGTACGTCAGTGCTCACGACGCGGCCCTCCGAGGAGGTTCCAGAGCCCGCTGAGCAGCAGGACCCCGGCGATCGGGTAGGCGAGGTCCTCGACCGGGGCGAGCCAGATGCGCACGCCCCAGATGTGCGCCGCGCCGTAGTCGAAGAGCCCGGCCGCGATCATGATCGAGTCGAAGACGACGGTCAGCACGACGAGGATGCCGGCGGTCGCGCCCACCGCGCCCCAGTGCCACCGGGGTGCACGCCGCGCCCCGATGAGGGCGACGACGACCGCCACGGTCATGAAGACCGCGGAGAGCAGGAGGTAGGTCACCGGCCGTCCTCCCTCGTGGCGGCGAGGTGCTCCTGCACCGACGCCGTGTGCGCCCGCGCCGACGCGATGCGACGCATCGCTGCGTAGACCACGAGCGTGAGGTACGTCAGGAACGCGAGGAACACGATCTCCTCGACCGGCAGCTCGGGGGCGAGCAGCAGGCCGGTGCTCACAGGGTTCTCAGCACGATGGAAGATCCCGAGTGCGATGCCCGCGAGGTCCCACAGGAGGAAGAACGCAACCCCGGTGGCGACGAGCACCGCCGCCCGCCGCGCGCCGCCCGGCACGGCGAAGACGAGGCGCAACCGCACGTCGACGAGCACCATGCAGGCGATGCTCGCGCCGAGCACGGCGAGGTAGGCGAAGCTCATGCCGGCACCATCCCGCCCTGCGGTGCGGGCTCGGGCAGCCGCCCCGCGCCGCGTGCGCCGCGTACCGCCTTCGCCACGAGCTCGGCACTGATGAGGCACATCGGCAGTCCGATGCCGGGGACGGTCGTGGCGCCGGCGAAGAACAGCCCGCGCACCCGTTTCGACACCGTGCGACCGCGCAGGAACGCGCTCTGCCGCAGCACGTGGGCCGGGCCGAGCGCCGAACCCCGCCACGAGTTGAGGTCGACGGCGAAGTCGCCCGGGCCGACGGTGCGCCGCACCACGACGCGCTCGGCCAGGTCGTCGATGCCCGCCCAGGCGCCGAGCTGGGCGATCGCGGCGTCGGCGATCCGCTCGACGGTCTCGTCGCCCGCGCCGTCGACGCCGCCTCGGCCGAGCGCGGGGTCGGCGGGCACGGGCACGAGCACGAACAGGTTCTCGTCGCCCGCGGGGGCGACCGCGGCATCGGTCGCGCTCGGCATGCAGACGTAGAGCGACGCCGGGTCGGGCACCGATGGGGCGGGGCCGAAGATGCGCGCGAAGTTCTCGTGCCAGTCGGCGGTGAACAGGAGGTTGTGGTGGAGGAGCTGCGGCAACCGCCCGCGCACGCCGAGCATCACGAGCACGGCGCCGGGCCCGGGGTCGGCCCGTCGCCACGACGCCGCCGACCGGGTGCGGTGCTCGGGTGCGAGCAGGTCGTTCTCGGTGTGGTGGAGGTCGGCGGTCGAGACGACGAGGTCGGCGGCCGCGACGCGCTCGCCGCCGGCCGGGTCGGCGATGCGGATGCCTCGTGCCGAGCCGTCCTCGACGACGATGCCGGTGACCCGTGCGCCGGTCACCACCCGGGCGCCGGCCTGCTCGGCGAGGGCCGCGACCCGATCGATCAGGCCCGAGAACCCGCCCTGCGGGTAGTACACGCCGTCGTCGAGGTCGAAGTGGCTCATCAGGTGGTACAGGCTCGGCGCCGCCGACGGCGAGGTGCCGAGGAAGACGGCCGGGTAGCCCAGGATCTGCCGCAACCGCGGATCGCGGAACCGCCGGGCGATGCGACGGTCGAGCGGCTCGGCGAGCAGCCGCGTCAGGCGGCCGGCGTGGCGCAGCACGGGGCGCGAGACGAGCGACGACGGGGAGGAGAAGTCGTCGTAGAGGAAGTGATCGACGGCGAGGCGTGCGGTCTCGGCGGCGGAGTCGAGGTACCGCTCGAGCTCGTCGCCGGCACCGGGCTCGATCGATTCGAAGACCTCCGCTGCGCGGTCGCGGTCGGCGTGGAGGTCGAGCGGCGCGGGCTCGTGCTCGAAGAACACCCGGTACCCGGGCGCGAGCCGCACGAGCTCGAGCTGCTCCTCGGTGGTCGTGCCCATGAGCCGGAAGAAGTGCTCGAAGACCTCGGGCATGAGGTACCACGACGGCCCGGTGTCGAAGCGGAAGCCCTCGGCCTCCCATCGTCCGGCGCGACCGCCGATCTCGTCGCGCGCCTCGTACACGGTCACGTCGTGACCGTCGCGCGCGAGGAGCGCGGCGGTGGCGAGCCCCGCGATGCCCGCGCCGATCACGGCGACGCGGCTCACGGGCGCGCCTCCCGGGCGACTGCGACGGCGCTCGCGTCGGCGTGCGCGTCGGCGTGCGCGTTCGGCCGCGGCATCCCGCGCCCCGGGGACGCGACCGCACGCACGAGCAGCGCGAGCTTCCTCGCGGCGGGGACGCTCACCCGCTCGCGCACGAGCTGCTCGGCAGGCGTGCGCCGGAGTCGGGCCGAGAGCTCGGCGAAGAGCGCGTGCGCCGCCGCGACCGCGCGTCGGCACCCCGCCGGGAGCTCGGGGATCACCTCGCCCGCGATCGCGAGGTCGCGATCGATGTCGTCGAGCACCCGCTCCTGCTGCGCGTCGGTGAGGTGGGCGGGGTCGACCCCCGGCAGGTAGCGGCGACCGCGCTCGCCGAAGTCGTCGGCGAGGTCGCGCAGGAAGTTCACCTTCTGGAAGGCGGCGCCGAGGTGTCGCGCACCGCGCTGCCACCGTGCGTCGCGGGCCGCGTCGGCGGGCAGGCCCTCGCTGAACGCGCGCAGGCACATGAGGCCGACGACCTCGGCCGACCCGTAGACGTAGGCGTCGAGCTCGGCCTCGTCGAAGTCGATCGGGTCGAGGTCGCGGCGCATCGAGGCGAAGAACGGGCGGGTCAGCTCCGCGCCGAAGCCGGTGGCGCGCGCCGTCTGCGCGAACGCGTCGACCACGAGGTTCGCGCTGTATCCGCACCGCATCGCACGCTCGGTCTCGGCCTCGAGCGCGTCGAGCATCGCGAGGCGCTCGCCCCGGTCGAGCCCGGCCTCCTCGGCGGGTCCGTCGACGATCTCGTCGGCGATGCGCACGAGCGCGTAGACGGCGGCGACGTGGGTGCGCACCGGTCGCGAGCAGAGGCGGCTCGCAAGGCCGAACGAGGTCGAGTACTCGGTGATCACCCGCGCCGAACCGAGGCGGGCGGTGCGGTGGTAGAGGGCCAGGCCGGTCGTCGTCATCGCACGCGCTCCACGCAGCGCCCGGCGGTCGCGACGAGCTCGTCGCGGAGCGTCTCGGGGAAGCCGCCCGCCTCGATCGCGGCGACGGCCTCGGCGCAGCGTTCGCCGATCATCGTCTCGACCCGATCGAGAGCGCCGCTCGCGATGATCGCCGTGCGCAGGCGGGCCGCGGCCTCCTCGTCGAGGTCGGGGCGGCCGAAGTCTCCGGCGACCGCTCCCCAGCCGTGGTGCTCGCGCGCGAACGCGACCAGCAGGGTCTGCTTGCCCTCGCGCAGGTCGCCGGTGACCGTCTTGCCCGTGAGCGATGCGCTGCCGAACACGCCGAGCACGTCGTCGCGCAACTGGAACGCGACCCCCAGGTGACGCCCGACCTCGCCCAGGCTCGCCACCGACGGTGCCGGTGCGCCGCCGAGGAGCGCGCCCGCCCGCAGCGGCCCGCTGAACGAGTAGGCCGCGGTCTTCTGCTCGATCATCGCCACGATCTCGTGCGGGCCCGGCGACGCGGTGGACTGGCGAACGTCGGCGAGCTCGCCGGCCGCGGTCAGCAGCACGCACTCGTCGAGCACGTCGAGGAGGGCGGTGCGCACCTCCGTCGCGGCGTCGAGCCCCGCGACGATGCGGTGCGCCGAGCTGATGAGCAGGTCGCCGGCGAGGATCGCGGCCGCTTCGCCGTACTCGCGCGAGCGGGGCTCGCCGACGCCGCGGGCGAGCGCCTCGCGCATGAAGCGGGCCGTCACGTTCGGCGCGCCCCGCCGCTCGAGATCGTGGTCGATCACGTCGTCGTGCATGAGGAAGGCAGTGTGCAGGAGCTCGAACGCGGCGGCGAGCTGCACCGCCGCGGCGTCGCCGCGCTGGGTCGCGGCGCCGCGCTCCGCGTAGGCGGCATGCGCGGCGAGCACGAGCTCGGGTCGCAGGCGCTTGCCGCCCGTCGAGCTCGAGCGCGCGGCATCCCAGAGCCGCAGGTAGTCGTCGCCGCACGATGACGCCCGCGTCGCACGCTCGGTGAAGAACGCGTCGATGAACGCCTCGACGTCGGCGGTGCCCAGCCGGGTGGGCCGCTCGAGGACCGCGCCGATCATGAGGCGAGCACCCGCGGCTCGGAGGAACCGGAGAGGAACGGCAGCAGTCGGGCCTGCAGCACGAGCCAGGGGCTGAACGCCCAGGGTGCCCCGTCGATCGCGGCCGCGAGGCGTTCGGGCTCGACCCAGGCGATCTCCATGACCTCGTTCGGGTGCGGCTCGGGCGTCGACCGGGTGCGGGCGGTGTAGACGGGGCAGAGCTCGTTCTCGACGATGCCCGAGGCGTCGACGGCTCGGTAGTGGAAGAACGGCAGCACCGGCTCGAGGTCGTCGAGTTCGAGCCCGAGTTCGAACTCTCCGCGGCGGCGGATCGCATGGATGAGCGTCTCGGCCGGTGCCGGGTGCCCGCAGAACGAGTTGGTCCAGACTCCGGGCCACGCCTGCTTCGCGAGCGCTCGGCGGGTGACGAGCAGGCGACCCGCGTCGTCGAACACGTGGCACGAGAAGGCGAGGTGGCGGGCGGTGGCGGCTCCGTGCACGCTCGCCTTCGGTGCTCGCCCGATGGGGCGGTCGTCGGCGTCGAGCAGCACGACCTCTTCGATCAGGGTCACGGTCATGACGACTCCCTCGTTCGGTCGGCATCTTCTATCTGCCTTGGCAAGAAGCTAGCTTAGCGAACTATATGCCGAGTTGGCTAGAATCACGACATGGCAGATGAGTCAGCCGCGTGGCGGGAGGTCGCGCGGGGCATGCACGACCCCCGCATCTCCGATCGTGAGGGGCACCTCGTCGACCGGTCCCGACTCGACGATTCCGAGGTCGATCAGATCGTGCGGGTGATGCAGAGCCTGCGCGGATGGCACGAGACCCAGCGCCGCATGAGCGAGGCGTCTCGGCGCTACATGAAGCTCAACGAGACCGACATGCGCGCCATCCGGTACCTCGTCGCCGCCCGCAACCAGGGCGAGATCGCGACACCCGGAGCCATCAGCGCCTATCTCGGCATCTCGAGCGCCTCGACCACGAAGCTCCTCGACCGCCTCGAGCACGGCGGCCACATCGTGCGCGCACCGCACCCCACCGACCGGCGTGCGCTCGCCATCTCGGTGACCGACACGACCCGGGCCGCGGCGCGCGAGTCGGTCGGCCGGCTGCACGCCCGGCGATTCGCGGTGGCAGCGGCACTCACATCGGCCGAGCGGGAGACCGTGATCCGCTTCCTCGACGCGCTCAGCGCGACCGAGGTCGATGACGATGACGTCGACGACGCTGCGGCCGAAGGTCCGGCCGGCCCGCCTCAGTCCTGAGCGTCGGTCGCGCCTCCCGGCGGAAGCATGGCGCGCTCCCATGATGCGGCCGGCCCGTCGACCACCGCGAACAGCGGATGCTGTTCGGGGAGCACGACCGCCGACCAGCGTTCGGCGACCTCGGGGCTCCGCGCGGCGAGCTTCGCCCGCAGGTGCCGCCACTCCAGGTCGAGCTGACCGGTCGTCACCTCGATCGGCGCGGTCGCCCCGCGGCGGTGCACCTTCGCGTCGTCGAATCGATATCCGCGGGATGCCGCCTCCGCTGCCACCACGGCCAGGTAGTCGCCGATCGCCTCGAGCGGCCGGCCCGACTCGCGGAAGCGCTCGAGCTGCGGATGGCGCGTGTAGCCGCGAGTCGCACCCTCGAGCACCGCCTGCGCGAGCAGGGCCTCCCGCCAGCAGGCCGTGAGGCCCTGCCGGTCGAGGTATCGGGGGTGCAACGACCAGATCCGCATGGCAGGCAGCCTATGCGCGAGGCGGGAGGGTCGCTGCTTTTGGCCGTTCGCCCCGAAAGGGGGAGACTGGAATCATGTCTTCCCCCGCTGCCGAAGCGGCAGCCGACGCGTTCCATTCCGATTCCGACGCAGCGCAGACGCTCGAGGGGTACACGGTCTTCGCCGTGCTCCGCCGCGATCCCGCTCGTCCCGACGACTTCGACGGCCACGACGTCCCCCGCGTCGTGTCCGAGCTCGACGGCGTGATCTCGCTGATCGAGAACGAGGGCGTGACGCTCCGCGGCATCTACGACGTCTCCGGCCTGCGCGCCGACGCCGACGTCATGCTGTGGCTGCACGGCCCGACCGCCGAGGGGCTGCAGTGGGCGCTCCGCGAGCTCCGCCGTGCGCGCCTGCTCAAGGCGCTGCTGCCGACGTGGAACGCCATGGGCGTGCACCGCGACGCCGAGTTCAACAAGGCGCACGTGCCCGGGTTCCTCCGCGGCCTCGAGCCGAAGGGTTGGCTCACGGTCTACCCCTTCGTGCGCAGCTACGACTGGTACCTGCTCGACCCCGCCGAGCGCAGCCGCATGCTCGCCGAGCACGGCCGCAAGGGCGCCTCGTTCCGCGGCGCGATCGCGAACACGGTCGCCGCGTTCGCCCTCGGCGACTACGAGTGGCTGCTGCCGATCGAGTCCGACGAACTCACCGAGCTCGTCGACATGATGCGCGAGCTCCGCGCCACCGACGCCCGCATGCACGTGCGCGAAGAGGTGCCCTTCTACACCGGTCGACGCATCTCGACCGCCGAACTCGTGGAGGTGCTGCAGTAATGGCCGCCGTGAACCTCGGTGGGCGCGGCCGCAAGCCCGCGCCCGCGGCATCGGCCCCGTGCGTCGCAGGCGCGGTCGTTCCTGGCGCGACGCCGGCCGCCCAGGGCGGCGCACCCCACGTGACCGAACCGGTCGCCTACGACGCGATCCTGCTCGCCGGCTTCGGCGGGCCCGAAGGCCAGGACGACGTCATCCCGTTCCTCCGCAACGTCACCAGCGGACGCGGCATCCCCGACGAGCGCCTCGAAGAGGTCGCCCACCACTACCGCCACTTCGGCGGCATCAGCCCCATCAACGAGCAGAACCGGCAGCTCAAGGCCGCGCTCGAGCGCGAGCTCGCGTCGCGCGGCGTCGACCTGCCCGTGCTCTGGGGCAACCGCAACTGGGACCCGTACCTCAACGACGCGCTCGACGAGGCGAAGGCGGCCGGGTTCACCAAGCTCATCGCGATCGCGACGAGCGCCTACAGCTCGTACTCGAGCTGCCGCCAGTACCGCGAGGACTTCGCCGACGCGCTCGCCGACACGGGCACGGGCGAGGGCGAGCACGCGATCCAGATCGACAAGGTGCGCCAGTTCTTCGATCACCCCGGGTTCGTCGCCCCCTTCATCGAGGGCGTGCGCGACGGCATCGCCGGGCTCGTGGCCACGACCCCCGGGCTCGATCCCGTCACCGAGCTCGAGGTGCTCTTCGCCACGCACTCGATCCCGTCGACCGACGCCGCCAAGTCGGGGCCCGCTGAGCGCGGGTTCGGCGAGGGCGGCGCCTACGCGGCCCAGCACCGCGCGGTCGCCGAGGTCGTCATGCGCGAAGCGGGGGCATCCGACGTGCCCTGGCAGCTCGTGTACCAGTCGCGGAGCGGCCCGCCCTCGATGCCGTGGCTCGAGCCCGACATCAACGACGCCATCGCCGAGCTGCCGGCGGCAGGTCGCAAGGCGGTCGTGATCGTGCCGCTCGGCTTCGTGAGCGACCACATGGAGGTGCTCTGGGACCTCGACAACGAGGCCCTCGAGACCGCCGAGGAGCACGGGCTGGTCGCGGTGCGCGTGCCCACGCCCGGCACGCACCCGGCGTACGTCGCGGGTCTCGTCGATCTCGTGCTCGAGCGCGTGAACGGCACTCCGGTCGCCGAGCGGCCCGCCATGACCGACCTCGGGCCCTGGTACGACGTCTGCCGGCCGGGCTGCTGCGAGAACGTGCGCCTCGGCTTCCGCCCGGCGCTGGCCGGGATCGCGCCGTGAGCGGGCAGGGCGGTCCCGTCATCCGGGTCGGCACCCGCGGCAGCGCCCTCGCGATGGCGCAGACGAAGCAGATCTCCGAGCGCATCGCGAAGGCGGCGAACGCCGAGATCGAGCTCGTGCCGATCACGACCCAGGGCGATACGTCGCGCGCGTCGCTCTCGTCGATCGGCGGCACCGGCGTGTTCGCGGCCGCCCTCCGCGAGGCGCTGCTCGCCGGGGAGTGCGACCTCGTCGTGCACTCGCTGAAGGACCTGCCGACCGCCGAGCACCCGGGCCTTCGTCTCGGAGCCGTGCCGAAGCGGGTCGACGCGCGCGACGTGCTCTGCGCGCGCGACGGGCTCACGCTCGCCGAGCTGCCCGAGGGCGCCCGGGTCGGCACGGGCTCGCCGCGGCGCATCGCGCAGCTGCGTGCGGCCCGCCCCGACATCGAGGCGGTCGACCTGCGCGGCAACGTCGACACCCGGCTCGGTCGGGTATACGGCGACCCTTCGACAGGCTCAGGGCAGGCTGCCGACCTCGATGCGGTCATCCTGGCCGCCGCAGGCCTCGGTCGTCTCGGCCGGCTGGATGCCGCGACCGAGCACTTCTCGCTGGGCGACTGGCCGACCGCACCGGGTCAGGGCGCGCTCGCGATCGAGGTGCGCCGCGAACGCGGCGATCGCGACCTCGAGCGGGCGCTCGAGACGATCGACCACCGCTCCTCGCGGGCGACCGCGCTCGCCGAGCGGCTCGTGCTCGCCGGGCTCGAGGCGGGCTGTGCCGCACCGGTCGGGGCGACGGCACTCGTCGAGGACGAACTTCTGTTCCTGACCGCGAGCGTGTACAGTGCCGACGGGACGCGGCGACTCACCAGCTCGCACGCGGCCACTCCTGACAGCCACTCGGCCGCCGATCTTGCGGCCGCAGCCCACGACGTCGCCGACCGCGTCGTCGAAGAACTCCTCGGCAACGGCGCCGCAACCCTCGTTCCCCCAGAGGAGCAGCCGTGAGCGAATTCGAACCGATGACGGGCGCGATCCACCTGCCCGCGTCGGCCGGCGGTGCCAAGCCGCTCGCCGGGTGGCGCGTGCTCGTGCCGCGCGGCGGTCCGTGGGGCGACGGCGTCGCCGCCGCACTTCGCGACCGCGGAGCATCCCCGGTCATCGCCCCCCTGATCAACTTCGCGCCCGCCGACGACCAGCCGGCGCTCGAGGCCGCGCTCGCGAAGCTCGCCGCGGGCGGCTTCGACTGGCTGACGGTCACGAGCGCGACGACCGTCGACGTGCTCTCGTCGTACGGCGCAGTGATCCCCGAGACGACGAAGGTCGCAGCGGTCGGCGAGACGACCGCTGCCGCGCTCGTCGCCGCGGGCTATCACGCCGACATCGTGCCCTCGGAGGAGAACTCGGCGCGCGGCATGCTCGAGGAATGGGAGGCCGCGACCGGCGGTGCCACCGGCCTGCACGTGCTCGCGCTGCGCTCGGCGATCGCGAAGCAGGTGCTCTCGATCGGCCTCGAGCGCATGGGCCACCATGTCGAGGCCGTCGTCGCGTACCGCACCGTCGGGGTGCCCGTCTCGGCGAAGGTCGCCGACGACGTGCGCGCCGGCCGGGTGAACGCCGTGCTCGTCACCTCGGGCAGCGTCGCCGAGCAGGTGCAGCAGCAGCTCGGGCCGCTGCCCGAGTCGACGCTCGTCGCCGCCATCGGCCCGCAGACGAAGAAGGACGCCGCGAAGGTCGGCCTCCGCGTCGACGTCATCGCGCGCGAGCGCAGCGCCGAGTCGCTCATCGACGCCGTCGTCGGCGCCGCGACCGCGCTGGCGTAGACGCTCCGCCCGCTTGAGCAGCGCCCGACGCAGGAGGACGCGTATCGAGACCCCTTCGGCCGAGGTCGGTTCGCCCGAGGCATCCGTGGTGCTCACCGAACCATCGCCGAGGCGGCGCCGGTGGGCACCCATCGCGGGCTCCCTCGGCATCGTGCTCGCGATCGTCGGTGCCGCCGCGTTCGCGACCAAGGGCATCGTCGTCAAGCTCGCGCTCGCCGAGGGCATCGACTCGCTCACGACGTTGACCTGGCGCATGATCGTCGCCGTACCGGTGTTCGCGACCGTCGGCATCGTCGGCGTGCTGCGCCACCGCGACGCACGCACCGCGACCGGGGAGCGGGTGCTCGACGTGTCGTCGGCGCTGCAGGCCGCGGGCGTCGGCATGATCGGCTACTACCTCGCGAGCCTGCTCGACTTCTCGGCGCTCGAGTTCATCTCGGCGCAGCTCGACCGGCTCATCCTGCTGTTGTACCCGTTCTTCGTGGTGCTCTTCGGGGTGGTGTTCTTCCGGCGCCGAGTGACCCGCGTGATGATCGTCGGCCAGGTGCTCAGCTACCTCGGCATCGCGGTCATCTTCTGGCGCGACCTGAGCTTCGCGGGCGAGCACGTGCTCTTCGGATCGATGCTCGTGCTGGGCGCTGCGGTCGCGTACGCCGTCTACCAGATCCTCGCGAAGCCGCTCATCGACCGGATGGGTGCCGGGCTCTTCACGTCGATCGCGATGAGCGGCGCGGGCATCGCGATCTTCGTGCACTTCGCGCTCACGCATCCGATCGGCGAGCTCGCGGTGCCCGCCGACGCGTGGCCGCTCGTCATCGCGATCGGGCTCGTCTCGACGGTGCTCCCGTCGTACAGCATCTCGGCGGCGATCGGCATGATCGGCTCGGAGCGCACCGCCGTCATCGGCAACGTCTCGCCCGTCATCACGATCGTCTTCGCGGTGTGGCTGCTCGGCGAGCCGTTCACGGTGTGGCACGCGGTCGGCACCGCGCTCGTGCTCGTCGGCGCCTGGATCTTCGCGATGCCGCGCGCAGCGCGCTGACCCGCGCTCGCGCGCCCGCGCTCGCTGACGTCTCGGGGGTGCTTTCGCGCAACCGCGGGCGCGATTCGGGGCGGTGTCTTGCGGAAAAGCACCCTCTGAACGGATCAGGCGGAGCGGGCGGCACCCCCGGCGTGCGCCCAGCCGGGCGCGCGTAGGCTGGTTCGGTGAGTTCCGCGCCCCTTCCCCGCGTCCGACCGCGCCGGCTCCGCGAGACGCCGGCCCTGCGCCGCCTCGTCTCCGAGACCCGCCTCGACCCCGCCGACCTCGTGCTGCCGATCTTCGTGCGCGAGGGCGCAGCCGCCCCCGTGCCGATCGGCTCGATGCCGGGCGTCGTGCAGCATTCGCTCGAGAGCCTTCCGGGCGCGATCGACGAAGCCGCGGCGGCAGGCGTCGGCGGCGTGATGCTGTTCGGCGTGCCCGCGGTGCGCGACGCGCGAGGCTCGGGTGCGACCGACCCCGACGGCATCCTGAACGTCGCGACCGGCGTCGCCGCCGAGGCATCCGCCGGCCGCCTGGTGGTGCAGACCGACCTGTGCCTCGACGAGTTCACCGACCACGGGCACTGCGGCGTGCTCGACGAGCAGGGTCGCGTCGACAACGACGCCACCCTCGAGCGGTACACCGCCATGGCATTGGCGCAGGCGCGCGCGGGCTCCGAGCTGCTCGGCCTCAGCGGCATGATGGACGGCCAGGTCGCCGCCGTGCGCGACGCGCTCGACGACGCCGGCCGGCAGGACGTCGCGATCCTCGCGTACTCGGCGAAGTACGCGTCGGCGTTCTACGGTCCCTTCCGCGACGCGGTCGAGTCGACCCTCGAGGGCGACCGCCGCAGCTACCAGCTCGATCCCGGCAACCGCCGCGAGGGCCTGCGCGAGGCGATGATCGACATCGACGAGGGCGCCGACGTCGTCATGGTGAAGCCCGCGGGCGGCTACCTCGACGTGCTCGCCGACGTCGCGGCCGCGAGCGAGGTGCCGGTCTGGGCGTACCAGGTGTCGGGCGAGTACGCGATGATCGAGGCCGCCGCCGCGCACGGCTGGATCGACCGCAAGCGCGCCGTCATCGAGTCGGTGCGCTCGATCAAGCGCGCCGGCGCCGACGCCGTGCTCACCTACTGGGCGACCGAGCTCGCCGAATGGATCCGCAAGGGAGACGCCTCGTGACCGCCACCAACGCCGAGCTGTTCGCCCGCGCACAGGCCGCGATCCCGGGCGGGGTGAACTCGCCGGTGCGCGCCTTCCGCTCGGTCGGCGGCACGCCCCGCTTCTTCGTCTCCGCCAAGGGTGCGACCCTCACCGACGTCGAGGGTCGCGAGTACGTCGACCTCGTCGCCGGGTGGGGGCCCGCGATCCTGGGGCACGCCGACCCGCGGGTCGTCGAGGCGGTGCAGGATGCCGCGGCCAGGGGCCTCTCCTTCGGCTCGTCGACGCCCGCCGAGACCGAGCTGGCCGAGCTCGTCGAGGGCCGCGTCGCCCCCGTCGAGCAGCTGCGGCTCGTCTCGACCGGCACCGAGGCGACGATGAGCGCGATCCGCCTCGCCCGTGGCTTCACCGGCCGCGACCTGCTCGTGAAGTTCGCCGGGCACTACCACGGCCACTCCGACGGCCTCCTCGCCGAGGCCGGTTCGGGCCTCGCGACGTTCGCCCTCCCGGGCTCGGCCGGCGTGCCCGCCGAGATCGCCGCGCTCACCCTCGTCGTGCCCTACAACGACCTCGATGCGCTCCGCGCCGTGTTCGCCGAGCACGGCGACCGCATCGCGGCCGTCATCGTCGAGGCGTCGGCCGCGAACATGGGCGTCGTGCCGCCCGCGCCGGGCTTCAACCGCGCGCTCGTCGAGCTCGCCCACGCCAACGGCTCGCTCGTCATCAGCGACGAGGTGCTGACCGGCTTCCGCGTCTCGGAGGCCGGCTGGTGGGGGCTCGAGGCCCGCGCCGAGGCGTCCGCATACACCCCCGACCTCATGACCTTCGGCAAGGTCATCGGCGGCGGCATGCCGGTCGCCGCCCTCGGCGGCCGCGCCGAGATCATGCAGCGACTCGCGCCGCTCGGACCGGTGTACCAGGCGGGCACCCTCTCGGGGAACCCGGTCGCGGTCGCCGCGGGCATCGCGACGCTGCGCGCCGCCGACGCCGAGGTGTACGCGAAGCTGGATGCCGCGGCCGCGACCATCTCGGGCGCCGTCTCCGCCGCGCTCTCCGCGGAGGGCGTCGCCCACCGGGTGCAGCGAGCCGGCAACCTC
Source organism: Agromyces sp. H17E-10 (assembly GCF_022919715.1). Lineage (NCBI taxonomy): Bacteria > Bacillati > Actinomycetota > Actinomycetes > Micrococcales > Microbacteriaceae > Agromyces > Agromyces endophyticus. The sequence continues at coordinate 1,800,637 of NZ_CP095042.1, read as the reverse complement.
TTCAGCTTCGTGTTCGGCGAAGAGCTCGCCGGAGCCGAGGTGCGCGACTACGCGACGGTGCAGCGGCAGGAGGCATGGCGGTACGCGCCGTTCTTCCACGCGATGCTCGACGGCGGCGTCTCGCTGCCGCCGAGCGTGTTCGAGGCGTGGTTCGTCACCGCCGCGCACGACGACGACGTGATCTCGCGCATCGTCGACGTGCTGCCGGCGGCGGCGAAGGCGGCGGCTGCGGCGACGGCGTAGCCGGGGTTTCGAGACGGTCGCTGGCGCTCCCTCCTCAACCCGCCCCGTTTTCGGGCAGGATGGGTACATGGCGAAGCTCCGCGTGCATCACGACCGGGTCGAGGTCCACCTCACCGCGGCCGAGAAGTCGCTCGCGCTCCGCGCCGACGACCTCGTCGTGCAGCGCGACGACATCCGCTCGGCGACCATCACCGACGATCCGTGGATCTGGATCCGCGGCATCCGGCGCCGCGGCACCGAGGTGCCCCTCGTCGTCGCCGTCGGCGTGTGGAAGTACCACGGCGGCAGCGACTTCGTGATCGTCAAGGGCAAGCGCCAGGCCGTCGTGCTCGAGCTCGCGGGCGGCGAGTTCGCCCGCATCATCCTCAGCACCAACCACGCCGCCGAGCTCATCGACCGGCTGCGGCTGACCCCCCTCGACGACCCGGCCGACGCCGCCGGCGACTGACCGGCACCGCAGCCCCGCCATCCGGGCCGGCGGCCGATTCGGCGGCACGACCGGCCTCGTTTAGGATGTCCCCCGGATGCCGCGGCTTCGCCGCGCCGCCGCTCGGGGGAGTTCGCCTTCGCCGACGGTTCCGGCGAGGCATCCGTCACCCGAACCCGACCGGCCCCGCCGGCGACCCGAACAGCCGGCAGGAGGGGCGCAGCTCGTGGCCAAACGCCTGCCCTCGGCACCCCCGGTCCTGTCGGGCTACAGCTACGTCCGCCCGCTCGGCACGGGCGGGTTCGCCGACGTGTTCCTCTACGAACAGGACCTGCCCCGCCGCGTCACCGCGGTCAAGGTGCTGCTCGTCGACGTCGTCGACCCCGAGGCCCGCCGCGCGTTCACGGTCGAGGCCGACTCGATGGCCCGGCTGAGCGCGCACCCGTCGATCGTGACGATCTACCAGGCGTCGATCTCGGCCGACGGGCGGCCCTACTTCGTCATGGAGTACTGCCCCGAGTCGCTCGGCGCCCGGTCGAAGCGCGGTCCGATGCCGGTCGGCGAGGTGCTCGACATCGGCGTCCGCATGGCCGGCGCCCTCGAGACCGCGCACCGCTCGGGCCTCCTGCACCGCGACATCAAGCCGTCGAACCTGCTCGTCAACTCGCTCGGCGCGCCCGTGCTGGCCGACTTCGGCATCGCCGGCACGATCGGCGACGGCGGCGCCGGCGACACGTTCGCGATGTCGATCCCGTGGAGCGCGCCCGAGGTGCTCGGCGAACGCACCACGGGCACCGTGGCCACCGAGATCTGGAGTCTCGGCGCCACCCTCTACACCCTGCTCGCCGGCCACAGCCCGTTCGAGCTGCCCGATCGCAGCCGCAACACCGTCGACCAGCTGTCGCGGCGCGTGCTCGGCGCGAAGTACACCCCGCTCGCCCCGCGCGGCGTGCCGGCCCGCATCGACACCGTGCTCTCGACGGCGATGCAGCGCGACCCCGCGCGCCGGTACGGCTCGATGGCCGAATTCGGCGAGGCGCTGCGCTGGGCGCAGTACGAGCTCGGCGTCGCGCCCACGAGCCTCGAGGTCGCCTCACCCGAGTGGGCGGCCGCGGCCCCGCTCGATTTCACGGATGCCGCGGAGCGAGGCCCGGTCGTGACGACCGTGAACCCCGACTCGCGTCGCGCGAGCCGTGCCGCGGCGACGGCCGCGGCCCGCCCCGCCGGACCCCGCATCGACGACGGCGGGCTCGCACCCGCCAGGGCGCGCGGCGGGGCGTGGAAGCCCGTGCTCATCGGCGTCGGCTCCGCGGTCGTCGTGATCGCGCTCGCCGCCGCCGGCCTCGTCATGTCGGGACTGATCTGATGGCGCGCCGCCGCGGGGCGATCATCGGTGCGATCGCCGGCGTCGCCGCCGTCGCGACCGTCGTGACCCTCGCGGTCACCGCGAACGGCTACGAGGCGCAGGAGGTGCCGCAGCTCGAGACCTCGATCTGGGTCACGCGCGACGCCGGCCAGTACGCCCGCGTCAACACCGACCTCGCCGAGATCGACCTCGTGCGCGACGTCGACGACCCGAGCACCATCGTGCAGTCGGGCTCGACCGCGGCGATCTTCAGCCAGGGCCTGCGCCAGCGATGGTCGATCGACCCGGCCGACCCCGTCGACCTCGTCTCGGAGGACGGCGGCGGCTCGGTCCCGACGCCGACCGGCACGCGCGACGTCGTCACGGCCGGCGACTGGATCGCCTACCGCACCGACACCGGCACCGTGCATGCCGGGCGCGTCGACGGCGACGACGCCTTCCCCGTCGACCCCTACGCCGAGGAGCGCGGCGACGGCGGCGACGACGAGACCTACGCGGCGACCGCGGTCGGCGTCTCGCCGGCCGGGCTCATCGCCATGTACTCCGGGCGCGAAGCGGCCGTTCGGCTCTACGACGCGTCCACGGGCGAGTTCACCGGCGGCGAGGTCGCCGTGCCCGAGCCGCCCGCCGCCGACGCCCGGCTCGAGCTCGCCGTGCTCGGCGAGCGATGGGTCATGCTCGACCCCGCCGCCGGCCGCGTCTGGATCGCCGGGCGCGACGCGCCGGTCGACCTCGACGTGGCTGCCGACGCCCGCCTGCAGCAGGGCTCCGGCCCCGAGGCATCCGTGCACGTGGCCGACTCGGCCGGCCTCGTCGAACTGCCGCTCGACGGCGGCGATGCCGACCGCATCGTCGACGCGACGGGCGCGCCCGCCCAGCCCATCCTCGTCGGCGACGAACTCGTCGCCGCCTGGCTGTCGACCGACGGCGGCTCGGTCTGGACGTCGGACGGCGGCGAACCGGTGCCGCTCGAGGTGCCGCAGGGCACCGCAGGCGGCGACGGGCCGCAGTCGCTCACACCCGTCCTGCGGGGCAACGGCGACCGTGCCGTGCTCAACGAGACGTCGTCGGGCCTCGTCTGGACCGTGCCCGACGGTCGCCTCGTGCCGCTCGCGCAATGGGAGCTCGACGACGAGATCGAAGACCGGGTCGGCACCGAGGAGGTCGAGGACCTCGCCCGCCAGGAGCCGCCCGTCGCCGTCGCCGACAGCTTCGGGGTGCGCGCCGGTCAGCAGGTCGAACTGCCGGTGCTCTACAACGACCACGACCCGAACGCGAAGGACGTGCTGACGGTCGACCCGGCCTCGATCACGGGCGGCCTCGCCGACCCCGCGTTCGGCGAGCTCGCGCTCACCGCGAACGACCAGACGCCGACCGTGCGGGTGCGCGCGAAGTCGGGGTCGACGACGTTCACCTACGCCGTCACCGACGGCGCGGCGAGCTCGGCACCGGTCACCGTCACACTCACCGTCGTGCCGGGCGACGTCAACTCGGCACCGGTCTGGTGCGGGGTCGACGACTGCCTGCAGACGTGGCCCGAGCCGCAGCTCATGCCGGGCGGCACGGCGCTCGTGTCGGTGCTCCCCGGCTGGGTCGACCCCGAGGGCGACCCGTTCGTGCTCGCCGACGCGCAGCCGGTCGACCCGAGCGCCCCCGTGAGCGTCGTGCCGATGGCCGACGGCCGGGTCGCGATCCGCCACACCGACCCGAACGCCGCGGCCGAGAAGGTGCAGGTGCGCCTCACCGTCGCCGACGTGAACGGGGCCGCGACCGAGGCGACCCTCGACGTGCGGGTCACGACGAACGCCTCGCTCGAGGTCGCACCGGTCGCGGTGACCGCGGGCGCCGCCGAGACCGCGATCGTCGACATCGCCGAGCACGTGAGCGGCGGGTCGGGCTCGATCCGACTGCTCGACGCCGTGCCGACCGCGGCCGCCGCGAGCGCCGGGCTCGCGGTCGTGCCGAACGCCGCCGCCGGCGAGGTCGAGCTCACCGCTGAGAAGCCCGGCGCCTACCTCGCGACGTTCACCGTGCAGGACCTGGTGACCCGCGCCGAACAGACCGCGACGATCCGCATGACGGTCGCCGCGCCCGGCGCACCCACCGCGCTCGCCCCGATGACCGCGTTCGTGCGAGCGGGCGAGGACACGATGGTCGACGTGCTCGGCGCCGCGCAGAACACGAGCGGACGGGTGCTCGTCGTGACCGGCGCCGTGTCGGCCACGCCCGAGCTGGGGGTCGGCGTCGTCGCCCAGTCGCAGGTGCGAGTGACGGGCGTCACCCGCAACGGCGAGCCCGGACTCGTCGGCCGGGCGAAGGTCACCGTCTCCGACGGCGCCGGTGCGACCGCGACCGGCGACCTCAGCGTGTTCCTCGTCGCGCCGTCGGCGGGTCTCAGCCCCATCGCCATGCCCGACACCGTGACGATGCGCGCCGGCGAGCTCATCTCGATCCCCGTGACCGACAACGACGTGAGCCCGCGCGCCGAGGCGCTCGTCGTGCACCCCGAGGTGACGAGCTCGGGCGCCGACGGCGAGCTCGCGTTCGCCTCGGGCGACGACGTGCGCTACCTCGCCCCGAAGACCCCGGGCACCTACGAGCTCGGCTACGCCGTCGGACTCGCGCAGGCGCCCGAACGACTGGACCACTCGACGGTCACCGTCACGGTGCTGCCCGACGGCGCGAACCGCGCACCGCAGCCGCACCCGCTCGTCGCGCGCGTGCTGAGCGGCCAGAGCGTGCGCATCCCGGTGCCGTCGACCGGCATGGACCCCGACGGCGACCGCACCGTGCTCGTCGGCGTCGCCCAGCCGAAGGCCGGACTCGGCATCGCGACCATCTCCGCCGAGGGCGACGCGATCGTCTACACCGCGCCCGAGAACGGCACGGGCGACGGGCAGCCGTCGTTCGAGTACACCGTTCGCGATGCGTCAGGCTCGGAGGGCGAGGGGCGCGTGCGCGTGGGCGTGCTCACCGCCGCCGTCACCGACGCGGCGCCCGTGACGTTCAGCGACTACGTGCGGGTGCAGCAGTCGGCGCCCACGCCCGTCACGGTCGAGCCCGCCGGCAACGACCTCGACCCGGCGCAGGGCGAACTCGAGCTCGTCGGCGTCGTGCCGAACGCACCCGAGGGCAGCCCCGAGTACGACCGCCTGGCCGAGCTCATCGACTCCTCGACCGACCCGGCCGCGGGGCGCGTCGTGCTGCACCCCGGCGACGTCGCCGGGTCGAACTCGTACCGCTACACCGTGCGGAGCGCGAAGACCTCGTCGACGGCCGAGGGCCTCATCGTCGTGAAGGTCACCGAGGGCGAGTCGCCCGACGCGCCCGTCGTCGCCGACACGGTGGTCACCGCACGTTCGCGCGCCGACCTGCCGAAGGACGGGCTCGACGTCGTCGCCGGCCACGTCACGTGGGCGTCGGGCGACCTCTCGGCGCTGCAGCTCGAGCTCTGGGGCAAGGCTCCCTCAGGCTACCGCGTCGACGGCCACCGCATCGTCGGGCCGCTCCCCGACGACGGCGCGCTCGTGCCGTTCCGCGTGCACGGCACCGACCGGGCCGGGCGCGACGCCGAGGCGTTCGGCTTCCTCGTCGTACCCGCGGCCGACGACCTGCGGGTGCAGCTACGCGGCGACCTCGACGAGATCGAGGTCAAGGAGGACCAGAAGGTCGCGTTCGACGTACGGGAGCTGCTCGACCTCGCGCCCGACGACTCGGTCGACGTCGGCACCGACGGCTACACGGTGCAGCGTGCGAACGCGAGCTGCCGCCCCGCCTCCGGCGGAAGCGCCGAGTACGCAGCCGGCCGGGACGCCCCGTGGAGCGACCACTGCCTCGTACCGGTTCGTCTCGACGGCCAGCAGAGCTGGTCGTGGGTCGGCGTTCCGATCTCGATCGTGCCGCGCGACCCGCAGGCGATCCTCTCGGCCGTGAGCCGAACCGTCGCGCCCGGCGCCGCCGAGAGCGTCAAGCTCTACGACGAGATGACGACGTGGGAGGGCGGACGCGAGGGCGACCGGTCGAAGCTCGACTACTCGGTCTCGTACTCGGGCAGCGCGTTCACCGTCGAGCAGAAGGGCGACACGGTCTCGTTCGAGGCGCACGCCGACGCCCGCCCGGGCACCCGCGAGACGGCGACCGTCGGCATCAGCGCGTTCGGCGGCCTCACCTCGGCGATCACGCTCGTCGTCGGCCAGGCTCCGCCCGACACCCCGCGCGGAGCGGTGTTCACCCAGCAGTGCTCGGTCGGCGACGGCGCCTCCTGCACGATCGCCGTCGTCGGCGTCTCGGGGGAGTACGACCCCTTCGCGGGCAAGACGGGCGCGGGCCTCAAGCTCGCCGGGCTGTCGGCCGGCGCGAACAGCTGCCAGGTCGCGAGCATCCGCGCCGTCGACGACCGGTCGGTCACGGTCACCTGGCCGAGCGGCAAGAACGCGTTCGGCGGCGAGTGCGTCGTGCCGTTCACCGTGACCGACGCCCAGGGGCGTTCGGGCGACGGACGCCTCACCGTCGACCTGCTCGGGCTCCCGCAGGCTCCCGCCTCGGTGTCGACGGCCGACTACACGGCGAACTCGGTGACGCTCGAGGTGTCGCTCGGCGAGGCGCTCCGCGCCCACCCCGACGTGACCGGCATCGAGATCCTCGAAGGCGAGCGCACCGTGCGCGCCGACTGCAAGCCCGGAGCACCGGGCGTGTGGTGGTGCACGGTCGGCGGACTCACCCCCGGTGAACGGCACCGCTACGCCGCCCGTGCGGTCAACAGCGTCGGCGCATCGACCCCGACGAGCCCCGTCGAGACGTGGAGCTACCAGGCGCCCGTGATCTCGTCGGCCGTCCCCGCCGTCGTCTACCGCGAGGGCACGACCGCCCCGAACGCGGGCGTCGTCGAGCTGCGCATCTCGGCCGAGCGCGATGCGCGCTCGTTCCGGGTGCGGGAGACGGGCCAGGTCATCGACCGTCGCGGGGCCACGACGACGGCCGAGCTCACGCTCGCGCCCGGCCCGCAGATGCTCACCCTCGTGCCGATCAGCATCTACGAACCGCCCACCGGGCGCGGCGGCAACGAGGGCGGCAACTTCGTCGTTCCCGTGACCGTGGCGGGCTCGCCCATCCTCAGCCCCAACGGCATCGCCGCCGCCGCGGCGTCGAACACGTCGATCCTCGTCACGGGCGTCGGGCTCGACGCGAACCACAGCGCCCGCGCGTCGGAGCTCGTCTATCTCGCGTGGCAGCGTGGCGACGCCTCGTGCCGGGCCGACGGCGACGGCGGGCTGCAGACCTCCGGTGCCGAGGTCGTCTCGAGCTCGTCGACGATCGCCGGGCTGCAGGACAGCCAGCGCTACTACGTGAAGGCGTGCGCCTCGAACGGCTTCGGCGTCGTCGAGACCGAGACGGTCCGCGCCGACACGATCCACGACGTCGACCCGCCGAGCGGCACGCTGACGTACACGGTCGCGACCGCGCCCGCCGGCAGCGGGGACCACTTCGAGTACCGGCTCTCGCAGGCCCCCGTCGTCGAGACCTCGAAGGGCTTCACGCCGTACTTCTACCTGTACGGCGACTGGCACGAGGACTTCCAGCTGCAGACCTGGGGGCTGCCGGGCGACGTCAAGGTGAAGACCTGCAAGCGTTCGTGGTGGGACACGAAGTGCTCCGGCGAGGTCGCCGTGATCGCGACGACCGCCCCGACCGAGGTGACGGTCGACTTCGCGGCCGGCTGCATCCCGAGCCAGGACGAGCTCGGCGTCACCGTCTCCGAGGCGGCGCGCGGTTCGTACGAGATCCGCAACTGGCGCCAGACCGACCCGACGAACGCGCCGCTCGCGGTCGCCTACGACCTCGTGTTCACGGGTGACTTCGTCAAGCTGGAGCCGATCCCGCGCTCGGGCGAGCTGTGCCCGCCGCCCGAGCCGACCCCGACACCGACCCCCACGCCGACCCCGACGCCGACCCCGCCCGCACCTGCCGGCTGAGCGGCCACCCACCCCGAGACATCCACCCCGCCCTTTCGAGAGGACCACCACCGTGACGATCGCACCTGAGCAGTCCGCCTGGTTCGCCGAGACGTTCTCGCTCATCGCCGACAACGTCGAGCAGGCCGTGCTCGGCAAGCGCCACGTCGTCGAGCTCGTGCTCGCGACCGCGATCTCGGGCGGCCACGTGCTGCTCGAGGACGCGCCCGGCACGGGCAAGACCGCGCTGGCCCGTGCGATCGCGCAGACGATCCACGGCACGAGCTCGCGCATCCAGTTCACGCCCGACCTGCTGCCGGGCGACGTCACGGGCATCACGGTCTACGACCAGAAGGCCGGGCAGTTCGAGTTCCACGCGGGTCCGGTGTTCGCGAACATCGTGCTCGCCGACGAGATCAACCGCGCGAGCCCGAAGACGCAGTCGGCGCTGCTCGAGGTGATGGAGGAGGGCAACGTCACGATCGACGGCGTCACCCGCCCGGTCGGCAACCCGTTCATGGTGCTCGCGACGCAGAACCCCATCGAGCAGGGCGGCACCTACCGCCTGCCCGAGGCGCAGCTCGACCGCTTCACCGTGAAGTCCTCGATCGGCTACCCCGACGAGGCGTCGACGATGCGCATCCTGCAGGCGGTCGGCGCCCCGAAGCCGCGCCTCGACGGCATCGTCGGCACCGACACGATCGTCGCGATGACCGAGCTGAGCCGCGGCGTCTACGTGAACCCACTCGTCTCCGACTACGTCATGCGCATCGTCGACGCCACCCGTCGCGCGAGCGAGGTGCGCCTCGGCGTGAGCGTGCGCGGCGCGATCGCGCTCTCGCGCCTCGCGATGACGTGGGCCGCTGCGGCCGGCCGTACCTACGCGACCCCCGACGACGTGCGCGAGCTCGCCGTCGCCGCGCTCGCGCACCGCCTCGTGCTCGAGCCCGAGCCCGAGTTCGACGGCGTCACCGCGATCGCCGTCGTCAACCAGATCCTGCTCGACGTGCCGGCGCCCCGGGAGAACGGCGTGGCGTGACCGAACCGACCGAACTCCTCACCAAGCCCGCGACCGCCGACACGCTCACCTCGACGCGTGGCGCGACGGTCACACGGCTGTCGCGCACGCGCCGCGGCCCCATGGCCGAGGGCGCTGCCCGGCTGCGCCGTGGTGCTCGGGCCGCGGGCGGCGCCGTCCGGCGCGCGGTCGCGTGGGTGCGGGAGACGGTCTCACCGGCGGGGATGCTGCTCGCCGCGCTCGTCGTCGCGGGCATCGTGTGCGGCGCCCTGTTCGGATGGTTCGAGGCCTGGGTGGTCGCGGCGATGGCGGCGACCCTCCTGGTCGTGTGCGTGCCGTTCCTGCTCGGCGCGCACGACTATCGCGTGAAGCTCGACCTCGACCGCGACCGGGTGGTCGCGGGCTCCGAGATCCGGGGGACGCTCGACCTCGTGAACAGCGGGTCGCGTCCGTCGCTGCCCGGCGTCGTCGACATCCCGGTCGGCAAGGGACTCGTCGAGGCGCACATCCCGCTGCTGCGCGGCGGCGCGCACCACCGCGAAGAGCTCGTGATCGCGGCGCAGCGCCGCGGCATCATCGACGTCGGCCCCATGACGGTCTCGCGGGGCGACCCGCTGCGCGTGCTCCGCCGCGAGATGAGCTGGCCCGAGGTGCAGCGCGTGCACGTGCACCCCGTCACGGTCGCGCTGCCCCCGTCGAGCGCCGGGCTCATCCGCGACCTCGAGGGCGCCCCGTCGAACCAGCTCGTCGACGCCGACCTGTCGTTCCACGCCGTGCGCGAGTACGTCGTCGGCGACTCGCAGCGCCACGTGCACTGGAAGTCGACCGCACGCACGGGCAAGCTCATGGTGCGCCAGTACGAGGAGTCGCGCCACGCCCGCATCGCCGTGCTGCTCGACCTCGACCTCGACGGCTACTCGGGCGACGACGAGTTCGAGACCGCCGTGAGCGCGGCCGCGTCACTCGGCGTGCAGGGCGTGCACGAGGGACGCGACGTGCTCGTCGGCGTCAGCGCCTGGCTCGACACGGCCGACCGCGGCGCCGTGCAGTCGATGCGCTCGCTGCCGACCGTGACGCCCCGCGTGCTGCTCGACGGCATGTCCGGCCTCGAGGGCGGATCCGCGGCGGGGACGGGTGCCCGCGTCATCCGTCTCGAATCGGTCGCGGCCCTCGTCGCGCAGTCGTTCGGCGACCTCTCGATCGCCTTCCTCGTGACCGGCTCCCAGGTGCCGCTGCAGCGGCTGCGCCGCGCGGCCATCACGCTGCCGCCCGGCATCACGGTCGTCGCGGTGCGCTGCGAACCGGGCGCCGAGCCCGCCGCCCGTCGCTCGCGCGAGCTCACCGTGCTCACGCTCGGCGAGCTGGGCGACCTGCCGCAGCTGCTCGCGAGGGGAGCCGTGCGATGAGCGCCGCGAACGGCCCGAGCACGGCCGCCACTCCTGCCGCCCCCGCGACCCCCACGCCCCCGGGCGTGCGGCCGCGCCGGGCGCGCGGCGGCGACGGGGAGTCGGCCCGCACCGCGCTCGGCATCGGCTACGTCGTCGTCGCCGGCCTGCTCGCGACCGTCGCCGCCTGGCCGGTCTACGCGTCGATGCGCATGCTCGTGGTCGCGGCCGCCGGCATCGTCGCCGGCCTCGGGCTCGCCGCCCTGGCCCGTGCGCTGCCGCTGCGCGGCGTGCTGCGGGTGCTCGTGGTCGTGGTCGCGACGGCCGCCGCGTACGCCCTGCTCGTCGTGCCGGTCGCGATCCCGTCGGCGATGACCGGCCTGCAGCCGTGGCTCCTCGGGATCCGCGACGGCTTCGTCGGCGTGGTCGTCGGGTGGAAGCAGTTGCTCACGCTGTCGCTGCCGCTCGGCGAGTACCAGGCGGTGCTCGTGCCGTTCCTGATCGTCATGCTCGTCGGCACCCTCGTCGCGACCCTCCTCGTCGTGCCCGACCGGCGCAGCTCACCGCTCGCGGTGATCGTCGGCTTCGCGATGTCGGGCTTCGGGCTCGCCTTCGGGTCGTCGACGCTGAGCGAGCCGCTCGTCATCGGACCCGTCGTCGTGCCCGCCCCGCGTGAACTCCTCGTCGGCATCGGCGGACTCGTCGCCGCGCTCGTGTGGCTGCTGCTGCGTTCGCGCTCGATCCGCGCGGTCGCCCTGCGCCGGGCGACGGCCGGCACCGTGCAGCGCGCAGGTCTGTCCGGCTGGCCGGCCTGGCGGCGGCGGGCGCTCGCGGGCGTGCTCGTCGTGCTGGCGCTCGTCGCCGGCGCCGTCGCCACCCCCGCAGCGGCATCCCTCGCCGACCGGACCGCGCTGCGCGACCGGGTCGAACCCGAGGTCGTCGTGCGCCAGACCGCGTCCCCGCTCGCGAGCTACCGCGCGGCGTTCGGCGCCGACCGCGTCGACGAGCCGTGGCTCGAGCTCTCGGGCGACACCGAGGGCCTGCAGCGACTGCGCCTCGCGACCCTCGAGGACTACGACGGCGAGACCTTCCACGTCGCCACCACCGGCCCCTCGTCGCAGTTCAGCCGGTTGCCGCGTGCGGCGGTGCGCGCACCGGGCGACGTGGCTCTCGAGGTCGGCGTCGGCGACGGCTACGCGGGCATCTGGGTGCCCGCGCCGCTCGGCCTGCGCGCTGCACCCGACTTCGGCGGGTCGCGGCAGGCCGCGCTCGACGACGGCTTCCACCGGTCGGCCGACGGCGCGACCGCCATCAGCATCGCCAAGATCCCGGATGCCTCGGGCGCACCGGCCGGCGTCACCCGCGGTCTCGCGCCCGGCGACGGGTACGACCTCGTCTCGGCGCCCGACGCGACCACGAAGCTCGCCGAACCCGGCGGGACCCCGCAGCTCGACCCCGAGGAGTACCCGGCCCTGTCGGCGTGGCTCGAACTGCAGGACCAGCCGAGCTCGGCCGCGGGCCTCACCGAGCTCGTGCAGCGACTGCGCGCCCGCGGCTACCTGAGTCACGCCGCGGTCGACGGACCCGACGCGGCCGGCTGGATCGCGGGCCTCGGCGGCGGCTACTCGTTCCTGCCGAGCTACTCGGGGCACTCGAAGGCGCGCATCGAGGCGCTCTTCACGCAGCTCGTCGACCAGCAGCGACTCGCCGGCCCGAAGGCCTCCGACGCGGCGCTCGTCGCCGGCGTCGGCGACGACGAGCAGTTCGCCGTCGCGATCGCGCTCATCGCGCGCGCGCTCGGCTACGACTCGCGGGTCGTGCTCGGGTTCCGGCTGCCCGACGCGGGCGACGTGCCCGGCGTCGCCACGTGCACCGACGTCTGCACGGGCGGTTCGCTCACGGCCTGGACCGAGGTGTCGGGCGGCGACGACGTCTGGGTGCCGATCGACGCGACGCCGCAGTTCGAGGTCGCGCCGAGCCTCATCCAGGAGGGTGAGCAGCTGCCGCAGCATCCCACGACGCCCGACCGCCCCGACACGGCGACCGTCGACCCGCCCTCCGCGCAGAGCGAGTCGAGCGACGCGACGGCCGCACCGCCCGCCGACGACCCCGTCGTCGGATCGTCGGTCTTCGCGGTGCTGCGCTGGGTCGCACTCGGCCTCGCCGTCGCGCTGTGCCTCGTGCTGCCGTTCCTCGCGCTGCTCGTCGCGAAGGGCGCCCGGACGCGCCGGCGCCGCCACGACCCGGTGCCCGAGCTGCGCGTCGTCGGCGCGTGGGACGAACTGGTCGACCTGTACGTCGACCACGGCGTGATCGACGCCGAGCGCGCCGCGCGCGCCGACACCGCCCGCGCTTCGGGCCGGCCCGCCGCCGCGACGCTCGCGGTGCTCGTCGACCGGGCGGTCTTCGCCGGGGACCCGCCGTCGACCGTCGACGCCGAGGCGGCGTGGGCGATCGTCGACGCCGAACGACGCGACCTCCGCGCGGCGGCTCGCGCGAGGCGCCGACTTTCCGCGAGGCTGTCGTTCGCCTCACTCGTCCGTCCATTCCGCCCTGCTCGCGCATCACTCGAGGAGCCCGCACGATGACCACCGCCGACACGCAGCAACTCGCCGCGCTCTCGCTCATGATGATGGGCATCTCGTTCCTCGTCGGCATCGGCGTGTACGTCTGGTACGCGGCGATGTTCGCGAAGGTGCTCAAGCGCTTCGGCCAGCCAGCCTGGTCGGCGTGGGTGCCCGTGTACAACGAGATGCAGCTGTTCAAGATCGGCGGCCAGCAGCCGTGGCTCGCACTGCTGCTCTTCGTGCCGCTCGCGCAGCTCGTCGGCATCGTGTTCAAGATCTTCGCCCTGCACCGCATCAGCCAGCAGAGCTGGCGCGGCATCGGCACGACCGTGCTCGGCGTGCTGCTGCCCCCGGTGTGGGCGACCGTGCTGGCGTTCGGGCCGTCGCCCGACCCCGAGCAGGGCCGCATGCCCGTGCGCGGGACGCCGACCGGCGACATCCCGCCCGTCGCGCCGACCGGCCCGCTCGCCGGCGCGGCCCCGGGCTCGCCGATCACCGGTGCGCCGGCCGGCGCACCCGTCGCGCTCGGCGGAGCGCCGGCCGCAGGGGCACCAGCCGACAACTGGTTCCTCGCCCAGCAGCAGGGCGCCCCCGCGCCGATCGTGGCGCCGGCACCCGCAGCCGCAGGGCCGGGTGCGGTCGCCGAACCGGCCCCGGTCGCAGCCCCGGCCACGACGCACCCCGACTGGGCGCCCGCCGCCGCGCAGGCGTGGTCCGCCCCCGGCAACGAATCGTCGGGTGCGGCGCCGGCGAACGCGCCGGCGCCGGTGCCCGCGTCGTCGGACTCGGGCATCAGCACGACCGGCGGGGCCTCGGCGCTCGCGTCGCTCTTCGCGCCTCCCGGCGATGCCCCGTCCGCGGCGCCCGTCGAACAGCCCGCCCGCATCCCGGGCCGGATCGAGCCGCTGCCGCCCGTGCCCGTGACGCCGCCGCCCGCTGCCGCCCCGGCGCTGCCCGCCGCGGCGCCGCCCGCCGCGCCCGCTGCGGCTGCAGCACCTGCCGCACCGCTCGCTGCAGCGGCTGCGGCCGCCGTCGCAGCACCCGTGCCGCCCGCCGCCGCCGCGCCGGCCGGGGTGCCGGTCGCAGGGCTGCCAGTCGTGCCCCCGCCCGGATTCGCGGGCCCGGCGACGGTCGCGGCCGCCGCGGTGCCGGCCGGCGGCTACGACCCGGCCGACGCGGAGACGATCGTGACGGGCGACGGCGACGACGACCCGCTCGACCGAACCGTCGTGGTCAGCCGCCGCCCGGTCGTGCCCTGGCGCCTCGTGCTCGACGACGGCACCGTGCTCGCGGTCGATGCCGTGGTCGTGGTGCTCGGTCGCAACCCGCGTGCGGCGCTGACGGGCGAGCAGCGTCTCGTCGTGCCCGACCCGAGCCGCACCCTGTCGAAGACGCACGCCGTGCTGCGCCTCGAGGGCGACCAGTGGACACTCACCGACCTCGACTCGACGAACGGCGTGATGGTGCCCGACGCGTCGGGCGTCGACCAGCTCGTCGACGCGGGGGTGCCGACCCCCGTGCGCGACCGCTTCGTGCTCGGAACGCTCGGCGTCCGCCTCGAGCGCACCGGCGAGACCCCGGGCGGCCGATGACCGACGCCACCGCCGTGAACCTCTCCGCCGCCGCCGCGACCGACGTCGGCCTCGTCCGGCGCGCCAACGAGGACGCGGCGCTCGCCGAGCGGCCCGTGTTCGTCGTCGCCGACGGCATGGGCGGCTACGAGGCCGGCGACCGGGCGAGCGCCGCCGTGGTTGCCGCGTTCCGCGAGCACGTCGCGGGGCGAACGGTCGCGACCCTCGCCGACGTGCGCACCGCGCTCGCGACCGCGAGCGACGCGGTGGCCGCCGTCGCGGCGACGACCGATCGCGGCGCGGGGTCGACCGTCGCCGGCATCGCGCTCGTCGACGACGAGGGCGAGCCCGCGTGGCTCGTGTTCAACGTCGGCGACTCGCGCGTCTACCGTCATCACGGCACGGTGCTCGAACAGCTCACGGTCGACCACTCGCTCGGCCAGGAGCTCGTCGACAACGGTGCCCTCGCCCCCGAGGACCTGGCGACGTTCGAACGCCGCAACGTGATCACGCGGGCGATCGGCGCCCCCGACTCGACGGCCGACAGCTGGCTGCTGCCCGTGATCAACGGCGAGCGGCTGCTCATCTGCAGCGACGGGCTCACCTCGGAGGTCAGTGACGAGGGCATCCGGGCGACGCTCACCATGAGCGGGCGCCCCGAGTCGGCGGCCGCAGCGCTCGTGCAGCGTGCCCGCCAGGCCGGCGGCCGCGACAACATCACGGTCGTCGTGGTCGATGTCGTGTCGGGCGGACTCGACGACCAGGGCGATGCCACCACCGGCCTGCCGCGACCGACGCCGACGAACGCGCCAGAGGTCGACGACGAGACCACCATCCCCGTGCGAGGCCGGTCATGAGCGACGGGCCGGTGATGAGCGACGAGCCGGTCATGGGCGAGGGGCCGGGTGCAGGCGCCGAGCTCGATCCGAACGTCGATGCGACCGTCGTGGTGCGACGCGACGACGACGCCACGATCGTGAGCTCCGCCGTCGCCGACCCCGACGCGACGATCGTCGTCGAGCGCGGGCAGTCTCAGGCGGCACCGCGGTCCGGTGTCGTCGACCTCGCCGACCCGGATGCCGACGATGCGACGGTCGTCGTCGCGCGCCCGGCGGCGGACGACGACGCCACCCGGGTCGTCGAGCGCGGCGAGCAGGCCGATCGCCGGTTCACGCACGGCGGCGCCGTGATGAACGCCCCGCGGCGCCGCGACCGGCGGCGTCCGGCGCCCGCTCCTGTCTCCGACGAGGTGCTGCGCACGGCGGAGCCCGCCGCCGGCCCCGGACCGCTCGCCCGCTACGAGGTCCGCGAGCTCGAGGCATCCGCACCGGCTGCCCCACCTCGGTTCGCCGACGGCCCGGCCCCCACGCGAGCCTCCGCCGACGCGCTGCCCTCGGTCGCACGCCGCAGTCGCCGCAGTGCCGCCGCCTCGATCGCGGCCTTCGCGGCCGCCTGCGTCGTCGCGGTCGCCGGGCTCACCGCCGTCGCCGTCGTGGTGCTCGGCGAACTGCTGGGCTGAGGCCGGCCGACCGGTCCAGCGGGTCGCCGCCCCGTCGGCCCATCGGCCCACCGGCCGCTCCGGCCAACCGGCCGCTCCGGTCACCCGCCGATCCGCTCAGCCGCTCACGCGAACGCGAACAGCACGAACCCGATGAGCGGCAGCGTTCCCTGGATGATCGCGGGCTTCAGGTAGCCGCGCCCGGTCGTCGTGAGCACCGCGGCGGCGAGGAACATGCACGCCGTCGTGAACAGCACGAGCGTCTTGCCGACGGGCATCGCGCCGGCCCAGTAGAGAACGAGCCCGAGCGCCGCGCCGATGCCGAGGAACAGGTTGTAGAACCCCTGGTTGTACGCCATCGGGCGGGTCGTGTCGGCTTGCTCCTGCCCGGCGACGCCGAAGCGCTTCCAGACCGACGGCCGCGTCCACCAGACGCTCTCCATGAGGAAGATGTAGCCGTGCAGCAGCGCGGCGAGGGCGACGACGACGGTTCCGATCACTGCGGCCATGCGGTGATCGTACGCGGTCGGGATGCCTCGGGGCGGGCGCCGCGCTCGTGCACCGGCAGGGGCGTTCAAGCCGCGGAGCGGGCCGGCAGTGCGGTGATGTCGGGCGGCGGCGGCAGGACCGCCGGCAGTCTTCGGTTGCCGGCGCGCGGCCGCCGTGCCGGATCGAGATGCGCGGGCGGCACGAACCACGTGAAGCCGCGCTCGATGAGGATGATCCAGCCATCGTCGTGGATGCGGTGGTGGTGATGACTGCAGAGCATGATGCCGTTGTCGAGGTCGGTGCCGCCCTTGTGGCGCCTCCACCACCTGATGTGGTGCGCCTGCGTGTGGGACGGCGGCCGCGCGCAACCAGGCCAAGCGCAACCGCCGTCGCGCTCGGTGAGCACGAGCTTCTGTGCCTGGGTGAACAACCTGCGTGACCTGCTGAACGTGACCTTCTCGCACCCGTCACCGACGTAGAGGAGTGAGATGCCGGCGGACATCGCGATCTGCCGGATGGAGGAGATCGACACGGGCTGGTCGATGCCGTCGATCATGCCGTGCCCGCGCCCCGCCCCGAGCGCCTCGGCGTCGGTCCTGACGACGACCGTCGCCTGCCGGAGCGGCACCGGCCCGTCTTTCGCGCCCAGCGAGTGGCGGGCGATGTCGGCCAGCGCGTCGAGGTTCATCTGCACGATCGTGCGCTGCTCATCGAACACGTCGTCGATCGCCGCACCGTTCTCGATGCCGGCGGGGCCGGCCGCACCGCCGGCGGGGTGGGTCGTCGTGCCCGGCGAACGGCGTTTCGCGTCGCGTGCCCGGTGGAGCTCGGCCCCCACCAGGGTCTCGATCGCGAGCTTGATCGGAGCTCCGTTGACGGGGTCGGCGGCGCCGGTGAACCGGATCATGCCGTGCTCGTCCTCCCAGATGCGGAACTCGCGAGCGGCCCGGAGCTCGTCTTCGCGCGGTTTCACGCCGTCGGGGTCGAGCCGGGCTTCGAGGCTCTTCACCAACCGAAGCAGCCCGTCGGCACCGACGACGGGGGCACGCTCGACGAGGAACCGTTCGGCCTCGCCGAGTTCGCCTCGATCGGCCCGGGGGGCGACGCGCTCGAGAAACCGGCGGATCACGTCGGCGGCGTCGACGCACACCTCGCCCGCTGCGATCGCTCGAGCGAGATGCGGATGCCGCGGCGGGAGCACCTCACCGGTGAACGCGGCGCGGGGCGCGGTGGCCTGCCCGACCGCGACGAGCTTCACGGCTTCTCGGTAGCGGCTGCCGGTCGCAGACGCGATCAACCGCTCGGCGGACGAGAAGCCGTGCTTGCGGGCGACCTCGTCGGTGCCCGGCCTCGACCGGGCCGCGAGTTCGGCCGCGACCGGCGCCTGCAACGCCTGCACCTGACGGAACAGCTCGCCCAATGCCTCGGTCACGCGGACCAGCCCGTCGGCGCTCATCAGTCGCACGTCGGAAGCGGCGTCGCTCGACGCCGGCGTGCCTGCCAGGAATGCGCCCGCCCACGCGTCGGCGAGCCCGAGTGCGGCAGCTGAAACCCCGGTCAGGGCGGGTATTCCAGCAGGTTCGGGCATGTCTCGATTCTACGCGAAATCCACCGAAATTCGAAGATATGTTCGATATTTGTGGAGAAATTCTCGAGCCGGAACTCGAGGTACAGGGGGAGCTGCCGTCAGACGGCGGCGACCGACTCGCGCTCGACGTCCGCGGGCACGCCGAGGAACGCGGCCACCTCGGCCAGTCGCCCCTCGAGGGAGCGCTCTTCGTCGGGAGTGAGCTCGCGCCACGGCAGGACGCGCAGCGTGGCACGGCCGCCCCGCACGACCGGCGCCCAGCGTCCGATCATCGTGCCGCCCGCGAGCATCGCGTGCAGCGGGTACTCGGGGATGATCGGCTGCTCGATGCCCGGCGGCTGCAGGTAGGCGCGCGGCATCGCGTGGCCCATCACGTACTCGTCGTAGCCCTGCAGCAGGTCGACGAGGGCGGGGTCGTCGTCGCGCGCGGCGCGGTCGGGTGGCCTGGCCGTCCATGCCGCGGACACCACGCCGTCGTGCCAGAGCTCCTCGTCGTCGGCGAGCAGGGCGATGCGCCCGACGGTGCGATCGGATGCCGCGGCCAGCGCCGCGCGCACGTCGCCGAGCGTCGATCCCGACCAGGTCGCGAGGTCGCGCACGGTCGCGGGCCCGCGGGTCGTGAGTGCCCGCTCGACGAGCTCGGCGAGGGCCTCCTCACGCGCCCGGGGCGGCGAGGCAGGCACCCGCTCGTCGAAGGCCGCATAGGTGCGCTGCTTGCCGGCGCTCGCCCCCGAGATCGCCACGCGCTCGACCTCGGCGACGAACAGCACGAACCCCAGCCCCGTCGTCGGCAACCCGGCGCGGTCGAACGCGGCGGCGAGATCGCTCCGGGTGCGATGGCCGCCGTCGAGCTCGCGCGCGATCACCTCGACGCCCCGTGCTCCGGCGTCGCCGTCCCAGCCGGCCTTGCGGATGTCGCTCGCCATCTGCCGGCGGATCCGCGGTGCCGAGAGCTCGAGCAGCCACCGGGCGTCGTCAGGCGTGACGAAGTGCCAGGTGGGGCGCAGCACGTGCGTGCGCAGGATCTCGCCGTGATCGACGGCGGCGGCGACCTCGGCGGCACCGGGCCGCGCGACCGGGTCGATGCGCTGCGCGAGTCCCCACTGGGAGGGCAGGTACTCCTGCGCCTGCACGGCGAGCGCACGGCGCACGACCTCGGCGGTCGTGCGCGGCGCCGGCCCCGAGGCATCCCCGTCATCACCGACCGGGCCGCGGAGGCCCTGTGCGAACAGGCGGCGCGACCGCAGCTCGGCGGGATGCACCTACGACACGTCCCTCCGCCACGTCGTCGCGCCGCCGATGACCGTCGCGACGACCGCGATGCCGAGCAGCACGAGACCGCCCTGCCACCACTCGAGCGACTGCACGGCCGCGCCTGTGGGCGTGGCCATCGTGTAGAACGACGCTCCGACGAGCGCGTCGCTCGCGGCACCCGGCAGGAACTGCCCGATCTTCGCCGTCACGTCGCTGAGCGAGGCGACGAGCCGCAGGATGGGCTCGATGAACTGGGCGAACACGATCACGATGACGATCGCCGCGACCTGGTTGACGACGAGCACGCCGAGCCCGACGCCGATCGCGCCCCAGAGCGCGAGCGCGAGCACGCCGCGACCGATGAGGGCCCACGTGTCGGACGAGTCGAGCCCGGTGTCGAGGCCGAACGCCGCGAGCGCGGCGGCGCCCGCACCGACCGAGGCGGCGAAGGCGAGCACGCCGAGGCCGGCGCCGACGACGAGCTGCGAGACGAACTTCGACCACAGCACGACCTGCCGGTACGGCGCGGCGAGGAAGGTCGGCGTGAGCGTCTTGTGCCGGTACTCGCTCGTGACCGCGAGCGCACCGAGCAGAACTGGGAACACGTAGCCGATCGACGAGGCGAAGCTGTAGATGAGCGGGGCGAGCGCGGTGCCCGGCGGTACGACGGCTCCGCCGCCACCCCCGCCGCTCGCGGCCGCAGCGGCGTCGGGGTTGGCGGTCGCCCAGCCGAGGAAGGCCCCGAGGCCGCCGGCCATGATCGCGACGTAGGCGACGAGGATGATCGCGAGCAGCCACCACATGCGCGTGGTGAAGACCTTGCGGAACTCGGCCGCGAGGGCGTTCCCGGCGTTCACTGCTCCTCACCTCCGCCCACGAGCGAGAGGAACGAGTCCTCGAGTCCGGATTTGAGTCGATGCAGCGCGCTCAGCTCGACGCCGCCGACGAAGGCGGCATGACCCACGCGGGCGGGGTCGGGCTCGGCGACGATGAATCCGCTGCGGCCCTCGGTGTGCTCGAGCCCCGCGGCGTCGAGCGCCGCCGCGAGCGCGGCCCGGTCGGGGGAGTCGACGATCGTGCGCGGCGCCGAGTCGAGCTCGAGGCTCGCGAGGGTGCCGCGCTTGACGAGTCGCCCCCGCGAGATGATGACCACGTCGTCGACCGACTGCTGCACCTCGCTCAACAGGTGCGACGACACGAGCACCGTGCGACCCTCGCGGGCGAGCGCCTGCAGGAACCCGCGGATCCACTTGATGCCCTCGGGGTCGAGACCGTTGATCGGCTCGTCGAGCACGAACACGGCCGGGTCGCCGAGCAGCGTGTAGGCGAGTGCGAGCCGCTGCCGCATGCCGAGCGAGTAGCCGCCGACGCGGCGGTCGGCGAACTCCTCGATGCCGACCTGCGCGAGCACGGCCGGAACCCGGGCCTGGTCGATGCCCGCCGCGGTCGCGTATACGCGCAGGTGGTTGCGCGCCGACCGGCCGGGATGGAAGCTCGCATCGAGCGAGGCCCCGACCGTCTCGAGGGGTCGCGACAGCGCCGCGTAGGGGGTGCCGCCGAAGGTCGCGGTGCCGGCGTCGGGCCGTTCGAGCCCGAGCAGCACGCGCAGGGTCGTCGTCTTGCCGGCGCCGTTCGGTCCGAGGAAGCCCGTGACCCGGCCCGGCTGCACTGTGAACCCGAGATCGTCGACCGCGGTGACCGCGCCGAATCGTTTGGTGAGACCCGAGATCTCGATGGGGATGCCGTCGACCATGCGCCCTCCTCAACGTCGGGGGCGTGATGGGCCGCGCAACGGGCCGCGCCCCGCACAGCCCAGGGCGACCCGGAGGTCGCCACACGGCCACCCTAGCGAGCGCGTCAGCGCCGAGGCATCCGTCTCATGGGGGATTCGCAGATCAGGGGTCGGAATCGAGGTCGCCCGTCGTCGGTCGAGGAGGCGCGCCGCGCCGTGTCGAGACCACCGGCGGCGGCGCCCCCGCCCCGCCGCCGCTCAGTTCAGCGGACGGATGCCCTCGGGCAGCACGCCGCCCGCGTAGAGCCCGCTCGCGAGGTCTTGGAGCGCGCCGAGCGCGACGCGCTGCGTGGTCGGTCCGTACGACAGGCGGGCGACGCCGAGCGCTTCGAGACGCGCGGGTGCGGGGATGCCCGGCAGTCCGATGAGCGAGATCTTCTGCTCGCCGATGCCCGCGACGAGCTCTTCGATCTCGGCCTCGCCGAACACGCCCGGCACGAACACGGTCGTCGCACCTGCGTCGAGGAACGCACGACCGCGCTCGATCACGTCGGCGATCCACACCTCGCGCGGGCGATCGTGGCCGCGCAGCCACGCGTCGGTGCGGGCGTTGAGCGCGAACGGCACGCCTTCGGCGTCGGCGGCTGCGACGGCGGCCTCGACGACGGCGACCGACTCGGCGAGCGGCTTCAGGCGGTCTTCGATGTTCGCGCCGACGATGCCCTCGCCGATCGCGCGGCGAACGGTCTCGCCCGGGGCGCCGTAGCCGTCGTCGAGGTCGGCGCTCACCGGCACCTCGACCGAGCGCGCGATGCGACCCGCCATGTCGAGCATGCGGTCGACGGGGATCTCGCCGTCGGGGTAGCCGAACGACGCGGCGATCGAGTGGCCGGCCGTCGCGATGGCGCGGGTCTCGGGCAGGGCGGCGACGGCGCGGGCGCTGACGACGTCCCACACGTTCACCACCTGGAGGAGCTCGGGGGCGGCGTGCAGGCGGCGGAGTTCGGCGGCGGTCTCGGCGAGGGTCATGATTCCAACCTAGGGGTCTGGTCCGACAGCCCGCCCGGCCACGACCGCCCGCGAGTAGCATTCGGACATGGGGGAGCAGTCGGCCGGGGCATCCGCATCGCCGCGCGCCGGCCGCATCTCGGCGAACGCCGTGCTCGACGGATTCTTCTTCGTCTACGCCGGCGTCGCCGCGGTCTGGCTGGCATGGCTGATCCTGCAGCAGAGCTTCGACTGGGGCTGGTTCGGGCTGCTGTTCTTCGTCGTGTTCTGGCTCGTGCTCGCCTACCTCGTGCTGCCGCGCCTGCACCGCATCCTCACGACGATCTACGTGCCCGACTACTTCATCGGCCGGGCCCGCACGAGCGACGGCCTGCTCGGCGACCCCGTCAACCTCGCGCTCCTCGGCGACGAACGCTCGGTGCACGAGGCGATGCTGGCGGCCGGCTGGACCCGTGCCGACGACGTCGACGCCCGATCGAGCTGGCGCATCATCACGTCGACGCTCACCCGACGCAGCTACGACGAGGCGCCCGTGAGCCCGCTGTTCCTCTTCGGGCGCATGCAGGACTTCGCCTACCAGCAGGAGGTCGAGGGCAACCCCGCCAAGCGCCACCACGTGCGGTTCTGGCGCACGCCCGACGGATGGCTGCTGCCCGGCGGGCGTCGCGTCGGCTGGCTCGCCGCCGGCACGTTCGACAAGTCGGTCGGGTTCTCGCTGTTCACCCTGCAGGTCACCCACAAGATCGACGCCGACACCGACGTCGAGCGCGACCACATCGTGCGCACCCTCGTCGACTCGGGCGTGCCGGTCGAGGTGGGCGTCATCCGCGACTTCTCGACCGGCTACCACTCGCGCAACGGCGGCGGCGACACGATCCGCACCGACGGCGACCTGCCGATCGTCGCGCTCGGCGACGCGGTCGGCTCGGGGCTCGGCGAGGGCGCGGCGTCCGCGCGGGCGGGCGGGCTCGCGCCGCATCCGGCCGCCGCCGCCGCCGCCGACGACGTCGCCGCCGTCGCCGAGGTCGACGTCGGCAAGCGCACCGCGTTCGAGCCGTTCGCGCGGCTCGCCGAGCGCGATGCCGGCGGGATGCCCCGGGCCCGAGCCGACCGCCGGCCGATCGCGATCTCGCTCGGGGCGCTGCTCATCGTCGTGCGGGTGCTGCTCGGCGTGCTCTGGCTGATCTCGCTCGCGGTGCAGTGGCCGACGATCGTGCGCGAGGCCGACATCCACCTCGATGACGTCGGCGACGCCGAGGCCGCGCAGATCGTGCTGTGGGTCTTCATCGTCGGCGGGGTCGTCGTGCTCATCGGCCAGCTCGTGTTCGCGTGGCTCGTCTACCGCGGCAGCAACTGGGCCCGCATCACGGTCATGGTCGTGGCCGTGCTGTCGACGATGCTGTCGGCGATCGACTGGTGGCTCGGCGGCGACGAGATCACCCTGCAGACGACGCTGCTGACGCTCGCGGCCGACATCCTCGTGCTGCTGGCGCTGTCGAGCCGTGCCGCGCGCAGGTGGTCGCGGCGGCCGCGCTGAGTCATGCGACCGCGCTGAGTCACGCTGCCGCGCCGGTCACGCCGCCGCGCTGAGTCATGCCACGGGGACGGGCCGCTCCACGGCCGGCAGCGCGAGCTCGGCGTTGCCCGCTGCGAACATGCGGCGCACGAGCGGCAGCAGCGGCTTCGACAGCATGACCCGGGTCGTCGCGCGGGCCATCGCCGCGGCGAACGGCGTCGCGGGCACCATCCGGTCGATGCCGCCGCCCGGGATCTTCTTGCCGGCCTCGACGAACGGCGCGATGTCGACCGCGTAGCGGGTGAGCGCCGCCTCCAGGTCGCCGGGCCGGGCCGCGACGTGCTCCGCGAGCAGGTACGCGCCGATGAGGGCCGTCGCGGTGCCCATGCCGGTCATCGGCGAGCCGCACGAGGCGGCGTCGCCGAGCAGCGCCACCCGGCCGTTCACGGGCGCGTCGAGGTCGATGCGCACGAGCTCGTCGAAATAGAAGTCGGATGCCTCGGCCATCGCCGCGACGATCGTGTCGGCGTGCCACCCGGCGCCTTCGAGAGCGCGGCGCACGAGCGCTTCCTGGGCGACACGATCGCCCCGCAGTGCGGGGTCGTGCGCACCGCGCAGCGTCAGGATCGCCTTCGACGTCGAAGGGTCGCGGTCGGGCCGCAGGCCGAAGGCGATGCCGGGCACGAAGCGCAGCGCGAACCAGCCGGGCTCGAGGTCGCTCGGCGTCGGGAGGGTGAAGAACGCGGCGTAGCCGCCGAGCGGGTGCGCATACTCCTCCTCGGGGCCGAACGCGAGGCGGCGGGTCGCCGAGTGCACGCCGTCGGCGCCCACGACGAGGTCGAACGAGGCGGGCGCAGCGTGCTCGAACACGACGTCGACGCGGTCGGGGTGCTGCTCGAGCGCGGTGATGCGGTCGCCGTAGCGCACCTCGACGAGCCCGGGTGCGGTGGCGGCGGCCTGGTCGAGCGCCTCGAGGAGGACCTCGGCGAGGTCGCCGCGGGCGATCTCGATCTCGGCGACCGCGCCCTCCCCGTCGAAGTCCTCCATCGACATGCGGCCGAAGACGCGCCCCTCGCCGTCGACGTACGACATGCCGAGCTCGTGCACCCGGCGTGCGTCGATGCCGGGCATGAGGCCCATGCGCTCGGCGACCTCGCGGCTCGCGCCGCGCAGGTCGACGGCCTGGCCGCCGGGTCGCGGCGCCTCGGCGCGTTCGACCACGGTCGAGCCGATGCCGCTGCGGGTGAGCTGCAGCGCGAGGGCGAGCCCGGCGATGCCGGCGCCCGAGATCAGGACGTGCGGTGCGGAGGTCGTGCTCATCGTCGTGCTCCTTCAGGTTGAGACATTTGTCTGACACGAATGTTCTACACCGGATTCAGACGTTTGTCTAATACAAATGTCTGAATCGTTCGCTAGCATGGGGCCATGGGCAATCGTGAAGACCTGCTCGAGGGCGCGCGGCGCGTGATCCTCGAGCGCGGCGTGGCGAAGGCGACCGCGCGCGACATCGCCGCGGCCGCGGGCGTGAGCCTCGCGGCGATCGGCTACCACTTCGGCTCGAAGGATCAGCTCATCACCGAGGCGCTCACCGAGTCGCTCGGCTCGGGCATCGGCGACCGCATCGACGAGGTCATCCGCGAGACCACGGCCTTGCCGCTGCTCGGGGGCTTCGCCGCGCTCTTCAACCGGATGCCGGAGGTGTTCGCCGACAATCGCGAAGCCCTGATCGCGAGCCTCGAGAACACGGTGCGGGTGCTGCGCGGGCCCGGCGGCGGGCACGATCTCGCGGCGGCGTCGAACGAGGCGGTGCGGGGCATCGCCGAGCACCTGCGTGCATCACGTCCCGAGCTCGACGACGAACAGGTCGAGGCGGTCGCGAAGCTGGAGTTCACGCTCGTGCAGAGCCTCGGCATCCTGTGGCTCGTCGACCCCTCGCTCGTGCCGACCGGCGACGAGCTCGCGCTGGCGGTCGCGGCGATCGCGGCGCCTCCCGCTGGTTGAGTAGCGCCCGACGGAGTCGGACGCGTATCGAAACCCGGCGAGCCGCTCTCGAGACCCGGTCACCGGGTTTCGATACGCGTCGCGCTGCGCGCGGCGCTACTCAACCAGCGGGGAGGACGTGCGCCGCGCACGGCGCGACCCCGCACGACGCGCACAGCACGAACTCGGCGTCGCACGAGGCATCCGTGCAGTTGGCGGTGCGGTTCGTCGCCGTACCGCAGCGCGCGCACTCGCCGATGACGGCCGCGTGGTCGCTGAAGTCGATCGAGCCGCGGCCGTCGAAGACGTAGAGCGAGCCCTCCCAGAGCCCGTCGTCGCCGAACCGCTCGCCGTAGCGCACGATGCCGCCGTCGAGCTGGTACACCTCGCCGAACCCGCGGCTCGCCATGAGGCTCGAGAGCACCTCGCAGCGGATGCCGCCCGTGCAGTACGTGACGACCGGTCGGTCCTTGAGGTGGTCGTACGCGCCCGAGTCGAGCAGCCCGATGAAGTCGCGGGTCGTCTCGGTCGGCGGCACGATCGCGCCGCGGAAGCGTCCGATCCCGGCCTCGAGCGCATTGCGCCCGTCGAAGAACACGACGTCGTCGCCGCGCTCGCCGACGAGCTCGTGCAGGTCGTCGGGGCTCAGCTTCGTGCCGCCGCCCACGACGCCCGCGTCGTCGACCCGCAGCTCGCCGGGCGCTCCGAACGAGACGATCTCGTCGCGCACCTTGACGCTGAGCTTCGGGAAGTCGAGGCTGCGTCCCGCGTCGTCGAGACCGGTGCCCATGCTCCACTTGAAGTCGACGTGCGCGAACGGCGGGTACTCACGGGTCCTTCGCACGTACCGCTTGAGCGCACCGAGCTCACCGCCGAGGGTGCCGTTGAGGCCGTCCTTCGAGATCAGGATGCGGCCGCGCAGCCCGAGCGACTCGGCGAGCCCGCGCTGCCACAGCCGGATCGCCTCGGGATCGGCGAGCGGCGTGAAGGCGTAGTAGAGCAGGATCTTCGCGACGGGCACCCGCAGATCCTACGGGCGTAGGCTGACGATCGGCCCGGATGCCTCGACCCGGGTCGGGAGAGGACACCGATGTTCGACCACGATCCCTACGCGCAGTTGCAGGCCCTGAGGCCCATCGGCTCGTTCACCGTCACGAGCGCCGACCTCGAGGCCGGCGGGCAGCTCGCAGCGCCGCAGCGCAGTGCCGGCCGGGGCGGCCAGGACGTCTCGCCGCAGCTGAGCTGGTCGGGGTTCCCCGCCGAGACGAAGAGCTTCGCCGTCACCTGCTTCGACCCGGATGCTCCGAGCGGAGCCGGTTGGTGGCACTGGGCGGTCGCGAACATCCCGGTGACGACGACCTCGCTCGAGGCCGGCGCGGGCGCGCCCGACGCGCTGTCGCGGGGACTGCTGCCCGAGGGCGTGACCGTGCTCGACAACGAGTACCGCGAGCCGAGGTACCGCGGCTCGGGCCCGCCTCCCGGAACGGGCGTGCACCGCTACTTCTTCGTCGTGCACGCGCTCGGCGTGGAGCGGCTCGACGTCGACCCCGCGACGACGACGCCGACCGTGCTGAGCGCGCAGTGCTTCTTCAACAGCGTGGCCCGCGGCATCCTCCTCGGCACCGACCTGAACCCCGCCGACGCGTAACCCCTCGGTGGTCGAGTAGCGCGCGACGAAGGAGCACGCGTATCGAGACCCCTCGCGACGGGTCTCGATACGCTCGCTGGCGCTCGCTACTCGACCACCGGGGCGACGTCAGTGCTTGGAGCCGCTGAGCGCGAGCACGCCGCCGAGCCCGATCATCATCACGCCGCCGGTCGCGGCGAGGTGCTCGGCGCGCTTCGGCGACTTCGCGAACCAGTCGCGGGCCGAGCCGGCCGCGAGCGCCCAGACCGAGTCGCACACGAGGGCGAGCACGACGAACACGACGCCGAGCTCGGCCATCTGCAGGGGGATGGAACCCGCGTGGAAGTCGACGAACTGCGGCAGCACTGCGACGAAGAACGCGATGGTCTTGGGGTTCGAGATGCCCACGACGAAGCCTTCGGCGAGCAGGCGCCATGGCGAGCGGCGCGCCACCTTGCCGGCGACCGCGGCCGAGGCATCCGCGCGATGCCGGATCGCCTGGATACCGAGGTAGGCGAGGTACAGCGCACCCGCGATCTTGATGATCGTGAAGAGCGCGACCGACTGCGCGACGATCGCCCCGACGCCGAGCGCGACAGCGGCGACGAGCGGCAGCATGCCGAGCTCGTTGCCGACGACGCTGAGCAGGCCGCCCATCCGTCCGAGCGCGAGCGACCGCCCGATGACGAACAGCACGCTCGGACCGGGGATCACGATGAGCACCACCGAGGCGATGACGAACGCCCAGAGATTCGATGCGGGGACCATCCCGGAATCGTACGCCTCATCTCGTCACGCGTGAATCGCACTTCTTCACCCCTGTTGGGTTGCACGCACGAGCCGCATTGGTTCTCCGTTTCACCTGTTTCAGTTCCGCCTCACGATGAGGCGGAACTGAAACAGCTCGAACGAGAATCCGCCAGGGCGGCGGCACGCTCAGCGACCGCGCCGCCCCTTGCAGCCCGCCCGGTGCAGACGCGCTGGCAGCCGGCGCTCAGCGTGCGGGACTCGCGATGGTTCGAGTCGAAGAGGATCGCCGTCGGTGCCGAACCCGTATCGATGGCGCCAGAGCGCAAAGAGCTCGCCGACCGCCTCGTCGAGTTCGAGAAGGAAGCCCTCTTCCAGGAGGTAGAGCCGCTGCGTGTAGTCGGGGATCACCTTCACGACCCCGTGGTCCCGCAGGACCTTCAGGTGGTGCGAGACGGCCGATCGCGACACTCCGAACTCGCCTGCGACGGCATCGGCCACCATGCCCGACGGGTGCGATCCGACAGCGAGCACCTCGATGATGCGTCGGCGCACGGGTTCGGCCATGATCTCGAACGGGTCCACGCTCGCACGCTACGTCGTGCTGATTCGAGAGGGCCCCGGCGCCGGACTCTGTACGTGTGAACGTGACGGATCCGCTCCTGTGGAGGACGGCTCAGGGCGATACGGTGGCAGCGTGAGCGCCCACATCTCCGCGACGGTCGCCGACGGCGTCGGCCACGTCACGCTCGACCGCCCCCAGGCCATCAACGCCCTCTCGTACGAGATGGTGCGCGAGCTGACCGCCGTGTTCGACGCGTGGCGCCACGACAGCGAGGTCGGCGTCGTCGTGCTCGACGGCGCCGGCGACCGCGGGTTCTGCGCGGGCGGCGACATCCGGGAGCTCTACCACTACGCGACGAACGACGGGCACGGCGAGGCGCGCGACTTCTTCCGCACCGAGTACCGGCTCGACGCCGCGATCGCGCGCTTCCCGAAGCCGGTCGTGGCGATCATGGACGGCATCACCATGGGCGGTGGCATCGGGCTCTCGGGGCACGCCGCGATCCGTGTCGTCACCGAGCGGTCGAAGCTCGCGATGCCCGAGACGCGCATCGGCTTCACGCCCGACGTCGGCGGCACCTGGCTGCTCGCGAGCGCGCCCGGCGAGACCGGGGTGCACCTCGCCCTCAACTCCCGCACGATGACCGCCGCCGACGCGATCTACGCCGGCTTCGCGGACTCGTACGTGCTCTCGCGCGACCTGCCGCACCTCCTGCAGGCGCTCGCCGAACGCGCCGACCCCGGCAGCCCCGCCGAGATCGTCATGCTCTTCGACGAGACCCCGGCCGAGGCATCCACCCTCGCGCTCGCACGCGACTGGATCGACGAATGCTATTCGGCGCCCACGGTGGCCGAGATCATCGCGCGCCTGCGCGCGCACGCGCACCCCGACGCCGCGAGCGCCGCCGACGAGCTCGAGACGCTCTCGCCGACCGCGATGGCCGTGACCCTCGAGTCGGTGCGCCGGGCGCGCACCCTGCCGAACCTCGAAGCGGCGCTCGAGCAGGAGTTCCGGGCGGTGAACTGGTTCCTCGGGCAGCACGACCTGCACGAGGGAATCCGCGCGCAGGTCATCGACAAGGACCGCAACCCCACGTGGAACCCGCCCGAGCTGCGCGACCTGCCGCACGACCTCGGTGCACGCGTGCTCGACGACCCGAGCGCAGGCCCGGTCTTCGATACCGGGGGTTGAGGAGGAGCGAAGCGACGTCTCGAAACCCCGGTTCGTTCGTGCAAGGGTTTCGAGACGCTCCTACGTCGCTCCTCAACCCGCAGGGCGGGCCGCCTGCGCGAGGCACGCCTCGAGGGCGACCCACGCGAGCATCGCGCACTTGACGCGCATCACGTACTTCGAGACGCCGTGGAACGCGATCGCGTCGCCCAGCACGTCCTCGTCGGGCTCGCCAGCGCCCTGCGAGCGCAGCATAGTCCGGAACGCCTCGATGAGCTCGCGTGCTTCGTCGACCGTGCGGCCGGAGACGAGCTCAGCGAGCGTCGAGGCGGAGGCCATCGAGATGCTGCACCCGTCGCCCTGCCAGGCCAGGGTGTCGATGCGTTCGGCTCCCTCGGCGCCGGGCGCCAGCTTCACCCGCACCGTGATCTCGTCGCCGCAGGTCGGGTTGTACTCGTGGTGCTCGGCATCGGCGCCCTCGAGCGGGCCGTCGCCGTTGCGACGCTTCGACTGGTCGAGGATGATCTGCTGGTACAGCCCCTCGAGCCCGCTCACGCGATCACCGCCGCGGTCTCGTCGGAGGAGACCCCGAAGAACCGGCGCACCTCGCCGAGCGCGTCGACGAACCGGTCCATCTCGTCGGCCGTCGTGTAGACGTGCGCACTCGCGCGCGTCGTCGCCGTGACGCCGAGCGCCCGGTGCAGCGGCTGCGCGCAGTGGTGGCCGACCCGCACGACGAGGCCGTGCTCGTCGAGGAACTGCCCCACGTCGTGCGCGTGAACGCCCTCGACGGCGACGGCGACGAGGCCGGCGCGCGGCGAGCCCGCCTGCGGGCCGACGACCCGCACGCCCGGAAGCTCCGCGAGCTGCGCGACCACCCGTTCCGCGAGCGCCTGCTCGTGCGCCACGACCGCGTCCATGCCGATCGCCTCGAGGTAGCGCACCGCCTCGGCGAGGGCGACGACCTGCGAGACCGGCTGCGTGCCCGCCTCGAAGCGGTGCGGCGCGGGCAGGAACTCGGCGTGTTCGAGCGTCACCCGCGTGATCGTCGACCCGCCGGTACGGGCAGGCGGCAGCGCGTCGAGCAGTTCGGCGCGCCCGTAGAGCACGCCGATGCCGTTCGGCCCCAGCATCTTGTGGCCGCTGAATGCGGCGAAGTCGACCCCGAGGGCCGCGAAGTCGGACGGACGGTGCGGCACCGACTGGCACGCGTCGAGCACGATGAGCGCCTGCGGCGCCCGCTCGCGAACGAGGGCGACGACCTCGGCGACCGGGGCGATGAAACCCGTGACGTTCGAGACCTCGGCGAACGCGACGACCTTCGTGCGCGACGAGAGCGCCTCGGCAAGCGCGTCGAGCGACCAGAGCCCGTGCTCGTCGACCCGAACGCCCCGCAGGCTCGCTCCCGTGCGCGCGGCGAGCCGCTGCCAGGGGATGAGGTTCGCGTGGTGCTCGGCCTCGGTCACCACGATCTCGTCGCCGGGCGCGAGCACGAACCGGGATGCCTCGGGGCCGCCGAGCCCGGCCGCGGCGTCGGCCATGCCGAGGGCGACGATGTTGAGCGCGTCGGTGGCGTTCTCGGTCCACACGATCTCGCGCTCGCCGGCGCCGACGAAGCGCGCGACCGTCGCACGGGCGTCTTCGAAGAGGGTGGTCGAGCGGCCGACGGCCGCGCTCGCACCGCGGTGCACGGGCGCGAGGTGGCGTTCGAGGTAGTCGCGCTCGGCGTCGAGCACCTGGCGGGGGCGCTGCGCGGTCGCGGCGGAGTCGAGGTACGCCGCGGCGTGGCCCCCGAGCTCGTCGAAGCGGCGAAGGCCGGGAAATCGCCGCGGAGGTCTGAGACCGCTCGGGTGCCGATGCGGTCGAGGTCGGTGGTGCTCATCCCTTCAATCGTCCCACGCATGTGAGGGGTGACGGCTGGGAAGCTCATGTATACACAGCGAGCAGAAATGCTCGATATTTGCGCAGACGACCGCGCGAGCGTATACATGAGTGGGGGGAGGGAAGCATGCGAGCGAGTGAACGCGCCTATCAGGCGCTCCGCGAGGAGATCCTCGACGGCGTGCTCGCGCCTGGAACGGCCCTCGCCGAGGTCGAGCAGGCCAACCGGCTCGGCGTCTCCCGCACCCCCGTTCGCGAGGCGCTCGCCCGGCTCGAGGCCGACGGGCTCGCGACCGCCGCCTCGGCGCGGGTGCTGCAGGTCTCGGCGCTCGACGCCGCGAGCATCGCCGCGCTGTACGAGGTGCGCGAGGCGCTCGAAGGGCAGGCCGCCCGCCTCGCGGCCATGCGCCGCGACCCCGCGCGCTTCGCCCTGCTCCGCGACCGCATCGCCGAGGCGCCCGCGCTGCTCGACGACGGCGACGAGGGCCTTCGCACGTACTACGAGATCGTCGACGCGCTCGACGACGAGGTCGAGGCCGCCGTGGCCAACCCGATGCTGGCGGCGGCGCTGCAGAGCGCCAGGCTGCACTCCGCCCGCGTCCGCAGGCTCGCACGCCAGCATCCCGAACGGCTCCGCACCGCGGCATCCGAGCACCTGCTCATCGTCGATGCGATCGTCGCCGGCGACGCGGCACTCGCCGCCCACGCCACCCACGTGCACCTGCACCGCAGCCTCCGACACGCGCTCGCGTCGATCGAGGAGGGATCCGCCCCTCGTCAGCCCGACGGGCACCGCGTAGCCTGACCGATGGAACACTTCAGAAAGGTCCACCCCATGCACAACCACCACGTCCGCACGCACCGCAGCGACGAGAACCTGCAGCGCGAGGGTCAGCTCGCCTGGGCGCTCGCCGGCGTCGCGACCGACCCGGTCGAGCTCGACGACGACGTCGTCGACATGGTGGTGAACCGCGTCATCGACAACGCCGCGGTCGCGGCGGCCGCGATCGCTCGTCGCCCGGTCGTCTCGGCCCGCAGCCAGGCGCTCGCGCACCCCGTCTCGATCGGCGGCGACGGCGCGACCGTGTTCGGTGCCGACGCGGCGCGGCGCACGAGCCCCGAATGGGCGGCGTGGGCCAACGGGGTCGCGGTGCGCGAGCTCGACTACCACGACACCTTCCTCGCGGCCGAGTACTCGCACCCGGGCGACAACATCCCGCCGGTCACGGCCGTCGCCCAGCATCTCGCGCAGCGGCGCGGGCTCAGCGGGCGCGACCTCGTGCGCGGCATCGCGACGGGCTACGAGATCCAGGTCGACCTCGCCAAGGCGATCAGCCTGCACAAGCACAAGATCGACCACGTCGCCCACCTCGGCCCGTCGGCCGCCGCGGGCATCGGCACCCTCCTCGGCCTCGACCGGGAGACGATCTTCCAGGCGATCGGCCAGGCCCTGCACACGACCACCGCGACCCGCCAGTCGCGCAAGGGCGAGATCTCGACGTGGAAGGCGCACGCCCCCGCCTTCGCCGGCAAGATGGCGATCGAAGCCGTCGACCGCGCGATGC
Organism: Agromyces sp. H17E-10; assembly: GCF_022919715.1. Lineage (NCBI taxonomy): Bacteria > Bacillati > Actinomycetota > Actinomycetes > Micrococcales > Microbacteriaceae > Agromyces > Agromyces endophyticus. Next base: position 1,767,489 of record NZ_CP095042.1, on the reverse strand, counting down.
GCGGCCAGACGAGCCCGGTGCCCATCTACGAGGGCGAGGACGGCGTGATCGCGTGGCTGCTCGACGGCCCGGATGCCTCGTACGAGGTGCCCCTGCCCGACGAGGGCGAGGCGAAGCGCGCGATCCTCGACTCCTACACGAAGGAGCACTCGGCCGAGTACCAGGCGCAGGCGTGGATCGACCTCGCCCGCAAGCTGCACGACGAGTACCCGCTCATCCTCGACGCGGAGCACATCGAGTCGATCACGCTGCACACCTCGCACCACACGCACTACGTCATCGGCTCGGGCGCCAACGACCCGCAGAAGTACGACCCCGACGCCTCGCGCGAGACGCTCGACCACTCGATCCCGTACATCTTCACGGTCGCCCTGCAGGACGGCGCGTGGGACCACGACACCTCGTACTCGCCCGAGCGCGCGCACCAGCCCGAGACGGTCGCGCTGTGGAAGAAGGTCTCGACGGTCGAGGACCCCGAGTGGACGCGCCGCTACCACTCGCTCGACATCGCCGAGAAGGCGTTCGGCGGCCGCGTCGTGATCAAGCTCGCCGACGGCGGCGAGATCGTCGACGAGATCGCGGTGGCCGACGCGCACCCGCTCGGCGCCCGGCCGTTCGCCCGCGAGCAGTACGTGCACAAGTTCCGCACGCTCGCCGAGTGGGCGCTCACGCCCGACGAGATCGAGCGCTTCCTCGACGTCGCGCAGCGCCTGCCCGAGCTCGGCCCCGACGAGCTCGGCGGCCTGACCTTCACGGTCGCGCCGGGGGCGCTCACGGGCGTCGAGATCCCCGAGGGGCTGTTCTGATGCTGTACTCATCCACCCCGGCGCACGAGAAGCGGCGCCTGTTCCGCGAGCGGCTCGCGACGGGCGAGATCATGCGCTTCCCGGGCGCGTTCAACCCGCTCTCGGCGAAGCTCATCGGCGAACGCGGCTTCGAGGGCGTCTACATCTCGGGCGCCGTGCTGAGCGCCGACCTCGGCCTGCCCGACATCGGGCTCACGACCCTGAGCGAGGTCGCGGGTCGCGGCCGGCAGATCGCCCGCATGACCGAGTTGCCCGCGATCATCGACGCCGATACCGGCTTCGGCGAGCCGATGAACGTCGCCCGCACGGTGCAGGAGATGGAGGACGCGGGCCTCGCCGGCCTCCACATCGAGGACCAGATCAACCCGAAGCGCTGCGGCCACCTCGACGGCAAGCAGGTCGTCGACGACGAGACGGCGCTCCGCCGCATCCGCGCCGCCGTCGACGCGCGCCGCGACGAGAACTTCCTCATCATGGCGCGCACCGACATCGCCGCGGTCGACGGGCTGCAGGCCGCGATCGACCGGGCCAAGGCCCTCGTCGACGCGGGCGCCGACGCGATCTTCCCCGAGGCGATGCGATCGCTCGAGGAGTTCGCGGCGATCCGCGCCGCGGTCGACGTGCCGTTGCTCGCGAACATGACCGAGTTCGGCAAGAGCGAGCTCTTCACGGTGCAGCAGCTGGCCGACGTGGGCATGAACATCGTCATCTGGCCCGTGTCGCTCCTGCGACTCGCGATGGGCAGCGCGATGCGCGGGCTCGACGAGCTCGAGGCATCCGGTTCGCTCACCGCCAAGCTCGGGGACATGCAGCACCGGGCCGAGCTCTACGAGCTCGTCGACTACGAGGCGTACAACCACTTCGACACCTCGATCTTCAACTTCACCGTCGCACGCTGACGACCGCAGAACGCCAACGCAAGGGAGCATCCATGGCCGAGCAGGAGATCTACAAGGGGCTGGCCGGGGTGCCGGTCGACTACACCGCCATCTCGAAGGTCAACCCCGAGACGAACTCGCTGCTCTACCGCGGCTACCCGGTGCAGGAGCTCGCCGCCTCCTGCACGTTCGAGGAGGTCGCCTACCTGCTCTGGTACGGCGAGCTGCCGAACGACGACGAGCTCGCGGCCTTCGAGGACCGCGAGCGGTCGCTGCGCGGGCTCGACCACGAGGTCAAGCGCATCATCGACGAGCTGCCGCTCGAGGCGCACCCGATGGACGTCGTGCGCACGGCCGTCAGCGTCATCGGCGCGAGCGATCCCATGACTTCGGATGCCTCGCCCGAGGCCGACCTCGACAAGGCGATCCGCCTCTTCGCGAAGCTGCCGTCGATCGTCGCCTACGACCAGCGCCGCCGGCACGAGCTCGAGTTCGTCGAGCCGCGCGACGACCTCGGCTACTCGGCGAACTTCCTGTGGCAGGCGTTCGGCGAGGTGCCCGAGCTGCCGGTCGTGAACGCGTTCGACGTGTCGATGATCCTGTACGCCGAGCACTCGTTCAACGCTTCGACGTTCACCGCGCGCGTGATCACGTCGACCCTCGCCGACCTGTACTCGGCGGTCACGGGTGCGATCGGTGCGCTCAAGGGTCCGCTGCACGGCGGCGCGAACGAGGCGGTCATGCACACGTTCGACGAGATCGGCGCGGGCCCAGGCGGCGCCGAGCGGGCGGTAGCCTGGCTCGACGACGCGCTCGCGTCGAAGCGCAAGATCATGGGCTTCGGGCACCGCGTCTACAAGAACGGCGACTCGCGGGTGCCGACGATGCGCGACGCCATGGAGCGCATGGTCGACTTCTACGACCGCCCCGACCTGCTCGAGCTGTACGTCGCGCTCGAGCAGGCGATGGGCGAGCGCAAGAACATCAAGCCGAACCTCGACTACCCGGCCGGCCCGACCTACCACCTGATGGGCTTCGACACGCTCACCTTCACTCCGCTCTTCGTCGCCTCCCGGGTGACCGGGTGGACGGCGCACATCATGGAGCAGGCCGCGTCGAACGCGCTCATCCGCCCGCTGTCGGTGTACAACGGCGTCGACGAACGGCACGTCCCGGCCAAGGGCTGACGCAGAGGGGCTGAATCGATGTCGCACGTCTTCCTCGAGATGACGATGACGCTCGACGGCTTCACGGCCGCCCACGGCGTGAGCCTCGAGCATCCGCTCGGCATCGATGGCGAACGCGTGCACGAGTGGATCCGCAACTCGGTGTTCAGCGGCGCCGTACCCCAGTCGAGCGACGCGGTCGTCGACACCGAGCCGGCCCGCATCGATCGCGAGGCCCGCGAGCGCATGTTCGAGTCGACCGGGGCGTTCGTGCTCGGCCGTCGCACCTTCGACGTCGGTGAGGCGGCCTGGGGGGATGCCCCGGTGTTCGAGGGACGCCCGTGCTTCGTCGTCACGAGCCGCGAGCACGAACCCGTCGAGTGCGGCGGCTCCCGCTTCGAGTTCGTCACGGGCGGCGTCCGCGAGGCCGTCGCGCGGGCGAGCGAGGCCGCGAGCGCCGCGTCGGTGTGCATCATGGGCGGTGCGCGGGTCGCGCGCGACGCGTTCGCGGAGCAGCTCGTCGACGAGGCGCGGCTGCACCTGGTGCCGGTGCTGCTCGGCGGCGGTGCCCGACTGTTCCCCGACGCGGCGGAGCATCGCATCGAGCTCGACCCGCTGAGCGTCGCGCAGGGCGCGAAGGCGACTCACCTGCGCTACCGCGTGGTGCGCGACGCGCGACCGACCTAGATCGTCAGCAGTTCGACCGGCGAGTTGTTCATCAGCACCGCGCCCTCGTCGCCGACCACGACGATGTCCTCGATGCGCACGCCGAACCGTCCGGGCAGGTAGACGCCCGGCTCGATCGAGAACGCCATGCCGGGCTCGAGCGGGCGGGTGTTGCCGGCCACGATGTACGGGTGCTCGTGCACCTCGAGCCCGATGCCGTGACCGGTGCGGGTGATGAAGTACTCGCCGTAACCGGCCTGCTCGAGCACCTCGCGGGCGGCACGGTCGATCGACTCGGCCGTCGCTCCCGGCCGCACCGCGGCGACTGCGGCGCGCTGCGCCGTGCGCACCAGCTCGTGCACCTTCGCGAACTCGGGGTCGGGCTCGCCGCCCGCCACGAGGTAGGTGCGGGTGCTGTCGGAGTTGTAGCCGGCCGGGTTCGGGCCGCCGATGTCGACGACCACGGGGTCGCCCGCCTCGATCACCCGGTCGGAGGCCTCGTGGTGCGGCGACGCCCCGTTCGGTCCCGACGCGACGATCACGAAGTCGGCCGAGCGGTGCCCCTCCTCGACGAGTGCCTCGGCGATGTCGGCGGCGACCTCGTTCTCGGTGCGACCGGCGCGCAGCCACTCGCCGATGCGCAGGTGCACGCGGTCGATCGCCGCGCCCACCGCCGCGAGTTCGTCGATCTCGGCCGGCTGCTTGCGCATGCGCAGTTCGGCGATGAGCTCGCCGGCCGGCTGCAGGCGCAGCGCCGGCCGGGTCTGCTGCAGCCGGAACGCGTGCAGGTACGGCAGGTGGTCGTCGACGGCGGCGCTGCCGAGTGCGCCGCCCGCATCGAGCGCGTCCAGCAGCATCGCGTACGGGTCCTGCCCGTCGAGCCAGGTGATGAACCGGATGCCGGCCGCCTCGGCCGTGCTGCCCTCCCAGCCGCCGCGCTCCAACGCGGGCAGGACCATGACGGCGTCTCCCGGCGAACCCGACGGCACCGCGAGCAGCGTCAGCCGCTCGTGCGAGGCGACCGAGTGGCCGACGAGATAGGCGAGATCGGGGCCGGGCGCGATCAGCGAGACGTCGATGCCCGCGTCGCGGGCGGCGGCGGCCAGTCGGTCGAGGCGGTCGGTGGTCGTGGCGGTGGCGTCGGTCGACATGCCTCGGAGTCTACGGCGGGGGTCGGCTGGGCCTTCGGCACAACTTCGGCGCGAGGCATCCGCCCCCGCGTTGTCAGGATCGAACGACTATCGGAACCCACCGCGGAATCGGCATACAGTCGTTGATCATGCACATGTTCTTCCGCACGATGCTGCATTTCGTGCTCGCCCGCTTCCGCAGCCGGCTCGGCCACGGCGACGTCGCCCGCACGAACTTCATCACCCTGCCGACCGACCTCGACATCCTCAACCACATGAACAACGGGGTCTACTTCTCGATCATGGATGTCGCGCGGTTCGAGATGCTCGTGCGCAACGGCGTGTGGCAGCTCATGAAGGAGCGCGGCTGGTACCCGGTCGTCGCGAGCGAGACGATGACGTTCCGCAAGTCGCTCAACCCGTGGGACCGGTTCACGATCGAGTCGCGCATCGTCGGTCACGACGACAAGGCCGTCTACATGGAGCAGCGGTTCGTGCGGCCGTCGGCGGCAGACGGATCGCCCGAGATCTACGCGACCGGGCACATCAGGGCGCGGTTCCTGCGCAAGTCGGGCGGCACCGTGCCGATGTCCGAGCTCGTCGAGGCGTTCGGCGTCGACGGCTTCGACGGCATCCCCGAGTGGATCGAGCGCTGGGGCGATGACGTCGCGCTGCCCGCGACGCGCGCCGCGGCACCCTCGATCTGGAAGTGAGCCGGCGGCTCAGCCCGCCTTGCTGAGCCCTTCGAGCACGAGCCCGAGCTTGTCGCCGAACGTGCACGCGAAGAGCTCGTCGACCTGGTCGTCGACGTCGATGCCCACGGTCAGGTTCGACGCGATGAGCGTGTTGATGAGCATGCCCTGGGCGATGAAGCGCATGGCCCCCTCGGCGTCCATGACGCTGCGCAGGCGCTCGTAGATCGTCATGAAGCCCTTTCGGGCGACCGGGCCGATCGCCGGGTCCTGGCCCAGGATGAACCCCTGCATGAGCGAGAGCAGGATGCCGCGGTCGGTCTGCACGAGGTCGACGTAGGCCTCGCCGATGCGGGGGCCGACCGTGCGGTCGCTCGACTCGTCGGCGATCGCCCGGTCCATCGCCTCGGCGATGCGCGCGCAGGCTCGCTCGACGACCTCGATGAACAGCTGCTCCTTCGTGCCGAAGAGGCGCACGACGTACGGCTGGCTGATGCCGGCGGCCTTCGCGACGCGGTCGGTCGTGGCGCCGGCGTAGCCCTGCTCGCCGAAGACCCGGGTGGCGGCCTCGAGGATCTGCTCGCGCCGCTCCGTTGCCGGGATCCGATCGGTGCTCGAACTCATGCTTGACATGTTATCAGTCGATTACTACATTTGCTCCCGAACGGGTTATCAGTCGATTACCACACCCCGGGCGGCTCACGGTCGCACCCCAGCCCCGATCCCTTCGAAGGAGCATCCGATGTCCACCAGCGCACGCCGCATTCCCGTGTGGCTCGCCATCGTCGCGGCATCCCTGCCGATGTTCATGGCGACGCTCGACAACCTCGTCATCACCAACGCACTGCCCGCGATGGCCGTCGACCTCGGCGCCTCCATCGAGGAGCTGCAGTGGTTCGTCAACGCCTTCACGCTCGCGTTCGCGACGTTCATCCTCGCGGCGGCCGCGCTCGGCGACCGCATCGGCCGGCGCACGGTCTTCGTCGTCGCCATCGCGATCTTCACGGCCGCGAGCGCGCTCGTCGCGCTCAGCACCGAGCCGTGGCAGGTCATCGCGAGCCGCGCCGTGCAGGGCTTCGGCGCGGCGGGCATCATGCCCCTCTCGCTGACCCTGCTCGCCGGCAGCGTGCCGAAGCGCCTGCGGCCCATGGCGATCGGCATCTGGGGCGGCGTCGCCGGCCTCGGCGTCGCGCTCGGGCCCCTCATCGGCGGCGCCGTCATCGAGGGCTGGAACTGGCAGGCGATCTTCTGGCTCAACGTGCCCGTCGGCATCGTCGCGATCCCGCTCGCGCTCGCCGCACTGCCGAACGCGCTGGGCGCGAAGGCCCGCATCGACCTCGTCGGGGTCGCGCTCGCCGGCCTCGGCGTGCTCGGCGTCGTGTTCGGCATCGTTCGCGGCAACGACGCCGGCTGGGACAGCGCCGAGGTGATCGGCTCGCTCGTCGCCGGCGCCGCGCTGCTCGCCGCGTTCGTCTGGTGGGAGTCGCGCACGAGCGCCCCGCTGCTGCCGCTCCGGCTCTTCCGCGATCGCAGCTTCACGGCGGCGAACCTCGTCGGCTTCTGGTTCAGCTTCGGCATGTTCGGGTCGGTGTTCGTGCTCATCCAGTTCCTCCAGGTCGTGCAGGGTGCGTCGCCGCTCGAGGCCGGCGTGCAGACCATGCCGTGGACGCTCGCGCCCATGTTCATCGCCCCGATCGCCGGTGCCATCGCTCCCAGGGTCGGCACGCGCACGCTCATCGTCACCGGTCTCGCCCTGCAGGCGGCGGCGCTCACCTGGCTCGCGCTCGAGCTCGACCCCGACGTGGCGTACGCGTCGCTCATCGGCCCGTTCCTCATGGCCGGTATCGGCATGTCGCTCGTCTTCGCGCCGATGTCGACCGCAGTGCTCGCCCACATGCCCGAGGACGACCACGCCAAGGCCTCGGGCACGAACTCGACCCTCCGCGAGGTGGGCGTCGCCCTCGGCGTCGCGGTGCTCACGGCGGTCTTCACCGGCGCAGGCGGCGAGCTCACCCCGACCGGCTTCACGGATGCCGCGGGGCCCGCCGTGCTCGTCGGCGCCGCGGGCCTCGTGATCGCGTTCGTCGCGGCGCTCTTCCTGCCCGCCGGGCGCGGCACCGGCGACCACGGTTCGAGTGACGACGGCTCGGCGATCGAGGATGCCGCGGCCGAGGCATCCCGCACGGCCGACGAGCTCGCCGAGCGAGCGCCCGCCGCCGTGTGATCCCAGCCGGACCGGGCCGATGCGCGGGGCGACGTCGGTGGTCGAGCGTACCGTCGGCCCGGTGGCGGTGAACGAGACACGACGACCCCGCGTCGTCATGATGTGCGGGCCGGGCGGTGCCGGCAAGACCACCTACGCCAAGCGCCTCGAGCGCGACGGCTGGACGCGGCTGTCGTTCGAGGTGGAGTTCTGGGAGCGTGGGATCACGACGATGCCCTCCGCCGATGTGGTCGCCGAGGTGGCGGCAGAACTGAAGGCGAGCCTGCTGCGCCAGGTCGCGGCGGGGAACGACGTCGTGCTCGACTTCGGATTCTGGTTCCGGCGACAACGCGACGAGTATCGCGCACTGCTCGCACCCCGGGGCATCGTGCCCGAGACGGTGTACCTCGCGACGAGTCTCGAGGTCATCCTGAGTCGAGTCGGCGACCGGCACGGCAGGGGAGCGGACGACTGGCCGCTCACCGAGCAGACGGCGACCGAGTACTTCGAGCGGTTCGAGCCGCCGACGGCCGAGGAGGGGCCGCTCGAGGTGGTCTCCGAGGCCGTGTGAGCTCGGGCCCGGCCGCCCCTAGCTGCGCGCCTGCTTCGGGATGACGACCTCGCGGATGATGAGCAGGATGCCGGCCGAGATCGGGATCGCCACGAGGGCGCCGAGGAGGCCGAGCAGGGTGCCGCCCGCGAGCGCCGAGATGAGCACGATCGTGCCGGGCACCTGCACCGCCTTGCCCATGACCTTCGGCGTGAGCACGTACGCCTCGACCTGCATGTAGACGAGCATCGCGATGAGCACGATGAGACCGGCGACCGGCGATACGAAGAGGGCGACGATCGTCATGATCACGGTCGTGATGACGGTGCCGATGAGGGGGATGAGCGTGATGAAGAACGCGAGCACACCGATGAAGAGCGCATAGCGCACGCCGACGAGCGAGAGCAGGATCGTCGACCACACCGCGTTGAAGAACGCGAGCACGACCATGCCGCTGAGGTACTTGCCGACCGAGAGCATGATGCGCTCGGCGAGGCTCTCGACGCGCTCCCGGTGGCTCGCGGCCACGAGCGTGTAGCAGGCGCGCTTGGTGGTGTCGAGGGTCGCGATGAAGTAGATCGAGAGCACGACGACGAAGACGCTCGTCGAGATGCCGTCGAGCAGGGCGGCCCCGAACTGCAGCGCTCCGCCGCCGATCGCCGCCCACGTGTCGGGATCGGTGAGCACGCCGCCGATCCACTCGACGATCGACGAGAGCACGCCGTTCGTCGAGTCGTCGTACCGCTCGAACCAGCCCGAGTCGACGAGGTGGTGCACCTCGGCGGGCATCGTCTTGATGAACACCGCGGCCTGGTTGACGACGGGCGGCACCACGAGCCAGATGACGCCGATCACGACGGCGACGAAGATCAGGATGACGGTGACGATCGCCGTACCGCGCGACATGCCCCGCCGCTGGAACCAGCGGATGAGCGGGTCGAGCCCGAGCGCGACGAACGCGGCCACGAATACCGAGAGCACGACGCCCTGCAGGGCGACGAGCGCCGACGCCAGCATGAGCGCGAGCAGCACGCCGAGCGTGACGATGAACCCCCAGCGCAGGGGGTGGTCCACGAAGAGTCCGCCGCGCCGGCGGGATGCCGGGCGCTCGCGCCGGCGGAGTCGTTCTGCCGTGTTCACGCGCGTCAGTCTAGGGTGCGGCTGTTCTGCGGTGCGGATGCCCCGGCGGAGGCATCCCGATCGGTGAAGCCCGCCCGGTCAGCCCTTCGCGGCGTCGGGCACCGTCAGTCCGCGGTAGTGCGGCGAGAACGACGGGAAGTACGTCTCCCAGGCCGGCAACGCCGACCCGGAACGCGAGGCGATGAGCCGGTCGAGGTAGAAGTCCCAGCCGGGACCGATGCTCGCCGCATCCGCCCCGTCTTTCACGCGCTGGCCGAGGGTGAGGGTCGTCATGCCGCCGCCCTCGACGAGGTGGCAGAACACGCGCACGCCGCTCGGGCCCGAGCCCGAGTCGGCCGTGAACCGGTGCGGGGCGTCGCACTCGAGGATGGAGACGTTCATCCACTCGGCCCCCTCCTCGCTCATCTGGAAGCGGACGCCGCCCGTCGCCGGGCTGCCGGTGTACGTGCCGATCCAGCCCTTCATCGCGTTCGGGTTGGTGAGGCTGTACCAGACGTCCTCGATGGGGGCGTGGAACAGGCGGTCGAACTGCAGGTAGAGCCCGTCGGCCTTCAGCACGTAGTGCCCGGTCGGTTTCGCGGTCATCGTCGCCCCCAGTCGCGTCATGAACCCTGAAGTTTCATTCAATTCAGGCTAAGCCCGCCCGTGCACGAAGCACTAGAGTCGGAGCCATGAGTTCGAAGGGGCGCACGGCGCACGAAGAAGCGTTGGACATCACCGAGGGCAAGTCGGGGCTGTGGGGCTGGCTCGCGGGTCTGGTCGTGCTCGTGCTCGTCGCGCTGCCGCTGTCGGCCGCGTTCGCGTTCGCCACCAACCCGCACACCCAGCAGCTGTTCTCCGGGCGGCTCGAAGAGGTCGGCGCCGGCGCGTACCAGACGTTCTGGTGGATCGTGACGCTCTTCCTCGTCGCCGTCCCGATCCTCGTCGGCTATGTCGTCGCGAACCTGTCGGCGAAGTCGCTCGCGATCGCGGGCGCGATCATCGCGCTGTTCGTCATCGCGATCATCGTGCTCGGCCAGATGTACATCTTCTGAGCCGGCTGATCTAGCCTTCTGCTCCTCGGAGCATCCTGGTCCGCGATCACGCCTCGTCGAAGGCCTCACGCGCGTCGGTGATCTGCTCGTGGTGGGCGGCGGCCCAGCCGACGAGACCCAGCACGGGCTCCGCGAGCGAACGGCCGAGCTCGGTCGCGGCGTACTCGACGCGCGGCGGGATCTCCGCGTAGCTCGTCCGTGAGACGAGTCCGTCGCGCTGCAGGTTGCGCAGCGTCTGCGTGAGCATGCGGTGCGAGATGCCGTCGATGCGCCGCTGCAGTTCGGTGAACCGCAGCGGTTCGTCGTGCAGCAGCCCGATCACGAGCAGGCTCCACTTGTCGCCGACGCGGGCGAGTACATCGCGGATGACTCCGCTCGCCTCGTGCTCGACGCTGCACGGCGACGCCGCGACGGATGCCGCCGCCGGGCAGTCGCCGATGACGGGGTCGATCGTCAGGGGTGCCGGGTTCGCCATGGTGGTCCTCTCTCGACGCGCTCGGCGCCGATACGCACGCCGAGGTGCGTGACGCACGGTGAAGTGCGTGGCGGCCGTCGGTTAGAGTCACCGATCGTGCGTTACGCACTGATAGTAACCGACCGATCGGAGAATCACCTTGATCATCGCGCTGTGGATCGTCACCGGGCTGCTCGCCCTGCTGTTCGTGATGGCCGGAAGCATGAAGGCCCTGAAGTCCCGCGAAGCGGTGCTCGCGAACATGCCGTGGGTCGAAGAGGTCAACGCCGGCCAGCTCAAGATGATCGGCATCCTCGAGGTGCTCGGCGGCATCGGACTCGTGCTCCCGGCGGCGACCGGCATCCTGCCGTGGCTCACCCCGGTCGCCGCGTTCGCGCTCGCCGTCACGATGGCGTTCGCCGTCGCGCTGCACGTCAAGCGCAAGGAGTCGTTCGTGCCGAGTCTCGTGCTCGGCCTCGTCTCGATCGTGGTCGGCGTCGGCTGGGTGCTGCTCGGCTGAGGTCGTCGGGGTTTCGAGACGTCGCTGCGCTCCTCCTCAACCCGCGAGGGATTCGAGCACGGCCATCGCCGCATTGTGCCCGCCGATGCCGCTCACCGCGCCGCCGCGCACGGCGCCCGATCCGCAGACGAGCACGCGAGGATGCCGCGTCGCGACGCCCCACCGCTCGGCCGGCGTCGCGAGTGCTGCGTCGTCGGCCCACGGCCACGACAGCGGCCCGTGGAAGATGTTGCCACCCGGCATGCGCAGCGCCTCCTCGAGGTCGAGGGTCGTCTTCGTCTCGATGCACGGCCGGCCCGAGGCATCCGTCGCGATGAGGCCCTCCACCGGTTCGGCGAGCACCGAGTCGAGCGAGTCGAGCACGGCGCGCTGCAGGAGCTCGCGGAGCTCGTCGTTGCCGTAGCGCTCGAGCAGCCGGTGCGGCACGTGCAGGCCGAAGACGGTGAGCGTGTGCATGCCGGCCTCGACGAGCTCGGGCGCGAGGATCGACGGGTCGCTCAGCGTGTGGCAGTAGACCTCGCAGGGCAGGGGCGTGGGGATGCCGCCGCGCGACGCGATCGTGAAGGCGGAGTCGAGCTGCGTCGCGAGCTCGTTGACGTGGAACGTGCCGGCGAACGCCTGCTCGGGCACGACCTCGGTGTCGCGCAGGCGGGGGAGCCGGGTGAGGAGCAGGTTGACCTTCACCTGGGCGCCCTCGGGTGCGTGGAGGGCGCGCAGGCGGGCCGCGACGACGGGCGGCACGCTCCCCGGGCCGGCATTCGCAGCGGCATCCGCATCGACGAGTTCGTCGAGCACGGCGGGCGCGACGTTCGCGAGCAGGGTGTGCGCGGTCGCGGTGTGCTCGTCGCCGTGCGCATCGCGGTACCGCACACGGCCGGTCGCCGGGTCGACGCCCAGCACCTCGGCCCCGGTCAGGAGCCGGGCACCGGCGTCGCGGGCCGCGCGTTCGAGCTCACCGGAGACGGCGCCCATGCCGCCGACGGGCACGTCCCAGTCGCCCGTGCCGCCGCCGATCACGTGGTACAGGAAGCAGCGGTTCGCGTCGAGCGACGGGTCGTCGAGGGCGGTGAACGTGCCGATGAGTCCGTCGGTCGCGACGACGCCTCGCACGAGGTCGCTCGTGAAGCGCGCGTCGATCGTGTCGCCGAGCGGGCGTTCGACGAACGCCGCCCAGACGTCGTCGTCGCCCACGAGCGCTCGCGCCTCGGCCCGGGTCGGCAACGGCTCGGTGAGGGTCGGGAAGAGTCGCTCGGCGAGCCGCGCGGTGTGCGCGCCGAACTCGCGCCAGGCGGCCGCGTCGCCGTCGGCGCCGGCTCGTGCGAAGGCTGCCCGGGATGCCTCGGGGCCGGCGTCGCGGTCGACGAGGAGGCCGCGTGCGGGATCGGCGGGATCGGGCGTGTACGACGAGAAGCGGCGCCGCACGAGCTCGATGTCGAGACCGAGGTCGTGGAGGATGCGCTGCGGCAGCAGGCTCACGAGGTACGAGTAGCGGCTGAGCCGAGCGTCGACCCCAGCGAACGCCTCGGCCGAGATCGCCGCGCCGCCCAGGTGGTCGTCGCGTTCGAGCAACAGAACGTCGAGCCCGGCCCGGGCGAGGTAGGCCGCGGCGGTGAGGCCGTTGTGGCCGCCGCCGACGATCACGACGTCGTGGTCGGCGGACTCGTGCTCGGTGCTCGTGTGTTCGGCGCGGGGGAGTGGCATCCTCCGAGCGTAGGCGGCCGACCGGCGCGGTGCCTCCCGGGCCGGCTCGGCCGCTCACGCGTTGCGGGGGTGCTCTCCCGACACTTCGGGCCCTGTTCGGACCTGCAGGCATCGGAAACGCACCCCCGGAGTGGGCCCGGCGACCGGCCCTGCCCAGCTCAGCGGGCCCGGCGCATCGCGCGCACGCCGACGAACACGCCGATCGCGCACGTGATGATCGCGGCGATCGCGCCGCCCACCACGGCGGGCGCCCCGAAGTCGCCCGCGAGCAGCGCCCGCTCGGCGCCGACGAGGTAGCTCAGCGGGTTGACCGCGGCGGCGACCTGCATCCAGCCGGGACCGTCGTCGAGCGGCAGCAGCATGCCCGACAGGATCATGAGCGGGAACAGCAGCGTCTGGTGCACCATCCAGAACATCCAGTCGCGGTTGCGGCAGGCGAGGGCGAGGGAGTAGCTGAGCGCGCCGAAGCCGATGCCGAACACGGCGAGCACCGCGAGGCCGGCGACGAGCCCCGGCACGTCGACGCTGAACCCGAACGGCACGGCCACGAGCACGACGAGCGTGCCCTGGATGACGAGCGGAACGACCTCCTTGAGGGCACGGCCCACGAGCAGGGCGCTGCGTGACAGCGGAGCGACGAGCGTGCGCTCGTGCGAGCCGGTCTGCATCTCGAAGAGCAGGTTCGCGCCCGTCGAGGCCGTGCCGAAGAGGGCGACCATGACGAGGATGCCGGGCACGAACCACTGCAGCGTGCCGGCGACGTCGCCGCCCGCCTCGCCGATGAGGAGCGGGCCGAACAGGCCGAGGAACACGAGCGGCTGCACGAGCGAGAACACGACGCTGAACGGGTCGCGCACGAGCGGCTTCGACTCGCGGGCGAAGACGGCCGCAGTGTCGCGGACGAACCCGGTCGGGCGGGCGGTGGGAGCGATGGTGGTCATGATGGTGGTCCTTTCAGGTGAGTCGAGCTGGTCGAGCGAGTCGAGGAGGAGCGGAGCGACGTCTCGAAACCGTCGTGTGCGCGGTTTCGAGACGCTTCGCTCCTCAACCGGCGAGGGCGAGCTCTTCGGCAGGCTCCGCGTGCGCCGCCTCCTCGCGGAGGCTGCGACCGGTGAGCGCGAGGAAGACGTCGTCGAGCGTCGGCCGGCGGTGCGTGGCGGCGACGACGTCGAGCCCCGCGTCGGAGAGCCCGCGGACGTAGCGCGGCAGTGCCCGGTCGCCGCCGGGAGCCGTCACCGTGACGACCCGTGCGTCGGCGGGGTCGACGTCGCCGCCGACGCGGGCGGCCGCGGCCGCGGCATCCGACGCCGTGTCGAACGTGAGCGTGACGCGATCGCCCGCGAGCGACTGCTTGAGCGCGATCGCCGTGTCGTCGGCGATGACCGAACCGTGGTCCATCACCATGACGCGTTCGGCGAGCTGGTCGGCCTCGTCGAGGTAGTGGGTCGTGAGGAAGATCGTCGTGCCGGTGGTTCGGCGCAGGTCGACGATGTGCTGCCACAGGTTGGCGCGGCTGTGCGGGTCGAGCCCGGTCGACGGCTCGTCGAGGAACAGCAGACCCGGCCGGTGGATGAGCCCGAGCGCGATGTCGAGACGGCGCTTCTGCCCGCCCGAGAGCTGCTGCACCGTGCGGTTCGCGACCTGCCCGAGCTCGAGCGACTCGATGAGCTCGGCGGAACGGGCGCGGGTCTCGCGGCGGCCGAGCCCGTAGAACGCCCCCTGCGCGTGCAGCTCGTCGCGAACCCGCTGGGTGTGGCCGCCCGAGCTGCCCTGGCCGACGTAGCCGATGCGTCGGCGCACGCCCGCCGCGTCGGTGCGGATGTCGCAGCCGGCGACCCTCGCCTCGCCGCTCGTCGCGGGCAGGAGGGTGGTCAGCATGCGGAGGGTCGTCGACTTGCCGGCGCCGTTCGGGCCGAGGAACGCGACGAGTTCGCCCTCGCCGACGGCGAGGTCGAGGGAGCGGACGGCCTCGACGGTCTGCCCCTTCGAGCGGAACGTCTTCGTGAGGCCCTGGGCGGAGATCATCTGGTTCGTGTTCGTCATGAGCCCAGCTTCTCGATCAATCCGGTCACTTTCCGTCCGCATTGGCGAGAGAATCGGAACATGGCCGCAACCACCTCGAGGACCCTCGAACTGCTCTCGCTGCTGCAGAGCCACCGGCACTGGTCGGCGCGCGAACTCGTCGACCGCCTCGGTGTGAGCGACCGCACCCTGCGCCGCGATGTCGAGCGCCTGCGCGAGCTCGGCTACGGCATCGAGTCGCTGCGCGGCAGTGCCGGCGGCTACCGTCTCGAGGCCGGCACCGGGTTGCCGCCTCTGCTCCTCACCGACGACGAGGGCGTCGCGATCGCGCTCGGTCTGCGCTCCCAGGCGACGGCAGGGCTGCGCGGCGCCGAGCACACCACGCTCTCGGCGCTCGCGAAGATCGAGCAGGTGCTCCCGCCCGCCCTGCGCCGGCGCATCGAGGCACTGCAGTCCCACACGGCGGCCGGGCCGGGCACCGGCGCGCGGAACCGCGCGGGCCGGCCGTCACCCGAGGTCGACACCGACCTGCTCGGCCTCCTCGCACTCGCCTGCCGCGACAGCGAACGGCTGCGATTCCGGTACACGGATGCCTCGGGCGCGGCGTCGGCGCGAAGCGTCGAGCCGTACCGGCTCGTACCGGTCGCACGGCGCTGGTACCTGCTCGCCTGGGACCGCGATCGCGACGACTGGCGCACGTTCCGGCTCGATCGCATCAGCGACGTGTTCCCGACCCGGGTGCGGTTCGACCCGCACGTGCTCTCCGAGGACGACGCCCGCGAACGCGTCGAACGGGCCGTGCGCTATCGACGCCGCGTGATCACGGCGCGCGTGGTCGTCGACCTGCCGCGCGACGAACTCGTGGAGCACCTCGGCTGGTACGGCCGCGAGGTCGAGGCCGTCGATGCGACCCGTTGCGCGTGGCCGCTCGAGGCCGACTCCGTGGAGGTGCTCGCCTCGGCGCTCATGTGGCTGCCGCCCGGCGCACGTTACCGCGTCGAGGGATCGGCCGAACTCCAGGAGTTCCTCGCCGCGCAGGCGACGCGATTCGCCGCGGCATCCGCGGCGGCCTGACGAAGGCGGGCTGACCAACCGGCTCAGTCGGCCCGCTCGAGGGTGCCGATCTCGTACCCGTCCTGGCCGAGCACGGTCATCGTGTCGTCGCCGACCGTGGCCTCGTCGAGGCCGGCGAGCCAGGTGTCGACGTCCTCGCAGGCCATCATCGTCGATGCGACGTTCTCGAAGTGGACGTGGTCGGACTCGTCGACCGTCCACGTGCCGCTCAGTTGATTGCAGCCGTCGGTGCCGCTGAAGTCGCCGCCGTCCTCGAGCACGAGCGACGGTGCGGTGGCGTCCGAGGTGTCGCCCCAGGTGCCGGCCGGATCGACCGATCCGCCCTTCACCGACCCCTCCATGCCGAGGCATCCCGTCAAGAGCAACAGCACGACCGCGGCGCCCGAAGCGAGCGCGGCCCCCCGAATGATCGCCATGGCGGTCAGGGTAGTCCTCGGCAACGGCCGGCGCCATGCCCCGAACTGGGCTATGCCGTGCGGGGGAGCGTCGCGACGACCGCGTCGTGGTCGTCGTAGACGGTGAGGGTGTCGCCGTCGACCGAGGCGGAGTCGAGCTGCGCGAGCGACTGGTCCACACCGTCGCACGCCACCAGCGTCGACGCCATCTGGTCGAACTCGATGCGATCGCCGTCCTCGGGCTCCCAGCGTCCGGTGAGCGAGTTGCAGCCGTCGCTGCCGGTCACGGTGCCGTCGGCGGCGATCACGAGGAACGCCTGCTGCGCGCCGTCGGTGCCCCAGGTGCCGACGAACGCGCTCGTGGCGCCGGCGTCGGTCGGTGCTGGGGAGCCGGTGCCGCCCGCCGGTTCGGCCGACGTGCGCTCGAGCACGCCGAGCTCGACGTCGTCGTCGCCGAGCACGGTCATCGTGTCACCGTCGATCGTGGCCTCGTCGAGTCCCGACAGCCAGGTGTCGACGCCCTCGCACGCCATGCGGGTCGAGGCGACGTCGTCGAACTCGATGCGGCCGGGGCCCTGGTCCTCCCAGCGGCCGGTCAACAGGTTGCAGCCGTCGGTGCCGGTGAGCGTGCCGTCGGCCGCGAGCGAGAGCGACGGCGACGAGGCGTCGGACGCGTCGCCCCACGTGCCCACGGCGCTCGACGCGGTCGGCGTCGGCGACGAGGCATCCGACCCGCCTGGACCGCCCGGGCTCGCGCAACCCGCCGCGAGGGCGATCGTCGCAAGGGCGACGGACGCGAAGCCCAGTGCGCGGCCGAATCGGCGGCCGACCTGGCGATTCCCGAGCTGCATCGGTTCCATGGGCCGAGCGTAGTCCTCGGACCCGCTCACCGCACCGATCCGCCGTGCGGATGGAGCGTCTCCTCGGACGGGCATCACTCCGTGGCGGGCGTCACGGTCGCGCGCGCGGCTCGGGCGAGCGCGTCGCGACAGGCGACGACCGCGGGGCGGGCCGCGGCGGCGTGCCTGGTCGAGGTGAACACCTCGCGCACGGGATGCCCCGGCAGGTCGACGAGGCGCACGCTCGGCGCCTCACCCGCCCACACGAGGTCGGGCAGCACGCCGACGGCGTTGCCCGAGCGGATGAGGCGGATGTGCGCCATCAGGTCGGCGGTCTCGAAGCGCACGTCGGGTTCGAAGCCCGCTTCGCGGCACAGCTGCTCGGCCCACTCGCGTGACGCGGTACCCGCGGGTTCGAGCACCCAGGGCAGGGATGCGGCGCCGGCGAGCCCCGTCTCGCCGATGGCTGCCGTGGGATGCGGCGGCAGCGCGAGCCGGATCGTGTCGGCGGCGAGGTGCACGCGGTCGAGCTCGGCGCGGTGCGCCCGGGTGTGGCCCGGGTACTGCTCGGCGATCACGAGGTCGAAGTCGCGGGCGGCCACCTCGAAGAGGCCGACGTCGGGCTCGCGTTCGGTGATCTCCACTCGCAGCGCCGGGTGCTCGGCGCGCAGCAGCGTGAGCGCCTGCGGCACGACCGCGTGCGCCGCCGACTGGAACACCGCGATGCGTACGGTTCCGCCGACCGACGTGAGCGACCGGGCGACGTCGGACTCCGCCTCCTCGAGCCGGTCGAGGATCGCGCGGGCGTGCTCGACGAGCACGAGCGCCTGCGGGGTCAGTTGCACCCGCCGGCCGACCTGCACGAGCAGCGGGACGCCCGCCTCGCGCTCGAGGAGGCTGAGCTGCTGCGACACCGACGACGGGCTGTACGAGAGGGCTTCGGCGACCGCGGCGAGCGTGCCGCGCTGGCTCAGTTCGACCAGCAGGCGCAGGCGTCGCACGTCGAGCATGGGCTTCGCTCCCGGGTCGGTCGAGACGGTTCGCCGACTTACTCAACGACCGTTCGGTTTCACTGAACAGTATGCATCGGAATCATTCGCTGTACCCGAAGGATAACCCGGACGCACACTTGAAGCGACAGGCGTGCGAACCCCCGGCGCGCCCGAAGAAAGGGACACTACCCTCGTGACCATGTCGAACGCCGCCACTGACGCACGGCCGAACACCGATCACGTCGTCGCCCTCGTGCGACGCTGGCTCGAAGAGAGCGCGAACCATCCCGTCGACCCCGCCGCCGAGCGCCTCGCCGGCGTGCTCAAGGACCCCAATGGCCTCGCCTTCACCGTCGGCTTCGTCGACGGCGTCATGCGCCCCGAAGACCTCGGCGTCGCCGGCCGCAACCTCGCACAGGTCGCGAAGCTCACCCCGAAGTTCCTGCCCTGGTACCTGAAGGCCGCGATCCGACTCGGCGGGGTCGTCGCGCCCGTGCTGCCCTGGGTCGTCATCCCGATCGCGCGCCGCGTGCTGCGTGCCATGGTCGGCCACCTCGTGCTCGACGCCACCCCGGCGAAGCTCGGCCCGGCGATCGCGAAGCTGCGCGAGTCGGGCAACCGCCTGAACCTCAACCTCCTCGGCGAGGCCGTGCTCGGCGAGGACGAGGCCGACCGGCGCCTCAAGGGCACCTACGAGTTCCTTGCACGCGACGATGTCGACTACGTGTCGATCAAGGTGTCGTCGGTCGTGAGCCAGCTCTCGATGTGGTCGTTCGACGAAGCCGTCGCGAAGGTCGTCGCGAAGCTCACGCCGCTCTACGAGCTCGCCGCCGCCGGCAGCGCGAAGGGCAAGGCCAAGTTCATCAACCTCGACATGGAGGAGTACCGCGACCTCGACCTCACGATCGCGGTCTTCACGACCCTCCTCGACCAGCCGCAGCTGCGCGGCCTCGAGGCGGGCATCGTGCTGCAGACCTACCTGCCCGACGCGCTCGGCGCGATGCAGGAGCTCACCGCGTGGGCGCGGGCCCGTCGCGCCGACGGCGGTGCGCCCATCAAGGTGCGCATCGTCAAGGGCGCGAACCTCGCGATGGAGCAGGTCGACGCCGCCGTGCACGACTGGCCGCTCGCGACCTACTCGTCGAAGCAGGACTCCGACACGAACTACAAGCGCGTGCTCGACTGGTCGATGACCCCCGAGCGCGCCGACGCCGTGAAGCTCGGCGTCGCCGGCCACAATCTCTTCGACGTGGCGCACGCCTGGCTCACCGCCCGCGAGCGCGGCGTCGAGGACCGCGTCGAGTTCGAGATGCTGCTCGGCATGGCGACCGGCCAGGCCGAGGCGGTGCGCGGCGACGTCGGCAACCTGCTGCTCTACACGCCCGTCGTGAACCCGTCCGAGTTCGACGTCGCGATCGCCTACCTGATCCGTCGCCTCGAGGAGAACGCGAGCCAGGAGAACTTCATGTCGGCCGTGTTCGAGCTCGGTGCCGACCGGCGCCTGTTCGAGCGCGAGCGCGAGCGGTACCAGCGCTCGCTCGACGCCCTCGAACGGGATGCCTCGGCGCCGGCGCCGAACCGCACCCAGAACCGGCACACCGAGTGGGAGGGCGACGCGCTCGCCACCGCGATGGCCACCGCCGAGGCGCCCGCGCCCGGCAGCGAGCACGAGGGTTCGCTCACGAGCGTCGTGCTCGGCATCACGCGCGGCTCGGCCGGGGAGGGACTCGCGCCCGAGGCATCCTCGTCGGACCGGACGGATGCACCCGGAGCCGTGACCGGCCCCGGCGTCACGCCCGGTTTCCGCAACGAGCCCGACACCGACCCGGCGCTCGCGGCGAACCGCGAGTGGGGTCGCCGCATCCTCGCGAAGGTGCCCGAGACGCGCCTCGGCCTCGACGCCATCGCGGCCGCCCGCGTCGACGACGAGGCATCCCTCGAGCGCATCATCGCGACCGTCGCCGAACGAGGCAAGGCGTGGGGCGAGCTGCCCGGCGCCGAGCGCGCCGCCGTGCTGCACCGCGCGGGCATCGCGCTCGCCGCGAACCGCGACCGGCTCATCGAGATCATGGCCGCCGAGACCGGCAAGACGATCGCCGAGGCCGACCCCGAGATCAGCGAGGCGATCGACTTCGCGCACTACTACGCCGAGCGGGCTCGCGAGCTCGACCACGTGCAGGGTGCGACCTTCGTGCCGTCTCGCCTGACGGTGGTCACCCCGCCGTGGAACTTCCCCGTCGCGATCCCCGCCGGCGGCGTGCTCGCCGCGCTCGCCGCGGGCTCGGGCGTCATCATCAAGCCCGCGAAGCTCGCGCAGCGTTCGGGTGCCGTCATGGTCGAGGCGCTGTGGGAGGCGGGCATCCCGAAGGACCTGCTCGCCCTCGTCGACATCGGGGAGCGGGAGCTCGGCAAGGAGCTCGTCTCGCACCCGACCGTCGACCGGGTCATCCTCACCGGCGCGTACGAGACGGCGCAGCTGTTCCGGTCGTTCCGCCCCGACCTGCCGCTCCTCGCCGAGACGAGCGGCAAGAACGCGATCATCGTCACGCCGTCGGCCGACCTCGACCTCGCGGCCTCCGACGTCGTGAAGAGCGCGTTCGGCCACGCCGGCCAGAAGTGCTCGGCGGCGTCGCTCGTCATCCTCGTCGGGTCGGTCGCGAAGTCCGAGCGGTTCCGCCGCCAGCTCGTCGACGCGGCGACCTCGCTGCGGGTCGGCTACCCGGCCGACGCGCAGAGCCAGATGGGCCCGATCATCGAGCCCGCGAACGGCAAGCTGCTCAACGCCCTCACCGAGCTCGGCATCGGCGAGGAGTGGCTCGTCGAGCCGAAGCAGCTCGACGACACCGGCAAGCTGTGGTCGCCCGGTGTGAAGACCGGCGTCGCGCCCGGCTCGTACTTCCACCTCACCGAGTTCTTCGGGCCGGTGCTCGGCATCATGCACGCTCGCGACCTCGACGAGGCGATCCGCTTCCAGAACGCGGTCGACTACGGCCTCACCGCGGGCCTGCACTCGCTCGACTCGGAGGAGCTCGCGACGTGGCTCGACCGCGTCGAGGCCGGCAACCTCTACGTCAACCGCGGCATCACCGGCGCGATCGTGCAGCGCCAGCCCTTCGGCGGCTGGAAGAAGTCGGCCGTCGGCGCCGGCGCCAAGGCGGGCGGCCCCAACTACCTGTTCGGACTCGGCGACTGGGTGCCCGAGCACGGCAGCGCCTCGAAGTCGCTGCACCTGCGCGGGCTCGAGCGTCGCGTGACCGAGCTCATCGAGGCCGCCCAGTCGGCGCTCGACTACGACTCGTTCGAGGTGCTGCGCCGGTCGGCCCTCTCCGACGAGGTCGCCTGGGCGGAGGAGTACGGCACCACCCGCGACGTGTCGGGCCTCGGCGTCGAGCGCAACGTGTTCCGCTACCGCACGCTGCCCGTCGCGGTGCGCATCGGCGAGCAGGCCTCGCTCGCGGAGGGTCTCCGCGTCATCGCGGCCGGCCTCCTCGCGAAGGCGCCGTTCACGGTGTCGAGCGGCGTCGAGCTGCCGAAGAACGTGCGCACGGTGCTCTCGGCGCGCGACGTGCGCGTCGTGCGCGAGAACGACCGCGACTGGCTCGAGCGGGTGCGCTCGAACCGAGCGACCGCGCTCGGCGGTGCGAGCCGCGTGCGGCTCGTCGGCGGGGATGCCTCGGCGCTCGCGTCGGCCCTCGGCGGCACGCCCGACGTGGCCGTGTGGTCGCACCCCGTGACCCCGTCGGGTCGCGTCGAGCTGCTGCCGTTCCTGCACGAGCAGGCGATCTCGATCACGAACCACCGCTTCGGCAACCCGACGACGCTCTCGGACGGGGTCATCTAGCCTGCGCGGGCCCGGCTCCGTGTGATGCGAGCACGGTGCCGGGCCGGATCGTCGTCATCGTCGAGATCCGTGGTCGTTCGAACGGGCTCGGTCGACTATGTTCGGATCACCACCGACCCGACGATGGAGTTGCCCGTGTCCCTACCCGCGATGGGTTCTGCGAAGAGGCGCGGCCTGCTCGCCTCGCTCGGCGTGCTCGTGCTGGCCCTCACCCTGACCGCTCCGCTCGTTCCCGCGGCCGCCGCCGGCACCGTCTCCATCTCCGGAGTGATCGTCGACTCGGCAGGAGTGCGGGCTGCAGGTCAGAACGTCGCGGCGTACCTTCCCGACGGAGGCGCCGGCTGGGGTAAGCGTGTGAGCGCGACGAACGCGGCTGCCGACGGTACGTTCCGCCTCACCGGCCTCGAGGCCGGGCGGAAGTATCGTCTGAGAACCGAGTGGTCCGACTGCTGTGCGCAGGAGAACCTCAAGCCCTCGTTCTCGGGCTTCGCCACCAAGGACCCCGTCAACTCGATGACCAGGGAACCGGCGCTCGCCGGGCTGTTCACCCCGGGCACCTCGGGCCTGACCGGCGTCACGTTTCGGCTCGAACCGTCGACGGTCATGACCGGCCGTGTCGTCAGGCAGGACGGCACGCCGCTCGCGGGTGTCGAACTCGATATCCTCGCGCACACGACGCAGCGGGATATCTACCGATACGGTTCGCACGTCTTCGCGTCGCAGGCCGTCAGCAAGGCCGACGGGACGTTCCGGGCGACGGGGTTGGAGTACCTGGGCTCGGAGTTGCTCGGCCATTTCGTGCGCGTCACCACGCCGAACGGACATCAAGCGTTCGTCGGATCGGATACCTCGGGTCTGGTCCCCGTCGATCAGGCGCGGATCTTCGCGAAGTCGTCGACCGGCACCTCGGGCGTCAAGGTCATGGTTCCGAACGTGAAGCGGCCCGTCGAACAGATCGTGCTGGGGCGTCCGCTCACGGCAACGGGGGACCGATACGGGGAGATCATCGCAGTCGGCTCGGGAACGCTCTCGGTCTTCTCCCTCAGCAGGTCGACGGGCAAGGTCGGCACGTCGTATGCCCTGCGCACCGGCTTCGGCGACGAACAGGTCTACGCGCCGGGCGACTGGGGCGGCGTCGCACGCGACTGGCTCGAGAACGAGAATCCCGCGTATTCCCACTTCGAGTACTACGACGACCTCGTCTCGGTCGACACGCGCGGCGACATGTGGCTCTACGAAGGTGATGGCCATGCGACCCTGCGCAAGCCGAAGCGCATCGGGTGGGGTTGGTCGGGCTATCGTGTGATCCCTGTCGGCGACGTCAGCGGTGACTACATCCCCGACTTGCTCGCCATCGATCGCGACGGGTACCTCAAGTTGTACCGGGGCGACGGCAAGGGCGGCTTCCTCTACCCCTACCCGAGGATCGGCAACGGCTGGAAGGGCTTCGACCTCTACTCCGCCGGTGATCTCAACCGCGACGGACGGAACGACATCCTGTCGGTGGACTCGAGCGGCCGCCTGTGGATGTACGCCGGCAACGGGGTCGGCAGTCGAGGCAACGGCACGTTCGCCATGCGCAAGCAGGTGGGCTCGGGCTGGGGAGCCTTCACCGTTGGCGCCGGCGCCGACATCGACGGCTACTACAAGGAAGGCTACGGCGACGTGAACGGCGCCGCCGACATCGTCGGTCGCAAGGACGCGACCGGCGAACTGTTCCTCTTCTCCGGTCGGGGCGACGGAGGGTTCAAGGCCGCCAAGCTCATCGCAACCGGCTGGTAGCCCTCGCCGATCGCGAATTGCGGTAGCGGATGTCGGCTTCGGTTACAGGATGACGCGGTCGGCACCCCTGTATGCGGGGGTGCTTGCCGCCTCGTCCTGTAAGTGCGGGGTCGAGACCGTTCTGTCGCTACTCCGGCCGCGCGGGGTCGTCGTCGACCTCCCAGTCCGCCCGCGGCCAGTGGGAGGGGAGTTCGCCCGCGGTCCGTCGGTGAACAGCGCCGTGTTCATCGACGCTGATGCGCAGCGTCCGCGTGAGGATCGGATACGTCGGCGCCCCGGAGAGCCAGTAGATCGGGTTGACCAGCTCGACGAGCATGCGCCAAGCCGGCGGTGTCGCGGAGTGGGTCATCGTCATCTCGAACGCCGACTGTTCGACGACGTCCCAGCCCTGGTTCATCCGCGCCAGCATCTCGCCTCGAAGCAATGCGGTGCGGGCGCCCTCGTTCACGTCGTGTCAGCGCCCGCGATTGCGGCGACGGATGCCCCGGGGTGCGCGTCCGCCGATGAACGACTGGGCCGAGTCGACGACGAAGCCCTGGCGCAGCGCCTCGCGGCCGATGAGCATGCGGAACCCCATCTCGTCGCGGTTCGTGAGCGTCACCTCGGCGGTCACGGTGCGACCCTGCAGCACGACGTCCATGAGCACGACGATTCGCTCCTCGGTGTGACCCGACGAGCTGCGCACCTGACGTCGGTCGTGCACCGGCAGCTCGACGACGACGGCGTCGTCGTCGCTCTCCTGCCACGGGCGCACGCCGAAGCGGACACGGCCGAGGGGCGCCTCTGCAGCGGCATCCGCGCCGCCTGACGACCCGGCCGCCTGGCCGGCCGGAAGCTCCTCGACGTCGAACGCGTGCAGCGACGACGACCGCGCGCCGGTGTCGAGTTTCGCCTTGATCCACGGCACGCCCAGCGCCGGCAACGAAACCCATTCGCGCCATCCCGCGATGGTGCTTGAATGGGAGATCTCAGTCACATCGTCCATCTTGGCAGGGCACCACGCATGAAACTCGCGATCCTCTCGCGCGCGCCGCAGGCGTACTCGACCCAGCGACTGCGCGCCGCCGCGCAGTCGCGCGGGCACCAGGTGAAGGTGCTCAACACCCTGCGATTCGCGATCGATCTCGCGGGGCCCGAGCCCGACCTGCAGTTCCGCGGCCGGCAGCTGAGCGACTACGACGCGATCCTGCCGCGCATCGGCAACTCCATCACGTACTTCGGCACGGCCGTGGTGCGCCAGTTCGAGCAGATGGACGTCTACACGCCGAACACCGCGAACGGCATCTCGAACGCGCGCGACAAGCTGCGGGCGAACCAGATCCTCTCGCGCCACAACATCGCGCTGCCGCCGACGGCGTTCGTGCGCAACCGGGCCGACGTGCGGCCCGCGATCGAGCGGGTCGGCGGGGCGCCGGTCGTCATCAAGCTGCTCGAGGGCACGCAGGGCATCGGCGTCATCCTCGCGCCGCAGGTGAAGGTGGCCGAGGCGATCATCGAGACGCTGCACTCGACGAAGCAGAACGTGCTCATCCAGAAGTTCATCGCCGAGAGCCGTGGCCGCGACATCCGGGCGCTCGTCGTCGGCGACCGCGTGGTCGCGGCGATGCGCCGGGTCGCGAGCGGCGACGAGTTCCGCTCGAACGTGCACCGCGGCGGCACCGTCGAACCGGTCGAGCTCTCGCCCGAGTACGAGCTGGCGGCCGTGCGCTCGGCGCAGATCATGGGCCTCAAGGTCGCGGGCGTCGACATGCTCGAGGGCGACGAGGGGCCGCTCGTCATGGAGGTCAACTCGTCGCCGGGCCTGCAGGGCATCGAGACGGCGACCAACCTCGACGTGGCCGGCGCGATCATCGACTACATCGCGAACCAGGTCGCGTTCCCCGAGATCGACGTGCGCCAGCGGCTGACCGTCTCGACCGGTTACGGCGTCGCCGAGCTGCTCGTGCACGGCAACGCCGACCTCGTCGGCAAGACGCTCGGCGAGTCCGGTCTCTGGGAGCGCGACATCACGGTGCTCACCCTGCACCGCGGCACGACCGTCATTCCGAACCCGCGCAAGGGCGTCGTGCTCGAGGCCGACGACCGGCTGCTCTGCTTCGGCAAGCTCGAGGAGATGCGCTCGATGATCCCCGAGCGCCGGCGTCGGCGCGCGAAGGTGCGCAAGCTGCCGAAGCAGCCGCTGCCGCCGCAGGAGTAGGCGCTCGGCCGGCTCGTGGCCGGCGCTCAGCCGGCGTCGAGTGCGGTGCCGACGATGGCACGGGCGGCGGATGCCTCCACGCCGAGCCGCTTCGCGAGCGCCGCGTAGTCCGCGGCGGCGGCCTGCAGCGCCCGCTCGGCGGGGTCGCCGTGCTCGGCGACGAACGTGCCGTTGCGCCCGCGCCCCTCGATGACCCCGTCGGCCTCGAGCGCCTTGTACGCCTTCGCGACGGTGTTCACCGCGAGCCCGAGTTCCTCCGCGAGGGCCCGCACGGTCGGCAGTTTCGTGCCCGGGGCCGCGCGACCCGAGCGCACCGCATCGACGACGGCCGCGTGCAGCTGCTCGTAGGGCGGCAGGGATGACGCGGGGTCGAGTTCGAGCATGTGGCAAACGGTATGGTGGCGGGCTGCGACGGGTCAAGGGGCGATTCCGGACCCTCACGCCCCGAAGTTCGCCGCTGGAGCGCCGAAGCTCGCGATGACTCCTGTTGCGGAATCCACGTAGACGAAGACGCCGAAATTGAGTCCATCCGCACCAGGTATCTGATCGGTCGGCGGAAGATCCTCGCCGATGCCGATTCGCGTGTACGCCGTCGAATCGGCGCTCGACCATCCCTCCTCGGTCTGGATCTCGTTGCCGCGATCGCCGACGACGACGCCCACGCTCGAGCCGACGCCCGGTGCGGCGCGCAGTGCAAGTCCGTCGACGGTCGGTGCCCAGGCGGTCACGCTGAAGTTCTCCCAGTACGGATATTCGGGGGAAGAGACCTTGTCGTAGAGCGCGAACCCCTCCCACTCGTATACGGTCCCGGTGAATCCATCGCCGCGCGACTGCAGTTCGCTGACCACCGGTTCACCGAGCAGTTCCGTGAACGTAGCGACCGCCGTACCGACGTCGTCGAAGTAACTGAACGCGGCGAACTCGGATTCGTCGTCGGCGATCACGGCCACGCGCTCCGAGGAGATCTCGATGACCACGGGCACGGGCACGGGCGCGGGGTCAGGTGGGGGCGCGGGGTCGGGCGCTGGCGCGGTCGCTTCATCGTCCTGCCCGGCCGTTGCCTGCGGGCTCGACGCTGCCGTCGATGGTGCAGTCGGCGTCGAGCTCGCCGCAGGCGTCGGGACGGTCCTCGGCCAGAGACCGATCGCGGCACCGGTGCCGGCACCGAGCAGGAGTGCGATCGCTGCGACCGCGCCGAGCACCTCGTTGCGCACGCGCCTCTCGTGCCTGCGCGGTACGGGGTCGTCGGTGGTCTGATCGATCGCTTGCTCGGGCATCGAGGTGTGCGGCGGCTCGCATGCCCGCGCGTCGTCGAGACCGGTCAACCGTAACCGCACGACGTTCACACCCCGTAGTTCGCCGACGGTGCAATGAGTTCGACCACGAGACCGCTTTCGGCGTCAGCCGTCACCCAAACACCGAAGTTGGCTTCGAACTCGCTCGTTGCCGGACTGAGCGGTGGAAGGGGCTCTCCGATACCGATCCGTGTCGATCGCCAAGCCTGGCCGGTCTCGGGATTGGGATTCTCCGACCAGGATTCTTCCGCGACGATGTCCGCCGTCGAATCCCCGACCGACACCCCTGCTGCGGTACCGACGCCCGGGGGCGTGCGTACGACGAGGTCGCCGACCGCCGCCGCAGTTGCGTGGACGTAGAAGCCGGGGCCGTGCGGTGGATCCGGCGGATAGATGCCGTCCGAGAGCACGAACCCGTTCCATTCGTACCGGGTTGAGCTGTACCCCTCCCATTGCGGGCGGACCTCGGTGACGACCGGTTCGCCGAGCTGCTCCGTGAGCAGTGCGATCAGCGGGGCGGGCTCCTCGAAGTAGCTGTACGCGGCGAACTCCGATCCGTCGTCGGCGATCACGGCCACGCGCTCCGAGGAGATCTCGATCACCGCGGGCACGGGGTCGGGCGCCGGAACGGCCGTGTACTCCTCCTGCTCGATCGTCGTGGTCGGCGATGGCGCCGCGGACGGAGCGGCGGTCGGCGTCGAGATCGCCGCCGGCTCGGGTTCGGGGCCGTCGGGCCAGAGCCCGAACGCGAACGCGGCCCCGGCCCCGACACCGAGCAGCAGGGCGATTGCGGCGAGTGCGCCGAGCACGCCGTTGCGGAGGCGCGATTCGCGAACGCGGGGGGCGGGTTCGTCCTCGGTCTGCTCCAGCACCTGTTCGCGCATCGAGGCGAGCAGGCGGGCGAGTTCATCGCCGTGCGGGGGTTCAGTTCTCATCGGCGGTCACCGCCTTCCTGAGTCGTGCGCGGCTGCGCAGGACGCGTTGCTTCACCGCGCCGACGGAGAGACCGAGGGACTCGGCCGCTTCTCCGTAGGGCACGCCGTCGACGAGGCACAGTTCGCACACTCGCCGGTCGATCGGCTCGAGCCGGCCGATCTCTTCGAGCACCCAGCGAAGCTGCTCGCGCGCCGCCTCCGCGTCGCGTTGCGCATGCGTGGAACGCTCGAGCCGGAACTCGTCGGGCAGTTCCTCCGCCAGGTTGCGGAGGTGCCGGCGGCCGGCGTTCGCGGCGAGGTAGCGGCACGTGGTGAGCAGCCATGGCAGCAGGGATGCCTCGTACAGCACGATCTCGGCCGACTTGCGCCAGAGCGTGATGAACGTGTCCTGCACGATCTCCTCGAGATCCTGCCGGTTCTGCGCGATCGCCCACGCGTACCGCGTGACGGTCGGCGCGTGACGGTCGAACAGGACCGGCAGCGCCGCGCGGTCACCGCGCACGAGACCGGCGAGCAAGGCATCGTCGCCGACGTCGATGTGGTCGTCCACGTGCACCTCCTTCACCTGAGAGATGTCGGAAGAAGTGCGAAGGTCACACGACGAGCGCAGCGATTTTCTCGAGCGGCTCGCGCCCGAGGCATCCGCATGCTTCGGCTGTCAGTCGCGGTTGCGGTTGACGAGCCGCGAGAGCACGATGGCGCTGCGGGTGTGGTCGACGTTGGGGGCGATGCGCACGCGTTCGAGCGCGTCTTCGAGCGAGGCGATGTCGCGGGCCCGGATCTGCACGATCGCGTCGGCCGACCCGGTGACCGTACCCGCGTAGACGACCTCGGGCACGTCTTGGAGGATGCGCTTGAGCTCGTCAGGAGCGACGGTGCCGCGGCAGAACAGCTCGACGTACGCCTCGGTCGACATGCCGTCGACGGCGGGGTCGACCTGGATCGTGAACGAGCGGATCACCCCGTCGGCGACGAGCCGGTCGACGCGGCGCTTCACCGCGGAGGCGCTGAGCCCGACCGACGAGCCGATGTCGCCGTAGCCCGCCCGGGAGTTCTGCCGCAGCAGATCGAGGATCGCGCGATCGAGGTTGTCCATGGTGGGAGTGTACGCGGATTCTTTGCGCGACGGCACCGGCTGGCGCCGGAATCGTGCGAGGTCAGGTCGTCGGCACGGCGGCGGCCCGCCTCGCGCGCAGGCCGTCGAGGAGGGCCGCGATGCCGATCTCGAAGGCGGCGGCGGCGCTCGTGGTCTCCTCGTACTCGGGTGCGAGCGCGGCGTGCACCATCTCGAGCTCGGCGGGCACCGACGCCTGGTCGAGCATGTCGCCCGGGGCGACGATGTCGAGCGCCGAGCCGAGCACATGGGCCTCGACCGTGCGCATCACGGCGACCGCGTCCTGCAGCGGCCAGCCCGCGTCGATGAGCGCCCCGATCACGACGTCGTAGATCTCGAACGTCGACACGTCCCGGATGGGCGTCGTCGCGAGGACGCGGATGAGGTTCGGGTGGGCCGCGAAGACGCGCAGGTACGAGCGGGCCCAGTCCTCGAGGGCGACGTCCCATCGGTGCTCGGCGAACGCCGAGGTGTCGATCTCGCTCACGATGCGCGCCCGGATGAGCTCGATGAGCTCGTCGCGGCTGCCGACGTGGTTGTAGAGCGACGAGACCTGCCGGTGCACCCGGCCCGCGAGGGTGCGCATGGTGAGCGCGTCGCTGCCCTGCTCGTCGACGATCTCGAGCGCGACGCGCACGAGCTGTTCGCGATTCACCGTCGACATGTTGCGCCCGCCTCTTCCGTCTGCCCTGCGGAGAGTGTAACCTCTCAGAACTCGATACGAACAGTGTTCGTATGAACAGCGTTCGTACGACGCGACGTTCGTACGAACAGCGCCCGGCGTCACCGACGCCGGGTCGACGGAAAGCAACGGTGCATGACCACGACCCACTTCTTCGGCGGAACCATCTGGCGCGGAGCCGGTGCGGCCACCTCGCGATCGCTCCTCGTACGCGACGGTCTCGTGGTCGCGCTCGACGACGAAGCGGATGCCGCGGCCGAGGCCGCCCGCGCCGCCGACGCGTCGATCGAAGTCGTCGATCTCGCCGGTGGGTTCCTCATGCCGTCGTTCGGCGACGGGCACGCGCATCCGCTCTTCGGCGGCCTCGAGGCCGAAGGCCCCGACGTGCGCGACTGCACCTCGGTCGAGCAGATCGTCGCGGCCGTCGCCGGGTACGCCGCGGCCAACCCCGACGCGCCGTGGATCTTCGGCGCCTCGTACGACCCCGCCCTCGTCGACGAGGGCCTGTTCGACGCCCGCTGGCTCGACGCGGCGGTCGCCGACCGGCCCGTCGTACTGCGTGCCTACGACTACCACACGATCTGGGTCAACTCGAGGGCGCTCGAGCTCGCGGGCATCGACGCCGACACGCCCGAGCCCGAGCTCGGCGAGATCACCCGCCGGGCCGACGGCAGCCCGCTCGGCACTCTGCGCGAGTGGGGCGCCGTCGACCTCGTGCTCGACGTCGCGCCGCCCCGTCCGGTCGACGAGCGTCGCCGCG
Source organism: Agromyces sp. H17E-10 (assembly GCF_022919715.1). Taxonomy (NCBI): domain Bacteria; kingdom Bacillati; phylum Actinomycetota; class Actinomycetes; order Micrococcales; family Microbacteriaceae; genus Agromyces; species Agromyces endophyticus. Next base: position 1,736,621 of record NZ_CP095042.1, on the reverse strand, counting down.
CGCTGCAGCGCGCGGGGGAGTACTACCTCGCGCGCGGCGTCACCTGGGTGCAGGACGCCTGGGTCGAGCCCGGCGACGTCGAGAGCTACCTCGACGCCGCCCGGCACGACCTGCTGCCCGTTCGCTTCAACCTCGCGCTCTACGCCGACCCGCGTCGTTTCGCCCGACAGCTGCCCGCGATGGTCGAGGACCGCCGCCGCGTCGAGGCACTCGGCTCGCCGCTGTTGACCGCGAACACCGTCAAGTTCTTCGCCGACGGCGTCATCGAGTCGGAGACGGGCGCCCTGCTCGAGCCGTACTGCTCGGCGCTGCACAAGCACGGCATGGCGGTCTGGCAGGGGCGCGACCTCGACGACGCCGTGCGCGCGGTCGACGCCGCCGGGTTCCAGGTGCACATCCACGCGATCGGCGACGCCGCCGTGCGCCAGGCGCTCGACGCGATCGAACGCGCCATGGACGCCAACGGCCCCCGCGACCGCCGACCCGTGATCGCGCACGCGCAGCTCGTCGACGACGCAGACCTCGCCCGCTTCGCCGAGCTCGGCGTGATTGCGTGCATGCAGCCGCTCTGGGCGCAGCTCGACCCGCTCATGACGGTGCTCACCGTGCCGCGCCTCGGACAGGCGCGTGCCGACCGCCAGTACCGCATGCACACGATCGCCGAGTCGGGCGCCGTGCTCTCATTCGGCTCCGACTGGCCGGTGAGCTCGGGCGCCCCGCTCGACGGGCTTGCGATCGCCGCCTCCCGGCAGACCGCCGACGGCGTGCCGGCCGGCGGCTGGACGCCCGACGAGATCCTCCCGATCGACCGCGCACTCGACGCCTACTCGGCCGCCGTCGCGTACCAGGCGTTCGGGGATGCCTCGGCCGAGGCATCCGCGACCTGGGGCCGCATCGAACCGGGTGCGAGCGCCGACCTCGTCGAGTTCGTGCGCGACCCGCGCGAGCTCGCCCCGGGCGAGCTGCCCGACCTCCCCATCCGCGCCACCTACCTCGCAGGAAGCCCCCGATACCGCGCCGCAACGTAGCGACGCACACGAAAGGATCCCCCATGTCCCAGTCGCCCGCCCCCGAGCCGCTGATCTCACCCACCTCGGCGACCGCGCAGGTCACCGAGGGCCGCTTCAAGCGCGTGCTCGGCGTTCCGTCGCTCACACTCTTCGGCCTCGCCTACATGGTGCCGCTCACCGTGTTCACCACCTACGGCATCGTCACCGAGATCACGGGCGGGCGGGTGGCGGCCTCGTACATCATCACGCTCGTCGTCATGGTGTTCACCGCCCGCTCGTACGCGCGCATGGCCGTGGCCTACCCGTACGCGGGCTCGGCGTACGTGTACGCGCAACGCAGCTTCGGCGGCGCGGTCGGGTTCCTCTCGGGGTGGGCGCTGCTGCTCGACTACCTGTTCCTGCCGATGATCAACTACCTGGTGCTCGGGCTCTACCTGAACACCTCGTTCCCCGCGGTGCCGCCGTGGGTGTGGATCGTGCTCGCGATCGCCATCGTCACCGTGCTCAACCTCATCGGCATCGTCTCGGTCGCGCGGGCGAACTTCGTGATCATCGCCGTGCAGGTGATCTTCATCGTCGTGTTCGTCGCGCTCGTGGTCGCCGCGGCCGGCGGAAGCGAGGTCGACCTGCTCGCCCCGTTCACCGGCGACGGCACGGTCGACGGCATCGCCCCGCTGTTCGCGGGTGCGGCGATTCTCTGCCTCTCGTTCCTCGGCTTCGACGCCGTGTCGACTCTCGCGGAGGAGGCGAAGGACTCCACCCGCACGGTGCCGCGGGCCATCATGATCACGACGATCGGCGCCGGCCTCCTCTTCATCCTGCTCGCGTACTGCGCGCAGATCGGGTTCCCGTCGAACGAGTTCGGCTCGGCCGACACCGCCGCGTTCGACGTCGTGCAGGCGGTCGGCGGCCAGTGGCTCACGCCGCTCTTCATCGCCGGGTTCGTCGCTGGCGCCTTCGGGTCGGCGCTCACGTCGCAGGCGTCGGTCGCGCGCATCCTGTTCGCGATGGGTCGCGACGGCGTGCTGCCGCGCTCGATCTTCGGGCACCTCAACAAGCGGTTCGGCACCCCGCACGTCGCGATCCTGATCGTGTCGGCGGTGTCGCTGCTCGCGATCTGGATCGAGCTGCTCGCACTCACCGAGATGATCAGCTTCGGCGCGCTCATCGCGTTCTCGGTCGTCAACCTCGCGGTCATCAAGCACTACTACTTCGACCGCCGGGAGCGCTCGGGCTGGGGCCTCGTCCGCAACCTCATCCTGCCGCTCATCGGCTTCGCGCTGACCGTCTGGCTCTGGACGAACCTGTCGCCCCGCACGTTCCTGATCGGCGGCATCTGGCTCGCGGTCGGCGTGATCATCCTGGCGATCGCGACGAAGGGATTCCGCCGGCCGACGCCCATGCTCGACCTCAAGGAGTAGGCCCTTGGGGGCGTGGTGCGATTCGCATGAAATCGCGCCGTCGCCCTTGAGGCGGTCCCCCATCGCTCGTCACGATGGGGGACATGGTGCCGAAGGTTTGGTGGGGAATCCTGGCGGCGATCTTCGGGGTGTTCGTCCTCGTGGTCGCGATGCTGCACAACTCGTCGTCGACGGCGCCCGTCGCCGCGGGGCCCGGGCCGCAGGGGGAGGGCGAGCAGAAGAGCTGGACCTTCATGGTCTACATGATCGGCGACACCGACCTCGAGCCGTACGCGCTCGACGACATCGCCGAGATGGCGTCGGTCGGGTCGACCGACGAGGTCAACATCGTCGCGCTCGTCGATCGCAGCCCCGACTACACGACCGACCCGGCCGTGGATCTCGCCGACTTCGAGGACACGGTCGCGTTCCAGGTGCAACAGGACCACCTCGCGATCGTCGACGAACCCGGCGAGCTCAACATGGGCGACCCCGATACCCTCGCCGACTTCGTCGCCGACACGGCGACGCGGTTCCCGGCCGACCAGTACGGCCTCGTGCTGTGGGACCACGGCGCGGGCTGGCCGGGCATGGGGCCCGACGAGTCCGACGGCTACGACATCCTCGACCTCGACGAGATGGACGTCGCACTCACCGACGGGCTCGGCCGTGCCGGCATCGACAAGCTCGACTTCATGGGCTTCGACGCATGCCTGATGTCGACCTACGAGGTGGCGAGCGTGATGTCGCAGCACGCCGACATCATGGTCGGCTCGCAGGAGCTCGAACCCGGCCACGGCTGGAACTACGGCGAGCTCTCGGTGCTCGCCGACGAACCGGCGACGACCCCGACCGAGCTCGGCTCGGCGTTCATCCAGGGCTACGCCGAGCAGGCCGACGAGTGGGGCACGGGCGCCGACATCACGCTCGCGATGCTCGACCTCTCGCAGGTGGGCGGCGTGCAGGACGCGGTCACCGCGCTCGCCGACGTCTACGAGGCCGACCCCGACGGGCTCGGACCCGAGCTGGCGACCGCCCAGTCCGACGTGCTCGAGTTCGGCCGCAACCCCGACCCCGAGCTCGCCACGAACCAGATCGACCTCGGCGGGTACGTGCAGAGCCTCGCCGAGACCGGTGGGCCCGAGGTCGCCGCAGCCGCCGATGCGGTCGCGCAGTCGCTCGAGGCGCTCGTGCTCGACGAGACCACGGGGCCCGCGACCGACGCTGCGTCGGGTCTCTCGATCTACTTCCCCGAGGTCGAGGCGTACTTCTCCGACGACTACTACACGCTGCGCAACGTGCCGGCCTGGCCCGACGCCCTCTCCGCGTTCTTCGACAGCGGCAGCCGGCTCGCCGATGACGTGCGGGCCCGGTTCGAGACGGGCGACGGCTCCACCGACGTGCAGTTCGGCGACGACGGCGTGACGTTCACGGCCTACCTGCCGCCGGCCTCTGCGGCCGCGGTCATCAGCTCGACGGTGTCGGCGGGCTACCGCGACGGAGACGACCTCGTCTACGTCGCCGAGATGCCGGCGAAGCTCACGGCGGGCGCCGACGAGGCGTCGGTGACGGCCCAGTACGACCTGACCTACCTGACGGTCAGCGACGGGGATGACGAGATGGCCGTCTACCAGGACATCACGACCGACCCCGAGACCGGCTATCGCACGATCGACGTGCCGCTCGAGTACGTCGCGCCCGACGACGACGAGTACCAGGACGCCCTGCTCTCGATCGTGCTCGACACCGCCGGCGACGTGGTCGAGGAGGACTTCTACGTGCTCGACGAGTCGGGCACGTACGGCGCGATGACGCCCGACCCCGACGCGCGCATCTACCCGGTCGCCCTCGTGTTCACGGGCGACGGGGAGTGGGAGTACCAGCGCACCGACGACGTCGGCGTCGCAGCCGACCTGCCGGCGATCCAGTACGCGTTCGAGTACCTCGAGTCGGGCACGACGCTCGTGCTCGACGCCGACGTGCAGGACTACGGGCAGCAGGCCGATACGGCGAGCGTCGAGGTGGTGATTCCCTGACCGGGCGGGTCATAGGCTGTGCGCATGCCCTACGACGATCGTGTACGCCTCGGCGTGCAGCTGCAGCCCCAGCACGCCCGTTACGAGTCGATCCGCGACGCGGTGCTGCGTCTCGAAGAGCTCGGCGTCGACTTCGTCTTCAACTGGGACCACTTCTTCCCGCTGCACGGCGACCCCGACGGCCTGCACTTCGAGGCGTGGACGATGCTCGGCGCCTGGGCCGAGCAGACCGAGCGCATCGAGTTCGGCACGCTCGTGAACTGCAACTCGTACCGCAACGCCGACCTGCAGGCCGACATGGCTCGCACGCTCGACCACATCTCGGCGAAGGGCACGGGCGTCGGCCGCTTCGTCTTCGGCACCGGCGCCGGCTGGTTCGAGCGCGACTACGACGAGTACGGCTACGAGTTCGGCACCCGCGGCTCGCGCCTGAACGCGCTCGGTGCCGCGCTGCCGCGCATCGAGGCCCGCTGGGCGAAGCTCAACCCCGCGCCGACCCGCCGCATCCCGGTGATGATCGGCGGCCAGGGCGAGCAGAAGACGTTGAAGCTCGTCGCGAAGCACGCCGACATCTGGCACTCGTTCGTCGCACCCGACGTGATCGCGCACAAGCTCGACGTGCTGCGCCGGTGGGGTGACGAGGTCGGCCGGGATGTCTCGGAGATCACGATCTCGAACGAGCTGAGCCGGCACGGGGCCGACGTCGAGCACGCCGACGCGCTGTACGACGCGGGCGTGCGGCTGTTCACGCTCGGGGTCGACGGGCCCGACTACGACCTCGAGCCGGTGCGTCGCTGGCTCGCGTGGCGTGACGAGCGCAATGGCTGAAACCCCGAGCGGCGACGGTTCCGAGACGGCGCACTCGGCGCACACGGAGCCGGCTTCGCAGGCGTCGTCCGCGCCGTCCGCTTCCCGTCGGGAGCAGCGGGCGGCGGCCCGCAGTACGGTACGCCGCGGACGGCTGCGCGCCACGATCGACCGGGTGCCGACGAGCTGGCTCGCGACCGGGTTCGTCGTCGTGCTGCTCGGCGCCTCCGCCGCGTTCGGCGGGCTGGCCGACGCGCCTGAGCCGCCCATCGCGAAGGTCGTGCCGGGCGAGTCGATCGCGGGCACGCAGCTCGAGATCGCGGTGACCGGTGCGACGGTCGCCGATGCGCTGCCCGAGTTGTACCTCGAGGCCGAGCCGGGCATGCGCTACGTGACGGTCACCGCCGACGTCGAGAACGTGTGGACGACGCCCGCGAGCTCGGGCGACTTCGGCACGGTCGTGCGGCTCGGCGGCGTCGTCGGCAAGGCGCTCACGGTCTTCGACGTCGACGACGCCCGCGCGAACCCGGTGCTGCAGCACGGGGTGCCGCGCGCTCTCGGCTGGGTGTGGAAGCTGCCGGCCGACGCCGTCGACGACTCCGTCGGGGTGCGGGTGTACGACCGCAGCTACACCGAGGGGAAGACGGTCACGAGCGGCGGATCGTTCGGCGACCCCGTGCTCGTCGCGGCGGGACCCGTCGCGGTCGTCGAGGCACCGGCACCGTCGCCCGACGCGACGATCGACGGCTTCGCCGCTGGGGATTCCGAGTGAGCGCGCGACGCGGACTCGTCTCCGCGGGCATCGCGGTGGTTGCCCTCGTGGGCGCGTGGGCAGTCACCGAGACCGCGCCCTCGGCCCACGACTGGCTCGACCCCATCCCCGTGACCGCAGCGTTCGGCGAGGAGGCGGTCGGTCGAAACCTCGCCGCCACCGTGCACGACGCGACCGCCGCCGAGACCGTGATCGACCAGGATGGCGCCGAGATCGAGACGGGCGGCGTCTGGGTCGTCGTGGATGCCTCGGCCAGGGCGGTCATCTCCGAGCGCGCAGTGAACCTCGGCGGCACGAGGCTCGTCGTCGACGGCGTCGAGTACTCGCCGACCGACCGGGTGGACCGCTCCACCACGCTCGCCGGCCGACCGCTCTCGATCGGCGTCGACCTGCGCGGCCCGCTCGTGTTCGAGCTCCCCGCGGTCCCCGACGAGGCCGAGCTGCGGCTCGGACGCGGCGTGGGCGCCGGCCCGGTCGACCTGCGCGGCGACTCGGTGCTCGTCGTGCCGATCGATCTCGAGGGACGCGAGCCCGAGGCATCCGTCACCCTGCCCACCCCGGCCTTGGAGTCGGAGTGAACGCCCCGCGCCGCAGTTGGTGGCGCCGCAACGGACTCGGCCTCGCCGCGCTCGTCGTGCTGCTGCCCACGACGGTCGCCGTGACGAGCTGGAACGGCTGGACCGCCCTGTTCGCCGAGCGCCCGACGATCGCGGTCGACGAGTCGCCGAGCGAGACGTTCACCTACGGCGCCGCCGACTGGCGCCTGGTCGACGCCGCACGCGGCCGGCCGCAGCAGTCGCGCACCCCGCTGCCCGAGGGCATGCAGCTCGTCGTCGCGCAGGTCGAGGTCACGCCCACCGGCGCGCAGTCGCCCGGCTGCACGATCGAGCTCGTCGAACGCGCGACGGGCCGCATCTTCACGGACGACGCGTTCGCCGGCTACTGGGATGCGAGCGCCGACACGACCACGACCTGCAGCTCGGAGCAGACCGAGCCCTACGTCGTCGAGGTGCCGTTCATGGTGCCCGAGGACACGGGCGACGTCTCGCTCACGATCGCGGTCGTCTCGGAGCTGCCCTCGTTCGCGCGGGTGCCCCTCGAGATCGAGGCCAAGCAGTAGTCGTACGCCGCAGCGACGAGCACGAACAGCAGCGGCTGGAAGATCGTGTCGACGACGACCGCGATCGGCGTGTCGATGAGGAACCAGATGAGCTGCTCCTGCGGGCCGACGATCGGACCGAGCGCGTGCACGAGCCATTGCTCGCCCGCGAGCACGATCGAGTAGGCGAGCACGTACAGGCTCATCGGCACCGCACCGGCCCGCCAGATGAGCAGCAGCGCATCGGTGATGGTCTTCCACCGGCTGATCGACGACTCGCCGACGTCGGCGAGGCGACGCCGCGACCACTCGGGCAGCTTCGCGTAGCGGGCCTTCACCTGCTCGAGCGGGCGCTCGAGTGCGCGCAGGCGCCCGTACGTCACCGACCCGAGCGCCTGCCCGAAGACGACGCCCGCGATCGCGAGCCAGGCGAGCGGTTCGAGCAGCAGCCCGCCGAGCTGGTCGAGCACCCAGCCGATGCCCTGCTGCACGGGATCGAGCCACGAGAACACGACGTTGACGGCGCCCGTGAAGTCGTTCCACCAGTGCACCGCCGCGCGCGCGTTCATCCAGTCGGTCACGAAACCGATCAGGTCGCCGATGAGGAACAGCGTGAAGAACACCCACACCGCTTCGCAGTAGGCGGCGACGAGCGCGGTCCATTTCGGGAGTCGCTCCCGATTGCGCTTGATGAGCCAGCGTGCCGCGTAGGTCGCGACGACGACCGCGATCGTCACCACGTCGAACGCGAGCGTGTCGACCTCGCCCTCGCCGACCGAGTCGGTGAACCAGTTCACCTTGCCGAACGCACTCAGCTGGTAGGCGACCACGTCGTCCTTCAGGAAGCCCCACGCCGCATAGAAGAGGAAGAACGGCAGGATGGCGGCGAGCACCGAGCTCATGAACTGCGGCCGCTGCGCCCCGGTGAGCGTCGAGTAGTTCGGCATCGCCTCGCGCATCGTGAGGAACATCGCGATGAAGCTCACGAGCCGGGCGAGCGCGGCGAGCGGCAGCACGAGGAAGGCGCCGAGCGTCGAGTTCACGCCGATCGTGCCCGCGAGCTCGATGATCAGGTAGCGCGCGAGCCACCCGGCGACGTACCACGCGAGCAGCCGCGGCCACGTGCCCGCGAGGATGCGGCCGGCCGTCTGCAGCGTGTCGAGCATGGGGAAATGCTAGCGGCGCGGTGAGGGGCGTCGGTCACTCGGCGGCGGGCTGCCCGGCGACGTTCAGGATGACGCCGCCGTCGGGGCGGAGGGATGCGTCGATCCTCGCCTCGTCGTTGGCTTCGAACGAGAGGACGATGCCCTCGGTCGGCATCATCCCGTGCTCGGTGCAGGTCGACGCGGCGCCGAGATCGGGCTTCAACACGATGAAGCAGAGCTCGGAGCCCTGCTCGATGGAGGCCGCGAACGCCTGGACGCCGTCGGAACGCGTCGCCAGCAGCCTGAGGCTCTCGGGGTCGAGGTTGAGCCCGTCGACGAAGCCGGCGGGCGCAGAATCCGATGCTCGAGCTTCGCGCGCGAGGACGGCCGAGACCGGCGCATCGGCGACCGGGATCATCGACGAGACGATGCCCGTGTCGGGATCGGCCGAGACGCTCCCCGTTCCCTGATCCACCGAGACCGTGGCGCCGGGCGTGACGGGGCCGGCCGCAGGGACGCCGCCCGGTGCGACCAGCTCCACCGGCGCGGCCGCGAGCGACGAGATCTGCGTGCCGATCGCGATGCCGACCGCGAGTGCGACGACGCCGGCGGTGACGACCCAGCGCACCGTCGCCGTACGTGCCCGAGGCTCGTCGGGCTGGGAGGTCGCCGGCGCCGAGACGTCGCTGCGCTCCTCCACGACCGGCTCAGGGGCCCATGCGACGCTCGTCGCGGCATCCGCGAGCGCGTGCAGCTCGGCCTCGGCGGCCGCGCGCTCCTCGGGGGAGGCATCCGCCCCGTAGGCGATGCGCTGCAGGCGGCGCCGCCGTTCATCGTCTGGCGAGCCGTCCACGCGACCTCCGGGTTCGGGCCGGCGGGCCGCCGGGTCAACTCAGGATGCCGCAGGGCCCGCGCCGTGGCAAGCCGCAGTGCGGCGTGGCCGGCGTCACCGGCCGACGACGCGGATCGCCCCGTTCGACGTCGAGAGGTCGAGCGTGAACTCGCCGTCGTCGGTGTCGTCGATGCCGACGTCGACCGAGCCGTTCGAGGTGCCGGCGTCGACGCGGTACGTCGCACCGTCGGTCGGCACGGCGAGGTCGATCGCGCCGTTGGAGGTGCGCGCCTTGACGTCCTGCGCGGCGTCGAGCCGCAGGTCGATCGCACCGTTCGAGGTGACGGCGCGAATGCCGGACCCGGTGAGTCCGCGGCCCTCGATGCGCCCGTTGCTCGTGCGCGCGTCGACGGTGCCCGTCACGCCGTCGAGCTCGATGCGCCCGTTGCTCGTCTCGACGTCGACGGCGGCGACGTTCGCGAGCTCGATCGCCCCGTTCGTCGTGGAGCCGCGCACCTCGACGCCGGCAGGTGCGCTCACCGTGTACTCGACCGAGCAGTTGCGGCCGCAGCCGCCGAGCACGAGCACGCCGTCGCGCACCTCGACCGTCTCGCGCGTCGGGCGCTGGCCGCGGTACGACACCGTGCGTTCCACCGCGACCGAGCCGACGCCTTCGACGCCTTCGACGTGTACCGCGCCGTCGGGTTCGTCGATCTCGATCGACTGCACGGGTTCGTCGAACGAGGCGTCGTCGCTGAACCGCTCGACCGGCTGCAGCCAGGCGCAGCCGGTGAGCAGCGCGGCCACCGCGACGGTGCCGGCGAGTGCGATGGTCCTGGTGGTACGCATGCGGAGCGTCATCTCTTCCCCTCGGGGCACGGCGTCTCCCCGCCCCCGTTCGATGCTGGCACGGCGGCGAGCGGGCCGCACGGGGGCGAACCCCCGGGACGTGGCCTCGATACGGCGCTGCGCGCCTACTCGACCGACGAGACGGGGCCGGGGAGTAGGGTGACCCCCATGGGCAGTGTCACCGAACCTGCCCCGGGGGAGTACGGACCGCCTGAGCCGGGTGTGACCGGCGGGGGCGAGCGAGACACCCGGGGCGACCACGGATTCTTCGGGCAGCCGCGCCCGCTCATCCACATCTTCGGTGTCGAGATGTGGGAGCGGTTCAGCTTCTACGGCATGCAGGGCATCCTGCTGCTCTACCTCTACTACTCGGTCGCCGACGGCGGGCTCGGCATGGACCAGACCGCCGCGGCCGGCATCGTCGGCGCCTACGGCGGCACGGTCTACCTCTCGACCATCCTCGGCGCGTGGATCGCCGACCGATTGCTCGGCAGCGAGCGCGTGCTGTTCTACAGCGCGAGCGTCATCATGGCGGGCCACCTCGCCCTGGCGTTCCTGCCCGGGTTCTGGGGCGTGGGCGTCGGCCTCGTGCTCGTCGCGTTCGGTTCGGGCGGGCTCAAGGCCAACGCGACGAGCGTCGTCGGCACGCTGTACGACGAGCACGACCCCCGTCGCGACGCCGGCTTCTCGATCTTCTACCTCGGCATCAACCTCGGCGCGTTCCTCGGCCCGATCCTCACGGGGCTCGCGCAGACCACGCTCGGCTTCCACTGGGGCTTCGGGCTCGCCGCCGCCGGGATGGCGTTCGGACTCATCCAGTACTCGTTCGGCCGCAAGAAGCTGCCGCCCGAGGCATCCGTGGTGCCGAACCCCCTGCCCCGCGACCGTATCGGCCTCGTGATCGGCATCGGCGTCGCGGCCGTCATCGTCGTCGCGGTGCTCGTGCTGACGGGGCTCGTCACCGCGACCAACCTCGTGAGCTGGGTGATCGGCGGCACGATCGCCGCGGCCGTCGCGTACTTCATCGTGATCCTCGCGAGCAAGCACCTCTCGTCGACCGAGCGCAGCCGGGTGTTCGCGTTCATCCCGCTGTTCATCGCGAGCGTCGCGTTCTGGTCGCTCTACCAGCAGCAGTTCACGGTGCTCACGATCTACTCCGATGAGCAGCTGAACCGCGACCTGTTCGGGTGGGAGATGCCCGTGTCGTGGGTGCAGTCGATCAACCCGATCTTCATCATCGTGCTGTCGGGCGTGTTCGCCGCGATCTGGACGAAGCTCGGCGACCGGCAGCCGTCGACGCCGATCAAGTTCGCGCTCGGCACGATGATCATGGGCGTCGCGTTCCTGCTGTTCCTGCCGTTCGCGGGCGGCGGGGCCGGGTCGACGCCGCTGCTCTGGATGGTGCTCATCCTGCTCGTGTTCACGGTCGCCGAGCTGCTGCTCTCGCCCGTGGGGCTCTCGGTCACGACGAAGCTCGCGCCGAAGCGGTTCCACACCCAGATGGTCGCGCTGTTCTTCCTGTCGATCGCGCTCGGCACCTCGATCGCGGGCCTGCTCGCCGAGTTCTACACGGTTGTCGACCAGATCACGTACTTCGGGGTGCTCGGCGGCATCGCGATCGTGCTCGGCGCGGCGCTCGCGGTCGGCAGCCGCGGCGTGCTCAAGCTCATGGCGGGGGTGCGCTGAGCAGCGGCGGGTCGCCATCGCCGGTTGAGGCGGAGCGCAGCGACATCTCGAAACCCGGTTACGATTCTCAGGATGTCCCGACCGCTCGTGGTGATCCCCACGTACAACGAACGTGAGAACCTCGCCCCGATCGTGGCGCGGGTGCGCACGGCGGTTCCGGATGCCTCGGTGCTGGTGGTCGACGACGCCTCGCCCGACGGCACCGGGGTGCTCGCCGACGATCTCGCCGCCGCCGACCCCGCGGTGCAGGTGCTGCACCGCACCGGCAAGGAGGGGCTCGGCGCCGCGTATCTCGCGGCGTTCGACTGGGCGCTCGAGCACGGGTACGACCCCGTCGTGCAGCTCGACGCCGACGGGTCGCACCAGCCCGAGCAGCTGCCGTCGATGCTCGCCGCGCTCGCCGGAACCGACCCCGCAGGTGAGCCCGTCGACCTGGTCATCGGCTCGCGATGGATCGCGGGCGGGGCGATCGAGAACTGGCCCCGCCGCCGGCAGCTGCTCTCGCGCGGCGGCAGCGCGTACGCGCGCTGGGTGCTGCGGTTGCCCACCCGCGACGCGACCGCCGGCTACCGGGCGTTCCGCGCCGACGCACTGCGCCGCATCCGCCTCGAAGACGTGCACACGCGCGGCTACGGGTTCCAGGTCGACATGCTGTGGCACGCGCGCGAGGCCGGACTCACGGTCGTCGAGGTGCCCGTGACGTTCGTCGAGCGCGAGCGCGGGCGGTCGAAGATGAGCGCAGGCATCGTCGTCGAGGCGATGCTGCGGGTGACCGGCTGGGGCATCCAGAGCCGGTTCCGCAAGCCCGCGCGCTGACGCGTCAGCCGGCGAGCAGCAGCGGCTCGGCGACGAGGCGTTCGCGCGCCTGGCTGCGGGCGCCGATGAGCGCGGCCTCGCCGCCCGCACGACTCGCGGCGAGCGTCGGGATCGCTTCGAGCGCCCCGCCGCCGAGCGTCGGCCGGTTCGCCCGGAACGCCGCCTCGATGTCGCCGAGGAGGAGGCCCCAGTGGCCGCCGACCACGACGACCGTCGGGTCGAGCGCCGGCACGACGAGCTGCAGCGCCCGGCCGATCCAGTGGGCCGCGTCGAGCCACGACCAGCGGGCGCGGTCGTCGGCCGACTGCACCCGTGCGACGAGCTCGGTGAGGGCGGCGAGCTGGCCCTGCTCTGCCGCGAGGTCGGCGAGGCCGGCCCGCTCGACGATGCGCTCGGGGGCGGCGACTGTGACGAGGCATCCCTGCTGCCCGCACTCGCAGCGCACCCCGTCGGGCACGACGGGCAGGTGCGCGAAGCTCGCGGCCAGCCCGTGGCCGCCGGTCAGCGCCCGTCCGCCCGTGATCGCCGCGGCTGCGAGGGCGTCGTCGCCGACGATGTAGAGCACGTCGTCGATGCCGGGCAGCGCGGCGTGCTCGGCAGCCACCGCGGCTGCGGCGGCCGGCCGCAACGAGACGGGCAGCGCGAGCGCGGCCTCGGCCTCGGCGAACGCGGGAGCGTATCCGCGCAACACCCCGAGCACGTCGAGGGGCTCCGCGCCCAGGCGCGGGTCGGCGATCACGATCTGCGGTCGCCCGACGACGGCGCCGCCCGTCAGCACGGTGATCTCGGCGATGGGATGCTTCGCGCGCTGCGCGCGCCCGATCGAGCGCGAGAGCACCGTCGAGAGCAGCTCGAGCGGGTCGGCCTCGATCGTGAGCGGCTCGGTGAACCGGGCGATCTCGGTGCCGTCGAGGGCGGCGACCGTCGCGATCGCCTCGTCGGTGCCGAGCATCGCCGTGACGAGGGTGTGGTCGGCCGCGGCCAGGGCGAGCGGAGCTGCGCGGCCGTCGGCGGCGTCGCCCGTCTCGCCGGGACGCAGCACGCCCGAGTCGAGGAGGCGCGAGGTGAGACCTGCGATCGTGCCGCGGCCGAGCCCGGTCGCCGAGGCGAGCTCCGATCGGGTCGCGGGCCCGTGCACGGCGAGATGGTCGAGCAGCCTGGCCGACTGCGCGCGGTGCACCTCGTCGAGCGGGCCGGTCGTGGTGGGAACGGGGGATTCGCCGGCCGCGGTCATGTCGCAAGCATGCTCGGGTCGCGCCCGACGGTCACGTACCCCGTTCGGGGGTCATCTCGTACCCGGAGGCGCGTGGGTCAGAGCAGCGGGCGCACGCTCGCGTAGCCGTCGTCGGCCACGGTCGACGGGGTGTCGTAGACGCGGGTGGCGCGCGAGGCATCCGTGAACGCCGGCCAGTCGTCGCCGGGGGCACCGGTGGCGACGAACGCGACCGCCGCGGCGTGCAGTTCATCGGCGAGCGCCTGCGGCGGGTTCGGGCCGGCGAGGGGCGCCATCGCCGGGCCGTCGAGGCAGTCGAAGAAGAACGGTACGTCGAGGCAGTGCTCGGCGAAGCCGAACGTGCCCGACGGCCACGAGAAGCGATACAGCCACGTGGATGCCGCGGCCGAAGCCGTGCCGGTGGCCCGAGTGCCCGCCGCGCCGCGTGCGGCGACCGCCCGCAGCATCGGCACCTTGAACATGCGGTCGGTGACGAGCCGGCCGAGCAGACGTGCGTTGCCGAGCTTCGACACCTCGCGGTTGGCGGCGAGGTAGTCGCGGGCGACCGGCTTCGAGAGGCCGGCCTTCTTCACGAGCGCCGACTTCGGCACGAAGCGCAGGACCTTCGGGGCATCCATGAGGGCCATGGCGAACTCGTCGTCGGTCGCGCCGAGCACGAGGGGCTTGTCGGCGCCGACCCCGGCCGCGAACGAGTCGACCGTCGAGCGCGTCATGAGGTCGCCGTCGATCGTCGGGCCGAGTTGCAGGCCGAGCTCGAGCAGCTCGTTCATGGCGTCGGGGCCCTCGAGCGAGGTCGCGGCCTGCTGCGCCTTGATGAGGCGCTCCTCGTCGACCGAGCGGAACCCGGCGAGCGTCGGCTCGACGCCGAGGTCGGCGGCGATCCTGCGGCCGAGCGACTCGGCCCGGTCGGGGGTGACGTCGGCAGTCGCGCCCGAGATCGCGTAGACGCCGTGGAAGAGGTGCTGCGCCGCCTCCATGCCGAGGAGGGTCAGCACGGCCCCGCCGCCCGCCGACTGACCGGCGATGGTGACACGCGACGGGTCGCCGCCGAACGCGGCGATGTTCTGCTGCACCCACTCGAGGGCGAGCAGCCAGTCGCGGATGCCGCGGTTCGACGGAGCCCCGTCGATCCAGCCGAAGCCGTCGAAGCCGAGCCGGTACGAGATCGTCACGGTCACGACGCCGTCGCGGTTGAAGTTGCGGCCGTCGTACCAGGGGCTCGCGGGCGAGCCGGCGAAGTAGCCGCCGCCGTGGATCCAGACGAGCACGGGAAGCCCGGTCTCGTCGTCGGCGGGGCGGGTGGGCGAGGGCGTGAAGACGTTCACGTTGAGCGTCGAGTCGCCGGGGATCGACGGCTCGGGGATGAGCGTCACGCCGGGGTCGCCGCGCTGGGCGGTCGGGGCGAACTCGAGGGCGTCGCGCACCCCCTCCCACGGGGCCTTCGGCACGGGCGCCGCGAAGCGCAGCTCGCCGACGGGTGCCTCGGCGAACGGGATGCCGAGGAACGCGGCCGACGCCGGGGCGCCGGCGCCGTCCGTGGCGTCGCCCGCGTGGCGGAGGGTGGGCCGCCACTGGCCGCGCACGCGGCCGGCCAGGGTGTCGACCTCGACGAACGGGGCGGCCGCGGTCGCGGCATCCGCAATCGGCTGGGCCTCGGGGGAGGGGGTGTGCGACATGGGGATGCTCCTAACGGACGCTCTTGATGGGCGCGGTCGCGACGGCTCCTGCGACCGTGAGCACGATGCCGAAGACGAACAGCATCGCATAGCCGCCGAGCGCGGTGATGATGATGCCCGCGATCGCCGCGCTGAGCGCCTGCGGGATGTTGGTGGCGATGTTGAGGATGCCGAGGTCGCGCGCCGCGTCCTTGCCGCCGTCGGGGAGGACCTCGGTCATGAGTGCCGCGTCGACCGACATGTAGAGCCCGAAGCCGATGCCGTTGACGACGTTCATGATGATCATGCCGGTCATGTCTGGCATGACGATCGGGGCGATGAAGCCTGCCGCCATGACGACCGACGACACATAGATGAAGACCTTGCGCCGGCCGATCCGGTCGCTCCACCAGCCCGACAGTGCGATCGCGGCGAGCGTCGGCACGAGCGAGATGAGCGTGAGCATCACCGTCGCGCTGCTCGCCTCGACCATCGACATGCCGATGTAGTCGGTGAGCATGTAGAACGACATGGCGACGACGACGAAGTAGCCGAGCATGAGCGCGAAGCGCGCGGTGAACGCCCAGGCGAAGTCGGGGTAGCGGCGGGGGCTGCGCCAGAAGCCGGCGAGGAACGCCTTCCAGCTCCACGGGGCGACGGTCGCCTCCTTCGACGACCAGTCGCGGTCGACGACGACGAAGACGAGCGTGACCACGATGATCGCGATGCCGAACGAGGCGTAGCCGAGGCCGAGGTTCATGGTCTCGGCGAAGACGCCCGCCGCCATGATGCCGAGCGTCATGCCGACCTGCGTGCCGATGCCGAACATGGCGCTCGCACCGCCGCGCTTGTCGCGGGCGAAGCGGTCGGGCGTGATCGCCGAGAGCGGGCCCTGCACGGCGTTCAAGGCGACCTGGATGACGACCCAGAACACGCCGACCCAGAAGACCGAGTCGAGGAAGCCCATGCCGAGCAGCAGGATGCCGCCGATGAGCGCGCCGCTCACCATCCAGGGGGCGCGACGGCCGAGGCGCGAACGCGTGCGGTCGCTGATCGCACCGACGATGGGCTGGGCGAAGAGCGTGAACACGAACGACACGGTCGAGACGATCGCGAGGTTCTGCACCTTGTTCGCGTCGTCGATCATGGCGATCTGCATCGGCAGCAGGATCGCGCCGATGCCGCCGTAGATGCCGAACAGCACGAGTCCCGTGGTGAGCAGGCCCGGCAGAGTGCGCCAGGTGGGCGGGGGACTCGCGGCCGGGTCGCCCGGCAGCGGCTCGGTGGCGCTGATCACGCCGGTCGGTGCGAGCTCGGTCGCGGCGTCGCTCGGGGGCTGGATGGACAAGGCGGGCTCCTCTTCGTCGAGGCTGGGAGGGGAAGTCAGGGGACTCAATACCGAGTGGTGTTCGGGATAAGTGTGACGCGGGGGCGATGAAAGTTCAAGTCGTGAATTATGTGGAGATGCTCGTGAATGTGTGCGCGTGCGCGTGCGCGTGAATGCGTTGATGCAGTCGCGTGGGCGGCCGGCGGTCGGGCTGCGCCCGAGTGCTGCGTGGGCTGGTGCTCGGCTAGTGCGATCGCGAGAGCGCCGCCGGGTCGGCGAGCAGCCGCACGACCGCTGCGTGCTCGGCGCCGACGAGCGCGGCATCGCGCCCGAGCCGGCTGCCGAGCAGGGGAGGCGGTGTCACCGTGACCTCCCCGACCACCGGCTGGATGCGCGCCAGCACCTCGGCGAGGTCGTCGGCCAGCGCCGCGAGGTAGCCGCCGACCACGATGAGCGCGGGGTCGACCGTGAGCGTGACGATCTGCAGTGCCCGGGCGAGTTCGGCTGCGGCATCCCGCCAGACCGACGTCGCGACGTCGTCGCCCGAGCGCACACGCCGCACGAACTCGTCGAGCGCGGCCGGGAGGCCCTCCGCGCGGGCGATCTCGTCGAGGCCGGAGCGGGCGAGCACCGCGTCGGGCCCGGCGACGGTCACGAGGCAGCCGTGCTGCCCGCACTCGCAGCGCACTCCGCCCTGCACGATCGGCAGGTGGCCGAGCGCGCCGGCGAGGTGGTGGCTGCCGTCGAGCGGCGTGCCGTCGACGACGATCGCGCCGCCGATGCCCGAGTCGCTCTTGAGGTAGAGCAGCCCGGAGGGCCGGCCGGCGCTCGCGTGCTCCGCGAGTGCCGCGACGAGCGTGTCGGCCATGAGGTGCACGCGGCCGGCCTCGACGAGGTCGGCGAAGCGGGGCGCGCGCTCGGCGAGCAGGCCGAGCACGTCGACGGCGCCCCAGCCGAGATCGGTGTCGGCGAGCACGATCGGCGGTTCGCCCGCGACCGGTGCCCAGACGATGACGGATGCCTCGGCGACGCGCCGACCGGCGATCGAGTCGAGCACCTCGTCGAAGACGGCGGCGGCCACGTCGAGCACCCGCCCCGGGTCGCCCATCGGTCGTCCGTGCCGGCGTTCGACCCGCGAGAGTCGTGCGCCGCCGAGCGCGGTCGCGACGGCCGTCGCCCGGTCGGCGTCGATGAGCACGGTGACGATCGCGAGGTGGTCGGCCGAGAGCTCGAGGAGGGTGCGCGGTCGGCCCTTGCCCTCGGCGGCGACCTGCTCGGTCTCGCGCACGAGCCCGTCGGCCTGCAGCCGGCGCACGAGCGCGGTGACCGAGCCGCGCGCGAGCCCCGTCGCGTCGGCGAGGTCGCTGCGCGAGGCGGTGCCGAGCTCGGCGAGCCGCGAGACGACGAGCGCGAGGTTGTGGCGGCGAACGTCGGCGCTCGCGAGCGAGCTCGCGCTCACGGCGCGGCCGGGCGGGCGAAGAGGCCGATCAGGTACTCGATGTGGGCGGCCATGTCGATCGACGGGTCCATGAGCCACTGGGTCTGGAGGCCGTCGGAGACGGCGAGCAGGATGCTCGCGAGGCGCTCGGCGTCGAGGTCGGCGGGGATCTCCCCGCGCTGCTGGCCCGCGCGGATGTCGTCGGCGGCGAGCTCGCGGAACATGCGGAAGCGCTCTTCGAAGAAGGCGTGCGCGGCGTGGTCGGGTGCCGTCGCCTCGTTCGACAGGCGGGCGTAGAGCTGCACGAGCCCCGGCACCTCGGCGTTGTGGCGTACGACGCCGACGAAGCCGTCGAGCAGCGACACCTCGTCGGCGTCGGGGTCGTCGGCGTGGTCGGCCTCGAGCACTTCGCGGTCGACCTCGTCGCGCTTGCGGAGCACTTCGGCGAAGAGCTCCTCCTTCGAGGAGAAGTAGTGCAGCAGGCCCGCCTGGCTGAGCCCGACGGCGTCGGCGAGCTCGCGCACGGAGGCACGGCCGTAGCCGTTGCGGGCGATCACCTCGAGCGCGGCGGTGAGGATCTCCTCACGCTTGGCGATGCCCTTCGCGTACGAACCTCGACGTGCCATACCTGCATCGTAATCGCCGGGAATCATTGCCGAACGGCGCTTGAGTTTCAAAACCAAGCAACGTATGGTTTTCGCACCCGGTCTCATCGGCGAGGCCGCCCCCAGAAGGAATCCCCCATGACAACGGCGTCCACCCCAGAACCCGTCACCGACCAGCGCCCCGACGAACCCGACGAAGCACTCGCCTTCTTCGAAGACGCCGCGGGCAACGAAGACCCGCCCGCCCCGATCACGGGTGTCAGGCGCCTCCTCGGTTGGATCATCCCGGCGAACCTCGGCATCTTCATGATCTGGGGAGCGGTGCCGGGCATCCTGCTGCCCGCGCAGATCACGTCCCAGTTCGGCGAGGCCGACAAGGTCACCAACCTCCTGATCGTGACGACCATCGGATCCTTCTTCTCGATGCTCGCCCAGCCCATCGCGGGCCAGATCTCCGACCGCACGCGCTCGCGCTTCGGCCGCCGGGCGCCGTGGATCTTCCTCGGCTCGCTCGCGGGCGGCCTCGCGCTCGTCGGCCTCGCCTTCGCGGACTCGCTCGTCGGCGTCGTGGTCGCCTGGACCCTCGTGCAGATCACCTACAACTTCGCGCAGGGCCCCCTGAGCGCGGTCATGCCCGACCGGGTGCCGCTCAACCGACGCGGCACGTTCGCTGCGCTCTCGGGCATCGGCCTCATGGTCGGCGCGCTCGGCGGCCAGATCGTCGGTTCGATGTTCCTCGGCTCGATCGCCGCCGGGTACGTGACGTTCGCGGTCTTCTCGCTCGTCATCCTCACGCTCTTCATCGTGTTCAACCCCGACCACCCCTCGAAGGACCTCTCGCCCGAGCCGTTCAAGCTCGCCGACTTCCTGCGCACCTTCTGGGTCAACCCGGTCGAGCATCCCGACTTCTTCTGGGCCTTCACCGGCCGCCTGCTGCTCTACACCGGCTACTTCGCGGTGACCGGCTACCAGTTCTTCCTGCTCACCGACTACTTCGGCATCGAGAACCCGGGCGAGGTCATCCCGGTGCTCGGCCTCATCAGCCTCGCCGGCATCCTCGTCGCGACGGTCGCCTCGGGCCCGCTCTCCGACCGGTTCGGGCGTCGCAAGCCGTTCGTCTTCGCGTCCTCGCTCGTCACCGGACTCGCGCTCGTCGTGCCGTGGGTCTGGCCCGACCTGACGGCGTGGATGATCATGACCTTCATCGCGGGCCTCGGCTTCGGCATGTTCCAGGCCGTCGACACCGCCCTCATGAGCGAGGTGCTGCCCTCGGCGAAGTCGTTCGCGAAGGACCTCGGCGTCGTGAACATCGCCGCGACCCTGCCGCAGACCCTGGCCCCCGCGGTCGCCGGTGGCATCGTGCTGACGCTCGGCTACGCCGGGCTGTTCCCGGTGGGCATCGTGCTCTCGGTGCTCGGCGCGTTCGCCGTCTGGCCCATCAAGGCGGTGAAGTGATGACGGCGGATGCCGCGGGCCCGACGAGCACGACGCCGGCGCCGCGCGCGGCCGACGCCAGCGAGGTAGCCGTCATCGGGGGAGCGAGCGCGACCCTCATCATCTGGTGGCTCTTCGCGAGGCTGCTCGCGAAGGACTCCGGCAAGCCCCTCTTCCGGCGGAGGACCGAATCACCGGCGAACGAAGGAGCATCATGACCGACACCCTCGAACCGACCACCGACCAGGCCGGCTTCGCCCGACGCGACGCCGCCGAGATCGTCGCCGAACTCACCCTTGAGGAGAAGGCGTCGCTCACCAGCGGCGCGAGCTTCTGGACGACCAAGGCCGTCGAGCGCGCGGGCGTGCCGTCGATCGTGCTGACCGACGGCCCCCACGGCGTACGCCTCCAGCGCGGCAGCGCCGACCACCTCGGCATCGGCGACAGCGTGCCGGCGACCTGCTTCCCGCCCGCGGTGGCGCTCGGCTCGACGTTCGACCCCGAGCTGCTCGAGCGGGTCGGGCGCGCGCTCGGCGAGGAGGCCCGCGCCGAGGGCGTCGGAGTCCTGCTCGGCCCGGGCATCAACATCAAGCGCTCGCCGCTCTGCGGCCGCAATTTCGAGTACCTCTCGGAGGATCCGATCGTCTCGGGCGCGCTCGGTGCGGCCCTCGTGCGCGGCCTGCAGTCGCAGGGCGTCGGCGCGTCGCTCAAGCACTTCGCGGCGAACAACCAGGAGCACGACCGCATGCGCGCCTCGAGCGACGTCGACCCGCGACCGCTGCGCGAGATCTACCTGCGCGGGTTCCAGCGCGTCGTCGAGGATGCGCAGCCGTGGACGGTCATGTGCTCGTACAACCGCATCAACGGCGTGTACGCGAGCGAGGACCCCTGGCTGCTCACGAGCGTGCTGCGCGACGAGTGGGGCTTCGACGGGGTCGTCGTCAGCGACTGGGGTGCCGTGAACGACCGGGTCGCGGGCCTGCCCGCTGGGCTCGACCTCGAGATGCCCGCCTCCGACGGACGCACCGACGCGCAGCTCGTCGCGGCAGTGCGCGACGGCCGCCTCGACGAGGCCGCACTCGACGTCGCCGTGCGTCGTGCGGTCGAGCTCGCGCAGCGGGCGACCGCCGGAGCCGACGCCGACGCGACGTACGACGTCGACGCGCACCATCTGCTCGCCCGCGAGGCCGCCGCCCGCGGCGCCGTGCTGCTGCGCAACGAGGGCGGCCTGCTGCCGCTCGCCCCTGCGACCGGCTCAGGGAACGGGCAGAACGTCGCCGTCATCGGCGAGTTCGCGCGCACCCCGCGCTATCAGGGTGCGGGTTCGTCGCTCATCAACCCGACCCGGCTCGACACCGCGCTCGCCGCGATCGAGGAGCAGGCGGGCGCGGGCGTCGTCTTCGCCCCGGGCTTCGCGATCGATGCGAACGACGCCGACGCCGAGGCATCCGCCCTCGTCGACGAGGCGGTGGCCGCCGCGGCCGCCGCCGACGTCGCCGTGCTGTTCCTCGGACTGCCGGCGGCGCACGAGTCGGAGGGCTTCGACCGCGAGCACCTGCGACTTCCCGGCAACCAGCTCGCGCTCGTCGACGCCGTGCTCGAGGCGAACCCGAACACGGTCGTCGTGCTCGCCAACGGCGGCGTCGTCGAACTGCCGTTCGCCGACCGCGTGCCCGCGATCCTCGAGGGCTGGCTCGGCGGCCAGGCCGGAGGCAGCGGCATCGCCGACGTGCTCTACGGCGTCGTCAACCCGTCGGGCCGCCTCGCCGAGACGATCCCGCTGCGCCTCGAGGACACCCCCGCGTTCCTCGACTTCCCGGGCGAGTTCGGCCACGTGCGCTACGGCGAGGGCCTCTTCGTCGGCTACCGCTGGTACGACGCGCGCGACGCCGCCGTGCGCTACCCGTTCGGGCACGGCCTCTCGTACACGACCTTCGCGTACTCGGGCCTGTCGATCGAGCGGGATGCCTCGGGGTTGACCGTGCGCGTGACCGTCGAGAACACCGGCTCGCGCGACGGGCGCGAGGTCGTGCAGGTCTACACGGGCCTCGCAGCGTCGACCGTGCAGCGCGCGCCGCGCGAGCTCAAGGGGTTCGCCTCGGTCGAGCTCGCCGCGGGCGAGTCGCGCGAGGTCTCGATCGCGGTGCGCCGCGAGGACCTCGCGTACTGGGACACCCGGGTCGACCGCTGGGTCGTCGAGGGCGGCGAGCTCACCGTCGAGGTCGGGGCGTCGAGCCGCGACATCCGCCTCACCGGCACCGCCGCGATCGACGGCGACGCCGTGCGCCTGCCGCTCACGATGGAGTCCTCCATCGGCGACGTCATGGCCGACCCGATCGCCGGCCCGGCCGCCGCTGCGGCCCTCGCGGGGCTCGCCGCCGGCATGGGCGACACCGACGTCTTCACCGACGAGGGCATGGCGAAGATGATGGGCTCGTTCCCCATCGGGCGGCTCGTCGGGTTCCCCGGCATCCCCGTCTCGTACGAGCAGATCGAGCAGCTCATCGCCGCCGCCAACGCGGGTGCCGGACCGGCCGACCGAACGGCGTAGGTGCACGCACGGATCCGGTCGGATCCGTGCAGCGCAGGTGAATGCGGGGCGGCCCGGGTGCGAGGCATCCGGCCGCCCCGTAGCGTTCGCAGCATGGACGTCGCCGTCGTCGCCGGCGCGATCTCGACCGGCATCTTCGCCATGAGCTACCTGCCCATGCTGGTGAAGGCGGCGCGCACGAGGGACCTGTCGTCGTACAGCGTCGGCAACCTCGTGATCACGAACATCGGCAACGCGCTCTACACGGTGTACGTCGTGAGCATGCCGTTCGGGCCGATCTGGTTCCTGCACGGCTTCTACCTCGCGAGCTCGGCGCTCATGCTGGCGTGGTTCGTGCGCTACCGATCGCGGTCGGATGCCCCGGGGCCGGCGTCGTCGAAGGGCGAGGCCGGGTCGGATGCAGAGCCCGGGGTGGGGGGCCCGGCGAACGCGCGCGCCGCGGCGATCCCCGCGTCGAGCGAGTCGCCGATGCGCGGCGTCGCGGCGAAGACCCGGTCGCGTCCGATCACGACCGTCGCACGCGTCGCATCGAGCTGGGTCATGACGCGGTCGCCGAGACCGACGAGGATGAGCGCGCCGCCCGCGCGCCGCAGGCGCTCGGAGTAGTCGGTGACGACGCGGATGAAGGTCGACCCGAGTTCGTCGGTGCCGCGCATCCGGAGCACGACCACCGCGCGCTCGCACCGCTCGGGGATCGCGGGCAGCTGCTCGGCGAAGATCGGGGCCGCCGCGAAGAACAGGCTGCCGTACGGCACGAGCACCACGATCTCGCCCGGCGTGAGCGTCGCCGGCGGATCGGTCTCGACGGGGTGCGGGCTCGCGTCGTCGTAGACCCAGCGGCGGATCACGACCCGGTTCGACTGCCGGGCGACGTGCAGCACCACCGCGAGCCCGACGCCCACGAGCACGGCGTACTGCAGCGGGACGATGAGGGTGAGCACGAAGGTCACCGCGAGCACGCTCGCCTGGATCGGGCCCGTGCGCCACACCATCACGAGGTCGCGCGGCTTGAACGTGCGCACGCCGATGAGGATGAGCAGGCCCGCGAGCGCCGGCATCGCGACCTGCGTGATGAGGCCGCCGAGCAACAGGATTCCGATGATCATGACGATCGCGGCGCTCAGGTTGCCGAGCGCACTGCGGGCGCCCGCCGCCCGCACGATCGCGGTCGCCGACATCGAGCCGCCGACCGGCATGCCCTGGAAGAGGCCGCTCGCGAGGTTCGCGACGCCCTGGCCGCGGAAGTCTGCCGACGCATCGGGGTACTCGCCGTCGGGATTGGCGATCGAGCCCGAGATCGCGGCGCCCTGCACGAGCCCGACGAGGGCGAGCGACAGGGCCGGCACGAGGAGCTCGAGGGTGAGGGACGGATCGGGCAGCGCGGGCATCG
Organism: Agromyces sp. H17E-10; assembly: GCF_022919715.1. NCBI lineage: Bacteria > Bacillati > Actinomycetota > Actinomycetes > Micrococcales > Microbacteriaceae > Agromyces > Agromyces endophyticus. The sequence continues at coordinate 1,712,535 of NZ_CP095042.1, read as the reverse complement.
GCAGTGCGTTCGGCACGTCGGTGAGGTCGCCGACGAGCGCGACCTCGCCGAACCAGGGCACGAGCGGCAGCAGCGAGGCGAGGGCGACGGCCGCCACGAGCGAGAGCGGCCCGAGGAAGGTGCGCTCGAGCAGCAGGATGAGGCCGATCGTCACGGCGCCGATCACGAGGCTCGGCCAGTGGATCGAGGTGACGTGGAGAAGCGTGTCGATCGTGCGGAGGATGCGGTTCGCGCCCTCGCCCTGGTAGCCCGTGAGGTTCGCGAGCTGGCCGAGCACGATGTTGATCGCGACCGCGTTGATGAACCCGACGAGTACCGCCGTCGGGATGAACCGCACAAGGGACCCGAGCCGGGCGAGCCCGAGCCCGAGCATGACGAGGCCCGTGAGCATCGCGAGCGTCGCGATGATCGTGCCCTGGCGCTCGCCGGCGGCGTCGATGCCGGGCACGTCGGCGATCATGACGGACATGGCGCCGGTCGCCTGCACCGACATGTACACGGAACCGGTCGCGAGGGCACCGCCGAGTGTTCCGAACAGGTAGCCGTAGAGCCCGAAGACGGGGTTCACCCCGGCGAGCACGCCCGACGCGAGGCCGTCGGGGATGCTCTCGATGCCGAGCACGAGGCCCGCCCGCGCGTCGGAGAGCATCGTGCGGCGGGTGCCGAAGCGGGCGAGGTACCGGCGCATCGGGCTGCGCTTCGGTGCAGGCGCGGCCTCGGCGGGCGCGGCACTCGCGCCGGACTTGCGCGGGCTCCCGTCTGGTTCGTGCGAGTTCGCCTCGCCCGTCGCATCCGTCATGCTCGACCTCCCCCCGCTCATCGTAGGCGGCGGGTCAACCCGGTGGCAGCAGTCCCGTCACGAGCGCGTCGACGACCTCGTCGGTCGAGGTGCCGGGATCGATCGGCATCGTGAGCCGGTCGAGCACGAGCCCGTCGAGGGCGTAGTGGAAGAGCGCGATCTCCCGGCGGCCGCCCGGCAGGCCGGCCGCCTCGTTGAACGCGATGTCGGCCGCGAACGCGGTGCGCTGCCACTCGTGCAGCACGGCGGCGACCTCGGGGCGGCGGGTGCTCTCGAGCCGGAGCTCGAAGAGGGCGAGCGTGACCTCGCGCTCGGCGCAGAGCCGGCGCACGATGTCGCGGACGTAGTCGGCGAAGAGGGCCGGGCCGACGGGCTGCGTCGCCCGGGTGCCGAGGTCGTCGTCGGTCGGCCCGAGACGTTCGCCGATGCGCGTGACGAGGCCGCCGATGAGCGCGTCGCGGCTGCGGAAGTAGTTCGAGGTCGTGCCCGTCGGCACACCCGCCTCGACGTCGACCGCGCGGTGGGTGAGCCCGCGTGCGCCCTCGCGGGCGAGCACCGCGAGACCGGCATCGGCGAGCAGTCGGCGGCGGTCGTCGTTTCGGGCCATGCGTCCGAGTGTAGACAAGATCACGACAGCTGTAGTAGTTTCGCAACCACAACATCAGTAGTGGATAGGGAACGATGCGAGAACTCGTGTACTACGTGGCCGTCAGCCTCGACGGCTTCATCGCCGGACCGAACGGCGAATTCGACGCCTTCGACGCCGAGGGCGACCACATGGCGACGATCTACGACCGCTACCCCGAGTTGATGCCGACCGCCGGAGCGGCCGCGCTCGGGGTCGACCAGTCGACCAAGACCGTCGACACCGTCGTGATGGGCTGGAACACCTACGCCGTCGGCCTGCCGTTCGACATGACGAGCCCCTACTCGCACCTGCGGCAGATCGTGTTCTCCCGGTCGCACCAAGCCGAGGGCGAGAACCTCGTCGTGACGGCCGACGACCCCGTCGAGGTCGTGCGGTCGCTCAAGGCCGAGGACGGCGCCGGCATCTGGCTCTGCGGCGGCGGGTCGCTCGCCGGGCAGCTCGTCGACGAGATCGACCGCCTCGTGCTCAAGGTGAACCCGAAGCTCTTCGGCGACGGGGTGCCGCTCTTCGCAGGCCTCGACTACCGCCCGCGCGGCTTCGAACCCGTCGTGAGCACGCCCCACGGGTCGGGCGTCGTCATCGCCGAGTTCGCCCGCACCCGCTGAGGGGCGGAGCGGCTCCAGCCCGCAACCCCCTTGTCGCGGTCGCCGCGGCGACCTAGACCGGAGGGGACGGAAGGGAGCAGGCACATGGCCATCAGGCTCAACGAAACGGCGCTCCGCCACGCGAGATCGCTCGTGAACGACGGCGACGTCGTGCGCGACGAGCGCGACGACTGGAGCGAGCACGCGCCGAGCACCGACGACGAGAACGCCCTCATCGACGACGAGGGGTGGACCGAGTACCGGCACTGGCACCTCGGCATCGACGACGACGCCGACGACGAGACGAAGGAGGCGTACTCGTTTCCGTACGGCGACTTCCGCAAGGTGCACCGCTGCGCGGTGATCTCGCTCGAGAGCCGGGCGGGTCAGTACGACCACGACGACGTCCGCGATGCAGCGAAGCGCCTGCTCGACCTGATCGACGAGGGGTGAAGATGCGCGACTCGACGCGGGCAGAGCGACGCCGCGCGAAGGAGGCGATCGCCGCGGTGCGCGACATGGAGGGCGAGGTGCGGCGCATGGCGAAGCACCTGCCGCGCGACGCCCGCGGGCGTCGCAGGCTGGACGCGGCCGTCGGCTTCGCGGAGGCCGGGGCGCGGGCGGCGGAGGCCGAACGCCGCCGATCGCCCCGGCTCGCCGCGCTCCTCGCCGAACGTGCCGCCGCACGGCTCGACCGGATGTCGATCCGGTACGCGCCGGGCTCGGGCGCTCGTGCGGGTCATGGCGGCGCCGTCGCACCCGTCGGTGCCGACGCCGCGCAGCGTGCACGGCGGCGCGCGAAGCTCGTGGCGCGCCGCCGCAAGCAGGCCGACCAGGTGCGCAAGATGGCAACCCGGGCGGCCGCACTCACGATCGCCCAGTCGATCGTCGTGCCGAACGACAAGGCGGAGGGGCGAGGCGGGCGAGCGGCATCGCGGCAGGCGCGAGGGCGCTGACCCCACGGCCTTCGCCGACACGGATCGTCGGCGACCTGCGAGGTCGCCGGTCAGTCGGCGGCGGCCTCGGGGGCTGCGGCACCGCCCGTGCGCGGCTTCGCGGAGGCCTTCGCCGCGGGTGCCTTCGCCCGGGTCGTCGTCGACGACTTCGCCGCGGCCGCCGCGGTCTTCGCACCCGTCGTCGTCGTGGCCGCCGACTTCGTGGCCGCGGTCTTCGCGCCCGTCGTCGTCGTGGCCGCCGACTTCGTGGCCGCCGACTTCGCGGCCGGCTTGCTCGCACGCGTGGTCCGCACGGTGGTCGGCTTCGACGACGCGGCCTCGGCAGCGGCATCCTGCACCGGTCGCGCGATGGGCTGCAACCTCGCCAGCTGGGTGACGTGCTGGGGGCCGAGCTCGTCGAGCGTCTCGACCTCGAGCAGCTTCATGGTGCGCTCGATCTCGGTGCGCAGGATCGAGATCGTCTTGTCGACGCCCGCGCGACCGCCGGCCATCAGTCCGTAGAGGTAGGCGCGGCCGATGAGCGTGAACCTGGCGCCGAGGGCGATGGATGCGACGATGTCGGCGCCGTTCATGATGCCGGTGTCGACGTGCACCTCGAGGTCGCCGCCGACCTCGCGCACGACGTGGGGCAGCAGGTGGAAGGGGATCGGCGCCCGGTCGAGCTGGCGCCCGCCGTGGTTCGACAGCACGATCGCGTCGACGCCGCGGTCGGCGAGCAGCTTCGCGTCGCCGACGGCCTGCACGCCCTTGACGGCGATCTTGCCGGGCCAGATCTCGCGGATGATGTCGAGGTCGTCGAACGAGATCGTCGGGTCCATCGCCGAGTCGAGCAGTTCGCCGACCGTGCCGCCCGTCGAGCTGAGCGAGGCGAACTCGAGCTTCGGGGTGGTGAGGAAGTTGATCCACCACGCCGGGCGGGGGATCGCGTTGACGATCGTTCCTGGCGTGAGCTGCGGCGGGATCGAGAAGCCGTTGCGCTTGTCGCGCAGGCGCGCGCCGGCGACGGGGGTGTCGACCGTGAAGAAGAGGGTGTCGAAGCCGGCGGCCGCGGCGCGCTTCGCGAGGTCGTACGAGATCTCGCGACGGCGCATGACGTAGAGCTGGAACCAGTTGCGCCCGTTCGGGTTCGCGGCCTTCACGCCCTCGATCGAGGTCGTGCCGAGCGTCGAGAGCGTGAACGGGATGCCGGCCGCGCCCGCCGCACCGGCGCCGGCGACCTCGCCCTCGGTCTGCATCAAGCGGGTGAACCCGGTGGGCGCGATGCCGAACGGCAGCGCGCTCGGGCCGCCGAGCACCTCGCGGCTCGTGTCGACCTCGGGCACGCTGCGCAGGATGCCGGGGTGGAACTCGATGTCCTCGAACGCCTGGCGGGCGCGGGCCAGCGACAGCTCGCCCTCGGCCGCACCCTCGGTGTAGTCGAACGGCGCCTTCGGCGTGCGGCGCTTCGCGATCGCGCGCAGGTCGGCGATCGTGAGCGCCTTGTCGAGGCGGCGCTTCGTCGCGTTGAGCTCGGGCGCCTTGAAGCGCATGAGCTCGGCGAGCTCCTTGGGGTTCGGGAACTGGCGCTGGACCATCGTGGTGCGTGCCTCTCGTGGGTCGGTGCCGGCGGTGGACGCCGGTCGTGGTGGGTCAGTGGTGGTCGACGAAGGTCTCGGCGTAGTACCCCGAGATGTGGTCGTGGATACGGGTGCGGGCAGCGTCGGCGTCGCCCGCCCGGATCGCGGCGACGACTGCGCGGTGCTCGCCGCGCAGGCGAGCGGAGGTGGTCGGCCAGTCGTCGATGCGGGCGAGCCCCTCGAGCGCGTACCCCTCGATGCCGCTGCGCAGGCCGGCCATGGTGGCCGTGATGACCTGGTTGCCGGATGCCTCGGCCAGTGCGAGGTGGAACTCGGCGTCGAGCGCGAGGAACTCCGCGGGGGTGAGCCCGGGGGAGTCCATCGCGTCGAGGAGGCGCTCGGCGGCGGCGAGGTCGGGGGTGCTGCGCTCGGCGAGCTCGCCCGCGACCGTGCTCTCGAGCAGCAGTCGCGTGCGCACGATGTCGGCGACCGGGAACCCGCTCGCGGCGACCTGCAGCCGCATGAGGGTGCTCATGCCGCCCGATGGCGTCGCGATGATGATCGCTCCGGCGTTGGGACCCGAGCCAGCCTGGGTGCGGATGAGCCCGAGCACCTCCAGCACCCGCAGTGCTTCGCGCACGCTCGAGCGGCCGACGCCGAGGTCGGCCGAGAGCGCGCGCTCGCCGGGCAGCCGGTCGCCCGGGCGCAGGCGCCCCTCGATGAGCTGCGACTCGATGTGCTCGAGCACGGTGCGCCACGCGCGCGTCTCGCTCATGCGGTCGCCTCCCTGCGCTCGTCGTGGTGCCACCTGTGGTCTGACCACACGCTACCACATGTGGTCAGACCACACAGCGGATGCCCCGGGGTCGGCCCCGGGGCATCCGCATCGCGTCTCGAACCGCGCGTCAGGGCACGACGACCGCGCGCCCGCGCAGGGTGCCGTCGTGCAGGCGCCGGTACGCCTCGGGCGCCTCGTCGAGCGAGAAGCGCTCCGTCTCGATCTTGACGAGCCCCGCTCGGGCGAGGTCGAACACCTCGAAGAGCTCGGCCCGTGAACCCCAGTAGGGCGAGCGCACCGTCGCGTCGTACGGGGTCATGAGCATGCCGGCGGGCAGCATGCCGGCGCCGACGCCGACGATGACCTGGTCGCCCTCGACGGCGAGCATCGCATGGCCGGCGTCGAGCGTCGGCTGGATCGCGACGAAGTCGAACACGGCCGCGGCGCCCCGGCCGCCCGTGAGCTCCTTGACGCGTGCCGGTGCCTCGGCGTCGGAGGGGAACACGTGGTGCGCCCCGACCTCGGTCGCGAGCCGCAGCTTGTCCTGGCTGACGTCGAGCGCGATGACCGTCGCGGGCGTGAGCGCGCGCAGGATCTGGATCGCGACGTGCCCGAGTCCGCCCGCGCCGATCACGACCGCGGTCGTCCCTGGTCCGAGCTTCGGCAGCGACATCTTGATCGCGTGGTACGGCGTGAGCCCCGCGTCGGTGAGGGCGACGTGCTCGACCGGGTCGAGGTCGCCGAGCGGCAGCAGGAACCTCGCGTCGGGCACGATCATGTATTCGGCCATGGCACCGGGTGCGCCGAGGCCCGGCGGCCGGATCTCGAGCTCGGCGGCGCGCTCGCAGTAGTTCTCCTTGCCCTGCGCGCACTGCACGCAGCGGCCGCAGCCCCACGGTCCGTAGACGGCGACGGCCTCGCCGAGCTCGACGCCCGTCACGCCCTCGCCGAGCGCATCGACGACGCCCGCGCCCTCATGGCCGAGCGTGAGCGGCAGGCCGTAGACGTACTGCTCCTCGTTCAGCCCCATGATGAAGCTGTCGGAGTGACACGCTCCGGCGGCCGTGATCCTGAGCCGCACCTCGCCCGGCCCCGGCTCGGGCGTGTCGATCTCGACCAGCTCGGGCTCCTGCCCGATCGCGCGGTACTGCAGTGCCTTCATCTCGATCTCCCCTTCGTGATGGCCCTCCGCCGGTCGAGGGGCCGACGAACGAGGCGTCTCGAAACCTCAGTCCTTCTTCGGCCGGATTCGCACCCGCCCCCGGCCCGTCTCGTCGAGCTCGACGACGCCGCCGCGCGACTTCAGGAAGTCGGTGAACGACGCGAACCCGAGCCGCCGCTCCTGGAACGACGGGTCCATGCGCAGCATCTGGTTCTTGACGGCGCTCGACGACTGCCACTCCTCGTCGTTCTTCGAGTGCAGCAGCTCGATCGCCTTCTGCAGCAGGCGGCCGGGGTTGCGCGGGCTGCCCGTCGGTTCGGCCTCCGACGGGTCGGTCGGCGCGACGAACTGCAGCACGCGAGCCGACGGGCGCTCGACCGGTTCGGCGGGCGCTGCCGGCTCGGCGGGTTCGGTGGGCTCGGACTTCGCGCGGCGCCTCGAGCCGCTCTTCGACGTCTTCTCGGGTGCGGATGCCTCGGGCTCGGCGTCGGCCGCGGCATCCGGCTTGCTCGTGCCCGAGCGCCGGCGGCGGTTCGGCGCGGGTTCGGGTGCTGCCGCGGGCGAATCGGCTTCGGACTCGTCGACGGCCGCGTCGGTCGTGAGCAGCGCGTCGTAGTCGGCGAACTCGTCGACCGCCGCCGTGAGGGCCCGGCTCGTGCCGCCGGCGACCCCGATGCCGACGACGTAGCGGCCGAGCCGCTTCGCCTTCTGCGCGAGCGCCACGTAGTCGGAGTCGCCCGCGACGATCACGATGTGCGAGAGGTCGTCGATGCGGAACATGTCCTCGACGGCGTCGACCGCGAGCCGGATGTCGGCGCCGTTCTTCGTCGCCGACAGCGGGAACAGCTGCACGAGGTCGACGGCGCGGTCGATGAGCTGGCCGCGGTAGCTCGCGTTCACGGGCGTCGACCAGTCGGCGTAGGCGCGGGCGATCGCGATCGTGCCGAACGTGGCGGCGAAGTCGAGCACGGCGTCGATGTCGACCGTCGCCTCGCGCAGCTTCTCGGCGGTCTTCGTGCCCGCGGCCGGGGCCTTCGACCGCGAGGTGTCTTTTCGGTAGGCGAAGTCGCCGTGGAGCTGGTCGTACCGCGAGATGACGATGTTGTCGAAGTCGAAGTAGAGGGCCACGCGGGGTTCTGCCGAAACGGGCATGTCGACCTTCCGTCGGTTGGCGTCACCTTCGAGCCTATGCCCGCGCGAGCCCATCGCGCAGGCGTCATCGTGCGCAACACGGGGAATACCGTCCCGGCGTCGTGGTTGTGGTCACTGCCGGCGGGTCCACCTCGCCGATGCCGACCCCTGCCGTCCATCGACCCGACTGGAGCACACGTGACCGAGACCGCCACCGCCGCCCGCGCCCGCATCGGCGCATCCGACCTCGAGATCGCGCCGCTGTCGCTCGGCACGAACGTGTTCGGCTGGACCGCCGACCGCGATGCGACGTTCGCCGTGCTCGACGCGTTCGTCGCGGACGGGGCGAACTTCGTCGACACCGCCGACGGCTATTCGGCCTGGGTGCCCGGCAACACCGGCGGCGACAGCGAGCGGCTCATCGGCGAATGGATCGCGGCCCGCGGTTCGCGCGACGACGTGGTCATCGCGACCAAGGTGAGCACGCACCCCGAGTACCCGGGCCTCGCCGCCGCCAACGTGCGTGCGGCGGCCGACGCTTCGCTGCACCGTCTCGGCACCGACGTCATCGACCTCTACTACGCCCACTTCGACGACGCCGAGGTGCCGCTCGAGGAGACGGTCGGGGCGTTCTCGGCGCTCGTCGACGCCGGCAAGGTGCGGGCCATCGGCATCTCGAACTATTCGCCCGAGCGCATCGACGAGTGGTTCCGGGTCACCGAGGCGAACGGCTTCCACCGTGCGGTCGCCCTGCAGCCGCACTACAACCTCGTCGAGCGCGACTTCGAGTCGAACGGCCTGCGCGAACGCGCCGAGCGCGAGGGGCTCGCGGTCTTCCCCTACTTCTCGCTCGCGAAGGGGTTCCTCGCCGGCAAGTACCGCACAGAGGCCGACGTCACCGCCGATGGGGCGAGCGTGCGCGCGGGCGGCGCCGCGCCGTACCTCGGCGAGCGCGGCGACCGGGTGCTCGCCGCGCTCGACGAGGTCGCCGCGGCACACGGCGCATCGGTCGCCGCCGTGTCGCTCGCCTGGCTGCGGCAGCAGCCGACCGTCGTCGCGCCCATCGCGAGCGCCCGCAACGTCGAGCAGCTCGGCGACCTGCTCGCCTCGATCCAGCTCGAACTCAGCGACGCGGAGCTGACGGCGCTCGCCGACGCCTCCGCCTGACGCCTGGGCCTGGACGCTCGGGCCCGGACGCCCGGGCACGATCGCACCGGGAGGGTGCCGGTCGTGCGCCGGGGCCGGGCCGGACGCTAGGCTGCGCTCGTCGCTTCATGGGGGGAGCCGGGGCTCGGTCAGTCCGGCGCGAACGGGGGAGGAACGCCATGCGCGTCATCCGAATCGCCGTACTACCGGTCATGGTGATCGTGGCCGCAGCACTCGCCGGATGCACAGCGGCTCCGCCGTACGCGCCGAGGATCGAGCTCGGCGACGCGCCGCCCGCCGACGCCGTCGAGCTCGCCGAGGGCGGCCTCGACTCGGCGATCGAGTCGCTGCCCGATCTCATCGAGCGCGTACTCGACGAGACGGGCGTGCCCGGCGCGGCGGTCGCGGTCGTGCACGACGGCGAGACGGTGTTCGCCGACGGGTTCGGGGTCAAGAAGGTCGGGGAGGACGACCCCGTCGATGCGGAGACGGTGTTCCAGGTGGCGTCGATGTCGAAGCCGATCGGGGCGACCGTCGTCGCGACGCAGGTCACCGACGGCGTCGTCGGCTGGGACACCCCCGTCGCGCCGCTGCTGCCCGGCTTCGCCCTCGCCGACCCATGGGTCACCGAACACCTCACGGTCGGCGACCTCTACGCCCACCGGTCGGGCCTCCCGCTCGCCGCGGGCGACGACCTCGAAGACATCGGCTACGACCGCGAATACGTCATCGACCACCTGCGGTACCAGCCGCTGAACCCGTTCCGCACCAGCTACGGCTACGCCAACTTCGGCATGACCACGGGCGCCGAGGCCGTCGCGAACGCCGCGGGCGTCGACTGGGAGACGCTCTCGGAACGCGAGCTCTACGAGCCGCTCGGCATGACCTCGACGAGCTCGCGCCACGACGACTTCGTCGCCCGCGACGACCGCGCGGCGTTGCACGCGCTCGTCGACGGCGAGTTCCAGCCGCTCTACGAACGCGACCCCGACGCGCAGTCGCCCGCGGGCGGTGTGAGCTCGAACGTCGTCGACCTCGCCAAGTGGATGGAGTTCGTGCTGGCCGACGGCGTCGTCGACGGCGAGACGCTCATCGACGCGGCCGACCTGGCGGCGGCGATGCGCCCGCAGGTGACCTCGGCCCCGTCTGACGTGCCCGGCATGCGATCGGGGTCGTACGGCTACGGATTCAACGTCGGCACGCAGACGAGCGGTCGCGCGACGGCCTCGCACTCGGGCGCCTTCGTGCTCGGCGCGGGCACGAACTTCCAACTCGTGCCCTCGCTCGGGCTCGGCGTCGTCGCCCTCACGAACGGGGCGCCGGTCGGCGCGGCCGAGGCGATCGTGAGCGAGTTCCTCGACCTCGTGCAGTACGGCGAGTCGACCCGCGACTGGGTCGAGGCGTATGGAGCGGCGCTCGCGCACTACCGCGAGCCGGCGGGAGACCTCGTCGACGCGACGCCGCCCACCTCTCCGGCCCCGCCGACGGCGCCGCTCGAGTCGTACGCCGGCACGTGGTCGAACGAGTACTTCGGACCGGCCGAGGTGGTGGTCGCCGGCGACTCCCTCGTGGTGCGACTCGGGCCCGACGGCGGCTACGAGGTGCCGCTCGAACCGTGGGACGGCGACGTATTCGCCTTCACGCCGAGCGGGGAGAACGCGCCCGAGGGCTCGCGCTCGTCGGTGACGTTCGAACTCGGGCGTTCAGGGGAGTCGGCGATGACCGTGCAGTTCTTCGACGGCAACGGGCTCGGAACCTGGACCCGCTGATCGGCCGGCTCAGCTGCGCAGCACCACGTTCTCGGGCTCGTCGCCGCGCAGCATCCGCTCGATCTGACGACGCAGGAGGCGCGCCATGCGCGGCATCATCGCGGTCGAGGCGCCGCCCACGTGCGGCGTGACGAGCACGTTCGGCAGCGCGAAGAGCGGGTGGCCGTCGGGCAGCGGCTCGGGCTCCGTGACGTCGAGCGCGAAACGCAGCCGGCCCGTGCGCGCCTCGGCGAGGATCGCATCGGTGTCGGCGACCATGCCGCGTGCGACGTTCACGACGAGCGCGCCGTCGGGAAGTGCCGCGAGGAAGGCGGCGTCGACGAGCCCCGTCGTCGCGTCGTTGAGCGGCACGCCGACGATCACGATGTCGGCTTCGGGCAGCAGCCCCGGCAGTTCGTCGACGCCGTGGATGCGGCCCCGCTCGTCGTCGCGCGCGTGACCCGCGACCCGCGTGATCTCGACCTCGAACGGCTCGAGGCGCGCCTCGATCGCCCGGCCGACGCCGCCGTACCCGACGATCAGCACGCGTCGGTCGGCGAGGCTCGCATGCCGGGCGGGCGCCCACCTGCCGGGGCCGGCTTCCGTCGGCTCGGCCGCCGCGCGCACGAAATCGGGGATGCCGCGCTGCGAGGCCAGCACGAGCGCGAGCGCGAGCTCCGCGGTCGACGGCTCGTGCACGCTCGCGGCGTTCGCGAACACGTGCCCGGGCGGCAGGGCCGCGGCGATGTCGTCGTAGCCGATCGACTGCGACTGCACGAGGCGCGTCGTCACGTCGGCGAGTGCGCCGAGCCGGTCGGACGTGCCCATGTACGGCGGCACCACGATGTCGACATGCGCGGCGGGCGGGGGCGAATCGAGGTCCCACACGACGACTTCGGCACCGTCGGGCGGAGTGCCGAGCGCATCGCGCAGGGTGGTGCCGGGCACGGAGACGAGGAGCGTGGCAGCCATGCTCCGATCCTCGCAGACCGGCTGCGTGCCCGTGGCAGGCGGTGCGGTCGCGATCCTCGCAGACGCCGGAGATGGCTGCTGCTAGCGTTCAGCGCATGGACCACCGCCACCGGGAGGACCGCCCCGAGGACGAACGGACCGACGCCCTGAAGGAGCGGGTCTACGCCACGTTCACGGGCCTCGCGATCGTGCTCGTGCAGCAGGCGAACGTCGAGCACGTCGACGCCAACCGGGCGGTCGTGACGCTGCTCGTCGGCATCGTCGCGATCACCGCAGCCGGGTTCGTGGCCGACGTCATCGCGCACCTCGCCGTGCACAACGCCTTCCCCGATCGGGCCGAGGTCGGCCGCATGCTGCGCGTCTCCGGTTCGGCGATCGCCTCTGCGGGCGTGCCGCTCATCCTGCTCGCGCTCGCCGCGGTCGGCGTGTTCACGCTCGAGGGTGCGCTCCGGGCCTCGTCGATCGTCTACATCGCGACGCTCGGCGTGATCGGCTACGTCGCCGTGCGCCGCACCCGGATCACGTGGTGGAAGCAGCTCGTGGCGCTCGGGACGCTCATCGCGCTCGGCCTCGCCGTGGTCGGGCTGCAGCAGCTCGCGCACGGGCACTGAGCGGGTCCGCGTCACACTTCGCCGAGGCATCCTCGACGCTGGGTATGGTGGAGGGCGTCGCGCGCGAGCCCTACCACGCGGCATCCCCGTCTCTGAGAGAAGGAGCGCGCGTGACCGCACCTCGCACGGCAATCGACGACGTCTACGCCCAGATCCTCGCCCGCAACCCGGGCGAGTTCGAGTTCCACCAGGCGGTGCGCGAGGTCTTCGGATCCCTCGACCGGGTGCTGGAGCGCAACCCGCACTACGTGCAGGCGTCGATCCTCGAGCGCATCTGCGAGCCCGAGCGGCAGATCATCTTCCGCGTGCCGTGGGTCGACGACTCGGGTCGCGTGCAGATCAATCGCGGCTTCCGCGTGCAGTTCAACTCGGCGCTCGGGCCCTACAAGGGCGGCCTGCGCTTCCACCCGACGGTCGGCCTCGGCACGGTCAAGTTCCTCGGATTCGAGCAGATCTTCAAGAACTCGCTCACGGGCATGCCGATCGGCGGCGGCAAGGGCGGCAGCGACTTCGACCCCAAGGGCAAGAGCGACGCCGAGATCATGCGGTTCTGCCAGTCGTTCATGACCGAGCTCTCGCGCCACGTCGGCGAGTACCGTGACGTGCCCGCGGGCGACATCGGCGTCGGCGGTCGCGAGATCGGCTACCTCTTCGGCCAGTACAAGCGCATGACCAACCAGTACGAGTCGGGCGTGCTCACGGGCAAGGGACTCACGTGGGGCGGCTCGCTCGTGCGCACCGAGGCCACCGGGTACGGCGCGGTCTTCTTCACGCAGCACATGCTCGAGACGAAGGGGCGGTCGTTCGACGGTGCGCGCGTGCTCGTGTCGGGCTCCGGCAACGTCGCCGTCTACGCGATCGAGAAGGTGCACGAGCTCGGCGGCGTCGTCGTCGGCGCATCCGACTCGTCGGGCGCCGTGTACGACCCCGACGGCATCGACGTCGCGCTCCTGCGCGAGGTCAAGGAGGTGCGCCGCGAGCGCATCGAGCGCTACGCCGCCGACCGCGGCGGCCGGGCCGAGTTCGTCGCCGGCGCCACCGTGTGGGACCTCGCCGACCGCGGCCCCGTGCACGTCGCGCTGCCGTGCGCGACCCAGAACGAGCTCGGCGAGGCGCACGCGCGGGCACTCGTCGCCGCGGGCGTCGTGGCCGTCGCCGAGGGCGCCAACATGCCCACGACGCCCGAGGCGATCGCGGTGCTGCGCGAGGCCGGTGTGCTGTTCGGGCCGGGCAAGGCGGCGAACGCGGGCGGTGTCGCGACGAGTGCGCTCGAGATGCAGCAGAACGCGTCGCGCGACTCATGGAGCTTCGAGCACACCGAGGAGCGGCTCGCCGCGATCATGGAGGCCATCCACGAGCGCTGCGCGACGACCGCCGAGGAGTACGGGGCGCCGGGCGACTACGTCGTCGGCGCCAACATCGCCGGATTCATCCGGGTGGCCGACGCGATGCTCGCGCTCGGCGTGATCTGAGCCCGGACCGCAGAGCAGGGGAGAGCCGTGATGAGCAGCGCAGATCGTACCGAGGCGCCGGGCGGCCTCGTCTTCCCGCCCGGCTTCGTGATCGGCTCGGCGACGGCGTCGTACCAGATCGAGGGGGCCGCGAACGAAGACGGGCGCACGCCGTCGATCTGGGACACGTTCAGCCGAACGCCGGGCCGCACCTGGAACGGCGACACCGGCGACGTCGCGTGCGACCACTACCACCGGCTCGAGTCCGACCTCGACCTCATGGCGTCGCTGGGCCTCGAGGCGTACCGCTTCTCGCTCTCGTGGTCGCGACTGCTGCCGGGCGCGGGAGATCGGCCGAACCCCGCCGGCGTCGACTTCTACTCGCGGCTCGTCGACGGGCTGCTCGACCGCGGCATCCGGCCCATCGCCACGCTCTATCACTGGGACCTGCCGCAGGAGCTCGAGGACGCCGACGGCTGGACGAACCGCGACACCGCGCTGCGCTTCGCCGAGTACGCGGGGCACGCCGTCGACGCGCTCGGCGACCGCGTGCACACGTGGACCACGCTCAACGAGCCGTGGTGCTCGGCGTACCTCGGCTACGGTTCGGGCGCGCACGCGCCGGGGCGCACCGACGGCGCTGCCGCACTCGCCGCGGTGCACCACCTGAACCTCGCGCACGGGCTTGCGGTGCCGGTCATCCGCGAACACGCCACGAACGACCCCGACGTGTCGGTGACGCTCAACTTCCACGTCATCCGCGGCGGCGACGCCGAGGCGACCCGCCGCATCGACGCGCTCGCGAACCGCGCGTTCACGAGCCCGATGCTGCTCGGCCGCTACGACGACGACCTCATCGCCGACACCGCTGCGGTCACCGACTGGTCGTTCGTGCGCGACGGCGACCTCGGCCTCGTGCACCAGCCGCTCGACGTGCTCGGCGTCAACTACTACTCGACCGTGACCGTCGCGATGTGGGACGGCACGAGCGAGCGCAGCCGAAACGACGGCCACAAGGACGTCGGCGGCACGCCGTGGCCCGGCAGCGAGCACGTCGAGTTCCTGCCGCAGGCGGGCCCGTACACCGACATGGGCTGGAACATCGCCCCCGACGGCCTCGAGGACCTGCTCGTCTCGCTCGCCGCGCAGTTCCCCGATCAGCCGCTCATGATCACCGAGAACGGTGCGGCATTCGCCGATGTGGTGACGCCCGGGCCCGACGGGCCGCGCGTGCACGACGCCGAACGCGTCGACTACCTGCAGCGGCACTTCGCCGCGGCACGGCGTGCGATGGACCGCGATGTCGACCTGCGCGGCTACCTCGTCTGGTCGCTGCTCGACAACTTCGAGTGGGGCTACGGCTACTCGAAGCGGTTCGGCATCGTGCGCGTCGACTACGACACGCAGGAGCGCATCGTGAAGGACAGCGGCCGCTGGCTGGCCGGGCTGCTCGCGTCGCGCTGAGTCACGCCGTGCGGCGTGCGCCTGCGCCCGTCGCGTCGGCGATCGGCGTCGCCTCGGTGGGCACCGCGAGCGCCTCGGTCGGCACCGCGATGGCCGACGTCGGAACGACCGCGATCGCGGCGGTCGGCGGGGCGTCGAAGCGCACCGCGGGTGCCCAACGGCGATCGGGATGCCGCGTGAGACGCATGCCACGCGAGGTGACGAGCCAGATCGCACCGATGAGCGCGGCGAGGCCCGCGGCGATCGCGGCGACGCCGAGCCCCCAGCGCGGGCCCCAGCTGTTCGCCACGGCGCCGACGATGGGTGCGCCGATGGGCGTGCCGCCGGAGAGGATCGCGAAGTACAGCGCGAGCACGCGCCCGCGCAGGGCGGGCTCGGTCGTCGTCTGCACGTAGCCGTTCGCGGTCGTCAGCATCGTCACGGCGGCGAAGCCGATCAGCACGGTCGACGCGGCGAACAGGGGGAACGTCGGCATCACAGCCGAGATGAGCGCGGCGACGCCGAACCCGGCGGCCGCGAGGATCACGACGCGGATGCGCGCGCGTTCGCGCCGGGCGGCGAGCAGGGCTCCCGCGAGCGACCCGATCGCCAGGATCGAGTTGAGCAGCCCGTACTCGCCCGCGCCGCGGCCGAACTCGACCGCCATGGTCGAGGAGAAGATCGGGAAGTTCATGCCGAACGCGCCCACGAGGAACACGATCACGAAGACGACGACGAGGTCGGGCCGGCTCCACACGTACTTGAATCCCGCGACGAAGGCCCCGCGTTCGCGGCTGGCCCGGGGCATCCGCTTCAGCTTCTTGCCCTTGAGCATGGCGAGCGCACCCAGCACCGCGACGAACGTGAGCGCGTTGATGATGAACACCCAGCCCGAGCCGACGAGCACGATGAGCACGCCCGCGACGGCCGGGCCGATGAGGCGGGCCGTGTTGAACGAGGCCGAGTTGAGCGCGACCGCGTTCGACATGTCGGTGCTCGACACGAGGTCGGTGACGAAGGTCTGGCGTGCGGGGTTGTCGATCGCGTTCACGATGCCGAGCAGGCCCGCGAAGACGTAGAGCTGCCAGAGCTCGGCGTGCCCGCCGAGCAGCAGCAGGCCGAGGCCGAGGGCGAGCAGCATGAGCGCCGTCTGCGTGCACATGAGGATCTTGCGCCGGTCGAAGCGGTCGGCGATGAGGCCCGTGACCGGCACGAGCAGAAGCTGCGGGGCGAACTGCAGGGCCATCGTGATGCCCACGGCGAACGCGTCGTTGTCGCTGAGCTCGGTGAGCACGACCCAGTTCTGGGCGGTGGCCTGCATCCAGGCGCCGACGTTCGAGACGAGGGCGCCGATGAACCAGATGCGGTAGTTGACGTGGCTGAGGGAGCGGAACATGGCACTCACTGGTCGAGGAGCCTCCCGAGGATCGTGGTGGCGCGCGCGAGGACCTCGCGGTCGTCGGGGCTGAGGGCGGCATAGCGCTTCGCGATCCAGGCGTCGCGGCGCTTGCGGGTCTCTTTGACGGTGGTGTCGCCGGCGGGCGTCACCTCGACGAGCACCCTGCGGCGGTCGTCGTCGTCGGTGCGACGGGTGACGTAGCCCGCATCGACGAGGCAGTTGACCGTGCGGTTCATGCTCGGCGCGGTGACCCGTTCGAGCTCGGCGAGCCGGCCGATGGTGAGCGGCCCCTCGCTGTGGATCCACCCGAGGGTCGAGAACTGCGAAGCGCTGATCTCGGTGTCGCTGCGCTGCTGGCGCAGGCGCCGCGAGAGGCGCATGACCGCGATGCGGAGTTCGGTCGACTGCTCGGCGAGCGTGCGGCGATCGCGGGTCAGGCGGGGGGATGCTGCGGGGCTGGGCCGCTCGGGCGCGGCCGTACTCGTGGCATCGGTCATAATGCTTAGTCTAACAAATTAGTGTGGCTAAGTATTTCGATGGCGTCTGAGGCGGGAAGATTCCGCGCCTCGCCCGGGTTGCAGACGGCATGGGTTGGAATGATGACGTCATCGAGCAGTTCCGCAGCAGCAAGGGCACGGAGAACCACTGGGGTCCGAAGTTGGTGATCCTGCACTCCATCGGCGCGAAGTCGGGCGAGAAGCACCTGAATCCGGTCGTCGGATTCCGCAACGACCGCGGCTGGCGGGTGGTGGCGTCGAAGGGCGGCGCACCTGAGAACCCCGCCTGGTACCACAACCTGCGTGCGAACCCCACGTTCGACCTCGAGGCGCTCGTCGACGGCGAGATCGTCGTGCAGACGGTGACGGCGACCGAGATCCCCGACGACGAGTGGCGCGCCGCGTACGACGAGATCGTGCGCGAGGAGCCCCAGTTCGGCGGATACCTCGACAAGACCGACCGCCGGATCCCCGTGCTGCAGCTCACGCCCAGCGAGCGCTGAGCGGGCGGAGCGGCGCCGCCCGACCGCCGGAGAGGCAGACCGCCTGGGTGACGACGAACGGATGCCTCGGCGAGCAGGCGCTCGCCGAGGCATCCGTCGGTGCGGGGCGGGCTGTAGGGAGCCCGCCCCGCACGGTCGTCACTCGCAGGTGAACTTCGCGTCGCCCCACACACCGTGGGCGCCGTTGATGCTGCCCGGCGCCTCGACGATCAGGTCGACATACTGCACGCCGCTGAGGTCGACGTCGACCGACTCGGGCGCGAACCCGGGCGTGAACGTGCGCGACTGGTAGCGGTTCTCGCCGTCGGCGTCGACCTTGAAGATCACGTTGCCGGCGAAGTTCGCCTCGAGGCCCACGTCGGCCGTGAACGCCGAGCATGCGCCGCCCACGTAGTACGTGATCTTCGAGAGCGCGTGCACGCCCAGACCCTTCGCGTACGTCGGGTGCTGGCCGGTCGCCGGGTCGGTGTAGTTGATCGCGAGCGGCACGTCGGGCGAGTTCGCCGCGTCCTTGTTCGCGACGTTCTTGCCGATCACGCCCCAGCCGTTGGTCGCGCTCAGCCACGGCAGCTCCGAGGCGTAGACCGTGCCCGACGGCGGCGTCGGCAGCGGCTGGTCGACGACCTTCCAGTCGAAGATCCGCATCCGCGACTCCGTCGGCAGCACGACGTAGGCGAGCTCCTTCGACGGGTTCAGGCGCAGCACGTTCGAGTACACCTGGTACTTGCCCGTCGGGTACTCGTACACGTTCGGGTTCGTCGCGCTGTTGCGCCCGAGCGACGTGATCGCCACGGTCGACCCCTGCAGGCCCGATGCCTGCAGCAGCCAGTTCGGGAAGTACACGTTCTGCTTCGCCACGCTGCCGTCGGTGTAGTGCAGCTCGAGCTCGGGGTTGACCCCGCCGCCGGTCGCGGCCGAGGCGAGCACCGCGAGGTGCGTGCCCTGGCCCGAGAGCGCGATCGTCTGCCCGGCTGGCGACACCGAGTCGGCCGCACCGCTCGGTGCGGGCCAGGTGTACTCGATGGCCGCGTCGCCCGTGCCGACCGTGACGGTCGAGCCCGGCGTGACGCCCGCCCGGGCGAGCGCCTCGGCCGAGAAGCTCGCGCCGCCGCCGTCGAAGTTCGCGGCCTTCGCGGTCGCGATCTCGCTGATCGAGTCGGCGTTGTAGGCGCCCGCGAGCGAGCCGTACGCGACGTAGATCTGGTTCGCGCCCGACGCCGTCTGCGGCGAGCCCTGCGACGTGTACGCCGCGTCGACGCCGACCGTCTGGCGGTCTGCCGCCGCGGCATCCGTGACCTCGAACACGAACTCCGCCGTCGCCGAGGCGCCGGCGCCGACCGTGCCGGGCCGGTCGCCCGTCGCGGAGACGAGGGTCCAGCCCTCGGGTGCGGCGGGCGTCAGCACGACGCCGTCCTTCTTCTTCGTGCCGGTGTTGCGGAAGGTCGCCGTCACCGTCGTCTGCTCACCCTGGAAGACGCGGTCGACGAGGTCGACCGACACCGAGGCCGCCGACGCGTCCGCGTCACGACCGCCGACCGAGCTCGTCGCGGCGAGCACGACCTCGGCGCGCTCACCCGAGGCGATCGGCGCGAGCTTCACGGTGACCACACCGCCCGCGTCATCCGCGTCGTAGAACCAGCCGGATGCCGCGGACTCGAGTGCCTCGAGCGACGAGGCCTGCTTCAGGCCCTTGCCGTCGACCGCCACGTTCGCCGGCGCCGAACCGGTGTGCGCCTCGATCACATACGGGCGGGCGTCGGCCTTGCCGGCGTAGTCGCCCTCGCGTTCGCCGATGCCGATCGTGACGGTGCCCTTCTTGCCGGGGGCCGGCGCGTCGACCGTGAACTGCTGCGTGCTCGACTCGCCGTCGGCGTAGCCGCGGGTCACCTTGTCGTCCTCGTAGAGGGCGAACTCGCTCTCGTCCTGCGGGTAGACCGACAGGGTGACGGGCGAGTCCTCGGGCACGAACGACGCGTTGCGGGCCACGATGCCCTGGGGCACGAGGGCACCGGCGCGCACGAAGATCGGCAGCTTGTCGAGCGGTGCGGGGTGGCCGTTGATCACCTGGCCGCCCTCGTAGAGCTTGCCCGTCCAGTAGTCGACCCACTGCTCGCCCGCCGGCAGGTAGATGCCGTTGCGCACGGTCGTCTTCGTGAAGACGGGCGCCACGAGGTAGTCGCTGCCGAGCAGGAACTCGTTGTTCGCCTCGACGCTGTAGGCGCCCTGGTCCTTCGGGTACTCGAGCGCGAGCGAGCGCATCATCGGCAGGCCGCTTCGGTGCGACTCGGCCGCGAGCGAGTAGATGTACGGCATGAGCTGCTGGCGCAGCTGCAGGTACGAGCGGTTGATCGCCGTCGCCTGCTCGCCGTACAGCCACGGCCGCTTGTCGACCGAGGCCCAGCCGCTCATCGAGTAGAGCGCGGGCGCGAACGCCTTCCACTGCAGGTCGCGCACGTAGCTCTCGGCGCTGCCGCCGAAGATGCCGTCGACGTCGCCCGTCGTGAAGGGCAGGCCCGAGTTGCCCGCGCCCGTGAGCGCCGAGACCTGCCAGCGCACGGCGTCGAGGTTGCCCGAGTGGTCGCCCGTCCACTGCATGCCGCAGCGCTGCGCACCCGCCCAGCCCTCGACCATGAGCGAGGTGCCGCGAGCGTCGGAGTACTGCTCGATGCCGTCGTGGGCGGCCTCGCAACCGGTGAGCGCGAGGCGGTAGCCCGAGCCGACCCAGGCGACGTCGAGCTTGCGCAGGCGGATGCCGGCGTCGCCGACCTCGTACTCCTGCTGGGTGAGCGAGCGCTGCGTCCACAGGCCGGTCTTGAGGCCGGTCTCCTGCTCGATCGCGTCGACCGTCTCGGGCAGTTGCTGGTACTCGCAGCCGTAGCCGTCGTTGACGAGCATCCAGCCGCCGGGCATGTCGTTCTCGACGAAGTCCTTCGCGATCTCGAGCGCCTGGGGCGTCTTGAGCTTCGCGGGGTCCCTCGTGCCCGAGTAGGTCGGGCTCGAGCGGTTGTAGCAGTCGGCGTCGCCGTACTCGAGCGCGTAGACCGGCGGCATGATCGGCCGGCCGGTGAGCTTCGTGTAGCCGTCGAGTGCCGACTCGTAGTCGCCGACGAAGTAGAACGCGTCGAAGCGCTGCTCGGCGTGGGTCGTCGTGCCGGCGGCGAAGTCGTAGCTGCCCGCGGCGAACGTGTCGCGCAGCACGCCGTAGCCGTTCGACGACATGTAGTAGGGCACCGCGTTCGGGTAGCCCTCGTCGTCCCAGTCGAAGTTCTTGGCGACGTTGATGGTCGCGCCCGTGTGGATGGAGCGACCGTTCTGCATGCCGCCGCCGAGGAACTGCTCGCCGTCGATCGGGGCGAGGTGCTGGGTGGTCGAGCTGCGGCCGAACGTGAGCGGCGCCGACTCGGCCCAGACGGTCGAGCCGTCGGCGCGCTCGAGCGACGTGCGCCCGGTGGCGCGGTCGATCTCGAGGGTGGTCTTCGCGGTCGCGATGGTGATCGTGTCGCCGTCGGTGACCGAGACGGATGCCCCGTCGAAGTCGTCTTCGCCGACGACGATGTTCGCGGTGCGGGTCGGGTCGCCCTGCGGGGTGTTCGCCGGGTCGGTGAACTCGCCGGTCGGGGTCGCCTCGAGGCGGAGGGTGCGGTCGTCGAGGAACGTCGCGCGCAGCGCGCCGTGCTCGGCCTCGAGCGTGACGGTCGCGCCGTCCTGCTCGACGCCCGTGATCGCGCCGAGCGTCGTGCCGGTCTCGTCGACGGGAACCTCGGGGTTGACCTTCTTCGGCGTGATCGGCGTCGGTTCGCTCGACGCGGCTTCGGCAGTGCTCGGCGGCGCGCCGACCGCGAGCACGAACGAGCCGAGGCCCGTCATCGCGACGAGGGCGGCGAGGCCGAGGGCGGTGAAGCGGCGTGGCGCCCCGAGGGGGCGTGTACACGGTTGCTGCATCATTGCTCGCAATCTCAAAGTGATGGTTTCTGACGTTTAGGGCCACCAAACGTTCACATTCGAGCACTGCGGCACCACCGCCGTCAAGGGGGCGTCCGGGATCGGGACGATCGGCTCGAGCGAGCGCCTGCGAAGATGTCGGCATGGCGACCTTCACCGACGGGCACGGCGTGCGCATCCACTACGAGTCCTGGCGCGTCGCCGAGCCGACCGCCGTCGTGCAGCTCGCCCACGGCGTCGGCGAGCACATCGGCCGTTATCGCGAACTGATCGCCGTGCTGAACGAGGCCGGCTACTCGGTGTGGGCCGACGACCACCGTGGTCACGGGCAGACGGGCTTCGAGCAGCACGGCGGCGACCTCACCCGCATGGGCCGGCTCGGACCGGGCGGCCTGCGCGCAGCCGTCGATGCGGTGGAGCAGTTCACCGGCGTGGTCCGCGACGCCGAGACATCCGACCTGCCGCTCGTCTACCTCGGCCAGTCGTGGGGGTCGTTCCTCGGGCAGATCATCATGAACCGGCACCCCGAGCGCTATGACGGCTTCGTCTTCACGGGCACCGCGTATCGCACGCTGTTCGACCTGCACTCGCCGAGCAACAAGCGGTTCGGGCACACCGGCCCCACGACGATGGAGTGGCTGAGCCGCGACCCCGCCGTCGCGCAGGCGTTCGTCGACGACCCGTACGCGACCGAGGTACCGCTGCCGAAGCTGTTCGGGCTGCCCGACACCCTCCGGCTGATCGGCCGACCGGCGCGCGACCTCCCGTCCGAGCTGCCCCTGCTCATCATGAGCGGCACCGAGTGCGCGGTCGGCGGCGAGCGCAGCGTGCGGCGCCTCGCCGAGGCCTACGTGCAGCGGTCGGGCCTGCGCGACGTCGAGCTCATCGTCTACGAGGGCGCCCGTCACGAGCCCTTCAACGAGACCAATCGCGAGGAGGTCTTCGGTGACCTCATCCGATGGCTCGACGAACGGTACGCGGTCGACTGACGCGAGAAGTGAGCGAATGATCAACGCTGCTGATCGTTTCTGATCGGAAACATCGGACTATTGACAGCCTCGATCATCGATGGCAAATTCTCGGAGTGAACCCGAGACCGCCCTACCACCGATGCTCGAGGAGGACACCGATGTCCAGATCCCCCCGCGCCGCACTCGTCGCCACCGTGGCGGCCGGAGCGCTCGCATTCGTCGCCGCTCCGATGCCGGCGACCGCCGACGACGGCGGCGGCGACCCGCTCGCCGACCTCGCCCTCATCCCGCAGCCGTCGCATGTCGCGGCGACCGGTGCCGCGCCGGTCGAGCTCGGCGCCGGCACCGTCATCAAGGTGCACCCTCGAGACGACGGTGCGGCCGCGGTCGGCGAGGGTTTCGCCGAACTGCTGCGGGATGCCACGGGCTACACGATCCCGGTCGGGCAGCGTGCTGCCGGGGCATCCCAGGGCGCCACCATCGAACTGTCGACCGACGGCGACGCCGCGCTCGGCGACGAGGGCTACACGCTCGAGACCGAGGGCACGCACGTCTCGCTCGAGGCGCACACCGCCGAGGGGCTGTTCCGCGGCGTCACGACGCTGCGGCAGCTGCTGCCGCCGCAGATCGAATCGGCCGGGGCATCCGACGTCGCCTGGGCGATCCCCGCCGTCGACATCAGCGATGCGCCGCGGTACGACTACCGCGGCGCCATGCTCGACGTCGGCCGGCGCTTCTACCCGGTCGACGACGTCAAGCGGTTCATCGACCACATGGCGCTCTACAAGTACAACGCGCTGCACATGCACCTGACCGACGACCAGGGCTGGCGGCTCACGGTCGACGCGCGGCCCGAACTCACGCAGGTCGGTGCCTCGACGCAGAGCGGATGGAAGCCCGGTACCGGCGGCCCCTGGTTCTACACGAAGGCCGACTACCAGGAGATCGTCGAGTACGCCGCCGACCACTTCATCGAGGTCGTGCCCGAGATCGACGGACCGAGCCACGCGATGGCGGCGAAGGCGTCGATCCCCGAGATCAACTGCGACGGCAAGGCCGTGCCGCCGTACTCGGGCTTCGACGTCGGCCTGCCGACGATCTGCCTCACGCCCGAGAAGCGAGCCGAGGTGCGCGCCTACCTGCAGGACGTCTTCACCGAGGCCGCGCAGCAGAGCTCGTCCGACATCGTGCACATCGGCGGCGACGAGGTGCCGTCGACCACGCAGGAGCAGATGGACTGGTACGTGGGCGCCTCGTCCGAGATCCTCGCCGAGCAGGGCAAGCGGGTCATGGGCTGGCACCAGATCGGCGCCTCGCCGCTGCCCGAGGGCGCGATCATGCAGTGGTGGGCCGACGCCGGCGACCAGGCCTCGATCGGCACGCCGAACGAACGCCCCGACGTGCGCGAGCTCCGCAACGCGCTCGCGCAGGGCGCGACCGTCGTCGCCTCGCCCGCCGACCGCTCGTACCTCGACATGAAGTACGACGCGACGGTGCCGTACGGGCTCAGCTGGGCCGGGCTCGTCGACCTCGAGCGCTCCTACGACTGGGACCCGATCTCGGTGACCTCGAGCCCCGACGGCAGTGTCTCGCTCGCGACCGAGGACCAGATCGAGGGCGTCGAGGCGGCGCTCTGGGCCGACCGGGCGTACCGCGGCTCGACGAAGCTGCCGACCTCGCTCGACCAGTTCATCCCGGTCTCGCAGTATGCCGACTTCACGAGCTTCCCGCGCATGCCCGCGATCGCGGAGGTCGGCTGGTCGGCGCCCGAGGTGCGTTCGTTCGACGACTTCGAGCGCCGCATCGTCGAGCAGGCCCACCGTTGGGACGAGATGGGCATCGGCTACTACAAGGCGCCCGACGTGCCCTGGGAGGAGTAGGGCTGCGGCATCCGCCCGTCATACGACGCGGGGCGTCACCGGTTCGCCGGTGGCGCCCCGTTGCGTTCGTGGGTCGAGGAGGCGCGCCAGCGCCGTCTCGAAACCCGGTGGCGCCTACAGCCCCGCGTGCCAGGGCGGCACGTCGTACCCGAGCAGCCGGATGCGCGGATGGTGCGCTGCGCGCGACTCGGTCGCCCACGGGTAGACGATCGTCGTGACGTTGCAGTTGCCGAGCACGGGCAGCAGGTCGCGGTAGCCGTCGGGGTCCATGCCGGCGAGCTCGCAGAACAACAGGCGGATGAGCGTCGCGTGCGCGACGACCAGCACGCGGCCGTCGGGGAACTCCTCGACGAGCTCGTCGAACACGGGCAGTGCGCGGGCGATGCCGGCGCGGCCCGTCTCGCCACCGGGGAACGGGTTCGACGCCGGCGCCTCGCAGAACGCCGCCCACTCGGCGGGGTACCGCTCGACGAGCTCGTCGGGCGTGAGGCCTTCGGCGGCGCCGAAGTCGATCTCGACGAGCCGGGGCTCGCTGCGCACGGTCAGGCCGGTGGTCTCGGACGAAGGAGCGGCCGAGCGCTGCGCGCGGCTGAGCGGCGAGGCGACGATCGCGTCGAGTCGCGCGTCGACCGCCCAGGCACCGAGCGCCGCGGCCTGGCCGAGCCCGTGGCGGGTGAGCGGCACATCGGAGTTGCCCGCGTACCGGTGGTCGGCGTGCCAGACGGTCTCGCCGTGCCGCGCCAGGAAGAACGTCGTCATGTCGCCAGCGTACGGCGCGACCCGGTGGGTCGAGGAGGGAGCGCGGCGACCGTCTCGAAACCCGCAGGTGACGAACGACGTCGATTGCGGTAGTTTTTGAACATGTTCGAAAATGAGACCGGGATGCCGCAGACGAAGTCCGAGCGCACGCGCGCGCTCATCCGCGACACCGCTCTGGCGTCGTTCCGCGGGCGCGGCTTCGACGACACGACACTCCGACTCATCGCGAAGGAGGCCGGGGTCTCGCTCGGCAACGCGTACTACTACTTCCCGACGAAGAACCACCTCGTGCAGGAGCTCTACGTCGAGGTGCAGCGCGAGCATCGCGTGGCCGCCGAACCGCTGCTCGCGGGGCACGCCGACCTCGTCGAGCGCCTCGGCGTCGTCTACCGAACCGGTCTCGCGACGCTCCAACCGTTCCATCCGTTCGCAGCCGGGTTCGTGGGCGCGGCGATCTCGCCGAAGTCGCCGATCAACCCGCTCGGCGAGGACTCGGCCGAGGCGCGCGAACTCGCGGTCGGGCTGTTCACGGAGGCGGTCGCCGGTGCGAAGCATTCGCTGCCCGACGACCTCGCCCGCTCGCTGCCCGAGGTGTTCTGGCTCGGCTACCTGCTGCTCGCCCTGTATTGGGTCTATGACTCGTCGCCCGGGCAGGAGCGAACGCTGCGCCTGCTCGACCGCGGGCTGAAGCTGCTGGCGCTCGCCCTCCCGCTCGCGAAGGTGCCGCTGCTGCGCAAGCCGCTGCGCGAGCTCGTCGAGCTCATCGCCGAGGTGCGGGCATGACCGTGCCGGCGCCGGGCGTCGCCGGCCGCTATGGCATGCGGGTACGCACACCAGAGTTGCCGATGGCGTTCACCTGGGGTGAGTTCGCGCGCGGGGCAGGGTTCGCGTGGTTGGCGTTCCAGCTCGTGTTTCCGCTGAGCTACCCGGTGATGAGCATCGTCGTCGCCCTTTCGTCGCCCGACCCGTTCGAGTCCGTGAAGAGCGCGGTCGGCTGGGCGTTGCTCGTGGTGATGATGAGCTTCCTCTACGCGCTGCCGTGGTCGATCGGGGCTCTTCTGTTGATCGGCGGGCCCGCTGCATGGGGACTGGGTCTGGGCCTTCGACGCGTGGCGTCCCTTCGGGTGCACCTCGTTGCGTTCGCACTGCTCGGTGCGGTGGTGGGCGCGGTCGTCGCGTGGATCGCCGGCACGATCATGAGCATGGGTGCGTCGGCGACGGTATTCGCCATCGACGCCGCGGTCGTCACCGGCGCGAGCGTCGCCTACGGCTGGCGCCGCACCGCCCGGCGTGCGCTCGCCGACGACGCCCGCTTGATCGGCCACGCACCTGACGGGGAGTGGCGCGCATGACGGCGTCCGGCGTACTCCGCCCGGACGGGAGGCCGGTGCGCCCGCGTGAACTGCCGATGGCGTTCACCTTCGGCGAGTTCGCTCGCGGGGCAATGTGGGCGTGGTGGACGTTTCAGTGGGTGTACCTGCTCGCCAATCTGGCGGTCGATGTCGTCGTCGCGTTTTTCGCGCACGGATCGAGCATGTCGCTGGGACTGTTCTGGTCCGTGTTCGCTTTCCTTTGGTCGGTCGGTGCGCTCCTGTTGCTCGGCGGGCCGTTGGCCTGGTTGCTCGGCCGGTCTTTGCGGAGGGTGCCGAGATCGTTCTGGCATCTCATCGCATTCGGCGCGCTGGGCCTCGTCGTCGGCGCAGTGACGACGCTCGTGGCGACCCAATGGTTCGGATTCTGGCCGGTATGGTCGTCGCTCAGCGCCATGTCGACGGCGATCGCCGCCGTGTCGACCGCGATCGCCGTCGCGTTTGGCTGGCGCCGCACCGCGAAGCGTGCGCTCGCCGGTGATGCGCGGCTCCGGGCGTCAGCCGACAGCGACCAGACCTCGACGGACGCGGAGTCGCTTGACTGAACGTTCGCCGCCGCCCGCCCCGTGATCGAGTGGGCAGAGATCGTCCAGAATTCGTTGAACCTGGACGATCTCTGCCCATTCGATTCGGCCGCCCGAGGGCGAGGGGCCGAACCGTAGGCTTGACCCCATGCACGGTGAATACAAGGTGCCCGGCGGCAAGCTCGTGATCGTCGACTTCGACGTGGTGGGCGGCGCGATCCGCAACCCGCGGGTCGCGGGCGACTTCTTCCTCGAGCCCGACGAGGCGCTCGACGACATCAACGCCGCGCTCGACGGCCTGCCCGCGGCATCCGACTCGAAACAGATCTCGGCGGCGATCAACGCCGGGCTGCGCGGCGACGCGGTGATGCTCGGCTTCTCAGCCGATGCCGTGGCCGTCGCCGTGCGCCGTGCGCTCACCGAGGCGACGAGCTGGGCCGACTATGACTGGGAGGTCGTGCACGATCCGGCGGTGCCGCCGCGCGTGCACCTCGCGCTCGACGAGGTGCTCGCCACCCGCGTCGGCGACGGTCGCCGCAAGCCGACGCTGCGCATCTGGGAGTGGGACGAGTCGGCCGTCGTCATCGGCTCCTTCCAGTCGGTGAAGAACGAGGTCGACCCCGACGGCGCCGAGCGTTACGGCTTCGACGTCGTGCGCCGTATCTCGGGCGGTGGCGCGATGATGATGGAGCAGGGCAATGTCGTCACCTACTCGCTCTACGTGCCCGCCGAGCTCGTGCAGGGCATGAGCTTCGCCGACTCGTACGCGTTCCTCGACGACTGGGTGCTGCAGGGCCTGCGCGGGCTCGGCATCGAGGCGACGTACCAGCCGCTCAACGACATCACGAGCCCGCTCGGCAAGATCGGCGGTGCCGCGCAGAAGCGCCTCGGCAACGGGGGAGTGCTGCACCACGTCACGATGGCGTACGACCTCGACAACGAGAAGATGCTCGAGGTGCTGCGCATCGGCCGCGAGAAGATCAGCGACAAGGGCATCGCGTCGGCGGCGAAGCGCGTCGACCCGCTGCGCTCGCAGACCGGGCTGAGTCGGGGCGCGATCATCGAGAGTCTCAAGCAGACCTTCGTCGCGCTCAACGGGGCGACGCCCGGGTCGGTCACGGCCGACGAGCTCGCCGAGGCGGAGGAGCTCGTCGAGACGAAGTTCGCCACGCGCGAGTGGCTCTACCGGGTGCCCTGACCGCTCGCGAGGAAGGCTCAGGGTCGTCCCGCTAGAATCGCCGGGTGGATTGGTGGATCTGGCTCGCGATCGCGCTCGGCGCGCTCGCCGTCATCGCCGTGGCCGTGCGGCTCGGCTGGATCGACCTCTCCGATAAGACCAAGAAGGGCAAGCCCTCGGGCAGCGCCGTCATGATGATCGGCGACGAGGTCTTCGCGCCGCGCAAGTACGAGGCCCAGGTCGAGATGGACCGGGAGAACCGCCTGCCCACCCCGGCGCCCACGCCCGACGGCGACAAGGGCATCGCCTTCGCCGATGACGAGGCGGATGCCGCGGCGGCGCCTCCGGCGCGGTCCGACCGGTTCAAGGGGTCGATCCGGCTCGACGTCTGACGCCTTCGCGGGTTGAGGAGGCGCGCCAGCGCCGTCTCGAAGCCCGCTGGTGATGAGAACGGGTTTCGAGACGCTCCTTCGTCGCTCCTCAACCCGCCGCGGACGGCGGGCAGCCCAGCTCGCGGGCCACTGAACGCATCGCGCCCGCGGCGGTCTCGACCGTCATGAGGGCGTTGCCGGCGACGATGTGCAGGCCGTAGGCGTCTTCGAGGGCGACGAACGTCATCGCGAGCTCGTCGTCGCCGAGGTTCGGGGAGAACACCCCGGCCGCGCGGCCGGCCGCGAAGATGCGACGGTACGTCTCGAGCTGGCGCAGGTAGAGCTTCTGCACGAGCTCGTCGTGCAGCTCCGAGTTGCCGGCGAGCACGTCGAACTCGTAGAGCAGGCTCATGAGCGCGTCGTCGGGGCCGCTCGGCAGGCCGCCGTCGATCGCGGCCGCCAGCTGTTCACGGGGATCGTCGAGACCTGCGACGAGCGCATCGCGCTCGTCGCAGAACCGCTCGACACCGGCCGAGTGGGCCTCGACGAGCAGGGCGTCGAGGTCTTCGAAGTAATAGAGGATCGCGCCCCGCGTGAGGCCCGCCTGGGCGGCGACGTCGGTGAGCGACAGTGATCGCAACCCGTGCATGCGCCCTGCGGCATACGTCGCCTCGATGAGCTCCGCGCGCCGGGCTTCCTGGTTGCGGGGTCGGGCCATGTTCTTGACACTAACCGATCGGCCTGCCATGCTCGGTGCATTCTTTGACACTTGAGTCAAATAATGTCCCTTGGTTCCCCCGACGAAGCGAGACCACCCATGTCCTCACCCGCTCCAGCGCCCTCGCCGGCGCCCGCCCTCGACACGGCCGCGACGACGACGCACGGCGCGCAGCTGTCGCGCTCGCTCGGCGTCGGCGGCAACGTGCTCATCACCCTTTCGGGCATCTCGCCCGCCTCGAGCGTGTTCATCCTGGGCGGCGCCGCCCTCGCGACCTACGGCACCGGTGTCTTCTGGGGCTTCGCCCTGGCCGGCGTCATCAGCCTGCTCGTTGCCCTCTGCTACGCGGAGCTCGGGTCGCGGCATCCCATCGCCGGCGGTGACTACTCGCTCGTGAACCGAGTGCTCGGGCCGGCCTCGGGTGCGGCGGTGTTCTTCATCAACCTCGTGACGCTGCCGCTCATCGTCGCGATCTTCGCGCTGGGCGTCGCCGACTACCTCGGCGTCGCGATCGCGGGGCTCGACCCGCTGTGGACGGCGCTCATCGTGATCGTGCTCGCGACCGTGACGGCGTGCTTCAACATCCGCACGAACGCGTGGGTGACCGGCGCGTTCCTGTTCGTCGAGATGGCGGCGCTCGTGCTGCTCGCCGTGCTCGGGCTCATCCACGTCGAGCGTCCGATCACGGCGCTCTTCGACCCGCAGGTGCTCGACCCCGCGACGGGTGGACTCGCGCCGCTCGGCATCGCGGGCCTCGTGCTCGCGATCACGCAGGGCATCTTCTCGTACAACGGCTACGGCGGTGCGATCTACTTCGCCGAGGAGACCCGCAACGCCCGCCGCACGATCGCCCGCGCCGTGCTCTGGAGCGCGCTCATCACCGTGCTCGCCGAACTCATCCCGCTGACCGCGATCCTGCTCGGCGCCGACTCGCTCGAGGGCCTCTTCGGTGCTGCCCTGCCGGTCGAGACCTTCCTCGCCGAGAGTGCCGGCGACGCGGTGACGATCGTCGTGCTCGTCGCGATCGCGCTCGCGATCGTCAACGCGATCATCGCGATCGCCCTGCAGTCGGGCCGCCTGCTCTTCGCCGCAGCCCGCGACCAGGCGATGCCGGCCGGGCTCGCCCGCCCGCTCGCGAAGGTCTCGCCCTCGACGAAGATGCCGGTCGTCGCGACGATCGTCATGGGCCTGCTCGCCCTCGCCGCGTGCTTCGTGCCGTTCGACGTGCTGCTCAACGCGACGGGCTCGACGCTCGCGTTCAGCTACGGGTTCATCGCGCTCGCCGCCCTGGTCGTGCGGCGTCAGACGAACCGCGAGGCCGCGGCCGGTGCATCCATGTCGGCGTACTTCCGCATGCCGCTGTGGCCACTCGCCCCCGTCGTCGCCCTCGTCGCGATCGCGACGATCTTCGTCATCGGCATCCTCGACCCCGCGCAGTGGTTGAGCCTCGGCATCGCCGCGGGCATCATCGTCGCCGGGTTCCTGTACTACGCCCTCTACCTGCGCACGCACCCCGGCGCCGCGCACCTGCTCGACGCCGACGAGGACGACGACCTCGCCTGATCGGCAGCGGCCGGACCGCCCGGGCTGCCCGGGCCGGCTCTGCCGAATCCCCGGCCGGACCGCGGCATGCTCGTGATCCGGCCGGGCGCCGGCACCGGCGGTGCACGGCAGGCGCCGCGGCCTGTCGCCGCGAGGTGGACGCCCTCCATCCCCGGACCGGTGGCCCACCAGGGGAGCAGCACCCCGCAGCGGTCGACCACATGACCACATGACCACACCCGGGTCGACCACATGACCACATGACCACACCGTCCGCCGAGTGAACCTCCCGCCGGATTCGCCAGGCAAGATCTCCTCAGCACCACAGCGCTCCCCGGATCACCCCGAAGCGCACGAACCGCAGAAAGCCAGCACCATGACCCTCGACCTCCTCATCACCGGCGCCCGCGTGCGCACCTTCGACCCCGCGCAGCCGTGGGCCGAGGCGATCGGCGTCTCGGGCGATCGCATCGCGTACGTCGGCCCGGCGGCCGGGGCCCCGGCTGCGCGCCGCACGGTCGAGGCCGACGGGCGGCTCGTGACGCCCGGGGTGATCGACAGCCACAACCACCTGCTGCTCGGCTTCGACGAGGACGCGGTCTCGCTCGAGGGCGCGCACACCCTCGCCGAAGTGCGGCGGCGCATCGCCGCGTTCGCCACGGCCCGCCCCGACCTGCCGTGGATCTGCGCCGAGAACGCCGTCTACGCGATCGTCGAGAACCGCCGGCCGAACGCGCGCGACCTCGCCGGGCTCGACCCGCACGGACGGCCGATATTCGTGACGACCTACGACCAGCACTCGGTCTGGCTCGACGCCCGTGCGCTCGACGTGCTCGGCGTCTCGGGCGGCGGCGAGATCGCGTGGGGCAGCGCCGAGCGCGACGCCGACGGTACGGCGACCGGCTGGGTGACCGACTTCTACACGAGCGCGATGACCGTCGCGGGGCTCGCGGCACTGCAGCGCGACATCCCGATGTACTCACCCGAACGCCGGTACCGCAAGCTCCAGTCGAGCATGCGCATGGCGACGGCGCTCGGCATCACGACCGTCGTCGAGCCGCAGGTGCCGCTCGCCGAGCTGCCGCTCTTCGAGCGGGCGCTCGCCGAGGGCGTGCTGAGCTCGCGGGTGATCGCGGCGCTCTTCCACCCGGTGGGCGCCGACGGCGAGTTCCGGCGGGCGCTGCGCGACACGATCGACGATGCGGCGGCGCACGCGGATGCCGCGGGGCTGCTCAGGCTCGGACCGATCAAGCTCTACTCCGACGACGTCATCGAGCCGCACACCGCACTCATGCTCGACGACTACGCGAACCGTCCCGGCCGGCGCGGGCGCCCGAGCTACGCGGGCAACGGCGGACGCGAGCTCGTCGACGTCGTCACCGAACTCGATCGGCTCGGCCTGCAGACCCACACGCACGCGACGGGCGACGGCGGCATCCGGCTCGCGCTCGACGCGATCGAGCACGCGCAGCGGGTGAACGGCACGGTCGACCGGCGCCACGGGGTCGTGCACGTCGAGTGCCTGCATCCCGACGACCTGCCGCGGTTCGCCGAGCTCGGCGTCACCGCGGCGATGCAGCCGCGCCACTGCTCGCCCGACCTCGTCGCCGGCACCTGGATGGAGAACGTCGGCGAGGAGCGCTGGAGCCGCGCGTGGCGGTTCAGGAGCCTCCTCGACTCGGGCGCGACCGTCGCGTTCTCAAGCGACTGGCAGGTCGGCGAGATGGACCCGTTGGTCGGGCTGTTCTCGGCCGCGACGCGCGCCGCGATCGACGGCACGGATGCCTGGACCGCGGCCGAACGCGTCGGTCTCGACCGTTCGCTCGAGGCCTACACCGTGCACGGG
Organism: Agromyces sp. H17E-10; assembly: GCF_022919715.1. Taxonomy (NCBI): domain Bacteria; kingdom Bacillati; phylum Actinomycetota; class Actinomycetes; order Micrococcales; family Microbacteriaceae; genus Agromyces; species Agromyces endophyticus. The sequence goes on along the minus strand of NZ_CP095042.1, from coordinate 1,680,050 downwards.
GCGAAGGCTTGGCACCTCGACGACCGACGCGGCCGGCTCGCGCCGGGCATGGATGCCGACCTCGTCGTCTGGTCGGGCGACCTGTACGCGCACGAGCACGACCCGATGGGCCTGCTGGGCGAGCACGCCGAAATCACGATGGTCGGCGGGCGCGTGGTGCACTCGCGGGGCGCGGTCGCCGATGTCGTCGGTTCGGCTGCGGCATCCGACCCGGCAACGGGCCGCGAGGTCGGCGACGCGCACGCGCACGAAGTGGGTTGAGGAGGCGCGCCAGCGCCGTCTCGAAACCCGTGAGCACACGACTTCGGGTTTCGAGACGCTCCTGCGTCGCTCCTCAACCCGCCTCCTGCGGCAGACTGGAGCGCGTGGCCCCCGACGAACCAGACCGCATCATCCATGCGGACAACCTCGCCGTGCTGCCCACCCTGCCCGACGGCCGGTTCACGCTCATCTACCTCGACCCGCCCTTCAACACCGGGCGCGTGCAGGCGCGGCAGGCGCTCCGCCACGTGCGGCAGGTCGAGACGGATGACGCCGACCGCGAGGCATCCGCCACGGAAACCGGAATCGGTACGATCACCGGCTTCGCGGGCAAGCGGTACGAGCGCATCCGCGGTGACCTGCTGCGCTACGACGACCGCTTCGACGACTACTGGGCGTTCCTCGAGCCGAGGCTCGTCGAGGCGTGGCGGCTGCTCGCCGACGACGGCACCCTGTACCTGCACCTCGACTACCGCGAGGCGCACTACGCGAAGGTGCTGCTCGACGCGCTGTTCGGGCGCGAGTGCTTCCTCAACGAACTGATCTGGGCGTACGACTACGGCGCCAAGTCGAAGCGGCGCTGGCCGACGAAGCACGACACGATCCTCGTCTACGTCAAGAACCCCGAGACGTACTGGTTCGACTCGACCGCGGTCGACCGCGAGCCGTACATGGCGCCGGGGCTCGTCACCCCCGAGAAGGCCGAGCTCGGCAAGCTGCCCACCGACGTCTGGTGGCACACGATCGTCTCGCCGACCGGGCGCGAGAAGACGGGTTATCCGACGCAGAAGCCCGAAGGGATCCTGCGCCGTATCGTGCAGGCGTCGACCCGCGAGGGCGACTGGGTGCTCGACTTCTTCGCCGGCTCGGGCACGACGGGCGCGGTCGCCGCGACGCTCGGCCGCCGGTTCGTGCTCGTCGACGAGCATCCCGACGCGATCGCCGTCATGCGCGGCCGCTTCGCCGAGGTCGCGGGCGTCGAGTTCGAATGACCGCCGCCCACGAGCGCGATCTGGCCCGCGAACTGCGGCGGCAGATCACCTCGGGTGAACTGCCCGCCGGGTCCCGGCTGCCGAGCGAGCTCGACCTCGCCGCATCGCACGCGGTCTCGCGCAGCGTCGTGCGCAGCGCGCTCGCCGCGCTCGCCCGGCAGGGGCTCGTCGAATCTCGACGGGGAGCCGGCTGGTTCGTGCAGGCGGCGACGACGCAGGGGTTCGACCGGATGCGCTCGTTCACGCAGTGGGCCGAGGCCCGCGGTCGCGAGTCGGGTGGCCGCGTCGTCCGCCGTGAGGTGCGCCGGGCGACGCCACGCGAGGCGCGCCTGCTCGGCATCGGCACCGGCGACCAGGTGCTGGCCATGGTGCGCGTGCGCACGCTCGAGGGTCGCGACGTCATGGTCGAGCGGTCGACCTGGGCACCGTGGGTGCTGCCGCACGTCGAGCGCATGCCCGACGACGCGCACTCGACCACCCGGTTGCTCGCCGACGCGGGCATCGTGATCACCCACGGAAACCACCGCATCGAGGCGGTCGCCGCGTCGAGCGAGGACGCGCGGCTGCTCGGCGTCCGCCGTTCGAGCCCGATGCTGCAGGTGCGGCGGGAGACCTATGCCGCGAACGGCCGCCCGGTCGAGTGCGGCGAAGACCGCTACCTGCCGCACACCATCTCGTTCGAGGCCCAGGCCGCGGGCACCGCGGAACTGCCCGACGCGGGCTGACGCGACCCGCGCCGAACCCTCCCGCGCCGAAACCGCTCCCGCACCCACTGTGCGCAGCGGGCCGACGAATCCGCGCCGACTCGCGATTCCGCCGCCGTGTCGTCCCGTCGCGTTCACCCGGTGGCCACCTTCGCTCGATTTCGTGGCAGCGTTCCGGCTCCTGTCATCCGAAGGACGTACCGTGTCGCACCCTGTCGTTCCCCCGTCCGAATCCGCCGTGCCTCGCCGATCCCGGCATCGCCCGGCCCTCATGGTCACCTCCGTCGCCGCGGCGACGCTCCTGCTCACCGGCCTCGCCGCGGTGCCGGCCCAGGCGTTCACCGCGCGGCCCGCCACCGCGCCGGCCGCCACCGCGCGGGCCGCCACCGCACCGGCCGGCGACACCTCGTCGTCGAGCACCCCGTCGGTGGGTACGTCGACGACCGCCGCCATCACCGGCCCGGCCACCGCGAACGTCGGTGACACCGTCGCCTTCACGGGTGGCACCGGCTCGGTCGGCGACCTCGTCGTCACGGTCGAGAGCCCCGACGGCGTCGTCGCCGCGGTCACCCCCGGTGACGACGGCGCCTACCGCTTCGTGCCCGCCATCGCCGGCGAGTACACGGTCGCCTTCACCGTCACCGACGCCGACGGCGGCATCACCGAGGAGACGCGCACCGTCGTCGTCACCGGGGGAGCGGCCGCCGAGGATGCCGCTGCGCCGTCGGCCACGGACGCTTCGGCCGCCGGCCGACCCGACGCCGAGGCATCCGCCACCGCACCGACGGACCCGGCGGCGACGGCAACCGGCACGACCGGCGCGGCCACCGCGACCGCCGCGGGCGAGCCCGACATCCGGTTCGCCGCGATCGGCGACATCCACGACAACTGGAGCGAGCTCGCCGAGGCCTACGACTTCTGGGCGGCCGAGAACGTCGGCACCGCCCTCTTCGTGGGCGACCTCACGAACTCCGCGACGGCGAGCGAATACGCCGGGCTCAAGTCGACGATCGACTCCAAGGCCGACCTCGGCATCGACCTCGTCGCCTCGCTCGGCAACCACGACGTCAACGCGATCTCGTCGTACGACCTGTTCACGCAGGCGACCGGCGGACAGAAGCCGAACGCCGACTACACGATCAACGGCTACCACTTCATCACCGTCTCGCCGGGCGCCGGCACGCTCGACCCCGTGACGGGCAAGCCGTCATCGGCGAGCTCGGGCAACTACGCCTACGCCGCCTCGTGGCTGCAGCAGCGGCTCGCGGCCGCAACGGCCGAGGACCCGACCAAGCCCGTCATGGTGCTCGTGCACCACCCGCTGCAGTGCACCCACTACGTCTCGAACGAGTGGTACGGCACGGGCCTGTCGAGCGGCTGCGGCAACACGCTGCAGTCGGTGTTCGACGACTTCCCGCAGGCGGTCGTCTGGGGCGGGCACATCCACACTCCGCAGAACATCCCGACGTCGGTCTGGCAGGGTCAGGAGAACCGGGCCGGCGACAAGTCGGGCAAGGGCTTCACGACCGTGAACGCGCCGCCGCTCGCGTACTACGAGTTCGAGTCGGGCGTGGTCAACACGAGCCCGACCAGCCGCGCGAACGACACGACGCCCGACGATGCGGGCAACAACCGCCAGACGGCCGTCGTCGAGATCACCGGCTCGAAGGTCACGATCAAGAACTACGACCTGCTCGCCGACCAGTGGATCGACCAGACCTGGTCGTGGGACGTCGCCGACTCGGTCGACACGACGAAGAGCTACGACGAGCGGTTCCCGCTCAACAACACGCACCGCGCGAGCCTCACGAAGGCACCCGTGTGGAACGCCGGCTCGGCGCTGACGGTGAACGGCGTCGGCGAGGACAAGGCCATGGTCGCGTTCCCGCAGGCGGTGCCCGCCCCGAACACCGTGCAGGACATCGTGCACAAGTACCGCTACACGACGGTCGACGTCGCGACGGGGCAGACGGTGAACACGTTCCTGCAGTGGTCGGGCTTCTACAACCTGCCGATGCCGACGAGCCGCAACCACGAGGTGTGGAACCTGCGCCCGTCGCGCGAGTACGAGGTGCGGGTCACCCCGATCAACGCGTGGGGCAAGGAGGGGACGGCGCTCACCGCGCGCTTCACGACGACCGGTTCGACGGGCCCCGCCGAGCCGCCGTTCGACCCCGAGACGCTGACGTTCGACGACCTGCGCGAGCAGGTGCCGACCGCCGACCTGCTCGACGTCGGCTTCGCCGAGGGCAAGGCGGTGGATGCCTCGCCGAAGGCGTGGGCCCTCACCGCGGGTTCCGCGGCCCGAGTGGCCGACGACGCCGACCTCGGCGCGCAGGTCGCGATCGGCGAGCAGGGCGCGGCGTCCGCGATCAGGACGTCGCTGTGGAGCGACGCCGACTACGCGAAGCTGCAGGACGGCTTCACGATCGACGCGACCTTCAAGCTCGACGCGATCGACAAGCCCGTCGGCGGCTACGTCGACGTGTTCGGCGGCATGCAGGGCGGCGGCATCGGCCTCGAGGCGGTGCGCACGGCCTCGGCCGAGACCTACGAGCTCGGCTTCTGGTACGCGAGCCCGCGCCCGTCAGTCGCACTGAAGTACGGCACCTGGTACCACGTGACCGGCTGGTACGACGGCACCGACGCCCGCCTCTACGTCAACGGCGCGAAGGCGGTGACCACCGAGGACGTGTCGTTCCCGGTGAAGCCGACCAACGCCGCGGCGAAGTACATGGCGATCGGCGGCGACGCGAACCCGAACGGCACGCTCGACGACTCGACGTTCGACGGGCGCATCGCGGGGGTCGAGATCTACAGCACGGCGCTGAGCGACAAGAACGTCTACCGCGTCGCGAACCGCGAGCTGAAGCTCATCGACGCCACGCCGCCGCAGGTGAGGGCCGATCGGCCAGTGCCCGGCGCGTCTGCGGTCGTCGACCAGCCGTACATCGCCCCCGCCGCGCAGGCGGTCGACAACTCGGGCCGGGTCAAGGTCGCCGTCGAGGTCACCGACCCCGCAGGCGGCGTCGTCGAGGTCACCCGCACCGACGACGGCCGGTACACGTTCACGCCGACGATGACGGGTGCGCACACGCTCGCCTACGTCGTCACCGACGCGGCCGCCCGGCAGTCGCAGGCCACCTTCACCGTGACCGCGGCGAAGGGCTCAGCGGCGATGGCCGGGCTCCTCGAGCCGCTGCCCGCCGCCGACCTGCTCGACCTCGACTACGTCGCCGGCAAGCCGGTCGACCGGTCGCCGCGGGCGCACGCGATCACGGCGGGCAACGCACCGATCGCGGTCGACGCCGCGCTCGGCACCGAGGTCGCCACGTTCACCGCGAACTCGGCGCAGGGGTCGCGCATCCCGTGGTCCGATGCCGACTACGCGAAGACCGAGGACGGCTTCGCCATCGAGTCGGTCGTCATGGTGCCGCAGATCACGACCGAGCGCGACATGATCTCGAACACGCAGAGCTCGGGCCAGGGCCTCGAGATGCTGCCGGGCACGCAGCCCGGTAAGGTCTCGCCCGAACTGTGGGTGCGGGTCGGCGGCACGTACGTCGTCGCCCGGGCCGAGAACGCGGTGACCGCGAACCGGTGGTCGCACGTCCTCGCGACCTACGACGCGACGTCGGGTGCGCTGCGGGTCTTCGTCGACGGTCGCGAGGCCGGGTCGGCCGTCGCAGCCGGCGGCGGCAAGGTGCAGAACCCGACGGGAGCTGCGCGCTCGTTCGTCGTCGGCGGCGACATCTCGACCGCCGGTACGGTCGAGTACCCCTTCGAGGGCGTCATCCAGTCGGCGAAGATCTTCAGCGAGCCGATCGCGGCAGCGCAGGTGAAGCGCCTCGCCGCCCGTGCCCTGCAGAGCAACGACACGACCCCGTCGCTCGTCGAGGTCGACCCCGAGCCCGCCGCGACCGCGACGGTCGGCGCCGACTACACGGTGCCGTCGGGCATCGCAGGCGACGACTCGGGTCAGGTCGAGCTCGCGATCACCGCGTCGGGGCCGATCGGCGACGACGTGGCGATCGAGCCGGGCACGATCGTGCCGCCGGCCGCGGGGGAGTACACGCTCCGGTACCGTGCGGTCGATGCGGCCGGCAACGACACCGTGGCCGAGTTCGACGTGACCGTCGAGGACCCGGCGCCCGTCGCGACCGTCCTTCCGAGCATCTCGGGCACCACCGAGGTGGGCGGCCTGCTCTCGGCGAAGCCCGGTGAGTGGGATGCCTCGGGCCTGACCTTCTCGTACCGCTGGACGGCGGACGGCGAGGAGATCGAGGGCGCGACCGGTGCGCAGCTGCAGGTCGGCGGGTCGCTGAACGGCGCGGAGATCGCGGTGACCGTCACCGCGAGCCGGCCGAACAGCGCCGACGGCTCGGCGACCTCGAACGCCGTCGCGATCTCGGCCCTGCCGGCCTGGCGCGCCGACCGGGTCTACAACACGGGCGACCGGGTGCTGCACGACGGCCGCGTGTTCGTCGCCCAGTGGTGGACGAAGGGTGCGACCCCCGGTGCGACCGCGAAGAACGGCAAGGTGACGAGCGCCTGGGCCGAGCAGGGCGTCGAGGTCGGCACCGCGAAGGGCGTCGTGCGGGCGTGGACCCCCTCGTGGGTCTACACCGGCGGTGAGACCGTCGCCCATGAGGGCCGGCTCTACCGTGCCTCGTGGTGGACCCGCGGCGAGGAGCCCGGTACCGCGAAGCACCCGGCCTGGGCGGACCTCGGTGCGCTCTGAGCAACCCCGCGAGCGGAGCGCGCGCCTCGTGCGCGCGCTCCTGCTCGCGTCCGCAGCGATCGTGGCGGCCGGCCTCGCCCTGCTCGTGCCGGCCGCCCCAGCCGCCGCCCACAGCTACGCGGCGACCGTCTTCGCCGACGTCACCGAGCCCGAGCCGGGACTCGTGCGCACGGTGCTCGAGGTCGAGTACGTGCTGCTTGCGACCGACGGCGCACGCGCCATGGAGGACGCCGACTTCGAGGCCGACGCCTACGCCGACGTGCAGGCGTCGGGGCGCGATCCCGAGAAGCTCACGACCGAGGTGCTCGAGCGGCACTCGGACTCCGTGCTCGGCTACGTCCTGCCCCGGTACTCGATTTCCGTCGAGGGGGATGCCCCGGCCGGGACATCCGCGCCGGTCGACGCCTGCCCGAACACGCTCGCCGAGCCGTTCGCGATCACGATCCGCGACGGCGTGCCGCACGCGAAGCTCGTGATCGACAGTGACTGCCGGTCGGAGGTCGGCGCGGCCGCGCCCGTCTATCGCATCGGCACCGAGCTGTTCCCGGGCACGGCGCCCGGCGGCAAGACGACGACGATCGTGAGCTACGACCTCCGTTCGGGGTCGGGCGTCGCGAACCTCGACACCGACACGAGCCCGACTGTGACGACGACGCAGGACTGGGGCTCGCGCATGGGGGAGTTCCTCGTGCTCGGCAGCGAGCACCTGCTCTTCGGGCCCGACCACCTGCTGTTCCTGCTCGCGCTCATCGTCGGCGCGCGGCGCCTGCGCGACATCGTCGTGGTCGCGACGGCGTTCACGGTCGCGCACTCGATGACGTTCATCGCCGCGGCGCTCGGGTTCGTGAGCGTGCCGCCGGCGATCGTCGAGCCGATCATCGCGTTCTCGATCGCGGCGGTCGCGCTCTGGAGCGTGTGGGTGTCACGGCGCGGGCGCGGCGGGCTCGGCGGGATGCTGCCCTGGAATCGGGCCACGCCCCTCGACGTCGACCTCCTGGGCTCGGGCGGCCGCAGCGGCTTGGCCTCGGGCGCCGGTTCCGGCTCGGGCGCGGGAACGCGACAGGGCTCGGGCGGCGCCTCGGCCGCGAGCCAAGGCGGCGGGCTCGCGCTCCGCGAGCGCACGGTCGTCACCCCGTTGCCGGCGGTGCTCGCGCCGCCCCGCGGGTTCTCGCGCGAGGACTGGGTGCGCGTCGCCGTCGTGTTCGTCTTCGGGCTCGTGCACGGCGTCGGCTTCGCGGGCGCGCTCGGCATCGAGGAGCCGTTCTCGTGGGGCCTGCTCGGCGCGCTGCTCGTCTTCAACGTGGGCATCGAGCTCACCCAGCTCGTGCTCATCGCGATCGCGTTCCCGCTCATCGTGCTCGTGCGGCGCCGCGTGCCCGGCGTGCCGCTGTGGATCGAGCTGGCGGTCGCGGCGGTCGGGCTCTTCTGGTTCTTTGAACGCCTGTTCGCCGTGGGGTGACGGGCGGCAGCGTCCGTCGGGTCACGACCTGGCGGGTGCGCCGACCCCGCTCCGTCGCACCGCCCCGGTGAGTCGCCGGAAGATGTCATTCATCGCTCGACGAACGACACTTTCTGGCGACTCGGCGTCCCCGACTGGGCGTGCAGCCGCGGCGTGGTGAACGACGGGCGCGGCCGCTCGCCCTACGCCGACTCGCGCACCACGAGCCGCGTCGGCAGGATGGTCTGCTTCGGCACGTCGTCGTCGCCCGAGATGAGGCGGATGAGCAGCTCGGCCATCGTGCGGCCCTGCTCCTCCGACGGCTGGGCCACGGTCGTGAGCGCGACCGGCAGGCGGGTCGCGACCGGGCTGTCGTCGAAGCCGACCACGGCGACGTCGTCGGGCACGTGCAGGCCGCGCTCGGCGAGCACCGCGAGCGCACCGCTCGCCATGAGGTCGCTCGCGACGAACAACGCGTCGACGCCGTCGTCGCCGACCCGGTCGAGCAGCCGCCGCGTCGCCGCGGCCGCTCCCTCGGCCGTGAAGTCGCCCGACTCGACGAGGTCGTCGGGCAGCCCGGCGGCGGTCACCGCGGAGCGGTAGCCGTCGCGGCGGTCGACGCCCGCGCGCATGTCGAGGGGGCCCGTGATCGTGCCGATGCGCCGGCGACCGAGGTCGATGAGGTGCTGCGTGCCGACCGCCGCGGCCGCCTCGTTGTCGACGTCGACGTAGGTCGCTCCGGCGACGAGCCCGTCGACGGGCCGACCGCCGAACACGAGCGGCACCGACGAGTCGGCGAGCAGGATCTCGTCGCCCGTGTGGTGCGAGATCACGAGCGCGCCGTCGACGACGCCCGACTCGAGGTACGTGCGGGTCTTGTGCCGCGGGTCGCTCGACGCCACGAGCAGGTTGAGCACGTAGTCGCTGTCGTCGATGCGGCTCATGATGCCCTTGACGATCTCGGCGAAGTACGGGTCGCCGAAGAACGTCGTGACGTCCTCGGGCACGACGAGCGCGATCGCGTTGGACGAGCGGCTCGCGAGCGAGCGCGCGGCTCGGTTCGGCACGTAGCGCAGGCGTTTGACCGCGTCGTTGACCGCTGCGGCCACCTCGGGGCTCACCTTGGGCGAACCGTTGACGACGCGGCTCACCGTCGCCCGCGACACTCCCGCGACGCGTGCGACCATCTCGAGCGTGGGGGCGCCCCCCGAGGCATCCTTCGCCATGTCGTCAGTCTAGGCAGGTCACAGTGAACGGTCTCGGATGACGCGGGCATACGCGTGCCCGCTGCGCTTGACGGTGCGCTCCTGGGTCTCGTAGTCGACGCGCACGATGCCGAACCGCTTCGCGTAGCCCCAGGCCCACTCGAAGTTGTCGAGCAGCGACCAGTAGAAGTAGCCCTCGACCGGCACGCCCTGCTCGATCGCGTCGAGCACGGCCGCGAGGTGCGCGACGACGAACCGTTCGCGGTCGACGTCGTCGACCCGTGCGACGCCCTCGAGATCGAGCGAGAGCTCGTCGTCGTAGGCGGCGCCGTTCTCGGTGACGTAGAGCGACACCCCGGCCGACGAGGCGTACTCGTCCCAGATGCGGCGGAGGAGCCGGGTGAGGCCCTCGGGCTGCACCTCCCAGTTCTGCGCGGTGCGCGGCAGGCCCCGTTCGACGTTGTGCAGGTCGTGGGCCGCCGGGTAGGGGCTGCGCGTCGGGCGGGTGTTGCCCGGTCCGCTCGAGACCGGCGTGTCGGCCGGTGCGGGCGGGGTCGCCGACACGAGGTCGCCGTGGTAGTAGTTCACGCCCAGCGTGTCGATCGGCGCCGAGATCAGTTCGAGGTCGCCGGGGGCGACCGCGGCTTCGAAGCGTTCGACGGCCGCGGCATCCACCGCCCTGATGTCCTCGACCACGTCGGCGGGGTAGCTGCCGCGGAACAGCGGGTCGAGGAACCACCGGTTGAACTGCCCGTCGAGCCGGCGCACCGCATCGAGGTCGCGCGGGTCGGTCGGGTCGGCGGGGTCGGCGACGGTGTGGTTGAGGGTGATGCCCAGGCTGAGCGAGGCGTCGCGTGCCCGCAGCTCGCGCACGACCTGCCCGTGGCCGAGCAGCAGGTGATGCGAGGCGAGCAGCCCCTCGGCGATGCTCTGGTGCCCGGGCGCGTGCTCGCCGCCCGTGTATGACAGGAACGAGGCGCACCACGGCTCGTTGAGGGTCGTCCACGCGGTCACCCGGTCGCCGAGCGCGTCGTGCATCGACAGTGCGTACTCGGTGAACCGGTCGGCCGTCTCGCGCACCGTCCAGCCGCCGCGCTCCTGGAGCGCCTGCGGCAGGTCCCAGTGGTAGAGCGTGAGCCACGGCTTGATGCCGGCTTCGAGCAGCTCGTCGACGAGACGCGAGTAGAAGTCGACGCCGGCCGGGTTCACCGCGCCGCCGTCGGGCCGCACGCGCGCCCACGAGGTCGAGAACCGGTACGTCTGCAGGCCGAGCTCGCACATGAGCGCGACGTCCTGCGGCATGCGATGGTAGTGGTCGCACGCGACGTCGCCGTCGTCGCCGCCCACCACGGCGCCCGGCACCCGGCAGAATGCGTCCCAGATCGACGCGGTGCGGCCGTCTTCGAAGGCGGCGCCCTCGATCTGGTACGCCGCGGTGGCCGCGCCGAACAGGAAGGCCTCGGGGAACGCCCGCCCCGCGGCATCCGTCGTCGTGTCGGTCATGGAGAGGTCCTCTCGAATTCCGATGGTCATCCCTTGACTGCTCCTGCCATGATCCCTGAAATGAGTTGCTTGCCGGCGATGATGAAGAGAATCAGCAGCGGCAGCGTCGCGAGCACCGCGCCCGCGAGCACGACCGAGTAGTCGACGTACCGCGCCGACTGCAGCTGGCTGAGCGCCACCTGCAGGGTCGGGTTCTGCGGCACGACGAGCAGCGGCCAGAGGTAGTCGGTCCACGCCGTCATGAAGGTGAACAGGCCGAGGATCGCCATCGCGGGACGGGCCGCCGGCACGCCGACGTGCCAGAAGGTGCTGATCATGGATGCCCCGTCGACGCGGGCCGCCTCGATGAGTTCGTCGGGGATGACGTCGACCAGGTACTGCCGCATGAAGAACACGCCGAACGCGGTCACGAGGGTCGGCACGATCACGGCGCCGAGGGTGCCCGTCCAGCCGAACTGCTTCATGAGCATGAACAGCGGGATGATGCCGAGCTGGGTCGGCACCGCGAGCGTCGCGATGACGAACACCATGAGCCCCTCGCGGCCGCGGAACCGCAGCTTCGCGAAGGCGTACCCGGCGAGCGTCGAGAAGCTCACGACCGAGAGCGTGATGACGCTCGCGACGATGATCGAGTTGCCGAGCGCGAGCCAGAACGGCACCGTGTCGAGCACCTCGCCGACGTTGGTCCAGAACTGGCCGCCAGGCAGCAGCGGCGGCCAGGTGCTCGTGAGCGCCGACTTGTCGCTCGAGCCGATGATGAACGACCAGTAGAGCGGGTAGGCGCCGGCGACGAAGAAGACGCCGAGCAGCGTGTAGGTGAGCCAGCCGGGGCGTCGCTCGATGCCGAGCGCTCGGCGGCGGGGTGCGTCGTGCCGTGACGGGGCGAGGTCGCGACCGCGGCCGCGGCCGCCCGTCGCGCCGCTCGTGACGACGGCCTTCGTGGCGGTCATGCGCGGTCCTCCCTGCTGGGTTCCTCGAGGCTGTCGTCGTCGAGTGTGGGTTCGGCCACCATGGCCCCGGTCACGCCCCCGGCTCCGGGCACGGCGGCGAGGGATGCCCCGGCCCGAGTCGCGGCATGGGCGTCGAGCCGGCGTCGGGTGCGGCGCTTCGCACTCTTCGCCTCGGCTCCGGCGATGCGTCGCGAGAGCCAGAAGTTCACGAGGCCGATCGCGACGATGATGAGGAAGAGGATCCACGCGACGGCGGAGGCCTTGCCGAAGTCCTGCCGGTTGAACGCGAGGTCCCAGAGGTACAGCACGGTCGTCTGGTACTGCCGTTGCGGTCCGCCGGGGATCGAGCTCGTCGCGTTGAAGAGCTTGGGCTCGGTGAAGATCTGCAGGCCGCCGATGGTCGCCGTGATGACGACGAAGACGATCGTGGGCTTGATGCTCGGGATCGTGACCGAGAAGAAGCGTCGCACGGCGCCGGCGCCGTCGATCGCGGCGGCCTCGTGGATGTCCTTCGGCACGGCCTGCATCGCGGCGAGCAGGATGAGGGCGTTGTAGCCCGTCCAGCGCCAGTTGACCATGGTCGCGATGGCGATGTGGCTCGGCAGGGTCTCGGTCTTCCACATCACGGGATCGGCGCCGAGCGTCGTGAGCAGGTTGTTGATGAGCCCGTACTTCTCGCCGAAGACGTTGCTGAAGATGAGGGCGACCGCGACGGGCGTCACGACGTAGGGGAGGATGACCGACAGCCGCCAGAAGGTCTTGGCGCGGATGTTCTGGTCGAGCACCGCCGCGATGACGATCGCGGCGATGAGCTGCGGCACGGCCGACAGCAGGAAGATGCTGAACGTGTTGAACAGCGAGTTCCAGAACAGCGGGTCGGTGAGCTCGTCGGTGAAGTTCTGGAGGCCGATCCACTCGCCGGGGCCGGTGAGCAGGTTCCAGTCGTTGAGCGACACCACGAAGGTGTAGCCGAGCGGGAAGAGTCCGACGAGTCCGAACAGCACGAAGAACGGCGCGATGTAGAGGTAGGGCGAGTACCGCACGTCCCAGCGGTTGAGCCGCTGCCGGGTCGTGAGCGGGGTGCGGGGTGCGGTGCGGGCGCGGTCGCGCTTCGCACTGCCCGACGGCGTGGGGGATGCCGCCTCCGTCGGCGGCGTGATGGTCGAAGTCATTGGGGGTTCCTCTCGTGATGCGGGCCCTTCGGAGCGGTTCGTTCCGAAGGGCCCGCGTTCACCGCACTGGTCGGACTACTGCTGGACCAGCTGGTCGAGGAGGTCGAGCGCGTGCTGCCACGCGGTCGGGCCGTCGGCCTTGCCCGAGTCGAGCTCCTGGATCGACGGTCCGAAGACCTGCTCCTGGATGACCGAGTCGTCCGGTCCCTTGTACTGGGCGACGACGCCCTCGGCACGCGAGCCGAGGATCTCGCCGATCGGGGCGTCGTTGAAGAACGCGGTCAGCTCGCTCTCACCGGTCACGCCCGCGTCGGACTGCGCCTCGACGTTCGAGGGGAACGTGCCGGCCGCCTGGAACGCGGCGACCTGCGACTGCGCGTTCGTCAGGTACTCGGCGAGCTCGGCCGCCTCCTTCGGGTGCTTCGAGGTGGTGGGCACCGTCAGGAACGCACCGCCCCAGTTGGCCGCGCCGCCGGGGAAGACGTCGGCGAAGTCCCAGCCCGTGGTGGCGTCGCCGCCGGCGGCCTCGACCTGGCCCTTCACGACGCCGAGCATCCAGCCCGGGCAGACGAAGGTCGCGAACGAGCCGTCGGTGAACGCCTTGCCGCCGCCCCAGTCCCACTGGGTCTGGTTCGACGAGAGGCCGTCGGCCGCGCCCTGCGCGAGCAGCGCCCAGCGCGCCTCGAGCTCCTTGTTGCCCTCGACGTTGAGCTCGCCGTCGGCGGTGTAGTAGCCCTCGGGCAGCTGGTTCACCATCGAGTTCCAGACGAAGCCCGACTGGTCGTAGAACGCCTTGCCGGTCTTGTCGTGGTAGGCCTTGCCGACCTCGAAGAACTTCTCCCACGAGGCATCCTCGCCGCCGAACAGGGCTGCGACGCCCTCGCGGTCGCTCGGCAGGCCGGCCTCCTCGAAGAGCTTGCCGTTGTAGCAGAGGCCCTCGGGGCCGATGTCGGTGCCGTAGCCGATGATGCGGCCGTCGGCGTCGGTGGCCTGCTTCACCTTCCAGTCGACCCACTGGTCGCTGAGGTCGTCGGCACCGTAGTCGCGCAGGTCGGTGAACGAGTCGCTCACCTGCATGACCTTCGAGAGCCAGCCCTCCTCGACGGCCTGCACGTCGGGGAGCCCGGCGCCGGCGGCCTGCTTGGTCTGCCAGTCGGTGAGGGCGTTGCCGCCCGTGTCGATGTTCGTGGCCTTGATGGTGATGCCGGGGTGGTCGGCCTCGTACTGCTCGTACAGGCCCTCGAGGCCCTGGGTGCCGAACGTGGTGACGGTGAGGGTGATGTCCTCGCCGTCGCCGGTCGTGTCGCCGCCGCCGGTGGAACAGGCTGTGGCGAGCAAGGCGATCGATGCCGCGCCGGCGATGGCGACGGCGCCGCGGGTGCGTCGTGAGAGCTTCACGGTCACTCCTTTGTGTGCGTGGTCGATTGGGGATGATGATGCAGGAATCAGAGAGCGCTCTCACCCGATTGTGAGAGCGCTCTCACATATTCGAGAGGTGACTCTACGACGCCATTTGAAAGATGTCAAGAGAGCGCTCTCACAGGCGCTCGGAGAACGGTCGGCGACCCCGCGTAGACTCGACGGGTGCCAGAGCCCGAAGGTCCCCCCGCCGTCAGCGACGAGGTGCAGCGACGTCGCATGACGGTTGCGCTCGTGCTCATCGCCGTCCTCGTGGCGATCAGCGTGGTCGTTGTCGGCGCGGTCGCCGGAGCGACCCCCGGGGGTGCGTCGGGCGCGGGCCCCGAGGCATCCGGTTCGAACAGCCCGACCCCGCGACCGGCACCGCCGACCGCTCCGCCGCCCGCGACGGTCGACACCTTCGACAAGACCGCCTATTCGCTCGACGACCCGGCGAGCATCTGGGTCGTCGTCAACCAGGTGCGCCCGCTGAACCCGCAGGACTACGTGCCCGCCGACCTCGTCGAGGTGCCCGTCGCGCACACCTGGGTGCCCGAGATGCGGCAGGAGGCGTCCGACGCGGTCGTCGCGATGTTCGCCGCCGCGGCCGACGAGGCCGACTTCTACCTGGCCTCGAACAGCGCCTACCGCAGCTACGACACGCAGGTCGAGCTCTACGGCGACGGCAGCGACCCGACGACGGCGCCGCCGGGGCACTCCGAGCACCAGACCGGCCTCGCGATGGACATCGGCACCGAGGGCGGCTGCACGTTCGAGTGCATGGACGACAGCGCCGAGGGCGAGTGGGTGCGGGCCAACGCCTACCGGTTCGGGTTCATCCTGCGCTACCCGGCCGATAAGGTCGAGGTCACGGGCTACCCGCACGAGTCGTGGCACTTCCGCTACGTCGGCGTGCCGCTCGCGACCGAGATGCACGAGAGGGGCATCACGACCCTCGAGGAGTTCTTCGGCGTGCCCGGCGGCGCCGCGCAATGACCGAGGCGGCGAGCTCGCCCGACGCGCCGACGCCGGCCGCGCCCCAGCCCGTCCCCGCCGTACCGCACCGCGGGCTCTCGCTCACGGTGCTCATCGTCAACCAGCTGCTCGCGGGCGTCGGCGTCGCCTCCGGCATCGCGGTCGCCGCGCTCCTTGTCGACGAGCTGACGGGCGTTGTCGCGTTCGCCGGCTTCGCCCAGTCGTCGAGCGTGCTCGGCGCGGCGCTCACGGCCATCCCGCTCGCGAAGCTCGCCGTGCGACGCGGGCGTCACGTCGCGCTCGCGACCGGCTATGCGCTCGGATGCCTCGGCGCCCTGCTCGTCATCGCCGCGGCGGTCAGCGGATTCGTGCCGCTCGTGTTCCTCGGGCTCATGGCGTTCGGGGCCGGAACGGCCGCCGGCCTGCAGGCGCGGTTCGCGGCGACCGAGGTCGCCGCGCCCGGCTTCGAGGCGCGCTCGATGTCGCTCGTGCTCTGGGCGACGACGCTCGGCTCGGTCGCGGGGCCCCTGCTCTCCGACCTGGGCGACACGGTCGGCCAGGCGATCGGACTGCCCGCGCTCGTCGGGCCGTTCCTGTTCTCGGGGGCGGCTTTCGCGTTCTCGACACTGCTTGTGGCGGCACTGCTGCGACTGCCGCCGGCCGGCCACCTCGCCGGGGATGCCGCGGCCGGGGCATCCCGTTCATCGGCGCGGATCGGATCGTGGCAGGCCATGCGCATCGCGTCGCGCAATCCGCGCGCGCTGTTCGCGATCTTCGCGATCGTCTGCTCGCACACGGTCATGGTCGGGGTCATGGTCATGACGCCCGTGCACATGATGGCGCACGGGCTCTCGCTGTCGCTCGTGGGCGTCGTGATCAGCATCCACATCCTCGGCATGTACGGGGCGAGCCCGCTCGTCGGCTGGCTCGCCGACCGCATCGGGTCGGAGCGCGTGATCTTCATCGGCATCGGCATCCTCGCGCTCGCGACGCTGATCGGCATCCTCGCGCCGGCCGACGACATGCTGCTCGTGCCGCTCGCGCTCGGCCTGCTCGGGCTGGGCTGGTCGTGCGGGCTCATCGGCGGCTCGACGCTCGTGACCGATGCGGTCGACCCGTCGATCCGCGTGCCGCTGCAGGGCGCGACTGACGCGTCGATGAACCTCGCGGCGGCGATCGCGGCAGCGCTGAGCGGGTTCGTGCTGGGCTTCGGCGGGTTCGCCGGCGTGTGCCTCGTGGCGATGCTCGTGCTGCTGCCGCTCGTCGTCATGGGCGTGCGCTCGGCTCGCCGTCGCCCGGCCTGAGTTCGCGGCTGCGCCGCCGTCGTGCGGGAGCGGGACGCAGCGTTCTCTGAGATCGCTCTCATCCTCCTCCCAGAGTTTGGGAGGGTTCCTCACAAAATCGCGTGGTGAGGTTTCGTGTCCCCCGAAACGCCGACCGGAACCACCTTCCCCGTGTTCAAACGAATCTCCAAGAACCCGCCTGCCCCCATGCCGCAGCGCCGACGCACGACGTTCCGTGCGCCGGGCGCGATCGACCCCGCACTCCTCGCCGAAGGCGCGGAGGCCCTGGTCGACGGCACGGGCGAGGGAGCCTCGTTGGGGCACACGACGGAAGCGCTGGAACCGGCCGGCACCCGGGAGGACTCGGCCGAGCCCGATCCGGCCGAGCCCTCCCGCCCGGCACGGGCGCGTCGCGGCTTCGTCGCCGCGAAGCCCGGCCGTGGCGTCGCAGCGCTCGAAACGACGTCCCCCGACGACGGGACTCCGCAGGGCCCGGGTTCAGTTCCCCCGAACCCGGGCCCGCCGGAGTCCCGTCGCACGGACGTCGATGCCCACGGACCCGTCTCCGCCCCGGCATCCGACGAGCCCGGGTCGCATCACCCGCGGCATCGCGCCGACCACGCACGTAACCGGCGCCCGTCGAGCGGTGCCCGGCGGCTCGTCGCGCTCGGCGCCACGACCGCGCTGCTCGGCGTGACCGCGTTCGGTGCGGTCGCATCCGCGTTCGCGCCCGACGGCGCCGCCTCGGCCGTCACCGCGATCGGGGCGACGCGGTCGGACGCGACCGGCGCATCGGCGGCCGACTCGCGGGCGGCCGCCGCCCGCGACGAGATCGTCTCGACGGCAGCGGCGGTCGACGACGGGCCGACGATCACGGGCGGCCTCTCGACGGCCGCCGTTCCGTTCACGGGCGGCACGCAGGTCTCGGTCACGGGCGACGGCCTCGACCAGGTCGGCTCTGTGACGGTCGCGGGTGTCGCCGCGCCGATCGTCTCGGCCGACGAGGGAACCGTGACGTTCACCGTTCCGGCGACCTCGGCGCAGTCGATCGGCGACGCCGAGGTGAGCTTCACCGACGCCGCGGGCAACCCCGTGCCCGTCGAGACGCCCGCCGCGTCGGTCGCGGCCGGCGTCGAGGTGCCGACGTCGTCGACGAGCGACCTGGCCGGCATCACCGCGGCATCGACGACCGAGGTGCCGACCGTGCTCACCCTCGACTACACGTCCGACGCGCGCATCGATGCGCAGGTCGGCTACGTGCTCGCGCACTGGAGCGACTACAACACCGCCGAGTACACCGTGCTGAGCGGGGTCGACTGCGCGAACTTCACGAGCCAGTCGCTCGTCGCCCGCGGCTGGAAGATGGACGACGGCTGGTACTACGACCGTGCCACGGGCGCCATGTCGCCCAGCTGGGGCAGCTCGACCGCACTGCGCGACTACCTGCTCGGACGCCCCGATCGCGCGACCCCGCTCGACGACTCCCAGCGCGGCCTCGTCAAGGTCGGCGACATCGCCCAGTTCGACTGGGATGCCTCGGGCGACCGCGACCACACCGCCGTCGTCACGCGCGTCGAGCACTCGGGCGGCACGACCCGCATCTGGGTCGGCGGTCACACGAAGGACGCCGACTACTGGGACGTCGACGAGGCACTCGCCTCGGGCGGCGGCACGGTCACGTACTTCTCGTTGAAGTGACCGCTCCCGCGGATCAGCCGCCGAGCGCGCCGTCGACGATGCGCTTCGCCTCCGCCTGCACGAGCTTCAGGTGCTCGGGGCCCTTGAACGACTCGGCGTAGATCTTGTAGACGTCCTCGGTTCCGCTCGGCCGGGCGGCGAACCACGCGTCGGCCGTCTCGACCTTGACCCCGCCGATCGAGGCGTCGTTGCCGGGCGCCTTCGACAGCTTCGCGGTGATCGGCTCGCCGGCGAGCTCGGTCGCGGTGATCGCGTCACCGTCGAGGCGGCCGAGCGCGGCCTTCTGCGCGGCGTTCGCCGCGGCATCCACCCGCTCGTATGCCGGGTCGCCGAAGCGCGACACCAGGTCGGCGTACAGCTCCGACGGCGACTTGCCGGTCACGGCGCGGATCTCGGCGGCCAGCAGGCAGAGCAGGATGCCGTCCTTGTCGGTCGTCCACACGGTGCCGTCGAAGCGCAGGAACGACGCCCCCGCGCTCTCTTCTCCGCCGAAGCCGACCGAGCCGTCGACGAGGCCCGGCACGAACCACTTGAAGCCGACCGGCACCTCCCACAGCCGGCGGCCGAGCGACGCGGCGACGCGGTCGATCATCGAGCTCGAGACGAGCGTCTTGCCGATCGCGGCATCCGACCGCCAACCCGGACGGTGCGCGAACAGGTACTCGATCGCGACCGCGAGGTAGTGGTTCGGGTTCATGAGCCCGCCGTCGGGGGTCACGATGCCGTGCCGGTCGGCGTCGGCGTCGTTGCCGGTGAGCAGATCGTACTCGCCCGCCCTCGCGACGACCGAGGCCATCGCATTGCGGCTCGACGGGTCCATGCGGATCTTCCCGTCCCAGTCGAGCGTCATGAACGACCAGGTCGGGTCGACGCGCTCGTTCACGACCGTGAGGTCGAGCCCGTAGCGGTCGCGGATCGCCGCCCAGTAGTTGACCGACGCCCCGCCGAGCGGGTCGGCGCCGATGCGGATGCCGCTGCCCTTGATCGCCTCCAGGTCGATGACGTTCGCGAGGTCGTCGACGTACGCGCCGCGGAAGTCGTACGTCTCGACGCCGCTCGGCTCGGCCTGGTTCACGCCGCGCAGGCCGCCCTCGATGAGCTCGTTCGCGCGGGCCGCGATCCACGCGGTCGCGTCGCTGTCGGCCGGGCCGCCATGCGGCGGGTTGTACTTGAACCCGCCGTCCTGCGGCGGGTTGTGCGACGGCGTGATGACGATGCCGTCGGCCTCGCCCTCGGCGCGCTTGGCGGGATCGTTGTTCCAGGTGAGGATCGCGTGCGAGAGCGCCGGCGTCGGCACGTAGTCGTCGAACTCGTCGACGAGCACGCGCACCTGGTTGCCGACGAGCACGTCGAGCGCGGTCGTCTGCGCGGGAGCGCTCAGCGCGTGGGTGTCGGCGCCGATGAAGAGCGGCCCCGTGATGCCCTGCGCGGCGCGGTACTCGACGATGGCCTGGGTCGTCGCGAGGATGTGGTGCTCGTTGAAGCTCGTCGAGAGCGACGACCCGCGATGCCCCGAGGTGCCGAACACGACCCGCTGCTCGGGCACCGAGGCGTCGGGCTGCAGCTCGTAGTACGCCCTGATGAGCGCTTCGACGTCGATGAGGTCGGACTCGATGGCCGGGGTTCCCGCTCGCTCGTGCATGCGAACAGTCTTCCGTGGGTTGAGGAGGCGCGCCAGCGCCGTCTCGAAACCGGATGCCTCGAGGGGGTTTCGAGACGCTCGTTGCGCTCGCTCCTCAACCCACCAGCGCGTGCACGGCCGTCGCGACCGAATAGATCGCGAGCCCCGCGAGCGCACCCACGACGGTGCCGTTGATGCGGATGAACTGCAGGTCGCGCCCGACCTGCAGCTCGAGCTTCTCGGTCGTCTCGCGGGGGTCCCAGCGCTCGACCGTCTCGGTGATGACGCCGGCGATCTCGTGGCGGTAGTTGCGCACGACGTAGGCCGCGGCGTCGGTGAGCCAGTCGTCGACCTTCGCCGCGAGCGCCTCGTCGGTCGCGAGGCGGGTGCCGACCTCGACGATCGCGGTGCGCAGCCCGGTGCGCAGTTCGCTCGCGGGGTCGGCGAGTCCGTCGAACAGGGTCGCCTTGACCGCGCCCCACGCCTCGCCGGCGAACTCGCGCACCCGCGGGCTCGCGAGCAGGTCGGCCTTGAGCCGCTCGACCCGGGCGATCATCGCCGGGTCGTGCTGCAGGTCGTCGGCGAGCTCGCCGAGGTAGCGGTCGATCGCGAGCCGCAGCGGGTGCTCGTCGTCGTCCCGTACCGCTTGCACGAACGTGAGCACCTCGCGGTGCGCGCGGTCGTCGACGAGGCGGTCGACGAAGCCCGGCATCCAGCGCGGCAGCCGGTCGGAGACCATGCGACCGAACGCCTCGGGGTGCGCCTCCAGCCAGGATGACGCCTGCTCGAGCACCGCGTCGACGGCGGCGCGCTGCTGGTCGGCGGCGACGAGCTGCGCGCCGATCCGGCCGATCGCCGGACCCCACTCGGGTTCGAAGAGGTGCCGGCGGGCGAGTCGCTCGATGACGTCCTCGACGTCGTCGTCACCGAGCATCGTGAGCACGCCGCGCGCGGCGACGGCGATCTCGGCCGTGACCCGCTCGGCGTTGCCCGGCTCCGCGAGCCAGCCGCCGAGCCGCCGCGAGACGCCGATCGAGCGCAGCTTGCCGAGCACGACCTCGTCGGAGAGGAACTCGTGCTCGACGAAGGCCCCGAGACTCGCGCCGATCTCGTCCTTGCGGCGCGGGATGATCGCCGTGTGGGGGATCGGGATGCCCAAGGGGTGCCGGAACAGCGCCGTCACCGCGAACCAGTCGGCGATCGCGCCGACCATCGCGCCCTCGGCCGCGGCACGCACGAAGCCCATCCAGGCGATCGAGTCCTGCAGCCCGAACGACACCGCGAACACGACGGCCGCCACGACGAGCAGGCTCGTCGCCACGCGCTTCATGCGGCGCAGCGCGACCAGCCGTTCCGCATCCGTCGGCAGGGCCCTGGTGTCCACGTCCGCAGTATCGCAGTCGGGTCGCGGACCGCTCGTTAGGCTTGGCGCATGACGACGGATGCCGCGGCGACACCCCCCGACGAGACCTACTCGTACCTCGGGCCGGCCGGCACGTTCACCGAGGCGGCGTTGAAGCAGGTGCCCGAGGCTGCGGGCAAGCACTGGCGCCCGGTGAACAACGTCGGCGAGGCGCTCGCCGATGTCGTCGAGGGGCGCTCGGTGGCCGCCATGATCGCGATCGAGAACTCCATCGACGGCGGCGTGAGCGCCACGCAGGACGCCCTGGCGACCGTCCCCGGCCTCCGCATCGTCGGCGAGTACCTCGTGCCCGTGAACTTCGTGCTCGTCGCCCGCCCGGGCACCGCGCTCGCCGACGTGCGCGTCGTCAACGCGCACCCGGTCGCCTATGCGCAGTCGCGCGGCTGGCTCGAGCGCGAGCTGCCCGACCACGGTCACATCCCGGCGACGAGCAACGTGCAGGCCGCGGCATCCCTGTTCGATTCGGCGCAGGCGGATGCGGCGGTGGCGCCGCCCGGCATCACCGAGCACCTCGACGTCGACGTGCTGGCGCGCGACATCGGCGACAACCCGAACGCGGTGACCCGGTTCGTGCTGGTCAGCCGGTCGCGCACGCTGCCGGCCAAGACCGGTGCCGACAAGACGAGCCTCATCGTCGAGCTGCCCGACGACGAGCCCGGCGCGCTGCTCGACATGCTCGAGCAGTTCTCGACGCGGGGGGTCAACCTCTCGCTCATCCAGTCGCGCCCGATCGGCGACGCGCTCGGCCGCTACCGGTTCGTGATCGACCTCGAGGGGCATGCCGAGGACGAGCGCGTCGCCGACGCTCTCCTGGGCCTGCGCCGCTACTCGCCGAAGGTCATCTTCCTCGGCTCGTACCCCCGCGCCGACCGGCGTGAGATCGAGTACCACTCGAAGTACGATGACGGCATCTTCATCGAGGCCCGCGACTGGCTGCGCGGGCTCTTGAGCGGCGAGCCCGACGACGCCTGACGGCGTCGCACGCGCACGGGAGGGGGTCGACGATGACCGAGGCACGTGAGGGCATCGATCCGCGCTACGACGCGAGGTTCCAGCGGGGGTACGACGGGCCTGGGGCGGATGCCGCGGCGCCGACTCGCTCGACCGGCGACGAACCCGGACCGAGCGACCCGCCGCTCGCGGGGCAGCGCCGGCCCGCTGCCGCGCGCGAGCTTCCCCTCGTGCATGTACCGGCCGAGCTTCCGCCCGATTCGGCTCGCGAGGATGACCTCGACCTGTTCGCCGGGCTCGAGCTCGACGCCGAGCCAGAGGCTGTGCTCGACGGCGATCGGGCCGACGGGTCCGGCGGTGACGATGACGGCGACGGCGACGGCGACGACGACGGCACGGTCGACGCGGTTCCCGTGCCGGGTGCCGCGCCGCCGCAGGGCGCCACGGCTCGAACCTGGGCCTGGCTCGGCGCGGGGTGGGCGTTCGGCGCCGTGGTCGCCGTGAGCGGCCTGTGGATCGCATGGACGGCCGCCGCCTCGTTCACCCAGAGCTACGCAGTACCGACCGAGGATCCGGCGGTCGTCCAGATGATCCAGACGCTCAGCTGGACGCTCGCACCCTCGCTCCTCATGGCGGGCGGCGTCGGCATCGTCCTCGTGACCGCGGTCGCCGCGTCCCTGACCGATCTCCCCGCCCCGCGCGGGCGCACGTTCGCGCGACCCGCTGCATGGTGGGGACTCCTGCTGCTCGCCGGTGTCGGCCTCCTCGCGGTGCCGGCCGCCGTCTCGATGATCTCCGATGGGATGACGGCCGGGATGGATTACATGGGGAGCAGCGGCCCCGGGTCCACCCCCGAGGAGATGTCCAGGATGGACGCCATGGCCCGGGGCCAGATCGCCCAATCGACCATCGGAGCGCTCGCCCTCACGGTCACGGCGGCGATCGTGTCGATCGCGTCGCTCGAGGCGCGGCGCTCGCTTCGGCGGTCGGCATCGGGCGCGGCATCCGCCGATTGACCGTATCGGCCTCTCGGCGAGTCAGCGCACCGAGCTCCGCCCCGTCGGGCGCGCCGACGGCATGAGGCCGCCGTCGATCGCTGAACCCCACGCCGACCGCACCGCCGCCGTGACCGCGCCGCGCACGACCGTGTTCTCGGCGAACGGCGAGAGCCGCACGTCGATCGGCTCGGCGCCGCGCGCAGTCAGCCGCCGTTCGAGCGCCGCCGTCAGCACGTCGCCGCCACGGGCGATGCCGCCCGTGACGTAGACGCGATGCAGGTCGAGTGCGAGCAGGATGGGCGTGAGCGCCCGCGCGGCGACGTCGGCGAGCAGGTCGACGATCTCGGTGGCCGCGCGCTCGCCGTCGTTCGCCCGCTCGAACACGTGGGCGGCAGCGGCCTCGGGGCCGAGTTCCGACGCGAGCCGGGTGAAGGGGTCGCGCGCCGCAACGAGCCGGGCGACCTCGTCGATGCGCTCGGCGCCGACGACGGCCTCGAGCGGGGCCCGGTCGCCGCTCCACGGGTCGGTGACCATGAGTGCGCCGATCTCGCCCGCTGCGCCGAGCGTGCCGCGGTAGAGCCGTCCGTCGAGCACGAGGCCGGCGCCGAGGCGCTCGCCCCATTGCACGGTCAGGAACGAGGGCGGGCAGTCGTCGAGCTCGGACATGGCGAGCGCGGCGAGGTTCGCGTCGTTGTCGAGGTCGACGGCCACGTCGAAGCCCCGGCCGAGCTCTCGCGTGAGGTCGAGGTCGGTCCAGGCGTCGATACCGCGGATGACGCGCACGCGGCCCTCGGCGCGGTCGATCATGCCGACGCTCGCGACCGCGACGGCCGCGATGGCGGCGCGGTCGAGCCCGGCGTCCGCGAGCGCCCGATCGACGGTGACGTTCACGAGGCGCAGCAGTTCGCGCCCGTCGCGCATCTCGTGCGAGGCGTTCGCCTCGGCGATCACCGTGCCCGCCGCGTCGGCGACCTCGGCGACCACGCGGTGGAGGCCGATGTCGACGCCGAGCACGTGGAAGCGCTCCGACGCGACTGTGAACCTGGCCGCCGGGCGGCCGAGCGAACCGACCGGGTCGTGCCGACGCAACCAGCCGTCTGCGTCGAGCTCGTCGATGATCGTGGCGACGGTCGATCGGGTGAGCCCGGTGCGCTCCGCGATCTCGACGATGCGCACCGGCTCGTCGCCGGCGCGCAGCTCATCGAGCACCCGGCCGGTGTTGTAGCGCTTCAGCCGTGCGGTGCCGACGATCGGGTCGTTCATGTGGGCTCCGTTCCGCGAGCAGTTTAGCCGAGACTTTACGTTAAGACCTTGCGTAAAGATCGGGGCTCTGGTTGGGTCGGGATGGCGGCGCGTTCCGCGCCGCCATCCGAACCACCGGCGAAAGGCCCGATGATGCACCCAACGCCCAGACGACGCCGACGAGCGTCCCTCATCCCGCTCGCAACGATCGCGACCACCGTGCTGCTCGCGACGGGCACCGCCGTCGCCGCGAACGCCGAGCCATCGGCCCGTGACGCGAAGCTCAACGTCCCCGCGAAGACCGCGCGAGGGCTGGAGCCCGCGCGAGACGCGCTCGAACGACTCCTCGGCGAGGCATCCGGCGGCTTCGATCTCGCGAAGCTCGAGTCGGCCGACGGCGTCGACGCCTACGAGGTCACGTCGAAGCGCAACCACGTGCGCATCGCCGCGACCGACTCGGCGACCGCGCTCGCGGGGGTGAACGCGTACCTCGGCACGATTGGGCAGTCGATCTCGTGGAACGTGCGCAACGTCGACCCCGGAGCCGCACTGCCCCTGCCGACCGAGCCGATCACCGCGACGTCGAACGTGTCCCACCGCTACTACGGCAACGACACCGAAGACGGCTACACGGGTGCCTACCGCACGTGGGAGGAGTGGGAGCGCGAGATCGACGAACTCGCGGCGCTCGGCTTCAACGAGGTCTTCATGCCGGTCGGTTCCGAGGCGGTGTACGCCGAGGTGCTGCAGCAGTTCGGGTACTCGGCCGAGGAGGCGCGGGCATGGATCCCGCTGCCCGGCCATCAGCCGTGGTGGCTCCTGCAGAACATGTCGGGTTACCCCGCGGGTACGAGCGACGCGCTCCTCCAGGAGCGCACCGAGCTCGGCCGCAAGATCGCCGACCGACTGCGCGAGCTCGACATGACGCCCGTGCTGCCCGGCTACTTCGGCACGGTGCCCACCGACTTCGCCGAGCGCAACGCCGATGCGCGGGTCGAGCCGCAGGGCGGCTGGGTCGGATTCCAGCGACCCGGCTGGCTCGACCCGAACTCGGTCGTGTTCCCCGAGGTGGCCGATGCGTTCTACGAAGCCTCCGAGCAGCGACTCGGCGCCTCGGGCGCGTACAAGATGGACGTGCTGCACGAGGGCGGTCGGCGCGGGTCGGTCGACGTACCCGCCGCCACCCGCGCGATCGAGACTGCGCTGCAGGACGCGCACCCCGGCGCGACCTGGGTGCTGCTCGGCTGGCAGAACAACCCGCCGGCCGACGTCGCCGCCGCCGCGAACCCCGAGACGACCTTCATCGTCGACGGCCTCTCCGATCGCTACGACGGCCGCGGCGGGCTCGAGGCGCAGTGGAGCGGCATACCGTACGCTTTCGGCACCATCTGGAACTTCGGCGGCCACACGACCATGGGCGCCGAGCTCACGACGTGGAACGAGCGCTACTACGACTGGCTGGGCGCCGACGGCAGCGCCGTCGACGGCATCGCCGCGATGCCCGAGGGCGGCCTCAACAACCCCGCCGCGCTCGACTTCTTCGCCGGACTCGCATGGCGCGACGGCCCCGTCGACATCGACGCCTGGTTCGACGACTGGACCGAGCGCCGCTACGGCGTCGACGACCCCGAGCTGAAGGCCGCCTGGCGGGCCCTCGCCGGGACCGCGTACACGCTGCCGACCAACGACAGCTACAGCGAGGCCCACGACGGCCTCTACGGCGCCCGCCCCTCGCTCTCGGCGAGCCGCGCCGCCACCTGGTCGCCGGGCAGCTTCTCGTACGACCCCGACCGGTTCGCGGAGGCCCTCGACCACCTCCTGGCCGCCGCGCCCGCCGCGGGCGAGAACGCGAGCTACCGCTACGACCTCATGGACGTCGCGCGCCAGGTGACCTCGAACACGTCACGCGTGCTGCTGCCGCAACTGCAGCAGGCGTACGGCATGCGCGACCGTGCGGCGTTCACTCAGCTCAGCGAGGAGTGGCTCGGAAACATCGACCTGCTCGACGACCTCGTCGCGACGCAGCCGCAGACGCTGTTCGGCCGCTGGATCGCCGACGCCCGCGCCGCGGCGGCCGACCCGGCCGAGGCCGACCGCCTCGAGTTCGACGCGCGGTCGATCGTCACGACGTGGGGCGACCGCAACGCCGTGAACGCGGGGCTCAACGACTACGCGAACCGGGAGTGGCAGGGCCTCGTCGGCACCTACTACAAGGACCGTTGGGAGCGCTTCTTCGCGAGCATCCAGACGGCGTTCGACACGGGCAAGGCTCCCGCGTCGATCGACTGGTACGCCGTCGGCGCCGAGTTCACCGCCTCGACCGATACGTCCGGCTTCGCAACCGAGCCCGCCGGTGATGTCGTCGAGCTCGCCGGCCTCGCGGTGGAGGCCTGGGATGCGACGGTGCCCGACCTTCCCGACCCGCCGACGGCGGGAGAGCACTTCGTGTCCGACCTCCCGTTCGCGACCGTGTCGCTCAACGCGGCCTACGGTCCGATCGAGCGCGACACCGAGATCGGCGAGGCGGCGTACGGCGACGGCAGGCCCATCCGGCTCGCGGGCGTCGAGTACGCCAAGGGGCTCGGCGTGAACTCGCCCACGACGATCGGGTTCAACCTCGGCGGGCGGTGCTCCGCGTTCGAGGCGGTCGTCGGCATCGACGACATCATGAACAAGGCGGGGGCGTCGCCGAACGTCATCTTCCGCGTCGTGGCCGACGGAGAGGTGCGCTACGACAGCGCCGCGATGACGAAGGGCCTCGCAGCCGAGGTGGCCGTCGACGTCGCGGGCGTCCAGCGGCTCGAGCTCGTGGTCGACCCGAACGCCGCCGGCTCGCCGGCCGGTCAGGCCGAGTGGTGGGACCGCGCGGACTGGGCCGACGCGACGGTGACCTGCGGCTGATCGCAGCCGCCGAGCGGGGCCGGTCGGAAGCGACCGGCCCCGCTCCGGTGCGTTCGGGCGCCGTCGCCCGAACGGGGACTCTTCCGGTGCGACCGCGCGTTGTGGTTGCATGAGCCATGGACTCGAACGGTGCGCCCGGCGAGGTGCGGTTCAACGGCAAGCTGGCACTGCTGCTCGCGATGGCGATGTTCGTGCTCGTCGTCGACACGTCGCTCATGAACGTGTCGATCTCGGCCGTCGTCAACGACCTGCACACGACCGTGAGCGGCGTGCAGAGCGCGATCGCGCTCGAGGCCCTCGTCTCGGCGGCGTTCATCCTGATCGGCGGCAAGACGGGCGATCTGATCGGGCGCAAGCTCGCCTACATCCTCGGCCTGCTCGGCTACGCGGTGGGTGCGATCGCGATGGTGTTCGCGCAGGACCTCATCGCGATCATCATCTTCTGGGCCGTCGTCGGCGGCATCGGCGCCTCACTGCTGCTGCCGGCGATGCAGTCGCTCATCCACGGCAACTTCGAGGGCGCCCATCAGAAGCGCGTCTACGCCCTGGTCGGAGCGTCGGCGGCGATCGCCGCCGCGGTCGGGCCGCTGCTCGGCGGGTTCATCACGACGTTCCTCTCGTGGCGGGTCGGCTTCGCGCTCGAGGCGCTCATCATCGCCGTCGTGCTCGCGGGCATCGGGCTCGTGAAGGACGTGCCGTACCACGGTGACCGGTCGATCGACCTCGTCGGCGCCCTGCTGTCGATCGTCGGCATGGGCGGCGTCGTGACCGGCATCCTCGTCTGGCAGGAGGGCGGCGGCTACGTCGGGCTCATCATCGGCATCGGCGTGCTCGGACTGGGCCTCCTCGTCTTCTGGCTCCGCAGCCGCAAGCGTGCGGGCAAGCCCGTGCTGCTCGACCCCGCGCTCTTCGAGTCGAAGATGTTCCGTACGGGCGCGAGCGGTCAGTTGCTGCAGCAGATCGCGCTCGGCGGCACGATGATCGTGCTGCCGATCTACCTGCAGATGGTGTTCGAGTACAACGCCCTGCAGGCGGGCCTCTCGATCGCCCCCCTCTCGCTCAGCATGTTCGTCGTCGCGTTGCTCGCGGGGCGCGGACTGAAACGCCGCCCGGCGAGCATCATCATGTGGGGCTTCATCCTCGTCGTCATCGGCATCGCCGTGATCGTGCCGATCGTGCCGATCGCCGACTCGGGCTGGTACCTCACGATCCCGCTCATCGTCGCGGGCTGCGGACTCGGCTTCCTCGTGTCGCAGCTCAACAACTACACGCTCTCGCCGATCTCCGACGAGCGGGTGAGCGAGGCGGCCGGGGTGAACTCGGCGGCCGGATCGTTCGGACTCTCGTTCGGGCTCGCCTTCGCCGGTGCGATCATGCTCGCGACGCTCGCGTTCACGTTCACCGCGAGCGCCGAGGCGAGCTCGGTACTGAGCGCCGAAGAGGCGCAGCAGGTCTCGACCGTGCTCGAGGAGGACGCCGAGATCATGAGCGACACCGGCCTCGCCGAGCTGCTCGTCGACGAACCGGCCGACGTGCAGGCCGAGATCCTGCGCATCAACACCGACTCGCGGGACATCGCCCTGCAGGTGGCGCTCTTCGTGCCGATCCTGGCCGGGCTGCTCGGCATCGCGAACGGACTGCGCATGCGCCGGCTGCCCGACCCGAACCCGTCGTCGTCGGCCGAGGGGTCGATGCTCGGCTGACCGGGTCTCGATACGGCGCTGGCGCGCCTACTCGACCACCGGGGTGGCGCTGGCGCGCCTACTCGACCACCGGGGTGGCGCTGGCGCGCCTACTCGACCACCGGATCGGGTCAGCGCGGCACGCGCACGATGAGCGACGCCGGGTCGACCTCGAAGCGGGCGGCGGCGACCGTGCCGAACTCGTCGCCGTCGATCTCGAACTCCTGCGGCCCGCCCTCGATGACGAGGTCGACGGTGCGCCCGCGGGAGTACGCGACGACCTGGCGCCGGTTGCCGCCGGTGAGGTCGAGCACCTGCCGGCCGATCGCGGTCTTGCGCATCACCCGGTTCTCCCACGCGATGACGCGCCAGACGAACAACCAGCCGAACAGGTTGCGCGGCTGCAGTCGCACGACGTCGAGGCGTCCGTCGTCGATCTCGGCGTCGGGGATGAGCTCGAGGTTGCCCGGCAGGTAGCCGAGGTTCGCGACGAGGATGCTCGACACCCTCGACCGGTGGTGGCGGCCGCCGTCGAGCCGGTGCACGACGCGGAACGGCTCCGAGTTCGGCAGCGCCCGCAATCCCGCGTCGACGTACGCCAGCCAGCCGACCTTCTTCTTCAGGTCGGGGTTCGTGTTCGCGATCATCGTCGCGTCGATGCCGATGCCCGCCATCACGAGCGAGGCGTGCGACTCGGTCGTGCCGTCTGGGCGCCGAACCCGCGCGATGAGCACGTCGACCGCCCGGTCGAGACCGGCGAACGCGAGCACGACGGCGTCGTCGACGTCGTTGACGGGGATGTCGAGGTTGCGCGCGAAGAGGTTTCCGGTGCCGAGCGGCACGATGCCGAGGGGCACGCCCGTGCCCCGCAGGCCCGCCGCGACCGAGCGCACGGTGCCGTCGCCGCCGGCCGCGACCACGAGGTCGACGCCCTTTTCGACCGCCTCGCGGGCCATGCCCTTGCCGGGGTCGTCCTCTGCGGTGTCGATCCACAACGACGGCGCGAACCCCTGGCGCTCCTCGGCGCGCTCGACCGCGGCGCGCAGCGCGTCGACCCCCGACTTGGTGGGGTTCGAGATGATCGCCGCACGCGGGCGCGGCTCCGAGGCATCCGCCGTCGGTTGGTGGTCGGCCGTCACCCTGCCAACGGTACGGCACCGCGCCCGGGCGGTGGCTGAAGGGCGGGGGATGCCGCGGGCTAGACTTGCTCGGGTGATCGACCCCGTGCTGCTCCGCGAGAACCCCGACGTCATCAAGCGTTCGCAGGAGCTCCGTGGCGAGTCCTCGGCGTTCGTCGACGAGGCGGTTGCCGCCGACTCGGCCCGTCGCACCGCCATCACCGTCTTCGAGACGCTCCGCGCCGAGCAGAACGCGTTCGGCAAGCAGGTCGCGCAGGCTCCGAAGGAGGCGAAGGCCGAACTCGTCGCGCAGGCGCAAGAGCTGGCCGCGCGAGTGAAGGCGGCGAGCCAGGCCGCGAGCGACGCCGAGGCCGAGTTCACGCTCGCCGTGCAGAAGCTCGGCAACATCGTCATCGACGGCGTGCCCGCCGGCGGTGAAGACGACTACCTCGTGCTGCGCGAGGTCGGCCAGATCCCCGCGTTCGACTTCGAGCCCCGCGACCACCTCGAGATCGGCGAGCTGCTCGACGCGATCGACATGCAGCGCGGTGCGAAGGTGTCGGGCGCGCGCTTCCACTACCTCAAGGGCGTCGGCGCCCGCCTCGAGCTCGCCCTCATGACTATGGGGCTCGACCGGGCGATCGCCGCCGGATTCACCCCGCTCATCACGCCGACGCTCGTGCGCCCCGAGATCATGAACGGCACCGGGTTCCTCGGCGCGCACGCCGACGAGGTGTATTACCTGCCCGAGCAGGAGCTCTACCTCACCGGCACGAGCGAGGTCGCGCTCGCCGGCTACCACGCCGACGAGATCATCGACGTGTCGAACGGGCCGATCCGCTATGCCGGCTGGTCGACCTGCTACCGCAGCGAGGCGGGCTCGCACGGCAAAGACACCCGCGGCATCATCCGCGTGCACCAGTTCAACAAGCTCGAGATGTTCACCTACATCGACCCGGCCGACGCCGAGGCCGAGCACGAGCGCCTGCTCGCGTGGCAGGAGGGCATGCTGCAAGACCTCGGGCTCGCGTACCGCGTGATCGACACGGCGGCCGGCGACCTCGGCTCGAGCGCGGCGCGCAAGTACGACGTCGAGGCGTGGGTGCCGACGCAGAACGCGTACCGCGAGCTCACGTCGACCTCGAACTGCACGACCTTCCAGGCACGCCGCCTCGACATCAGGCACCGCACCGAGAGCGGCAAGACGGCACCGGTCGCGACCCTCAACGGCACGCTCGCGACGACCCGCTGGATCGTCGCGATCCTCGAGACGCACCAGCAGGCCGACGGCTCGGTCGTCGTGCCCGAGGCGCTGCGCGGCTACCTCGGCGGACTCGAGCGATTCGAGCCCGTCGCGCGATGAGCATCGAATCGAGCCCCGGTGGTCGAGTAGCGAGCGCCAGCGAGCGTATCGAGACCGCGGCCGAGCCGTGGTTCGTCGCACTCGACGTCGACGGCACGATCATGCACGAGGACGGCACGATCGACGACCTCGTCGCCGACGCCGTCGCCGCCGCCGAAGACCGGGGCCACCTCGTCACGCTCGCGACCGGCCGCTCGTGGGCGACGACGCGCCCCGTGCTCGAGCAGCTCGGGCTCACCCCCGAGTACGTGGTCTGCGCGAACGGCGCGATCACGATGCGTCGCGACGACACCGCCGAGGGCGGTTACTCGCGCGAGCACGTCGAGACCTTCGACCCGACCGCGGTGCTCGAGCGCATCCGCGCGTTCCTGCCGTCGGGCAAGTTCATGGTCGAGCTCGCCGACGGGTTCCGGCTCTACACGCGCGGCATGACCGAGTGGAACCTCGACAACGCCCGCGAGGTCGAGTTCGAGGGCCTGCTCGACCAGCGCGCGACGCGTGTCGTCGTCACGAGCCTCGAGCACGGGCTCGACGAGTTCTTCGAGATCGTCGACCAGATGGGCCTGCACCACGTGAGCTACGCGATCGGCTGGACGGCCTGGCTCGACATCGCGCCCGACGGGGTCAACAAGGCGACCGCGCTCGAGCGGGTCCGCGGCTGGCTCGGCGCCGACGCCGCACGGGTGCTCGCCGTCGGCGACGGCCGCAACGATCTCGAGATGTTCGCCTGGGCGGGCGCCGCGGGCCGGTCGGTCGCGATGGGCCAGGCGCCCGACGAGGTGCGGGCGGCGGCGCGTGAGGTGACCGGCGCGGTCGACGAGGCCGGGCTCGCCGCGACGCTCGACACGTTGCCCTGACCGGCGAATCACAGCCCGCGCGGGGGTGCGGGAAATAGAATCATCCGGTCGGGAGGGGAAACGACGTGGAGCAGAACGAAGGGCCGACGGCGGGGGATGCCGCGGCGCCGACGAGCCCGACCGACGAGGTCGACCTCGCCGACGGGTCCGGCGCTTCCACCGAACCGGACGGGCCGGCCGACGAACCCGGCACGCCGGCCGAACCGGACCGACCCGCTGAAGCGGATGGGCCAGGCGACGCGCCCATCGGCCCCGAGCCCACCCGTCACGGGCGCCTGCCACGGCACACGGGGCCGCGCGCGACGCTCAAGCTCGTCGCATCCGTCGTCGCCGTCGTCGCGGTGAGCGCGACCGCGGTCGCCGCCTACGCGGCCGTCGACCTCGTGGGCTCGGTCAAGCAGGGCGCCTCGCTCGCGAGCGAGGACATGCTCGACGGCGTGCCCGACATCGGCGCGATGGACGGGGGCCTCAACTTCCTGCTCGTCGGCAGCGACAAGCGCCCGGCCGACGGTTCGTTCGGCGACCCCGAGGAGGACTCGGGCATCCTCAACGACGTCAACATGCTCCTGCACGTCTCGCAGGACCACTCGCACGTCGAGGTCGTGAGCTTTCCGCGCGACATGATCGTGCCGGTGCCCGAGTGCCCCGACCCGGTCGACCCGACCACCGGCCCGCTGTCGGCGATGTCGGGCGTGCCGCTCAACAGCGTGTTGAGTCATGGTGGCCTGACGTGCGTCGCGATGACCATCGAGCAGCTCACCGGCACGAAGATCCCCGTCGCCGGCGTCGTCGAGTTCAAGGGCGTCGCCGCGCTGTCTGAGGCGGTCGGCGGCGTCGAGGTCTGCCTCGCCGACCCGATCGACGATCCCGCCTCGGGTCTCAAGCTCACGGCCGGCACGCACAGCATCAAGGGGTTCGAGGCGCTCGCGTTCCTGCGCACCCGCAAGGCGACGAACGACGGCAGCGACCTCGGCCGCATCGCGAGCCAGCAGGCGTTCCTCGCATCGCTCGCACGCACCCTGCAGTCGAGCGGAACCCTCAGCGACCCCGTGAAGCTGTACTCGATCGCGAAGGCCGTGCTCTCGAACATGGAGCTCTCGAAGGAGCTGCAGAACCCGGCGCGTCTCATGTCGATCGCACGGGCGCTCGCCGACACCGACCTGTCGAAGATCGCGTTCGTGCAGTACCCGACGGCGGGCTACGGCGACGGGGTGCACGTGGAGCCCGCCGAATCGGCCGAGGCGGTGAACCTCGCCCTGCAGGCGGACCGCCCCGTCGTGATCGACCCGACCGCGAACGACAACGCCGGCTACGGAACGTCGGACCCGACGACCCCCGCCGTCGAGGCGGCCACGACCGACGCCGACACCGAGACCGAGAGCGCCGAGGAGGCGCAGGCCGTCGACACGGGCACCGATTCGGGTGGGGATGCCGCAGCGCCGGCGTCGGCCGAGCCGGCGACGACGCCGGCCGAGGAGCAACTGCCTCCCGACGTCACGGGGCTCACCGGCACCCAAGTGCGCTGCGTGACCGGAAATGGCGACTGATCTCGCCTTCTTCCTCGCTTCAGGACTCTTTCAGGCGTGACTGACAGGCTGGCCCGAGCGCATTTCGGCTAGAATCGGGGCCTGCCTGCACGATCTGCTCCACGTCGGAGCGGTCGCACGGGCATGGAGGGCTGTCCGAGCGGCCGATGGAGCTGGTCTTGAAAACCAGTGGGCAGAAATGTCTCGTGGGTTCGAATCCCACGCCCTCCGCGCGACACGACACGAGAGGACCACGGTGAACGAAGCGTTGCGACCCAGCTCACGTCGCGCCGCGAAGAACCCCGCGGTGGCGCGCCACGGCCGACTCCGTCGTCGCTCGATCGGACGCACGCTCGCGAAGGTCGTCGCCTCGGTCGCGGCCGTCGCCCTCGTCTCGGGCGGAGCCGTCGCGGCCTACGCCGCATGGGACCTCGCCAACACGCTGAAGCCCACCGTCTCGCTCGGCAACGCCGACGTGCTCGAGGGCGTGCCCGACGTCGGTGCCATGGAGGGCGGCGTGAACGTGCTGCTCATCGGCAGTGACAGCCGTGAGGGGCAGGGCGACGCGTTCGGCGACCCCGACGAAGAGACCGCCGTGCTCAACGACGTGACGATGCTGCTGCACATCTCGCAGGACCACTCGCACGTCGAGGTCATCAGCTTCCCCCGTGACATGTTCGTCGACGTACCCGCCTGCCCCGACCCGGCCGACCCCGCCGGCGAGCCGCTGTACGAGCAGTACGGCGTGAAGATCAACTCGGTGCTCGACTACGGCGGCATGGCGTGCGTGGTGAAGACCGTCGAGCAGCTCACCGGCATCACGATCCCGTTCGCGGGCACCGTGCAGTTCCTCGGCGTCGCCGCGATGAGTGAGGCCGTCGGCGGCGTATCGGTCTGCGTCGCCGAGCCGATCGAAGACGAGCACACCAACCTGTACCTCACGGCCGGCGAGCACTCGCTCAAGGGCATGGAGGCGCTGCAATTCCTGCGTACTCGGCACGGCGTCGGCGACGGCTCCGACCTCGGGCGCATCTCGAACCAGCAGGTGTTCATGTCGTCGCTCGTGCGCAAGCTGCAAGACGGCGGCACGCTCGGCGACCCCGTCGCGCTGTACTCGATCGCGAAGGCCGCGCTCGCGAACATGGAGCTCTCCGACACCCTCGCCGACCCCACGACGATGGTCTCGATCGCGAAGGCCGCGAAAGACATCGACCTCTCGAAGATCGCGTTCATCCAGTACCCGACGGGTTACGTCGAGGGCGGCGTCGTGCCGAGCGACTCGGCCGAGATCGTGAACACTGCGCTGCAGCAGGACATCCCGGTGACGTTCGACCCCACGGCCGACGACGCCACGTTCGCCTCGGCGGGCGACCCGACCGCGCCGCCCGTCGACCCCGCGACGACCGACGGCGAGGCGGCCCCGGCCGCGCTCTCCACCGAGGAGAGCGGCGAGGAGGCTCCCGCGGAGGACACCGCCGAGGTGCCCACGCCGGCCCCGTCGACCGAGCCGCTGCCGAGCGACGTCACCGGCCAGACAGCGGCCGAGACCAGGTGTTCCGCGGGCCGTACGCTCGAAGACCAGTAGCCGATCTCGCCCGAATCGTGTTTCGGCCGGGCATCGGGTTATGATGGCTGTCGCGTGTGCGCTTGCGTACCCGCGAGGAGACGTCGCATAGTCCGGTCGAGTGCACCACCCTGCTAAGGTGGAGTCCCCGTAAGGGGACCGCGGGTTCAAATCCCGCCGTCTCCGCACTTCGAAGCCCCTCGTTCTCGAGGGGCTTTCGTCGTCCACTGGAGGAGGCCGGGATTGTCCGCTGATGCCGCCGATGCCGGGGCCGACGAAGCGCCTCCTGCAGCTTCGCGTCGGAGGCGGCATCCGGGCCTGCTGTTCGCACGCGATCTCGTGGTGATCGCCGTCGTCGCGATCCTCGTCTCGTTCCTCATCAAGACGTTCCTGGTCCGGCCGTTCTACATTCCGTCGCAGTCGATGTCGCACACGCTCGAGATCGACGACCGCATCATGGTGAACGAGCTCGTGCCCGACGTCGTGCCCATCGCGCGGGGCGACGTGGTGGTGTTCGAAGACCCGGGCGGCTGGCTGGACGCACGGCCCGAGCCGCCGAAGCCGCCGCTCGCCGCCGCGGTCGACTCGTTCCTCGTGTTCGTCGGACTCGCCGCGTCGGACTCCGACAGTGATCTCGTCAAGCGCGTCATCGGCCTGCCCGGCGACCACGTCGAGTGCTGCGACGAGCGCGGGCGGATGAGTATCGACGGCGTGCCGCTCGACGAGCCGTACATCTCGTTGCCCGGCGGGGAGACGCGGGCGTCGAAGACCGACTTCTCGGTCACGGTGCCCGACGGCGCGCTCTGGGTCATGGGCGACAATCGCGACGACTCCCGCGACTCGCGCTACCAGACCGAGACGCCGTCGGAGGGGTTTGTTCCGATCGAGAACGTGATCGGCCGCGCGTTCGTCGTGAGCTGGCCGATCGACCGCTGGGCCTGGCTCGGCGACTATCCCGAGACCTTCGCCGGCGTCAGCGACCAGGGGTAGGAGCCGCTGGCTCCGATGTTGATCGGCCACTGTCTCGGGCGCAGGATGGACGGGTGGTCACGAACCTGCTCCTGCTCGCCGACAGCCATGTCCCGACGCGGGCTCGGCGGCTCCCGGATGCGGTCCTCGATGCCGTCGACCGCGCCGACGTGGTCGTCCACGCCGGGGACTGGACCGACCTCGCCACCCTCACGATGCTCGAATCGCGCGCCAGCCGGCTTTACGGGGTGTGGGGGAACAACGACGGACCGGAGTTGCGGGCACGACTTCCCGAGGTCGCTCGATTCGAGGTGGAGGGCGTCACGCTAGCGGCCGTCCACGAGACGGGTCCGGCGAGGGGGCGCGAGGAACGCATGGACTCGGAGTTCCCCGATGCCGATGTGCTCGTGTTCGGACACTCGCATATCCCGTGGGACACGGTGTCGCCCGCCGGGATGCGGTTGCTCAATCCGGGGTCGCCGACCGACCGGCGACGCCAGTCCGTCTGCACGATGATGCGCGCAGTGGTCGACGGCGACCGCATCGAGGTCGAGCTCGTCCCCGTGTCTCGCTGATCGGACGACGACTCCGCCGGGCGACGGTGGCTCGGCGTACCGTCGAAGGGTGTTCGAGGGTTTCGAAGAAGACGTGATCGAGCTCGGTGAGACCTCGGTCTTCGTACGGCACGCCGGTGAGGGGCCGCCGGTCGTGCTGCTGCACGGACACCCGCGAACCTCGGCGACCTGGCACCGGGTCGCGCCGCAGCTGGTCGCTGCGGGCTTCCAGGTGTTCTGCCCGGACCTCCGCGGTTACGGCCGCTCCCGAGGGCCGTCGCCGACACCCGACCACACCGCCCACAGCAAACGCGCGTCGGCCGGCGACATCGTCGCCGCGATGGGCCGCCTCGGCGTGGAACGGTTCCACCTCGTCGGTCACGACCGCGGCAGCTACGTCGCGATGCGTCTCGCGCTCGACCACCCGCACGCGGTCGACCGGTTGGTGCTGATGGACTGCGTCCCGATCAGCGAGCACCTCGCCCGGGCCGACGCCCGGTTCGCGACCCGATGGTGGCACTGGTTCTTCTTCGCCCAGCCCGACGTGCCCGAACGCGTGATCGGTGCCGATCCCGACGCCTGGTACGGTCCGAAGGCCGATCCCGAGAAGATGGGCGCGGCGAATCATGCCGAGCTCATGCAGGCCGTCCGTCGCCCCGGGACGATTCGCGCGATGCTCGAGGACTACCGCGCCGGTCTCACCGTCGACCGTGACGACGAGCTCGCCGATCGAGCCGCCGAGCGCCGGATCGAGGCGCCGCTCCTGCTGCTCTGGGCGCTTCGCGACGATCTCGAGGAGCTCGTCGGTGACCCCCGCGACATCTGGCGCACCTGGGCGCACCGAGTCGAAGGACACGGCATCGATGCCGGCCATCACCAGGCCGAGGAGGCACCCGACGAGGTGACCGAGGCGCTCCGTCACTTCTTCGCCACCGAAGGCGAACACTGACGAGGCAGTGACGGGCGGTTCGGCGGCACAGCTGCCTCGGTACCATTGCCGGGTGCGCGAGTTGACGGATGCCGGAGTCGAGTTCCTCGCCGAACGGCACCTCGCAACGCTCTCGACGCTGGCTCCGTGGGGCGGCATCCACGCGGTGCCGGTCGGGTTCACCCTGCACGGCGGCGTGCTCCGGATCATCACCTCCGGCGATTCGCAGAAGGTGCGAAACGTCCTGCGGGATCCAACGGCGACGGTGAGCCAGGTCGCCGGTGCCCACTGGGTCGCGTTCCAAGGCCTGGCAACGGTTCACGACGACCCGTCCGAAGTCGAGCTGGCCGTCGAGCTGTACGCGAAGCGCTATCGACGACCGCGCGAGAACCCTCGGCGCGTGACGATCCACGTCGTACCGCAGCGGCTGTTCGGCAGTGCCGCGATGGTCGGGCCGCACGGGGCGGAGGGCTCCGTGCGGGACCCGCGCTGAGCGATCGCACGCGCGAGCGTCGCAGGCCGGGCCGCGCGAGCGTGGCCCGTGGCGGCATCACGGACGCGCGGCTCAGGTCGGGATGACCGCGATCGGGTCGGTCGTCGGCTGCTCCGAACCGCCCTCGGGCTCGATCGTGATGCCGACCGCGACACCCGGCGCGAAGTCGCCCTGCAGGATGCGCCACGTCTCTTGGCCGTGCACGTCGAAGGTGCCGGCGGATGTCGCGCCCGACTCGTCGATGTACCAGAGTTCGTAGGTGCGGTCATCGCCGGCGGCCGGGAGGCCCTCGGCGATGATCGCGCTGCGCCCGGCCTCGGCCGACCAGACGAGCGTCACCTCGCCGCCGCCCGAGACCTCGGACGTCGTCCGCTCGGCGTCGGGCGCCGCAGCGAGCGCCGCCATCTCGCGCTGGGCGCCCCACCCGTTCGGTCCAGCCCAATTGAGGCCGACCACGACGCCGCCGATGACGAGCAGCACGGCCGCGGCCGACGAGAGCACGATGGCGATGTGGTTGCGGCGACGCCGTCGGGCGGCGAGTTCGTCGACCGGTGGCTCACCGGCCGGCGCTCCGGCCGACCGTTCGGCCGGCGCCTCGGCCGGCTCGGATGCCTCGGGGGCCGACCCGGGCACAACGTTCTCGGCACGCGACGGATCGTCGACGGCCGGGATGCTCCCATCGACCGACACGACCGGGCGCTCCTGCGGGGTCGCGTCGAGACGGGCGAACAGGTCGGCCTTGAGGCTCGGCGGGGGAGCGACCGGCGGCAGCGATTCGCCGAGGGGTGCGGCCGCGGCGCGGAAGGCCTCGACCTCCGCCCGGAGCTCGGGCGAGGCCTCGAGGGCGCGCTCGAAACGGAGCCGGTCGGGCTCGTCGAGTGCCCCGAGCGCATACGCGGGCGCGAGGTCGCGCAGGTCGTCGGGGTCCACGTCGCCCCGGTCGTCGGGTCGGCTCATGTCGTCACCCCCAGCAGCTCTCGGAGTCGGATCATGCCGTCGCGCAATCGGGTCTTCACGGTGCCGAGCGGCAGACCGAGACGTGCGGCGATCTCGGACTGGGTGCAGCCGTCGTAATAGGCGAGCGAGAGGCACTCGCGTTGCGCCGGACTCAGGCCCGCGAGGGCCCCGCTCACCCGCTCGTGCTCGACGGCGATCTCCGCAGCCTCGGCGACGTCGTCGACCGGCACGTCGAGATCGCGGACGCCCGCCTTCAGGTCGCGCTCACGCGACGCCTGCACCGACCGCACCCGATCGACGGCCCGCCGGTGGGCGAGGGTCAGCAACCAGCTGATCGCGGCCCCGCGTGCGGGGTCGAAGCGGGCCGCCGTCTGCCATGCCTCGAGGAACACGTCCTGGGTCACCTCCTCGGCCTGCGCGGCATCGACGAGCACGCGACGGACGAGCCCGAAGACCCGTGCCGCCGTTTCATCGTAGAGGCGGCTGAAGGCGTCGCGGTCGCCCGATGCGGTCGCGACGAGCAGATCGTCGAGCGCGCTCGTGCGCGATTCTCGCTGCGCTCCGGCGTCGACCACGGCATCCAGCATGGCAGAGCCGGCGAGTGACCACCGGCCCTGGCGGACCGGCGCGGCAGATGGTACGAGCGCATGGGTCATCCGAACGTGAACGAGTAGGCGTCGACCCCCGCGGGGACTTCGACGGTGAGCGAACTCGTCGACGGGGCATCCGACTCGCGCAACAGGTACGACCGCGGGACGCCGGCGACCTCGATGCGTCGATCGCGACCGCCGTCGCTGACGACGACCGTGCCGTCACCCCCGAGCACCATGCGCACCTCCCGGGCGTGATACCGCAGGTGAACGGATGCCTCGGCGGAGCCGGCCGCGGGGGTGATCGACTGCGTCCCCAGTTGCCAATCGCCGTCGAGGGCGAAGGAGTCGCCCGGTTGGTCGGTTGGCGGCTCGAAGCTCGTCGTCGCCCGCCGATAGGGCTCGACGCCCGCGAAGTTCACCTGCTTGGTCGTACCGAGGTAGGTCTCGGGCGTGGTCGATCCGGCCGTCGGCGTCTCGTCGGCGAGGTCGGTCGGGCCGGGCAGCGCGACGTCGGGGT
Source organism: Agromyces sp. H17E-10 (assembly GCF_022919715.1). Lineage (NCBI taxonomy): Bacteria > Bacillati > Actinomycetota > Actinomycetes > Micrococcales > Microbacteriaceae > Agromyces > Agromyces endophyticus. The sequence goes on along the minus strand of NZ_CP095042.1, from coordinate 1,639,473 downwards.
CGGCATCGACGAGCAGTTCGCGGATCAGCCGCTCGGTGCGGTCGTAGTGGCCCTCGCCGAAGGCGACGTGCCGCACCGTTCCGTTCGCGTCGATCAGGTAGTGCGCGGGCCAGTACCGGTTGCGATAGTTCGTCCAGGTCGACAGCGAGTCGTCGAGCGCCACCGGGTAGTCGATGCCGAACGACTCGATCCCGGCGGCGACGTTGCGCGGCTCCTTCTCGAAGGCGTACTCGGGCGAATGGATGCCGATGACGGTGAGGCCCGCATCGCGGTACGCCTCGTCCCACGCGACGACGTGCGGGATGGAGCGCTGGCAGTTGATGCACGAGTACGCCCAGAAGTCGACGAGCACGACCCGCCCGCGCAGCTCGTCGAGGTCGACGGGCGCGCCGTCGGCGGTGTTGAACCATTGGCGGATGCCGCGGATCGACGGCGCCCGACCGCACGACTCGAGCTCGGCCGCGCCGTTCGTGCACTTCGAGAGCTCGCGGTTCTCGTCGGTGACGAGGCCGCCGAGGTCGAGCGCCTCGGTCACCTCCTCCGACTGGGCGAGCTGCCGCTGCAGGTCGGCGGTGTAGTCGGGCACGAGCCGCTGCAGCACCTGCGGCAGGTTGAACGCGAGGCCGACGGCGAGCGCGATCATCACGACGCCGCCGGCGATGCGGATGCCGCGCTGGTGGCGGCGGAACGACGCGAGCCGTTCGGCCATGCCTCGGCCCGCGAGCGCGAAGAAGAGCAGCGGTGCCGCCGCGCCGATCGCGAACGAGATCGTGAGCACGACGGTCTCGACGCCGATCCGCCCGGTCGATCCCGCCACGGTGATCGCCGCGAGCACGGGGCCGGCGCACGGCACGTACACGGCGCCGAGTGCGAAGCCGAGGCCGAACCCGCCGCGGTCGGTGCCGACCGACTTGCGCGGGATCCACGCGAACGGCCGCTCGAGCAGCTCCTCGAAGCGGGGCACGATGAGCCCGACGCCGATGAGCACGAGCACGACGAGGCCGGCCCAGCGCAGCACGTCCTGCGGCAGGCCGAGGAGGCCGAGCAGCAGCGATCCGGCGAGGGTGACGAGGCTGAAGCTCACGACGAGGCCCGCGATCACGAGGTAGGGCCGCCACCAGCTCGGTGACCTGCTGCCGGGATCCGTGCCGGTCGCGTCACCGCGGGCGCTCTGCGCGCCTCCCGAGAGCAGGATCACGGGCAGCACGGGAAGGATGCACGGCGAGATACCGGTGATCAGGCCGCCGGCAAGGCCGATGAGTGCGAGTGCGAGCACGGGGTACCTCGTTTCGTGGGGTCGACAGTGGTTCGGAGCCGAGCTCCCAACCGATTGGTCGAAGAACGTCCAATCCGACTGGCCGGCGCCTCCGAATCCCTGTCGACGGCCCGCACGGGGCCGCGTACTCGAAGGAGGAGATCCATGCGATCCATCCGCAGCACCCGCACCGTCCTCGCCGTGTTCTCGATCACGGCCGTCGCCGCGCTCGGCCTCGCCGGCTGCAGCGCGGGCGACACCACCGCCGAATCCGACGAGCCCGCCATGTCCGAGGAGGCCACGCCGACCGAGCAGGCCATGGAGGCCGATCCCGCGGCCGACCTCGTCGGGCCGGGGTGCGCCGCCTACGCCGAGGCGGTGCCCGACGGCCCCGGCTCGGTCGTCGGCATGTCGCAGGACCCGGTCGCCGTGGCCGCGTCGAACAACCCGCTGCTGACCACCCTGGTCGCCGCGGTGTCGGGACAGCTCAACCCCGACGTGAACCTCGTCGACACGCTCAACGGCGACGAGTTCACGGTCTTCGCGCCCGTCGACGACGCCTTCGCGAAGATCGACCCGGCCACGATCGAGTCGCTCAAGACCGACGCCGACACGCTGACGTCGATCCTCACGTACCACGTGGTGCCCGGCCAGCTCTCGCCCGACGAGGTGGTCGGCACGCAGACCACCGTGCAGGGCGGCACCGTGGAGGTCACGGGATCGGGCGACGAGCTCATGGTCAACGACGCCGCCGTGATCTGCGGCGGGGTGCACACGGCCAACGCCACCGTCTACCTCGTCGACTCGGTGCTCATGCCGGCCATGTGACGTGACCGGCCCGCCCCGGGCGATCGCCCGGGGCGGACCGATCCGAGGAGCGACACGCTCCGAACCACATCTGACGCGGCATCCGCCGCCCGTCTCCAGGAGGAATCATGCGCAACTCACCGAATCGCATCGTCGGCGTCGTCTTCGGCGCGGTCTACCTGCTCGTCGGCCTGCTCGGCTTCGCCGTCACCGGCGGTGTCGGCTTCATCGCCACCGAAGGCGGATTGCTGCTCGGCATCTTCGCGGTGAATCCGCTGCACAACATCGCCCACCTGCTGATCGGCGGCGCGCTGCTCATCGCGGGCATCGTGGGCGCCCGCGCGGCGAAGGTGGTGAACACCGTCATCGGTGCGGCCTACCTGCTGCTCGGCATCCTCGGGTTCTTCCTCGCGGGAACCGCGGCGAACATCCTCGCGCTGAACACCCCCGACCACTTCCTGCACCTCGCGAGCGCGCTCGTGCTGCTCGGCGTCGGTCTGGGAACCGAGCGTGCCGGCGCCACCCGGCCGCTCGCCGCGTAGGCGCGACTGATGTCGGCGCGATCCACGATTCCCCGGTTCGTGCGCGGCTGGCCGATGCTCGCCGCGCTCGGCGCGGGCCTCGTGCTGATCGCGACCGCGGCCGGTGCGCTCGACGCCACCGGTCGGGCTTCCGGTGTCGGCGGGGGAGCCGGCGCCGGAGGCATCGTCGCGGCCGCGGTCCTGGTCGGATGCGGCGTCGCCGCGTTCGGCTGGGCCGTGGTCGCGCTGCATGCCGGTCGCCTCGTCGCCCCGCGGGCGGCGCTCGCCGTGTCGCTCGGCCTCGTCGGAGCGTCGGCGATGCTGCTCGCCACGGGGACGGGACCCTCGCTCGGCGTCGCAGTGCTGCCGCTGCTCGCGGGCGCCGCCTTCGCGCTCGTCGTCTCGGCGGGTGCCGCGGCCCGGCTCCGCGGGGGACGACGACGCCGTACCGGCGTGCCACGAGGCGGCTCGGTGATCGGCATGGTCATCGGCGCCGCCCTGGTCGCGGCGCTCGCGACGCCCGCGCTCGCGGCCACGGCCGCCGGCGAGCTGGCCGTTCCGCACGGGGAGCTGCACGATCCGGGCCACCGGCACGCGGGGAGGTGAGCGACTTCCGCGCGCCCCGCCCCGCGGGCGCGTCGAACGGTCGAGAATCGAAGCGTCACCGCCCGCAGCACCGTTCGCGAAGGAGGCGCCGTGATCCCGCACTCCCGTCCGGCGCGTCGCGAGGCCATCGCCGGCAGCCCGGCCGCACGAGTCGAGGCGCGGGCGGAGCGCTGGGGGCTCGCCGCGCTCGTGGGCGGGCTGCTCATCACCGTCATCCTCATGTCGGGCACGCGCGTGGCGCTCGCGGGTGCCGACTCGCTCGGCAACCTCGCCGCGTGGACGGCGGCGGCGTTCGCGGGTGTCGCGTTCGCGGCATCCTTCATCGTCGAATCGTGGCGCGGGCACGCCGACTGGCGCCGACGCCTGCCGTTCGTGAAGCGGGCCGTCGACCTCGTCGCGATGTCGCTCGCGATGGCGATGCTCGCCTACCTCGTCGTGCTCGCGGTGGCCAACCTGTTCCAGCTGGGGTTCCGCGGGCTCACGGTCGATGCGCTCGGCGGGGGAGCGCTCGCGGGCGCAGCCGCGGCGGCGGCCACGTACGCGTCGGCGCTGTCGGGCGCTCGCGTCACGACCGACGGGCTCGCGACGCTCGCGACGCTCGTGCTCTTCATCGGCACGATGGCGAGCATGCTGAGCTCGCCCGATGAATCGTGGTGGCAGCTGCACTTCTCGCAGCTCGGCAACCTCGCCGACGGTGCGGCGTACCGGTTCAACCTCGCCCTCATCCTCACCGGTCTCGTCGTCACCGTGCTCGCGAACTACGTCGGACACGACCTCGAGCAGGGTCTCGTGGCGCGGGGCGTCGATCCGCGCTGGCGGGTGCGGCTGCTCGCCTGGCTCTTCGCCGGCATCGGCATCTGCATGACGGTCGCGGGCATCGTGCCCGACGCGGTCAGTGTTCCGCTGCACGTGACCGCGGCGACGGGCATGGTCGTCGTCTTCGGCGTGTTCGTGTTCTGCGCGGTACGCGTGCTCCCGGGTCTGCCCGCCGAGGTCGCCGGCTTCTCGCTCTTCGTCGTGATCGGCATCCTCGTCGCGGTCGCGCTGTGGGTGCCGATCGGCTACTTCAACCTCACCGGCACCGAGTTCATCGCCGCGGGGTTGCTGTTCGCGTGGCTGCTCGTGTTCGTGCGCGCGATCAGCGCCTACTCCCACGGCGACCCGAATCTGGATGCCCCGGTGCCGGCGCGGCCGATCGACGAGTCTTCCGCCGGATAGTTGCGAGCGGCCGCTGCGGCCGATGCCACGCGAGCCGTTCGTCACGAAGGGGTTGACAGATGATCTGTCCAAGCGTTCACTTGTCTTCACTCAGTGGAAAACGACTTCCGTAATGTGAAAACAGAGATGTTCGCACACAGGGCGGGGGCACGGACGAAGGACAAGCAGTGAGGCTTGAAGCATTCTCCCTGAGCTCGGAGGCGCGGTGCGTCGCATGAGCATGAAGATCACGAAGCGGGCCACCCGTGCGCGAAGCGCCGGCGACGGCACCGTGAACGCACCACGTCCTGAGGACGAGCGGCTGAAGATCAGCACCTCGTTCGCCTTCGGGCTCCAGCACGTGCTGACGATGTACGGCGGCATCATCGCTCCGCCGCTCATCGTGGGCTCGGCGGCCGGACTCTCCGCAGCCGACATCGGCCTGCTCGTCGCGGCCTGCCTCTTCGTGGGCGGCGTCGCGACCCTCCTGCAGACGATCGGCATCCCGTTCTTCGGTGCGCAGCTGCCGCTCGTGCAGGGCGTCTCGTTCGCGAGCGTCGCGACCATGGTCTCGATCGTCAACGGCGGCGGCATCCAGGCGGTCTTCGGTGCCGTGCTGGTCGCCGCGGCCATCGGATTCCTGATCACGCCGATCTTCTCGAAGATCATCAGGTTCTTCCCGCCGGTCGTCACCGGCACGGTCATCACGATGATCGGCCTCTCGCTGCTGCCGGTCGCCGCGAACTGGGCGATGGGCGGCAACCGCGAGGCCGCGAACTACGGCAGCATGGCCAACATCGGTCTCGCCGCCCTCACGCTCGCGATCGTGCTGCTGCTCTCGAAGCTCGGCAACGCGGCGGTCTCGCGCCTGTCGGTGCTGCTCGCGATCGTCGTCGGCACCCTCGCCGCGATCCCCATGGGCATGGCCGACTTCTCGAACGTGGGCACGGGGCCGGTCTTCGCCTTCCCGACCGTGTTCGCATTCGGTCCGCCCGTCTTCGACATCGCCGCGATCGTGTCGATGCTCATCGTCATCCTCGTGATCCTCACCGAGACCACCGCCGACATCCTCGCCGTCGGCGAGATCGTCGGCACCAAGATCGACGCGAAGCGCATCGGCAACGGACTCCGCGCCGACATGCTCTCGAGCATGATCTCGCCGCTGTTCAACTCGTTCCCGCAGAGCGCGTTCGCGCAGAACGTCGGCCTCGTCGCGATCACCGGCATCAAGAGCCGCTTCGTCGTGAGCGCCGGCGGCGCGATCCTCATCGTGCTCGGTCTCCTGCCGATCCTCGGCCGGGTCGTGGCCGCCGTGCCGCCCGCCGTGCTCGGCGGCGCCGGCATCGTGCTCTTCGGCACCGTCGCCGCGAGCGGAATCCGCACCCTGTCGAAGGTCGACTACCGCGGCAACATGAACCTCATCATCGTCGCCACATCGATCGGCATCGGCATGCTGCCCATCGCGGCGCCCGCGTTCTACGACCAGTTCCCGAGCTGGTTCTCGACGATCTTCCACTCGGGCATCTCGTCGGCGGCCGTCTCGGCGATCCTGCTCAACATCCTGTTCAACCACGTCAAGGCGGGCAACTCGAAGAACTCCTCGGTCTTCGTCGCATCCCCGCCCCGAATGGTGCGCGAGGAGGAGCTCACCGCCCTCGAGGACGGCGACTACTACCTCGGCGGCAAGCTCATCGCGGCCGACGGCCGCGAGGTGAAGATCATCCCGACGGGCAGCATCCCGGCGATCCTCGACGATGACGATCCGCCGAAGCGCGACTGACGGGGTGGCGTGACCGCGCCGTCGCCCGGGGCCCGTGGGGTGGCGCCGGGCGGCGGCGCGATCTGTGCGTGGAGGCGTGTCGGCGCTCCTCACTAGACTTCTGGAGTCACATTCGATTTGGGGGACTTGCCACCATGCAGAAAATCATGAAGACTACCGCGCTGCTGTTCGCCGGTGCACTGCTGTTCACCGGCTGCGCGTCGAACGGTTCGGGCGACGGCACGGCGACCACCGCCGCCGCCGACGACTGCGAGACCATTCGCGTCGCCGTGCGCGACATCTCGAACGGCGCGCAGAACGCCGTGATCACGGGCACCGAGCAGGCGGCCGTGCTCGAGAAGCTCGACGGCTACTCGACGCGCCTCGACGACCTCGCCACCGAGTACGCCGACAACGAAGACGTCACCGCCGCGATCGGCACCCTGCAGGAGAAGGTCACCGCGGCAGAAGACTACGCGAAGACCCTCCCGACGGCGCCCGACGACACCTTCGAGGCCGACGCCGACGCGCAGGCCGCCGTGACCGGCGACATCCAGGCCGCCGCCGTCACCGTCACCAAGGCGTGCACGGGCGAGTAATCACCTTCCGCACCGCGACGAGCGCGCGGCATCCGTTCATCGGATGCCGCGCGCTTTCGTCTGTGCGGTCGGCGCAGGCCGACTGCCTCGGGCCGTGCTGCCCGTCGGCCGTGGTCGCAATCACGAGAACTTGCAGGATGAGCCGTCCGGCACCGCCGTATGCGGGGGTGCTCACCGGATGGTCCTGTAACTGTGCCTGGTGGCCGGGGCGCTTCGTGCGCAGGCGGCCGAACTTGCAGGATGAGCTGTCCGGCACCGCCGTATGCCGGGGTGCTCACCGGATGGTCCTGTACCCGTGCCTGGTCGTGTGCCCCGGTGGGGGCCAGGCGGTCACGGGTCGCTCAGGCCGTCTTCGACTTCTTCGGCTTGTCGGCCTTGTCGGCCTTGTCGGCCTTGTCGGCCGACGACTTCGCCTTCGCGGATGATTTCGGCTTGGCCGAGGCATCCGCCTTCGCCTTCGCCGTGCCCCTTCCGCCGGCCTTCGTGCCGGAGCCGCCCGTCTTCGCGCCTCCGCGCTTGTCGGCGATCGAGCGGCGCAGCGCCTCCATGAGGTCGATGACCTCGCCGCCCTCGCCCTCCTCGGGTTCCTCGCCGAAGGTCGCGGCGGTGTCGAGCGCCTCGCCCTGCTCGAGCTTCGCCTCGATGAGCGTGCGCAGCTCCTTCTGGTACTCGTCGACGTACTGCTCGGGCTCGAAGTCGCTGACGAGGCTCTCGACGAGCTGCTTCGAGAGGTCGAGCTCCTTCGCCGAGATCTTCACGGGTTCGTCGAGCGACGCGAACTCGGCCGCGCGCACCTCGTCGCTCCAGAGCAGGGTCTGCACGACGAGCACGTCGCCGCGCACGCGCAGCGCAGCGAGCCGGGTCTTCTGCCGCAGCGCCATCTGCACGATCGCCGTGCGGTCGGTCGACTCGAGCGTCTCGCGCAGCAGCACGTACGCCTTGTTCGACGCCGAGTCGGGCTCGAGGTAGTAGCTCTTGTCGAGCATGAGCGGGTCGATCTGCTCGCTCGGCACGAACTCGACGACCTCGATCTCGCGGCTGCGCTCGGCGGGCAGCGACTTCAGGTCTTCATCGGTGATGACGACGGTGCGTTCACCGTCGTCGTACGCCTTGTCGATGTTCTGGTAGGCGACGACCTTGCCGCACACCTCGCACTTGCGTTGGTACCTGATGCGCCCGCCGTCCTCGTCGTGCACCTGGTGCAGGGACACGTCGTGGTCTTCGGTCGCGCTGTACAACTTGACGGGCACATTGACGAGGCCGAATGTGACCGCCCCTTTCCAGACGGCTCGCATACCCACCAGTACACACCCGAGGGATGCCTCGTGGGAACCCGCGGCCCCAACCTCGAGTCGCCCGAATATGCGCAGAACCGGGCAACTCGGGGCTGAGACGGGCAGGATGGGGGCATGGCCGATGGGGAGCGGCAGCTCGTGGAGGTCGAGGGCCGGCGGCTCAGGCTGACGAACCTCGACAAGGTCATGTATCCCGAGACGGGCATGACCAAGGGCGAGGTGATCTCGTACTACGCCGAGATCGCCCCGTTCATGCTGCCCCACGTCGCCGGGCGACCGATCACCCGCAAGCGCTGGGTGCACGGCGTCGGCACCGCCGGCGACCCGGAGGCGCCGTTCTTCGAGAAGGCGCTCGCCGACCACGCGCCCGAGTGGATACGTCGCGGCGTGATCCAGCACTCCGACGGGCCGAAGACGTACCCGATCGCGGGTGATCGGGCGACCCTCGTCTGGCTCGCGCAGCAGGCTGCGCTCGAGCTGCACGTGCCGCAGTGGCGCTTCGCGCCCGACGGCTCGGTGTCGAACCCCGACCGCATGGTGTTCGACCTCGACCCCGGGCCCGGCATGGGCCTCGCCGAGTGCGCGGAGGTCGCCCGGTTCGTGCGCGAGCTCGTGGCCGGCATGGGGCTCGAGGCGATGCCGGTGACGAGCGGCAGCAAGGGCATCCACCTGTACACGGCGCTCGACGGCGGTCAGACGTCGCAACAGGTCTCGGATGTCGCGCACGAACTCGCGCGCGCCCTCGAGGCCGACCATCCCGAGCTCATCGTGTCGAGCATGCGCAAGTCGCTGCGCACCGGCCGCGTGCTCATCGACTGGAGCCAGAACAACGGCAAGAAGACGACGATCGCCCCGTACTCGCTGCGGGGCCGGTCTCACCCGACCGTCGCCGTGCCGCGCACCTGGGAGGAGCTCGACGACCCCGGGCTGCGCCACCTCGAGGCGCACGAGGTGCTCGAGCGGGTCGCCGAGATCGGCGACCCCATGGCCGGGCTGTCCGGGGATGCCGCCGGCGACGACCCCCTCGCGACCTATCGCTCGATGCGTCGGGCGGGGCGCACGCCCGAACCGATGCCCTCCGGTGGTCGAGTGGCGACGAAGGAGCGTTTCGAGACCGGGTCGCGCGGTCTCGATACGCGTGCTCCGTCGTCGCTCGCTGCTCGACCACCGGAGGAGGCACGCTTCGTGATCCAGGAGCACCACGCCCGCCGGCTGCACTTCGACCTGCGGCTCGAACGCGACGGCGTGCTGAAGAGCTGGGCCGTGCCGAAGGGCGTGCCCGAGACGTCCGGCACGAATCACCTCGCCGTGCAGACCGAGGATCACCCGATCGAGTACCTGACCTTCGCGGGCACGATTCCGTCGGGCGAGTACGGTGCAGGGTCGATGACCGTGTGGGACACGGGCACCTACGACGCCGAGAAGTGGCGCGACGACGAGGTCATCTTCACCCTCGACGGTGCGACCGGCGGACCGCTCGGCCGGGTGCGGCTCGCGCTCATCCGCACCGACGGCAGCGGCGAGAAGAGCTCGTGGCTGCTGCACCGGATGAAGGAGCAGGGTGCGGCGAGCAGCAGGTTGAGGAGCGACGAAGGAGCGTCTCGAAACCCATCGCAGCGGGGCACCGGGTTTCGAGACGGCGCTGGCGCGCCTCCTCGACCACCGAAAGGGCCGGTGCCCGAGAAGCCCATGCTCGCGACGGGCGGCACGCTCGGCATGCTGCGGGGCGGCGACTGGGCGCTCGAGTGGAAGTGGGACGGCATCCGGGCGCTCGCCCGTGTCGAGGGCGGCGTCGTCCGCCTGCGCAGTCGCAACGGCATCGACGTCACGGCCCGCTACCCCGAGTTGCACCGGCTGCCCGAGATCGTCGACGGCGACGCCCTGCTCGACGGCGAGATCGTCGCGCTCGACGAGGCGGGCCGACCGTCGTTCGGCGTGCTGCAGCAGCGGATGGGGCTCACGAGGCCCCGCGAGATCACGGCGGTCGCAGCATCCGTGCCGGTTCGCCTGCTGCTGTTCGACGTGCTCGAAGCGGGTGGCGAACCGCTCGTCGACGAGCCCTACCGAACCCGGCGCGCACGGCTCGAGGCCCTGGTGCACCCGCGTCACGGCATCCCCGTCGAGGTGCCCGCACTCGCCGACGGCGAGCCCGAGGCCGTGCTCGAGGAGAGCCGGCTGCTCGGGCTCGAGGGGGTCATGGCGAAGCGGACCGACTCGACCTACCGGCCCGGTGCGCGCTCCGACGACTGGCTGAAGCTCAAGCTGACGCGCACGCAGGAGGTCGTGATCGGCGGCTACCGGCGCGGGGTCGGCACGCGCGAGGGGCGCATTCGGTCGCTCCTCGTCGGCATCCCGGGGGAGGCGGGGCTCGAGTACGCCGGTCGGGTGGGCTCGGGGTTCCGCGAGCGCGACCTCGACCGGCTGCTCGAACGCCTCGACGGGCTCACGCAGCCGAGCTCGCCGTTCGTCGAGGTGCCGGCGACCGACGTCCGCGACGCGGTCTGGGTGCGCCCCGAGCTCGTCGGCGAGATCGAGTTCGGCGAGTGGACCGGCACGGGCGTCGCCCGGCACCCGCGTTGGCGGGGCCTCCGGCCCGACAAGACGCCCGCCGACGTGCAGCGCGAGGTGTGAGCCGCCGCTGACGCGGGCTCACGCCCCGAGTCGCCGAAAACTGCTCTTCCACGGCCGACGAACGACATCTTCTGGCGACTCGATGGGCTTGCCGGGGTGGGCGTCGGAACGGCGTCAACCGGTTGAGGGCGCATCACCGCGCGGCCTAGCGTGGGCAGCGGATGGCGGCAGGAGGTGCGATGGGCAGGCGCAGGCACGACGAGGATGCCGCGGGGCGGGACGTCCCCGCCGCGGAGCCGCAGGAACGGGGCGACGACGCCGAGCAGCCCCACGGCATCCGCCGAGTGCTGCGCCTGCTCGGCCCCGGGCTCATCACGGGCGCCTCCGACGACGATCCCTCGGGCATCGCGACCTATGCGCAGGCCGGAGCGACCTTCGGCTACGGCACGCTCTGGACGGTGCCGTTCGTGCTGCCGCTCATGATCGCCGTGCAGGAGATCTGCGACCGCACCGCCTCGGCGACCGGCAAGAGCCTCGGTGCGCTCGCCCGCAGCCGCTTCACGGGGGTCGGGCGCTGGGTCGTGCTGCTGCTGCTCGTCGCCCTGTTCGCCGCGAACGGGCTGAACGTCGCCGCCGACCTGCTCGCCGTCGGCGAGGGGATGGCGCTCGTGGGCGCCGGCCCCGCGCACATCTGGAGTGCGGTCGCGGGGCTCGGCATCGGCGCCGCGCTCTTCTTCGGGTCGTTCGAGATCGTGGCGAAGGTCATCCGCTGGCTCTGCCTGAGCCTCTTCGCCTACGTCGGCGTGCTGATCGTCGCGAACGTCGACTGGGGCGACGTGCTGCGCGGCCTCGCCGGGCTCGACTTCAGCCTGTCGCCGGCGTATCTCGGCATGATCGTGGCGATCCTCGGCACGAGCATCTCGCCGTACCTGTTCTTCTGGCAGACCGAGGACCGCGTCGAGGAGCTCCGCGACGAGCCCGAAGGCGGTGACGAGCCGGTGCCGCTGCAGCAGCGCCGACGTCGGAGTGCGAGACGCCGGCTCGTCGACACCCGCGCCGACGTCGTCGTCGGCATGGTCTTCTCGGTCGTCGTCATGTTCTCGATCGTGGTTGCGACCGCGGCGACGCTCGGCGCCGAGGGCAAGAAGGTCGAGAGCGCCGCCGACGCCGCGGCCGCGCTCGAGCCCATCGCCGGTCCCGCGGCATCCGTGCTGTTCGCCCTCGGGTTCATCGGCTCGGGCCTGCTCGCCGTTCCCGTGCTCATCACCGCGGGCTCTGCCGCGCTCGCCGCGCTGCTCGGCAAGGAGTGGAGCCTCGCGCACTCGCCGCGCCGCGACCCGTTCTTCTACACGCTCATCGGCATCGGCACGGTCGGCGGGGTGCTGCTCGCCACGTTCTCGACCGACGCGGTGGGGCTGCTCGTGTTCAGCGCGCTCATCAACGGGATCGTCGCGGCGCCGTTCCTCGTGATCGTCATGATCATCGCGCAAGACAGAACAATCATGGGCCGGTACCGGGTCGGCCCGCTCGCCGCGACGTTCGGCTGGATCACCGCCGCCGTGATGAGCGTCGCGAGCGTGATCGGCATCGCGCAGACGGTGTTGGGCGGCTGACCAGCCGGCGCCGGTCATCCGGCGTCAGCCGCGACCGGCACTCGCCATCGTCAGGCGCCGTCGCCGTCGCCGTCGCCGCCGAGCAGTTCGAGCAGCCGACGTTCGCGATCACGCCCGGATGCCACGACCGCACCCCGCTCGTACGCGTCGACGACGCGCGGGTCGACGTAGCTGGCGCGGGCGATGGCCGGGGTGTTGCCGAGCGCGGTCGCGGCGGCGCCGATCGCCTCGCGCACCGCCGCGGCGCGGGCCCGTGCCGTCGACTCGGGGCCCAGTTCGGCGAGCCGCTCGGCGGCGACGAGCGTGCCGCGCAGCGTGCGGAAGTCCTTGGCCGTGAACTCGCCGCCCGTGCGGGCACGGATGTCGTCGTTCACGTCGGCGGGCGACGCCGCGCGCATCGCGGGCCCCTCGCGCCAGGCGTACAGCCGCGCCGCCGCCGACCGCTCGCCGGCCTCGCCGACGAAGACCGCGAGCCGCTCGTCGGCGACCCGCAGTTCCTGGGCGATGCCCCCCTTCGCGCGGAACCGGAAGCGCACCGTGTCGGCGGTCTCGACGGCGGCGTTGCGCACGAGCAGCGTCGTCAGGCCGCGGTTGCGGAACCCGGCGAGCGACTCCTCCGAGCCGATTCGGATCGCACCGAGGTCGAGGGTCGTGAACGCGGCCGCGAGCACGCGGGCCCGTGGCATCCCGTCGACGGCGAGGTCGCCGCGCGCGCTGCGGCGCGCCGCCGGCAGGGCGAGGGCGAGCTCGGCCATGCGCTGGAACTTCTCGGCGTCCTGCCGCTCGCGCCAGGCCGGGTGGTAGAGGTACTGCCGGCGGCCTGCTGCATCGACGCCGACCGCGAGGATGTGCGCGTTCGCACGGTCGGCGATCCACACCTCGTTCCACGCCGGCGGCACGGCGAGGTCGGCGATGCGGTCACGCTCGGCGCGTCCCGCCGCACCCCCGTCGGAGTGCACGTAGCTGAAGCCGCGCCCTCGCCGCACCCGGGCGTAGCCGGGCGAGACGTAGGGCACGACCCGCTTCAGGCGCGGCATGGCGTCGCACCCGAGGCCGACGCGCTCAGTGGTTGCGCAGGGCCGAGATGAGCTCGGACTTGCGCTTGTCGCTGTACCCGTGCAGGCCGATCTCCTTGGCCCGCTTCTTCAGCTGGTCGACGGTCCAGTCCTCGTAGTCGCCGTGCTTGCCGCCCTTGCGGCCGATCGCGCTGCGGCCCTGCTTCGCCGCCGCGTTGGAGATGCGCGCGGCCTTCTCCTTCGAGGCGCCGTCGTCGCGGAGCTCCTCGTAGAGCTCGGGGTCCTTGAGTGACGAGTTCCTGCGTCCTGGCATGATCTCTCCTTCCCTTCTCGCCCGCTCATCCCCTCAGAGCGGGCGGCCGCCCGTGACCGGCACGATCGCGCCCGACACGTACGACGCTTCGTCGGAGGCGAGGTACACGTAGGCGCCCGCGAGTTCGGCGGGCTGGCCGGCACGGCCGATCGGCGTGTTCTTGCCGAATTCGGGCAGCTTGTCGGGCCACCCGGTCGCCGGGATGAGCGGCGTCCAGATCGGGCCCGGGGCCACGGCATTGACCCGGATGCCCCGTGGCCCGAGCTCCTCGGCGAGGGCCCGAGTGAAGGCTACGAGCGCGGCCTTCGTCATCGCGTAGTCGACGAGCGCGGGCGAGGGTTCGAAGCCCTGGATCGAGGCGGTCGTGATGATGCTCGACCCCGGTTCCATCAGCGGCACCGCCGCGCGGGCGAGGAACACCGGTGCGAAGAGGTTCACCCGCATCACGTTCTCGAAGTCGTCGCTCGGCACGCCCTCGATGCCGCCGCGGTCGCGCTGGTGCGCGGCGTTGAGCACGAGCAGGTCGATTCCCCCGAACGCCTGGTCGACGCGCTCGATGAGCTCGGTGCAGTAGGCCTCGTCGCGGAGGTCGCCGGGCAGCAGCAGCGGATCGCTGCCGGCATCGGTCACCCAGACCGCGGTCTCGTCGGCGTCGGCCTGCTCCTCGGGCAGGTACGCGATGGCGACCCGCGCACCCTCGCGGGCGAACGCGATCGCCACGGCACGGCCGATGCCGGAGTCACCGCCCGTGATGAGGGCCCGGCGGCCCTCGAGGCGTTTCGCGCCGCGGTAGCTGTACTCGCCGTGGTCGGGCTGCGGAGCCATCGGCGCGGTGAGGCCCGGCGGTTCCTGCTCCTGACGCGGGAACCGGTCGGTCGTGTGCTTCGTCGTGGGGTCGATGAGCGCGTCGGTCATCTCGCCTCCTTCGATCGCAGCCACCGTATGCAGGTCGGCCGTGCTGCCGGTAGGGATTGACAGAGCGGTTCGGTGCATGTGGGATATGCGCAGACCGTCCGTCCCGATCTGGGAGGCCGCGGGCGGGGAGAGGAATACGGTGATTCTGTGGGAACGCTCTACTACGGTGACTCCGGTACCCCCATCGGCATCGAAGACCGGGCGCTCGCGCATCTGAAGGTCGCGATCATCACGAAGCTGCGTCGAGGCGAGAGCTTCACGCTCTCGTGGCGTCACACCGACGATCAGGCGCGCGGCCGAAGCACGCTGTGGCTGCACGCCTCGATTCCGCTGCGATTCGTGTTCGACGAGCCCGAGGCGCCCGACCTGAGCCGCAAGTGGATCGAGGACCTCATGCGCTCGGCGAACAGTACGGGCGGTATCCAGCTGATTCCCGAACAGCTCGACACCGGGCCCATCGAGACGATGCCGGACCAGCCCGTGCAGGTCGGGGTCGACGTGCAGGAGGTCGACGACGGGGACGGCGCCGATACCCGCGAGCCGGGCAAGGGCCGGGAGAAGGCGTCTGCCGCCGGTTCGTGACGCCGGCCGGGTCCTCGGGGACGCCGGACCCCGACGACGGGCCCGGCGTCCCTGACGCAACTCGCCCCGGCGCACCTCAGGTGGCGATGTCGGGATCGGCGCCGCTGACGCCGTCGTCACTCGTACGTCGCTCGCCGGTCGGACGGGGCGGGGGCGTGCTCCCGGGCACGTAACCGCCGTCGCTCGTCGCCTCCCCGCCATGGACCTCGCCGCGCCACGCGCCCGTCTCGGCTCCGCGGTGCTCGATGAAGTCCTTGAAGCGACGCAGGTCGTTCTTCACCTGCAGATCGTCGATCTGCAGCACGGCGCCGGCGTTCTCGACGAAGCCCTCGGGCTCCCACTCGAGTTCGAGGTCGACGCGCGTGCGGTCGGGTCCCTCGGGGGTGAACTCGACGATGCCGCGATGCGCGACCTCGCCGACGCTGCGCCAGGCGACGTGCCGGTCGGGCACCTGGTCGCCGATGTCGGCGTCGAACTCGCGTCGCACCCCGCCGATCGAGACCACCCAGTGGGTGAGTTCGTCGTCGAGCTGCGTGATCTGCTCGACCCCCGTCATGAACTCGGGAAAGGTCTCGAACTGGGTCCACTGGTCGTAGGCGACCCGGATGGGAACCTCCACCTCGGTCGTCGCCGTCACGGTCGTGGTCATGGCCGTTCCTCCGTCCTGCTCGGTTCACCCGGCGCCGGTCGGCGCGGGCGGGCATCGTGTGCCATGCCGAGCCACGCTAGGCGGCGGCCCCGGTCGTGGCGAGGGGCTTGCCGCTCGACGGAGGTGCTGGTAGACGAGAAACAGGGCGCGCATCCGATGCGGGCCGCGGAGGTGGTGCGGCATGGAATCCGTCGACGAAGGGCGCGCCGAGATCGAGCGCTGGTGGCCGCACCTCTCGATCAGGGCGAGGCATCTCGTGCTCGACGACCTGACGGCGCCGCTCGACGAGACCGTGATCATCGAGATCGAGGCCATCACCGCGGCATCCGCGCCCGATCGTCTCACCGAGGCCGAGCAGCGGTTCGTGCTGACGCAGATCGAGGCGGTCGACTGACCGACGACGCCGGGGCTGATCGGCCCGGCGAAGGTCAGTCGCCCTCGAACTCCTCGGTCTCGTCGGGCTCGGGCACGTAGTGGAGGCCCGCGGTGCTGTTTGCCGACATCAGCAACTGCTCGACCCAGAGCCGGTTGAGCTTCGGCTGGCGGTTGCCGCTGAACACGAACTGCAGGGGGATCGACTCGTTGAGCCAGAGGGTCGTGCGACCGCTGCCGTTGGCGACGCCGTGCTCCCAGGTCAGTGCGAAGCTCTCGCCGCGGCGCAGCTTGTTGATGATCGCGATGCGCAGGTGGGCGAGCGTGCGGTCGTCGATGTCGAGCTCGCGGTTCGACGAGTTGTAGATGAGCTTGCCCATACCCGAACTCTAGTCGTCGCGGGCCACCCGGTGGGAGTGTGCGGCGCGGGGCCGACCGGTCTCACGAGCCGGTCTCGTGGTGCGGCGTCGCGACGGGCTTCGACTCGGGCGAGCCGCGCTGGCGCAGGAGGACCGAGGCCCCGACGATGGCTGCGACCGCGAGGAACTCGCTCTGCCAGTTCTGCATCGACTCGAACCAGAACTGTGCCGTGCCGAGGTACTGCCACACCGTCACGCCGGGCAGGCCGTGCTGCAGCTGTTCCTCGGAATACGTCTCGGCCCCGCCGACCGCGTGCAGGAAGAAGGAGAGGCAGAAGAGCACGAAGAAGAAGATCGCGAGCGAGTTCTCGTAGAGCACGAGCACGAGCCCGCCCCGGCGCACGGGCCACGGGGTGTCGGGGCCGACCTCCGCCTCGCGTGGGTCCTCGTCCTGCGGGGTCCGCTCGCCGAGCGGCTTCGACTCGCTCGAGCCCTTCTGGAAGAGGAACACCGTGAGCACGACGTACGCGCCCATCTGCAGGAACTCCGACTCCCAGTTCTCGAACGTCGCCTCGATGAAGTGGCCCGAACCCAGGTACTCGACGAAGCCGACGGGACTCCCGCCGTGGTCGAGCTGCTCCTCGTTGTAGACCTGGAATCCCGTCGCGGCCATGCCGGCCATGCAGAGCACGAAGATCGCGAGGCAGACGACGATGAGCGCGTGCTCGCGAAGCCACCGGACGAGTCCGTGCTCGCCGGCCTTCGCTGCCGGTGCCTCGGTGGCCTCTTTCGTCATCGTGACCCCCTCGGCTCGATGCTGGCGGCGCACCGACCGGGCGGGCAAGGGGTTGACGAGGCATCCCCACCGGCTCTCGCAGGATTGTCGAGTTCTTGCAGCGTCTCGCGTACGATTGCGGCCATGTCGAGAAGGCTCGCGGACGTCGCACGCAAGGTCGGAGTGAGCGAGGCGACGGTGAGCCGCGTGCTCAACGGCAAGCCCGGCGTCTCGCCGTCGACCCGTGACGCCGTGCTCACCGCGCTCGACGTGCTCGGCTACGAGCGACCGACGAAGCTGCGCGGCGAACGTGCGCGCCTGGTCGGGTTAGTCATGCCCGAGCTGCAGAACCCGATCTTCCCCGCGCTCGCCGAGGTCATCGGTGGCGGGCTCGCGCAGAACGGGTTCACGCCCGTGCTCTGCATCCAGACGGCGGGCGGCATCTCCGAGTCGGACTACGTCGAGCTGCTGCTGCACCAGCAGGTCTCGGGTGTCATCTTCGCGGGCGGCGCGTACGCCCAGGCCGACGTCAACCACGACCACTACGAACGACTGCGCGAGCTCAAGCTGCCCACCGTGCTCGTCAACGCGCCGATCGACGGACTCGGCTTCGCCACGGTGTCGTGCGACGACGCGGTGTCGGCCGAACAGGCGCTCGGGCACCTCGCGCAGCTCGGGCACGAGCGCATCGGGCTGCTGCTCGGGCCGCGCGACCACGTGCCCTCGCAGCGCAAGCTCGCGGCGGCCCGCGTGATGGCCGAGCGGCTCGGCATCGACCTGCCCGACGAGCGGATCGTGCACTCGCTGTACTCGCTCGAGTCGGGCCAGACGGCCGCGGCGAAGCTGCTCGCCGCGGGCGTCACGGGCATCGTCTGCGCGAGCGACCCGATGGCGCTCGGCGCCGTGCGCGCCGCACGGCGCGCCGGGCTGCGCGTGCCCGAGGACGTGTCGGTGATCGGCTTCGACGACTCCGCGCTCATGAACTGCACCGAGCCGCCGCTGACGACCGTGCGCCAGCCGATCGAGTCGATGGGCAAGATGATCATCGAGCTGCTCATGCGCCAGATGTCGAGCGAGCGCGCGATCGGCGACGAGGTGTTCTTCGCGCCCGAGCTCGTGGTGCGCGGCTCGACGGCGCCGGCGGCCCGCTGACCGTCTCCGTCCGTGGGTTGAGGAGCGAGCGACGAAGGAGCACGCGTCTCGAAACCCGGATGGCCTGGTTCCCGAGAGCGGCTCACCGGGTTTCGAGACGCGTCGCCGCTGCGCGTCGGCGCTCCTCAACCAGCGGAGGGGTTTCTGCAAGCCGCTGCCGCAATTCGACGCAAGCTGTCGCAAATCTGTGCTCGATTGTTGAATAGTTGCATCATTCTGTTGCTCTCATTACGTTGAGGCGCATCGACGCCGGCGTCTCCCTCCAGCCGGCGCGAACCCGCCCGACTCGAGGAGAACGACCGCGTGACCATGCCGCTCACCGACGCCCCAGGCACCGTGCCGCCCGCGCTCGCGCACGACCCGCTCTGGTGGCGCAGCGCCGTCATCTACCAGGTGTACGTGCGCAGCTTCGCCGACTCCGACGGCGACGGCACGGGCGACCTGCGCGGCGTGCTCAGCCGCCTCGACTACCTCGCCGACCTCGGCGTCGACGCGCTCTGGTTCAACCCCTGGTACCCGAGCCCCCTCGCCGACGGCGGGTACGACGTCGCCGACTACCGCGATATCCACCCCGCCTTCGGCACCCTCGCCGACGCCGAGGAGCTCATCGCCGCGGCCGCCGGCCGGGGCATCCGCACGATCATCGACATCGTCCCGAACCACGTGAGCTCGCGGCATCCCTGGTTCGAGGCGGCCCTCGCAGCCGGGCCCGGCAGCCCCGAGCGCGAGCGCTTCTGGTTCCACCCGGGCAAGGGGGCGGGCGGCGACGAGATGCCGACGCACTGGGTCTCGAACTTCCAGGGCGACACCTGGACCCGCACGGTGAACCCCGACGGCACGCCGGGGGAGTGGTACCTGCACCTCTTCACGCCCGAGCAGCCCGACCTCAACTGGAACCACCCCGACGTGCGCGCCGAGCACGAGGACATCCTGCGGTTCTGGTTCGACCGCGGCGTCGCCGGCGTGCGCATCGACTCGGCGGGCCTGCTCATCAAGGACCCGGCGCTGCCGGAGGTGCCCGAGGTCGTCGCCGCCGGTCAGCACCCCACCGAGGACCGCGACGAGGTGCACGACGTGTACCGCTCCTGGCGGCGCATCGCCGACTCGTACGAGGGCACGCGCGTGCTCGTCGGCGAGGTCTGGGTGCCGGATGCCTCCCGCTTCGCGGCCTACCTGCGCCCCGACGAGATGCACACGGCGTTCAACTTCGACTTCATGGCGCGCCCGTGGGACGCCGCCGAGCTGCGCGCGTCGATCGACCTCATGCTCGACGCGCACGCCCCGGTCGGCGCCCCGAGCACCTGGGTGCTTTCGAACCACGACGTCACCCGCCCGGTCACCCGGTACGGCCGCGACGACTCGTCGTTCGCGTTCGCGAAGAAGCGCTTCGGCACGCCGACCGACCTCGTGCTCGGCACCCGCCGGGCCCGCGCGGCGGCGCTGCTCACGGCGGCACTGCCCGGCTCGCTCTACCTCTACCAAGGCGACGAGCTCGGCCTGCCCGAGGTCGAGCTGCCGCGCGAGGTGCTCGAGGACCCGATGCACTTCCGCTCGGGCGGTGTCGACCCCGGCCGCGACGGATGCCGCGTGCCGCTGCCCTGGCGCGGAACGTCGGCGCCGTTCGGGTTCGGGCCCGACGGAACCGGCGGCGGCGAGAGCGCCGGCGCGGCGCCCTGGCTGCCGCAGCCCGCCGAATGGGCGGGGCTCACCGTGCAGGCCCAGCAGGCCGACCCGTCGTCGATGCTCTGGCTCTACCGCCAGGCGCTGCGGCTGCGTCGGCGCGAGGCCGCGCTCGGCGACGGACCGATGGCCTGGCTCGAGCACGGCGACGACGTGCTCTGCTTCCGCCGCGGCGACGACCTCGTCTCGATCACGAACCTCGGGCGGGCGCCCGTCGCCCTGCCCGACCACGAGAGCATCCTGCTCGCGAGCGCCCCGCTCGAGGCCGGCATGCTCCCGACCGATGCGACGGCCTGGCTCCGCACGGCGCCGGCGCCGAGGCATCCCTGAACCGCATTACGAACCCGGGCACCACCGGTACCCCAGCACCACCGACACCCCAGCACCACCGATACCCCAGCACCACGGAAACAGCCCGCACCACCCCAGCACAGCACCGAAAGGAAACAGGACAATGAAGTCATCACGCAGCATCGCGATCGCGGGGCTCACCGCCCTCGTGGTCGCCGGCTCGCTCGCCGCCTGCAGCGCCGACTCGTCGGGCGGCGACGACGGCAAGCTCGAACTGCGGGTCGCCACCTTCCCGCCCGGCGCCGACCAGGCCGCGTACGACGCCTTCGCCGAGCAGGAGAAGCAGTTCGAGAAGGCCAACCCCGACATCGACGTGATCGGCGTCGAGTACGAATGGACCGCGCCGACCTTCGCCGCACAGCTCGCGGGCGGCAGCCTGCCCGACGTATTCACCGTGCCGTTCACCGACTCGAAGACCCTGCTCGAGAACGGCCAGCTCATGGACCTCACCGATGAGATCGACGAACTCGGTTACACCGACAAGTTCAACCCGATCATCCTCGCCGAGGTCACGGGCGCCGACGGCAAGCTCTACGGCTTCCCGCGGCAGGCCTACGCGAACGGCCTGCACTACAACCGCGACCTGTTCGAGCAGGCGGGGCTCGACCCCGACCAGCCGCCGACCACCTGGGACGAGGTGCGCGCGGCCGCGAAGACCATCGCCGAGAAGACCGGCAAGGCCGGCTACGCGACCATGACGACCGGCAACACGGGCGGATGGCAGCTCTCGGTGCAGGCCGACTCGCGCGGCGCCTCGCTGCAGGATGCGAACGACGACGGCACCTACACATCGACGATCGACAACGACGCGACGAAGGCGACGCTCGAGTACCTGCACGACCTGCGCTGGGAGGACAAGTCGATGGGGTCGAACTTCGACCTCGACTGGGGCTCGATCAACCAGGAGTTCGCTGCCGGAAACATCGGCATGTACACGACGGGCTCCGACGTGTACACGGCGCTCGTGCGCGACTTCGGCATGTCGCCCGACCAGTACGGCCTCACCGTCATCCCGACCGAGGAGGGCGGCGGCGTGCTCGGCGGCGGCGACATCGCGGTCGTCGCGCCCACGGTCGACGACGAGACCAAGGCGGCGGCGGTCACCTGGATCGACTGGTACTACATGCAGAAGCTCCTGAACGAGGACGCCGCGGTCGCCGACGCGAAGGCGCTCGCCGCGAGCGACCAGGCGGTCGGCACCCCGGTGCTGCCCGTGCTCGACCGCGACACCTACGAGGAGTCGCTCACCTGGATCGAGCCGTACGTCAACGTGCCGCTCGACCAGATGACGGGCTTCACCGACGGCATCTTCGAGCAGACGCCGGTCGGCGAGTTCAAGGGCCAGACGCAGCCCATCTACGCCCTCATGGACAACCTCGTGCAGGCGGTGCTCACCGACGAGAACGCCGACATCGATGCGCTGCTGAAGCAGGTCGACGTCGACGCGCAGGCCCTGCTCGACCAGTGACGACCATGATCGATCGGGATGCCGCGGCGGAGGCCCCGCCGCGGCATCCCCCCGCCCTCGACGGGAACGCACCCGCGCGCCGCCGACGCCGCCGCACCCCGCTGACGTGGGTGCGCGGCGGCGGGCTGTGGAACCTCGCGTTCCTCGCCCCCATGCTCATCGTGTTCGGGGTGTTCAGCTGGTCGCCGATCGTGCAGTCGGTGATCATGAGCTTCCAGAAGACGAACCTCATCGCACCGCCCGTGTGGGTCGGCCTCGACAACTTCGCGCGGGTGCTCGCCGACCCGAACCTCGGCGTCGCGATCGTGAACACGCTGTACTTCGCGGTGCTCGCGCTCGTGCTCGGATTCCCGCTGCCGCTCGTGCTGGCCGTCATGATGAGCGAGGTGCGGCGGGGCAAGGGGCTGTACAGCGCGCTCGCGTACCTGCCGGTCGTCGTGCCGCCGGTCGTCGCGGTGCTGCTCTGGAAGGTGTTCTACAACGCCTCGCCCGACGGCGTCTTCAACACGATGCTCGGCTGCGTCGGCATCCCGCCGCAGCCGTGGCTGCAGTCGGCCGCGACCGCGATGCCGTCGCTCGTCATCGAGGCGACGTGGGCGGCGGCCGGCGGCTCGATCATCATCTACCTCGCGGCGCTCATCGCCGTGCCGCCCGAGCTGTACGACGCGGCCGAGGTCGACGGCGCCGGCATCTGGCGCAAGATCTGGCACGTCACGCTGCCGCAGCTGCGCGGCATCCTCTTCATCATGCTGATCCTGCAGGTCATCGCGACCTCTCAGGTGTTCCTCGAGCCGTTCCTGTTCACGAGCGGCGGGCCGAACAACGCGACCCTCACGATCCTGCTGCTGATCTACCGCTACGCCTTCCAGAACAGCCTCGGCGGCGACTACGGCGAGGCGACCGCGCTGAGCCTGATGCTCGCGATCTTCCTCGGCCTGCTGAGTTGGGCCTATTTCAAGCTCACCGAACGCTGGAGCACCGAATGACCGCCCCCACCACCCGTGCGACCCGGATCGCCGTCGCCCGTGCGCCCGGGTCCGGCCGGGGCCGATCCGGCGGCCCCGGCCGCGGCCGACGCGGACCCGACGCGTCGAACGACCGCGGGGTGCTCGCCGCCTCCGACCGACGCCGCGGCCCGGTGCGCGTCTCGATGACCGGCGTGCACCTCGTGCTCTTCGTCGGGCTCGTGGTCGCCGGCCTCGGCCCGCTGCTGTGGCTCGCGAAGTCGGCCGTGTCGACCACGCAGGACACGCTGAGCCACCCGTTCGAGCTGTGGCCGAGCGGCATCGACTGGGCGAACCTCGGCACCGCGTGGAACGACATCCACATCGACCAGTACTTCCTCAACACGGTGTGGGTCGCCGCGGGGTCGTGGTTCTTCCAGGTGTTCATCGCGACCACCGCGGGCTACGCGCTCTCGGTGCTGCGGCCGAAGTACGCGCCCCTCCTGAACGCGCTCGTGCTCGCGACCCTCTTCATCCCGGCGGTGGTGCTGCTCGTGCCGCTGTACCTCACGGTGCTGCATCCGCCGCTCATCGACACGTCGCTGCTCAACACCTACTGGGCCGTGTGGCTGCCGGCCGCGGCGAATGCGTTCAACATCCTGCTCGTGAAGCGCTTCTTCGACGGGCTGCCGCGCGAGGTGTTCGAGGCGGCGCGCACCGACGGTGCCGGGCCGCTGCGCCTGTTCTGGTCGATCGTGCTGCCGATGTCGAAGCCCATCATCGGCGTCGTGTCGGTGTTCGCCGTGATCGCCGCGTGGAAGGACTTCCTCTGGCCGCTGCTCGTGCTGCCCGACCCGGCGATCCAGCCGCTGTCGGTGCGGCTGCCCGCCGTGCAGTCGCAGACCGAGCTCGACGTGTTCCTCGCGGCGCTCGCGATCTCGACGCTCATCCCGGTGGCGCTGTTCCTCGTGTTCCAGCGGCTGTTCCTGCGGGGCGCCGGGCTTGGGGGCGCGGTGAAGGGGTAGGGCGCGCGGTCGTTCTGCAGGCACTTCTGCGCGCCGCGCCGTGCTGCGGCGTCGTTCCGCGGCGGGTCGCCCCGAAGTGCCTGTTCTCGGATGCCGCGGCCGGGGCTGCCCGCCCTCGATTGGCGATCACGCGTGACGTAGGTTAGAGTTACGTGGTTGCCTGATCGCGAAGCAAGCGCCAGGCGGCATCTGATGCGCCCGTAGCTCAATGGATAGAGCATCTGACTACGGATCAGAAGGTTGGGGGTTCGAGTCCCTCCGGGCGCACGAGAAAAACCGCCCCTCATCAGCACTTATGCAGATGAGGGGCGGTTTCGTTTTCGGGCGGATTCAAGCGGATCCCCCTTTTACTCACCCGAAACTCGTTTTGACTACGGTTCCCCGAGCGGTTCGAGCGCGGCCGAAACGTCGGGCGCCATGATCGCTTTCGCCACGTAGTGCTTCGCGGTCACGGCCGTTCCGGAGTGCCCCAATTGGGATGCCGCGTCCCGGGTCGAGTACTCGCGATCGATCATGGTCGCGACCGTCTTTCGGAACGTGTGCGGAACGACCCAATCGAACCCGGCCGCCGCTCGCGCGTCGCGCCATTGCCGGTGCAGATTCGCCGTCTCCCGGAGAGTTCCGGTGGTCGACGGGAACACGAGATTCATCGGGTTCGGTGTCCCGCCCGACTCGACCCGGCGCCGCATCAGGGTCTCGACGGCGAACCGTGGCAACGTGACCGTGCGATGCCCGGCGGCCGTCTTCGGGTGATCCTGCCGAATGATCCCCTCGCCGGGCACCCGGACGACGGTTCCGCTGATCGTCACCGTCGGCCGTTCGGCCGCGAGGTCGACGTCATCCCACCGGAGCGCGCACAACTCCCCGATGCGGGCGCCGGTCGCAAGCAAGATATCCACGACGTCCGGAATATCGGGGTTCCGGCGCCGCCCCGCCTGTTCCGGATCGTCGACCCACCCCCGCACGCCCTCCCGGAGCGCGCGCACGTCGTCGACGCTGAGCGCGCGAACCTCCGACTTCGGTGACCGGAACGCGGCAACCTCGCGGATCGGATCCGTCCGGATCGCGCCATGCCGAACCGCCATGCCGAGCATCCCCGACAAGATGACGCGCGCGTGCCGCGCCGTGCTGAGCGATGCTTTCGCGGTCGCTTTCAAGAACCGGTCCATCGCCGGAACGGTCGCCTCGCGGATCCGGAGTTCGCCGACCCCGGGAACGATCGCCCGGTCGTACACCTCCCGGTAGCGAGCGACCGTCGACGGGGAACGGTCGCTGTCTGCGATCTCGTCGAACCAGAGCGCGCCGAGATCGCGCAACCGGAGTTCGGGCCGGATCTCGTCGCCCCCGGACCCCGCCGCTTCGCGCTCGCGGAGACGCGCCTCTAGGGTGCGTTGCGCGGCCGCGCCCGACGTCCCCCACGCCTCGACGCGGGTCGTGTGACCGGTGTACTCGCGATACGTCGCCCGGGCGCGCCATTTCCCGGGCGTGACCTCTGAGCGGGTGATTTTGCCCCACGTTCCGACGGGGAGCGGCGGCCTAGGCATTCGTGTTTCCCTTTCGTGGCTTTCGTGTCGACGGATCCAGCGTTCCGGCCTCGCGGGCCGCGGCGACCCAACGACTCGTCGCGGTCCGACTGATCCCGAGCGTTTCCCCGACGAACCCGCCGGGTGCCCGCCCGTGGGACTCACCGAACCGGTACAGGGCGGCCGTCGTCCGAGTGCCGACGACACTCGTCGGCCCGTGACGGCGGACCATCTGCCGCCATTCGTCATCCGGCACGATGACCGGCCGCCCACCCTCATCGGTTCCGAGCCACCGGGCGCCGCCGCCCGTGCCGACCGGCGCCGGGAGGTAATCGTCATCGCGCCATTCGTCGGCCGTGGGGGCATACGATCCGCCGAACGTGTGCAGGACCGTGAACCCCGGCCCGTGGATCCCGTCCGCGTGGAGGGCCGACCGGACCGCGCGCACGAGATCGGGCACGCGCACCCGGTTGAGCGCCGTCGTCGTCACCGGCAGATCGTCCGTTCCGACGATCGTGAGGGTTCGCAACTCGTGAACCCCCGACGCGCCGATCTCGAATGACCCGACCAGATCCCGACCGTCCGCGGCGCCGACGAATCGCAAGGTCACCGACGCCGGGCGTTCCACGCCCCACGCCGGGACCATCGCACGCGGCCCGACCTCGACCGGATCAATCCGGAGATCCCGGGGAATCTTGGGTGTCGTCATGCGGGAGAGCCTAGCGTGATTTCCCGCAAATATCCCGCTTAGTCCTGTCGGAGCCTAGAAACTTCATTGAAATACGGGGGAAGTAGGGTAAGCGGGAAATATCGGGATGGGTTGTCAAAGCTCGCGGAGATCCCTAGTGTGTCGTCAATCGACGATCGAAAGGGGGCGTGATGCCCGCGGCAACCACCCACCCGCAACCCGAACTCACCCGGGGGCCGCTCGCAACGACCGATGAGGTTGCGGCGATCCTCCACAAGTCCGTTGCGGCACTCAACCAAATGCGCGGCCGCGGAGAGGGGCCGCCCTATCTGAAAATCGGCCGCCGCGTCTACTACCGGCTCGGAGACGTAGACGCCTATCTCGAATCGCTCCGGACGATCCCGCCCGAGCGAACCCGGGACTCGCGCTAGCCGCGACGAGAGCCACCAATCCAAACACGCGAAAGGTTTTACCGATGACCCTGTTTAACCGCTCGAAGCCCTCAACCGTCGACGATGGTCCGGCGCTGCCAGCCGGGTTCGATGATCCCGAGTCCGACACGTTCGTACCCGAAGCCCTCCGCCCCTACTGGCGTGACAACCTCTCGAATCCTGCGGCCCTCCCGGCCGTCATCGATGAACGAATCGAGCTCGAAGCCCGCGAGGCGGCCGAAGCCCTCCAGCGTGCCGACTGGGAAGCGAACCGGACCATCGGCAACACTGGCCGACGCGGCGAATTCGTGTTCGACGGCCGCGAATACGCGACGTTCCCGATCGCCGATGAGATCCGGCGCATCAGGAAGTCACCCGACGACCTCGCCCGTATCCAGGCGCTCGCAATTCACGCTCTGCACGTCGCCGACGCGAAGGCCGCCGCCGCGGCCGCGGCCAGCACGGCCGCCCGTGTCGCACAGGACACGTGCCCGGTCTGCGGCGATCGGCCCCCGCACGCCGGGGCGCCGGTCGTGAGGCCGCGAGCGTTCAGGGGCCGTAGCGGTCGCGAATTCAGAATGACGTGCTGCCGCGAATGCGCGAACGCGGTCGACGTCGTACACGCCGAATGGCTCCGGACTCACGTCGTGCGCGATGGAAAGACGCGCGTGCAACTCGTCACCGAAGCCCTCGCGAACCGCTGAGCATCAAAGCCAGAAGGGGGGCACGCGATGGACACGAAAGCGAACCCGTCGGGTGTCCCTCTGTACGGCGTCCGGCGCTGTTACGTCGGTCTCGTCGTCTCGGATCTCACCGTCACGGACCATCTCGGGGGAAAGCGTTTCCGGCTCCGGTGTGTGTGCGGCGCCTACGTCGACGCCGACGAACGGAACGTGCTCGAAGACGCCGTGCTCTCGTGCGGAAACCATCCGCCCGCCGACGGCCGAACGCCCGGTGTCTACGGCCGCGCCCATCGGAACGTGCGCCGCGAGCGTGGCAACCCCGGCGCGTGCGCGTGCGGCCGCCCCGGCGCCGAATGGGCGTTCAACGACGACACCCCGCCCGACGGATTCACCGTCGGCGGCTACCCCTACTCATTCGACCCGGCCGCCTACGCCCCCGTCTGCATCCGCTGCCACCGCCGCGCCGCACGACGCCCGCGGGGCACCGAAGCACTGTTCTAGGTCCGTCGTCATGCCGATCCGCGACCGCGACGGGCGCGCCGTGCGCCATATCGACCAACAACAACGAATCGCCCTCGCGCACACGCGCGAGACGAACCCGCGATATCGACTCGCGCTCGCCGTCATCATCATGCACAACGGATCTGGCAACCCCTACCCGTCACTTCGGACCATCGCCGAACTCGTCGGATGCAACCGAACGACGGCATGGCGCGCCGTGCAGAAACTCGCCGACCGCGGAGAAATCACGTTCGTCCGGGGCAAGGGCGGGCCGCGCAACACGTGGGTATCCAACCGCTACGACCCGTCGATCTCCTGCCCGCCCGACTGTCACGACCCCGCCCACGTCGAACCCGCCGCCTACTACGGCCCCACGCCGTTCTGAGGCCCGAGCCGGTCACCCCTCGACCCGTCGCCCCACCGGGCGCCGCCCGCTGTCTACGCCCCCGCCGCGGGCCGCTCTGCCCTGTTCCGCTTAGGCGGAACAACTAGCCGGTTATCCACAACCTCAAACGCCTGTTCCGCTTAAGGCGGAACAACTCACCCAGTGAACTGTTCCGCTCCGGGTGGGACAGAAACTTAACTACTTAACTTTCCATCTCCGACTTACGTAACGCTTCGCGTGTGCGCGCGCACACGCGCGCGCGAGAGATCCCCGATTTTTTAAGCGGGACGCGACGGCAACCCCGCGCCTCGCCACTTCCATTTCCTCCCAGCGCTGATACAAAATGCGGTACAAAATGAGGTGACTGAACGCGGATCGGCCGCCCTGGATAGGCTCGACCCCGTGACCGTGCGACCGATTACGAGTGAGGACCGCGCAGCGAGCCACGTGCTCGAAGCAACCCGGCGCGCCCGCGGGATGCCGAAGGCCGAACTCGCACGCCGGGCCGGTCTCCAACTCCGCACGCTGCACTACTACCTCGACTGTGAGCGGGCGATGACGGTCGGCACGTTCCGCGCTCTTTGTGACGCCCTCGGCCTCTCGCGAGAGGATGCTGCGGCGGCGATCACTCGTTGGCTTTCAAGGCCGGTTCTCTAGGGCTGGCGCTGGAAACGGCCCGGGATCGACGCCGCCCGATCTGCCCACCTTTTTACCCACCTCTTTTGCGATATCTCCCCGGATCTCGCGAGACTCCCCGGATCATCAGAGGATCACGACTCCCGCGGAAATATGCGGTCGGAGCCGTCCGGAGATCTCGGAAGGTGCCGGATCAGGCAACAGAAGGTTGGGGGTTCGAGTCCCTCCGGGCGCACGAGAGAAGGCGGTTCGCGGAATGCGAACCGCCTTCGTCGTTTTCGGGGGCGATTTCGTGCCGTCACCACGCGCCCGACGCGGACGGGGCTTTTCGACGGTGTGTTACGAGGTCGACCGCCCGATTCGTCGGCGAATTCATGCCCATGCAACTGATTCCGCAGTCGTCGTGTACTGTGATCCGGCGGTCTGAATCCCGCCTGTCGATGGACAGACTGGATGGTCCGCAGTGCTCGACTGGACACAGTGTCGTTCCCGCTCACTCGACGATCGGGTAACGTCGCCGTGCTCGACCAACGAAGTTCCCCCGAGAGGATCGATGATGACCCGACCCGCCACCATGGCGCCCACCACGCTGAAGCGTTCGCTCGGCCTGTGGGCGATCGTCGGCCTCGGCCTCGGCTACATGACGCCGATGACGGTGTTCGACACCTTCGGCTACGTCTCCGAGGAGAGCGGCGGAGTCGTTCCGCTCGCGTACGCCTTCGCCCTCATCGTGATGCTGTTCACGGCGATCAGCTACGGCCGCATGACCCGCGTCTACCCCTCGGCGGGTTCGGCGTACACCTACGCGTCGGAGACCATCCACCCGAACTTCGGCTGGCTCGTCGGCTGGACGGCGCTGCTCGACTACCTGCTGCTGCCGCTCGTCAACGCGCTGCTCGTGCGCCAGTACCTCGAGTCGTTCTTCCCCGACGTGTCGGGATGGGTGTGGGTCATCGGCTACGTCGCCGTGATCACGCTGCTCAACCTGTGGAGCATCTCGTCGACGTCGAAGGTCAACGGCACGCTGCTCATCTTCCAGGTGGTGCTCATCGCCGTGTTCATCGTGCTCTCGTGGTCGGCCCTCGCGCAGGGTGCCGGCGACGGCACGCCGTTCACCCTCGAGCCGTTCTGGCACGCGAACGTGCAGGTGATGGCGGTCGTGAGCGCCGCGACCATCGTGTGCTTCTCGTTCATCGGATTCGACGCGATCACGATGTACACCGAAGAGGCGAAGGATGCGGGCATCGTGCCCAAGGCGATCGTGCTCGCGCTGCTCTTCGGCGGACTCATCTTCTTCACCGCGGGCTGGTTCGCGCAGGCGCTCTTCCCGACCGACGCAGGCTTCGAGGGCACCGCGCTCCCCGAGATCGCGTACTCGGTCGGCGGCATCATCTTCCAGATCTTCTTCGTCTCGGCTGCGGTCGCCGCTGCGGTCGCGTCGAGCCTCGCATCGCACGCGAGCGTCTCGCGCATGATCTACGTGATGGGCCGCAACGGCACCGGGCCGATCTCGCGCTTCTTCTCGTACGTGCACCCCAAGTACCGCACGCCCGCGATCGCCGTCATCTTCGTCGGCGTCGTGTCGCTCGGTGCCGCGGTCGCCGACCTCGACTTCATCTTCACGCTCATCAACTTCGGTGCGCTCATCGCGTTCACGATCGTGAACGTGACGGTGATCCTGCACTTCGCGGTGCGCAACAAGCAGGTGAAGGGCTTCTCGCAGATCTTCCGCAACATCGTGCTGCCGGTCATCGGCATCGCGCTCACGGTGCTGCTCTGGGTCAACCTCAACATCGACGCGATGATCTACGGCCTCATCTGGCTGGCGGTCGGCGTCGTCGTGCTGCTGACGATCACGCGCTTCTTCACGCGCAACCTGCGCATGTCGTTCGAGGAGGACGAGGTCATCTCCGAGGGCGAGGAGGGCGAGGCAGCGCTCAGTGCGGCCGACCGCGAGGTGCTGCACGAGGGCGAGGCGCAGCTCGAGAGTGAGCGCCGGTCCGAGGTCGACCCCCGCGCCTGACCGAAGCACCCGTGACACCGCGTCGGCGTGACCGCATCGCGGCGTGACGAACGAAGCGGCCCCGCCCGAAGGCGGGGCCGCTTCGGCGTTCAGCGCCGACGATGCGCGAAGCGCGCGCTCGAAGGGCCGGCCGCGATCACCCGTCGCCGAGCAACTGCCGCATGGTCGCGATCTCGGCGGTCTGGGTGTCGACGATCGTGCGCGCCATCTCGGTCGCGCCCGAGTGCTCGCCGTCGGCGAGCTCGGCCTCGGCCATCTCGACGGCACCCTCGTGGTGCACGATCATCTGCTCGAGGAACAGTCGGGATGCCTCCGCCCCGGTGGCGTCGGCGAGGGCGGCCAGGTCGTCCTCCGACATCATGCCGTCGCCGTGGTCCATGCCCGAGCCCGAGCCGTGGTCCATGCCCGGCATCGAGTCCCCGCCCGCGCCCCACGCGTCGAGCCACTCGTTCAGCTGGTCGATCTCGGGCTGCTGCGCGGCCTTGATCTGCGTCGCGAGCTCGCGCACGGCGGGATCGACGCCGTCCTTGGCGAGCAGGTCGTCGCTCATCTCGACGGCCTGCTCGTGGTGCGGGATCATCATCTGCGCGAACATCACGTCCGCGTCGTTCGCCGATTCCCCGCCGCTTGCGGCGGAGCCGTTCGAGGTGCCGCCCGAGGCGGTGCACGCCGCGAGGGCGATGGCGGCGGTGAGGGCGAGCGCGGCCGCGGCTGCGGCACGCAGGGTCTTCGTGGTGTTCATGGGTCGCTTCTCTCTGCGGAATCTGTTTCGTCACTGATCTGGATGCGGCGCGCCGGAGCGGCTCGAGGCGTCGAGGGTGCCGGCGCCGCCGGGTGATCGTGATTCAGGTCCGGCTGATGGAGAGTGCGACGAGGCTCGGTGGCCTGGGTGACGCCACGGCCACCGGATGCGCGACGGCGAGCTCGAGCGGCCTCGTGACCGCGCCCAGGCGGCGGGGCGCGGCGGCGACGATCAGCACGCCCGCAGCGGCGAGCATGACGCAGCCGATCATCATGAGTGCGCACCCGACCGGGTCGGCGGGCGCGTCGTGCGTGTGGCCGAGGGATGCCTCGTGGCCGACGGCGTGCATCTCGTCGGCGTCGGTCGCGGCGGTTGCCGCCGTGACATGCACCGAGTGCTCGGGGCCGGAGCCCGACGCGTGCATCGCCAGCAGTCCGACGATGAGCGCGGCCATCGCGACGACGCCGAGCAGCGTCGCGCGTGCGGTGCGCGAGCCGGGCAGCGCCGTGCGGCGGATGCCGTCGAGCATCGGCGACCACCTCCTCGCGATGGGATACCCCGGTAGTGTATCCGTTTCACAGGGGCGGAGGGGTGTCTCCGGTGCCGGACGACTCATCCGATCCGCGTGATGGCGGGGCTCAGGGAGGATAAGTAAGCTCATTTGACAGCTGATTTCCCTGATCGAGGGTTTCGACCGATGAGCGGTGCATACGCGGGGGAGCACTCCGCCTCATTCGGCCTGGACTTCGCGATCGCCGGCGTCGTCCCGAAGAAGCAGGGCGCCGGCGAGCGCGAGACGCACGGTCGGCCGTTCGGCGTGCCCGCGGCTCGTGCGGTCGAGGTCGCGGTCAACGGCCCGGCCGCGGTCGCGCGGACCGTCGCGACGCCCACCGTCGCCACCCCGACCGCGGTCACGCCGACGTCGCGGGTGACCTCGATCGTTCGTCGTCTCTACGCCCTGCTCATCGCCGCGGCGGTCTCGATCGTGCTCTACCGGGCGCTCGAGCACAGCGCACTGTTCGCGCGCGAGGGGGCGCTCGCGCACGACGGAACCCTGAGCCTCGACCCGGCGGGACTGGTGCCGGCCATCGCAGGCGGCGCCGTCGTCGGTGCCGCGCTGCTCGTCGCGTCGGCGTCGCGCACGAGCCTCGCCGCGATCGCCCATCTGCGGCTGCCGGGTCTCGGCGCGGGTCCACGCGCGGTCGCGAACGGCTTCACGTGGGCGGCGCTCGCGATGCTCGCGGTGCACTTCACGGCGGCCGCGTTCGATCCGCTGCCGGGCGGGCACGAGTTCTACGGACTGCTGCTCGGCGGGCTCTTCGGGCTCGGCACCTATCGGCTGCATCGTCATTCGATCGACCACGAGGCGTACCGCACCTTCAACCTCGTCGCGATGCTGCTCGCGGCCGGCAGCCTCGCGAGCATGAGCATCACGCCCACGGGCGACTGGTGGACCCGCAACTTCTCGACGCTCGGCACGTCGAACGATCTCGCGGCCGTCTGCTTCAACGTCGCGGTCATCGTGTCGGGTGCGGGCATGGCCGGGCTCTCGGGGGCGCTCACGCGGGCGCTCGTGATCGGCCCATTCGGCATCCGGCGCGGAGCTCGCACGTCGATGCGGGTGCACATCGGTCTCGTCGGCTTCGGCCTGATGGGGGTCGGTGCCGTGCCGATCGACCGCGTCCCGGTGCTGCACAACGCGTTCGCCCTGCTCGCGGCGGCGGCGTTCGCGTCGCTGTGCCTCGGCACGCGCTGGTACGCACAGCGCATGCCGCGCGGCTTCGCCTGCTTCTCGTACCTCGCGTTGGCCGCCGAGGTCGTGGCGATGGTCGGGTACGACGTGCTCGGCTGGTTCAACCTCACGGTCTTCGAGATCGTCGCCTTCGCGCTCGTCTTCGCCTGGCTGATCGCGCTCGTCGCGTCGACCTCGCACCGCCGCCACCACGAACCGGTTGCGGATGCGACGGGCACGAGTCGCGGCATCCATGTCGTCGCTCGTGGTCGTTCGCTGTCGGCGCACGCCGACGCGGAATCCTCCGCCGCCCATGGCGTTGTTCCTGACAGAGAGTTGAGTCAGATCGACTCAATGTCATCGATCAGGAGGAATGATGGCCACCGCCTACGACCCGTTCCGCGACCTCGACCGGGTCGCATCCGCCCTCTTCGACACCCGGCGCGGCCCGCGCAGGATGCCGATGGACCTCTACCGCGACGGCGACCACTACGTGCTCACGGCCGATCTTCCGGGCATCGATCCCGGATCGGTCGACATCGACGTCGACGGTCAGCTGCTCACCATCCGCGCCGAGCGCACCCTGACGACCGGCGACGGCGTGAAGTGGATCACCCGCGAGCGCGAGGCGGCGTCGTTCCTGCGACAGCTCAACCTCGGCCAGGGCGTCGACACCGACCGCATCGCGGCGAGCTACACGAACGGCGTGCTGAGCGTCACGATCCC
The DNA here is from genome assembly GCF_022919715.1 of Agromyces sp. H17E-10. Taxonomy (NCBI): domain Bacteria; kingdom Bacillati; phylum Actinomycetota; class Actinomycetes; order Micrococcales; family Microbacteriaceae; genus Agromyces; species Agromyces endophyticus. The sequence goes on along the minus strand of NZ_CP095042.1, from coordinate 1,605,579 downwards.
CGTCAGTGAGAAGGCGAAGCCGCGCAAGATCGCGGTCGAGCACGGGGACGCCTCGGCGTCGGCGTCGACCACCGACGAGACCGTCGAGGCCGAGCGCGTCGAGCCGATCGAGCGATGACCGACGCACAGCCGGCTCGCCCGGCGGCCGCCGTCGAGATCACCCGGCTCGACGACCGGCACCGCTACGAGCTGCTCGTCGACGGTCGGCGAGCCGGCTTCGCCGAGTTCCGGCTGCAGCCGGGGGCCGTCGTGTTCACGCACACGGTGGTGAGGCCCGAGTTCGAGGGCCGCGGGCTCGGCAGCCGGCTCGCGAAGCACGTGCTCGACGACGCGGTCGCCCGTGGGGAGCGCATCGTGCCCGAGTGCCCGTTCATCGCGGCCTACCTGCGCGAGCACCCGGGGTACGAGGGCTCCGTCGACTGGCCCTGACGATATGGCGATTCCCCCCGTTCGGGGCGGTGCGGAGCGCTCTCACGGGCGGTTACGATTCGATCACTACCCGAGTCCAGACCCGACCGGACCGGCCCGTCACCCCGGCGGCCGAGCGATCGGAGATGTCCCTATCGATCGCTCGGGTCAGGCTCGCCGAGCTCAGTTCGGGTCGCTCGGCGGGACGGTCTCCTCGTGAGGCCGCGATGGGGTGGGAGGTAGGGTTCCCACCCCATCGTCATGCGCCGTGGCGCCGCGCGTCACCCATCGCGCCGCGCTGCCGCCGCCTTCCACCCGAAGTCCACGACGATCGCGAGCGCGATGATGGCGACGAGCGCGATCGCCGTCGCGGGTTCGGTCACGAGCGTCGTCGCGCAGAACACGATGAAGGTGCCGAGCGTCGCGATGAGGCCGATGACGAGCACCACGATGTTCGCACCCGTCTCGCGGAAGATGCGGAAGTGCGCGACGGAGACGGCCGAGAACACCAGCAGCGCGACCGCGCTGCCGATCGACGCGATCTTGTTGAGGTCGAAGCCGACGACGAGCACGGTCGCGAGCACGGCCATCACGATGAGCCCGAACGGGAACCGCGCGAACGTCCGGCCGAACACGGGCGGGAACTGGCCGACCGAGGCGAGGTGCTGGGTCATGCCGATCGACGGGTAGAGGCCGGCGTTCACCGCTCCCGTCGTCGAGAACAGCGCCGTGATGACCATGAGCACGTAGCCGGCCTCGCCGAGCGTCGGCTTCGCGGCCTCGGCGAGGGCGGTCGTGCCGTACTCGACGACCTGGTCGGCCGTGAGCGTGCCGAAGACGCCGAGCGAGACGGCGACGTAGATCGCCGTCGCGATCGCGAGCGCGAAGTAGATCGCCTTCGGCAACTGGCGTGCCGGATTCGGCAGGTCCTTGGCGGTGAACGTGATCACGCCGAAGCCGAGGAACGCGAAGAACGTGAGCGCGACGCTCGAGATGATCTGCTGCACGCCGGGGTAGCCGGCCGGATCGAGGAGCGCGGGGTCCCAGTTCGCGATCGTGACCGTCGCGAACACCACGAGGATCGCGAGCACGACGACGACGATGACCGACTGCACTCGCGCGACGACCTGTGAGCCGACGGCGTTGAGACACGACATCACGACGATGAGCAGCACCCCGAGCACCTTCGCCCAGCCGGCGTCGCCGCCCGCGACGACCGAGCTCGCGTACCCGCCGAACGACGAGGCGATCATCGCCACGACGATCGAACCCGCCGTGAAGAACAGCCACGAGCCGATGCCGGTCAGATGCCCTTCGCCGAACCCCTTGGAGAGATAGGTGAGGATGCCGCCGCCCGACGGGTACTTCGCCCCGAGCTTCGCGAACGAGTACCCCTGCAGCGCAGCGATGACACCGGCGACGAGGAACGACACCCACACGGCCGAACCGGCCACCGCGCCCGCCGCGCCGAGGAGGGCGAAGATGCCGGCGCCGACCATCGAGCCCACGCCGATGAACGTGGCCTGCAGCACCGTCATGCGCTTCTCGGGCGACGGCGTGGCCGGCGGCCGCGTCGTGGACGATTCGGTCATGCCGAGGCCGCGAAGCCCGTGATGAAGAGCGTCTGCGCGGCGATCATGCGCTCGATCTCGCCGGGGTCGACCGATTCGTCGGACGCGTGGATGCGTGACTGCGCGGTGTCCTCGGCGCCCCACAGGATGATCGCCGATCCGGGCGAGACCTTCTGCAGCGAGGCGACGAGCGGGATCGACGCCCCGCTGCCGATGTTCTCGACCGGCGCACCGTAGGCCGCTGAGAGTGCGTTCTCGGCTGCGATGATCGCCGGGTTCGAGGCATCCACCGCGAACGCATGGCCGACCTTGACCTTCTCGACCTCGACCTCGCAGTTCCACGGCCGCTGCGACCGCAGGTGCGACATGAGTGCCTCGAGCTGCGCGTCGCCGTCGGAGCCGGGCACGATGCGCATCGAGAGCTTCGCGGTCACCGACGGCAGCAGCACGTTCGACGCCTCGACGGTGTTCGGCAGGTCCATGCCGAGCACCGTCACCGAGGGCTTCGCCCAGATGCGGTCGGACAGCGACCCGGTGCCGAGGAAGTCGACGCCCGGCAGGATGGCCGAGCCGGCGCGGTACACCTCCTCGTCCATGTCGGCGCCGCTCCACGAGGAGCTGTCGACGCCGGGGATGACCGTGTCGCCGTGCTCGTCGTGCAGGGTGTCGAGGATGCGGATCATCGCGGTCATCGCGTCGGGTGCCGCTCCGCCGAACATGCCCGAGTGCACGGGGTTCGCGAGCGTGCGCACCGTGACGGTGCATGCGACGTCGCCGCGGAGCGCCGTCGTGAGGCCGGGGCGGCCGACCTCCTGCGGGCCGATGTCGCCGATGACGTACGCGTCGGCGGCGAACAGCTCGGGGTTCGCCTCGACGAAGCCCTCGAGGTGCGAGATCGTCTCCTCCTCGCCCTCGACCAGGATCTTGATGCGGCACGGCCGGTCGGGCCCGATGAGCTTGAGCGTGCCGTAGTGGATGACGAGGCCCGACTTGTCGTCGGCGGCACCGCGCCCGTAGATGCGGCCGTCGTCCTTCGTCACGGGCTCGAACGGGCTCGACGACCACCCCTGGCTCTCGGGGGCGGGCTGCACGTCGTAGTGCGCGTAGAGCAGCACCGTGGGCGAGCCCTCGGGCCCCGGCAGGTCGGCGTACACGCACGGGTAGCCGCCCGGCACGTCGAGGAGGCGCACGCCCTCGGCGCCCGCCGCCTCGAAGAGCTCGACGACGGCCTCGCCCATGCGGTGCACCGGTTCGGGGTCGAAGCCCGGGAAGGCGACCGACGGGATGCGCACGAGGTGCTCGAGCCGCTCGATCACCTCGGGCATGAGCCCCGCTGCGGCGGTCTTCAGGTCATCGGTCTCTGGCATGGTGTCTCCTTCGATGAATGCTGCTGACGGAAGTCGGAGGTATGCCGAACCCGGGCGGGCATCCGCCCCGTTCGAACGCGGCTCACGCCGGGACGACGAGCTGGAGCAGCAGGCCCGCGCCCACGACCGCGACCCACGACACGAGCATCGGGATCGTGAACGAGTGCCAGACCGGCACCTGGGTGAGCTTCGTCGATCCCGTGAGGTCGGTCTCGACGGCGGCGATCTGCGAGCCGTTGGCCGGGAACAGCCAGACGCCGATGAGCGACGGCCACATCGCGGTGATGATGCCGGGGGCGAGGCCGGCGGCCAGCGCGATCGGGATCATCGTGTTCGTCGTCGCCGACTGGCTCGTCGTGAGACCGCAGACCACGAAGAGGGCGACGGCCAGCAGCAGTGGGTTCGCCTCGATCATCGCGCCGAGCGGCTCGATGATCGTCGCCTCGTTCGCCGAGATGAAGGTGTCGGCCATCCACGCGATACCGAAGAGGGCGACCGCGGCGACGAAGCCGGCCTTGAGCAGCGGCTGCTCGACGACCGCCGACGGCTTGACCTTGCGCACGAGGATGATGACGAGCGCGACGGTGAACATGACCATTTCGATGACGGTCGACATGCCGATCGGCTCGAGGTTGCCCTCTTCGTCGGGGAAGGCCGGTCGCAGCGACGGGAACAGGCCGAGCGCCACGATGAGCAGCGTGCCGGCGACGAAGATGTAGGCGGAGATCGCGCCGCCGGGCGGCACCGGGTGCTCGATGCGCACGGGCTTCGACGGGGTGGATGCCTCCGCCGGGGCATCCGGGCCGCCGGTCTTCACCGCCGTCGCCGTGGTGCTGCCGCTGCCGCCGGCGACCTTCGCGGCGTAGCGGGCCTTGAGCGCCTCGGGCACCTCGACGGTGCCCTGCTCGACGCGCTTCAGGAAGACGGGGTCGTCGAGCAGGTCCTTGCCGACGCGCTGCTGCACGATCGAGGTCACGATGCACGCGACGATGGCCGCGGGGATCGTGATGAGCAGGATCTGCGGGAGCCCGTAGCCCGTGCCGTCCATGAGCACGAGGTACGCGGCCATGGCCGCCGATACCGGGCTCGCCGTGATGCCGAGGCCCGAGGTGACGGTCGACGAGGCGAGCGCGCGTTCGGGGCGCTGCCCGTTGCGGTACGCCGTCTCGTAGATCACCGGGATGAGTGCGAAGAAGATGTTCGACGTGCCCGAGAGCACCGTGAACACGAACGCCACGAGCGGGGCGACGTAGGTCAGCCGCTTCGGGTTCGCCTGGATGATCTTCGACGCGATCGCGACGAGGTAGTCGATGCCGCCCGCCGCCTGCATGGCCGACGACGCCGTGATCACCGCGATGATGATGAAGAACGCGTCGACCGGGATCGACCCCGGCGGCAGCTGGAAGACGAACACCAGCACGACGGTGCCGACGACGCCCCAGAGACCGAGGCCGAGGCCTCCGGTCCGGACTCCCATGACGATCGCGCCGATGACGACGCACGCCTGCAAGGTGACGAGCACGTAGTCCATGGCGGCCTCCCCAAGCCAAACCCAGCCCTCTACTTGAGGCTGAGGCTATTGCCCGGGTCGCCCAGTGTCTAGACCCGTTTCGGGGTGTTCGCCGGCGCCTCGCCTACGACGCGTCCGCGGCGGGCGTCTCGGCGCGGAGCGGGTCGGCACGCAGGCGCGTGCAGAGCTCGATGAGGGTGCGCAGCTCGTCCTCCGACAGGGCGTCGCCGAACTGCCGGTTGATCGCGTCCATGTGCGAGATCGCGACGCGGCGGAACAGGGCGAAACCCTCCTCGGTGATGCCGACGATCGTGCCGCGGCCGTCGGCCGGGTCGGGCGCCTTCGTCACGAAGCCGCGTGCGGTCAGTCGGTCGACGAGCCGGCTGACGCTCGGCTGCGTGATGAGCACGCTGCGATTCAGGTCTTTCAGGCGCAAGCGCCGCCCGGGCGCGCGCGAGATATTGAAGAGCACGTCGTACTCGTTGAGCGAGATGACGTCGCTCGGGAACTCGGCCGCGAGCGCCCGCATGATCGTGACCTGCGCACGGAAGAGCGACTCCCACGCGGCAACGGTGATCGCGCGATCGGCCATGCCGGCTCCCTTCGTCGAACGGACGCATCCAACAATAGGGAACCCGGCGACACGGTGCAGTCGGAGACGGTTGAGGGCCGGTCGTAGAGGCTGACGACCGGCCCTCTCCCTTGCACCAAGAGTGTCCTGCAATCACATTCCGCGCCGTCCGCCACAGCAAACAGTCGGCGCACTTCCGAATATATAACGGATCGGTAACGGGCGCTAGTTATCGTTCTGTGATTTTTCGGAGCGGGTCGCGGTGGGCGTGCTGCGGCCGACGTGAAGCCCTGGATTGGCGCATTCGGCGCCCGAAGCGCATGATGAATTTATCAATCCATCAATCGAACGGATGGTTCCCGTGACGCACCCCGACGCCCACCGGCCGCTCTACGAGGTGAAGGCGAACCTCTTCAAGGGGCTCGCCCATCCACTGCGGGTGCGGATCCTCGAGGTGCTCTCGGCCGGCCCCGAGGCATCCGTCTCGGAACTGCTCGAGGCCACAGGGCTCGAGGCATCTCACCTCTCGCAGCACCTCGCCGTGCTCAAGCGCAACCTGCTCGTCGTCGCCGAGCGCCGGGGCAATCAGGTCTTCTACCGGCTCGCCTACCCGCAGGTCGCCGACCTGCTGCGCGTCGCCCGCGCCCTGCTCGGCGAGATCCTGCAGACGACCGAGCGTCAGCTCGTCGAGCGCACGGGGCTGCCCGAGATCCCGCCCGCGGCGGTCGTGGGCGCGTGACCGGGTCGACGCCGGCCACGCCGGAGACCGGGGGCGACACCCGCCGCCGCGCGTTCGCGCGCCTCGCCCGGTCGGCTGCGGCGCTGCTGCCGAGCCCCGCCGACTACCGCGACCTCCGGCGGACGTGGCGCGGCGACGTGCTCGCCGGCATCACGGTCGGCATCGTCGCGCTGCCGCTCGCGCTCGCGTTCGGGGTGAGCTCGGGCGCGGGCGCCGAGGCCGGCCTCGTCACGGCGATCGTGGCCGGCGTCGTCGCCGCGGTCTTCGGCGGCTCGAACGTGCAGGTCTCGGGGCCGACGGGCGCGATGGTCGTCGTGCTCGCGCCGATCGTCGCCGCCCACGGTGCGGGGGTTCTCGCGCTCGTGGGCGTGTTCGCCGGGGTCATCGTGCTCCTCGCGGGCGTGCTGCGACTCGGGCGGGCCGTGACCTACATCCCGTGGCCGGTCATCGAGGGGTTCACCCTCGGCATCGCGGTCATCATCTTCCTGCAGCAGGTGCCGGCCGCGCTCGGCGTCGCGCCCGGTGAGAGCACGAACGCCGCCGTCGCGGCGGTGCAGTCGCTCGCCTCGGTCTCGTGGCCCGAGGTCGCGTGGACGCTCGGCATCGTCGCCGTGGTCGCGGCGATCATGCTCGTCGCCCCGCGGCTGCACGCGAAACTGCCCGGCTCGATCATCGCGATCATCGTCGTGAGCACGGCCGCCTGGCTCGTGCACGCGCCGGTTGCGACGATCGGCACGCTGCCGGTCGGCCTGCCCGCGCCGATCGTGCCGACCGCCGACTGGTCGACGGTCACGGGGCTCGCGGGTGCGGCGCTCACCGTCGCGGCGCTCGCCGCGATCGAGTCGCTGCTCTCGGCGCGGGTCGCCGCGTCGATCTCCGACACCGGCCCGTACGACGCCGACCGCGAACTCGTCGGACAGGGACTCGCCTCGGTCGCCGCCGGCCTGTTCGGCGGCATGCCCGCGACGGGCGCGATCGCCCGCACCGCCGTCAACGTGCGCTCGGGCGGACGCACCCGGCTCGCGGCGGTCGTGCACGCCATGCTGCTGCTCGTCATCGTGCTCGTCGGCGGCTCGGTCGTCGCGGTCATCCCGCTCGCGGCGCTCTCGGGCGTGCTCATGGTGACCGCGACCCGGATGATCTCGCTCGCGACGGTGCGGACCGTGCTCGGCTCGACCCGGTCGGACGCCGCCGTCTTCGTCGTCACGGCCGTCATCACCGTGAGCTTCGACCTCATCTACGCGGTGCTCATCGGCATCGCCGTCGCGGCCTTCTTCGCCCTGCGCGCGCTGTCGCGCTCGAGCGGCGTGCACCGCGAGGAGCTGCCCCCGCCCGCCCAGCCCGGCGACGAGCGAATCGCGCTCTTCCGGCTCGAGGGCGCCCTGTTCTTCGGCGCGGCCGAGCGCATGCTCGAACGCGTCGGCGACATCCGCGGCATCGAGGTCGTGATCATCCGGATGTCGCAGCTGCAGCTGCTCGACGCCACCGGCGCCCAGGTCATCACCGAGCTCATCACCGCGCTCGAGCGCCGCGGGGTGACGGTGCTCGTGAAGGGCATCCGCCCCGACCATCTCGGGGTTGCGCGACGTGTCGGAGTGGTGTCGTCGCTCCGGCACCAGAACCACCTGTTCGACGACCTCGGACTCGCCGTCGCGCACGCGCGCGACCACGTCGCCCGGGCGGCCGCCCGGTAATGGCCGAGGTGCCCGGAGTCGCCGGGCCGCGACTCAGTACAGGTCGGGCGAGGGCGTCGAGGCCTGGCGGATTGACACGTCGGCGTGGCGGTCGAAGCGGTAGCCGACGCCGCGCACGGTGCGCACGATGTCCTGGTAGTGGGCGAGCTTCGAGCGCAGGCGGCGCACGTGCACGTCGATCGTGCGCTCGCTCGGGGCCTCGTCGTCGGCGTTCCACAGGCTCTCGATGAGCTCGTGGCGGTCGATCGTGCGGCCCTCGCGCAGCACGAGGTACTGCAGCAGCTCGAACTCCTTGTAGGTGAGGCCCGCGGCCTCGCCGTCGAGCAGCACCCGCTTGCGCGAGATGTCGATGATGACGCCGTTCGGGTGGCGGTCGGCGTCGTTGCGGGTGCCCTTGCCCTCGCGCTGCTTCGCGAGCGCGGCCGGGTCCTGCAGGGCGAGGCGCACGACGTCGACGTCGCGGCCGCCGGCGCCCTCGGGGGCGAGTGCCACGGCGGCGTACGTCTCGGAGGAGGGCGCGACCTCGGCGGTCAGCGCGCGCAGGGCCTCGACGATGCGGTGCAGCGTCGTGCCGTCTTCGGCCGCCTTGGCCTCGTCGATGCCGACGTAGAGCACGAAGCCACGGGCCTCGGTGCCCTCGGGCACGGCGCGAACGCGGGGAGCGGCGGGCGCGGCGCTGGCCGGCCGGGCGGCGACCGTCGCGTCTTCGGCGGCGACGGCCGACGACAGCGAGCGGAGCGGGGCGGCCGACGGGGCGGCCGAGAGCGAGGGGGCCGTGCGGGCCTGCACCGGGCGGACGGCCGGGGCGGTGGTGACGGCGGGAGCGGTGGCGAGTGCGAGAGACATGACGGGATCCTTGTGAAGTCGAAGACGGTGCAGCAGACGACCCCGATCGCGGGGTCGGAAACGAACGGCCGGTACGGCCTGGCGAACCCCCGAGAGCCGGTGGGTTCAGTGGAGTCCGTGCCGACCGGGATGCGGGTCGGCTGCGGAACTCGGCGGTCGAGTCGCGGTCAGCGGCACATTCGACAACACATGGGCGCACGCGCCGACATCATGATGTCGGCAATCCTGTTCACCTCGCGGGTGGTCAGGGTGCGTGCGCTGTCAGTCATGGGTGCGAGTAAATCCGAGAGTCGAGCGTGTGTCAATTCGTGACCCTCGGATGACGGGGTGTGACGTCGCAGCGGGTGCGCGTCAGCGCGAGGCATCCGGAGAATTCAGATGGCCGGATGCCTCGCGCGCAAGAATCTTCGACGAGGAAGCAATTTCAGAAATCTTCCTCATCGGTATCGCGACCCGGCGTGTCTCTGCTCGAAGATCCTTCGAGCGGCCATGCCGAGTGGCGTGCTTATACCGTGCCGTAGAGGCGGTCGCCCGCATCGCCGAGGCCGGGCACGATGAAGCCGTGCTCGTTGAGCCGCTCGTCGATCGCGCCGAGCACGAGCGACACCTCGCGGCCGTGCAGCGCCTGCTCGACCGCGGCGAGGCCCTCGGGCGTCGCGAGGATGCAGATCGCGGTGACATCGGTCGCACCGCGTGCGAGCAGGAACTCGATCGCCGCGCTGAGCGACCCGCCCGTCGCGAGCATCGGGTCGAGCACGAAGCACTGCCGGTCGGAGAGGTCGTCGGGCAGGCGTTCGGCGTAGGTCGTCGGCTGCAGCGTCTCTTCGTCGCGGGCCATGCCGAGGAACCCGACCTCGGCGCTCGGCAGGAGCTTCACCATGCCCTCGAGCATGCCGAGCCCCGCGCGCAGGATCGGGACGATGAGCGGCTTCGGGTCGGCGATGCGCACGCCCGTCGTCGGTGCCACCGGCGTCACGATGTCGACCGGTTCGACCCGCACCCCGCGGGTGCCCTCGTACGCGAGCAGCGTCATGAGCTCTTCGACGAGCGAGCGGAACACGGGCGACGGCGTGTTCTCGTCGCGGAGCACCGTCAGTTTGTGGGTGATGAGCGGGTGGTCGGCAACGTGGACTCGCATGGCCCCGATTCTACGGCCGGGCGGCCTCGCGTGCTTCGAGGAATTCGGTCCAGGTTCCCGTGCCGCGTGCGGCGCCGGCGCCCGCGAGATTGGCCTCGCTGCGGTAGGCGCGCCCGACCGCGCCGGGCAGGCCGAACCGCAGGTGCGGGCGGTGGCGCACGGGCAGCTCGTCGATGAGGCTCTCGAGCGAGCGCACCTCGGGCCCGGCGAGGTCGGCGACGCGTCCCTGGGGTGGCTGGAACGCCAGCTCGGCGATCCGCGCCGCGACGTCCTGCACGGCTACCGGCTCCAGTCGAACGTCCTTCATGACCGGCACGATCGGGAGCTTCGCCATCCCGTTCGCCATCCCGTACGCGAAGCCGTGGAACTGGGCGGCGCGCACGACGGTCCACGGCACGCCCGACTCGGCGAGGATGCGCTCCGACTCGGCCTTGCGGCGGAAGTACCCGATCGGCATCGACTCGGCGCCGATCACCGAGATCATGACGACGTGGCCGACCCCCGCTGCACGCGCCGCCTCGGCGACGTTGCGGGTGCCGACGTCGTCGCCCTTCGGGCCGCCCGCGAGATGCAGCACGACGTCGACCCCCACCATCGCACCGTCGCGGCCGACGCCCTCGACGGTGTCGCCGACGACATATTCGACCCCGGGCGCGGCCGGCCGCGGCGACCGGGTGAGCACCCGGATGCGGCGCCCGGGGCCGACGAGCCGCGGGACGACGTGGCCGCCCAGGCCGCCGGTGCCGCCCGTCACGAGAATGGTCGTGGTGTTCATGGTCGTTCCTCCGTCACATCGGGGCCGTGCGCCCCGTCATCCAGGTGACGGACGACCGAAGGAGAATGTGACATGGCCATCGACCGCGACCAGCTCGCCGCCGCATTCGAGGAGCGGCGACCCCGGCTCCACGCCATCGCGACCCGGCTGCTCGGCTCGGGCGCCGAAGCCGACGACGTGCTGCAGGAGGCCTGGTTGAAACTCGACCGCGTCGACCCCGACGAGATCGAGAGCCTCGACGCCTGGCTCACCACGGTGGTCTCGCGGCTGAGCCTCGACGTGCTGCGGTCCGCGCGCGTGACGCGCAACGACCCCTGGGCCGTCGACGTCTGGGAGGATCGGCCGTCGAGCGCCCCGGATCCCGCCGCGGTCGCCGCCGGCAACGAGCGCGTCGCCGTCGCACTCACGACCGTGCTCGACCTGCTCGGCCCGGCGGAGCGACTGGCCTTCGTGCTGCACGACGTCTTCGGCCAGCCCTTCGACGAGATCGCGGAGGCGATCGGGCGGTCGCCCGAAGCGGCGCGGCAGCTCGCCTCCCGGGCGCGCCGCCGGCTGCGCGGCACGGATGCCCCGGCCCGGGCGACGGGCCCGAGGGGGCGCGCGGTCGTCGAGGCCTGGCTGCGCGCGGTGCAGGAGGGCGACCTCTCGGCGCTCCTCGGCCTGCTCGACGAGCACGCCGTGCTGCGCGCCGACTACGGGGCGACGTCGGTGCGCCTTGAGGGTGCCGACGAGATCGCGGCCTCGGCGACGACGGCCGCGCACCTCGCGTCGCACTCGGTGCCCGTGCTCCTCGGCGGGCGCCCGGGCGTGGCCGCCGTGCTGCACGGTCGGGTCGTCTCGCTCCTGGCGTTCGAGCTCGACGACCACGACCGGATCGTCGGCCTCGACGTGCTCGCCGACCCCGCGCGGCTCGCCGGCCTCGACCTCGGCGCCGCGCTCGACGCCTGATCGAGACGGTCGCGCGGTACCGTGGCATCCGAGCGGGCGGTCGAACGGGAGGCGGGACATGGAGCAGGCGATCCATCGCGAGTGGATGCGGCTCGCGCTCGCCGAGGCCGCGCAGGCGCCCGCCACCCGAGACGTTCCCGTCGGCGCCGTCGTCGTCGACCGTGACGGTCGGCTCGTCGCATCCAGCCGCAATGAGCGCGAGCTGCACGGCGACCCCACCGCCCACGCCGAGGTGCTCGCGCTGCGACGAGCGGCCGAGGCGACGGGCGACTGGCGGCTCGAGGGCTGCACGCTCGTCGTGACGCTCGAGCCGTGCATCATGTGCGCGGGCGCGATCCTCGCCGCAAGGGTGCCGACGGTGGTCTTCGGCGCCTGGGACGAGAAGGCCGGCGCCGCGGGGTCGCTCTACGACGTGTTGCGCGACCGACGTCTCAACCACCGGGTCGAGGTCTACGCGGGCGTCGAGGCCGAGGCATCCGCGGCGTTGCTGCTCGAGTTCTTCGAAGACCCGCTGCGGCGACCCTCGTCGTAGTCGTCGAGGTCGCGCAGCCGGCGAACCGGGCTGAACCACAGGATGACCGGGCCGGCGAGCAGCAGGAACGCCGATCCGAACAGCACCGCCCGGCTGCCCGCCTGCGCGGCGAGCAGACCGGCGGCGACGGCGCCGACCGGGATCATGCTCCACGAGACGAAGCGCACGGTCGCCATGACCCGTGAGAGCAGTTCGGGCGGGCTCGCCACCTGTCGGTAGGTGCGGGTCACGACGCTGCCCGGCACCACCGAGGCGCCGAACACGAGCGTCCCGATCGCGAAGCACAGCCAGCCGACGGCACCGGCGCCGAGGGGGATGAGCGCGGCCCCGGCGAAGCCGACCAGGCCGTCGACGAGCAGCACCCGTGCCGACCCGAACCGTCGCACGAGCCACGGCGTGGCCGTCGCCGCGAGCAGCGACCCGACGCCGTCGGCGGCGAGCAGCACGCCGACCATGGCCGGCGGCGCATCGAGGTCGCGCACCAGGTAGATCGCGAAGAGGCCGGCCTGAACACCGCAGACGAGGTTCACCACGCACGCCCACCAGGTGGCTGGGGCCATCACGGGGTGCCGTACGACGAACCGCCAGCCCTCGGCGATCATGGCGCGCATCCCGGGACGAGCGGCGCCGTCGGCCGGCGCGGGTTCGCGCCGCTCGGGGAGGCGCCGGAGCAGCAGTGCCGACGTCACGTACGAGACGACGTCGACGAGCAGGGCGGGTACCGCGCCGACGGCCTGCACGAGCAGGCCCGCGAGCGACGGGCCGCCGAGCTGGGTCGCGGCCTGCGTGCCCGAGACGAGGCTGTTGCGGCTCGTCAACTCGTGCTTCGGCACGACGGACGGCAGGAACGTCGTGTTGGCCGTGAAGTAGAACACCTCGGCCACGTTCACCGCGAGCGCCACGAGCACGAGCAGCGCGAGCGACAGGTCGCCGAGCCACCAGACGAGTGGCACGGCGAGGATCGCCGCGGCTCTCACGAGATCGGCGACCACTTGCGTGGCGCGCAGCGGCAATCGGTGCACGATCGCGCCAGCGGGGAGACCGAGCACGACCCAGGCGAGATATGACGAGGCAGCGAGCAGGCCGGTCTCGACCGGACCGGCATCGAGCACGGTCACGGCGGTGAGCGGCAGTGCGACTGCCGTGACCGCCGTGCCCAGGCCGCTCGTCGTGCTCGCGGTCCAGTAGATCCAGAACGGCCGTGCGCTCGTGGCCATCGGCCACCTCCTCGTCGGGGCGATGTCGTGTAAGTTCCATATTGGAACTTACACGACGGCCGCGTCGACCGCAGTCGGCCCGCGGCGGGGGAGAATGGACGCCATGCGCCGCGAGGACCTGACCGACAGCACGTGCGGCATCGCGCAGTCGCTCGGCGTCGTCGGCGACTGGCAGAGCCTGCTCATCGTGCGCGAGGCCGCCGCCGGGGTCACCCGGTTCGAGGGCTTCGCGCGCGAGCTCGGCCTCTCGCGCCGTGCGCTCACCGAACGGCTGGGCTCACTCGTCGAGCACGGCGTGCTCGAGAAGGTGCCGTACTCGGCGCGTCCGCCGCGCCACGACTACCGGCTCACGCCGAGCGGCGAAGGGCTGCTACCGGTGCTGCTCGCCCTGCAGGAGTGGGGCACCCGGTTCGTCATGGGCGACGGCACGCTGAGCGGTGCACTCGGCGACGGCGACCTCGCGCGGGTGCGCGGCCTCGAGGGGGCGCGTGTCCCTGATGTCTCCTTGACGGCGCACGACGGGTCGACCGTGCAGCTCGTGGACCCCGATCGGTGGACCGCGCTGTTCTTCTTCCCCGGTGCGTACGCGCCGGGTACCCACGGCTATCCGCCGCGCTGGGGCGAGGTGCCGGGCACGGCCGGCTGCACGCTCGAGTGCCTCACGTACGGCCGGCGGCATGCGGCCCTCGCGGACGCCGGGGCACGGGTGCTCGGCGTCAGCACGCAGCATCCCGAGCAGCAGGCGGCGTTCGCGGCGCATGCCGAGTTGCCGTACCTGCTCGCCTCCGACCAGGACGGTCTCGCGGCGTCGGCGCTGCGGCTGCCGGTGTTCCGCGCGGGCGGTGCCGACCGGCTGAAGCGGGTCACCCTGCTCGTCGACACCGCCGGCGTCGTGCGCCACGTGCAGGCGCCGGTGGTCGACCCGGCGCAGTCGGTCGACGACGTGCTCGAGGTGGTGCGGGAGCTCAGCTCGGCACGAGCGTGATGCCGCGCGAGAGCTGGGCGAACGCGCGCACCGCGAGATCGGCCGCCGAACCCGGTCCGGTGTCGGGGCCGTCACCGGCGGCCCACGCCTCGAGGCCGACGCGCACGGCGTCGGTCGCGGCGGTCGCCGTGAGGCGCACCTCGAACGGGTCGGCGTCCTCGTCGACGAGTTCGGCGATGATGGCCCGGAGCCGTGCCTCGGAGTCGTGGTTCACGCGGTGCCACACCGTGAGCAGGGCCGGGTCGTCGACGGCCGCGCGCAGCAGGCCACGGGTCCACCGCAGTCCCTCGTGGTCGAGCTCGGTCACGGGCGTGAGCTGCGCCTCGATCACGGCGGGGATCGCGGCGATCGGGTCGCCGGTCGTGGCGGCGAGCGCCTGCTGCCAGGCGTCGGCGCCGCCCGCGAGGAGCGGGGCGACCGCGTCCTCCTTCGTGCGGAAGTAGCGGTAGAAGGTGCGCAACGAGACGCCTGCGCTCGCGGCGATCGTCTCGGCCGTCACCTGATCGGCGCCGTGCTCGGCGAAGAGCACGGCCGCGGCGCGGGCGATCTCGAGCTGCGTCGCGGCCTTGCGGCGAGCGGTGAGCGACGGGGGTGCCGGCGACGGCGCGGCGGCCGGGCCTGGCCGGACGGGGGTGCTGCGTTCCACGGTCGAAGCGTACGCGAAATACGTCGGCCATGGTCGTTGTTTGTCATAGTGGCACGTCGTGCCATACGGGCGTAACGTGTAATACATCGAAACAGACTCTCTGAAAGGTCGCAATATATGAACCGCTATGAAGGTCGCCGCGCACTCGTCACCGGCGGTGGATCGGGCATCGGCCAGGCCACCGTCCTGCGCATGCTCGCCGAGGGCGGCCGCGTCGCCGCAGCCGACGTCAGCGCCGCGGGCCTCGCCGACACCGTCGCCAAGGCCGGCGACGCCGCCGAACGCCTGCACATCGTGACGATGAACATCGCCGACGAGGCATCCGTGCAGGCCGGCGTCGCCGATGCCGTCGCCTGGCTGGGCGGGCTCGACGCACTCGTGAACGCCGCGGGCATCCTGCGCTCGTCGCACACCCACGAGACCACGCTCGACGCGTTCGAACAGGTCGTCCGCGTGAACCTCGTCGGCACGTTCCTCGTCATCCGCGAGTCGATCCCCGCTCTCCTCGCGGGCGACGGCGCCGCCGTCGTCAACTTCAGCTCGACCTCGGCAATGTTCGCCCACCCCTACATGGCGGCGTACGCGGCCAGCAAGGGCGGAGTGCAGTCGATGACGCACGCGCTCGCCGCCGAGTACGCGAAGCAGGGCATCCGCTTCAACTCGGTGCAGCCCGGCTCGATCTCGTCGGGCATGACCGACGGCTCGGGCCAGTCGAAGCAGAGCCAGGGCCCCGGCCTGCCCGACGACGCCGACATGATGCTCTTCATGAAGCTGCAGCCCGCGCTCGGTCAGGGCTTCGCCGGCCCCGAGACCGTCGCCTCGGTCGTCGCGATGCTCGCGAGCAGCGACGGCGCCTTCGTCACCGGCACCGAGGTGCGCATCGACGGCGGCACGCACTTCTGAGTCCTGCTGCTTCACGACCGAGGCCGCCCGCGACGATCCGAAGATCGATCGCGGGCGGCCTCGGCCGGTTCGCGGGATGCCGCTACTCGAGCCCCTTGATGACGATCGCGTCGGTCGGGGGCGTCGTCTGGTTCGGGTCGACGTACACGTCGGGCTCGACGTAGATGACGCGCGCCGCGGGCACGGCGTGCCGGATGCGCTGCTCGATGACGTTCGTCGCGGCGGCCACCTCGAGCAGCTTCTGGTCGGACGCGAAGCCGAGCTTCGCGGCGACGAGCAGTTCGTCGGGCCCGAGGTAGAGGGTCTTCATGTGGATGATGCGCTCGGCCTCGGGGCCGGCGAGGATCGCCTGCTCGATCTTCTGCACGTCGTCCTCACCGGCGCCCTCGCCGACGAGCAGCGACTTCGTCTCGATGCCGAGCACGATCGCGACCACGACGAGCAAGGTACCGATCATGAGGGTGCCGACCGCGTCGAACACGGGGTTGTGGGTGATGGCGGTGAGGCCGACGCCGAAGAGGGCGAAGACGAGGCCGATGAGGGCCGCGACGTCTTCGAGCAGCACGACGGGCAGCTCGGGCGCCTTCGCGCGCCGCACGAACTGGATCCAGCTCTGCCGACCGCGGATCTGGTTCGACTCCTTCACCGCGGTGCGCAGCGAGAACGACTCGAGCAGGATCGCGATCACGAGCACCGCGATCGGCACCCAGATGTTGGTCAGCTCGTGCGGGTGCTGCAGCTTCTCGACGCCCTCGTAGATCGAGAACACGCCACCGACCGAGAACAGGATGATCGACACGATGAACGCGTACACGTAGCGTTCGCGGCCGTAGCCGAACGGGTGCTCCTTGTCGGCGACCTTGCGCGCCTTGCGACCGCCGAAGATGAGCAGCACCTGGTTGCCCGAGTCGGCGAACGAGTGCACGGCCTCGGCGAGCATCGACGCCGACCCCGAGACCGCCCACGCGATGAGCTTCGTGATCGCGATGCCCAGGTTCGCGAGGAACGCCGCGATGATCGCTTTCGTACCGCCGGATGCACTCATGGCGTCAATCCTACGGACGGTCGAGATCGGCTGCGTGCATACCGCCGGATGCACTCATGGCGTCAATCCTACGGACGGTCGAGATCGGCCGTGTGCACGAAACCTAGGATGGTCGCATGAGTGCCGACGCCGTCGTGAAGCTGCCCGTCATCGCCTTCCTCGGGGCCGGATCGATGTCGGGGGCGATCCTCTCGGGCCTGCTCCGGCCGGGGGTCGAGGCGGAGGGCATCCGAGCCACGAACCGCACCGCGGCGAAGGCCGCCGCGCTCGCCGCACTGCCCGGCGTCACGAGCTTCTCCACCGACGAGGATGCCTCGGCGAACCGCCGCGCGGTCGCCGGAGCGAAGGTCGTGGTCGTCGGCGTGAAGCCGGCCATGGTGCCCGATCTCCTGCGCGAGATCGCCGACGCGCTCGAGCCCGGCACGGTCGTCGTCTCGGTCGCCGCCGGCGTCACCGTCGCGACGTTCGAGTCGCTCGTGCCCGACTCGGTGAGCGTCATCCGCACCATGCCGAACACGCCGGCGATCGTGGGCCGAGCGGTCACGGGCGTCTCGCCGGGCACCCGCTCGAGCGACGACGATCTCGCGCTCGCCGTCGCGCTCTTCGAGACCGTCGGCGAGGTGCTCGTCGTGCCCGAGTCGCAGCTCGACGCGCTCTCGACGATCTCGGGCTCGGGGCCGGCCTACGTTTTCTACCTCATCGAGCAGCTCACCGCGACGGCGATCGACAAGGGGTTCACGCCCGAACAGGCGGCCGTGATGGTGCAGGGCACGTTCCGCGGAGCGAGCGAGCTGCTCGCCGACGCCGGGGAGGACCCGGCCGAGCTGCGCCGTCGCGTGACGAGCCCGAAGGGCACCACCGAGCGCGCGGTCGCCGTGCTCGAGGAGGCGCAGCTCAAGCAGACGTTCGACCGGGCCACCGACGCCGCGCTCGCCCGGGCGCGCGAGTTGGCGGCCGGCGCGTGACCGCACCCGCACCCGGCCTCCGCCTCGATGGTGAGCCCCGCTTCGCGTGGCGCGGCGTCATGCTCGACGTCGCGCGCCGGTACCGGCCCATCGCCGACCTCGAGCGCTTCGTCGACCTGCTCGCGGCGCACCGCCTCAACGTGCTGCAGCTGCACCTCACCGACGACCAGGGCTGGCGGTTCGAGGTGCGCGCCTACCCCCGGCTCACCGAGGTCGGCGGGCGCCGGTCGCAGACCCAACTCGGCCACGGGCCGCGCTCGACCCTCGACGGGGTGCCGCACGAGGGCTGGTACACCCAGCACGAGCTGCGCGGGCTCGTGCGGTATGCGGCGGCCCGCGGCATCCGCATCGTGCCCGAGATCGATGTACCCGGCCATGCGCAGGCGATCCTCGCCGCGTATCCCGAGTTCGGAGTCGGCGGCGCCGACGCCGTGCGCGAGCGCATCTCGGAGCCGTGGCCGCGCTTCGGCATCAGCGACGAGGTGCTCAACGTCGAGGCGTCGACGCTCGAGTTCATCGGCACGGTGTTCGACGAGCTGTGCGACGTGTTCGACTCCGAGCTCATCGGCCTCGGCGGCGACGAGGTGCGCAAGGACCGGTGGCGGGCCGACGCCCGCACCCAGGAGCTCATGGCCGAGCGCGGGCTCGCGAACGAGGAGGAACTGCAGTCGTGGTTCCTCGCGCAGGTCGCCGACCGGGTGCGCGGGCACGGGCGCCGCGTCGTCGGCTGGGACGAGATGCTCGAGGGCCGCGACCCCGCACCCGATGCGGTCGTGGCCTCGTGGCGCGGACCGGTCGGGGCCGAGCTCGGCGCGCGGCTCGGTCACGACGTCGTGCTGTGCCCCGATCTCTGGACGTACTTCGACTACCGGCAGTCCGATCGGGAGGACGAACCCATCCCGGTGGGCACGGTGCTCTCGCTCGAGGACGTCGGCACGTTCGACCCGGTGCCGGCCGGCGCACCGTCGGGGTTCGCCGACCGCGTCGTCGGCGTGCAGGCGAACGTCTGGTGCGAGCACCTCGACGGTCGCGACCGGCTCGACTACGCCGTGTTCCCGCGGCTCGGCGCGTTCGCCGAGGTCGCCTGGAACGGCGGGCCGGTCGCCCCGGACGACTTCGCGGCGCGGCTGCCCGAGTACCTGGCGTGGCTCGATGCGCAGGGGGTCGCGTACCGGCCGCTCGACGGTCCCCGGCCCGAGCAGCAGCGGCCCGGTGTGCCGGGCGTTCCCCGAGACCGCGCCGACCGGCTCGCCGAGCTCGCGCGACTCACGGCGAATCTCTGACCTCGGCCCGCTGGCGAGGACTTTCGCGATCGATGTCGATTTCGAGCGGCCGACTTCGTCACCATGGTGTGACGAACGTCGTCACGGGCCCGCGACGGGCCTCGACGAAGGAGATGCGAGACATCATGACCGACACGTACATGTACCTCATCCACGAGCCCGACTGGGACTCGGACGCGTTCCTGAACGGCGGTGGCGGCGTGCCGGGCGGTGAGCCCGAGAACAACTTCCCCGCGCACAAGGCCTTCCAGGAGGCCGTCGTCAAGCTCGGGGCCCGGCTCGTCGGCGGTGCCGCGCTGCAGAACGCGCGCCACGGCGGGCACGTCACCCCGGGCACCGGCGACCGGGTGCTCGACGACGCCGTCTACTCCGACGGCCCCTACCCCGACACGACCGAGGTCGTCTCTGGCTACTACCTCGTCGAGACCGACGACGAGCAGGTCGCCCGGCAGATCGCGGCACTCGTGCCGACCGGCGGGCACATCGAGTGGCGCAAGGTGTTCCCGACCTCGTGAGCGGATCGGTCGCCGGCCTCGGCGAGGACTTCGTCGACGCCTGGCCGCGCATCGTGCGCGCCCTCGCCGCCTACACGGGCAGCGTGGACGACGCGCAGGAGTACGCGGCCGAGGCCGTCGCGAGGGCCGTCGCTCGATTCGCCGAGCCCGGTGACGGCCGGCCGCTCGACTCGGAGGCCCAGGCCGGTGACGGCGGCCCGCCGCTCGGCTCGCTCGCCGCGTGGTGCATCACGGTCGGCAAGCGCGCCTGGCTCGACGATCGCCGCAGGGCCGCGACCGAGCAGCGCCACGCCGAGCGGCTCGCGGCCGATTCAGCGATGCGGTCGAGCGATGGGGATGCCTCAGCCGAGGCATCCCGAATCGATGACCTGACCGCAGGCGGCGCGCTCGACGACCGCCTCGCGCTGTTGTTCGTCGCGTGCGACCCCGCGCTCACCGAGCAGGCGCGGCTCGTGCTCGCGCTGCGGCTCGTGTGCGGGCTCGACGTGCCGCGGATCGCCGCCCACCTGGGCGTGCAGCCGTCGGCCGCCGCCGCCCGGCTGACCCGTGCGAAGCACGCGCTCGCCGAGGCGCGCGGGCGATTCCACGTGCCCGAGGCGCCCGAGCGGCGGGTGCGGCTGCCCGTCGTGCTCGCCGCCGTCGCGGGCATGTTCACGGTCGCCCACCGCGACGTGCTCGACCCGCAGACGCCGTTCGACGACCTCGGCCGGCAGGCGTTGTCGATCGCCGACGCGCTCGTCGCCGAGTATCCCGACGACGCCGAGGTGCGCGGGTTGCGGGCGGTGATCCGGTTGGGGCTCGCGCGACGGCCCGGGCGACTGGATGCCGCGGGGGCGGCGGTGCCGCTCGACGAGGTCGACCGACGGTCGTGGGATCGACGGCTCATCGAGGCCGGCCTCGACGATGCGGCAGCGGCCGCCGATCGCGGCGACGGACGCTTCGTGCTCGAGGCGGCGATCGCCGGCCTGCACAGTTCGGCGCCGAGCTTCGCCGCCACCGATTGGGATCGCGTGGTCGGCTTCTACCGTGCGCTCGAACGGGTCTGGGGCGCGCCGTCCGTGACGGTCGCGAGGTTGTCGGCCGAACTGCACCGGGCGCTGCTCGCGACACCGTCGGGGGAGCGCTCCGCGGCGCTGCGGCGGGTCGCGCGCGAGCTGCACGCGCTCGCCGAGGGCTCGGCGCCGTACGCCGCGATCGACGCGCGACTCGCCCTCGCCGACCTCGACTGGCGCGCCGGTCGCAGGGCCGAGGCGGCGAGGCAGTACGGCGAGCTCGCCGCGGTCGTGCCGACCGAGCCCGTGCGGCGGTTCTGCCTGGCGAGGGCGGGCCACCCGGTGGTCGAGTAGCGACGGAGGAGCGTATCGAGACCCTCTCGCGAGGGTCTCGATACGCGTGCTCCTCCGTCGCGCGTCACCCGGCCACCGGGGCCGGCGCGCGCGCGTCAGCCCGCGTGCTTGGCGTCGTGCCCGCGGCGGTTGGCCACGGCGCGCACGAGCCTCACCACGAGGTACGTGGCGGCGCCGAGTGCGAGGGCGGCAGCTCCGGAGAGCAGCCCGGCATTCGTCGCCTGCGACGTCGTGCCTGCCTCGAGCTCGTTCAGGTACCCGAACGTGAATCCGATTGCGAACACCCACACCGCGACGATGACGGTCGTGGGGATGATTCCGATCCTTCGCATGTCACCTCCTTTCGCGTGACCTTCCAGTATAGCCGATACGGCATGAAACGCCTGAGCAGGGACGAATTCAGGGGAAGGGGTTGCTTCGCAGGTGGCGTACGGGCATATGTTCGGATGCGGCATCGGGAGGCGGCTGATGCGCTCGCGACAGGAGGTGTGGAATGAGCCTCGACTCCCTGACGGCACCGACCGGGCGCGAACCCGCACTGCGATCGCGCCCGCGCAGCGACGGCACCGCCGAACGCGCGCTCGTCCTCGGTTCGACGGGGTACATCGGCGGCAGGCTCGTGCCGCGACTGCTGGCCGCGGGTTACCGCGTTCGGGTGCTCGTGCGCAGCCCCGAGCGGTTGACGGCCTTCGCGTGGGGCTCCGACGTCGACGTCGTCGCCGGCGACGCCCGCGACGCGGACGTCGTCGCGCGGGCGATGGACGACGTCGATGTCGTCTGGTACCTCATCCACTCGATGACGAGCGGGCGACGATTCGCGGACCTCGATCGCAGGCTGGCGCTCGTCGCCTCGAGGGCGGCACGTCACGCGAACGTCCACCGGATCGTGTACCTGGGCGGGCTGCATCCGCCCGATGCCGAGCTCTCGGATCATCTGCGGTCCCGTGTGGAGGTCGGCGAGATCCTGCTCGGCTCAGGCGTGCCGACGACGGCTCTGCAAGCGGGGGTCGTGATCGGGTCGGGGTCGGCATCGTTCGAGATGATCCGCCACCTCACCGAGGTGCTGCCGTACATGCCCGCGCCCCGATGGGTGAGGAACTTCATCCAGCCGATCGCGGTGCGCGACGTGCTCTACTACCTGCTCGCCGCCGCGCACCTCCCGGCCGACGTCAACCGGGCGTTCGACATCGGTGGCCCCGACGTATGGCGATACGGGCAGATGATGAACGGATACGCGATCGAAGCGGGCCTGCCGCAGCGCGGGATCGCCGCCCTCCCCGTCCTCACGCCGACCCTCGCGTCGCACTGGGTCAACCTCGTCACCCCGATACCTCGGGCGCTGGCCCGGCCGCTCGTCGAGTCGCTGCAGAACAACTGCGTCATGCACGACCACGACGTCGACGAGTTCATCCCTCCGCCTCCGGGCGGGCTCACGCCGTACCGCGAGGCGGTGTCGTTGGCGCTCGGCCGCGTCGAGAACGATCAGGTGGAGACCAGTTGGCTGGATGCCAGGGTGCCCGAGGCGCCCAGCGACCCGTTGCCCAGCGACCCAGAGTGGGCGGGGCGCACCGTGTTCACCGACGTCCGATCCCGTGAGACCTCGGCGAGCGTCACCGCGTTGTGGTCGGTGATCGTCGGCATCGGCGGCGAGAACGGCTGGTACTCGACCCCGATCCTCTGGTCGCTGCGAGGCTGGGCCGACCGTCTCGTCGGCGGTGTCGGACTCTCGCGCGGGCGCCGCAGCAGAACCCGGGTCGCCGTCGGGGACGCGATCGACTTCTGGCGCGTCGAGGCCGTCGAGGAGGAGCGCCTGCTCAGGCTCCGTGCCGAGATGAAGGTGCCGGGCAGCGCGTGGCTGGAACTGCGGTGCGAGCCCGGGGATGGCGGGTCCCGCTACATCCAGCGGGCCGTGTACTTTCCCAGGGGCCTGAGCGGACGCCTCTACTGGTGGGCGATCGTCCCGTTCCACGGCATCATCTTCGCCGGCATGCAGAATCTGATCGTCGCGATCGCGGAGGGGAAGGATCCGGTCTCGAGGCCGACGACGCGGGCCGGGGACTCGACGCCGACATGACCGCCGCCGGCGCGCGAGACGGGCGGCATCCGGTCAGCGGCGCTCGAGCAGCACCATCACCTCGAAGTGCGTCGTCTGCGGGAACATGTCGAACACGCGCGCCCGCACCGGCCGCAGCGACGGCATCGCCGCGAGGTCCTTCGCGAGCGAGGCGGCATTGCAGCTCGAGTACAGCACGTGCGAGACGGGGGATGCCTCGAGCCAGCGTGCGAGCTCGGAGCCGATGCCGCGCCGCGGTGGGTTGACGATGACGAGATCGGGGGCGTCGGCGTGCGGCGCGCGCAGCGCGAACTCGGTCGCGTCGCCCGCGGCGAACGAGAGACGTGAGAGCGCGGCATCCGTTCGGCTGAGCTCGGCGCTCGCGACGGCCTCGACGCTCGTCTCGATGCCGGTGACCGCGGGGCCGGGGCCGGCCTCGGCCGACGCGTCGCTCGCGATGTGCAGCGCGAAGCCGCCGACGCCCGAGTAGAGGTCCCACGCCGAGTCGGGGGCGAGGTCGCGGATCCAGGTGCGCGCCTCGGCGTAGAGCGCCGCCGCGATCTCGGTGTTCGTCTGGAAGAAGCTCTGAGGCCGCAGGTGCATCGTCACGTCGTTGAGCCGCATCGGCAGCGTCTCGGCGTCGGTGAGCACGATCTCGTGGTCGCCCTCGAGCACGGCCTTGTGTTCGGGCAGCACGTTCGCCGTCACGACGCGCGCGTTCGGCAGTTCGGCGAGCAGGGTCGGCAGGTGCTTGCGGATTCGGGCGACGGGCTCGGTCGAACGCAGCACGAACCGCACCATGAGCTCGCCGTCGGGCGACTCGGTGACGATGAGGTGCTTGAGCTCACCCGTGCGACGGCGTACATCGTACGGAGTGACGCGGGCCAGCGTGATGAACCGGGCCAGCACGGGGAACGCCGCGCGATGACCGGGGGAGCAGATGCCGCACGCCTGCAGGTCGACCCCGTACCCGTCGGCGTCGAGGATGCCGATGGTCGGGGCATCCACGCTGCCGCCGACGACCATCTTCGCCTTGTTGCGGTAGCCGTCCTCGCGGCTCGCGACGGGCGGCTCCCAGGTGCCGCCGCCGAAGGGCGCGAGCAACTCTTCGGCGTGCGCCTGCTTGTCGGCGAGCTGCGCCTCGTACGGTCGGCCCATGAGCGCGCACGAGGTGCAGCGCCCGGCGTCGAAGTACGAACAGTCCACGGGTCAATCCTCGCACCCGGGCCCGGTCGGCCGGCCCTAGCGCGTCGATCGTGGTGCGGAATCCGTCGGATCGACGACGAAACGCTGCTGAGATCAGCCGACTTCGCAGATTGTGCAACGAAATTCTTGACCCCTGTCGAAGGGCGTCGTTAGCCTGCGGGCACGCGGCGATCGAACGCCGCGGAGCATCAGACGACGTAGACGAAGTGGACGACGAAGGGGTCTGACATGGCGAAGCACGGAGATGAAGAGCTCGGGATGTCGGCGGGGATCAGCCGACGCGACCTGCTCAACGGGATGGCCGTGGTGGCGGGGGCCGCTGCATTGACGGCGGTGCCCGGCGGCGCTGCGCACGCGCAGGCCGGCGGCGGATCGGTCGCCGCGAGCCGACCGCGGCAGACAGGGCTCGTCGGCCAGACGGACGCGGCCCGCGAGGCCGGTCACGGCGCGACGTTCGGCGGCGCCTCGTTCGGCAAGCCGAAGGCGACCGGTGAGGCGTACGACCTCGTGGTCGTCGGCGGTGGCGTGAGCGGGCTGTCGGCCGCCCACTTCTACCGCAAGCGGTTCGGTGCCGACGCGCGCATCCTCGTCATCGAGGCACTCGCCGACTTCGGCGGGCACCAGCATCGCAACGAGTTCTCGGTGCGCGGGCGCACCCTGCTCAGCAACGGCGGCATGGTCAACCTCGACAGCCCCGACACCTGGAACGCTCCGTCGCTCGAGCTCATGGACGACCTCGGCATCGACTTCGCCGAGCTCGCCGAGGGAGTCGACACCGGGCTTTACGGGTCCATGGGGCTCACGAACGGGTACTTCTTCCCCGAGGAGTCGTTCGGCTCCGACACGTTCCTGCGCCGCGCACCGGGGGAGTCGACGGCCTCGCTCGTGTCGCGGCTGCCCCTCTCGCAGCAGGCGCGCGACGACATCATGCGCATCGAGACGTTCAGCGATGACGTCTTCCCCGGCCTCAGCGACGCCGAGAAGAAGCAGGCGCTCGCGCGCATGACCTACCGCGAGTACCTGCAGAACCTCGTCGGGGTGGGCGACGAGGCGCTCGTCTACTACCAGAAGCGCCCGCACGGCCTGTGGGGCGCCGGCATCGAGGCCGTGCCGGCGGGCGACTGCTGGGGCGTCGGCTATCCCGGCTTCGGGGGCCTCGGGCTGAGCCCCGAACCGTACCCCGGCATCGGCCGCACGCCGGCGATGTCGCTCACGACGACCGACGAGGAGCTCTACTACTTCCCCGACGGGGGTGCGACCGTCTCGCGACTGCTCGTCTCCCGCCTCATCCCGCAGGCGTTCGGCGGCGTGCAGACGCAGGAGAGCGTCATCGGCGCATCTGCCAACTACGCACTCCTCGACCACCCGAAGTCGCCCGTGCGCATCCGGCTCAACAGCATGGCGACCGCCGTGCGCCATCGCGCCGGAACGAGCGGGCCGATCGACGTGGACTACGTGAACGGCGGCAAGGCCTACCGGGTCGAGGCGAAGCACGTCGTCATGGCGTGCTGGAACGCCGTCTCGTCGTACATCGTCGACGGTCTCCCCGCCGACCAGGTCGACGCGATGCGCTATGGCGTCAAGGTGCCGCTCGTCTATGCGCGGGTGGCCGTGAAGAACTGGACGGCGTTCGCGAACGCCGGCGTCTCGCGGGTGACCCCGTACAACCACTTCTGGGACAGCCTCGGCCTCGCCACCCCGACCGACCAGGGCGGCTACCGCTCGGCACGCGACCCCGAGGAGCCGATCGTCGTGACGCTGTCGAAGACGCCGAACCTGCCGGGCGAACGCATCACCCGCGTCCAGCACAAGGCCGGTCGCCGCGAACTGCTCCAGGTCACGTTCGCGGACTTCGAACGCGACATCCGCGACCTCATGCAGCGGTCGCTCGGCGACTTCGGGTTCAACGCCAAGCGCGACATCGCCGCCATCACGGTGAACCGCTGGTCGCATGGCTACGCCTACGAGTACAACTCGATCGCCGACCCGGCGATCTTCGGCCCGCTCGAACAGCAGCCGTTCCAGGCGGCCCGTCGACGGCACGGCAACATCACGATCGCGAACTCCGACGCCCAGGCGTTCGGCTACACGCACGCCGCCGTCGACGAGGCGAGTCGCGCGGTCGCCGAGTTGAGCTGAGGGATGCCCCGGGGCTGAGTCGTGCGGGCGGGGCGTACCGTGGTGCGGGTGAGCACCCCGGAACGCCCTGCCCGCCCCACGACTCCTGGCACCCTGGTGCGCGTGCGCGGCTCGAAGTACGACGGGCGTGCGCACTGGGCGTTCGACGGCGTCTGGCTCGGCGCTGACGAGCACGGGGATTGGATCGGCTTCCCCGTGGGCACGCACTTCGAGCGACCGGGAGCCGCGTTCACCGCCGCGTGGCCGTCGCTCACGCTCGTCACCTCGACCGGCTGGATGCCCGCGTTCAACCTCGGCCATCCGCGCCGGCTCGGCACCTACGTCGACCTCACCACCGTGCCCGAATGGCGGGCGGATGCCTCGGGCTTCACTATCTCGTACGTCGACCTCGACCTCGACGTGGTCGAACGCGACGGCGAGCCGGCGTTCATCGACGACGAAGACGAGTTCGCCGAGCATGCGGTGGAGTTCGGGTACCCCGCGGACCTCGTCGAGCGCGTGCGGGCCGACGCCGATGCGCTGCTCGCCGCCGTGCAGCGCCGCGAGTCGCCGTTCGACGGGGCCACCGCGGCGGCGTGGTTCGACCGGCTCGCGGCCGTGGGCTAGGCCCCGCCGAGCCGCTCGATGAGGGGCGTCAGCACCTCGGCGTGCTCGTGCGCCATGGTGAAGTACGAGACTCCGGCCGCCTCGCGCAGGTGCTCGAGATGGTCGGCGTCGCGCTCGACGTCGCCCGAGAGCAGCGCCGCGGCGTCGGCTTCTTCGAGCCCGCGCGCCGAGAGCCCCAGCCGGTTGCGGAGCCAGTCGGGCAGGTCGTCGCCGACGCCCGCGATCTGCAGCGCGATCTCGAGGTCGGCTCCGGCCGTCGTGCGCGCGCGGGTCGCGAGCGCGGCCACCTCGTCGACGGTCGCGGTCGGCGGCATCGCGAGGGCGAGCGTTCGGGCATGGGCTCCGGCGATCCGCAGCATCCGGTCGCCGTTGCCGGCGATGACGACGGGCAGATCGGGCAGCTCGGCCCGCACCGCAGCGGCGGTCGCCTCGACGCGATCGACGCGACGGCCCGGAGCGCCCCACTCGACACCGAGCCGCTCGGCGTCGTGCTCGCCGCCGGGGCGTCCGGCACCGAGGCCGAGCTCGAACCGTCCGCCGCTCAGTTCGTGCAGGGTCGTCGCCTCGCGCACGGCCGCTTCGGGTGATCGCAGCGGGGCCGAGAGCACCCACGTGCCGAGGTGCAGGCGCTCGGTTGCGGCAGCCGCGGCTGCGAGGGCGGAGAAGGGCGAGGCGGTGCCGACGGTGTCGGGCACGAGCAGCGTCGAGAGGCCGCGCTGCTCGAGATCGCGGGCGATCGCAGCCCACGAGGCTGCGGTGCCGCGCCGCCCGACGACGGCGCCGAATCGGAACGGGTGAGGAGTCATGATTCGATCCTGCGCGCGTCGCCGTCGGTGCGCATCCGCCCTGCGGCGACACTGGCACTACTCCCGCGGGACTACGGCTCGAACCGGTACCCGAGCCCGGGCTCGTTGAGGAAGTGCTTCGGCTCCGACGGCACGGGCTCGAGCTTGCGCCGCAGTTGCGCGACGTAGAGCCGCAGGTAGCCGGCGTCGTTCGCGTGGTACGGGCCCCACACCTCGCTCAGCAGCATCTCACGCGTGAGCAGCTTGCCGGGGTGCTTGAGGAACAGCTCGAGCAGCCGCCACTCGGTGGGCGTCAGGCGAACGGATGCCCCGTGGCCGGCGCCGTCCGAACCGGTCGGTCGCACGACGCGAGCCGCGAGGTCGACCTCGAGGTCGCCGACGTGGTGCACCGCACCTCCGTCGCCCTCATCGGCGGGCCGGCGCGATCGGGCCCGGATGCGGGCGAGCAGCTCGTCCATCGAGAACGGCTTCGTCACGTAGTCGTCGGCGCCGGCGTCGAGCGCCTCGACCTTCTCGCCCGAGTCGGTGCGGCCCGACAGCACGAGGATCGGCACGCTCGACCATGCACGCACGGCGCGGATGACGTCGATGCCGTCGACCTTCGGCATGCCGAGGTCGAGCAGGATGAGGTCGGGGTGGCCGTTCGCGGCCCGGTCGATCGCCTCGGCCCCGTCGCGTGCGTGCAGCACCTCGTAGCCGCGCGCGGCGAGGGTGATGCGCAGTGCGCGCTGCAGCTGCTCGTCATCGTCGGCGAGGAGGATCCTCATCATGCCTCCTCGTCGGTCGCGGCCGGCAGTGTCACGACCATGGTGAGCCCGCCGCCCGGCGTGTCCTCGACCTCCAGTGTGCCGTCCATCCCCTCGACGAACCCCTTCGACAGGGCGAGCCCGAGCCCGAGTCCCGTCTCGTTGTCGGTGTCGCCGAGCCGTTGGAAGGGGGTGAACACCTCGTCGCGCCGTTCGGGCGGGATGCCGGGGCCGCGGTCGACGACGCGCAGCTGCACCTGATCGCGGAACCCCGACGCGGCGAGTCGCACCCGCTCGCCGTCGGGCGAATGGCGCACCGCGTTCGCGAGCAGGTTGACGACCACGCGTTGCAGGAGGCCCGCATCGGCGAGGAGCAGCGGCGCGTCGTCGGCGACGTCGAGCTCGACCTCGCCGGGCCCGAGACCCAGCTCGTCGAGCGCGGGGAACACGACGTCGGCCGCCTCGATCGGTGCGAGCCGCACGGCGAGGGCGCCGGCCTGCACGCGGCTCACGTCGAGCAGGTTCGTGACGAGCTCGGCGAGCGAGTCGAGGCTCTCGGCCGCCGTGTCGAGCAGCTCCCGGCGCTCGTCGTCGGGCAGCCGAAGCTCGGCCGAACGCAGCGCGCTGATCGCCGCGCTCGCCGAGGTGAGTGGACGCCGCAGGTCGTGCCCCACCGCCGCGAGCAGTGCCGAGCGCACGCGATCGGTCTCGGCGAGCTCCGACGCCTCCTCGGCGGCCGACCGCAGCGCGCCGTGCTCGAGCGCCGCATCCATCTGCGTGGCGATCACCTGCAGGAGGCGTCGCTCCGAGGCATCCGGATCATGACCGTGCAGCTCGAGCACGGCACGGTCGGCGATGGGCAGCATCGTCACGCGGTCGTCGTTCGACGGTTCGCCGTCGGCGACGACCGGTTCGCCGTCGACGAGGAGCCGCACGCCCGTCAGCCCGAACGCCTCGCGCGTGCGGGTGACCATGGCCTGCAGGGCGTCCTCGCCGCGCAGCACGCTGCCGGCCATCGTCGCGAGCATCTGCGACTCGGCGGCCGCGCGCCGCGCCTCGCGGGTGCGCCGGGCCGCCTGGTCGACGACGTAGCTCACGAGCAGCGCGTTGGCGACGTAGAAGACGAGCGCCAGCAGTTGGCGGGGCTCCGCGATCGTGAGCGTGTAGAGCGGCTGGATGAAGAGGAAGTTGAGCGTGAGGCCCGAAAGCACGGCCGCGAAGAGCGCGGGCCAGATGCCGCCGATGAGCGCGACGACGATGACGAGCAGTTGGTACGCGAGCACGTCGCTCGTGATCGACGACTCGGTGTGGAAGAGCTTGAGCACCCAGCTCAGCAACGGCCCGGCGACGAGGGCGACGGCGAAGCCGAGCAGCAGCCGGGTGCGGCCGAGCGCACCCCGCGAGAGGCGGGGCAGCGAGACGGCGGGGCCGGCGGCCGCGTGCGTCACGATGTGCACGTCGATGTCGCCCGACTCGCGGATGACGGTCGCGCCGATGCCGGGCGGCGAGAACGCCGCCGCGAGCCGCGAGCGACGGCTGACGCCGATGACGAGCTGCGTCGCATCGACGCCGCGCGCGAACTCGACGAGGGTGCGCGGCACGTCCTCGCCGACGACCTGGTGGAACGTGCCGCCCAACTGCTCGACGAGCGAGCGCTGGGCGTCGAGGGTGCCCGGATGCCTCGGGCGCATGCCGTCGGGATTGGTGACGTGCACGGCGATGAGCTCGCCGCCCGACGCGCGGGCGGCGATGCGGGCACCTCGGCGCAGCAGCGTCTCGCCCTCGGGGCCGCCCGTGAGGGCGACGACGACGCGCTCGCGCGCCTCCCACTTGCGGTCGATGCCGTGCTCGGCGCGGTACTTCTTGAGGGCCTGGTCGACCTCGTCGGCCAGCCACAGCAGCGCGAGCTCGCGCAGCGCCGTCAGGTTGCCGAGCCGGAAGTAGTTCGACAGCGCCGCGTCGATGCGCTCGGCCGGGTAGACGAGCCCGCCCGAGAGGCGGTCGCGCAGCGCCTGCGGCGAGAGGTCGACGACCTCGATCTGGTCGGCCGAGCGCAGCACCCGGTCGGGAATCGTCTCGCGTTGCGGCACCCCGGTGATCTGCAGCACCACGTCGCCGAGCGACTCGATGTGCTGCGCGTTGACGGTCGAGATGACGTCGATGCCCGCATCGAGGAGCTCCTCGACGTCCTGCCAGCGCTTCGCGTGCCGCGAGCCGGGCGCGTTCGTGTGGGCGAGCTCGTCGACGAGGGCGACCTCGGGGCGACGCGCGAGCACGGCGTCGAGGTCCATCTCGTCGATCGCCATGCCGCGGTGTGTGGTCGTGCGGCGCGGCACGATCTCGAGGCCCGTGGTCATCTCGGCGGTCGCGCGCCGGCCGTGCGTCTCGACGAAGCCGACGACGACGTCGCGGCCCTCGCCGCCGAGTCGCTTGCCCTCCTCGAGCATCGTGTAGGTCTTGCCGACGCCGGGCGCGGCGCCGAGCAGCACCCGCAATCGCCCCCGCTTCATGTGGTCAGTCTCCCACCAGGGCCGCGAGCGCGAGGTTGAGCTCGAGCACGTTCACGGTCGGCTCGCCGAGGTAACCGAGGTCGCGGCCCTGCACGTGCTCGTCGACGAGCTTCGCGACCTCGGCCTCGGGGAGCCCGCGGGCGGCCGCGACGCGGGCGACCTGCAGGCGGGCGTACTCGGGGCTGATGTGCGGGTCGAGGCCGGAGGCCGAGGCGGTGAGTGCGTCGGCGGGCACCTCGTCGGGTGCGACGCCGTCGGCCGCCGCGACCTGGGTGCGGCGCTCCTCGATGGCCGAGACGAGGTCGGGGTTCTCGGGCCCGAGGTTGCTGCCGCTCGAGGCGCCGCCGTCGTAGCCGTCTCCGGCGGCCGAGGGGCGCGGCTGGAACCAGTCGTGCGACGGCGCGCCCGAGGCATCCGCGAACGGTTGCCCGATGAGGGAGGAGCCGACGACGGCGCCGTCAGCATCGTGCACGAGCGAGCCGTTCGCCTGGGCGGGCAGCGCGAGCTGGCCGATCGCGGTGACGAGGGCGGTGTACGCGACGCCGAGCACGAGGGTGAAGGCGATCATCGCGCGGAGCGCGACCCAGTGGGTGCGGAGGGTGGTGCGGGTGGAGGTCATGGGGCGGTCCTTTCCGAGTCAGAAGCCGGGGATGAGGCTGATGACGAGGTCGATCAGCTTGATGCCGATGAACGGGGCGATGATGCCGCCGAGTCCGTAGACGAGCAGATTGCGACTGAGGATCGAGCTCGCGTCGCCCGGCCGGTACTTCACGCCGCGCAGTGCGAGCGGGATGAGCGCGATGATGACGATCGCGTTGAAGATGACGGCCGACAGCACCGCCGAGGCGGGGGAGTGCAGCTGCATGAGGTTGAGCACCCCGAGCCCCGGGAACACGCCCGCGAACATCGCCGGGATGATCGCGAAGTACTTCGCCACGTCGTTCGCGATCGAGAACGTCGTGAGCGCGCCGCGCGTGATGAGCAGCTGCTTGCCGATGCGCACGATGTCGATGAGCTTCGTCGGGTCGCTGTCGAGGTCGACCATGTTGCCGGCCTCCTTCGCGGCCGACGTGCCCGTGTTCATCGCGACGCCGACATCGGCCTGGGCGAGCGCGGGCGCGTCGTTCGTGCCGTCGCCCGTCATAGCCACGAGGTTGCCGCCCTCCTGCTCGCGCCGGATGAGCGCGAGCTTGTCCTCGGGGGTGGCCTCGGCGAGGTAGTCGTCGACGCCCGCCTCCTTCGCGATCGCGGCGGCCGTGAGCGGGTTGTCGCCCGTGATCATGACGGTGCGGATGCCCATCGCGCGCAGCTCGGCGAAGCGTTCGGTGAGCCCGTCCTTCACGATGTCCTTGAGGTGCACGACGCCGAGGATGCGCGGTGCCTGGCCAGGCTCGTGCACCGCGACGACGAGCGGGGTACCGCCGCCGGTCGAGATCGCGTCGACGCGCTCGGCCAGCTCATCTGCGGTCGCCCGGTCGATCGGCGCGGATGCCTCGACCCACGCCGTCACGGCCGAGCCGGCGCCCTTGCGCACGATCGTGCCGTCGGCGAGGTCGAGCCCCGACATGCGGGTCTGGGCGGTGAACGGCACGACCTCGCCCTCGGGCGCCGCATCGAACCGGATGCCGCGGGCCGACGCGAGCTCGACGATCGAACTGCCCTCGGGGGTGGGGTCGGCGAGCGAGGCGAGCGCGGCGGCCCGCACGAGCTCGGTCTCGTCGACGCCCGGCATCGGCACGAACTCGCTCGCGCGACGGTTGCCGTAGGTGATCGTGCCGGTCTTGTCGAGCAGCAGGGTCGTGACGTCGCCCGCGGCCTCGACCGCACGGCCCGACATCGCGAGCACATTGCGTTGCACGAGGCGGTCCATGCCGGCGATGCCGATCGCCGAGAGCAGGGCGCCGATCGTCGTCGGGATGAGGCACACGAGTAGCGCCACGAGCACCGTGATGCTCACGGGCGACGCCGCGTAGGAGGCGATCGGGTTGAGCGTCAGCACGACGACGACGAACACGATCGAGAGGCTCGCGAGCAGGATGTTGAGCGCGATCTCGTTCGGGGTCTTCTGCCGGGCGGCGCCCTCGACGAGCGCGATCATGCGGTCGACGAAGGTCTCGCCCGGCTTCGAGGTGATGCGCACGACGATGCGGTCGCTGAGCACCCGGGTGCCGCCGGTGACGGCCGACCGGTCGCCGCCCGACTCGCGCACGACGGGTGCCGACTCGCCCGTGATCGCCGACTCGTCGACCGAGGCGATGCCCGCGACGATGTCGCCGTCGCCCGGGATGAGCTCGCCCGCCGACACGACGACGAAGTCGCCGAGCCGCAGGTCGGCCGACGAGACGTCGGTCAGCGCACTGTGATTCCGGTGATCGAGTAGGCGCGCCAGCGCCGTATCGAGATCCGCCCCGTCGAGCTCCACCCGGTGCGCCACCGTCGACGTGCGAGTCTTCCGCAGCGTGTCGGCCTGCGCCTTTCCGCGGCCCTCGGCGACCGACTCGGCGAGGTTCGCGAAGACCACGGTGAGCCACAGCCAGACGGCGATCGCCCACGTGAACGAACCGGGCACGGCACTGCCGCCCGAGGTGCCCGGACCGCCGATGAACGGCTCGGCCACCGCGAGCACGGTCGTGAGCGCGGCGCCGACCTCGACGATGAACATCACCGGGTTGCGCCACATCTGCCGTGGGTCGAGCTTGCGCAGGGCGCCCGGCAGGGCGGTCGCGAGCTGGCGCGGTCCGAACGCGCTCGGGCGACGTTTCGACGATGACGACTCGGGATGCGACGGGGTCGGCGCCGCGGCATCCGGCCCGGTGTTCTGGGTGGTTTCGCTGGTGAGCGACATGGTCAGCTGAGTCCTTCTGCAAGGGGCCCGAGTGTGAGCACGGGGAAGTAGGTGAGGGCGGTGATGAGCACCGTGACGCCGACGAGGAGGCCGACGAACTGCGGCTTGTACGTCGGCAGGGTGCCGGCGGTCTCGGGCACCTTCCGCTGCGCGGCGAGCGAGCCGGCGAGGGCGAGCACGAACACGATCGGCACGAAGCGGCCGAGCAGCATCGCGACGCCGAGGGCCGTGTTCAGCCACGGGGTGTTCGCGGTGAGGCCCGCGAACGCGGAGCCGTTGTTGTTCGACGCGCTCGTGAACGCGTAGAGCACCTCGCTCATGCCGTGCACGCCGGGGTTCCAGATCGAGACCTGTTCGACGTCCTCGCGGATGGCGGGGATCGCGAACGAGAGCGCGGTGCCCGCGAGCACGAGCGTCGGCGTGACGAGGATGTAGAGGCTCGCGAGCTTGATCTCGCGCGGTCCGATCTTCTTGCCCAGGTACTCGGGGGTGCGGCCGACGAGCAGGCCCGCGATGAACACGGCGATGACCGCGAGCACGAGCATGCCGTAGAGGCCCGATCCGACGCCGCCGGGGGCGACCTCGCCGAGCATCATGTTGAGCATCGGCATCATGCCGCCGAGGGCCGTGAACGAGTCGTGCATCGAGTTGACCGCGCCGGTCGACGTGAGCGTCGAGGTCGTGCCGAACAGGGCCGAGCCGAAGATGCCGAAGCGCGCCTCCTTGCCCTCCATCGCGGCGCCCGCGAGCTGCGGTGCGGTGCCGCTGCCGGCCGCCTCGAGGGCGCTGAGCGCCGTGAGCGAGACGACGAAGAGGGTCGCCATGACCGCGAGGATCGCGTAGCCCTGCTTGTTCGAGCCGACCATGCGGCCGAAGGTGCGGGGTAGGGCGAACGGGATCGCGAGCATGAGCACGATCTCGAAGAGATTGGTCCACGCGGTCGGGTTCTCGAACGGGTGGGCCGAGTTCACGTTGAAGAAGCCGCCGCCGTTCGTGCCGAGCAGCTTGATGACCTCCTGGCTCGCGACCGGGCCGCCGGGCAGTTGCTGGGTGCCTCCGGCGAGGGTGTGCACCTCGGTGAAGCCGTTGAAGTTCTGCACGACGCCGCCGACGATGAGCACGATCGCGCCCACGATCGACAGCGGCAGCAGCAGGCGGAACGCCCCGCGCACGAGGTCGACCCAGAAGTTGCCGATCGTGGCCGACCCGCGCCGCGCGAAGCCGCGCACGAGGGCGACGGCGACGGCGATGCCGACGGCCGCGGAGACGAAGTTCTGCACCGCGAGGCCCGCGAGCTGCACGGTGTAGCCCATGGTCAGCTCGGGCGAGTACGACTGCCAGTTCGTGTTCGCGACGAACGACGCGGCGGTGTTGAAGGCGAGTCCCTCGGGCACCGCCGGCAGGCCGAGCGAGTACGGCAGCACGGCCTGCATCCGCTGCAGCGCGTAGACCAGCAGCAGCCCGACGAGCGAGAACGCGAGCACGCCGCGCAGGTACGCGGGCCATGACTGCTCGCCGCGGGGGTCGACGCCGATGAGGCGGTAGAGACGGCGCTCGACCTTCAGGTCGCGGTCGCTCGTGTAGATGCGGGCCATGTAGTCGCCGAGCGGTCGGTACAGCAGGCCGAGCACGAGCGCGAGGGTCGCGGCTTGTGCGACGCCGAGGAGGGCGTCGGTGATGGTGGGGCCGCCCATCAGAAGCGCTCGGGCTTCACGAGGGCGACCACGAGGTAGACGACGGCGGCGATGCCCAGCGCGGCGGCGAGGAGTGCGAACCAGATCACAGCTTCTCGACCCCCTTGGCGATGAGGCCGACGACCGCGAACACGGCGAGGATGCCGAGGAGGTAGACGATGTCGAGCACGGAGACTCCAGGGTTCGGGAGCCGCCCCGCTCACGCGGCGGCGGGCAGCGCCAGTGCGCTGCATCCCGATGCAACACCGATGCGGATGCCCCGGGGCCGATCCTCACGGACCCCTAACGCCCGCCCCGCGACATCCCTACGGGCCGCTTACTCGACGCCCCCGCGGGTTGAGGAGCGCCGACGCGGAGCGGCGACGCGTCTCGAAACCACGTAACCCGACCCCGGGACCCCGATCACCCGGTTTCGAGACGCGTGCTCCTTCGTCGCTCGCTCCTCAACCCGCGGAAGGGGCGACCGTCGCGTCCCGCTGCGCGTCCCACTCGGCGAGCAGCTCGGGCATCTTGCCGTCGAGGAACCGGTAGAAGCCGGCGGTGTCGCGCAGGCGGCGCACGCCCGCGTGCGACTCGTCGTCGATCGCGTCGGCCGCCCGCTCGGAGAGCTCGGCGATGACGCTGTAGATCGACGACTTCTGCACGATCGCGCGGTACCACGCGTCGTCCGAGAACTCGAAGCGGTCGCGCCGGCTGCCGCGTTCGCGCACGCGGTGCACGACGCCGAGCTGCTCGAGGTAGCGCACCGCGCCCGAGATGGCCGCCGCGCTCGCGCCGATCTCGCCGCCGAGCTCGCTCGCGGTCAGCCCGCGGTCGGAGACGAGCAGCGCCATGAGTACGCGTGCGGGCATGCGCGGGAAGCCGGCGCCGGCCAGGACGGCGGTCGACTGGTCGACCGCCGCCCTGAGTGAGACCTCGTCGCGCGCCATGCTTCGATTCTTTCAGGCCGAGACCGGGTCAGGCCCCCGAGGCCAGTTCGCGGCGTCGCATGGACACGACGGCCAGGGCCCCGGCGGCGAGCCCGACGGCGATCATCCAGAACCCGCCCGACCAGTCGATGTCGTCGCCCGTCGGCACCGGCGAGTGGGTGAACGGCGACAGGTCGACCATCCAGTCGGGAGCGCCGAGCAGCGGCCCGAAGACCCCGATGATCGCGGCGACGCCGACGATCGACCAGCCGAGACCGATCGTCCACCGGGGCAGCAGGGCGAACACGAGCAGCGTGATGCCGAGGAACACGAGCGACACCGGCAGCTGCGCGAGCGCGGCCTGCGAGATGAGCGGAACCAGGTCGGACGGGGTGTTCGACGCCCCCGAACCTGCGAGCCCGCCGAGCCACGCCGCGGCGAGCACGACCACGATCACGAGCACGCCCACGAGCCAGTACTCGAGCAGCCAGCGCATGCGGGGCACGGGCGTCGCGAGCACCTGCTCGGCGGTGCCGTGCGCCTCCTCCTGGCGGGCACGGATCGCGACCTGCACGGCGCAGCACGCCGCGAGGATGCCGATGATGCTGAAGAACATCGCGATGAACGCCTGCTCGAGGGTCGCCCCGCCGCCGAGAGCGTGCTGCAGGGTGTCGACGACCTGGGGCGCGTCGCCGCTGAGCTGGTCGATGAGGCCCGAGAGCGAACTCGCCGTGAGTCCCGCGACGGCGGCGCCGACGGCCCACGCGATGAGCGTCGAGAGGTTGAGCCGCCACGCGAGGCCGAACGAGCTCGACAGCGCCCAGCTCGCCGATGCGCGGCCCTTGCGGCCCGGCAGCAGGCTCGCGCCCTGGTCGCGCACCGCCTGCAGGGCGAAGACGATCACGACGAGCACCGCCGAGACGCCGAGCGCGAGCAGCAGCGGCCACAGGTCGTTCTCGACGTACGCACCGGTCGCCTGCCCCCACCCGATGGGCGAGAGCCAGCTCGGCCAGGCCGGGGTCACGTGCAGCAGGTCGTCGGACGGCGTGCCCGCGGCATCCCCGATGCCGCGCAGCAGGTACGCGCCCACGACCACGGCGACGCCCGCGCCGTTGGCCCCGCGCGAGGTGCGGAACAGCTGGGCGCAGAACAGGCCGATCGCGACGAACGCGATGCCCACTGAGGCCATCGCCGCGCCCGTGACCCACGAACCCTCCGCGTCGAGGCCCGCGCCGATCAGCGCGAGCGCGACGACGAGGCCGAGCACGAGGTTCGCGAGCACGCCGTGCACGAGGGTCGCGACGGTGGGCTTCACGCGCCCGGCCGGGGTCGCGGCGATGAGCTCGGCGCGGCCCTGCTCCTCCTCGGCGCGGGTGTGTCGCGTGACGAGGAAGGTGCTCATGAGCCCGCCCATGAGGGCGAGCCACGCGAACAGCTCGAAGAAGCTGAAGGCGCCGAGGTCGGTGCCGTTCGGGGTGCCGCGGAACACGAGGATCGTGCGGCTCGCGGTCGCGACCTGCAGGATCTGGGTGCGCTCGGCCTCGTCGCCGTAGGTGTCGAGCACGGCCGCGATCGAGCCGTACGCGAGCACGCCGATGCCGATGATCCACAGGATGAGCTGCAGGCGGTCGCGGCGCAGCCGCTGCCTGAGCAGCGTGCCGAGGGTGCTCATGCCAGCGCCTCCTCCGAGACCTCGGCGGGCCGGCCGAGCTCGTCGCCGTAGTGCCGCAGGAAGAGCTCTTCGAGCGAGGGCGGCGACACGGTCAGGCCGTGCACGTCGAGCCGCGCGAGATCGGGCAGCACGGATGCGACGCGGTCGCTGTCGACCGTGAAGCTGACCCGTCCGTGGTCGATGAGGAGGTCGTGCGCGTCGGGGATGCGGTCGACCTCGGCCGCGAGCGCGACCGGGTCGACGCCGTCGGCCGCGAACGCGATCTCGGTTCGCGTGAGGTGGCGCAGCTCGGCGAGCGTGCCCGACTCGACCGTCTTGCCTGCGCGGATGATGCTCACCCGGTCGCACAGCTCCTCGACCTCGGAGAGGATGTGGCTCGAGAGCAGCACGGTGGCGCCCTCGCCTGCCACGCGGGCGATCTCGCGGTTGAAGACCTGCTCCATGAGGGGGTCGAGGCCGCTCGTGGGTTCGTCGAGCACGTAGAGCTCGGCGGGCGTCGCGAACGCCGCGATGAGCGCGACCTTCTGCCGGTTGCCCTTCGAGTACGCGCGCCCCTTCTTGCGCGGGTCGAAGTCGAAGGCCTCGAGCAGCCGTTGCTTGCGGGCCGCGTAGCCGGCCTTGTCGATCGTGCCGCCGCGCAGGCGGGCGAGCAGGTCGATCGCCTCGCCGCCCGTGAGGTTCGGCCAGAGGCTCACGTCGCCGGGCACGTAGGCGACCCGCCGGTGGAGTTCACCCGCATGCTTCCACGGGTCCTCGCCGAAGAGGGTGGCTGTGCCGCCCGAGGCCCGGGCGAGGCCGAGGATGATGCGGATGGTGGTGGACTTGCCTGCGCCGTTCGGGCCGAGGAATCCGTGCACTTCGCCGGCGCCGACCTCGAGGTCGAGCCCGTCGAGCGCGACGGTGCGGCCGAATCGCTTCTCGAGGCCGCTGGCGCTGATCACTGTCGTCATGAGCGTGATGTTACGCTCGTTTCACAAATTTGTGAATCTTCCTAACGGAACCCTAACGGGGTGGTCAGGCGCCCCCGTCCCCCGGTGGTCGAGTAGCGACGAGGGAGCGTATCGAGACCCCTCGCCGCGCAGCATCCCGCGCCCGCCTACTCGAGCGCCGCGAACCGCTCGATGTCGCCCTCGGTGCCCGACACGATGATGAGGTCGTGGTTCGACACGACCGTGCTCTCGGTCGCGTACGTGAACGGCTTGCCGGGGCTCTTCACGCCGACGACGGTGACCCGGTGCTTCGAGCGCACGCCCGACTCGGTGAGGTTCTTGCCGCGGATCGGTTTCGGCGGGTACATCTTCACGAGGGCGAAGTCGTCGTCGAATTCGATGAAGTCGAGCATGCGGCCCGACACGAGGTGCGCGGTGCGCTCGCCCGCCTCGCGCTCGGGATAGATGACGTGGTTCGCGCCGATGCGCTGCAGGATCTTCCCGTGCGACGCCGAGATCGCCTTCGCCCAGATCTGCGGGATCTTGAGGTCGACGAGGTTCGCGGTGATGAGCACGGATGCCTCGATCGACGACCCGACCGCGCAGACGGCGATCGAGAAGTCCTGGGCGCCGATCTGCTTGAGCGCGTCGATGTTCTTGGCGTCGGCGACCACCGCGTGGGTGACCCGCTCCGACCACTTCTGCACGAGGCCCTCGTCGGTGTCGACCGCGAGCACCTCGCGGCCGAGCCGGTCGAGCTGTCCGGCAGTGGCGGCGCCGAACCGGCCGAGGCCGATCACGAGCACCGGGGCGTCGTGCCTGATCTTGTCAACCAACGATGGGCCTCTCTTCCGGTCGTTTGAACAGCTGGCGGCGCTGGCTCGCGGCGAGCGCCGCGGCGAGGGTCACGGTGCCGACGCGGCCCATGAACATGGTCGCGGCCATGACGTACACGCCCTCGGGCGGGAGTTCGGCGGTGAGCCCGGTCGACAGGCCGCAGGTCGCGAACGCCGAGATGACGTCGAACAGCACGTTCTCGAACGGCGCCTTCGTGATCTGCAGGATCGCGATCGACGCCCCCGCGACGATCGTCGCACCCCACAGCACGACGCTCACCGACAGGCGCAGCATGTCGCGGGGGATGCGGCGGCCGAACGCCTCCATCGAGGGATTGCCTCGCGCCTCGGCGAACGCGGCGAGGAACAGCACGGCGAGCGTCGTCACCTTGATGCCGCCCGCGGTCGACGCGGAGCCGCCGCCGATGAACATGAGCATGCTCGAGACGAGCTGGCTCGACCCGTAGAGGTCGTGCATGTCGATCGTCGCGAAGCCGCCCGATCTCGTCATCATCGACATGAAGAACGACTGGAAGATCGTCGGCCCCGCGTCGAGGTGGCCGTACGTCTTCGGGTTGGCGTGCTCGAGCAGCAGGAACATCGCGGCGCCCGCCACGAGCAGGATCGTCGTCGTGGTGAGCGTGAGCTTGACGTGCACGCTCCACTTGCGCGGGGTGCGCCAGGCGCGGGCGAGCGCGAAGATCACCGGGAAGCCGAGCGCTCCGAGGAACACGCCCAGCATGAGCATGGTCTGCATCCAGTAGTCGTGCTCGAAGGGCAGGAGCCCGCCGGGGTTCGGTGAGAAGCCCGTGTTCGTGAACGCCATGGCCGAGTAGTAGAGGCTGTACCAGATCGAATGGCCGGCGTCGTATCCCGCGGCGAGCATGCTCGGCATCAGCGCGACCGCGATGACGCCCTCGATGACCAACGCGCTGACGGCGACGGTGAAGAGCAGCCCGCCGACCTCGCCGAGACGCACGGCCTGGCGCTCGGCGACCGGACCCACGTGGATGCGAGAGGGGTTGGTGTCGCTCGCTGCCATGAGCTTCGCGCGCAGCCCGAGCCGCCGCGAGATGACGAAGCCGAGCGTGGTCGCCAGGGTGAGTACGCCGACACCGCCGATGTTGACGCCGATGTACACGAGGGCATGCCCGAAGGGCGACCAGTACGTCGCCATGTCGACGGTCGCGAGGCCCGTGACGCAGATGACCGAGACGGCCGTGAACAGCGCATCGTGGAGGGGAGCCCCCGAACCCTCGCCCGCTCGCGCGATCGGCAGCGAGAACAGCAGGGTGAACAGCAGGATGAGCGCGGCGAACACCACGATCGCGAAGCGCGACGGCGAGCTCTTCATGAAGGCGTCGACGCCGTCGCGCAGGCGTCCGAGCCACGAGCGATGGTCGACCCCACCGAGGCGGCTCACTCGCTCTGCGCGCATCGACCCCCCTGTCAGTCGTCACCAAGCGCGAGTGTCATGGTACTCCCCGCCTCGAATGACTACCCTTGGGGCATGGCTGACATCTTCGACGTCGTGGCGGACGCGACCAGACGCGACATCCTCGCCGTGCTGCTCGAGCGCGAGTCGACGGTGCCGCAGTCGGGCGGCGAGATCAGCGTCTCCGAGATCGTCGCGGCGCTCGGCACGAGTCAGCCCACCGTCTCGAAGCACCTGAAGGTGCTGCGCGAGTCGGGCCTCGTGGCCGTTCGCGAAGAGGGCCAGCACCGGTACTACCGGCTCGACCGCGCCCCGCTCGAGACGATCGAAGACTGGCTCATTCCCTTCACGGCATCGGATGCCGCGGCCGATGCGGCGACACTGGCCGGCGCCGACTCGCACGACGAGGCGCTCAACGACGAGCAGCGCGCGTTCGCATCGAAGATCGGCAAGGCGTTCGCCGAGACCGCGCACCAGGTCACGGCCGCCGTCAAGCGCAAGTAGCGCCTCGCTCGCCGGTCCAGAAGGGCCGGCGGAGCCGGAGGCGCGTCGAGATCCCGCGAGTGCGATCTATCGCAGGAGTAGTGCGACGACGAGGCACACGCACGCCGCCGCCGACGTGAGCCAGCGCACGTGGTTCCAGGCGACCCAGCCCGGGCGGAACTCGCGCCATGCCGCGCCCAGCGCCGCGTCATCCGTCTCGGACACTGCCGCGAGGCGGTTGTTGCGCGGGACGTTCGCGCCGGCGGTGACCCCGATCGCCCCGACCACGTAGATGATCGCGGCGGCGGTCATCCACCAACCGTTGCCGGCGATCCGGCCAGTGAAGGCGAACACGAGCACCACGATCGCGACGAGCACCAGGCCGGTGCCGAAGAGCGCGAGCATGAGCGGCGGACGCGGTGCCGTGACGTTGATCTCCCGCATCGCACGCGCTGCGTCGGCGGGCGGCAGCCGGTCGAGACCCTGCATGACGAACCCCGAGAAGGCGAAGAACACGCCGGAGACGATTCCGGTGCCGACGATCGCGAGCACGAGCAGCACGAGGAAGAGGAGGTCCATCGGGCCAGTCTGTCGGAGAACGCCCTGCTGCGGGAAGCGTTGTCCACACCGCGGGCCGCGCCCGCGTGCGCCGCGCCCAGCGAGTCGCCAGAACATGCGCTTCGTCTCGCGTCGGGCAGCACTCTTCGGCGACTCGGCGACTCGGCGGCTCGGCGGGCAGGGCCGGACGGCGCGTCAGCGCAGCGGCTTGATCATCTCGAGCTCGAGGCCGCCCGGCTCGAGCTCGTAGGGGCGGTTCCGGCCGGTGAACGTGAAGCCGAGCTTCTCGT
This sequence comes from Agromyces sp. H17E-10, assembly GCF_022919715.1. Classification (NCBI taxonomy): domain Bacteria; kingdom Bacillati; phylum Actinomycetota; class Actinomycetes; order Micrococcales; family Microbacteriaceae; genus Agromyces; species Agromyces endophyticus. The sequence goes on along the minus strand of NZ_CP095042.1, from coordinate 1,562,859 downwards.
AGAACCGGATCGCCCGCGCATTCGTCTCGTGCACCTCGAGCCGGAGGGTCGAACCGTAGCCGAGGGCCCACGCCTCGACCGCGTCGAGCAGCCGACGCGAGGTGCCGGCGGCGTCGCCGCGGTGGTCGGGTGCGACGTAGACGCCGACGAGCAACGGGCCCGACGCGGCATCCGGGATGTACCCGCCCATGTGCCCGACCCATCGCGTGCCGTCGATCGCGACGATCGAGGTCTGCCCGGCCGTGGTGCCGCGCGCGCCGCGCAGGCGCCAGCCCGCCTCGTCGACGTCGAGCGCCTGCTCGAGCGTCTCGGCATAGGCGATCGGGTAGTCGCGCAGCATCTCGAGGCGCAGCGCGCGCACCGCCTGCCAGTCGTCGGCGGTCGTCGAACGGATGGTGAGGTCGGGGCTCTGCATCACTCGACGGTACCGGGTGAACGAGAACGCTCTGCGAATCGGCTAGACTACTCCGAGGCTTTCTGCCTTCGGCTGCGGCACGCGCGGCCGGCACGATCTTTCTCTGTGAGGTTCTGATGGGTTCCGTCATCAAGAAGCGTCGCAAGCGCATGGCGAAGAAGAAGCACCGCAAGCTTCTTCGCAAGACGCGCCACCAGCGTCGCAACAAGAAGTAGTCGCGCGAGCGACTGCAGCTGAGCGTCGAGCCCCTTCGGGGTTCGGCGCTTTTCGCTGTCTGCGGGACCGTCGGTCGAGTAGCGCGGAGCGCGTATCGAGACCACGGCGTCGGGCGGTGGTCTCGATACGGCGCTTCGCGCCTACTCGACCGACCGAGCACCGACGTACGATCGAGGCATGGCCCGAGACATCCAGCTCACCCTCATCGGCAAGCCCGGCTGCCACCTCTGCGACGACGCGCGCGAGGTCGTGCAGGCCGTCATGGCCGAATTCGAGCGGGATGACGCGTGCGACGTCTCCCTCGACGAACTGTCGATCCTCGACGACGAGGCGCTGCGCAACCGCTACGCCGAGGAGATCCCGGTGCTGCTCATCGACGGCGAGGTGCACGACTACTGGCGGGTCGACCCGGTGCGGCTGAAGACCGCGATCTGCGCGAAGTCCTGAGCCTTGCTCGTCACGTCGAGTTCGCCGTGAATCCCTAGCGCCCGCCTCACGCCCGTGGCTAGGGTGACGAACGGGGGCACGGGTCTGCCCTCGTTCGTTAGAAGGGGAGTGCGCGGTGGTGCGTGAATTCAAGGGGAAGATCGAACTCGACGTTCGAGACTCGCAGGGCGACTGGGAGGCGTTCCTTCCGTCGAAGCCTCGCGAAGGGGCGCCGAACGTGCTCGTCGTGCTCTACGACGACACCGGCATGGCCGCCTGGTCGCCGTACGGCGGTCGCATCGAGATGCCGACGATGGAACGGCTCGCGAAGAACGGCTTGACGTACTCGCAGTGGCACACGACGGCGCTGTGCTCGCCGACGCGCTCGACGTTCCTCACTGGGCGCAACCACCACTCGAACGGGTTCGCGTCGATCTCGGAGTCGTCGACGGGCTTTCCCGGCTACAGCTCGCACATCCCGCCGTCGAACGCGACGATGGCGAACGTGCTGCGCGACGCCGGATGGTCGACGTTCTGGGTCGGCAAGAACCACAACGTGCCGATCGACGAGTGGACGGCGGGCGCGTCGAAGAAGAACTGGCCGCTCGCCCAGGGCTACGACCGGTTCTACGGCTTCATCGGCGGTGAGACCAACAACTGGTACCCCTCGCTCGCCGAGGACAATCGCTACATCGATCAGCCGTACCTGCCCGAGGACGGCTATCACCTGTCGAAGGACCTCGCCGACCAGGCGCTCAAGATGATCCGCGACGTCAAGCAGACCGAGCCCGACAAGCCCTGGTACCTGTGGTTCTGCCCGGGCGCGAACCACGCCCCGCACCACGCGCCGCAGGAGTACATCGACAAGTACAAGGGCAAGTTCGACGACGGTTACGAGGCGTATCGCGAGTGGGTGCTTCCGCGCATGGTCGAGCGCGGCATCCTGCCCGCCGACACGGTGCTCACCGACCTGAACCCGATGCCCGACGGCACCTTCTCGCAGAGCGACGAGGTGCTGCCGTGGGACACGCTGAGCGACGAGCAGAAGAACATGTTCTGCCGCATGGCGGAGGTGTACGCGGGCTTCAGCGAATACACCGACGCGCAGGTCGGCCGCATCATCGACTACCTCGAGGAGTCGGGTCAGCTCGACAACACGCTCGTCATCTACTGCGCCGACAACGGCGCCTCGGGCGAGGGGTCGCCGAACGGCTCGGTCAACGAGGGCAAGATCTTCGGCGGCTATCCCGACTCGCTCGAGGAGAACCTCAAGCTCGTCGACAAGCTCGGCTCGCCCGACACGTACAACCACTACCCGACCGGGTGGGCGGCGGCGTTCACGACGCCGTACAAGATGTTCAAGCGCTATACCTACCAGGGCGGCATCGCCGACCCGCTCGTGATCTCGTGGCCTGCCGGAATCGAGGCGCGCGGCGAGGTGCGGCACCAGTACCACCACTCGACCGACATCGTGCCGACCATTCTCGAGGCGTGCGGCGTCGAGTTCCCCGACACGTACAACGGGGTCGAGCAGTCGCCGCTCGCGGGTGTCTCGATGGTGCCGTCGTTCGACGCCGCGCCCGACGCACCGACCAACAAGCGCACGCAGTACTACGAGATGTTCGGCCAGCGCGGCATCTGGCACGACGGCTGGAAGGCCGTCACCGTGCACGGTCCGCTCAGCGGTCGGAGCAACTTCGCCGACGACGAATGGGAGCTCTACCACACCGAGGTCGACCGGTCCGAGGCGAAGAACCTCGCCGCCGCGCACCCCGACAAGCTCGAGGACCTGAAGGCGCTCTGGTTCGAGGAGGCGAAGGCCAACAACGTGCTGCCGTTGAACGACCTGCAGATCATCGGCAACCCCAAGGACTTCGAGACCTTCGTGCACATGGAGTTCCACCAGCCGGCGCCGCCGTCGGGGAAATTCGTCTACTACCCGGGTACGAGCGAGATCCCCGAGCGCAGCGCGGCGAATGTGCACGGCGGGTCGTACAAGGTCGCGGCCGAGATCGAGTTCACTCCCGAGACCGAGGGCGTGATCTTCGCCCATGGCTCCCGGTTCGGTGGGCACGCGCTCCTCGTGAAGGACGGCCAGGTGCACTACGTGTACAACTTCCTCGGCATCCCGCCGGAAGACCGTCTGTCGGCGCCCGCGCCGACCTCGGGCAAGCACATCATCGGCGTCGAGTTCGTGAAGGAGGGCATCGGCGACTACCGCGAGCCGAAGGGGCCGGCGCGGCTGTACATCGACGACCAGCAGGTCGACGAGAAGCCCATCCGCACCGTGCTCGGCCACTTCTCGCTCTGCGGCGAGGGCCTCACGATCGGGCGCGACAGCGCCGACCCGGTGTCGTCGCTCTACGGCTACGGGTTCGACTTCACGGGGGGTGAGATCGCGAAGGTCGTCTTCGACATCGCCGACGACGCCTACGTCGACCTCGAGGCGCACCTCGCGGCGGCGTACGCCCGCGACTGACCGACCCGCTGCCACAATGGCGGAACGGGGGTGCGGATGCCTCGCACCCCCGTTCCCCGTCTCGAGAGGAGACCCCGTGCCGAACTCCCTGCCGTCCTGGGCCGAGGGCCCGACGCGTGACGCGATCGTCGCCTTCGTCGAGCAGGTGACCACGGGCCCCGACGCCGTGCCCGAGGCCGAGCGCGTCGCCGTGTTCGACAACGACGGCACGCTCTGGACCGAGAAGCCCATGCCGACGCAGCTGCACTACATCGTCGAGCAGTGGCGGGCGCAGGCGACCGCCGACCCGTCGCTCGCCGACAAGCAGCCGTACAAGGCCGCCGTCACGGGTGACTTCGCCTGGCTCGGCGGCGCGATCGACAAGCACTACGCGGGCGACGACAGCGACCTCAAGGTGCTCATCGGCTCGCTCGTCGGCGTCACCGCCGGCATGAGCGTCGAGGACTACGCCGCGTCGGTGTCGGAGTTCTACGAGACGGCGAAGCACCTCACCCTCGGCACCCCGTACGCCGACGCGGTCTACTCGCCGATGATCGAGCTGCTGCGGTACCTCGAGGCGAACGGGTTCACCGTCTACATCGTCTCGGGCGGCGAGCGGGACTTCATGCGGCCGATGACCGAGCAGTACTACGGCATCCCGCCCGAGCGGGTCGTCGGCTCCGCCCTCGGGCTCGCGTACGACGCCGACTCGGGCGACGTGCGTTACACCGCGGGCCTCGACTTCTTCGATGACGGCCCCGAGAAGCCCGTGCGCATCTGGAGCCGCATCGGCCGCCGGCCGCTCATCGCGGGCGGCAACTCGAACGGCGACCAGCCGATGCTCGACTTCGCGCGCAAGGGCGGCGGACTCGCCCTGCTCATCCACCACGACGACGACCAGGGGCGCGACACCCCGTACGACAAGGGAGCCGAGCAGGCGTTGGCCGCAGCATCCGATCGGGGTTACACGGTCGTGAGCGTGAAGCGCGACTGGTCGCGCATCCACCCGGAGAACTGACCCGGATGCCGCAGACCGCCGCCGCCCGTCGCACACGGTTCCTCTTCCCGACGCTCGAGGGTTACCGGCCGTCGCTGATCGGCCGCGACGTGCTCGCCGGACTGTCGGCGGGTGCTGTCGTCGTGCCGCAGGCGATGGCGTACTCGACCATCGCGAACATGCCCGTGCAGATCGGGCTCTACACGTGTATGGTGCCGATGCTCGTGTACGCGATGATCGGCGGATCGCGGGCGATGAGCGTGTCGACCACGTCGACGATCGCGACGCTCACGGCGACGACGCTCGTCGCCGGCGGGGTCGCGGCCGACAGCAAGGACCCGGTGCCCGACCTCATGGCGCTGACCCTCATCGTCGGGGTCATCCTGCTCGTCGCGCGGCTCGTGCGGGCGGGCTCGGTGGTGGAGTACATCGCGAAGCCGACGATCATCGGCGTGCAGGTCGGTGTCGGCGCGACGGTCGCCGTGGGGCAGTTGCCGAAGCTGCTCGGCGAGGGGTCTGAGTGGTCGGGGCACGGGTTCTTCCGCGCGATCCTGGCAGCGATCGAGGCGCTGCCGGGGGCGAACGTGCCGACGATCCTCCTGTCGATCGCGTCGATCGCCGCGCTGCTGCTCATCAAGCGCTTCGCCAAGGGCGTGCCTGGGCCGCTCATCGTGGTCGCGGCCGGCATCATCGCGATCTGGCTCACCGACCTGGAGCAGCTCGGCGTCAAGCTCATCGCGCCGGTGCCGCAGGGCCTGCCGCCGTTCGAGCTGCCGTCGTTCGCGCACGTCGAGGGCATGCTGCCCGGGGCGATCGCGATCGCGGTCATGGCGTTCCTCGAGTCGACGGCGGTTGCGCGCGGTATCCGCAAGCCCGGCGAACCGCAGATCGACAGCAACCGCGAGCTCCTGGCGACCGCCGCGGCGAACACGGTCGGCTCGTTCTTCCAGACGCTGCCGTCGGCGGGCGGGTTCTCCCAGAGCGCCGTCAACCAGGGCGCCGGGGCGCGGTCGCAGCTCGCATCGCTGACGACGGTCGGGCTCGCCGTGCTCGTCGCGCTGTTCCTCGGGCCGGTGCTCAGCATGATGCCGCAGGCGACGCTCGCATCGCTCGTCTTCGTCGCGGTGATCGGACTCATCGACGTGACCGCGATCGTGCTGCTCTGGCGCACGAGCCGCAACGACTTCTGGATCGCGACCGCGACCGCGATCGTCGGCCTCACCGCGGGACTGCTCTACGCCGTGCTCGTCGGGCTCGTCGCGACGTTCGTCGTCATCTTCCGCGAACTGGGGCGGGTGCGCATCGATATCGGGTCGCCCGTGAACGGGGTGCTGCCGGTGCGACTGCTGGGGCCGCTCTTCACCGCGAACTCGCTCGCGTACGAGAACCGGGTGCTCGCGGCGGTCGCCGCGCCGGTGGCCGGGGATGCCGCTGCCGAGGCATCCCCGGCGTCGAAGGACGATGCGGCGGCGACGCCGGTCGCGCCCGATGCGCCGGTCGCGCCCGATGCGCAGGTCGCGCCCGATGCGCAGGTCGCGCCCGACGTGCCGGTCGCGTCTGACGCGCCGGTCGCTCCAGCGGTGCGGGCCGTCGCCCTCGAGCTCACTCGCCTCGAGGTGACGTCGGTCACGGTGCTCGACATGCTCGCCGACCTCGATCGCGAACTCGCGTCGCAGGGCGTCGAGCTGCGTCTCGCGGCCGTCGCCCCTGAGGGCGCGGCATCCGCGCGGCGGGGCGACTGGTTCCCGGCGCTCGAGGCGGCGGGCCGGGTGTACCCGACGCTCGAGGCGGCTTGCGCCTGAGGTGCGTCGATGAGGCGCCGTCGCCGTCGCTGCCGAGCTCGGATGCCCGGGGTTCTCGTTCGACCAATGCCAGCTCCGCCTCACGATGAGGCGGAACTGGCATTGCTCATGAGCGCAACCCGCTCAGGGGCGCAACCCGTGGACTTCGGGGCACCGATCGAGGTGGTCGGCGCTCGCCGGGCGGTCCGCCGTGGGCGGTCGAGCCGGAGGCGCGATGTCAGCCGATCGTGCGGGCGCAGCGGAACCCGATGTGCGTCGTCGCCGTGTCGTCCGCCTGCGGTGAGCGCGCGGCGGGGCGATAGCGCAGGCAGTACTCGGGCGAGCACAGGTGCGACCCGCCCTTGAGCACGCGCCGCGGGATGCGTGAGCCCGGTTCGGCCGACGCGGCGGCGAGCAGGTTCTGCCGGGCGCCGGCATCGACGGGCTGCTGGCCGGGCACCTCGTGGCGCGCGGTGTAGAAGTCGGTCGTCCACTCCCAGACGTTGCCGGCGACGTCGTACAGGTCGTATCCGTTGGGAGCGAAGGTCTTCACGGGTGACGTACCGGCCCACCCGACCGAGGTCTCGTAGGGGAAGTGCCCGAGCCAGCGGTTGACCATCACCTGGCCGTCGGGCGTCTCGTCGTCACCCCAGGCGAACCGTGCCCCGTCGAGGCCGCCTCGGTGGGCGTACTCGAGCTCGGGCTCGGTCGGCAGGCGTCGGCCCGCCCACTCGGCATAGGCCGAGGCATCCTCGAAGCTGACCTGCACCACCGGGTGCGTCGGCCGCTCCGCGAGCGCGTCGAAGTCGTCGGCACCGAAGGGATGCCGCCAGCTCGCGCCCGCACCCCACCGCCACCACTGGCGCCAGTCGCGCAGGTCGACGGGACCGGACGTGGGCGTGAACACGAGGCCGCCCGGCACGAGGTCGGCTGGGTCGGCACCGGGGAAGTCGGCCGGGTCGAGCGGACGCTCGGCGACCGTCACGTACCCGGTCGCCTCGACGAACGCGGCGAACTGCTCGGTCGTCACGGGGTGCTGCTCGAGCTCGAACGACGCGACCTCGCGCTCGTGCACCGGGGTCTCGTCGGCGTAGAACTCGTTCGAGCCCATGCGGAACGTGCCGCCCTCGATGCGAACCAGCGGCGTGAGATCGACCATGCTTCGAGCCTAGGGGCTTGCCGGGCCACCGCCGGCGGGCCGCCGGGCCCCGCCGTTCGTCAGCGCCAGGCGAACGTGTCCATGATCGAGTCGGCGAGTTCCTCGAGGAGGTCGGCCGTCACGTCGAGTGACGAGTGCTCGCGCCGCAGGAGCACCCGGAAGAGCAGGCCCTCGGGTCGCCCGTCGTCGGCCCGGCGGCCCGTCGCCGGGAAGGCGTACCCGATCTCGAGTGGCGAGCCCTCGGTTCCGGGCTCGAGTTCGCGCTGCCATCGGAATAGGCGGGCATGCCGCGCTCGCAGTTCACGCGCGGGCGAACCGGCCAAGGATGCGACCATGACCTCGAACGGCGCACCGGCCCGGCTCGTGATGCGTGACAACGCGATCGTGATCGGCGCGGTCTCGGGGGTGGTCGTCGGGGGCAGGAACCCGATCAGGTCGACCTCGGAGACGGTGCCGGCGGCATTCGCCTCGTGCGGGTCCGAGGCCTCGAGCCCACCTTCCCCCGACCGACCGCCGAGCCGCCGCAGCAGTCGCTGGAACGGCCCGACGAGACTCGGCGTCGCGCGCTCCTCCTCGAATCGCGTATCGCGCCAGCCGAACGGCAGCTCGACGCGATACGTCGCCGGGCCGAGGCCATCCTCGCCACGTCCCAGCGTGGTGTGGATGCCGCCTGGCAGCAGTCCCGCCTCGCGCAGTCGCGTCCGGCGCCGAGCACCGAGCAGTTCGCTCACGAAGGCGAGCACGGCGCTGCCGCCGAAGAGCGCGATCGGCAGCCATGGCCCGCCGAACAGCGCGATGAAGAACCAGCTCGAGATCGCGCTCGCCGCGGCCGTGTTCACGACGCCCATGGCCGCGGCATCCGACCACGCCCGTCGGGTCGCGACGAGCAGCACGGTGGCCGCGGCAGAGACGACGGCGAGGGCGACGACGAGCCAGCCGGGCACCGTGAACAAGGGCGCCGGCAGCAGCGCATCCCATTTCTCGGATGCCTCGGGCAGCACCCGGCCGCCGGTCAGGAGCAGCGAGCCCAAGAGGTAGACGACGAGCAGCAGCGGCAGCACGAGCTGCGCCCCGACGGCGACGTACATCGCGACCGTCGCGACCCGCAGCGGCCGCAGCCGTGGCAGCGATCGTTGCGCGGCATCGACGTCGGACATGGGTAGCGGCTCAGCGCGGCGCCGTGCCTAGGGCAGCAGGCGCGTCGGGCCGCGGAAGAGGTACGTCGTCTCGCGGATCGAGTGCTCGTCGAGCATCAGCATGAGCACGCGGGCGAGGCCCATGCCGAACCCGCCGTGCGGCGGCACGCCGTAGCGGAAGAAGTCGAGGTAGAACTCGAGCTCCTCGGGGTCCATGCCCTTGTCGCGCGCCTGCTCGATCAGCACGTCGATGCGGTGCTCGCGCTGCGCGCCCGTCGAGATCTCGACGCCGTTGTAGATGAGGTCGTACGAGTTCGTCAGGCTCGGGTCGCCCTCGTGACGCATGTGGTAGAACGGCCGGATGCTCGACGCGTAGTCGGTCAGGAACACGAAGTCGTGCCCGTACGTCTCCTTGACGTACGCCGAGATCTGGCGTTCGCCCTCGGGGTCCATGTCGTCGTCGGCGCGGGGGATGACGTAGCCGCGGTCGGCGACGATCTGCTTCGCCTCGGCGAGCGGGATGCGCGGGAACGGCCGCGACGGCACCTGGATCTCGAGGTCGAAGAGCTCCTTGATCTCGGCGCCGTGCTTGTCGACGACGGCCTGGAAGCCGGCGACCATGAGCTCCTCGTGGAGGGCCATGACGTCCTCGTGCGAGTCGATCCAGCTGATCTCGGTGTCGATCGAGGTGAACTCGGTCGCGTGGCGCGAGGTGAACGACGGGTCGGCGCGGAACGCGGGGCCGACCTCGAACACGCCGCCGAAGCCGGCAGCCTGGGCCATCTGCTTGAAGAACTGCGGGCTCTGCGCGAGGTACGCCTTGCCCTCGAAGTAGTCGACCTCGAACAGCTCGGCGCGCGACTCGGAGGCCGACGCCATGAGCTTCGGGGTCTGGATCTCGATGAGGCCCTTCTCGACCCAGACGCCGCGCAGCGCGTGCAGGAACGTCGTCTGGATGCGGAAGATGAGGTTCTGCTTCGGGTGACGCAGGTCGAGGAAGCGCCAGTCCATGCGCTTGTCGAGGCTCGAGTCGGCCGCGATCGGCGTCTCGGGGTTCGCGGCCGCGACGACGTCGAGCGTCGCGATCTTCACCTCGATGCCGCCGAGCTTGACGCGCTCGTCGTGCTTGAGGTCGCCCGTCACGGTGATGAACGAGCCGTGCGCGAGCGCCGAGATCGCCTCGGTGGTGGCCAGGCGGGCGGATGCCTCGGCGTCACCCTGCTGGCTCTCGTCGAGCTCACGCGTGGCGGGGTTCACGAGCTGCACCGCGCCGGTCTCATCGCGCAGGATGACGAACTGCACCTTCTTCTGATCGCGAACCGTCTCGACCCATCCGGACACGGTGACGGGGCCGTCGGGGAGCGCGGCGAGGTTCTTGACGAGGGTGCGGTTGTTCACGATCGACCATCCTACCTGCGGGTTTGTCGCGCCTCCCGTTGCGGTGGTCGAGCTCCGATCGACTCCGGTGGTCGAGTGGCGACGAAGGAGCGTATCGAGACCCCAACCCGCTGGTTGAGTAGCGCCGACGAAGTCGACGCGTATCGAAACCCCCGTCTACGACCCACAGACTTCCAGACTTACAGGACCAACGACCCGGCACCTCGACATACGGGGGTGGTGGGCGGCTCATCCTGTAAGTGCGCAAGACTCCGCCGAGCCATAGGGTGGCGGCAGGGCACGCCCGACCCGAGGGGAGCACGACGATGGACGCAGCAGGACGCCGGGTGCCTTTCGACGCGCAGCAGGTCGACGCACCGCTGTCGCGCTCCGCGGTGTTCCTCGTCGTGACGATCGGGCCCAGCCCCGAACAGCTCCGCACCGCGCTCGAGGTCGTCGCCGGAATCGACGACCTCGTGAAGTCGGTCGGGTTCCGCGACCTCGGGGCGAACCTCTCGTGCATCGTCGGCATCGGATCCGCCGCCTGGGATCGCCTCGGCCGCAGCGAGCGGCCGGCGGAGCTGCATCCGTTCGCCCGAATCGACGGCCCGTCGCACGCGGCCCGGTCGACACCGGGCGACCTGCTGTTCCACATCCGCGCCGAGCGCCCCGACTTCTGCTTCGAGTTCGAGCGGCTGCTGCTCGAGCAGCTCGGCGACTCGGTGCGAGTGGTCGACGAGGTCAACGGGTTCCGGTACTTCGACGCCCGCGACCTGCTCGGCTTCGTCGACGGCACCGCGAACCCGACCGGCCGCGGCATGGCCGACGCGACCCTCATCGGCGAGGAGGACTCGGCGTTCGCCGGCGGCTCCTACGTCGTCGTGCAGAAGTACGTGCACGACCTGGCGACGTGGAACTCGATGACGACCGAAGAGCAGGAGGCGGTCATGGGTCGCCGCAAGGCCGACGACGTCGAGCTCGACGACACCGAGCCGCAGCGCGCGCACAAGACGCTCGCGACGATCACCGACGACGACGGCAACGAGTTCGCCATCCTGCGCGACAACATGCCGTTCGGCAGCCCCGCGTCCGGCGTGTACGGCACCTACTTCATCGGGTACACCCGTCGCCTGTGGGTGATCGAGCGGATGCTGCAGCGGATGTTCCTCGGCGACCCACCCGGCCTTCACGACAAGCTCCTCGACGTCTCGACCGCGACGACGGGCACGACGTTCTTCGTGCCGTCGCTGCAGTTGCTCGAGGGGCTGGCCGACGGGACGTGACTGACGACGCGTCCTCCCTCTACCTTCAGGACCTCGGAGACCTCGTGAAGCAGGCCGGCCTGGAGGCGAAGCGCGTTGCGCGAACCGCTGAGGAGACTGACCGACAATTCGCGCTTGGACGATTGTCCGCGTTCTACGAGATCATTTCGCTGATGCAGCAACAGGCTGAGGCCTTCAATCTCGAGCTCGTGGCTGTCGGGCTCGAGGACATCGATCCGGATCGCGAATTGATCTGACCGCAGTGGAGTGGGTTTCGAGACCGCCGGCTGCGCTCGCTCGTCAGCCCGCTGAGCACCCGCGGATACTCGGCGGATTCAAAGGATCCGGCTCTCTAGACTGGGAGCCGTGCCGGCCGAGCAGATCCATCTCGTGCGCCATGGCGAGGTGTTCAACCCGCAGGGCGTGCTCTACGGCCGTCTTCCCGGTTACGGGCTCAGCGACCTCGGCCGCCTCATGGCGAAAGCCGCGGCCGACGATCTCGTTTCGCGCGGGCGCCCCGTCTCGGCCCTGATCACCTCGCCGCTGCAGCGCACGCAGCAGTCGGGCGAGCCGATCGCCGCGGCGTTCGGGCTCGAGCCGACGCTCGACGAACGCGTGATCGAACCCGAGAACCGCTTCGAGGGCAAGCGCATGCGCGGCCAGGGCGGCGCGCTCCGCGACATCCGCAACTGGGGCCTGCTCGTGAACCCGTGGGAGCCCAGCTGGGGCGAGCCGTTCCGGTCGATCGCGGCCCGCATGATGGCGGCGATCGAGGATGCCTGGAGCGCGGTCGACGGTGGCGACGTCGTCATCGTCAGTCACCAGCTGCCGATCTGGATGGTGCACCGCCACCTCGCCGACGAACGACTCTCGCACGACCCGCGGCGACGACGCTGCGCGCTGTCGAGCATCACGACCCTCGAGATGCAGGGCGCAGCCGGCAGTGCCGCCGGGCGTCGCTTCGTCGAGGTCGGGTACACGGATCCCGCGGCGGGACTCGCCGCGCAGGCGACGGATGTGGGTGCGGTGTGATGCGTGTCGGTGCACGTGGTCTCGATACGCGTCGCGCTGCGCGCGGCGCTACTCGACCGGCAGTCGGGGTTGCGGCGCTCGCCGCGGTGACTGCGCTGCTGCTGACGGGGTGCACGAGCGACCCGCTCGCCGAGCAGTTCCGCGAGGGCAGCGGCAAGAACTACATCGCCGGTGACGGCAGCATCTCCGAGTTCGACGAGGGCTCGCGCGGCGAGCCCGTCGAGTTCGCGGGCGAGACCGCCGACGGCGACGCGTTCGACTCGGCCGACACCGTCGGCGACGTGACCGTGGTGAACTTCTGGTACGCGGGCTGCGCCCCGTGCCGCGTCGAGGCGCCGATCCTCGAAGAGGTCTACGAGCACTATGGCGAGGGCGAAGACGGCGTCTCGTTCGTCGGCGTCAACGTGCGCGACCAGGCCGGCAATGCGAACGCCTTCGAGAAGACGTACGGCGTCGACTACCCCTCGATCCTCGACGTCGACGACGGCGACGCGCAGCTCGCGTTCGCGGGCGACGTGCCGCCGGCTGCGGTGCCGACGACGATCGTGCTCGACAAGCAGGGCCGCGTCGCCGCCCGCGTGCTCGGCCAGCTCGAGGACGCCTCCATCCTCCGCGGGCTCGTCGACAGCCTGCTCGAGGAGAACTGACGTGGGGCCGGCCAAGAATTCGCGCTGTCTCGTCGCGGCGCCCCGCAGGCGGGCCGTCTGATGGGGCCCGGCGAGCTCGTCTACAGCGGCCAACTCCTCATCGCGGTGCCGATCGCACTCGCCGCCGGCATCATCTCCTTCCTCTCGCCCTGCGTGCTCCCGCTGGTTCCGGGGTACCTCGGCTACATCGGCGGGTTCACGGATGCCTCGGCCGATGCCGAGACCGAGCGACGCAACCGCCGCCGACTGCTGCTGGGCGTGCTGCTCTTCATCGCCGGCTTCACGGTCGTGTTCCTCGTCTACACGGCGCTCGCGGGCGCCGCGGGCGCGTGGCTTCGCGCCTGGCAGGACCCGATCACGCGCGTGCTCGGCGTCGTGCTCATCGGCATGGGGCTCGTCTTCGTCGGCCAGTTCACGTTCATGCAGCGCCAGTTCAAGCCGAGCTGGCGCCCGGCGACCGGGCTCGCCGGCGCGCCGCTGCTCGGCGTCGTGTTCGGCCTCGGCTGGACCCCGTGCATCGGCCCCGCGCTCGCCGCTGTGCTCACGCTGAGCCTCAACAGCGAGTCGGTCGGTCGCGGCGCCGTGCTCGGTCTCGCGTACTGCATCGGCCTCGGCATCCCCTTCCTCCTCGTCGCCTTCGGGTTCGGCTGGGTGACGGGGTCGCTGGCGTTCCTGCGCCGGCACATCCGCACGATCAACCTCATCGGCGGCGGCCTGCTCATCGTGATCGGACTGATCATGGTGTCGGGCCTCTGGACCGCCTGGATGAGCGACCTGCAGGGAGTGATGAGTGGCATCGACCTCGTCCTCTGATCGGAAGGGCGCCCGGCCGGCCCACGACACGCACGGCGTCGACCCGCTGCGCCCCGCCGATCACTACGACTCGCCCGAACCCGAGCCCGCGGCATCCCCGGGCGGAACCGGTGGAGCCGGCGGCTCCGGCGGCCCGGGCGGCGACGGCGTCGCGCAGCCGAAGCTCGGCTTCGTCGGCTGGCTGCGCTTCGGCTGGCGCCAGCTCACGAGCATGCGCACGGCGATCCTGCTGCTGCTGCTCCTCGCGATCGCCGCGGTGCCCGGATCGCTCGTGCCGCAGCGCTCGAGCGACCCGAACGGCGTCACCCAGTACTTCACCGACAATCCCGACCTCGCGCCGGTGCTCGACAAGTTCCAGATGTTCGACGTCTACACGTCGGCGTGGTTCTCGGCGGTGTACCTGCTGCTGTTCGTGTCGCTCGTCGGCTGCATCATCCCGCGTACGAAGCACCACTTCGAGGCGCTTCGTGCTCGACCGCCGCGCACCCCGGCCCGGCTGAACCGCCTCGCGGGCTACACCGAGCGGGCATTGCCCGAGGGGGTGGATGCCGCGACCGCGGTGGCCGAGGCATCCAAGCTGCTCAAACAGCAGGGGTACCGGGTCGAGCCCTACGAGCTGCGCGGCGCCCCGAGCGTGTCAGCCGAGCGCGGGTACCTGCGCGAGACCGGCAACCTCGTGTTCCACACGGCGATGCTCGGCGTGCTCGTCGCGGTCGGCGTCGGCGGCGGGTTCGGGTTCGCCGGCCAGCGCGTCGTCGTCGAGGGGCAGTCGTTCGTCAACACGCTCGCGGCGTTCGACTCGTTCAACCCGGGCCGGTTCTTCAGCGACAGCGAGCTCGACCCGTACAAGCTGTCGCTCGGCGACCTCGACGCCGTGTACGAGACGCAGAACCAGGACGCGATCGGCCAACCGATCGACTTCACCGCGCACGTCACCGTGACCGACCGCGACGGCACGGCCGAAGACGGCGCCGTCAAGGTGAACGAGCCGCTGCGCACGCACGGCACCGACGTGTACCTGCTCGGCAACGGCTACGCGCCCCACATCGTTGTACGCGACCCCCAGGGCGAGGTCGTGTTCGACGACGCGGTGCCGTTCCTGCCGCAGGACGCGAACCTCTTCTCGATCGGCGTCGTCAAGGTCACCGACGGGCTCGACGAGCAGCTCGGCATGATCGGCCTGTTCTACCCGACCCAGAGCACGATGGACAGCGGGGCGTCGGCCTCGACCTACCCCGACCTCGTCTACCCGGTGCTCTCGCTCACGGTGTACGAGGGCGACCTCGGCATCGACGCCGGCAAGCCGACCTCGGTGTACACGCTCGACCCGTCGGACATGACGCAGCTCAACGGCCGCAACACCGACGTCGCCTCGATCGAGCTCATGCCCGGGCAGGTCACCGAACTCCCCGGCGGCCGCGGCACCGTCGAGTTCGTCGACGACAGCACCGACGCGGCGCCGGCGACCGAGGTCGCACCCGACCGCACCGATGCGGTGCCGACCGACGAGCGCCCCTTCAACGAGTCGGTGAAGCGGTTCGCGTCGTTCGACATCCACCACGACCCCACGCAGGGCTGGGTGCTGGTCTTCTCGATCCTGATCCTCGCGGGGCTGCTGCTCTCGCTGTTCATCCCGCGCCGCCGCATGTGGGTGAAGGTCACCACGCGCCGCGACGGCACGAGCGTGCTCGAGTTCGCCGGACTCGCCCGCGGCGAGGACCCGAACCTCGAGCAGGCGGTCGCCGCGTTCGCCGACCGCCTCGCCGGGCCGGCGCCCGACGTCGATGACCCCGTCGTCGCCGCCGAATCCCCAGACGACACCGCGAAACCCACGACGTAAGGTAGTCACGTGCCCACCCTCGACGAAATCTCGGTCCTCTGCGTCTACTCGGCGATGGCCGTGTACGCGATCGCCTTCATCGCCTACTCGATCGACCTGGCGAAGCGGGGTGCCGCGGCCGCGGCCGCCGCCGATGCGGTACAGGATGCCTCGGCCGAGAGCACGGCCGACGCCGACGCCTCGACGGGCGAGGCACGCGAGCGGGTCGGCGTGCTGCAGGCCGCCGCCGCGGCGAAGGCGGATGCCGCCGCCCAGGTCGCGGCATCCGGTTCGATCACCGCGCCCGCGCCCCGTCGTTCGCGCTGGAAGAGCGCGGTCGACGACGGCGCCACCGTCGACTACGGTCGTTCGCCGGCGCTGCGCGTCGCGGTCGCGATGACCGTCGTGGCGTGGCTGCTGCACCTCACCGCCGCGGTGCTCCGCGGCATCGCGGCCGAGCGCGTGCCGTGGGCCAACATGTACGAGTTCGCGCTCACGGGCACGCTGCTGATCACGACCGTGTTCCTCACGGTGCTGCTCTTCGCGAAGCACGACCTGCGGTTCCTCGGCACGTTCGTCACCGGGCTCGTGCTCGTGCTGCTCGGGCTCGCGTCGACGAACTTCTACGTGTCGGTCGTGCCGCTGCCGCCGGCCCTGCAGGACTACTGGCTCGTCATCCACGTGTTCGTGGCGACGACGTCGGTGGGCTTCTTCGCGCTGAGCTTCGCGCTCTCGGTCGTGCAGCTCATGCAGTCGCGGCGCGAAGCGCTCGCGGCGAGTGCCAAGGCGGTCAAGAAGAGCTTCCTCGCGACGCTGCCCGACTCGGTGACGCTCGAGTCGCTCGCCTACCGCGTGACGATCATCGGCTTCATCCTCTGGACGTTCACGCTCATGGCCGGCGCGATCTGGGCCGAACGCGCGTGGGGCCGCTACTGGGGCTGGGACACCAAGGAGGTGTGGACCTTCATCATCTGGGTGGTCTACGCCGGCTACATCCACGCGCGTGCGACGCGCGGCTGGCGCGGTTCGCGGTCGGCCTGGCTCGCGATCATCGGCTTCTCGACGGTGCTCTTCAACTTCACGATCGTCAACCTCTTCTTCAAGGGACTCCACGCGTACTCGGGGCTCTGAGCCCCGCATCGTCTCCTCGTGAGTCGCCGAAAAATGCTCTTCGTCGCGCGATGAGCAGCGCGTTTCGGCGACTCGCGGCGTGACGGTTCAGGGCGGACCCGGTTGCGGCGCGGGGCGGCTGCGAGGACGATCGCTGCATGGGCAGCGGGCTGCTCGAGCGCGATCGTGAGCTCGACGAGTTGCGCGTCGCGGCGAGCGACGCGGCGATGGGCCGTGGCCGGGTGGTGCTGCTGCACGGCGAGGCGGGCATCGGCAAGTCGAGCCTCGTGAACGCGCTGCGGGCTGCCCCGCCCGATGGCGTGCGCGTGCTCGTCGGCGCGTGCGACGCGATGTCGACGCCTCGGCCGTTGGGGCCGCTTCGCGACCTGGCTCGGTCGGTCGGGCCGAGCCTCGGTGCGGCGCTGCGGTCCGGCGATCGCGAAGACGTGTTCGCGACCCTGCGTGATGAGCTCGCGGATGCCTCGGGCACGGTGCTCGTCATCGAAGACGCCCACTGGGCCGACGAGGCGACGCTCGACGCCGTCCGCTTCCTCGCGCGTCGCATCGACGAGCTGCCCGCCGCGCTCGTCGTGACCTACCGCGACGAGCTCGACCGCGACCACCCGCTCGGGCGGCTGCTGGGCGACCTCGGCCACGGCGACCGGGTCATCCGAATCGCACCGCGGCGGCTCACGCCGACCGCGGTCGACGCGCTCACCGCGGGCAGCGGCCTCGACGCCGGTCGCGTATTCGCGACGACCGCCGGAAACCCGTACTTCGTCAGCGAGCTCGTCGCCTCGGCGGGGGAGTCCTCGGCGGGGGAGTCGGGCGTGCCGCAGACCGTCGTCGACGCGATCACCGGACGACTGCGGCGGCTCGAGTCCTCCACGCAGGACCATGTCGAGCAGCTCGCCGTGGTGCCGTCGGCCGTCGATCCCGAATTGCTCGCGCGGCTCGTGCCCGGCTCAGCGGGGGCGCTGCGGGCGGCCGAGGAGGGCGGGCTCCTCGACGTGAGTCCCGAGGGCGTGCGGTTCCGCCATGAACTGACCCGGCGTGCGGTGGTCGACGCCCTGCCCGCTTCGCGCCGCATCGAACTCGAGCGGGCGGTGCTCGCCGCGCTGCTCGACGCGGGCATCTCCGATCCTGCGCGTCTCGTGCACCACGCGCTCGGCGCGGGTGACGTCGATGCCGTCGTCGCGTGGGCGCCGGCAGCGGCACGGGATGCCGCGACGTCGGGAGCCCACCGCCAGTCGGCGGCGCACTACGCGGCCGCGCTCGCGCACGCCGACCGGTACGAGACGGCCGAGCTCGCCGACCTCTTCGAGGAGTTCGCGATCGAGTCGTACACGATCGGAGCGGCGAGTGCCGCCGTGTCGGCGCAGGTCCGCGCCGTCGCCCTCCGGCGCGAGCTCGGCGACGCGCGCAGACTGGGCGCGAGCCTGCGCTGGCTCTCGCGCTTCGACTGGTTCGACGGTCACCGCAGCGACGCCGAGGCCGCAGCGCGCGAGGCCTCGGCCGTGCTCGCGGACGCGGGCGACGAGGGCCTCTACGCGATGGCGCTCAGCAACGAGGCGCAGCTCGCACTGCTCGCGCACGACACCGAGCGCGCGCTCGACCTCGCCGCGCGGGCGATCGCGATCTCGCGCGAGACCGGTGACCACCGGGTGCTGTCGCACGCCCTCAACAACCACGGCACCGGGCTGATGTTCCTCGGCGACGACGACGGCATCGGCGAGCTCCTCGAGGCGGCGGAGGCGGCACTCGGGGTCGACGACATCGAGGATGCCGCCCGTGCGTTCGTGAACCTCGTGTGGGCGCTGCTCGACCAGTACCGCCTCGAGGTCGCCGATCAGCACCTCTCGCGTGCGATGGAACTCACCGAACGTTCGGAGTTCATCGGATTCGCGACGTACCAGCGCATGGAGCAGGCGAGGCTCGAGTTGGCCCGGGCCCGGTGGGACGAGGCGCTCGCGCTCGTCGAACCGCCGCCGGGGATGCCGCACGCCCGCTGCGTCGCGCTGACCGTCGCGGGCACGGTGCGCCTGCGGCGAGGCGACGAGGGTGCCGACGCTCTGCTCGACGAGGCGAACCGACTCGCGGCCGAGCTTGGCGAGCTGCAGCGCATGGGTCCGGTGGCGGCGGCCAGGGCGGAGGCCGCGCTGCTCCGCGGTGACGCCGTCGCGGCGCTCGCGATCGCGCGGCCCGAGTTCGACGAGGCCGATCGCCGACGCGCGCCGGCGCTCCGTGCCGAGCTCGCGTACCTCCTGCGCCGGGCGGGTGACGACCTCGCGGTGCCGCCCGACGACCCGCACCCGTTCTCGATCCAGGCCCGCGGCGACTGGCGCGCGGCCGCGGAGGCGTGGCACGCGGCAGGCGCGCCGTACCACGAGGCGGCGGCGCTGGCGGAGAGCCCCGACCCCGCCGACCTCGTCGAGGCGCTCGCGATCCTCGATCGCATCGGTGCGGTTCCGCTCGCCCGGAAGGTCAGGGCCGACCTCCGAGAGCGGGGTGTCCGCAGCATCCCCCGCGGGCCGACGAGCCTCACCCGCGGCAACCCCGACGGGCTCACCGATCGGCAGCTCGACGTGCTGCGGCTGCTCGCCGACGGGCTCACGAACGCTGAGATCGCCGACCGGCTCGTGCTCTCGGTGCGCACGGTCGACAGTCACGTCGCCGCCGTGCTCGCGAAGCTGGGTGTCGCCTCACGGCAGGAGGCCGTGCGCATAGCCGAGGAGCGGGACCTGCTCTCGACGTGATCTCGGTAGTGCGCGGCGGTGATCTCGGTAGTGGTCGCCGATTCGCGGAGACGCCCCCGGCGGTGGGATGGAATCACGGACCGCGGAGGCGGGAACCGTGAACGACAGGGGAACACCATGAACACCGCACTCGCCGGAACCGTCTCGACGACGATCCGCCCGACCCGGGCGCTGCGCGACTGGCTGGCGCGCGCCGCCGTCGCCGTCGGCCTCGGAGCCGGCCGTCGCGGGCACACCCTCGATCGCGACGAACTCGCACGACGCCACGAACTGCGCCAGGAGGCGCGACGGCTGCGCGACGAGCAGATCCGCAACGGCGCCTACGCCCGCCTGCTCTGACCCCGCGAAATCTGGCAGCGTTTGCATGGATCTGCGCTGCACGAAATCAACGATCGGGTCTCGAAGCGGCATCCTGATTGCAAACGCTTGCATTAACGGGCGCGGCGCTGCTACGTTCGCGAGCAGTGTCGGTGGCACGGAGTCGTGCCGGGAATCGGGAGTCAAGGATGACGCAACGCGCGCTCGCACGCAGGTGGTTCGCCTCAGCGCTGGTGGGAGGGCTCGCCGTCACGGCGCTGAGCTTCGCCCCCGGCCTCGGTCTCAGTGCGGCGGCGGCCGACGACCGCAGCTTCGCCCTCGTCGGCAGCCTGCAGTCGGAGCTCGGCTGCGCCGGCGACTGGGCGCCCGACTGCGCCGAGACCGAGCTCGCGCCGACGGCGACCCCGGGCGTGTACGCGGCCGACTTCACGGTGCCGGCGGGCTCCTGGGAGTACAAGGTCGCGGTGAACGACTCGTGGAACGAGGCGTACGGGCTGAACGGCGGGGGCGACAACATCCCGCTGACCGTCGCGGGCGACACCGCCGTGCGGGTCGTGTTCGACGACAACCTCAAGAAGGTCGGGCTCGAGCTCACCGAGGCCTCGATCCGCGGCGCCTACGACGAGGCATCCGACGCCGATCTCGTCGCCGCACCGGTGCGCCAGCCCGGCAGCGACGAGACCTTCTACTTCGTGATGACCGACCGCTTCGCGAACGGCGACGCGTCGAACGACGAGGGCGGGCTCACAGGCGACCGCCTCGCGACCGGCTTCGACCCGACCGACAAGGGCTTCTACGAGGGCGGCGACCTCGCCGGCCTCCGCTCGAAGCTCGACTACATCGACGGCCTCGGCACGACCGCGATCTGGCTGACCCCGAGCTTCAAGAACCGGCCCGTGCAGGGCGAGGGCGCGAACGCGAGCGCCGGCTACCACGGCTACTGGGTCACCGACTTCACCCAGATCGACCCGCACCTCGGCACGAACGCCGAGCTCGAGGCGCTCATCGCCGACGCGCACGACCGCGGCATCAAGGTCTACTTCGACATCATCACGAACCACACGGCCGACGTCATCGACTACGCCGAGCAGCAGTACTCGTACGTCGACAAGGCCACGAGCCCGTACCTCGACGCCGACGGCAACGCGTTCGACCCCGCGAAGTTCGCGGGCGCCGACACCGGCGCCGACTTCCCGGCCCTCGACGCGGCGACGAGCTTCCCGTACACGCCGAAGCTCAGCGAGGCCGACGCGAACCTCAAGGTACCGGCCTGGCTCAACGACCCGACCCTGTACCACAACCGCGGCGACTCGACGTGGGAGGGCGAGTCGGTCACGTACGGCGACTTCTCGGGCCTCGACGACCTCATGACCGAGCACCCGACCGTCGTGAACGGCTTCGTCGACGTGTACGACACGTGGATCGACCTCGGCATCGACGGCTTCCGCATCGACACCGCGAAGCACGTGAACTTCGAGTTCTGGCAGCAGTGGGCGACCCAGGTGCTCGACTACGCGCACGCCGCGGGCAAGCCCGACTTCTTCATGTTCGGCGAGGTCTACGACGCCGACCCCAAGAAGCTGAGCCCCTACGTGCGCGACACCGACATGAACTCGGTGCTCGACTTCACGTTCCAGTCGCAGGCCGTGAGCTTCGCGGCCGGCAACTCGGCGAAGAACCTGCAGTCGCTCTTCGCGGGCGACGACTACTACACGACGCCCGACTCGTCGGCGACGGCGCTGCCGACCTTCCTCGGCAACCACGACATGGGCCGGGTCGGCTACTTCCTGCAGTCGACCGACGCCCCGCTCGCCCGCGACGAGCTCGCGCACGACCTCATGTTCCTCACCCGCGGCCAGCCCGTCGTGTACTACGGCGACGAGCAGGGCTTCGCCGGCACCGGCGGCGACAAGGACGCTCGCCAGTCGCTCTTCGCGAGCCAGGTCGCCGAGTACCAGAACCAGAAGCTCGTCACCGGTGAGCAGGCCGGCAGCGCCGACCGATTCGGCACGGATGCTCCGCTCTACGAGCACATCGCCGCGCTCTCGGCGCTGCGCCAGGCGCACCCCGCACTCGCGACGGGCGCGCAGATCGAGCGCTACGTCGACGACGGTCCGGGCGTCTACGCGTTCAGCCGCGTCGACCGCACCGAGCAGGTCGAGTACCTCGTCGCCGCGAACAACGCGAACGAGGCGCGTACGGTGAACGTGCCGACGCTCACGAAGGGCGGCGCGTTCGCGCCCCTCTACGGCACGGACGGCCCGGCGATCACGGCCGACGCCGACGGTGTCGCATCCGTCACCGTGCCCGCGCTCGGCGCCGTCGTGCTGCGCGCCGACCGCGAGGTGACCGCCCCCGAGGCGGCCGCCGCGATCACGGTGTCGTCGCCCGCCGCAGGCGCCGGCGTGACCGGCGTGAGCGCCGTCGCCGCCGACGTCGACGACTCGACGTGGCAGGAGACGAGCTTCGCCTGGCGCGTCGCCGGTGCGACGGGTGACGACGCCTGGCACGCGCTCGGCACGGCTGAAGACACGAGCCCGCGCGTCTTCCACGACACCAAGGGCCTCGCGAAGGGCACGCTCGTCGAGTATCGCGCGATCTCGACCGACGCGGCGGGCCACCGTTCGGCGGCCTCCACCTACGCGAGCGTCGGCAACGCCGTGAACCTCGCCGACGGCGGCGAGGAGCCCGAGCAGCCGATCGACCTCGTCACGGTGCCCGGCTCGCACAACAGCGAGATGGGCTGCGCGGGCGACTGGACCCCGGGCTGCGAGGCGGCGAAGCTCACGCTGCGCCCCGGCGGCATCTACTCGGGCACCTTCGATGTGCCGGCGAACGCCGACGGCTACGAGTACAAGGTCGCGCTCAACGGCAACTGGGACGTGAACTACGGCGCGAACGGCGTGCCGGGCGGCGACAACATCGCCTACACGACCGACGGCACGAAGCCCGTGACCTTCTACTGGAACCCCGAGACGCACGTCGCCTCGTCGTCGGCCGAGGGGCCGGTCGTGACGCTGCCCGGCAGCTTCCAGAACGAGCTCGGCTGCCCCGGCGACTGGGCGCCCGACTGCCTCGGCTCGCTCATGCAGGACGGCGACAAGGACGGCGTCTACACGTTCGCGACGTCGAAGATCCCCGACGGATCGTACGAGGTGAAGGTCGCGCACGGCCTCAGCTGGGACGAGAACTACGGCGTCGGCGGCGCCCCCGGCGGCGGCAACTACACTTTCACGGCGACCGGCGGCAAGCTCGTCGAGTTCCGCTACGCGCTCGCGACGCACGTGCTCGAGATCGTCGTGACCGACCCGCCGCTCGCCGGCACCGGCCAGTCGCGTGCGCACTGGGTCGACGAGCACACGCTCGCATGGCCTGCCGACCTGCTCGGCGGGGCTGCCGCGACGGATGCCTCATGGTCGATCGAGCACGCGGCAGGCGCCGGTCTCGCGGTCGCCGAGGGCGCCGTCACGGGCGGCGGCGACCCGGTCGAGCTCGAGCTCGACCCCGACGGGCTCACCGACGCGCAGCTCGCGACGTTCCCGGCGCTGAAGGGCTTCCTCGCGTTGCATCCGGTCGGGCTCGACCGCGACGACGTCGCCGGCCTCCTCACCGAGCAGCTCGCGGTGGCGCAGTGGGTCGGCGACGACCTGACCGCCTTCACGGGTGTGCAGGTGCCGGGCGTGCTCGACGACCTCTACGCCGACGCGCTCGACTCGTCGACGCTCGGCGTGAGCTGGGCCGGCAGCGGCGACGACCGGGCCGCGACCGCGGCCGTGTGGGCGCCGACCGCCCGTTCGGTGCAGCTCGAGCGCTGGGCGGCCGCGACGGTCGACGCGAGCGCTTCGCCCGAACTCGTCGACGCGGCGTTCGATGCGTCGACCGGTTCGTGGGCGGTGCCCGAGGCATCCCTCGCGAAGAACGACGAGTACCGCTGGCGCGTCGAGGTGTACGCGCCGACGACCGGGAAGATCGAGACCAACTCGGTGACCGACCCGTACTCGGCGGCCCTCACGACGAACTCGGCGCGCACCGTCGTCGTCGACCTCGACGACCCGGCCCTCGCGCCCGAGCAGTGGGCGAAGACCCCCGCGCCGGTCGTCGAGCGGCCCGTCGACCGGGCGATCTACGAGCTGCACGTGCGCGACTTCTCGATCAGCGACGAGACCGTGCCCGAGGCCGAGCGCGGCACCTACCGCGCCTTCACGCGCGACTCGGCCGGCACGAAGCAGCTGCGCCAGCTCGCCGACGCGGGCATCAACACGGTGCACCTGCTGCCGACGTTCGACATCGCCACGATCGAGGAGCAGCGCTCCGCCCAGGCCGTGCCCGACTGCGACCTCGCGTCGTACGGGCCCGCCTCGGCCGAGCAGCAGGCGTGCGTGCAGGCCGTGCACGACGCCGACGGCTTCAACTGGGGCTACGACCCGTACCACTACCAGGCGCCCGAGGGCTCGTACGCGGTCGACCCCGAGGGCGGCGCTCGCGTCGCCGAGTTCCGCGAGATGGTCGGGGCGCTGCACGCCGACGGCCTGCAGGTCGTGCTCGACGAGGTCTACAACCACACGGCCGAGGCGGGTCAGGGCGGCAAGAGCGTGCTCGACCGCATCGTGCCCGGCTACTACCAGCGGCTCAACGCGGCCGGCGCGGTCGAGACCTCGACGTGCTGCCAGAACGTCGCGACCGAGCACGAGGTGGCGCAGAAGCTCATGGTCGACTCGGTCGTGCTGTGGGCGAAGCAGTACAAGGTCGACGGGTTCCGGTTCGACCTCATGGGGCACCACTCCCGCGACAACATGGAGGCGATCCGCGCCGCGCTCGACGAGCTGACCCTCGCCGATGACGGGGTCGACGGCAAGTCGATCTACCTCTACGGCGAGGGCTGGAACTTCGGCGAGGTCGCGAACAACGCCCTCTTCGAGCAGGCGACGCAGGGGCAGCTCGGCGGCACCGGCATCGGCACGTTCAACGACCGGCTGCGCGACGCCGTCCACGGCGGCAGCCCGGTCGACGGCACGTCGACGTTCCAGCAGGGCTTCGGCACCGGGCTCGGCACCGACCCGAACGGACGGCCGGGTACGCCGTCGCAGGCCGACCAGCTGGCCGATCTCGGCCACCAGACCGACCTCGTGAAGCTCGGCCTCGCGGGCAACCTGCGCGACTACGAGCTGACCGATACCGCGGGCGAGGTCGTGCGCGGCGACGAGCTCGACTACCGTGGTGCGCCCGCCGGCTACGCCGACGAGCCCGACGAGGTGATCAACTACGTCGACGCCCACGACAACGAGACGCTCTACGACCTCTCGGTGTTCAAGCTGCCGCAGGACACGCCGATGGCCGACCGCGTGCGCATGAACACGCTGTCGCTCGCGACCGTCACGCTCTCGCAGTCGCCGTCGTTCTGGCACGCCGGCACCGAGCTGCTGCGCTCGAAGTCGCTCGACCGCAACAGCTACGACTCGGGCGACTGGTTCAACCGCGTCGACTGGACCGGTCAGGAGTCGACCTTCGGCTCGGGCCTGCCGGGTGCGGCCGACAACAAGGACAAGTGGCCGATCATGGAGCCGCTCCTGGCGGACTCCGCGCTCAAGCCCACCGCGGCCGACATGGCCGCCGCCGAGGCATCCGCCCTCGACCTGCTGCGGGTGCGCTCGTCGGTCGACCTGCTGCAGCTCGGCTCGGCCGACCTCATCGAGCAGAAGGTGTCGTTCCCGAACTCGGGGCCCGACGCGACGCCCGGCGTGATCGTCATGCAGATCGACGACCTCGTCGGCGACGACGTCGACCCCGAGCTCGACGGGGCGCTCGTCGTGTTCAACGCGTCGCCCGACGCGGTGACCGAGACCGTCGCCGGGCTCGCCGGGCGCGACTTCGCGCTCGCCGAGGCGCAGGCGTCGGGTTCCGACGCGGTGGTCAAGCAGACGACGTGGGATGCCGCGACCGGCGACGTCACGGTGCCCGCCCGCAGCGTGGCCGTGCTCGTCGACGAGCAGCCGCCGCCCGCCGTCGCGACGATCGCCGTCGGTGCGCCGAACAAGGCGCTCGCGAAGGCCGGCTCGGCCGTGAAGTACGTCGGCCTCGTCACCGCGCTCGACGGGTCGACGCCCGCCGGCACGTTCGCGATCTACGACGGCGACACGAAGATCGCCGAGGTCGAGCTCGGCGCGAGCGACCGCGGACGGGTGAGCGTCAAGCTGCCCAAGCTGCCGGCCGGCCTGCACCTCGTGCACGGCGTGTTCACCGGCGGCGACGGTTACGCCGACGCGACGACCGTGCCCGTGCCGCTCGTGCTCTGGTAAGGGGTTCGGTGGTCGAGTAGCGCGCGACGAAGGAGCACGCGTATCGAGACCCCCTCGCGAGGGTCTCGATACGCTCCTTCGTCGCTACTCGACCAACGGAGTGTCCCGCGTCAGAACGGCAGCTCGACGCCGCACTCGGCGAAGCTGCCGACGATGTCGTCGCCGTGTGCGGCGAAGATCTCGTCGATGCCCTTGCCGTCGCCCGCCTTGTCGGCGTGCGGGTTGTTGGAGGCGATGGTGCCGTCCTGGCCGACGGCGCCCTTCACCATGATCGTGAACGACATCGGCGCTCCGGTCGCGGCGTAGGCGTCGAGCACGCAGTCGGCGTCGGCCTCGGGCAGGCCCATCGTCAGCTCCTCGATGTGCACGGTGAGCCACGCCTGCGAGTTCGAGGCGCCGGCGTTGCCCTGCTCCGAGCGGTTCGGGTTGAAGCACTCGTGGGCGAACGCGGCGGTTCCGCTCGCGAGCACGCCCGCCGCCGCGAGCGCGATGCCCGCACCGATCGTGGTCATGGTCTTCTTGAACATCTGGTCTCCTTCGGGTGGAAATCGGTCGTGCGACGCGCAGTGCGCGACGCACGGGTTCCACCGTCGCCCGTGCGTCGAGGCGAGGCATCCGTGCTCGCCCTGAGCGGGAGCCGGGCCGATGCACCCAGAGCTGGGGATTGACAGGAGACCCCGGTCAGCGCAGCGGCGCGAACGCGGCGCGCGACGTCGACGCGATGAGCGCCGCGAGCGCGACGAGGCCGAGCGCGACCCACGGCAGGGACGCGACGCCGGCGGCCTCGAGCACGAGGCCGCCGATGAAGGCGCCGACCGCGATCGATCCGTTCCAGGTCGCGACGACCATCGACTGGGCGACGTCGGCGGCACTGCCGGCGATGCGCGCGGGGGCCGACTGCAGCAGCGTGGGAGCTCCGCCGTAGGCGACGCCCCAGAGTGCGACCGCCGCGTAGACGGCGACGGGCTCGGCGGCGAGGCATCCGATCATGATCATGGCCGCACCGAGCGCGGCCGCGGCGATGAGCACCATCGTGCGCAGGTGCCGGTCGACGAGCGCCCCCGAGACGAGCACCCCGGCGACGGCGAAGACGCCGAACACGAGCAGCACCACGTCGAGGTGCCCGTCGAGTCCGGCCGGCACGGTGAGCGGGGCGATGTAGGTGTAGGCGACGTTGTGCGCGAGCACGAACACGGCGGTCGTCGCGAGCACGGCGACGAGTCCCGGCAGGCGCAGCACGGTGCGGAGGCCGGGTCGCGATCCGGCGCGCTCGCCGGCGAAGGCGGGCAGGGCGAACGCGGCCCACACGGCGAGCACGAGCGCGAGGCCAGCCAGCACCGCGAACGCCGCGCGCCAGCCGAGGGCGGCGCCGAGCGTCGTCGCGATCGGCAGTCCGAAGGCGAACGCGAGCGGCGTGCCGACCATCGCGATCGAGAGGGCGCGGCCCGAGTGCTCGGGCTCGACCATGCGCATGGCGTAGCCCGCCGCGATCGCCCAGAGGAGGCCCGCGAGCATGCCGCCGACCGTGCGCGCGACGAGGATCGTCGTGTAGTCGCCGGCGATCGCGGTGACGCCGCTCACCAGTGCGAAGCCGACGACGAGCGAGAGCAGCAGGCGCTTCCGCGGGATGGCCCGGGTGAGCGCGGTGAGCGGGATCGCGGTCACCGCGGTGGTCACGGCGTACGCCGCTACGAGCCAGCCGATCTGCGCCTCGGAAACACCGAGGTCGGCGCTCATCTGCGGCAGCAGCCCGGCCGGCATGATCTCGGTGACGACGCCGACGAAGACGATCGAGGCGAGCGCGAGCAGCCCGTTGTAGGGAAGTCGTGTGCGCGGCGGTGTCGCGACGGCGGGCGTTGATGCGGTGATCGGAGAAGCCATGCCGTCAGTGTCGAACCTTGACACTAGTGTTAAGGTCAAGTCGATCTCGAGGAGGCGCCGTGCGCATCGGTGAACTGGCCTCGCAGACCGGGGTGTCGACCCGGCTGCTGCGCTACTACGAGGCCCAGGGGCTCATCACGTCGATGCGCGAGAGCAACGGCTACCGTGACTACCCCGACGGCGCGGTCGAACGGGTCGGGCAGGTGCGCGACCTCATCGATGCCGGCATCCCGACCGCCGTCATCCTCGACATGCTGCCGTGCCTCGCGAGCGTCACCGACCCCGAGACGCCCGTCATCCAGCGCGCGCTCGCCGAATCGCTCGCCGAGCGCCGCGCCCAGCTCGACCAGCGCATCGGATGCCTCGCGAAGAACCGCGACGCGATCACCGCCTATCTCGACCGGGCGACGATCACCGGGTGACGGGCGAGCCGCGCCGGGTGCGCGTCTCGACACCTCACCGCGCGTCGCGCAGCACCTCGAAGCAGCGACCGAGCCGCTCGAGCCACCAGTCCACCCGCTCCTCGGTCGCCTCGTACCGGTCGAGCAGCACCGGGTCGGGAACGATCCGGCCGACCGCGATCGACCCGCCTTCGGCGACGAGCGGCGACCCCGTGACATCCGCGGCGAGCAGCGACGCCGTGCCGAGCCCGCAATCGAACTCGAGCGACGGCACCGATGCGGCCAGCTGGGCGCCCATCGCGAGGCCGACGCTCGTGTCGAGCGCGCTCGATACGACGACCGGCAGGCCCGCCGCTTCGACGATCGCGAGTGCTCGGCGGATGCCGCCGAGCGGCTGCGCCTTGATCACGAGCAGGTCGGCGGCACCCGCCTCGGCGACGGCGAGCGGGTCGTCGGCGCGGCGCACGCTCTCGTCGGCCGCGATCGGGATGCCCATGTACTTCGTGCGACGGCGGATCTCGGCGAGCTCGTCGACCGTCGCGCACGGCTGCTCGACGTATTCGAGGTCGAACGGCGCGAGGGCGTGGATCGCGTGCTCGGCCTCGTCGACGTTCCAGCCGCCGTTGGCGTCGACGCGCACGCGCCCCTCGGGGCCGAGCACGTCGCGCACGGCGCGCACGCGCGCGACGTCCTGCGCGAGGGTCTGGTCGGAGCCCGCGACCTTCACCTTCGCCGTGCGGCACCCGGCGAACCGGGCGAGCACCGCGGGCACGCTGTCGGGATCGACGGCGGGCACGGTCGCGTTCACGGGGATGCGGTCGCGCAAGGCTGTCGGCGGTGCGTTCCAGCCGAAGTCGATCGCCGCGGCCAGCCAGGCGGATGCCTCGTCGTCGCCGTACTCGGCGAAGGGGCTGAACTCGGTCCAGCCCCGAGGCCCCTCGAAGACCATGGCCTCGCGCACGTCGATGCCGCGGAACCGGGTCACGAGCGGCAATGCCACCACCCGGGCGCTCGCGAGCAGGTCGTCGAGCGAGGGGAGCGCGGTGGCCTCGGAATGTGCGTGCGGCGCGGGCTGGTCGTCGGCTGGCATGGGCCAAGTCTGGCATCCGGTCGAGTGACGCGAATAGGGTGGTCGGCATGAGCGTCGACGGCATCCACGAACTCGGTCTCGAGACGCGCGAGGTCCGTGCCGAGTCGACGGGCCGCAACGTCGCGATCGGCGTCGGCGGCATCCTCCTCGTGATCGCGGCGGCGATCCCGCTGACGTGGGGTGTGCTCACGGTCGGCACGGCGGCGTATGCGCTCGTGACCGGCATGCTCGCCCAGTCGGGCGCCGGCGTCTGAGCGCGGCGGCCTGCGCGGGCAGGTGCGCACCCGCGTGCACCGGCGCGCCGGAATAGGCTGGAAGCATGAGCGCCGAGGTCTCCGAACTGTTCGATCCGAGCCAGTGGGCGGATGCCTCGGGCGGCGTCGGCCACGGAGCATCCTTCACCGACATCACCTACCACCACTCGCTCGACGGGCGCATCGCCCGCATCGCGTTCGACCGGCCCGAGGTGCGCAACGCGTTCCGGCCGCACACGGTCGACGAGCTCTACCGCGCCCTCGAGGACGCGCGCACGAACCCGCGCATCGGCGTCGTGCTGCTGACCGGCAACGGACCGAGCGCGAAGGACGGCGGCTGGGCGTTCTGCTCGGGCGGCGACCAGCGCATCCGCGGGCGCGACGGGTACAAGTACTCCGACGCCGAGACCGCGATCGTCGACGGTGCGGGCGGCACGGCCGACCCGCACGGGCACGCCGCGGTCGGACGCCTGCACATCCTCGAGGTGCAGCGGCTCATCCGCTTCATGCCGAAGGTCGTCATCGCGGTCGTGCCCGGATGGGCGGCCGGCGGCGGCCACTCGCTGCACGTGGTCTGCGACCTGACGATCGCCTCGCGCGAACACGGACGCTTCAAGCAGACCGACGCCGACGTCGGTTCCTTCGATGCCGGTTACGGCTCGGCCTACTTCGCCCGCCAGATCGGGCAGAAGTTCGCGCGCGAGGTGTTCTTCCTCGCCGAGGAGTACTCGGCCGATCGCGCCTACGAGATGGGCGCCGTCAACCGGGTGGTGCCGCACGCCGAGCTCGAGCGCGAGGCGATCGCGATGGCGCGCACGATCCTCACGAAGTCGCCGACCGCGATCCGCATGCTGAAGTTCGCGTTCAACGCGGTCGACGACGGCATGGTCGGGCAGCAGGTCTTCGCCGGCGAGGCGACCCGCCTCGCCTACGGAACCGACGAAGCCGTCGAGGGCCGCGACGCCTTCCTCGAGAAGCGCGACCCCGACTGGGGGCCCTACCCGTGGCACTTCTAGCTCGGCCGGTTACGTGAAACCGCTCATCCGGGTTTCCGCCGAGGATGCCTCGGCGCTGACCCGTGCCCTCGCCGAGGCTCTCGCCGGAGGCCCCGCGGTGTGGCCCGTGCCCGCCGATGCCGCGCCTGCGTCGTCCGCGCCTGCGTCGCCCGCGCCTGCATCGCCCGCGCCCGCTGCGCAGGTGCGTTCCGGGGGTGCTTTTCCGCAAGATGCGGGGGAGATCGGCCCGGATTCTGGCGGAAATGCACCCCCGAAACGCACGGCGGACTGCTCGGCGGATCGCGCGGCCGCCGAGGTCGGCGACGGAGTCGCGCTCGTCGTCGAGACGAGCGGGTCGACCGACCGACCCAAGCGCGTTGTGCTGTCGGCCGAGGCGCTCGAGGCGAGCGCGCACGCGACGCACGATGCGCTCGGCGGCCCCGGTCAGTGGCTGCTCGCGCTGCCGGGCCACTACATCGCCGGCGCGCAGGTGCTCGTGCGCGGCATCCTCGCCGGCACCGAGACGGTCGTGCTCGGCGGCGGAGGCGACGGGTTCCGTCCGGCCGCATTCGCCGAGACATCCGCCCGCATGCTGCCGAACGTGCCGCACTACACGTCGCTCGTGCCGGTGCAGCTCGCACGGGTGGTCGAGGCGGCCGAGCGCGACGCATTCATCGCGGCGGCGCTGCGGTCGTTCGACGCGATCCTGGTCGGCGGCCAGGCGCTCGGCGCCGAGGTCGCCGCCCGCGCCGATGCGCTCGGCGCGCGCATCGTGCGCACCTACGGCTCGAGCGAGACCGCGGGGGGCTGCGTCTACGACGGGGAGCCGATCGGCGACACCCGCATCCGGTTCGTCGAGGGGGCGATCGAGCTCGCGGGGTCGAGCCTCGCCGACGGATACCTCGACGATCCCGAACGCACTGCCGCGGCCTTCGTCGTCGACCGCGGCACTCGCTGGTATCGCACGGGCGATCTCGGCGAGCTCGACGCCGACACCGGACGCCTGCGCGTGCGCGGCCGCGCCGACGACGTGATGATCTCGGGCGGCGTGAAGGTCGTGCTCGGCGAGGTCGAGCGCGCCGTGCGCCGGCTCGATGGATTCGCCGACGCGGTCGTCGTCGCGGTGCCCGACGCCGAGTGGGGCGAGCGCGCGGCCGTCGTGGTGGGTGCGCCCGTCGGCGACGACGAGTTCGCGCTCGGCCGGCTACGACAGGCGACGGATGCCGCGGGCCTCAGTCCCGCCGCCCGGCCGGTGCGGCTCGTGGTGGCCGCCCCGTGGCCGCTGCTCGCGTCGGGCAAGCCCGATCGCCGGGCGCTCGCGGCCGCCGCTCGGCGCTGACCCTCCCGTCGCCCGGCCACCGGTCGCCCCTGTGCCCCCCGCCCCTGCGCCTCCGCGTCGCGTGAGTCGCCAGAAAGTGCGCTTCCCCGTGGCCGGAAGCGCACTTTCTGGCGAGTCGCACTTCAGCGGCTGCGGCGGTCAGACCGACACGGCCGCTGTCGCTTCGGCCTCGACGTCGGCCTCGGCGAGGCGCTTCTCCTCGTCGAGGTGCGCCTGCACCGCGGCGCGCCCCGGCAGCAGCAGGCTCGAGACGGCCGCGATCGCGAAGCCCGCGACGGCGACCCACACCGACGCCTGCAGCGCGGTGAGCACGTGTTCGCGGCTCCAGTCGTCACCGACGACGGTGAAGAACACGGTCGTCGAGATCGCGACGCCCGCCGCGGCCCCGAGCTGCTGGAACGTGCTGTACGTGCCCGACGCGGCACCGGCGTCGGCGACCGGCACCGTCGCGAGGGCGACGTCGACGAGCGGGATCACGAGCAGCGCGAGCCCCACGCCGGCGATGAGCATCGGCCAGACGGCCGCCCACCCGGTGAACGCGGCACCCGTGTCGGCGACGACCGCGAACGTCCACAGCACGCCCGCGCCGAGCGCCACGGCGCCGAGGGTCACCAGGTATTTGCCGACGCGACCGACGAGCGGGATGACGATGCCCGTGCCGACCATGGCACCGAGGCTGAACGCGAGCAGGTTGAGCCCCGCAGTGAGCGCGTCGAAGCCGAGTCCGACCTGCAGGTAGATGATGAACGGCAGCGTGAACGCGTTGAGCGCGCCCTGGAAGGTCGCCTGCGTGACGATGCCGGCCGAGAAGCCGCGGTCGGCGAACAGCGGCATCGGCAGGAGCGCCGAGCCGTCGCGGCGCATGCGCCGGCGCTCGACGGCGACGAACAGGCCGAGCAGCACGACGCCCGCAGCGACGGGGATCCACAGCCAGGCCGGCCAGCCGAGCGACTGCCCCTCGACGAGCGGCACCATGAACGCGAGTACGACTGCGCTGAGCAGCACGACGCCGACGAGGTCGAGCCGCATCGGCCGCGACGAGCGCGTCTCGGGCACGAACAGGGCGGCGAGCACGAAGATGACGATGCCGACGGGGATGTTGATGAGGAACACCGTTCGCCAGCCGAGCCCCCACAGGTCGGCGTCGATGAGCCAGCCCCCGAGCACCGGCCCCGCGACCGCGGCGAGTCCGCTGACACCGCCGATGAGCCCGTACATGGGCGCCCGCTCGCGCGGCGAGAAGAGCGCCTGCACCGACGCGAGCAGCTGCGGCACCATGAGGGCGGCGAACAGGCCCTGCAGGATGCGGGTGGCGACGAGCACATCGCCCGACCATGCGAACGACGCGGCGGCGGAGGCGAGCGTGAACCCGCCGATGCCGATGAGGAACACGCGGCGTCGGCCGAACAGGTCGCCGAGGCGACCGCCGGTGATGAGCGCGACCGCGAAGGCGAGCATGTAGCCGCTCACGATCCATTCGAGCTGCGAGTCGGATGCCTCGAGGTCGGTGCCGATCGACGGCAGGGCGACCTGCACGATGGTGACGTCGAGCAGGTCCATGAACGAGGCGAACAGCAGGATGCCGATGGCGAGTCCTCGGCGAGGTGTGGTGGCCATGGCGGCCGTCCTTTCGTATGCTGGAGTTGGTTCCGAAGTGGAATAGTTCCGATATGGAATAGTCCCACAACGGAGAGAATAGAAGGGCGCCACCGCGATGTCAAGCAAGGCCGAGGTCTCCGCACGCATCTCCGAGCTCATGCAGCTCGTGATCGCCTCGTCGGTCATGTCGAACGAGCGCATCGCGCGATCGATGGGCATCAACGTCGTCGACCTGCAGGCGCTCGGGTTCATCGCCCGCAGCAGCGCTCCCATGACGGCCGGCGAGGTGAGCCAGGCGACCGAGCTGCCGACGAGCACCACGACGCGCGTGCTCGACCGGCTCGAGAAGCAGGGCTACATCGAGCGGTCGCACGACCCGGCCGACCGGCGCCGCGTCGTCGTGCAGCTCGCGCCCGGCGCGCTCGCGGGGGCCGGGTCGGGCGGTGAGGACGACCCGTACCGCGAGATCCTCGAGGGGATGCGGCGCCTGCACGAGGGTTTCACGGTCGACGAGCTCGAAGTGGTCGCGCGTTATCTCGACGCGGTGAAGGACGTGCGGTGAGGGGCGAGAGCGGGTTGAGGAGCGAGCGAAGCGAGCGTCTCGAAACCGCGGCGTGAACGCGGAAGGGTTTCGAGACGGCGCTGGCGCGCCTCCTCAACCCACCGGGGTCATAGCCACGCGAACTAGCATTGCCGTGTGGCACGCCCGAAACCCCAACGGATGACCCCCGCCGACCAGCCTGCGAAGCGCCCGCGCACGCACAGCCGGTCGGGAGACCCCGCGAAGGCCGCTGGACGCCCCGACACGTCGAAGCCCGTCGGTCCCGCGACGGCCGCCGACTGGATCTCGGGCGCCCGCCTCCGCACGTTGCCCCTCGCCGTGGCACCCGTCGCGCTCGGCACGGGCGCCGGAGTGCTCGCGATCGCCGAGGGCTCGTGGCATCCGGCTCGCGCCCTGCTCGCCCTCGTCGTCGCGCTCGCGCTGCAGATCGGCGTGAACTACGCGAACGACTACTCCGACGGCGTGCGCGGCACCGACGACCACCGGGTCGGGCCCGCGCGACTCACCGGCTCGGGTGCGGCGAAGCCGAAGCACGTGCTCGCCGTCGCGCTCGCGTTCTTCGGCATCGCGGCCCTCGCGGGCCTCGCGCTCGTCGTCGTGACGCAGCAGTGGTGGTTGCTCGCCGTCGGCGCGGTCGCGATCGTCGCCGCGTGGTTCTACACGGGTGGCAAGCATCCGTACGGGTACTACGGGCTCGGCGAGCTCTTCGTCTTCGTCTTCTTCGGGCTCGTCGCGACGGCCGGCTCGGCCTACGTGCAGGCGCTCACGGTCAACCTCGAGGCGTGGCTCGGCGGCGTGGGCGCGGGACTGCTCGCGTGCGCCGTGCTGATGGCGAACAACCTGCGGGACGTCGCGCAGGACAAGCTCGCCCGCAAGCGCACCCTCGCGGTGCTCGTCGGCGAACGTGCCGGCCGGGTGCTCTTCGTCGTGTTCGCGCTCGTGCCGTTCGTGATCGCGGCGTTCCTCGCGCTGTTCTACCCGACGGCGTGGCTCGTGCAGTTCGCCCTGCTCGCGGCGCTGCCCGCGTGCCTCATCGTGCTCACCGCGAAGACGCCGCGCGAGCTCATCACCGCCCTGCAGCTCACGAGCCTGACCGCGCTGCTCTACGGCGTCGGACTGGGCCTCGGCCTCGTCTTCTGACGGCGGCTCGGCCGACCAGAGACGCGGAGCGCGTTACTCGGGCTTGCGGGCCCCGTCGGTTGCGGCATCCACGGCCGCGTCTTCCTCAGCGTCGTCCTCGCGCACGAGCGGCTTCTCGCGGTGGCGCGCCTCGTAGAGGTCGTGCGACATGGCGTTGCGGGGCTTGCGCAGGAAGATGAGCGACGCGCTCAGCCCGAAGAGTGCGGCGACGGCCGTCGACAGCCAGACGTTCACGCCCGCGATCAGCAGCACGGCCAGCGGCGCGGCGAAGAGCACGACGCGGATCGCCGTGTACCAGATCCAGACGGGTACGGATTTCACCCTGACAGTGTAGGCGCGACGGCTGCGTGCGACTCCCAGCCTGCCGTGACCCCCGCGAGCATAGACTTGGGGCATGGCACGGCTGCTCTTCGGACTCGTCGTCGCCGTGGCGATCTTCATGATCTACGCGGTCGTCGACTGCGCGATGATCGATCGCTCCCGCATCCGCGGCATCGCGCGCGGGTGGTGGATCATCGTGATCCTCATCATCCCCGTCATCGGCGGCCTGCTGTGGTTCATCGTCGGCCGTGCACGCGCCGAGCGACTGCCGGGCGGTCGTCGACGCACGGTCGCCCCCGACGACGACGCCGACTTCCTGCGTCGCCTGGGCGACGACCAGGCGCAGTCCGAGCGCATCCGCCGGCTCGAGGCCGAGCTCGCCGATCTCGACGGCGAGGCGGATGCCTCCGACGGTGGCCACGGCGCGGGTCGCAAGGCCGAGCCCGGCAAGCGCCCCGACAACCCCGAGACGCCCGGCGACCCCGGCTCCACGGGCCGTCCGAATGCCTGAGGGCACCCCCGCCCCGGCCACCGCCTTCTCGGTCGCGCTGTTCGACGCGCTCATCGCGCGCGGCGTGACCGACGTCGTCATCGCCCCCGGATCGCGTTCGCAGGCCCTCGCCCTCGTCGCGGCGGAGCTCGAACGTCAGGGCCGCATCCGCCTGCACGTGCGCATCGACGAGCGCGGCGCCGGGTTCCTCGCGATCGGCCTCGCCGTCGAGACGGGCCGCCCGGTGGCCGTCGTCACGACCTCGGGCACGGCGGTCGCGAACCTGCACCCCGCGGTGCTCGAGGCGCACCACTCGGGGGTTCCGCTCGTGCTGCTCACCTCCGACCGGCCGGCGGAGCTCCGCGGCATCCGATCGAACCAGACGACCATGCAGCCCGGCATCTTCGCCGGCGCCGTGCGGCTCGAACGCGACGTGTCCGCGCCCGAGGGCGCACCCGGCGAGGGGGATGCCGCGGTGCGACTCGCCCGCGAGGCGATCGCCGCGGCCCTCGGCCGCGACCTCGAGGGCGGCGTCATCGCGCACCCCGGGCCGGGGCCCGTGCACGTCAACCTGCAGCTGCGCGAGCCGCTGTCGTCGGCGTGGAGCGGGTCGAGGGCCGACGACGTCGGTGGGTTGAGGAGCGACGAAGGAGCGTCTCGAAACCCGTCCGAAGGTCTCGATACGCTTCGCTACTCGACCACCGGACCCGCCGCCTCCACGGGCGCCCTCATCGCGCGCGGCCCGCGAACGGTCGTCGTCGCCGGCGCCGGTGCCGGCCCCGAGGCCGAGGCGTTCGCCCGGGCGGGCGACTGGCCGCTCATCGCCGAGGTCACGAGCGGCGCGCACTTCGGCCCGAACCTCGTCGTCGCGTACCGCGAGCTGTTGCGCGAGCCGGGTTTCGGCGACGAGGTGCGCCGGGTCGTGGTGTTCGGGCATCCGACGCTGTCGCGGGAGGTGCCGGCGCTCGTGCAGCGCGACGACGTCGAGTCGATCGTCGTGGCGCCCTCGGGGGTCGAGTGGTACAACCCCGGCCATCGGGTGCGTCGCTTCGAGCGCGCCGTGCACGCCGACGCGGCACCGCCGAGCCCCGAGGAGCGTGCGTGGGTGCGCCGGTGGGTGCACGCGAGTCGCATCCTCGTCGACGCAGGGCTGCCGACCGCGCCCCCGCCGGTCTCGCCCGGGATCGACGAGACGGGCCACGTGCACGACTTCGAGGCGCACCGCGAGTTCATGCGCGCCCAGCTCGACGGCGTGCGCGCACCGATCACCCGTCGCATGCTCGTCGACGCCGTCTGGGCGGTGACCTGGCCGCACGATCGGCTCGTGTTCGGGGCATCCCGGCTCATACGCGACGCCGACCGGGCCGTGCCCGGGCGCCGCATCGTCGCCCACGCGAACCGGGGGCTCGCCGGCATCGACGGAACCGTCGCCACCGCGCTCGGCATCGCGATCGCCAGCCAGGCGGATGCCTCGGGGGAGCGCCCGGCGCAGGAGGACGCGTCTCGAAACCCGGGTTTCGAGACGCTCGCTGCGCTCGCTCCTCAACCCGCTGACGCCCTCGCCGCAATCCTCGCCGAGGCGGAGGAGGTCGAGCGTGCGATCGCCGCCTCGCGGGGGAGCGAAGCCGACTCGAGCACGACCCGCGCCCTCATCGGCGACCTGACCCTGCTGCACGACGTCGGCTCGATGCTGCTCGGTGCCGGCGAGACCCGGCCGCGGCTGCTCGTGATCGTCGGCAACGACGGCGGCGGCACGATCTTCGACTCCCTCGAGGTCGCGGGCACGGCGCCCGCCGACGCGTTCGACCGGGTGCAGTACACACCGCAGCAGGTCGACCTCGCGGCACTCGCGACCGCCTACGGCTGGACGTACGTGCGCGCGACGACCCGTGGCGAGCTCGACGAGGCGCTCGCGTCGCGGGTCGAGGGGCCGACGATCCTCGAGGTGCCGCTGCCGCGGTGAATCGCCTTCCGGTGGTCGAGTAGCGCGCGACGAAGGAGCACGCGTATCGAGACGCTCGCGACGGGTCTCGATACGCTCCTTCGTCGCTACTCGACCACCGGCACCGCGCGACCGCTCGACCGCCGAGACTCCCGCTGGCATCATTGCCGCATGAGCCGCGAATCGTTCTGGACCGCCGACCCCGCCGATCTGCTGCGCGTGCGCGAGGGGTTCCGCCTCGCCGACACCGCGACCGATGACCACCCCGGCTTCGAGGGCGGCAAGAGCGAGGCCAAGAAGGCGCTCGCCGAGGGCGCCGACATCCTCGCCGAGCTGCAGGAGAAGCTGTTCGCGGGCAGCCGCATGGGCGGGCACAAGCGGCGCATCCTGCTCGTGCTGCAGGCGATGGACACGGCCGGCAAGGGCGGCATCGTGAAGCACGTCATGGGCGCGGTCGACCCGCAGGGCGTGCACCTTGCGGCGTTCAAGAAGCCGACCGAGGAGGAGCTCGGCCACGACTTCCTGTGGCGCATCAGCAAGGAGACGCCCGGGCCGGGCATGATCGGCGTCTTCGACCGCTCGCACTACGAGGACGTGCTCATCGCGCGAGTGCGCGAGCTCGCGCCGCCCGAGGAGATCGAGCGCCGCTACGACGCGATCAACGAGTTCGAGCGCGGCCAGGTCGCGAACGGCACGACGGTCATCAAGGTCATGCTGCACATCTCGGGCGACGCGCAGAAGGAGCGCCTGCAGGAGCGCCTCGACCGCCCCGACAAGCACTGGAAGTTCAACCCCGGCGACATCGACGAGCGACTCCTCGCGCCCGCCTACCAAGAGGCGTACCAGCTGGTCTTCGACCGAACCTCGAAGCCGGATGCCCCGTGGTTCGTGATTCCCGCCGACCACAAATGGTACGCGCGGCTCGCCGTGCAGCACCTGCTCATCGACGCCCTCGAGGGGATGGAGCTCGAGTGGCCGGCGGCCGACTTCGACGTCGCCGAGCAGCGGGCGCGCCTCGCGCACAGCTGAGCACGCCCTCGGTGGTTGAGGAGGCGCGCCAGCGCCGTCTCGAAACCGCTGTGTGACGCGCGGGTTTCGAGACGGTCGCTTCGCTCCCTCCTCAACCCACCCCGCCGCGGGCGTAGGCTGGTGCGGTGAGTCAGACGCACGCGTCGGCGCGCCTCGTGGTCAGAACGGTGGCGGTCGACGAGACCGAACCGCTGATTCCGCGCACCGACCCCCGGCACCCGCTCGTGTGGCTTCGGCGCGGCGAGGGCATCGTCGGGCTCGGCGAGGTGCTGCGCATCGAGTCGTCGGGAGCGACCCGCATCGACGACGCCGCCTCGGCGTGGACCTCGCTCGCGGCCGCCGCCGACATCGACGACCGGGTCGGTCTGCCGGGCACGGGTCTCGTCGCGTTCGGGGCGTTCGCGTTCGCCGACGAGTCGGCCGCGACGAGCGTGCTCATCGTTCCCGAGCTGGTCATCGGTCGCCGTGACGGCCGTGCGTGGGTCACCCGCATCGGCTTCGAGACGCCCGCCGAGGTCACGATTCCCGAACCGTCGCCGAAGCGCCAGGTCCCCCGCGTCACCTTCGAGTCGGGGTCGATGCCGCCCGAGGCATACGAGTCGGCGGTCGCCGAGGCGGTCCGTCGCATCGATGCCGGCGAGTTCGAGAAGGCGGTGCTCGCGCGCCAGCTCGTCGGCACGCTGAGCGACGACGCAGGCTTGCGCGCCACGATCAACCGGCTCGCCGAGGACTACCCCGACACGTGGGTCTTCGCCGTCGACGGGCTCATCGGCGCGAGCCCCGAGACCCTCGTGCGCGTCGACCACGGCACGGTCTCGGCGCGCGTGCTGGCCGGCACCGCGCCGAGGGGTGCGGGCGAGGCATCCGACCGCGATCATGCCGCGACCCTCGCGGCGAGCGAGAAGAACCTCGCCGAGCACGCGCTCGCGGTCGCGAGCGCGGTGCAGCGGCTCGAGCCGCACACGACCCGGCTCGACACGAGCCCCGAGCCGTTCACGCTGCAGCTGCCGAACCTCTGGCACCTCGCGACCGACCTCAAGGGCACGCTCGGCGATGGTTCGAACTCGCTCGACCTCGTGAAGGCGGTGCATCCGACGGCGGCCGTCGCCGGCACGCCGCGCAAGGTCGCGCTGCGTGCGATCCTCGAGCTCGAGGGCTTCGACCGCGGGCGCTACGCGGGCCCCGTCGGCTGGGTCGACGGCGACGGTGACGGCGAATGGGCGATCGCACTTCGGTGCGCACAGGTCGACCCCGACGGCACGGTCACGGCGTATGCCGGCTGCGGCATCGTGCACGACTCGGTGCCCGCCGACGAGCTCGCCGAGACCGAGATGAAGTTCCGGCCCATCGTGGAGGCGTTCGGGGGCTGACCCGATCGTCGCGGAAGCGTGCCCCACGGGCGCCCGCGGCGAGGGCGGGCGCCGCGCTCCGGAGAGCGACGCCCCGTGGGCCTGTACCCCGATTGCGGCGAACATCACCTAGAACGCATGACGCGCGCATCGACCGGGCACTCCATGCTGACCGCGGGGGGTAGCGGCAATTCTGTCGGCGGCCAAAGGGGGAGCCATGGCGTTCAGCGACGCGGGAATGACCACGACCAGCACGAAGACGCGCAAGCGCGGCCTCGTCATGCTGACCGTCTGCGCGGTGCTCGCGGCACTGTTCATGCCGCTCGGCGTGCAGGCGGCGTACGCCGCGAACGGCCAACTGGTGCTCGAGCAGTTGCCGTTCGACAACACGTGCGAGGGGCTCGTGAAGACGGGCACACCCCCGTTCGACGCGACCGCGGGCGAAGGTCTCGACACCGGCCCCGACAACTGCCTCGTTCGGGTCAACGACTCGATCTTCCAGAACTACTCGGTGTCGCTGACCGGCCTCGACGCCGGACAGTCGGCAGACAACATCGTGCTCGAGTTCACGATCCACCCCGGCAACGGCGCCAAGATCCAGCTGGCCGGCCCCCTCGGTGGCGGCATGCCCGACGGATGCCTAAGCGGCACCGGCATCACCCCCGCGTCGTCGCAGAAGACGAACGCCGACGGGTCGGTCACGGTCGTGTGCAACCAGGGCAAGATGTCGTCGAACGTCGCGGTCGTGCAGCTGGTGTACAAGTTCGCCGGCGACAGCCCCATCCCGTCGACCGCGCAGGTCACGACGAAGGCGTACACCGCCGATCCGCTGATCGCGCCGGCGCCCGAGGT
Organism: Agromyces sp. H17E-10; assembly: GCF_022919715.1. NCBI lineage: Bacteria > Bacillati > Actinomycetota > Actinomycetes > Micrococcales > Microbacteriaceae > Agromyces > Agromyces endophyticus. The sequence continues at coordinate 1,521,597 of NZ_CP095042.1, read as the reverse complement.
CACCGGGCCGGTCGTTGAGGTGACGGGAACCTCGGCCTGGGAGATCAAGAAGCTCCTGCGAACGGATGCACCGTGGAACGCCCCGTACCGCGTCAACCTCGCCGACGGTCCGTGGATCCGGATGGTGTACTGGCTCGACTTCACCAACCAGAAGGCACTCAACGGTGGTTCGGATGTGCAGTGGCCTGCGACGTTCTTCGACCGGCTCTCCGCCTTCCCGGACGCGATCATCGAACAGTGCTACCTGCTGAATCTGGGCACGGTCACTGGTGCTGGAGGCTGGAGCACGTCGTGCCCCACCAACACGGTGCAGGGCGCGAACGGTTGGCCCATCTCCCTCACTCGACAGGCGAGCGGCAGTACCGCCGGGGTGCGGCTGCAGCTGAACGTGCTGATCCCCGCGAAGGACTTCTATCGCACACTCGATCCCGGTTGGCAGCAGGGCGACCTTCCGCCGTCGGGCGCGGCGAACTGGCAGAACGCCCTCACCGAGACCGACGGGTGGCACCTCATCGGCGGCCAGCTGAACAACCCGACCGGCACGCCCGACCCAGCCCCCGGGTTCGAGCCCGGATGGGACGGCACGACGGCGTCGGGCGACAACGTCGTCGACAACTCGCTGAACCTCACCGAACCGAAGTGGGACCTGGCGAAGACCACGGTGCGATCCGTCTACGAGGAGCGCGACACCGACCTGAACCCGAACACCGCGCCAGTGCGCGGCTTCAACGTGACCTACCGCCTCGCGATCACCGAGTCGAACGGCACGATCATCTCCGACACGCTCGACGCGATGGACTTCACCGACGTGCTCAGCGACGCGGACGGGTTCACGAAGAACGCGATCCGCGTTTCGTGCGGCCCGACGCAGAACGCGCGAAACGCGGGCACGATCGCCTGCTCGCCGGCCACGGACGGGCGCACGACGATCACCTACACGCCCGCACCGGACCGGAACGATTGGAACCCCGCCAACGGTGCAGACACGGGGCAGCCGCTGAAGAACAACAGTTTCGACATCGTGTTCTTCATCCCGGTGCCCGAGCTCCCGCCGCTGTGCACGACCCCGTGGGACAAGACGTACGACTTCACGAACGAGGCACGTGACACCGAGGGCTGGACGGCCGGCGAATGGCCGATCAACCGCACCGGTCTCGAGCCCGGCTGGGACCCGGCGACGGGGGCGCCGGCGACCGGCAACAACATCACGACCGCGTCCATCCGTTTCAACACGGCGACCGTGAACTGCGGCACCCTGGATGGCGACAAGCAGTACGAGGGGATCGCCGGAGGTCTCTCCGCATGGGACCAGTTCACACCCGGTGACGTGATCAACTCGCACGTCTGGACGACCGCGACTGCGGAGCCGGTGAAGGTCGGCGCCCCCTTGCTCGGACTGTGCGACGTGTTCGACGTCTCGGTCTGGCGGCTCGTGGGCGACCCGCGAACCCCCGTGAACGGCACCGGTTCGAACCCGCGCCTGCAGCCCAATCCGGTCAATCAGCCGGGCGGTGCGATCGTCACGAACCCGAACTTCGACATCAACAACTACGTGATCGAGTACGCCGTCGGCACGAACTCGGTGGACACGCAGACCGGCACCGGTAACGGCCTGAACGCGACGATCAACACCACCGAGGCTGCGGGGTGTCGCGAGAACCCCGGTCCCTGGTCGTCCGACCCGGAGACCCAGTTCGGAGCAGACTGGCGCGACGAGGTGAACATGGTGCGGGTCCGCCCGAAGGACCCGGACCGCGTCGAAGCCGGCCCCTTCACCCTGGGCCTGTACGTGCCCATCCAGCTGCGCTGGCAGTACAACGGCGGACCGAACGCCGGTGAGACCATTCCCGAGCGCGTCTTGCTGAACAACGTTGGCGCGTTCCCCGAATACGACGCGAACCGCCAGATTCGGTGGACGACGCAGGCGCGGCTGCTGTCCGCCCCGCACCCCACGTACGGCGCCAAGGACTACACGTACGGCACCGACCCGTGGGGCGACGGCTTGTGGGCGGACGGGTACACGTTCGCACCGGGAACGCAGCTGTATTCTCGCGTGACCTTCAACGCAGATGGTGCACCCTTGGGCGGCCATAGGGCGCGCTCCGGCTGGCACTACGGGCAGCAGCTCGCAGGCGCGCAGGGCGCCGACACCAGAGGTTTCCCGGTCACCGACCCGATGGTCTGCGACACCTGGGACGTGTCGACCCTGAAGCTGTCGCGTGCGAACATCGCGATCAACACGGATGTCGATGTTCCGGGCGACTACATCATCGAGTACGGCATCGGCTCCAACGCCGTCGACACCCAGGCAGGTCCGAAGGTCGGCGGCTACTACCCGGTGACCTTCACCTCCCAGGTCACGGATGCCACCGCCTGCCGGAGCAACAGCTACCAGTGGACCACCGACCCGACCACGCTCGGCTCCGACTGGCAGGACAAGGTCAACATGGTGCGGATGCGCCCGAAGACCACCGGATACGTGGAGTACGCCGGATTCGAGATGAACATCTCCGTGCCGCTGACCGTGCGGAGCATCTACAACGGCGGCCCGAACGCGGGAGAGAAGATCCTCACCGGCATACGCATCCAGAACACCGGATCGTGGCCGCAGAACGATGTCACCCGCAACCTGTCGACATCGTCGAAGCAGGTGTTCTACACGGGCATGCTGGTGGCGGTCGCGAAGTCGGCGCAGCAGTCGACCTGGCTGCCGGGCCAGGACGCGAAGTGGACACTCCAGGTCGGCGTCAACAAGGGCCAGGTGGGCGCACTCATGGAGCGGCCGCAGGTCGTCGACGCGATCCCGGTGGGCCTGACCTACAACGACACGTGCACGAAGCAGACCCTGCCCGCAGGGTCGTCCACGTCCTACAACCCGGTGACGCGCGAACTGCTGATCAGCCTGCCCGACATCACCGTCGCGCAGACCGACTACTGGGCGTACAGCTTCACGGTGTGCACGACCATTCCCACGACGGCACAGCCCGGCACGTCGTACGTGAACCAGGTCTCGGCCCGCTCGCTGAGCGCCGAGAACAACCCCACGGCGCAGGCGACGACGAGCGCGTCGGGCTCGGGTCAGCTGGGCATCGACAAGTCGGTCGACAAGCCGCTGGTCGAGGACGGCGAGGAGTACACCTGGAAGCTCGAGTGGGTGAACACCTCGCGGCAGATCGAGTTCGCGGCGCCCGACATCATCGACGTGCTCCCGTGGAACGGCGACGGCGCGCCGAGCGCGCTGTCGAAGCGCGACCAGTACGCGTCGGACTACACGGGCACGGCGGAGCTGACGGGGGCGCTCGCCGCACCGAAGTACACGCAGGGCAAGACCGGCGACGTGCCGGGCACGTGGTACTACGCGACCGCCCCGTACTCGACGATCGATCCGAACGCGAAGTCGGCGAGCAACGCCGACCCGGCGGCCGCAGGCGGCCTCTGGAAGACCGCGGCTGAGATCTCGGACTTCTCGACGGTGACCGCGATCCGCTTCGTCTCGTCGGAGACGCTGGCGGTGACGACGCGCGTCGCCGCGGCCATCCCCATGGTGGCCCACGATGCGGAGCTCGGCAGCCTGTACGTCAACCGGGCGATGATCTACTCGGCGACGGTCGCGAACCAGCAGCTGCTGTCGACCGAGCCGACCGTGCTGGTGCCCGGATTCTCGGTGGGCGACCTGGTGTGGCTCGACTCGAACCTCGACGGTCGCCAGCAGCCGACCGAAGCGGGCATCGCGGGCGTCGCGATCGAACTGCTCGATGACGCGGGCGACGTCGTGGCGACCAGGACGACCGACGACGCGGGACGCTGGCACGTCGACCTGCTTCCCGCAGGGACGTACCGGGTGCGCATCCCGGCCTCGCAGTTCGGGCTCGGCGGCCCGCTGGCCGCCTACGTCCCGTCGCCGTCACGCAACGGCGACGCGGCCGGGGCCAACGAGACGGAGTCGAACAACAACACGGCCACAACGAGCCCCAGGCAGACCGGCATCACGAGCTCGCCCATCACGCTCTCGTACGAGCGCGACGATTCCGACCGAATCATCGGCGGCAACGGAACCGGTCACGACGTCGCCGGGCTCACTCCGCCGGACCTCCCCGAGTCGTTCACCGACTACACGATCGACCTCGCGATGGCGCCGGTCGGCGGTATCGACATCGAGAAGCACACGAACACGATCGACGCCGACACGGCCCCCGGTCCGTTCGTCGCGGTCGACGGCGCGGTGCAGTGGACCTACCTCGTCACGAACACCGGCGACACCGAGCTGTCGAACGTCACCGTGACCGATGACCAGGTCGACGCGGCCGACATCGACTGCGACGGCACCGGGGGCAACGTCGTCGCGGGCCCGCTCGCACCGGATGCCACGTTCACGTGCGTCGCGACCGGCACGGCCACGGCCGGACAGTACGAGAACACGGGCACCGTGGAGGGGACGGAGCCTCCCACCTTCGCGCTCGACGGAACCGAGCTCGACCCCGTCGTCGTCGGCGACACCGACCCGTCGCACTACTTCGGTGCGGTGCCGGCGGTCGATATCGAGAAGGCGACGAACGGTGAGGACGCCGATGAGGCGCCGGGTCCGCTGGTCGCGGACGGCGGCACGGTGGCGTGGACGTATGTGGTCACCAATACCGGCAACGTTCCGTTGACGGGTATCACGGTGACCGACGACCAGGTGGATGCCGCTGACATCGACTGCGCCTCCACGGGCAGCAACATCGTCGCGGGTCCGCTGGCGCCGGGCGGCACGGTGACGTGCGTCGCCGTCGGCGTCGGGGTCGCGGGCCAGTACGAGAACACGGGCAGCGTGGTCGCGACCGGTCCCGTCGCCACCGATGTCGACGGTGAGGAGGTGCCGGGCGTCGAGGTCGACGATGAGGACCTGTCGCACTACTTCGGCGTGGACTCGTCGGTCGACATCGAGAAGGCGACGAACGGTGACGACGCCGATGAAGCGCCCGGTCCGCTCGTTGCGGTCGACGGTGACGTCGAGTGGACGTATGTGGTCACGAACACCGGCAACGTTCCGCTGACCGATGTCGCGGTGACCGATGACCGGGTCGATGCGGCCGAGATCGACTGCGACGGCACGGGTGGCAACGTGATCGCGGGCCCGCTCGAGCCCGACGACACGTTCACATGCGTCGCGTCGGGTACGGCCGCGGCCGGCCAGTACGAGAACACCGGCACGGTGGTCGGGACCGACACGATGGACGCCGACGTCACCGATGAGGACCTCTCGCACTATTACGGTGCGGCGCCTGCGGTGGACATCGAGAAGGCGACGAACGGTGACGATGCCGATGAGCCGACCGGCCCGTACGTCGCCCCCGGCGGTGCGGTCGAGTGGACCTACGTGGTCACCAACACCGGCAACGTGCCGTTGACGAACGTGACCGTGACCGACGACCAGGTGGATGCCGCCGAGATCGACTGCGACGGCACGGGTGGCAATGTGATCGCGGGGCCGCTCGAGCCCGAGGCATCCTTCACCTGTGTCGCCACCGGCACGGCCACGGCCGGCCAATACGCGAACCTCGGCACCGTGACCGCCATCGACCCGCTCGAGGCGCAGGTCACCGACGAGGACGCGTCGCACTACTTCGGCAGTGTCCCGTCGGTCGACATCGAGAAGGCGACGAACGGTGAGGACGCCGACGAGGCGCCCGGCCCGCTGGTCGCGGTCGACGGTGACGTCGAGTGGACGTACGTGGTCACGAACACCGGCAACGTTCCGCTGACCGATGTCACGGTGACCGATGACCGGGTCGACGCGGCCGACATCGACTGCGACGGCACGGGCGGCAACGTGATCGCGGGCCCGCTCGAGCCCGAGGCATCCTTCACCTGCGTCGCCACCGGTGCGGCCACCGCCGGCCAGTACGAGAACACCGGAACGGTGGTCGGCATCGACCCGACCGAGGCCGAGGTCACCGACGGCGACCTGTCGCACTACTTCGGCGTGGCGTCGGTGGTCGACATCGAGAAGGCGACGAACGGTGAGGACGCCGATGAGGCGCCGGGGCCGTTCGTGCCGGTCGACGGCGACGTCGAGTGGACGTACGTGGTGACGAACACGGGCAACGTGCCGCTCACGAACGTGACGGTCACAGACGACCAGGTGGATGCGGCCGAGATCGACTGCGACGGCACGGGCGGCAACGTGATCGCAGGGCCGCTCGAGCCTGAGGGGTCCTTCACCTGCACGGCGACGGGCATCGCGACGACCGGGCAGTACGAGAACCTCGGCACCGTGACGGCCGTCGACCCGCTCGAGCAGGAGGTGACCGACGGCGACCTGTCGCACTACTTCGGTGCGGTGCCGGCGATCGACATCGAGAAGGCCACCAACGGGGAGGACTCGGACGAGGCGCCGGGCGTGCCGCTGACGGCCGGTGACGAGGTCGTGTGGACGTACGTGGTCACCAACACCGGCAACGTGCCGTTGACGAACGTGACCGTGACCGACGACAAGGTGGATGCCTCGGAGATCACGTGCGGCGATGGCGAGTCGAACGTGTTCGAGGGGCCGCTGGCGCCGGGCGAGTCGTTCGAGTGCACCGCGTCGGGCGTCGCCATCACGGGGGCGTACGTGAACACCGGCACGGCGACCGGCATCGACCCGCTGCAGACCATGGTCACCGACGCCGACCCGGCGAACTACACGGGCACGGTGACGTCGACCCCGCCGACGGAGACGCCGGCACCGAGCGACCCGCCGGCGTCCGACCCGCCGGCGTCCACTCCTCCGGCGAGCACGGCCGGCGACCTGCCCGACACGGGCGTCGCCCCCCTGGCCGGCATCGTCGGCGGCGCGATCGCGATCATCGTCGGGTTGATCGTGATCTTCGCCACCCGTCGCCGCAAGGCCTAGCGGCGACCCGATCGAGCCGCGCCCCCTGCAGCGGGGGCGCGGCTCGATCCGCGGTGCGCTCGTGCCCGCCGACTGTCGGGCGCATCGATGACCGTGTCACCCATTCCGCACGCACCGCCGACGCGATCGTTTGTCAGCACATCATGCGATACGCGTGATGCGGAGCGTCGCTCGTCTTCGGGACTGTAGTGCGGGGATCCTCCGCGACGGTGACCGACACCGCCCTGCGGGGGACAGGGGGAACGATGTCGGTTCAGCGGATTGACCCAGTCCACTCGAATTCGCGAGCGCGGGGGCGCCTCGGACTCGTCTTCGTCGCGGTGCTCGCCATGGTTGCGGGGCTCGTGCTGCCAGGGGCGATACAGCCCGCCTGGGCCGGCCCCGGAAGCCTGATCTCGGGCGTCGCCTGGGCCGACACGAACCGCAATGGAGTCCGAGACCCGGGCGAGCCGGTGCGGGCCGGTGTGCCCGTCCAGCTGCTGTCGTCGCCCGCCGGCGCGGTGATCGCGTCGACGACGACGAACGCGGCGGGTGTCTACAGCTTCCCGCATGCGGGGGACGGCACGTACGTCGTGCGGGCCGACGCCCCGGGCGCGTTCAAGTTCCCCGACGCGGCGAGCGGGCAGAACGACTTCGCGCGGGCGGGTAACCCGAATCCGGGTGAACCCGAGCGGGGCGTGACCGCGCCGTTCACCATCACCGGAGCGACGCAGGTGACCGCGCTCGATGCGGGTCTGCAGCCGATCGCGACGCTGGTGGCGAAGAAGCTGCCTGAAGCGGTCGCCTGCGACGGGTTCGCCATCACGGGCACGCCGCCGTTCGACGCGAACGACGAGCCGGGCAACGACTCCGGTCCCGGCAACTGCATCGTGCGTACCGACGACAACGTGATGCAGTCGTACTCCGTCTCGCTGACCGGCCTGCCCACGGGGGCGTCGGTGCCGAACGTCGTCGCCGAGTTCACCGTCTCCTCGCCCGACGGCGCGGAGCTCGAGTTGGCCGGTCCCGGCACGAACGGAATCCCGGCCGGATGCCTCGCGGCGGTGAACGGCGCCAATCCGCCGTCGTCGCGCACGCTGAACCCCGACGGATCCATCACGGTGACCTGCAACCTGGGCACGATGTCGTCGAACGTCGCAGCGGTGCAGCTCGCCTACCGGTTCACGACCGAGACGCCGATTCCGTCGCACGCGAGCATCGCGATGCACGCCTACGCGGGCTCCGGCGATGCGGGCGTATCGCCCACGGTCGACGGCCCGGCCGTCGAGGTCACCGGGACGGCGCGCTGGAACCTGGAGAAGACGCTCTATCCCGGCAACCTCAACAGCGGGTCGGGCCCCGACTACACCGAACTGACCGTCGACGGCACGGTGCACGAGGGCTACATCGTCCGCTACATGTTCAAGATCACCGACATGCTCGGCGGCACCGGCGGCGCCGAACTCGTGTGGCCGGTCACCTTCACCGACGTGATGCCCGAGTTCCCGAACGCTCGCATCATGCTCTGCCGTGGTGCGTTCGGCAGTGACGGCGTGTTCGGAGGATCCGCTTGGGCGCTCGAGTGCCCGAGCGTGACCGAGGTGCAGGGCGCCAACGGCTGGCAGCTCGGCATCCGCCCGCTCAGCGGAGTGGGCGGCGACACCGGTGTCGGCTACATGGTGATGCACGTGTTCGTGCCGATGGACGAGATGAACCGGGCCATCGACTCCGCATGGGAGCCGGGAGACGACATTCCGACCGGCACATTCGACTACGAGAATGCCGCGAAGGACACCGACACCTGGGCGATCAACGGCGGCGCACTGAACTACGGCGACGGTCACGAACCCGGCTGGGACGGCACCGGCGACAACCTCGCGGTGCGTGAAGCGACTGCCGCGGCTCCGCGGTGGGACCTGCAGAAGGTGTTCCGCGGTGGACCGACCTATGGCACGGAGACCGTCGCAGGAGCGCCGACCGACGGGTACTACATCGACTACAACCTGACGATCATCGACCTGGCCGGCCCCGACAACGTCGGACCGTGGCTCGATCACCCGGTCGAGTTCCGGGACCGGTTGGTCAGCCACCCCGGGGCCGTGCTCGTGTCGTGCTTCTCCCTCCCCGAGTTCAACACGGGCGCCCCGACGTGCGAGACCGGCGCGCAGCCCACCGATGGGTGGGACATGAGCTTCGAGCCGAATCAGGCCGGATTCGACGCGCGACGCGGTCAGTTCGTCGCGCGCATGTTCATCCCCATGTCGGCGATGCCGGCCGACCCCTGCACGTCGAACGTCACGCTCGACCTGCGCAACGAGGCGATCGGCTCCGAGCATTGGACCGTCGATGGCGAGCCGAACAACGGCACGGGCTTCGAACCCGGATGGGACGGCACGACGGCGACGGGCAACAACCTCGACGTGCGCAGCATCCGGCCGGCCGCGAGCCAGTGCGGTGCGATCGTCGGCGACAAGCAGTACATCGCCACCGAGACGGGCGGCGCGTACGGCGGCAACCCGAACCAGTTCCGCGCGAGCTATGCGGGCCACACGCTGAACACGCTCGTGTACCTCGACGGCAACAGCAACCGCGTCTCGGTGACCGACCTGCAGCTGTGCGACGTCTTCGACGTCTCGACGCAGTTCATCCGCCCCGGCGGCAACGCCTGGATCTCCGGCACCGGCTCGGTGAACATCGCCGACTACGTCATCGAGTACGCCGTCGGCCCGAACGCGGTCGACACACAGGCCGGGCCGTTCGACACCTCGGTCAGCCTGTTCCCGAGCGACACGTCGTCGCTCACTGCTGCAGCGATGGACTGCCGCGGGTACGCCGGGCCGTGGTCGACCGATCCGACGAGTTTCGGAGCCGACTGGCGCGACCACGTCAACATGATGCGGGTGCGACCGATCGATCCCACCCTCACAGAGGTCGGGCCGTTCCGGCTCAACCTGATGTCGGGCCTGCAGGTCCGCTCGCACTACAACGGCGGTCCGAACGCGGGTGAGATGATTCCGCACCGCATTCGCCTGGCGAACGTGGGCGCCTGGCCGGCCGGCGGCACCGGCTGGTCGAGCGTGCTACGTGAACGACGCTTCGAAGGACCCGAGCTGCAGGTCGACAAGACCGTCACGCCGACCCAGTACCTTCCCGGGGACACGGCCGTGTGGGACCTCAACGTGCTGGCCAACAGGACGTTCGCCGGCATGACGATGTACGACGTGAAGGTCGTCGACACGATCCCACCAGACCTGCACTTCGACGCCGCGTGCACCCAGGCGAGGCTGCCCGAGGGCGTTTCGATGAGCTACGACCAGGCGAGTCGGCAAGTCACCTTCCTCGGTGGAGACGTCGACATCGTGACGACGGGCGTCAACCAGTGGATCTTCCACCCGACCGCGGCCGGGGCCCGCCACCTGCAGATCTGCACCACGGTGGACACACTCGCCCAGCCGGGTGACACCTACGTGAACACGATGCAGGCGAGCGCGAGCAACTCGGTGAGCGCGCCCACCGACACCGCCACCATCCAGGTCGTGGGGTCGGGGCAGATGGGCATCTCGAAGAGCGTCGACAAGTCGTTCGTCGCGAGCGGTGACGACTACTCGTGGACGCTCGACTGGGGCAACACCTCGACCGTGCTGTCGTTCCAGGCGCCTGACGTGATCGACGTGCTGCCGTGGAACGGCGACGCTGCCGATGGCGCGCTCTCGCATCGTGATCAGTACGCGACCGACTACACCGGTCTCGCGCAGCTCACCGGGCCGATTGACGCCCCGACCTACATTCGCGGCGGTGGTGGCGGCGACGTGCCCGGCACGTGGTACTACACGACCGTCGCCCCGGCGACGGTGGACCACGACGCGCGCGATGCGTCGAACGCCGACCCGGCCGCGGCCGGTGGCCGGTGGGTGACGGCCGCCGAGGTGACCGACTTCGGCGACGTGACGGCGGTGCGGTTCGTCTCGAGCGGACCGCTGCCGGTGCAGTCACGCGTGCGCGCGGCGATTCAAGCGGTGTCGACGAGCAACACGCTCGACAACGTGTACGTGAACCGCGCGATGATCTACTCGCCCACGTTCGAGGAGCAGCCCCTGCTGTCGAACGAGCCGTACGTGCTGATGCCGGGCTTCAGCCTCGGCGACCTCGTGTGGATCGACGGCAACGGCAACGGTCGCTTCGACGACGGCGAAGCCGGAGTTCCCGGCGTGACCGTGCAGGTGCGCGACGCCGACGGCGACCTCGTCGCGACCGAGGTGACCGACGCCGACGGCCGTTGGTCGGTGGCGGCGCTCCCGGCGGGCGAGTACACCGCGCACATCCCGGCCGCGATGTTCGCCTCGGGCGGCCCGCTCGCAGGCAACGTGGTGCGCACCGTCGGGTCGAGCGAGGCGCTCGATCCGAACGAGAACGCGGACAACAACAACACGGCCGCGCCCGACCCCGCGACGACCGGGTTGACCAGTTCGCCCGTCACACTCGCGTTCGAGTACGTCGACGACGACCTCGTCGGGGGCAACGGGCCGGCCGGCGATGATGTCGCCGGGCTCGCCGGGCCGCTCATTCCCGACGAGTTCACGACGTTCACGGTTGATCTCGCGGTCATGCCGGCGCCCGCCGTCGACATCGAGAAGTCGACGAACGGCCAGGACGCCGACACCGCCCCCGGCCCGTTCGTCGCGGTCGACGGCAATGTGCGCTGGACCTACGTCGTCACGAACACCGGCGGGGTGGACCTGACCGACGTCACCGTGACCGATGACCGGGTCGACGCGGCCGACATCGACTGCGACGGCACCGGAGGCAACGTCGTCGCGGGCCCGCTCGCACCGGATGCCTCGTTCACGTGCGTCGCGACCGGCACCGCCACGGTCGGCCAGTACGAGAACACGGGCTCGGTCGTCGGCACCGACCCGACCGATGTCGACGTGACCGACGACGACCCGTCGCACTACTTCGGTGCGGAGCCGGCGGTCGACATCGAGAAGGCGACGAACGGTGAGGACGCCGACGAGGCGCCGGGTCCCCTCGTCGCCGACGGCGGCACGGTGGCGTGGACGTATGTGGTCACCAACACCGGCAACGTTCCGTTGACCGACATCACGGTGACCGACGACCAGGTGGATGCCGCGAGCATCGACTGCGCCGGAACCGGCAGCAACATCGTGGCCGGCCCGATCGACCCCGACGAGACGGTGACGTGCATCGCGGCCGGTGTCGGGGTCGCGGGCCAGTACGAGAACACGGGCAGCGTGGTCGCCACGGGCCCGGTCACCACCGATGTCGACGGTGAGGAGGTGCCCGGGGTCGAGGTCGACGACGACGACCCGTCGCACTACTTCGGCGTCGACTCGTCGGTCGACATCGAGAAGGCCACGAACGGTCAGGATGCCGATGAGGCGCCCGGTCCGCTGGTCGCGGTCGGCGGCGATGTCGAGTGGACGTATGTGGTGACGAACACGGGCAACGTGCCGCTCACGAACGTGACGGTCACCGATGACCAGGTGGATGCCGCGAGCATCGACTGCGATGGCACGGGCGGCAATGTCATCGCGGGCCCGCTCGAGCCAGAGGCATCCTTCACCTGTGTCGCCACCGGCACGGCGACCGCCGGCCAGTACGAGAACACGGGCACCGTGGTCGGCACCGACACCATGGATGCCGAAGTGACCGACGGCGACCCGTCGCACTACTTCGGCGTGGCGTCGGCGGTCGACATCGAGAAGGCGACGAACGGTGACGACGCCGACGAGCCGACCGGCCCGTACATCGCTCCGGGCGGCGCCGTCGAGTGGACCTACGTGGTGACGAACACCGGCAACGTGCCGCTCACCAACGTGACCGTCACCGACGACCAGGTCGACGCGGCCGACATCGACTGCGACGGCACGGGCGGCAACGTGATCGCGGGGCCGCTCGAGCCCGAGGGCTCGTTCACGTGCGTCGCGACCGGCACCGCCACGGCCGGGCAGTACGCGAACCTCGGCACCGTGACCGCGGTCGACGTGCTGCAGGCCCAGGTCACCGACGAGGACGCCTCGCACTACTTCGGTGCGGAGCCCGCGATCGACATCGAGAAGGCCACCAACGGTGACGACGCCGACGAGGCGCCCGGCGTGCCGCTGACGGCCGGTGACGACGTCGTCTGGACGTACGTGGTCACCAACACCGGCAACGCACCGCTCGTCGACATCGCGGTGACCGACGACAAGGTGGATGCCTCGGAGATCACCTGCGGCGATGGCGAGTCGAACGTGTTCGAGGGGCCGCTGGCTCCGGGCGAGTCGTTCGAGTGCACCGCGGCGGGCGTCGCCATCACCGGTGCTTACGTGAACACCGGCACGGCGAGCGGTCACGTACCGGGCACCGAGCTCGTCGTGACCGACGCCGACCCGGCGAACTACACGGGCACGGCCGTCGTGATTCCGCCGACCGAGTCGCCCGAGCCGAGCGACCCGCCGGCGTCCACCCCTCCGGCGAGCGCGGCCGGCGACCTGCCCGACACGGGCGTCGCCCCCCTGGCCGGCATCGTCGGCGGCGCGATCGCGATCATCGTCGGGTTCGTCGTGATCGTCGCCACCCGCCGCCGCAAGGCCTAGCGGCGGCACGATCGAGCCGCGCCCTGACCCCTTGGGCGCGGCTCGATCCGTGCCGTGCACCGACGTGCGCTCGCCCGGGTGCCCGCAGCCGCCGCGGCACCCGCCGGTAGACTCGAGGGATGACGCGCGCAGACCTCGGCAAGGACCCCCGCGAGGTGTCGGCGATGTTCGATCGCGTCGCCGCCGCGTACGACCGCACGAACAACGTGCTCTCGGTCGGCAATGCCCCGCTGTGGCGAGTTGCGACGACGCGTGCGGTCGACCCGAAGCCGGGCGAGCGCATCCTCGACGTCGCGGCCGGCACGGGCACCTCGAGCGCGAGCCTCGCGAAGTCGGGCGCCTCGGTCGTCGCGGCCGATTTCTCGCCGGGCATGATCGAAGTCGGTCGCAACCGGCAGGCCCACGTGCCGAACCTCGTGTTCGTCGAGGCCGACGCGACGAAGCTGCCGTTCGACGACGAGTCGTTCGACGCCGTCACGATCTCGTTCGGCCTGCGCAACGTCAACGAGCCGAAGAAAGCGCTCGACGAGTTCTTCCGCGTGACGAAGCCCGGCGGACGCCTCGTGATCTGCGAGTTCTCGCACCCGCCCGTCGCCTTCGTGCGCCTCGGCTACGACGTGTACCAGCGGTACGTGATGCCGCCGCTCGTGAAGCTCTCGAGCTCGAACGACACCGCCTACGAGTACCTCAACGAGTCGATCAAGGCGTGGCCCGACCAGCCGACGCTCGCGTCGTGGATCCGCGAGTCGGGTTACACCAAGGTCGCGTGGCGCAACCTCACGATGGGCGTCGTCGCCCTGCACCGGGCCCGCAAGGCGGGTTGAGGAGGCGCGCCAGCGCCGTCTCGAAACCCGGTCGTCGGTTTCGAGACGCGTCCTCCTTCGTCGGGCGCTCCTCAACCCACGGGTCTCGATACGCGTCCTCCTTCGTCGGGCGCTCCTCAACCAGCGAGTGAGACCGACTCGGCGGCGAAGCCGGCGGCATCCGTTCGCCGTCGGTGACACGGGTGCGCATACCGGCACCGGTAGGCTGGTACGCGTGAATCCGAGCCACCCGGTCGCACGTCGCGGCTCAGCGCTCGCCGCCAATCTGGGCCTGAGCGAGCGGGTCTTCGCGTCCGCCGCCGACAAGGCCATGGCGCGGGCGATCGACGAGGGCATCGAACGTGTCGAGGCGGGCCTCGTGCGCGAGGTGCAGTTCGCCGACTCCATCGCCGACGTCTCGACGCGGTACCTGCTCGAGGCGGGCGGCAAGCGGGTTCGCCCGATGCTCACCCTGCTCACCGCGCAGCTCGGCGCGGGCATCACCGACGACGTCGTGACCGCCGCCGAGGCGATCGAGATCACGCACCTCGGCTCGCTGTACCACGACGACGTCATGGACGACTCCGACCGCCGACGCGGTGTGCCGAGCGCGCACGCGGTGTGGGGCAACTCGGTCGCGATCCTCACGGGAGACCTGCTGTTCGCGCGTGCGAGCCAGCTCATGGCGAGCCTCGGCGAGCGGGCGATCAAGATGCAGGCCGACACGTTCGAGCGGCTCGTGCTCGGGCAGTTGCACGAGACGGTCGGGCCGACCCCCGCCGACGACCCGATCGAGCACTACATCCAGGTGCTCGCCGACAAGACCGGCTCGCTCATCGCGGCGGCCGCGCAGTCGGGCATCGTCTTCTCGGGCGCCGACCCGGCGTTCGAGGCGCCCATCATCGAGTTCGGCGAGAAGGTGGGCGTCGCCTTCCAGCTCATCGACGACGTGATCGACCTGTCGCCCCAGCCCGAGGAGACGGGCAAGGTGCCCGGCACCGACCTGCGGGCGGGTGTGGTCACCCTGCCGCTGTTGCGGCTAGCCGAGATGGCGAAGACGGATGCCGCTGCAGCAGAGCTCTACGCCCGCATCGAGCGCGATGTGCTGCCGGTGACGGCGCCGGCCGAGCTGGGCGACCCGCTCGACACCAACACGATGGCATCGCGCATCGTGCCGTCGCGTGCGACGGTCGACGCGATCGTCGCCGAGCTGCGCGCGCACGAGGCCACGAAGGCGACGCTCGCCGAGGCGCACCGGTGGGCGAACGAGGCCGTGGCGGCGCTCGCCCCGCTGCCCGACGGCAGCGTGAAGAAGGCGCTGACCCGGTTCGCCGAGACGGTCGTCGACCGGCAGAGTTAGACGCACGGCGACCGGCCGGTCGGCGCAGCCGCATCGACGGAGACGGATCAGACAGACCCCGAGGAGTGACGTGACGAGGAACAAGCTGCGACTGGCGATCGTCGGAGCCGGCCCCGCCGGCATCTACGCCGCCGACATCCTGCTGAAGGCCGAGCGCAACTTCGACGTCTCGATCGACCTGTTCGATCACCTGCCGGCCCCGTACGGTCTCGTGCGCTACGGGGTCGCGCCCGACCACCCGCGCATCAAGGGCATCATCACGGCCCTGCGCGAGGTGCTCGATCGCGGTGACATCCGCATCTTCGGCAACGTGCGCTTCGGCGAGGACATCACGCTCGACGACCTCAAGCAGCACTACAACGCGGTGATCTTCGCGACGGGTGCGGTGCGCGACGCTCCGCTCAACATTCCGGGCATCGAGCTCGAGGGCTCGTACGGCGCGGCCGACTTCGTGAGCTGGTTCGACGGGCACCCCGACGTGCCGCGCACGTGGCCGCTCGAGGCTCGCGAGGTGGCCGTGATCGGCAACGGCAACGTCGCCCTCGACGTGTCGCGCATGCTCGCGAAGCACGTCGAAGACCTCATGGTGACCGAGATTCCCGCCAACGTGGCCGCCGGGCTCGCGGCATCCCCGGTCACCGACGTGCACGTGTTCGGGCGGCGCGGCCCGACCTCGGTGAAGTTCACCCCGCTCGAACTGCGCGAGCTCGGCGAGCTGCGCGATGTGGACATGATCGTCTACGACGAGGACTTCGACTACGACGACGCCGCGCGCGCTGCGGTGTCGGGCAACAAGCAGGTGTTCGTCATCGACAAGGTGCTGAACCAGTGGCGTCAGCGCGAGGTCGGCCAGGCGTCGCGCCGGCTGCACCTGCACTTCTTCGCGAAGCCGCTCGAGATCACGAGCAACGGCGACGGCAAGGTCGCGGGCATCCGCTGGGAGCGCACGAAGTCGGACGGCGCGGGCGGGGTCGTCGGCACGGGCGAGACCCGCGAGCTGCCGATCCAGGCCGTGTACCGCGCGGTCGGCTACTTCGGGTCGCCGCTGCCGGGTGTGCCGTTCGACAAGAAGTTCGGCGTGATCCCGAACCACGAGGGCCAGGTGCTCACGCGCGACAAGGAGACGGGCGAGGCCCGCCAGATGTACGGCGTCTACGCGACCGGCTGGATCAAGCGCGGCCCGGTGGGCCTCATCGGCCACACCAAGTCGGACGCGATGGAGACCATCAAGCACCTCATCAACGACCTCGGCAACTGGTGGCGCCCCGAGTCGCCGTCGGAGGAGTCGGTGATCGAGCTGCTCGAGTCCCGCGGCATCCGCTGGACCGACCTCGACGGCTGGCACCGCCTCGACGAGCACGAGCAGGCGCTCGGCTCGGCCGAGGAGCGCGTGCGCATCAAGGTCGTTCCCCGCGACGAGATGGTCGAGGTCTCGCGCGGCGAGGTGGCGTAGACCGCGTTTCGCGGGCTGAGGAGCGAGCGCAGCGAGCGTCTCGAAACCCCTGTCGAGAGGATGTCGCCCCATGAGTGATTCGTTCGTCGTCGTGGCCGTGGCAGGCGACGATCTGGCCTCGGAGAATCCGATCGTTGCGGGCCGGGTCAGCTCGGCCCGGGTGCTGAAGGCCGACGGGGTGCGGCTCATGCACCTCGCGTTCGACACCGGTGAGGCGCTGACCGAGCACAGCGCCGCGGTGCCGATCACGGTGCAGTGCCTCGCCGGCCGGTTCCGGGTCGAGGCGGGCGATGAATCGACCGAGCTCTCACCGGGCGGCATCGTGTACATCGCCGCGCGAGTTCAGCACGCGGTGCATGCGCTCGAAGCGGGGCGGCTGCTGCTCGCGTTGCACGGCTGATCGGTCGCCGCTGGGCGGGGTCGGGGGCTAGCCCTTTCCGTTCTTGCCGGTGCCGCCCTTCACCACGATCGACGCGTCGTTCGCGTTGTTCGAAGCGGCGGGGTCGGGCGTCGTGCTCGTGACCGACGACTTGTTGAGGATGGTGCCGACGCTGCCGGCGGCCTGCGCCTCGATCACGAACTGCACCGTCGCACCGGCCGGCAGCGGGTCGGCCTTGCAGGTGACCCGGTGTGCGACCTTGTCGTAGGTGCACTGCGGCGAGACGTACTGCACGACGAGCTTCTTCGCCGTGAGCGGCAGGATGTCGGTCACGACGATGTCCTGCGCGTCGGACGGTCCGCCGGTGCCGCAGTTCGGCGTCGGCGTGGACTGCGCGTCGGACTCGCACCCCGTGTCGTTGTGGACGGTGAGCGTGTACACGATGACCGGTGCCGGGTTACCCGACCTCAGGGTCGCGGTCTTGTCGATCCAGATGTCGGCCGCGGTGTCGACGGCCGTCGACTCGTTCGCGGTGTTGTCTGAGGGATCGGGGTCGGGGGTCGCCGAACCGACCGTCGCGGTGTTCACCAGTACGGCGTCGGCCGGCAGCGAGGGCGACGTGTCCACCGTCAGGTAGACCGTCACGGTCGCCCCGGGAGCCATCGTGCCGAGATCGCACACGACGTCACCCGGTTGCACGAGCGCGCAGACCGTCGCACCGTTGCCGTCGACTCCCTCGACGAAGCTCGTTCCGTCGGGCAGCTCGTCGGTGATCTCGACGTCGGTCGCCGTCGAGGGACCTGCGTTGTGCACGGTGATCGTGTAGGTGAGCGGGTCGCCGGCGATGACCGGGTCGGGCGAGTCGCTCTTGGTGATCGACAGGTCCGCGGATGCCGCGACTTCGGTGGCGACGGTGTCGAGGTTGTTCGCCAGGTCGTCGTCGAAGGTGTCGCTCGAGACGCGGGCGTCGTCGTGCAGCGGCCCGATGAAGTCGGGAAGGATGCGCACGTCGATCGTCATGGTCCTCGCGGCGTTCGGCGCGAGGTTGCCGAACGAGCATCGAGTGGGTCGGGTCGAGTCGCCCGGCACCCCGGCATTGCAGGTCGCTCCGCCGGTACCGCTGACCGCGAGGATCTGCACGCCGGCCGAGAGGTCGTCGGTCACGACGACGCCGGTCGCGGTCGACGGTCCGTGGTTCTGGATCGCGATCGTGTAGGTGATGTCGGTTCCGGCGGTCGCGGTGGCCGGGCCGGTCTTGTCGACCGAGAGGTCGGTGACCGCCTTGACGTTGATCGACTCCTGCGCCTTGTTGTTCGACGTGACGGGGTCGGGCGTCGGCGAGTTCACGGTGACGACGTCGTTGATGTCGACGTCTTCGGTCGCCGAGACCTCGACGACGATCGTCGCGCGCCCGGTCGCGGTGGGCGAGGCCGCCGCGAGATCGCCGATGGTGCACGTGATCACGCCGTTCGCCGGCGCACCGCAGGTGCCCTGGCTGGGTGTCACGGTGCCGATGGCGAAGTCGCCGTCGCTCAGGTTCGTGTCGGTGACGACGATGTCGCGGGCCGACGACGGGCCGTGGTTGTCGACGAAGATCGTGCAAGTGCCCGTCTGGCCGGCGGGCAGTTCGCCGTCGGGCTTGCACACCTTCGTCACCTCGAGGTCGCTGCGCTCCTGTACGAAGGTGCGCTGCGTGAAGGTGTTGTCGCTCAGGTCGCCGTCGACGCTCGCGCTCGAGACCGAGACGACGTTCTCGATGCGCAGGGTGCCGTCGTCTTCACCGACGACGGTGTCGGAGTGGACTCGGGTCTTGATGACGAACGACCGGCTCTCGCCGACGGGGATGTCGCCCATCGTGCACGTCAGCTGGTGGTCGAGCGCGTCGTAGGTGCAGTCGCCGTCGTCGGAGAGGTAGTCGACCTCAGGCGGGAGGCTGTCGACGACCACGGCTCCGGCCGCGGCATCCGGACCGTCGTTCGTCACCGTCACCGTGTAGAAGAGTTCTTCGCCGGCGATGACCGGGTCGGGCGAGTCGGTCTTGGTGACGCGGAGGTCGGAGACGGGGATGACATCGGAGATGTCGTCGACGAGCCAACTGCCGCGACCCATGGTGCCGACGAGCAGCACGTCGTCGGCCGGGTCGACGTGCAGGTCGAACGCGATCGTGTTCGGCAGGCCCGAACCGAGCTCGGCCCAGACGCCGAGGTTCTGGGTCTGGCTGACGAACACCCCGGCGTCGGTGCCGGCGAGCAGCGCGAGCACGTTCGTTCCGGGCACCGGCACGATCTCGAGCGAGCGCACGTTGGCTCCGGGGGCGAGCCCGCCGAGGTTGCCCGTCACCTCGGTGAAGGTCGCCCCGGCGTCGACGGTGCGGAACACGCGAGCGCCCGTCGAGACGAACGCGTCGGCCCAGTTCTCGGGGTTGAGCACGATGTCGGTCGTGACGCCGTTCGTCCAGCCCGGCAGTGCCGCGGGTGCACCTGCGCCCGCACTGCGCAGGAACAACTGACCGGTCGAGTCGCCGAACCAGAGCACGCCCGGGTTGTCGGCGCCGCCGGCGCGGCCACCGTAGGCGATCGCCCGAGTGGTGCTCGTGAGGTTGTTCGCGGGGCCGCCGAGTCCGTTGACGATGATGTTGAGGTTGTCGAGCGAATCGGTCGACTCGTAGACACGGTTCGACGTCACGATGAACCGCGTCGGATCGATCGTGTTGATCGCGAGCGGCGTGTAGAGCGGCAGCGTCGTGTCGAAGTTCTGGATCGTCTGGCCCTGACCGACGACGTTGAACCCGGGCGCGGAGTTCGCGCACACGTTTGCCGCCGTGCAGGTGCGGCGCAGGAACGAGCCGGCGCCGAAGCTGTTGGAGCTGCTGAACCGGATCGACGACGCACCCGCGTCGTTGACGGCGACGAAGCCGCCGTCGCCGGCGCTCAGCTCGGCCCAGCTCGTGCTGCCCGAAGCCGACTGCTCGGCCGCGCCGGTGTCCTGGTCGCCGCACAGCACGAGGTCGCCGACGCTGTCGTAGTCGCAGGAATGGTGTTCGCTGATCTGCAGGTTGCCGTTGAGCGAGCGCCATTCGCCGTTCGTCGTCGACGGGTCGGTCTGGCGGTAGACGCCGCCGTCGTCACCCTCGAGAATGTCGCCGTTCGCGTCGAACACCATCTCGCGCGAGTCGGCGTGCGGGGCGCTGTTGTCGGTCGTGCCGTTGTGGGTCAGCGGAGTGCACTGCGCGTTCGCCGCGAGCGCTGAGTCGCACCGGAACAGGCGACCGCTGAACGTGTTCGCGCCGATCGAGTTCGGGAAGTTGCCGGTGTTGGCTCCTTGGTCGAGCGGCTGCCGGTCACCGCCGACGTAGACGAGGGTCGGGTCGCCCGGGTCGGCGACGATCGAGAAGTGCACGCCGCCCTGGCCGCCCGGCTTCTCGCGCGGCTGGAGGCCGACGATCGCGCCGCCCTCGTTGGTGACGGGCGTGTCGAGCTGCGTCCAGTTGGTGCCCTGGTTCGTCGATCGCCAGAGCCCGTTGAGCTGGCCGGAGTTGACGACGCCGGCGTAGACGACGTTGTTGCCCGCCGAGTTGTGCACGGCGAGTTCGAGGTTGTTCGTCGTCGCGTTCGAGATGCCGGTGACCTGGTTGGTGACGTTGCTCCAGGTCGCACCGGTGTCGGTGCTGAGGAAGATGCCCTGCTGTGAGCCCGCGTACAGTACGGCGGGGTTCGACGGGTCGCCGACGAGGTCGAAGACGCCGATGTTCGGCAGGCCGCTCGTGCCGTTGCCCGAGAGGCGGGTGAAGGTCGTTCCGCTGTTCGTGCTGCGGAAGATGCCGCCCTGCCCGGCGCCGAAGACGTTGCTGTTGGCGTTGGACGACACGACGATCGTCGTGCCGCGGGGTGCGACACCCGAGATGCTCTCGCCGGCGAGCTGCGCGCCGCCGAGCGGTGTCCACGTGGTGCCGCCGTCGGCGGTGCGGAGCAGTCCGTTGAGCGGCCCGGAGATTCGGCCGAACGAACTGACCCGGCCGATGCCGGCGAGCAGCACGGTGTTGGTCGCGACCGTGGGGTCGAGCTCGAGGGCGCCGATCGAGAGGCTCGCCTGCTGGTCGGTCAGTGGCGTCCAGGTCGGCGAGTTCGCGGTCGCGTTCATGGTGCGCCAGACGCCGCCGTTGACGGTGCCGACCCACGCGACGTTCGGATCGCTCGGGTGCGCGACGACGGTCTGCACCGCTCCGGCGACCTCGTCGTTCGGCGCGACGCTCTCGACCTGGCCGCCGGTGATCGGCGACGGGCCCAGCGCGTCGTAGTCGGCGTCGATCGTCGCGGCACCCGCGGGCGCGGCGAACAGGCCGGCACCGACGAGCGCGATCGCCGCGACGGCGGCCGCGAGCCTGATCGGACGCAAGCGGCGAGACGGGTGGGCAGCGTTCGGCTCGGACATGATGACCCCCAAGGCGCGCGAGGGGAGGATCCCCGCGACCGGGACACGCCCCTGTACCCCGGATCGCGCGCTCGACACGGCAGATATTGGCCCTGTCGACGGCAGGCCGCCACTGCGGGCGGACGTTTCGCCGCCCCCAGTTCGGGAGGGTTCGGGGGTCATGGTGCGCGATCGCGTTCGGGACGGGGCCGCACGGAGCACGATCGCTCAGCCCGCGGGCGAATCGACCGTCTTCTCGACGACGTCGAACTGCACGGCGTCAGTCTCACGACCGCCGAGAACCTGGCGCTCGAGCGCGCCGTCGAGTTCGTAGGCCGTCCCGGCGATCCAGTCGCCGCATGCCACGGCGGACCCGCCGGTCGCCTCGCCCTCGTTGCAGGAGACTCTGCGCCCGCCTTCTGCGAGGGGGACTGCGCGGGCGGCATCCGATGCGCCGAAGCTGCGCTGGTCGGGGGAGGCGACGTACCCCATCAGCACGCATGCGCTCGGGGTCGCGCCGGGCGGCGGGCACTCCGAAAGGAAGTGCACGGTGCCGACGAGTCGCACCGGTTCGCCGAGGTGCGCTTCGGGGTCGGCGATGAGGTCGGCGAACGCGATCTCGGTGACGGGCGACGGCGGGGATGACGCAGGCGAGGTCGCGCTCGTCACAGGCGTGCTCGCGGTGAGCGTCGGCGCGCCGGGCGCGCTCGCCGCGCAGCCCGTCAGCGCGAGGGCGCAGAGGCCCGCACCGCACACGAGTGCGGCGGCGCCACCGAGGCGTCCGGCGTTCACTGTTCCATGGTGCGCCGGTGTCGCCGAGGCGTCAACGAACTGCGTTCGGGTGGGTTGAGGAGCGAGCGCAGCGATCGTCTCGAAACCCCTCGCGAGGATGCCGCCCCAGGAGGGATTCGCTCCGGGTGATCGGTGGTGAAGCAGACCTGCAGAGGGTGCCGGCCGATCGTGGCGCCGACGGCGTCAGAGGCTGTTGCGGCCCCGGTCGATCTGGCGCTGCACCTCGGCGAGCTCGCGCTGCAGCTGCGGGTCGTGCGCCTTGGCGGTGAGCGGCCGACGATGATTCATCACGGCGACGAGGCCGACCAGGGCGGCAGCGGCGGTGATCGCACCGGTGGTGACGAGGGCGATGACGTAGGCGCTCATGTCGGCTCCTTCGGAGGCTCGGTCGGTGACCCGTGAGGGTCTGCCCAGACTACGTGGGCCGGCCGGCGGCGGCACCCCTTCGCGCCTGTGCATCGGCCGTGAGTAGGGCCGGCCGCTCGTCTCATCCGTGTTGGCGTGTCGCGACTTCGTCGCCTACAGTTTCGAACATCAGTTCGAATCTGTGAGGAGGTCATGATGCTCACGATCAGCGACGCAGAACCTGTGGCCGTCTGGCTCGACGGCGCGGAGCGCCCGGTGCGGCTCGTCTATCGAGGCATCCGATATCGGGTGATCGACACCCCGACGGCGCTCGCCAGGCAGCCCGAATGGCCGTCGGGCATCAGTCATCCTCCGGTCGACGTGCTGCTCGCGCCGGGCTGGCGGGTGACGGGGCGCACCGACGCCCACGACGTGCTCGTGTTCGACCTGCGGCTCGCGCCGTCGGGCTGGGTCGTCGAAGCGACGTACGCGTAGTGGGCGCGAACCACCGATACCCCGAGCGTGCCGACCAGCGCACCGACGAGCTGCAGCTCGAGCAGGCGAAGCGCGGTTCGCCCGTGTCGCTCACGACCTCCGAGGTGCGTCGTACAGGGCGCCGCAACGACGCTCGCGAGGCCGTGCCCGTGACGGCGACGGTGCGGTACCGCGTCGCCTACGAGGAGCCGCGCGAGGTGGAGGGCACGGCGATCGCTTGGACCAACGGTGCCGTGCTCGTGAAGTATCCCGACCCCGCGACCCGGCACGACAACTTCGTGTGGGTGTACGCGAACGCGGTGCGGCGGCGCGGCTGACCGCGTTGCCGCTACGCTGCTCAGCATGCTCCTCGACCTGCCGGCGATCGTCGCCGCTCTGGTTGCCGCGGCCGTCGGGTTCGCGCTCGGATGGTGGCCGTTGACGAGGTGGGCCGAGCACTCGATGAAGCACGACCGGATGCCGCGGCGCACGATCCGCATCGCATCGGCCGTGACCGCCGGGGTGGCCTTCAGTCTGCTCGCGTGGCGAGTCGTCGCGGCCGGCGACTACTGGCTGCTGCCGGCTCTGCTGGCGTTCGCCGCGTTCGCGACGGTGCTGTCGATCGTCGATCTCGCCGAGAAGCGGCTGCCGAACGCGGTCGTCTTTCCCGCGCTCGCGACCGTCGGGGTGCTGCTCGTTCCCGCCACGTGGGCCACGGGGGAGTGGATGCGGCTCGTGTGGGCGCTGGCCGGAGCATCCGCCATGTTCATCGCCTATTTCGTGCTCGCACTCATCTCTCCGTCGTCGATGGGCATGGGCGATGTCAAGCTCGCACTCGCGATCGGCCTGCTGGCCGGCTGGTTCGGGCTGTCGGCGTGGCTCGTCGCGCTGCTCGCCGCGTTCGTGATCGGCGGCGTCATCTCGCTCATCGCGCTCGCGCTGCGCAAGGTGACGCTGCGGGGGTCGATTCCGTTCGGGCCGTCGATGCTGGCGGGCGCGGTTGTGGCGGTGTTGCTCGCGGCTGGCTGACGGCGTCAGTTGCCGTTCTTGCTCTTGGCGCGAAGGCGGATGACGCCGCTCGGCGACGTCTCGACGACGAAGAGTTCGGTCGCACGTACGAGCTCTGAGAGCTTCGCGTAGCCCCAGTTGCGCGAGTCGAAGTCGGGTTGCTGACTCCGCATCAAGTTGCCGACGGCGCTGAGACTCGCCCATCCGTCCTCTCCGGAGGCCGAGGCAACGCTCGCGCGGAGTCCGGAGACGAGCTTTCCGTGGGTGCGCAACTTCGAAGTCGGGACTGGGGTGAGCACGGCCGCCGTGTTCTCCGCTTCGGGCTCCTCGAGCACGTCGAGATACGTGAACCGATCGCACGCGTTGCGAAGCGATTCGGGCGTCTTCCGCTCGCCGAACCCGTACACGGCCACGCCATCCTCACGGATGCGTGACGCGAGGCGGGTGAAGTCGCTGTCGGACGAGACGATACAGAACCCCTGGAACCTCCGCGTGTAGAGCAGGTCCATTGCGTCGATGATCAGCGCACTGTCGGTTGAGTTCTTGCCGGTGGTGTTGGCGAACTGCTGCATCGGCTGGATCACGTGCTCGCTCGCGACCGTCTTCCAGCTGCCGAGATTCGGCATGGTCCAGTCGCCGTACACACGCTTCACTGAAGCAGTGCCGAGACGTGCGACCTCGGCAAGGACGGCACCGATCTTCCACGGTGGCACGTTGTCGGCGTCGATCAGTACGGCGAGCAGGTCGTTGCGCTGGATCATCGCATCATCATGCCAGCGGGCCGGTGGGAGTCAAGGAAGTTGGACCCGAGGGGATCGCGGCCGGCTGCATCAACCCACGAGAGCAACTCCGAGGTGGTCCACGCCCTGCCAAGGAACCGGAGCACCCTGTCGACGAGTGTCCCCCGAATGTCGCGATCTGGGGTACTCCCCAATGTAGGGGGTGGGCAACTCGATTCGACATCGGCCAACCAAGCCGCATCGGGGTACAGATGTACCCCGAACAACGGGTACGCCTGTACCCCATATTTGTACCCCGATGAACCCCCAGACCGGGGGGCACAGTCTGACATCTTGCGCGAAAACACGCGGATCTGTGCGGATCATTGCGTGGGTGCGGGGATGCCTCCCCCAAAGTGGGGCCTAGGTCCCCCTGAATCCGCTGGATAACTTCATTCCACCGCATGTACCCGCATGTGGGACCAGCCATCCTTCGGGGTGGTGAGTGTAATCCATACCCGAAGGAATTTGATCATGCTGAAGGCATACGCGGCGCTCCAGGCGCGTCTCAACTCGCTCCGCACCGAAGAAGACGGCAACGCCGCCGAGTACGGGCTCATCATCGCGATTGTCGCTCTCGGCATCGTCGTCGGCCTCGGCGCACTCGCGCTGGCACTGAACGGCATGTTCAACGACGTCGCATCCAACCTGTAACCGGTTCGAATCCAGTTGCGTGGGCGGGCGGTGCCAATGGCACCGTCCGCCTCGGTGGCTCCCATGATGAATCGACAACGCGACTGCGAACGTGGTGCGGCGGCTGTGGAGTTCGCGCTGATTCTTATTCCGCTCCTCGTTCTGCTGCTGGGCATTATCGAGTTCGGCTACGTCTTCAACCAGCAGCTCACGGTGACGAATGCCGCCCGAGAAGGTGCGCGCGTCCTCGCCATTACGAAGGACTCTGGGGAGGCAACGGCGGCTGCCGCATCGGCAGCGAGCACGTTGGGTGGCACTCCGACCATTAGCGTCGTGCAGGTCTGCCCGACGAGCGGCAGCGGGGGAGACGCGGAAGTCGCGTTGAGCCTTCCCATGACCACTCTCACTGGGATTGAATCCCTCGTCCCAGGGTTTCCGAGCATCACATTGACCGGGAGAGGCGTGACGCCATGTGGGGGATAATGCGTCGGTTCCACGATTCGTTCAAGCGTGATCGCGGGGCTTCCGCGGTGGTCTTCGCACTCGCGCTCGTGCCGCTGCTCGGAGCAGGCGCGATCGCTATCGATGTCGGGGCGCTCTATGCGGAGCGCGCGCAGCTGCAGAATGGCGTCGACGCTGCAGCTCTCGCAGTTGCTGCCGCGTGTGCCAACAATGAGTCGAATTGCGGGGGGACCGCCGGGACCACAGCTCAGCGGTATGTCGACGAGAACGCGGCGATTGTCCGCGATCCGGCCGCCAATACGCCGAACATCAACTACGCCGACAACACGGTGACTGTAACTGCTGCAACTGACGTCGACCACGTCCTAGCACAGCTCCTGGGAGCAGATTCGAGCGTTGTTACTGCGTCGGGTTCAGCCGAGTGGGGCCAGCCTGTCGCAGGCTCGACGTTGCCCTTGGCGATTGGCGTCTGCGAGTTCGATCAATATCCACCGCTCGATCCCACCGCGCCGCCATCGAAAATCCTCGTGCAATACAACACGACCGCTCGAGCGGGGTGTGACGAAACCTACGCGCCTGGTGGGTTCGGCTGGCTCGACGCCGCCGACTGCATCGCGAATCTTGATGTCTCCGGCGGTGCCGTTTGGCACAAGGGCGATCGCGGTAACAACCTCTCGAAGAGTGGGTGTGACGCAGACACCGACATTGCACCACTTCGCGGCACCACGGTGCTGATACCGATCTACGACTCATACAAGAAGGTCAACTCGACGTGTTCTGAGGCCAACATCGCAAGCGGCGGAACGGTCTGTTTGCGGATTGCCAAGTTCGCCGCCTTCGTGCTCACTGGTTTCAAGCTGAGCGGCAGCAGCGCGTACGTCGATTCTGGCGCGCCTCGATGCACCGGCTCCTGCCGCGGACTCCAGGGGTACTTCGTCAAGTACGTGTCCGTGGACGAGGCATTCGAACTCGGGGATGGCGATCCCGAGGGTCTCAGCGTCGTACGAATGATCATCACCCCGGATGAACTCGCCGACCTGACGAACTAGCAGTTACGCGATATCTCCCGGCCGTGTCCCGGAGCCCTACAAGAAAGCGGACATCGTGAAGACCCGAATTATCGGCGCTATCCTCGCAGTTTTGCTCGCCGTTGCAGGCGGGTTCGCCCTCTATCTGTACGCCCGCAGTGCCGATGCGCGAGCGACGGCGAACGCTGAATTCGTCGACGCATATGTAGTTGCCAAGGATGTTCCGATCGGGACCCCCGGCGAGACGATCGACGATTTCGTGACAGTGAGCCGGGTATCAAAGTCGGCGATGCCGGAGGATGCGGTTGAGGCGCTTGATGATCTCAACGGATTGGTTGCGACGACGGAACTCCTCACTGGCGACATCTTGCGCGAAGGGCGCTTCGCAGACCCGCAGGACGCCGCCGCCGGAACTGTGGCGGTCCCCGAAGGCATGCAAGAGGTCACGGTCACACTGCCGGTTGCGCGCGCAGTCGGTGGAGAAGTGAAGCCAGGCGACTATGTCGGGCTCGTCTACTCCAGCAACACGGCCTCGCGAGCCAACAACGAGCAGCTTGCGCTGACTCAATTCGCCTTCCATCGAGTTCTGGTTACGAAGGTGACGCCTGGTCGAACGATTCAGACTTCGAATGAAGACACCACTACCCAAGTGGATGCGTTCATGGTCACCTTCGCGGCAACGACTCCGCAGGTCGAGAAGATCGTGTACGGAGCTGAGCAGCAGGAGGATGGGTTCGGTGGCATCTGGCTGACGCTTGAGCCCGAGACCGCGACGCAGACCGGATCCACTCAGCGCAGCGGAGAGAACATCTTCCAGTGACCCGCTACCTGCTCGTCAGTCGCAGCGCGGAGTATGAGAATCGCCTTCGCCGCCTCCTCGGTGCGCGCCTGCAGACGGTTCCTGGCGAGTACTTGGCGTTCGGCACTACGGAGGTGGTCGGCCAGGTGCAAGACGATCCAGCCGTCGCGCTGCTCGGACCGCTGTTGAGTTTCGACGAATCGCGGTCGATAGCCGCTGCGCTTCGGGAGAAGAACGCCGGACTTGGAATCATTGTCGTGCGAGAGCAGCGCTCCGACCTCGAGGACTGGGTGGACGCGATGGACATCCAAGCGGTGCTGAGTCCGGAAGCGACCGATACTACGACGCTCGATCTGGTCGAACGGCTCGACGCCTGGCTTGTGACAGCCGGCAGGGCACAGCCGTATTCCGGTGATGCCATCGCGAGCGGGGTCGAGGAGGCGTCAACGCTCACATTCGTCGAACTTGCGGCGGATGATGATGCGACCGACGGGGAGGACGCCCTCGATGCGGAAGTGGCCGATGAGTCCTCCGCCGTTGAGGCGTGGGTTCTTCCGCCCATGGATCCTGCGGTCCGAAGTGAGGTCATCACCGTCGCGGCGCCGAAGGGTGGGCAAGGCAAGACGACCATGGCGGTCAATCTCGCAGTGGGACTCGCTGAGGTCGCGCCAAACTCCGTTGTGATCGTCGATGCCGATCTCCAATTCGGAGATGTCGCGAACGTCCTGGATCTTCAGCCGACTCGCGATCTCGCGGACTTCGTGCGAGCGGCCGACGACGAGGTGCAGATCAAGACTCAGCTCGTACGTCACTCGGACGACTTCTTCGTCGTGCCCGCCCCGTTGTCGCCGGAGTTCGCCGATGACATCGATGCTGCGAGTCTTGGCCGGCTTATCGATCAGCTCGCGAAAATGTTCCGATACGTCATCGTCGATACGACGCCGGGCCTCGGTGAGCATACGATCACCGCACTCGAACATGCCACTGACGGTGTCTTCGTGAGCTCACTTACCGTCGCCAGCCTTCGTGCGTTGAGGACGGAGTTCCAGCTGTTGACGGAGCTTGGACTCATTCCGCGCAACCGCCACATCGTGCTCAACAACGTCGAGAAAAACACCGGGCTCATCCCCGCCGATGCAACAGCGATCATCGGGGCGGAGGCCGACGTCGTCGTGCCAAGATCGCAGGGCGTGTTGCTCGCTGCCAACGCCGGTGCTCCACTCATCCACCACGATCCGCGCGATAGTGCTGCCAAAGCGGTCCGTGCCCTCGTACAACGGGTCGATCCCGCCGCCGTCCCAACTCGTCGACGGATCCACAGAAAGGCGCGACAAGATGAGCCTGAGTGACCGACTGAGGGCACGCAACAGCCCCACCGAGAGCGACGAAGCCGCACCGTCGCAGCCCAACTCCTCGGAGACGACCGATGCCGCACCTGTCGTTCCGCCGACATCCGAGGCAAGCGCTCGGGCTGACGAGAACGAGCCCGTGCACACATCGACCTGGGAAGCACTCGCAAGTCCGCACCTGATGACCGCCGCGGCCGTCGATCCCTTCGCAGAGCTCAAGGAACGCTCGGCCGACGAGTTGTTCCGACGGATCGGTGGCCGTCTCAACGATCCCAATCTGTCGGAGGAGCAGCTCCACTCGATCGCCCGCGATGAACTTGGGCGCATCATCGAATCCGAACAGGTCGCGCTGACGGCGGTCGAGCGCAACCGCTTGATCGCCGACATCGGCGCAGATGTGCTCGGATTCGGCCCCCTCGAGGCACTGCTCGATGACGAGTCGGTCACAGAAATCATGGTGAACCGATTCGACCAGATCTATGTTGAGCGCAATGGTCGTCTATTCGAGTCGCACAGCCGCTTCTCCAGCGAGGCCCATCTTCGCCGCGTGATCGAGCGCATCGTGTCGCGTGTCGGCCGGCGCATCGACGAAGCATCGCCGCTCGTCGACGCCCGACTCGAAGATGGCTCTCGCGTCAACGCTGTCATTCCACCACTAGCGGTGGATGGATCGTCGCTCACCATTCGTAAGTTCTCAAAGACGCCATACACTGTCGACGACCTCGTGCGGTTCGAAACGATAAATCGTGAGATCGCAACTGTCCTCGACGCATCGGTCAGAGCGAAGCTGAACATCTTGGTTTCGGGCGGTACCGGCACCGGTAAGACCACCCTGCTCAACGTGCTCTCGGCGTTCATTCCAAATAATGAGCGCATCATCACGATCGAAGATGCCGTCGAATTGCAGCTCCAGCAGGAGCATGTCGTCCGACTCGAGTCGCGCCCCGCGAACATCGAGGGCCGGGGCGAAATCACGATTCGCGATCTGGTACGCAACTCGCTGCGCATGCGGCCCGACCGCATCGTTGTGGGCGAGGTGCGTGGGGGCGAGTCGCTTGACATGCTCCAGGCCATGAACACCGGCCACGAGGGCTCGATCTCGACCATTCACGCGAACTCGCCGCGTGATGCGCTTGCTCGCCTGGAGACGCTTGTACTGATGGCAGGTATGGACCTGCCACTCCGCGCGATCCGCGAGCAGATCGCGTCGGCCATCGATGTGATCGTGCAGATCGGTCGTCTTCGCGATGGAACCCGCCGTGTGGTGAGCATCACCGAGGTTCACGGCATGGAAGGCGAAGTCATCACGATGCAGGACGTCTTCTCATTCGACTACGCCGCCGGAATGGATAGCACCGGTCGGTATCTCGGCCACGCAGAACCTACCGGAGTGCGCCCCCGCTTCGTGGAGCGGTTCACAGAGGCGGGCATCGAAGTTCCCGTCAGCGTCTTCCAGTTCCAGCCGCGCTCGAGTACCTTGCTCGGGGAGATCCGATGAATGTCCTGCTCGCATTCGGCATTATCTTCGGTGCGCTCGCGCTCTTCGCGATCGTCTTCCTCGTTGTCGCGCCGCCGCCGCGACGCGTCGCGATCGAGCGCCGGATCGCACCCGGTGAAGAGCACGTATCGGCGCTCAGCAAGGCGACCGATCGCGCGGTGGCGACGATCGAATCAGTCTCTGGGAGACGTGAACACCGCCTGTTCGGTGAGGAGCGGCTAGAACTGGCGGGCATCAAGTCCGAGCCGTCGGCGTTCCTCATCGTCGTGATTGCGGTGTCCGCGGTACTTGGGCTTCTCGGTGTCGTGATCGGCTTCGGTTCATTCTGGTCGGTGATCCTCGGTGCGCTCTTCGCGGCGCTCGGGCCGTTGCTCGTTTCTCTGTTCCTGTCGAGCCGAACCGAGTCGCGTCGATCGAAGTTCGGTGATCAGCTCGACGACACGCTGCAGTTGGTATCGGGCAACCTTCGCGCTGGCCATGGTCTGATGCAGTCGATCGACTCCGTGGCACAGCACGCCGATCCTCCGACGTCCGAGGAGTTC
This sequence comes from Agromyces sp. H17E-10, assembly GCF_022919715.1. Lineage (NCBI taxonomy): Bacteria > Bacillati > Actinomycetota > Actinomycetes > Micrococcales > Microbacteriaceae > Agromyces > Agromyces endophyticus. The sequence goes on along the minus strand of NZ_CP095042.1, from coordinate 1,490,028 downwards.
GCTCGCATCGTCAACGAGACCCGCATCGGCCGTGATCTCGGTGACGCGCTGTCGGGGACAGCTGATCGGATGAAGTCCGATGACTTCACTTGGGCTGCGCAAGCGATTCAAATCAACCGGGAGACCGGCGGCAACTTGAGTGAGACGTTGCAGCGCACCGCCGCGACGATTCGGGAGCGTAATCAGATCCGGCGTCAGGTGAAGGCGCTAAGTGCGGAGGGGCGACTGTCGGCGACGATCCTGATCCTGCTGCCGATCGTCGTCGTGCTCGGGGTAATCGTTCTTCGCCCTGAGTACCTTGCGCCATTCGTTGAAACCCCGATTGGATGGGCGGCGATGTTCGTCGCGATCCTCCTGATGATCATCGGCATCGTCTGGATGATCGCTGCCGTCAGGGTGAAGTTCTAGGAGCGCGCATGAACCTCGTCATGATTCTCTCCATCGCCGCTGTCGCGGTTGGGATCGGTCTCTTCGTCTTCCTGCTCGTGTCGGCGATTCCGTCGAATGCCGATGTGCGAGCCGTCGTCTCACCGGCGTCTGAGCAGGAGCGCCTGCGCGTCGAGCGACGGACCTTTGCGCAGACCCTCGTCGCTGTGATGCCGACTGGCTATACCGGCTGGATCCAGCGGAAGATCATCTACGCCGGTCGAACGAATCAGTGGACCGTCGGTGGATTCCTGACCCTCCGAATCGTCGTTGGCGCCATCGGACTGCTCATCGTCGTGCTCACCTTGATCTTGGCCAAGGGTGTGCTGCCGATCGTCGCCGGCCTGTTGTTCGGCCTGCTGATCATCATCGCGCCCGATGTCATGCTCTCGAGCAGAGCAGACGACCGTCAGAAGGCGATCCTCCTCGCGCTACCCGACACCCTCGACCAGATGACCATCGCGGTCGAGGCGGGCCTTGGTTTCGAAGCTGCGATGGCCAAGGCCGCCCGTGGCGGAAGCGGCCCGCTGTCCGAGGAACTCATCCGAACGCTCCAAGACATGTCCATCGGGCGCTCGCGCTATGACTCGTATGACGCGCTCCTCGCGCGAACCGATTGCGCTGACCTCAAGCGATTCGTGCGTGCGATCCAGCAAGCTGATCGCTATGGCATCGCGATCGCTGACGTGCTCCGCGTCCAATCCGGTGAGATGCGTGTCAAACGTCGGCAGCGGGCTGAAGAATCGGCGATGAAGGTTCCGATCAAGGTCGTGTTCCCGCTCGTCTTCACAATCCTTCCGGTGCTCTTCATCGTGCTGCTCTTCCCTGCGGTGGTCGGGATGGTGAAGACTTTCGGCGGCTACTGACTGCGGCAATCGAGTCGGCAACTGACACCTCGATAGGCTGACCCCGACACCGCCGCCCAGGGGAGGGGGAGCCGTGGCCGAGCCGACACCCGCCGATTCGAAACTCGCCGACGCGTCCGCCGACGAGCCCGGCGAACGAGACGCCTCCTGGCGACCCGACATCCTCGGCCCGGGTTTCGAACAACTGACGCTGCCGCTCGGCGATGATGCCGAGGGCGAGGTCGTCGCGACCCTCGTCAGGCACCGGCCGGCGTGGCGGTGGCGGTGGCGCAGGCCCGAGGCATCCCGAATCGATGTGCTGTACGTGCACGGCTGGAGCGACTACTTCTTCAACCCCGAGCTCGCCGAGTTCTGGTCGGGCCTCGGCGCGCGCTTCTTCGCGCTCGACCTGCGCAAGTACGGCCGCAGCCTGCGCCCCGGCCAGACGCCCGGCCTCGTCACCGACCTGGCCTCCTACGACGCCGACATCGCGGCCGCGCTCGCGGCGATGGGGCACGACCCCTCCGCTTCGACAGGCTCAGCGGGCGACGGGGGCGCCGGGGATGCCACGGGCCGACACCTCCTCGTCATGGGCCACTCGACCGGAGGGCTGACGCTGTCACTCTGGGCCGCGCGCCACCGGGGCGTCGCGTCGGCGATCGTGCTCAACAGTCCCTGGCTCGAGTTCCAGCTCTCGAAGATCGGGCGCGAGGCGGTCGCACCCCTCATGCAGTTCGGGGCTCGGGTGCATCCGCTCGCGCCGCTGCCGAACGTCGACCTCGGCTTCTACACGCGCGCCGTCGCGAAGGAGCAGGGCGGCCAGTGGGAGTACGACCACGCCTGGCGCCCCGACCACGGCTTCGCGACGAATCCGGCCTGGCTGACCGCGGTGCTCGCCGGGCACGCCACGGTCGCCGCGGGCATCGACGTCGGCGCCCCCGTGCTGACCCTGCTATCGGCGCGGTCGACCATTCTCGCCCGGTGGGACGAGGCGATGCGCTCCACCGACAGCGTGCTCGTCGTCGACGAGATCGCCGAGCGGGCGACGAAGCTCGGAGCATCCGTCACCATCGAACGCATCGACGGCGCCCTGCACGACGTCGTGCTCTCGGCTGAGCCGGCTCGCGCCGCGTCGTACGCCGCGATCAGGCGGTGGGTGGCGGGGTACGCGCCCCGATAGGATTTCTCGGGTACGAGGCTCGGCGCGGGCCCGAAGAATGAGGGGCCATGGCCGGCATCGAAGAGGTCGCGAAGCTCGCGGGGGTCTCGACCGCGACCGTCTCGCGCGCACTCAGCGGGCGCGGGCACGTCTCGGCCGCGTCGAAGGCGAAGGTCGTCGAGGCCGCCGCGCGGCTCGGCTACGTCGTCTCGTCGAACGCCTCGTCGCTCGCGTCGGGGCGCACGCGCAACATCGGCGTCGTCATCCCCTTCTTGAACCGGTGGTTCTTCTCGTCGGTGCTCGAGGGAGCGCAGCAGGCGCTGCTGCGCCACGGCTACGACCTCACGCTCTACAACCTCTCGGGCGACGGGCAGGAGCGCGCGAGCGTCTTCGAGCACTTCCTGCTGCGCCAGCGCGTCGACGCGGTCATCGCCGTCTCGCTCGAGCTCACGGCCCCCGAGGTGCAGCGGCTGCACGACCTCGGCAAGCCGCTCGTCGGCGTCGGCGGACCCATCCCCGGCGTGCGCACGCTCACCATCGACGACGTCGCCGTCGCCCGGCTCGCCACCGAGCACCTCATCGGGCTCGGCCACCGGCGCATCGCCCACATCGGCGGCGACCTCGAGTTCGACCTCGACTTCCACCTGCCCACCAACCGTCGCATCGGCTACGAGGGGGCGCTTCGGGATGCCGCGATCGAGGTGGACCCGCGGCTGTTCGCGCCGGCCGACTTCACCATTCGAGGCGGTTACCACGCGGCGAAGCAACTGCTCGGTGCGCCGCACGACCGGCCCACCGCGATCTTCGCCGCATCCGACGAGATGGCGATGGGCTCCATCTTGGCCGCGCGCGACCTCGGGCTCGTCGTGCCCCGCGACGTGTCGATCGTCGGCATCGACGACCACGACCTCGCCGACTTCTTCGCGCTCACGACGGTCGCGCAGTTCCCGCGCGTGCAGGGCGAGCAGGCGGTCGAGATCCTCATGGACGAGCTCGAACCCTCATCGTCGTCGGCGCCGCCGCCCGCCGCGACGCCCCTGCCGTACGAGCTGCGCGTGCGTTCGTCGACGGCGCGGCCGCCCGAGTGACGCCTCCGTCGGTCGAGTAGGAGCGGAGCGACGTATCGAGACCACTGCGATGCGTGGTCTCGATACGCTCCTTCGTCGCTACTCGACCGACGGGGTGTATCCAACAGCTCTCTCGGTAAACTGGCCCGCATGGCAGATGCAACGTTCGACATCGTGAGCAAGGTCGACAAGATGGAGGCCGAGAACGCCGTCAACCAGGCGCGCAAAGAGGTCGAGCAGCGCTACGACTTCAAGAACGTCGGCGCCTCGGTCGAGTGGAGCGGCGAGAAGGTCCTGCTGAAGGCCCAGACCGAAGAGCGCGTCAAGGCCGTGCTCGAGGTCGTCGAGTCGAAGTTCATCAAGCGCGGCATCACGCTGCGCGCGCTCGACACGGGTGAGCCGTACGCGTCGGGCAAGGAGTTCCGCATCGAGATCGCCCTCAAGAACGGCATCGACAGCGAGAACGCGAAGAAGATCTCGAAGATCATCCGCGACGAGGCGCCCAAGAGCGTCAAGAGCCAGATCCAGGGCGACGAGCTGCGCGTCTCGTCGAAGAGCCGCGACGACCTGCAGGCGACGATGGCGCTGCTCAAGGGCAAGGACCTCGACGTCGCGCTGCAGTTCACGAACTTCCGGTAGGGGTCTCGATACGCGTCGCCTCCGGCGGCGCTACTCGACCACCGGGTGGGCGCTTCGCGCCTACTCGACCACCGGGGAAGCCGGGGCTCGCGCGGCGCGCCGCGCCCGCCCCGCAGCATCCATGCGGTAAGAATGCCGGGTCAGGGCTCGCTCGTGGGGTGGCCGGCCTGCCATCGCACGAACAGAGAAGGGAAAACGCAGAAACCATGAAGTTGGTCAAGCGCATACTCCTCGCCCTCGTCATCGTCTTCGCCGCGTTCTACCTGATCACGCGGCCCGAGGATGCGGCGAACGCGGTGCAGGGCGCCGTCGACGCCGTCTTCAACGCGATCGCCTCGATCGGCACCTTCTTCATGTCGCTCGTCTCCTAGCGAGGAGGCGCACCGTGGGCTTCTTCGATCCGCACGTCGAGCGGCACCTCATCGCCGATGAGGGCGAGGTGATCGTCGACGAGGTCACCAAGCACTGGGCGGCGAACGTCGCGGCGACGCTCGAGATGCTCGCGGCGATCCCGGTGCTGCTCCTGCTGAACGTGCTGCCCTCGCAGCTGTACTTCATCCCGATCTTCGGAGCGCTCTACCTCGTGCTCGACGGCCTGCGCCGCATCCTCGGCCGCCGTATGGACCGCTTCGTCGTCACCAACATGCGCGTGTTCCGCGTGCACGGAATCCTGGCGCAGCGCATCGCGACCATGCCGCTCACGCGAATCCTCGACATCTCGGTGCACAAGCCGATCATCGGGCGCGTGCTCAACTACGGCCACTTCATCTTCGAGTCGGCCGCGCAAGACCAGGGGCTGCGCGAGATCCGCTTCGTCGGCTCGCCCGACCAGCGCGGGCTCACCATCCAGCGCGTCATCCAGCGTGCGGGTCTGCGGGGCGGTGGTCGTGGCGGCGCGGCATCCGCCCTCGTGACCGGGATGCCGCAGCAGGACACCGGCGACCAGCAAGCGCGTTCGGGTGAGCGTGGCGGGCGCACGTTCGACGACGGCGAGGCGCGCACGCAGCCCGTGCCGATCGTGAACGGGTCGCACCAGGGCTGGCTGTCGACGTCGCCGACGGCCCGCAACGACACGAGCGCGGTGAACACGACGTCGCCCATCCGGGCCGACGGCACGCGGCGCGATCAGGGCGACACGTCCGAGGCGCCGTGGTGGCGTCCGTCGGACTGAGCGGTCGCGCGCACCTGCGCGGCCTCGATTTCCGCGAGAGGGCCTCGGCGGGTATCCTTGTCAGGCCCCCGGTTGTGTGCAGAACTCGGTCGGGTGCGATGGCGAGTTACCCAAGCGGCCAAAGGGATCTGACTGTAAATCAGACTGCATTGCATTCGGGGGTTCGAATCCCTCACTCGCCACCAGAGAAAGCCCCGGTTCACCGGGGTTTTCGTGTATCCGGGGCAGGTGGTCGGCCGTCACAGCAGCCGGCGACTCGGTCGTCACAGCAGCATGCCGACGGTGATGACGAACACCACGGTGACGGCGAAGCTGACGAGCAGCATGCCTGCGTCGTGGTTGCTGACGGTGTCGGTCGTGCTCTTCTCGTCGTACCGGTGTTGACTCACGTGCATGCTCCTCTCGTGTCACCCCCGTGCGAGCCATGCTTCCCGAACCGCGGAGTTCGGCGAAAGGGGTTGACGACCGGCGGCGAGCGGACGGCCGGGCGCCTCGGCGAGGGGTCAGTCGAGCGTCGGCGAGCGGTCAGCCGGGCACTTCGGCACTTCGGTGAGGGGTCGGCCGGTCGACTCGGCGAGCATCCCGGCGCGGGCGGTCAACCGATCGACTCGGCGAGGGCGATGATCGCGCCGCCCGGGCCGCGCAGGTAGCACAGGCGGTAGTACCGCTCGTAGTCGGCGATCTCGCCGACGAGCTTGCCGCCGTGCGCGCGCAGCCGTTCGACGGTGTCGTCGATGTCGTCGACCTCGAACATGACGCTGCGCAGGCCCAGCAGGTTCGGCGTCGCGTTGGCGGGTGACGGGGTGAGCACGTCGGGCGAGCGGAACTGCGTGAGCTCGAGCTTGCCGTGCCCGTCGGGCGTCGACATCATCACGATGTCGACGCGCACGTCGTCGATGCCGTTGACCCGGTCGACCCAGTCGCCTTCGACGGCGGCGACGCCCTCGCTCTCGAGACCGAGCTCGGTGAAGAACGCGATCGCGGCCTCGAGATCGTCGACGATGAGGCTGACGTGGTCCATGCGCGGTGTCGTCATGTGGCAGAGCCTACGCGCGGGGTCCGACGTCGCCCCTATGATCGCGAGCGTGAGCGCATCGACCGCTGCCGAGACCCATCCGCTGAACGATGAACACGCGGGTGAGTTGCTCACCCTGCAGCGCGCGGCCTACGTCACCGAGGCGCAGCTGTACGGCGACCCCTTCTTGCCGGCCCTCACGCAGACACTCGACGAGGTGCGGCACGAGCTGCGGCATCCCGCGCTCGGTGTGACGGAAGACGGGCGACTCATCGCCGCCGTGCGGTGGACGGTCGACGGGGCGGTCGCGCACATCGGCCGGCTCGTCGTCGCGCCCGACCAGCAGGGCCGCGGGCTCGGCACGACGCTGCTGCGCGCGGCCGAGGCGGCGAGCGGGGCTGACTCGTTCGAGCTGTTCACGGGGCACCTGAGTGCGGCGAACATCCGGTTGTACGAGCGCGAGGGGTACCGCGAGTTCCGGCGCGAGGCGCTGCAGCCCGGGGTGGAGCTGGTGTTCCTGCGCAAGGATGCGTCGGCCGCAAGCTGAGCCCTGAGCGGGTACGCGAGCTTCGGAAGGTGCTGCGGGTGTGCTCGTCGGCGGGCGACGATAGCGTGGGGGCATGACCGAGCACGAGGCATCCGACGCCCCCGATGTCGACCTGGCCGAGCTGCTCGCGCTCGTGCGCGAGATCGCCGTACAGGCCGCGGAGTTCGCGGCCGAGGCGAGGCGCGCCGGTGTCGAGATCGCGGCCACGAAGTCGACCCCCACCGATGTCGTCACCGCGACCGACCGCGAGACCGAGGCGCTCATCCGCGCGCGCATCCTCGAGGCGAGGCCCGACGACGGCATTCTCGGCGAAGAAGACAGCATGCTCATCGGCACGAGCGGGCTGACGTGGGTCGTCGACCCGATCGACGGCACCGTCAACTTCCTCTACGGGCTGCCGGGGTGGGCGGTGAGCGTCGCCGTCGTCGCCGGACCGCCCGAGCCGTCGAGCTGGCGCGCGCTCGCCGGGGTCGTCGTCAACCCGTCGACCGGCGAGGTGTTCGAGGCGACCGCCGGCGGGGGAGCGCGGCTCGGCGAGCGCTCGCTGCAGGTCAACGAAGCGGTACCGCTCGGGCGTGCACTCATCGGCACCGGGTTCGGGTACTCGGCCGAACGGCGGCGCGAACAGGCCGAGGTGCTGCTCGAGGTGCTGCCGCAGGTGCGCGACATCCGCCGCGCTGGGTCGGCGGCGGTTGACCTCTGCGCGCTCGCCGCGGGGCGGCTCGACGGGTTCTACGAGCAGGGGCTCAACCCGTGGGACCACGCGGCCGGCGCCCTCATCGCCCGCGAGGCCGGGGCGCTCGTCGGCGGCCCGCGCGGCGGGAGCGAGAGCGACGAACTCGTCGTCGCCGCGGGGCCCGGGCTGTACGAGGAGCTGTCGGGCGCGATCGCCGCGGCGCGGTGAGTGCGGGGCGGTGAGCGTGGTCGGGCGAGCGACACGGCGGAGCACGTCGTTCATCGCCGCTCCACGCAACGGAACTCGATGATTCACATGGCGTTCACGAGCGAATCCGGGTAGCCTTTACCGAGTTGTTATCTCGTCGCTCGCGTCGGGATGAGTACCTCCCCTGCAAACCTCTCGTCCCCGACGCCGAAAGCCCCCAACACGTGCTCGAGTCCCCCCTCGTGCCCGACGGATCTTCGCCAGGCACCCAGGCTGCTGCGCGGCCCGAGCGTCCCCTGACCCGTCGAGAGTTGCGCGAGCGCGAGGCGGCCGAGGCGGCTGCTGCAGCTGCGGCGTCTGCGGCGTCGATGTATCCGGCGGCGGCTCCGACGTATCCGGCGACGCAGGCGCATCCGGTGGCTCCGGTCTATCCGGCGGCTCCGACCTATCCGGCGACGCAGGCGTATCCGGCGGGGCAGGTCCCTCAGAGGCAGGCGCAGGGGTACATGTCGCAGCCTGCACAGACTCAGGCGCAGTCGTACGCGTCTCAGCCAGCACACACTCAGGCGCAGTCGGCTGTCCCGGCCCAAGCTCCGGCGGCACCGGTTGGTGCGCCGGTGTCGACTCCGGTCGCTGCTGCGGCTCCGGCCGCGGCGACTCCGGCTGGTGCACCGGCTTCCTCCGGCGCTGCCTCAGCGGCACCCGTTTCGGCCACGGCGGCACCGGTTGGTGCGCCGGTGTCGACTCCGGTTGCTGCGGCGGCTCCGGCCGCGGCCGCGCCGCGTCGACCTGCATTCGACGACCTCTTCGCGGGCATCGGCATCTCGGACCCGACGCCGCAGGCCGGCGCTCCTGCTCCTGCTTCGGCTCCGCGCGCTTCGGCTGCTGCGACGGCTCCGACTGTGCGGACGTCCGCACCTGCTCCGTCGGTTTCCGTTGCGGCTCAGCAGGCTTCCGCCTCCGCTCCCGCTCCGGCTCCCTCCGCTCCCGCCCCCTCGGCTCCGGTTGCGGCTCAGCAGGCCGCACCCGCGGCCGCTCCGATCGCTGCGGCCGCGCCCGCCGTCGCGAAGGCGACGGCGATTCCGACGCCCGAAATGCTCCGCGGAGATTCGCCCATCGACGACCTCGCCGCTCTCATCGGCGGTGCAGACTTCTCCGAGTCGGAGACGGTCGCGCAGACGGAGTCGCGCTTGCAGCGTGCGAGCTCCGGCAAGGCCACCGGGCGTGCGGCCTCGAACCGTCGTTCACGTGCGGCGTCGGCGCCGGTCGTCGACGAGCACCCCGCGGCATCCGCCCGTCGTTCGAAGCGCCCGTCGCGGAGTGCCGTGAGCGGCGCCCGCCCCGCGGCATCCGCCCCCGTCGAGCGCAACGCGCCGACCCGGCCCGCCGCGACCGGCAAGTCCAGCCGCCGCATCGGGCGCCGCTTCGCACCCGTCGTCGCCATGGGGTTCGCGGGCATGCTCGCCGTCGCCACGTCGGTGCCGGCGATGTCGCTCATGACCCCCGCCGAGGTGCAGGCGATGGCGCTCGAGGGCGCCGCGTCGACGTCGGTCGACGGCCAGAGCATGCAGATCGCCGACGGCGTCATCGCCGAGGGCGTCGACAGCGAGGGTTACAAGACGCAGACGATCGAGGAGTACGCCGAGGCGGCCGGCATCCGACCCGAGGCGACGTTCACGAACAACCCGGCGGGCACGATCCAGTGGCCGTTCGCGATCGGCGTGCACATCGGCGACCGGTTCGGGTACCGCGATTGCGCCGGCTGCTCGAGCGACCACCACGGGCAGGACTTCAACCCCGGCTACGGCGCCGATATCCAGGCCATCGCCGACGGCGTCGTCGTGAACTCGACCGACGACGGCGGATCGCTCGGCACGGTCATCATGATCCAGCACGAGATCAACGGGCAGACCGTCGTCAGCGTCTACGCCCACATGATCTCGGGCTCGCGCCTGTTCGAAGAGGGCGACACCGTCGAGGTCGGCGACGTCATCGGCGAGACGGGCAACACCGGCATGTCGACGGGCCCGCACCTCCACTTCGAGATCCGCATCGGCGGCATCGATGGCGAGTGGGTCGACCCGCTCGAGTGGCTGTACGCGAACACGAACTGAGTTTCTCGACGGCTCGCGACGCTCTGGCTGGTCGCGGCGTGCGGTTGGTGACTTGCAGGATGAGCTGGTCGGCAGGTCCTGTGGGAGCGGTGCTGGCCGAATAGTCCTGTAAGTCGCCACGGCGGCGCGGGGTGCGGTTGGTGACTTGCAGGATGAGCCGGTCGGCAGGTCCCGTGGGAGCGGTGCTGGCCGAATAGTCCTGTAAGTCGTGGTGGCCGCGACTGGGCTGCCAGGCGTTCGACGCGACGCCCGTTATCCACAGTTGCGAGCGCGCGAGCCCGAGACGGACTGCGGGCAAGCAGACTCGACGCATGCCGAACGACACGCGAGCCATCGCCGGTTGGATCCGCCGGAATGGTGGCGCGGTTCCGGCGCGCGAACTCGACGACGCGGGCTTCCGCCGCGAGCAGCTGAGCGCGGCGGTCATCGACGGCTCGGTCATTCGCGTCCGTCAACGATGGTTCGCCGTATCGGATGCTCCAGTCGACGTCGTGCGCGCCGTCCGAGTCGGCGGCGCCGCAACCGGGGCATCCGTCGCGCGTATCCATGGTCTCTGGGACACCGGCCTCGACGAGATGCTCCACGTTCGCGTGCATCGCTCCGCGTCGAGGTTGAAGTCGCCGACAGCGGTGCCGGCTGCGGGCGCGTCCGGCGGTCGATCAGCCATCGTTCCGCTCGACGCCGTCGGCGACCGCGTGTGCGTGCACTACCGTTCCGACCCGCCCATTCGGAGCGGACGCGACCCGCTCGCGGTCGCCTTGGCCGAGATGCTGCGTTGCACGCGCGCGGTCGATGCGATCGCCACCATCGACTCCGCGTTGGCGCGAGGCGAGGTCGGTCTCGACGAGATCAGATCACTCGCCGGCCCGTCGCACGGCCGTACTCTCGATCGTTGCACCGACGGGTCGGAATCGGGCATCGAGACCAAGGTGCGGCTGCTCCTGCGGGCGCGGAACATCCGGCACCGGTCGCAAGTGTCGATCTCGCGTGTCGGGCGGGTCGACCTGCTCGTCGGCGACCGGCTCGTGATCGAGGTCGACGGTGCGCGCCATCACACCGGTTCCGAGCAGTTCGAGAACGATCGGCGTCGCGACTTCGAGCTGGCGATGCGCGGGTACCTCGTGCTGCGGCTCAGCTACAGCATGGTCGTCGACGACTGGGAGGTCACGAGCCGCGGCATCCTCGCCCTCATCGCCCGTGGCGAGCATCGCTGGGGCGCACGGAGCACGCCGTCGGCTGGACTCGACGTGGCCCTGCGACGACTCGATCGATACGACGACGCGCCGCTCGCGGCACAGCTCGCCGGCCGCTGAGCCGCATTACAGGATGAGCCGGTCAGCACGCCGGAATACGGCGGTGCTGGGCGGGTGGTCCTGCAAGTTGTCGGGATGCGACGGCGGCGTGGACGCGCGTGGGGCACTACGCGGGCGCAGTTACAGGATGAGCCGGTCAGCACCCCGGAATACGGGGGTGCCGACCGGCTCATCCTGTAAGTTCGCGACGCGCGGTCGCCCGCGCGCTACGCGCGGAGCCAGACCGTCGTGTCGGGCGGCAGCACGCGGGATGCCTCGTCGAGGGGACTGCTCGCGACGAGCACGTCGCCCTCGGGCAGGGTCGCGGGCGTCGTGCCGGTGTTCGCCACGACGAGCACGTCGCCGTTGCGGAACGCGAGCACGCCGTCGCCGCCCGAGGCCGGCACCCACTCGAGCGACCCGGCGGCGAGCCCGTGCTCGCGCCGCTGGGTGAGCAGCGTGCGGTAGAGCGAGAGCGTCGAGGCGGGGTCGCGCTCCTGCACGTCGCGCGCGAGCGACGCCCACTGGGCCGGCTGCGGCAGCCACGAGGCATCCGTGGGCCCGAAGCCGTACGACGGCGCCGAAGCCGACCAGGGCAGCGGCACCCGGCAGCCGTCGCGGCCGTAGCGTTCGTGGTCGGTGCGGAACCACGTCGGGTCCTGACGGGCGTCGTCGGGCAGGTCGATGACCTCGGGCAGGCCGAGCTCCTCGCCCTGGTAGAGGTACGACGAGCCGGGCAGCGCGAGCTGCAGCGTGGTCGCAGCGCGGGCGCGGCGCAGGCCGTCGGCGTACGCGGGGATGCCGCGCGAGCGCGGTCCGAGTCCGTGGCCCTGGGGGTTCGGCTCGGTGACCGAGAGGCGGGTCGCGTGGCGCACGACGTCGTGGTTCGAGAGCACCCACGTCGAGGGCGCGCCGACGCTGCCGAACGCGGCGATCGAGTCGTCGATCACGCGGCGCAGCGCCTCGGCCTGCCACGGAGTCTCGAGGTAGGCGAAGTTGAACGTCTGGTGCATCTCGTCGGGCCGCACCCACTTCGCGAGCTTCGACAGCGGGTCGACCCACGCCTCGCCCGCGAGGATGCGGTCGCCCGGGTACTCGTCGAGCAGCGCCCGCCAGTCGCGGAAGATCTCGTGCACGCCCTCCTGCGCCCAGTACGGGGCGAGGTCGTCGGCCTCGGTCGAGATCTCGGGCTCGAGCGGCACGCCGGTGGATGCCTCGGGGCCGGCGCCGTGCGCCGTGCCGACGTCGTGCTGGGCGGGCGCCTCGAGCGCCTCGGGCGCCTCGGTCGCCACGCCGCCCGCGCCGCCCATGCTGCCGCCGTCGGCGGGCGGGGTGTAGTCGGGCAGGCCGTCGGCCTTGATCATGCCGTGGGCGACGTCGACGCGGAACCCGTCGACGCCGCGGTCGAGCCAGAACCGCAGGATGCGCCGGAACTCCTCGCGCACCTCCTCGTTCGTCCAGTCGAAGTCGGGCTGCGACGAGTCGAAGAGGTGCAGGTACCACTGGCCCGGCGTGCCGTCGGCCTCGACCACGCGGGTCCAGGCCGGGCCGCCGAAGACCGACTCCCAGTTGTTCGGCGGCTCGTCGCCGCCGGGGCCGCGGCCGTCGCGGAACAGGTACCGTCCGCGCTCGCCGCTTCCGGCGGGCGCGGCGAGCGCCGCCTGGAACCATTCGTGCTGGTCGCTCGAGTGGTTGGGCACGAGGTCGACGATGACGCGGATGCCGCGGGCATGGGCTTCGGCGATCATGGCGTCGAAGTCGGCGAGGGTGCCGAAGCGCGGGTCGATGTCGCAGTAGTCGGCGACGTCGTAGCCGGCGTCCTTCTGGGGCGACGTGAAGAACGGCGAGAGCCAGATGGCGTCGATGCCGAGCTCTTCGAGCGCGCCCAGTCGCTGCGTGATGCCGGCCAGGTCGCCCATGCCGTCGCCGTTCGCGTCGGCGAACGATCGGGGATAGATCTGGTAGATCGCGGCAGTGCGCCACCATTCGGAAGTCATGTCCGAAACTGTACGACATCTCCATACCGGATGGAAACGCTTGCAGTTCACGCGGGCTGCTCTACGGTCACGAACTGGTATCGATCGCGGCATCCCGGTTTTGCAATACACCGAACGCAAGGTATATCTGTAATCGCTTGCAATCAGCGAGCGTCAATTGCAGAACGGCCTTTCGGGCGCGGTGCGCACGTGCACCTGCACTATCGAGCCACCAGGCGAAGGCGCCGATCTCACGCACACTGAGAAGGACACACCAATGAGGGTGAACAGGAAGAGCCTGCTCGCGGCCGGTGCGGTCGCGGTCGTCGCAACGCTCGGCCTCGCCGGTTGCGCGGGCAGCGACAGCGGTTCCGACGCCGAGTCGACCACGAGCGGCAAGCTGACCGTCTGGGTCGACTCCGAGCGTGTCGACGCCCTGCAGGGCGCGGCCGACGCGTACACCGAGAAGACCGGTGTCAAGGTCGACCTCGTCGGCAAGGACGTCGCCGACATCAAGGACGACTTCATCCAGCAGGTTCCGACCGGCAAGGGCCCCGACATCGTCATGGGCGCCCACGACTGGCTCGGCGAGCTCTCGACGAACGGCGTCGTCGCGCCGCTCGAGCTCGGCGACTCGGCCGGTGACTACCTCCCGGTGGCGATCGACGCCTCGACCTACGAGGGCACCGTCTACATGCTCCCGTACGCGGTCGAGAACATCGCGATGCTGCGCAACGCCGACCTGATCCCCGAGCCCGCGTCGAGCTTCGACGACATGCTCGCCAAGGGCAAGGCCGCCGGCCTCGACCACCCGTTCGTCGTCGAGCAGGGCGCCGAGGGCAACCCGTACCACCTCTACCCGTTCCAGACCGCGTTCGGCGCTCCGGTGTTCGGCTCGGGCGCCGAGGGCTACAACCCCGACGACCTGCAGCTCGGCAACACGGGCGGCGAGCAGTTCGCCACGTGGCTCGGCTCGCAGGGCAAGAACGGCACCGGCGCGTTCAACACCGACATCGACGGTGACATCGCCAAGGAGGCCTTCACCAGCGGCAAGGCCGCCTTCTGGCTGACCGGCCCGTGGAACGTCGGCGCGGCCGTCGACGCCGGCATCAACGTCGCGATCGACCCGATCCCGAGCCCGACCTCGGAGGCGGCGCAGCCGTTCGCCGGCGTCAAGGGCTTCTTCGTCTCGGCCGAGTCGAAGAACAAGGTCGCCGCGAACGACTTCCTCGTGAACTACATCGGCACCGAAGACGTTCAGCTCGAGCTCTTCAAGGCCGGCAACGTGCTCCCCGCCCTCACCGCGGCTGCCGAGACTGCCTCGAGCGACCCGATCGTCGCGGGCTTCGCGACCGTCGGCGCCGACGCCGTGCCGATGCCGGCCATCCCGGCCATGGGCCAGGTGTGGCAGTACTGGGGCATCGCCGAGGCCGCCATCATCAACGGCGCCGACCCAGTCGCCACGTGGCAGAAGCTCGCCTCCGACGTGCAGGCGGCGATCGACGCCGGTTGATCCGGTGAGTCCGTCGGTCGAGTAGCGACGAAGGAGCGTATCGAGACCACCTTCCGTGGTCTCGATACGCGCCCTCCTTCGTCGGGCGCTACTCGACCGGCGGGTTCCGTCCATCCCAGAGGCGACACGAGAGACCAGGCACCAGCATGAGCACCGCGACCGACGACGTCCGCGAAGACGCCCCACCGAAGGCACCCAAGCCGACGAAGCAGCAGCGTCGTGCGGCGAGCATCGCCGACCAGGCATCGGGCGGCATCAAGATGCTGCTCATCAAGATCGTCGCCCTCGGCATCGTCGACGCGCTCGCGCTGTTCGCGGTGTTCGTCCTCATCTCGCACGAGCAGTGGCTCGTCACCGGCGTGGTCGTCGCGGTCACGGCCCTCGTCAACTGGATCTACTTCTCGCGGCGCAAGCTGCCCGCGAAGTACCTCACGCCCGGCGTCATCTTCCTCGTCGTGTTCCAGGTCTTCGTGCTCGGCTACACGGCGTACATCGCCTTCACCAACTACGGCACCGGCCACAACGGCACCAAGGAGCAGGCGGTCTCGTCGCTCATGGCGTCGTCGCTCGAGCGGGTACCCGACTCCCCGACCTACGGCGTGACCGTCGTCGAGCGCGGCGACGAACTGGGGCTGCTCGTCACCGACCCCGACGGCGAGGCGCTCGTCGGCACCAACGAGGAACCCCTGCACGAGGCATCCGGGGCGCAGTTCGACGGCGACGTCGCCGTCTCGGCCGACGGCTGGACCTCGCTCAAGTTCGCCGACGTGCTCGCCCGCACCGACGAGGTGACCGCGCTCGCGGTGCCCTACTCGGATGACCCGAACGACGGCGCGATCCGCACGCCCGACGGGTCGAAGGGCTACCTCTACACGTCGACCCTCGAGTACGACGCCGAGGCCGGCACCATGACCGACCTCTCGACCGGCACGGTCTACAGCGACACCGGTGTCGGCGCCTTCACCGCGGAGGACGGCACGAAGCTGCTGCCCGGCTGGCAGATCACGGTCGGCTTCGACAACTTCGTGCGGGCCATCACCGACACCCGCCTCTCGGGCCCGCTCGTGTACGTGACGCTGTGGACGTTCGCGTTCGCCCTGCTGTCGGTCGCGACGACCTTCTTCCTCGGGCTGTTCCTCGCGATCGTCTTCAACGACATGCGCATGCGGGGTCGCAAGTACTACCGCACGCTCATGATCCTGCCGTACGCGATCCCGTCGTTCCTGTCGGCGCTCGTGTGGGCGGGCATGATGAACCAGAGCTTCGGCTTCATCAACCAGGTGCTGCTCGGCGGCGCCGACATCCCCTGGCTCACCGACCCGTGGCTCGCGAAGGTGTCGATCCTCCTCGTGAACCTGTGGCTCGGATTCCCGTACATGTTCCTCGTGTGCATGGGCGCGCTGCAGTCGATCCCCGAAGACATCCAGGAGGCCGCGACGGTCGACGGCGCGAAGCCGTGGGCGGTCTTCCGCCTCATCAAGCTGCCGCTGCTGCTCGTGACGGTGGCGCCGCTCCTGATCGCGTCGTTCGCGTTCAACTTCAACAACTTCAACACCATCTACATGCTCACCGACGGCGGGCCGCGTGACGCGAACGCGCCGATCCCGGTCGGCTTCACCGACATCCTGATCACGATGGTCTACAAGGTGGCGTTCACCGGGCAGACGCGCGACTACGGTCTCGCGAGCGCCTACTCGATCATCATCTTCATCGTGGTCGCGGTGATCTCGATCATCGCCTTCCGCCGCACCAAGAGCCTCGAGGAGCTGAACTGATGGCCGCTCGCAAGGACAAGCCCGGCCCGGGCGTCGCCCCCACCGGCGTCGTCGCCCCCACCGGTGTGGGACTCGCCGTCGCCGAGATCGAGGAGATGGATGCCTCGACCCGCGCTCACGCGTCGGTCGGCGGCCCCGGCGGCGGAGCCCCGCTGCAGCTGCCGAAGAAGCCGTTCAACTTCGGACGCTGGTTCTCGGCGACCGGCTGGCGGCACGTCGTCGGCGTCGTGATGGTGGTCTTCGCGCTCTTCCCCATCGTGTTCGTCGTGTCGTCGTCGCTCAACCCGCACGGCACGCTGACCGGCTCGAACGCGCTGTTCTCGAAGATCGGGCTCGAGAGCTACGTGCGCATCCTCACCGACCCGCAGGTGCCGTTCACGACCTGGTTCGGCAACACGCTCATCATCGCGGGCGTGACCGCGGTCTGCACCGTGTTCCTCGGAGCCCTCGCCGCGTACTCGTTCTCGCGCATGCGCTTCACCGGCCGCCGCTTCGGGCTCATCTCGATCGTGGTCGTGCAGATGTTCCCGCAGCTGCTCGCGGTGGTCGCGATCTTCCTGCTCATGTCGGCGGTCGGCGACCTGTTCCCGGCGATCGGCCTGAACACGCACGTCGGCCTCATCATGGTGTACCTCGGCGGCGCGCTCGGCGTGAACACGTACCTCATGTACGGCTTCTTCAACACGGTGCCGGCGTCGATCGACGAGGCCGCGAAGATCGACGGCGCGGGTCACGCGCGCATCTT
Source organism: Agromyces sp. H17E-10 (assembly GCF_022919715.1). Lineage (NCBI taxonomy): Bacteria > Bacillati > Actinomycetota > Actinomycetes > Micrococcales > Microbacteriaceae > Agromyces > Agromyces endophyticus. The sequence continues at coordinate 1,472,861 of NZ_CP095042.1, read as the reverse complement.
CTTCACGATCATCCTGCGGCTCGTCGCACCGATCCTCGCCGTGGTCGCACTGCTGTCGTTCATCGCGTCCGTGAACGAGTTCGTCGTCGCGTCCGTGCTGCTGGTCGACACCGACAAGCAGACGCTCGCGGTCGGCCTGACGAAGCTCGTGTCGAACCCCCGCTACGCCGACTGGAGCGCGTTCTCGGCCGGTGCCGTGATGGCGGCACTGCCGGTCGTCGCGCTGTTCCTCTTCTTGCAGAAGTACATCGTCGGCGGGCTGACGGCCGGCGCGGTCAAGTAGGACTCGAACCGTGGGCCGCTCGTGTCGGCGGCGGCGGGTCCCCGTTGTCACGAGCGGCAGACTTCGTTTCGAGCTATGTCAGTTGCGCCTCATGATGAGGCGCAACTGGCATAGCTCCAACGCGATACCGCACCGCGGCGGTGTCGGCCAGCGGTGACAGTGGCACACGAGAGGATGCATCCATGCTGACGCCCCACCACGACGGATCGCCGCTGCACGTCTCGACGCAGCATCCCGCGCTCGGCGAGGTCGTGCGGGTACGCCTGCGCGTTCCCGAGGGGGCGGTGGGCGCCGACGGCGCACCGATCGGCCCGCTCGCGTGGGTCGGCACCCGGTCGAACCCGAACCGCGAACCGCGGTTCGACGAGGCGCGACGGATGCCGCCGGCCGAGCCGGCCGACGGCGGCGAGCGCGACGCGGCTGCGGCCGCGGGTGAGCGCGAAAGCGGCCGGCCCGGCGTCGATGGGTCCGCCGGCTGGAGCTGGTGGGAGGCCGAGGTCGGGGTCGAGAACCGCGTGCACGGGTACCGGTGGCTGCTCGTCGGCGACGACGGCCGGCAGCACTGGCTGAACCAGGTCGGCCTGTCGGGCGTCGAGACGCGCGACCGCGACGACTTCAAGCTCGTGGCGCATGCGGCGGCGCCCGAGTGGGTCGCCGAGAGCGTGCTGTACCAGGTGTTCCCCGACCGGTTCGCGAAGTCGGGCGACGCCCCCTTCGACCGGCTGCGTGCGAGCGGCGAACTGCCCGAGTGGGCGATCGCCGCCGACTGGGGCGACGCGCTCGACCCCGTGCCGCCGGGGCGCTCGAAGCAGGTCTTCGGCGGCGACCTCGACGGCGTGCGCGAGCGGCTCGACCACCTCGTCGGGCTCGGCGTGAACCTGCTGTACCTGACGCCCGTGTTCCCCGCGCGCTCGAACCACCGCTACGACGCGTCGACGTTCGATCGGGTCGACGACCTGCTCGGCGGCGACGAGGCGCTCGTGCGCCTGGTCGAGGCGGCTCATGCCCGCGGCATCCGGGTCATCGGCGACCTGACCAGCAATCACTCGGGTGATGCGCACGAGTGGTTCCGCACGGCGCAGGCCGACCCCGAGTCGGCCGAACGGGAGTTCTACTCCTTCACCGACGACGAGGCCGACGGCGGCCACGGCTACGAGTCGTGGCTCGGCGTGCCGAGCTTGCCGAAGTTCGACTGGTCGTCGGCCGAGTTGCGTCGTCGCTTCGTCGAGGGGCCCGACTCGGTCGTCGCGAAGTACCTGCGGGCGCCGTACTCGCTCGACGGCTGGCGCATCGACGTCGCGAACATGACCGGCCGGCTCGGCGAGGTCGACCTGAACGCCGAGGTGCGGCAGGCGATCCGCCGCACGATGCTCGACGTGAACCCCGACACGATGCTCATCGGCGAGTCGACGAACGACGGGGCCGACGACTTCCAGGGCGACGAGTGGCACGGCGCGATGACGTACGCGCCGTTGACGCGCCCGCTGTGGAGCTGGCTGCAGGAGCCCGGCAGCCCCGCCGGTGGCGGCATCGGCTTCGCGCTCGGGCAGGTGCCGACGTTCACCGGCGGCCAGTTCGTCGACGCGCACCTGCGGTTCGCCGCCGGGTACCCGTGGCGCACCCGCCTCGGCACCATGAACGCGCTCGACACGCACGACACCCCGCGCTTCGCGACGCACGCCCGGCCGGGTACCGTGCCCGTCGCCTTCGGGCTGGCGGTCACGTTGCCGGGTGTACCCGTCGTGTGGGCGGGCGACGAGTTCGGGCTGACGGGCGTCGACGGCGAGGCATCCCGCACGCCCATGCCGTGGGGGAGCGAGGAGTCGGCTTCGGTCGCGCCCGTGCTCGAGGCGTACCGTGCACTCGTCGCGCTGCGACGGGCGAACCCGGTGCTCGCGACGGGGGGCATCCGGTGGCTCGCGGTCTCCGACGACGCCGTCGCGTTCGTGCGCGAATCGGCCGAGGCATCCGTGCTCGTCTTCGCGACGCGGGCAGCGGCGACGCTGACGGTCGCTCCGGGTGCGCTGGGGGCGGCAGCGGGCCCGGATGCCGCGACTCGCGTGTTCGGCGAAGCCGCGTTGACGGCGTCGGAGCGCGGCCTCGAGCTCACGGCGGAGGGGCCCGAGTTCGCGGTGTGGGCGCTGCCGGGGGTGCGGGTGCCGGGCGCTTCGGTGGTCGAGTAGCGCCGACGCGGAGCGGCGCCGCGTATCGAGACCGGGCCGGCGTCACCGTGGTACGAATCACCCTCCGAGAGGTGATATCCTCGTACGGTTGCCAATTGCGGCACACGCCCCGATAGCTCAGTGGTAGAGCACTTCCATGGTAAGGAAGGGGTCGTCAGTTCAATCCTGACTCGGGGCTCTGGTTCTCGGTTCGAGCGTTCGCGTTCCGGTCCGAAAGCCTCGCGGCGGGGTAGCTCAGGTGGTTAGAGCACACGGCTCATAATCGTGGTGTCGCGGGTTCGAGTCCCGCCCTCGCTACCACAGGCCCGGATTTCTACGGAAGTTCCGGGCCTTCTGTGTTTCTCGGGCACGGTCGACCCGCACGAACTCGCCGATCCAGCGCGCGAGCCCGTCGCCCGTCACGGCGTTCAGTGAGGCGATCGTCCGGCACGCTGCGGCGTCGCGACCGGGGCTTGGGCGTGCAGGGTGGGGCGGTAGACGAGTTCCTGGATGTCGCGGTCGAGCGTGCGCCGTTCGAGGAGTTCGAGGTCGAAGTCCTCGGCGCCGGCGAAGACGGGATCGGTGCCGGTGCGCGCGGTGATGACGGGGAACACGGTGACTTGGAGCCGGTCGACCAGCCCCGCGGCCATGAGCGCGCGGTTCAGGGCGAGGCTCCCGTGCGAGCGCAACGGCACGTCGGACTCCGCCTTCAACCGGGCCACGATCTCGACGGCGTCCCCGCGCACGAGGTCGGCGTGCGGAAGGCTGGGCAGGGGTGCGCGGAGGCTCTTGGTGATCACGGTCATCGGCAGGCCGGTCATGCGGGTGACCCAGGCGTCCTGGACGTCGGGGTACTCGGCGCTCGCGTCGAGCATCGCGGCGAAGGCGCGATACGTGTTCGCACCGAACACCATCCGCTGCGGCTCGTCATAGAGCTCCAGTCGGCGGGCGAGGAGTTCGGGACCCTGCTTGCCCCAGTAGCCGCCCCAGTCGCCGGTGGCGGTGCCGAAGCCGTCGAGACTCGAGAACACGTCGATCGTGTAGGTGGTGGTCATGGTGAACCGGCTTCCTCGAAGGTGCGTGCGGCGCGGTCAGGCACGCGGGATGTCCTTGCCGGTGGGCCGGTACTCGACGAGCAGGAGCCGGCCGTCGAGGACGCGCTGGCCGGCGAGTTCGAGGTCGCCCGACCCGATGCCCTCGAACGCCGGTTCGCGACCGGCCTCGCCGGCGAACAGGGGGAAGATCATCAGCCGCAGCCGGTTGACCAGGCCGGCGGCCACGAGTTGGCGGGCGAGCGAGAGACTGCCCCACGTGCGCAAGGGCACGTCGCTCGTCGCCTTCAGGTCGGTGATCTCGTCGGTGAGCTCTCGGTCGGTGATGCGGGTGTTCGGCCAGTCGGTGCGCTCCAGCGTGCGGGAGAACACGATCTTCTCCAGCGCCATCGTCGCATCCAGCGATTCGCCCCACGCTTCGTCGGGCAGCGCCCGGAAGGCGTCGTAGGTACGCCGGCCCATGATCACGCGCTGGGGCGCGGCGCTCTCGGCGGCGTTCCATTCGCCGAGCTCGGGGCCGTCGTAGCCGAAGTACCCGGGCAGGCCGTCGCTGCCTGCGAAGCCGTCGACCGAGAGGAAGAGGTCGACCGTCAACGTGCTCGACATGATGTTCTCCTGTTCAGTTGCACTGAAGCACGGTCGATCGTGAACAGCGCTGTACGATTTGTGTCCACAATAACCCGTACAGTGGTGTTCAACAAGAGAGCTGGCGGCGGCTGGGCTCGGGAGCAGGGCATCGCCGGGTGTTCACTACAGAAGGTGGGCTGTGTGGCCCAAAACTGTCGGAGAGCGAACGAAGGAGCATCCTCATGAAGGCGATCGTGGTGACCGACCCGGCGGCGGGACTCGCCGGCATGACCCTGGCCGATCGGCCCGAGCCGTCGCCGGCGATCAACGACGTGGTCGTCGAAGTACACGCCGCGGGATTCGTGCCGACGGAGGTCGACTGGCCGTCGACCTGGGCCGACCGCGCCGGTCGCGACAAGACGCCGTCGATCCTCGGGCACGAGGTCGCCGGCGTGGTCAGCGCACTCGGGTACGGCACGACCGGGCTCTCGGTCGGCCAGCGGGTCTTCGGCCTGGCCGACTGGCACCGCGACGGCACGCTGGCCGAGTACGTCGCCATGGAGGCGCGCAACCTCGCGCCGTTGCCCGGCGACGTCGACTTCACGGTGGCCGCGAGCCTGCCGATCTCGGGTCTCACGGCGTGGCAGGGGCTCTTCCAGCACGGGCGGCTCCGGTCGGGGCAGACGGTGCTCGCTCACGGGGCGGGCGGCGCCGTCGGCTCGATGGTGACCCAGCTGGCACGTGAGGCCGGAGCCTACGTCATCGGCACGGGACGGGCGGCCGACCGGCAGAAGGTGCTCGACTTCGGTGCGAACGAGTTCGTCGACCTCGAGCACGACGCGCTCGAAGAGGTGGGCGGGGTCGACCTGGTCTTCGACGTCATCGGCGGCGACATCCAGCGGCGGTCCGCGGCGTTGATCCGGCCAAGCGGAACGCTCGTGACCATCGTCGCGCCGCCCGAAGCCCGACCCGTCGACGGTCTGGCGATCGACTTCGTCGTCGAGGCCGATCGCGGCCAGCTCACCGAGATCGTCCAGCGGGTGCGAGACGGCCGGCTGCGCACCAACATCGGCGACGTCGCCGACCTCGATGACGCGGTCGCAGCGCTCGACCCGACTCGGCGTCGCACCGGGAAGACGGTCATCCGCGTGCGGCCGTGACCGCGCCGCGGGCGAAGCGAGCGGATCTCGTCGCCCGGTGCGCATACATCGGAGGAATCTGCCCTGTCTGTTCCGTACTTGAGTGATGTTGTGGATTCCGTCAGGCTATTGACGCATATACATCTGATGTTTATCGTTGGCGTCGTACATCTGCACGAAGAGGTCCAGTGATTCGCGACGACGGTCGCATTTCTTCGGGCCGAGCGGTAGTGCATCGATCCAGTTCGTCATGCCACCCGGGATTCGGGTCCGGCGCTCAATGAAGAGAGAAGACTGTGTCACAGAAGAAGCAGGTACCCGCGGCGGTGCGCGCTGCGAACGACTCGGGCCGGCAGTCGAGGAGGTGGATGTCGGGTTCGCTCGCGGTGATCCTTGCAACAGGCGGGGTCGTCGCGCTCGGCGCTCCCGGCGCGGCGGCCGAGGAGCCTCCGGCGTTCGGTGAGCAGCCGGCGCTGAAGACGTGGTACTCGGCGCCGGCCGGACCGGCCAACGACAAGGCGCTCGCCTGGGAGAAAGAGAGCCTGCCGCTCGGCAACGGCTTCATCGGCGCCGGCATCATGGGCGGCGTCGACAGCGACGAGATCATCATCAACGATCACACCTACTGGACGGGCGGGCCCGGTCAGAATCCGGCCTACGACGGCGGATTCAGCTCGAAGACGTCGGCCCAGAACGTCGCGAACCTCGAGAAGGCGCGAGCTCTGCTGCAATCCGCGTGGGATGAGACGAAACCGGCGAGCGTGGATGCCGACGGCAACATCACCCCAGCGACGACACCGGATTCGGCGAAGCTGACCGAGGTCACGAACGCGGTGAACCAGTTGATCGGCGACAAGAAGAACTTCGGTTCGTACCGTCAGCTCAGTTCGGTGCTGATGACGTCCGGGGAGACGATCGGCATCATCGGGTTCTCGGCGAACTACGACAACCCGAACTCGGCCGGGGAGACGACGGGGTCGCTGTTCGACGGCAGCACGAGCACGAAGATGTACGCCGACAAGTTCGGCAAGCCGACGTCGGACCACGCGTACGAGGTGCAGTGGACGTACTCGAAGGCGTTCGCGGCATCGACGTACCGGCTCGCGACCGGCAACGACACGCCCTCGCGAGACTTCAAGTCGTGGGATCTGTATGCGAAGAGCGGTGACGGGGACTGGGTTCTCGTCGACACGGTGGCGGATGCCGCGTTCGGAACCGCCCGCAAGGCGTACAAGGACTTCCAGCTCGACGCCCCGGGCTCGTACGACGCATACAAGATGGTCGTGACCGCGACGGCAGGCGGTTCCGACCCGCAGATGTCGGAGATCGACGTGCCGATCCCCGTCGACGGGCCGGCGTCGATCGCCGGTCAGACGGCGAACCACGAGCACCCGACCAACGCGCAGGAGCGGTCGGCGTCGTTGTTCGACGGCGACACGTCGACCAAGATGTACGCCCATGATGCGGGGCCCATCACCGCAGAGAACCCGTACGAGGTTGAGTGGTGGTACACGAAGCCGGTCGAGGCGACGACGTACCGCCTCGCGACGGGCAACGACCAGCCCGGGCGCGACTTCAAGACCTGGACGCTGTCGGGCAAGTCGGGCGACGGCGACTGGGTGCTGATCGACACCGTCGCCGATGCCGCGTTCGGCGATGCACGGAAGGCGTACCGGGACTTCACCGTCGACGAGCCCGGCACGTTCGACCGGTTCAAGCTGACGGTGACGGCCACGGCCGTCGCGGGCCAGAACCCGCAGATGTCGGAGATCGAGATCGCTCTGCCGGCGGACGACGACGAGGTCACCGACTACCGTCGCGAGCTCGACCTGGACGCCAGCAAGGCGGACGTGTCGTACACGCAGGCCGGTGTCGACTACGAGCGTGAGTACTTCGTCTCGAACCCCGACAACGTGATGGCGATCCGTTTGACGGCGTCAGAGCCGGGCAAGATCAGCCAGGTCTTCTCGATCAAGCCGATCGACCCCCGCAAGATCGAGGTCGACGGCGACACCGTGACGGCGACTGGTTGGGTGAGCGGCCACAACCAGGCGTCCGACGACGTGAACAAGTTCAACGACGCGCTGCACTACGCGCAGCAGTTGAAGGTGATCCCGCAGGGTGAGGACGCCGAACTCGTGGCGACCGACAACGCGATCATGGTCAAGAACGCCGATTCGGTCGTGCTGCTGACCACGACCGACACCAACTACCAGGAGGACGTCACCGGCGACGCACCGTATCCGGGTGAGGACCCGCTGAACAACTACTTCGACGGACGCGACCCGCTGCTCGACGTCGAGGAACGCATCGATGCCGCTTCGCAGCGCAGCTTCGACGAGCTGTACGAGCGTCACCTCGCCGACTACACGTCGCTCTACGACCGGGTGAAGCTGAACCTGGGCAACCTGCCTGCGGTGACCGACAAGACGACCCCGCAACTGCTCGCCGGGTACCGCAAGGGCACGAACACCCCGGAGGAGAACCGCTACCTCGAGACGCTCTACTACCAGTTCGGGCGGTACCTGCTCATCTCGTCGTCCCGCGAGGGGTCGCTGCCCGCGAACCTGCAGGGCATCTGGGCGTACGGCACGAACCCGCCGTGGGCCGCCGACTACCACACCAACATCAACCTGCAGATGAACTACTGGCTCGCCGAACAGACGAACCTCTCCGAGCTCACCGAGCCGATGCTCAGCTACATCGACGCGCTCATCCCGCGAGGCGAGCAGGGTGTGGACCGAGTCTTCGGCGAGGACACCCGCGGGTGGACGATCTGGCACGAGAACAACATCTGGGGCAACGCCGCGCCCGCGACGTCGTCCGCCTTCTTCAGCCCGGAGGACGGCGCCTGGGTGGCGCAGCACGTCTGGGAGCACTACCAGTTCACGAAGGACGCCGACTTCCTCGAGCAGCACTACGACATGCTGCGCGACGCGGCGCTGTTCTGGGTCGACACGCTCGTGCTCGACACCAAGAGCAACAAGCTCGTCGTGAGCCCGTCGTACTCGCCCGAGCACGGCCCCTACTCACTCGGTGCGACGGAACCGCAATCGGTGGTCAGCGGCCTGTTCGAGGACGTCATCGAGGCACACGACGCACTCGGTGCTCGCCTGGACGGCGCCGATGAGGTCAACGGTCTCGAGGGGCGCGCGGCCGAAGACGGCTACATCGACGAGATCGCGACGGCGAAGGCGGGGATGCTCGGCCTGCAGATCGCACCGAATGGCACCTACACCCAGGGCGGCAAGAAGTACCCCGGCGGGCAACTGCAGGAGTGGCAGTACCCGATCGCGATCGACTTCACGGGCGACGGCAACCACCGGCACACCAACCACCTCTACGCCCTGCACCCGGGCGACCAGGTCGTCGCCGGCCGGAGCGCCGAGGAGGACGCGCTCGTCGACGCGATGAAGGTGACGCTCAACACTCGCGGCGACTCCTCGACCGGTTGGTCGATGGCGTGGAAGCTGAACTTCTGGGCGCGCGTTCGCGACGGCGACCACGCACACGTGCTCTACAGCAACCTGTTGAAGCAGGGCACCTACGACAACCTGTGGGACGCGCACCCGCCGTTCCAGATCGACGGCAATTTCGGCGGCACGGCAGGTGCGACCGAGATGCTGCTGCAGTCGCAGGGCGACGCCATCGAACTGCTGCCGGCCACGCCGAAGGTCTGGGACACCGGGTCCGTGACCGGCCTCAAGGCCCGCGGCAACGTCGGCGTCGACATCGCCTGGAAGGAGAACGCGCTCACCGAGGCCGTGCTCACCCCCGCGGTCAGCCAGACCGTCACGGTGTCGGGAACCGGTCTGGCGAAGAAGGTCGTGACCGACTCGAGTGGTCGTGAGGTGCGATTCACCGCCGTCGCCGACTACGACGGCGACCTCGACGGCCAGCGGATCCGGTTCGATGTCGAGGCGGGCGAGACCTATCGCATCGCGGACGGCGTCGGATTCTCGACCGTGTTCTGGCAGCTCGACCGCGCCGAAGGCGTCGGCGACCTCACCGCCGAGGCCGCGACCGAGGTGCGCGAGCACCTCGAGGAGGCGTGGGACCTCGCCGCGTCGCCCGCGTCGAAGCGGGCGGTCATCGCCCAGCTCGACAACGCCTCGCGCAAGGGAGCGGCGAACGCCGAGCTCGTGGCGGCGATCGACGCGCTGAGGGCCACGTACAGCTGATCACCGCGCCACGGTGCCCGACCGCGATATCGGCGGGCATACACGGCGACGGGGCCGGCTCAGATGCGCCGGCCCCGTCGCCGTTCGATGCGGCCCTCCACGGCACGGATGCCGTGCGCGACTCACGTCAGCACGAGCGACCCCCGTACGCACCGGTGGTCGCGACACCCTCGACCGTCGCCGTGACCGTGCCGGCGGGCACGACCTGCAGGCGGCTCGAGAACGTCGTCGACGCGGTTGCACCGGCCGCGAGCGTGAACATGCGCTCGCCGTAGGCCGACGAGACCGTGACGATCGCGCTCTCCGACGAGTGGTTGGTCGACTTCGCGATCACCGTGACCTTGCCGGCGACGCAGCGGGTCTCGGCCGCGACGTCGACACCCGGGGTCACCGTGACGGTGGCCGTCACCGGCATCCGCGAATCGTCCTGTGCGACGCCCGCGACCGTGAAGGTTCCGGGCGCCGCGTAGTCGGCCGCCTCGACGTCGCCCCAGGCGACGCCGACCTGCTTCGTGGCACCGTCGGCGGTGGTGAGCGAAGCGCCGGGCAGCACGGGCGCGACGCCGGCGCGGGTGGTGACCTCGATCGGCGCGACCTCTGCGACCGCGACCGCCGGGGCGAACGCCTCGAGCACCTGCTGGTACTCGGCGCGGGTCACCGGCAGCACGGTGCCGTGGCGCGGCTTGCCGCCGTCGCTGTTCTGCGGCAGGTTCGCGCGCAGCGTCGCTCCGAGCGGCTGCCAGGATGCTCCGTCGTCGAGGTCGTTCGACCCGAACGGGATGTAGTGGTTCGGGCCGGCGTGGTAGTCGGGCTGGTCGATGAACAGGTACCAGTCGAGACCGTTCACGTCACCGGGGTTCGCGGGGAAGACGTTGGGCCCCTCGCCGCTCGTGAACGTGCCGCCGGGCTCGCCGTTCGGCAGGCCGGTGGCGACCTTCTCCTTGACGAGCGTCCACTCGTCGGCGTCGCCCGTCGTGCCGGGCAGCGAGCCGGTGATCGTGTCGAGCAGGTCGGTCGACTTCTCCTCGCGGATCGTCATCGACGCCTCGTCCTTCGTGAACCGGTAGTACGTGTCGTCGACCTTCGCGACCGTCGAGTCGATCAGGCCGCGGCCGGTGCCGCGCTGCACGTCCGACCAGATCTGCGGCTCCGAGAACGTGACGAAGTCGTCGGTCGTCGCGTACATCATGCGGTTGTAGGTGACCGCCGTGCGCGACGACGCGTCGGTCGTCGGGTAGAGGTTCGACGCCCAGAACACGACGTACCGGCCGAGCTCGTCGTCCCAGTACGCCTCGGGCGCCCACGTGTTGCCCGCGTACGGCGTCGAGACCTGCACGTGCCGCTGCTCCGACCAGTTCACGAGGTCGGTCGACTCCCACACCTCGATGCCGAGCGAGCCTGACAGCTGCGCGGTCGTGAAGCCGCCGGCGAGACCGGCGACCTTGAGGTCGGTGGCGAGCATGTAGAACTTGTCGCCCTCGTGCGAGCGGATGATGAACGGGTCGCGCAGGCCCGTCGTGCCCTGCGTCGACGTGAAGATCGGCTCGCCGCCGTTGAGCGTGTTCCACCGCAGCGCATCGTCGCCCTTGGAGGCCGCGAGGCTCACGCGCTCGGCACCGGCGCCCTCGCCCGTGAAGAACGCCCAGACGTAGGCCTCGGGGTCGGCCGAGGTGGTCGGCGCGGCCGCCACGGTGAGCGTGAAGTCGCGGGTCGCGGTGGCCGCACCGCTCGTCGCGGTCGCGGTGAGCACGAGATCGGTGGATGCCTCGGAGCGGGTGACCTTCACGGTCGCCGCGCCCGGCTTCACGCCGTCGCGGAGTTCGGCGACGGCCGTGCCCGAAGACACGGCCCACGTGATCGCCGAGCCGTCGGCCCCGACGGTCGGCACCGAGAAGCTCGTGCGCACGTCGTCGGCGTCGACCGGGAGAGCGATGGCTGCGGCATCCGCGTCGGCCTTCGCCTGGTCGGTCAGTTGCGCGGGGACGCCGACGGGGTAGCTGCGGGTCGTGGTCTGCCCGCCGGCGCTGAAGGTCGCGGTGAGCGTCACCTCGGCGTCGGGGGAGCCGGCCGCGGGACGGGTCACGGTCGCGGATCCACCCGACACGGCGATCGCGTCGTCGTCGCTCGTCCAGCTGATCGCCGCGCCGTGGTTCGAGGTCGGCAGTGCGAAATCGGCCGTCGCCGTGTCGGGCACGGTGACGGCCGCCGTGGCGCCCGCGAGCGCCTGCTCGGCGAAGAGCTGCTGCACGGTTGCTGCGTCGAGTGCCGACGCGTAGACCGCGAAGTCGTCGACCGAACCGCTCCAGCCGGGGTCGTTGTAGGTCGACCGGCCGAGGTACGCGACGAGGCTCGAACCGAACGACGACACGTTGCGGGCGATCGGCACCTGGCTGATCCGGCTGCCGTTCACGAAGGTCGTCAGGGTGCCCGCGCCGCCGTCGATGACGGTCGTGTAGAGCGCCATGCCCGACGGGGTCTTCGCGCCCGAGGTCGCTGCGCTCGTCGAGCCCGCGCCCACCTCGGTGCCCCACGGCGCGGTCGCGCTGACCGTGTTCGTCACGACCGACTTCACGTAGCCGCTCGGGTTCGTCGGGTTCAGCAGCCAGTAGCCGCTCGAGTACGAGGCACCCGAGGCGACGGGCGCGCCGATGAAGGCGGCGGCGACGTTCGCCGGACCCGTGCGGTTCTCGAGCCAGGTCGACACGGTCAGCTGGGTCTTGCCCACGAGACCGGCGGTCGGCACCTCGACGTAGCCTGCGGTGGTGCGGGCGCCGCCGGGCAGGTTCAGTGCACCGTCGGCGACGGTGGCGCCCGTCTGCCTGAGCGTGCCGTCGTAGCCGTTGCCCGAGTCGTCGGCGACGACGCCCGAGCTCGCGGCGTCGAAGCCGTAGTGGATCAGCGGGGCGGGCGCCGTCGCGGCGCCCGCAGCCTGCGTGGTGACGGCCCCGGTCGCGGCGAGCGCGGCGGCCGCGGCGAAGGCCGCCGCTCCCGTCCGGACCCGTCGCATGAGCGTGTCGCGCATGTCACTCCTTCGTGTGTGGTCGTGCTGGTGGTCGGCGAGGCCGGCCGGATGCCGCGGCGTATCGCCGGGCATCCGGGCGGCGCATCGGCGGCGAGGATCAGCCGCAGTTCGCGGCGGGGGTGGGGAAGGTGCCCTCGAACGCGGCTCCGCCGGAGCCGGTGCCGGTGAGGGTGAGGGAGCCCGCGGTGATCGAGGCGGCGCGGGTCGAGAAGACGGCCGAGGTCGTCGCGCCGGCCGCGAGCGAGAGCGCCTTCGTGCCGTACGGGGTGGTGATCACGACGTCGGCGCGCTGGGTGTCGCCGTTGTGCGCGGCCACGACGAGCTGCACCTTGCCGGCGACGCAGCGCGTCGTCGTGGTCGCGGAGAGCTCGAGGTCGCCCGTCACGGCGACGGCGGCCGAGGTCGACGTCGCGACGAGGCCGTCGGCGTAGCCGTCGTACACCGCGGTCACGCTCGTGACGCCGGCGGGAACGGTCGCGCTCGCCGAGGCGTCGTCGAGGGCGACCGTCTCGCTCCACGTGCCGCCCGTGAAGGTGACCGTGCCGGCGACCTCGCCGCCGTCGGCCGCGGAGACCTCGGCGGTGACCTCGCGGCCGTCGGCCGAGAGTGCGGTGGTCGAGCCGACGGCGGTGATCCCGGTCCAGTCGTGCATCGCGGTGAGCACCGTCTGCGGCACGCTCACGAAGGCGCCGTGCCGCGGGCTCGCGGGCAGGCCGCCGACGGGCCGCACGTTCCAATCGGCGCGCTTCGAGAGCCGGTCGGACTGCGAGCTCGAGGCGATCGCGTCACCGCTCGTCACGAACGCGCGGTAGCCGCCGGCGCCGTAATTGTCGACGAGGAACACGTAGCCGTCGCCGGTGGCGTTGTTCGGGTCGCCCTCGTTGAGCTCGATGATCTCGGGCCCCTCGCCCGACTGGCCGGTCTCGAGGCTCGTCATGCGGGTGTCGGTGAGCTGCCAGGTGGTGGCGGGGTCGGCGTTCCAGTCCGACGAGGTGGTCGGCGCGGTGAGCACCTTCGAACGCTCGAGGAAGATGTCCTTGCCGGCCTCGAGAGTGCCGGCCGCGCCGCTCTCCTCGTTCTTCGTGAACCGGTAGTAGTAGTCGCCGATCTTCGTGACGGTCGAGTCGATGCGGGCGTACCCGGTGTCCTGCCAGCTCGTCGGCGGGGCGGTGAACGTCGTGAAGTCACGGGTCAGCACCTGGAACATCCGCGCGTAGAGCTTGTCGGCGTTCGTGTGCGACGCGTCGGAGTAGAGGCGCGAGGCGAAGAACACGACGTACGACTGCAGCTCGTCGTCCCAGTACGCCTCGGGCGCCCAGGTCATGCCCGCGGCCGGCTGGTTGACGGTGATGCCCGAGTCGCCGTCGTTCGTGCGGGTCCAGTGCACGAGGTCGACCGACTCCCACACCTCGATCTTGAGGCTGCCGGCCGACTGGGCAGGGCCCCAGCCGGTGCCGCAGCTGATGCAGAGGTCGGTGGCGAGCAGGTAGTACTTGTCGCCGTCGTGCGAGCGCAGGATGAACGGGTCGCGCAGGCCCGTGGTGTCGCTCGTCGAGGTGATCACCGCGGCGCCGCCGTTGACCGGCGAGAAGGTGAAGAAGTCGTTGCCCGAGGTCGCGGCCTGGTAGATCTTCTCGTCGCCGTCGCTCTTGAAGTAGGCGGCGGCGTACCCGGCATCGGGTGCCTGTCGTGTGCGCTCGGCGACCGTGACCGTGAACGACCGCTCGACCGAGTTCTCGCCGAGCACGGCGTGCGCGGTGAGGGTGACCTGCTCGTCGCCCGAGCCGTAGGCGGGCCGGTCGACGATGCCGCCGCCGGCGAACGGGTCGGCCGAGCCCACGGCGGGGGCCGCGTAGTCGGGGTCGGTCGGGGTGACGAGCGCGGGGTCGGAGCTCGTCCAGGTGATCGCGGCGCCGTCGACCGTGCCCGTCGTGATGAGCGGCAGGTTCTCGGTCGTGCGCGACGCGAGCGTGATCGCGTCGAGGTCGGCCGACGGGTTCGGGGCGAACACCGTGAACTCGAACACGATCTCCGCGCCGCTCGCCGTCGTGGCCGTCACGGTGACCGGGGTGTCGGTCGTGATCGTGCGCGAGACGACGCCCGTGTTCGAGATGACCGCCGTGTTCTCGGAGGCCCAGGTGAGCGCCACCCCGTTCGACGAGGCCGGGAACGTCAGGTTCTTCGACACCTGGTCGGCCGAGGGGTTCGCGCCGAGCACCGTCGGCAGCAGGTCGGCCCGCAGCAGCGCCTCGGTCGACGCCGCCTTGGCGGCCGCCGTGGGCATCGACTCGGCGAGCTGCGCCTGGCTGAGGGCGACGTCCCACACCTTGACGTCGGTGACGTCGGCCTGCAGCAGCGGGTCGGGCGAGTACAGCGAGCGGCCGAGGTAGCCGAGGGTCGTGCCGCTCGGGATGATCGAGCTGAGCGAGTACGTGTGCGTGGTGGTCGAGATCTGCACGCCGTCGCGATAGAGCGTGAGCGTGTTGCCGCTGCCCACCATCGTGAGCGTCGTGAAGCCCGGGTTGAGGCCGCCGCCGTTGGGCAGGCGCACCTCGCCGTTGCTCGTGCCCGTCTTCACGCGGATGCCCGAGAGCACCGCGCCGGCGTACGCCGTCTCGCCCGAACGCGGATTCACGAAGATGTGGTTGCCGAGCGCGGTGGTGTTCCAGGCGCCGACGCCGTCGCCGATCACCCAACCGAACTGGTTGGCCGCGGTCTGGGTCTGCACGGTGTACTCGACCGTGAAGTCGTTGTCGGTGCCGGTGACGAGCCCCTTCGGCAGGGCGGCGTAGCCGTCCTTCCTGAAGCGCAGCACGGCGTCGCCGTCGGCGTCGGCGAACGACGCGTCGGTGAGGCCCGTGAGGGTGGCGTTGCGGCCGTTGCCCGAGATGTCGAGCAGCTGGCTGCCCGCGTGGGTCATGTCGTAGTGGGCGGTGACGGCGGGCAGGTCTGCGGCTGCCCCGGCCGTTGCGGATGCCTCGTCGGAGGCGGTCGCCGAGAGGGGTGTCGCGAGGCAGAGCCCGGCGGTGAGCGCACCGGCGAGGCCGGCGGCGATGAGCCGTCGAGAACGCGGCGGAGAGGTTTCGGCGGTGGGTCGCATGAGGGCTCCTTGCAGTCGCCGTTGACAGGTGGGGGAGCGTGCCACTGGGGCGCGTGCGCTGAATGTTACCGGACACATCGTTGAGATTCCAAGGATCTCGTCATTCGGCGAAAGTGCGCGAAATTGTCTGGCGGGATTTCTCGTGCCTGTGCTACCTTCTGCTGTTACCGGGAACAAGCGCCGAACTCCTTCCCGGTTCAGCCCGCCACCGAAGTCGTAGGCACAGGAGCTCTCAATGTCGAAGCACTCCGCCGTTCACCGCGCGCTCCGCGCATCAGCCGTAGCTCTCGGCGCCGCCCTCGCGGCGACCGCGATGGTCGGCCCACCGGCATCCGCGGTCGCCGCCGACGCGCCACGTGACGGTCTCGTCGCCGAGTACCTGTTCACCCAGAGCGCCGGCACGACCGTGGCGAACACCGCCGGCGGCGGGGCGACCGCGGGCGCGGCATCCGTCGTCAACGGCACCGACGCGCTCTGGACCGGCTCGTCGCTGAAGCTCACCGGCGGCGCCAAGTCGAGCACCACCGCCGACTGGGTGCGCCTGCCCGACGGACTGCTCACCGGCGAGCAGTCGGCGACGATCACGGTCGAGACGAAGTTCGACGCTTCGATGCTCACGACCTTCAACTTCCTGTGGAACATCGGCAGCGACAGCACCACGTCGTACTTCTTCGCCTCGATGCGCGACAAGGCGCGCACCGCGATCACCACGTCGAGCAACTCCGGCGAGGCGAACGCGCGCGCCACCGCGTCGCTCGCGGCCGACCGCTGGTACAGCGTCACCACCGTGCTCGACGGGGCCGCCGACACGCTCGCGTTCTACATCGACGGCGTCAAGGTCGGCCAGACCACGACCGCCCTCGAACCGGCGTCGATCATGGCGCAGACGGTCAATGCCATCGGCCGTTCGCCCTGGCCGGACCCCTTCTACAAGGGCGAGGTGTCGGCGTTCCGCGTCTACGACCGGGCGCTCGCCGGCGCCGAGGTCGCTGCGGTGGCCGACACCGACGCCGCTGCGCATGCCGCGACCTTCCAGCAGGCCGCACAGGCCGCGGTCGATGCGATCCAGCCCATCGCGATGGACGACTCCTCCAAGCTGCTGCCCACCTCGGCCGCGGCATCCCTGACCTGGTCGGATGCCTCGGCCGGACTCGCGCTCGGTGCGAACGGCACGACCCTGCAGGCGGTGCAGCCCGCGCCGGGCGAGCCCGCGCTCAGCGGCACCGTGACCGCGACCGCCACCGTGCGGGGCGTGACCGCATCGAAGCAGATCCCGGTGACCGTGGCCCCGCGGGCCGAGGCCGACGACGACTACGGGTACCTGATGGTGCACTTCATCGAGGACTCGGCCGGCTACGCCGAGAAGATCTACCTCGACGTCTCGCGGGGCGACGACCCCGAGCAATGGGATCCGCTGAACGGCGGCAAGCCGATCCTCGCCTCGCAGCTCGGCACGACCGGCGTGCGCGACCCCTACCTCACCCGCAACCCCGAGACCGGCGTCTACTACATCATCGCCACCGACCTGCGCGTCTTCGGCGGCGACGGGGGCTCGGGCTCGTGCACGAGCTGGTGCTACTGGAGCTCGAAGGGCAGCACCAAGCTGCACGTCTGGCAGTCGACCGACCTCGTGAACTGGGGTGCGCCGCACAGCATCGACCTCGCCCTCGACGCGAGCGGTGCGAAGGTCGCCGAACTCGGCATGGCGTGGGCGCCCGAGGCGACCTGGGTCGACGACTACTACCCCGACGGGCGCGGCGCGTTCGTCATGTACTGGTCGTCGAACCTCTACCAGAACCCCGAGCACACCGGCTCGAGCTACAACCAGGTGCTCTGGGGCGCGACCACCGACTTCAGCCAGGACACGTACGCCTACGGCGGTTCGTTCGTGAACGCCGGTGCCAACACCATCGACACCACGATGATCCAGGACGGCGACACGACCTACCGCATCACGAAGGACAACGGCCTCGGCAAGGGCATCTACATGGAGTCGACCACGGCCGACCGCTGGTGGGAGACGGGCACGACGTGGACCCAGCTGCAGACGAAGATCGGTGCGGTGTGGGCCGGCGGCAACGCGGGCGGCGTCGAAGGCCCCGCCGTCTTCAAGAGCCACAGCGAGGACCGCTGGTACCTGTACGTCGACGTGATCCCCTCGACCGGTTACCGGCCGATGAGCACGACGAACCTCGACGCGGGGTGGACCCAACTCACCGACCCGGGCTTCTTCATGGCGCCGAGCACCAAGCACGGCGGCGTCGTCTCGCTCACCAAGGCACAGTACGACACGGTGCGCGCGGCCGATTCGCGGCAGGCGGTCACGACGGCGCTCGGCTCGGTGTCGGTCGTCGCGGGTGGCGACGCCGCCGACCTCGCCGCCGCACTGCCGCCGACCGCCGACGTCGTGCTCGCCTACGACCGCGGTACGGCGGCCCGGCCCGTCGCGTGGAGCACCGACGGGGTCGACCTCGCCACCCCCGGCAGCTACCCCGTCACCGGCACCGTCAGCACCTACAGCGCGAACCTCGACACCTGGGCGGGCGACGGCGGTTCGAACGCCTGGAACGCACCGAACCGGGTGCTCTCGCCGAGCGCGGCGGTCACGGTCACCGCGACGGTCGTCGTGGTCGCCGACCCGGCAGAGCCGGCGCTCACCGTGCAGGCGGCGACCCGCTGCGTCGCCGGCAAGGTCGTGCTCGTGACCACGGTCGCGAACACCGGCGACGAGGCGGAAGAGGTCGCGGTCTCGACCGCCTACGGCTCGAAGACCGTGCAGCTCGCGGCCGGCAAGACGGCGAACCAGACCTTCAGCTCGCGACTCGCCTCGACCCCGGCGGGCGCCGTGCAGGCCGCGACCGAGTCGGGTGCGAAGACGGCCGCCTACGACGCCCGCGTCTGCGGCTGACCGAAGGGGATGACGCGATGAAGCGCTTCACGAAGACCCTGCGCACCACGGCCGTCGCCGCAGCCGCGACGATGCTCGCCGGGCTCGTCTGCACGACCGCCCCGGCGGTCGCGGTGACCGGGGATGAACTCGGCATCGAGGCATCCACGGTGCTCGAGCTGCCGTTCGACGGCGACCTCGCCGACACGAGCGGCAACGCCGCGCCGGTCGGCCTGCAGAAGGGCACCGCCGCGTACGGCGCCGGCATCGACGGCCAGGCGTTCTCGTTCGACGGCTCGACCGCGCTGAAGCTCGGCACCGCCGCCGCCCTGCAGCCGCAGGACCTCACCGTCTCGTTCTGGTTCAACCCGAGCGCGACGATGACCGGCGAGCAGGTGTTCGCGTGGTCGAAGACCGTCTACAACTCCGACGGCTGGTACCTCACGAGCGAGAACGACGGCGTGCCGCTCGCGCTCTCGATCGGCCCGTCGACCGGTCAGCCGTACAAGGTCGCCGTCGACGCCACCCGCTCGACGTTCTTCCCGGCGGGCAAGTGGACGCACGTCGTCGCGACGTACGACCACACGACCAAGGCCATCGCGTTCTACCGCAACGGTGTGCGCCAGGCCTCGACCGTCAAGTACCCGGTGAGCGCCACCGCGAGCGGTGTGCTCGGCTCCGAGGCCACGAGCACCAAGACGATCGGCTACAACGGGCCGAACTACAACGGCTCGCACCTCAAGGGCCTGCTCGACGACTACGCGCTCTACAACGGCGTCGCGACCGTCGAGGAGGTCGTCGCCCTCACCCAGCGCAACGACCCCGGCTTCGACCCGGCCTCGGTCGCGCAGGCCGACCTCGACGCGATCACGGTGCAGCCGACCGCCGTCGTCGACTTCGTCGTGCCCACCTCGGGCGCCGGCGGCAGCGAGATCGGCTGGACGAGCGACGACGAGGGAGTGATCGCGATCGACGGCGGCACCGCGCACGTGACCCGCCCGACCGAGGCGCCCGCGACCGTGCACCTCACCGCGAGCGCGAGCTACGGCGGCAGCGAGGTCGTGACGCGCGGCTTCGACGTCGTCGTGCAGCCCGAGGGCGAGGCATCCACGCAGTATCTCGCCGAGGCGGGTCTCGAGCACGTGACGATCGCCGACGACTACCTCGAGAATGCCAACGAGAAGACGATCGACTACCTGCTGAGCCTCGACCCCGAGAAGTTCCTCTACTCGTGGTACGTGCAGGCGGGACTCACCCCGACCACGTCGAGCGGCTACGGCGGATGGGAGCGCTCGAGCGGCACCCGGTTCCAGGGCCACTTCTTCGGCCACTACCTCTCGGCCCTCGCGCAGGCGTACGCCACCACGACCGACGCCGAGGTGAAGGCGCAACTGCTCGCGAAGCTCACCGCGGGCGTCGAGGGGCTCAAGCGCTGCCAAGAGGCGTGGGCCGCCGCCAACCCGTCGAGCGCCGGCTTCGTGGCGCCCTTCGCGCTGAGCGCGCTGCCGAACGGCAAGGACGGCCTGCTCGTGCCGTTCTACAACCTGCACAAGGTGCTCGCCGGGCTGCTCGACGCCCACCAGTACGCGCCCGCCGACGTCTCGGCCGACGCGTTGACCGTCGCATCCGGCTTCGGCACCTGGGTGAAGAACTACGCGGCGTCGCTCTCGAACCCGGCCTCGATCCTCTCGACCGAGTACGGCGGCATGAACGAGGCCCTGTACGAGCTCTACAGCATCACGAAGAGCCCGGTGCACAAGCGTGCGGCCGAGTACTTCGACGAGACGACGCTCTTCCAGCAGCTCGCCGCCGGGCAGGACGTGCTCAACGGCAAGCACGCCAACACCACGATCCCGAAGCTCGTCGGGGCCCTCAAGCGGTACACGGTCTTCATGGACGACCCCGAGCTGTACGCGACGCTCAGCCAGGCCGAACGCGACGCGCTGCCGATGTATCGCCAGGCCGCCGAGAACTTCTGGACGATCGTGATCCGCGACCACACCTACGCGAACGGCGCGAACAGCCAGTCGGAGCATTTCCACGGCGCCGACACCCTCTACGCGTTCGCCACGAACGGCGTCACGTCGGGCTACGGCGAGAACTCGACGGCCGAGGGCTGCAACGAGTACAACATGCTGAAGCTCAGCCGCCTGCTGTTCCAGGTGACGAAGGACGTGAAGTACGCCGACTACCACGAGTCGACGTTCATCAACACGATCCTCGCGTCGCAGAACCCCGAGACGGGCATGGTCACCTAC
Source organism: Agromyces sp. H17E-10 (assembly GCF_022919715.1). Taxonomy (NCBI): domain Bacteria; kingdom Bacillati; phylum Actinomycetota; class Actinomycetes; order Micrococcales; family Microbacteriaceae; genus Agromyces; species Agromyces endophyticus. The sequence continues at coordinate 1,452,210 of NZ_CP095042.1, read as the reverse complement.
TTCCAGCCCCAGACCGCGGGCTACGCCAAGGTGTTCGGCACGCGGCTCGACCAGTTCTGGTGCGACCACGGCACGGGCATCGAGAGCTTCACGAAGCTCGGCGACTCGATCTACTTCACGGAGCCCGATGCGGTCTACGTGACGCAGTTCCGCAGCTCGGAGCTGCGATCGGCTGCGCACAATCTGCGCCTCGTGCAGACGGCCGACGTGCCCGAGAGCCCCGACGTGCACTTCACGGTGTCGGGCCTCGACGGCGGCGCCGTCTCGGACGGCACCGAACTGAAGCTGCGCGTGCCCGGCTGGGTCGCCTCGCCGCCGTCGCTCACCGTCAACGGCGAGCAGGTGGATGCCGCAGCGCTGACGGCCGACGGGTTCATCACGCTGCCCGTGGCCGACGGCGACGAGATCGTCTACACGCTGCCCGCCGAGGTGCGCGTCGTCGACGGCACCGAGAACCCGAACTGGGTCGCCTTCGCGTACGGACCCGTCCTGCTCGCGACCGAGCTCAACCGCACGAACGTGAACGCGAGCTACACCGCGGGCGTGCTCGTGCAGATGAGCGTCGCCGACAAGTCGGTGAACTCGAACGTCGTCGTCGCCGACGCCGACGCGTGGAAGGCCGCGGCGACGACGAACATCGAGCGCATCGCCGACGGCGTGAACGCGAACGGGCTGACCACCATGCGGTTCAAGCTGCACGGGGTCGACCAGGCGTCGGCCGCCCTGACCTTCGAGCCGTACTACAGCCTCTACGACGCCCGCTATGCGACGTACCTGACGCTCGTGGAGCCCGACTCGCCCGAGGCGCAGGCGCTCATCCTCAAGCAGAAGCAGCAGTTGCGCGTCGACGAGACCACGATCGACTCGCTGACGAGCTTCGACGACAACAACAGCGAGGCCGACAAGAACGTCGAATACTCGAACTCGACCGTCGGCGTCTTCAACGGCCAGAGCTTCAGGCACGCACCGCCGGCCGCGGGTGCGTACTTCCAGTACGACATGATCGTCGACCCCTCGCTGCCGGCGAACCACCTCGGCGCCAGGTACTACGGCGGCGACAACGGGCGCACGTTCGACGTGTACCTCAACGACGTGCTGCTGAAGCACGAGACCTTGACGAACGCGAACGGGGCGACGAGCTGGTACATCCAGTACGACCGCATCCCGCAGGCGATCATCGACGGCATCGACGCGAAGGACAGCTACAAGCGCGACCAGTCTGGGCAGTACGTGCTCGATGCCGCCGGCGAGCGGATCCCCGTCGTCACGGTGCGCTTCCAGAGCAACGGCACGAGCTACGTCGGCGGGCTGTTCGGGCTCTTCACGTCGTCGTCGGACCACTACGCGACCGATGCCGAACTGTCGAAGCTCGACGTCGCCGACGGCACCCTGTCGCCCGCGCTCGCCGACGGCATCCACGAGTACACGGCGACGGTGCCGATCGACGCGACGACCGCGACGATCGATATCGACCCGGCGACCCCGAGCGGACTCGTCTACGTCGACGGCGTGCTCATCGACGACGCCGAGCCGCGCACGGTCGCGCTCGCCGCCGACGGACCCACCGCGGTCTCGGTGAAGACATTCGCGCAGGATCACACGACGAGCGTCACGTACACGCTGCAGATCGTCCGCGCGGGGCCGTCGCTCGACGTCACGGCCCAGGCGAGCGCCCGCTGCGCAGCCGGCAAGGTCGTCGTGGTCGTGAAGACCACCAACGCCGACACCGTGCCGGTCGTGCTCGCCGTGACCTCCACCTTCGGTGACGCGACCGCGAGCGTCGCGCCCGGAAAGACGGTCTCGAAGACACTCGCGACGCGTTCGGCCTCGATCGACGCCGGCGCCGCGACCGTCACGGCGACCGGAACGGTCGACGGCGCGCAGGCCACGACGGCAGTCGAGGCCGACTATCCAGCCCTCAGCTGCGGCTGATCAGAAGGAGCAGACGACATGCAACGAACCAGGCGACTCGTGTGGGGTGCCGCGGCCGCCGTGCTGTGCGCGAGCCTCATCACGCCGGCCACCGACCCGGCCACGGCGGCCGACACCGACGCCGCGCTGCTGGCCGACTTCACCTTCGAATCGGGCACGACGAGCTTCGACGGCGGTGCCGCCCGCGCGACCGTGCAGGGCACCGCGACCCTCGTCGACGGGCCGACCGGCAAGGCCGCGAAGCTCGGCAGCGGCTTCTGGCTGAACGCCGTGAAGAACGACGGCACGCCGCTCCTCGCGGGGCGCGACGAGGTCACGATCTCGTACGACAGCAAGCCCGACGCCACTGGCAACACGGGCTGGTCGATCTTCGCGGCGCGCAGCACCGCGACCCAGACGTACCAGCAGGAGCACTACCTCGGGCTGCTCGACAAGACGACGGGCATCACCGTCGAGCGGTACGACAACGCCGGCAGCCGCGACACGAGCGGCAACCTCGTCGCCACCGTCGCGAACACCGGTTGGAAGCACGTCGACCTCGTGCTCTCGGGCTCCACCGCGAGGCTGTTCGTCGACCAGCGGCTCGTCGCGACGAACACGACGGGCAAGACGCTCTCGACGATCCTCGGCGCCGGCGGCGGCGTGCTCCAGCTCGGTAAGGCGAACTGGGGCGGCGGCGAGTACTTCGCGGGCCTGCTCGACAACGTGAGGGTCTACGACCGGGCGCTCACCCCGGGCGAGCTCGGCGTCGAACCCGCCCGCTCCGACCCCGCTGCCGCCCTCGCCATCCCGGCGCGCGTGACCGGCGACCTGCCCGCGTCCGTGCTGGGCGCTGCCGTGACGTGGTCGGCGTCGGGCCCGGGCGCCTCGCTCGTCGCGGCCGACGGCACGATCACCCGGCCCGAGGACGGCCCCGTGGCGGCGACCGTGACGGCCGCGATCGAGGGCGTGGACGCCCCGGTCACCGCCGAGGTGCAGATCCTCGACGAGGGCGGCGAGATCGCCTCGTACGTCAAGAAGGTCACCACGACCGACGGCGTGAAGGACGACCCGCTCGCCTACGACGACGACCGCCGCGCCGACGCCCTGTACGTCGCCGCACGCCCGGCCGGGTCGAGCGACTGGGAGCCGCTGAACCGCGCACAGGCGATCCTCTACGCCAGATGGAACGGTTCGCAGGGCGCGCAGCCCGACCAGCAGATCGGCTCGCCGACGCTCGTGCGCTTCGCCGACGGCAAGCTCGGCGCCGTCGCCGCGCAGAACAACCGCACCGACTCGATCTTCGTGTGGGACAGCCCCGACGGCGTCACCTTCCGCAACCAGCGCACCGTGAAGGTCGCCGCCGACGGCTCGATCGTCAGCGACCCCGCCGTCGTCTTCGACGCGGCATCCGGTTCGTACAAGGTGTTCTGGAACGACCTCGCGACGGGCGAGGGCCGCGTCGCGACCCTCGCCGGACTGACCGGGAGCTCGACCCCGTCGGAGGCGACCCGCGCCGACGAACGCCGGCTCGGCGTCGACGGCGACGGGCTGTCGTCGTTCGCGGCGCAGTCGCAGGCGAGCACGTTCTCGATGTCGGAGTCGGAGTTCGACGCCTTCTACACGGGCTACGTCGACCTACGCAACACCGGCGTCGCCGACCTCCCGCCGACCGAGGTCGAGCACGGTGCCGACCTCACCGCGGCCGACCTGCCCGCGACCGTGACGATGCAGTACAACGACGGTTCGACGAAGGACCTCGCCGTCACCTGGGACGCGGAAGAGATCGCCGCGATCGACACCACCGAGGCGGGGGAGGTCGAGGTCACCGGCACCGTGCAGCAGACCCCGGAGGAGATGGTCAGCGACGCGCGCGCCGATCCCGACCTGTTCTTCAACGAGGACGACGGCTACTGGTACCTCACCGGCTCGCACTACTCGATTCCCTCCACCGCCCCCGACAGCGACCTGGTCGACCGCAACGCCTACCGCAAGATCGGGCTGAAGCGGGCCAAGACGATCGACGGCCTGAAGGACGCGCCCGAGCAGATCGTCATCGACCCGGACGCCGGCACGCCCGGCCACGAGGCCCAGTACCCGAACACGTTCTATGGGTGGGGCGGCTACATCTGGGCGCAGGAGTTCCACAAGATCAACGGCACCTGGTGGATCGTCGCCGGCATGAACCGCGGCTACGCGCCCACGGGCGGATGGTGCGACAACACGGTGCTCATCCCGTACGTCGGCTCGGACGAGTCGCTGCGCGCGGGCGGCCTCGTGGACCCCGCCAACTGGGGCGAGCCGACCGTGCTCGAGGGCGCGGCCTTCGACGTGTCGTACCTCGAGCGCGAGGAGAACGGCGCCACGCAGGGCTACTGGATCATGCCGAACGCGGCGAAGCTGTTCATCTCGAAGGCGAAGATGGGCCCCGAGGGCACGGTGCCGCTCGTCGACGGGGCGATGACCCAGGTGTACGCGCTGTCGCAGCCGTGGGAGTACGGCAAGCAGGCGCCGACCCCCTCCGACACGAACGAGGGCGGCGACCAGGGCATCGTCGAGGCGCCGTTCATGTTCGAGTACGGCGACTTCACCTACATCACCTACTCGGGCGGCACGGTCGACAAGTACTACGACCTCGGCCTCCTGCGTGCGGCCAAGGGAGCCGACCTGCAGAACCCCGCGAGCTGGACGCAGGTGCCGTTCCCGGTGCTCACGACGAATGACACCGCGGGCGGACGGATCGGCGGTGAGGGTCACGGTGGCACCGGGCACAACTCGGTCGCGATCGACGAGGCCGGCAATCTGGTGCTCGCCTACCATGCGCGTCCCTACCCCGAGCCGCACGTGAGCGGCGCCGCGGGCGGCCTGTTCGACCCTGACCGCAACACCTGGTTCAAGTCGGTGAACGTGCGCGCGAACGGCATGCTCGACCTCTCGCTCACGAGCGACCAGGAGGTCGCGCCCGAGAATCGCACCGTGACCGCGCGGGTGGTCGTCGCACCATCCCCGTCGACCGTGCAGGTCACGACGGCGAGTCGGTGCGTCGCGGGCAAGGTCGCACTCGTCGTGACGGTCGCCGACGGAGGGTCGGCAGGGGACTCCGTGCACCTCGCGACGCCGTTCGGCGAGCGGACCATCGCGCTGGCCGCCGGGGAGACGAGATCGGTCGTCTTCACCACGCGCCAGGCCTCGATCAGTGCGGGCTCGATCACCGTGTCGTCGAGCGCGACCCCCGCGCCGTTCACGGTGGCCTTCGCCGCAGCGGAGTGTGGCTGAGATGCCCGGAATTCCGGGCGAGAAGGGCCCTCTCATGAACCGCGTCGGCAATGTTGCGATGCGCCTTGACGGCGTCGAGCACCCTCCCTACGCTAGAAATGTTCCCGTTAACATTTCGGGACGAACCACGGCTTCGACAGGCCGTGAACCGGCAAGGACGCCGACCCTCGGTCGCGACCTGAGCCCACTTCGAACGTGCCAGCCCCCTGCTGGACGACGGAACGGTTCGGCGGACGCCGACCGAGGAACTGGAGAGATGATGATGAGCAAAGGTGCTGCACTTCGCGCGGCAACGGGCGTGCTCGGCGGGCTGATGCTCGTCGGCGTCGGAAGCGCGGCGTTCGCCGACTACCCCGACCCCACGAGCGGATCGGACGTCGACGTGAACGTCGACATCGCCGCCGTCGAGAACGGCGCACTCAGCCTGACCGTCGACAGCAGTGCGACGTCGCTGGCCGAGACCGGCTCCACCGCGGAGTTCCGTCAGTTCACCGGCACGCTGCCGAACGTGACGGTCACCGACACGCGCACGGACGTGCCCGAGGGCGTCTTCTGGTACGTGACCGGCCAGGCGTCGAGCTTCGTCGGCGCCGCCGGCCAGCCCGGCATCACGGCCGACCACCTCGGCTGGTCGCCCGCGCTGGTCGACCCCGCCAACGGCGATGACGTCGTCGAGGGCCCGGCGGTCGACACCTCGCTCGACCCGACCGGGCCGAACAACGTGGGCCTCGTCGGCGAGGAGCTGCTCGCCCTCAACCTGACCGACTCGCAGAGCGCCGCCACCACCGGCCAGTGGACGGCGAACGCCGACCTCGTGCTGAAGACCCCGGTCGACGTCGCGCCCGGCGCGTACACGTCGACCCTGACCCTGTCGCTCTTCGAAGACGCGCTCTGAGCACGTGAACCGGTCTCGTCTTCACCGCGCGCTCGCCGCCGTCGCCGCCGTCATCGCGGTCGGCGTCGGCGGCGTGCTCGCGACCTCGGGTCCCGCCGCGGCCGAAGAGTCCGCACCGGTGTCGTGGTCGGTCAGCCCGGCCGACGCATCCGGACCCGACGGCCGCTTCTCGGTCGAGCACGAGATCGACGCGGGCGCGAGCGTCGACGACTTCTTCGCCGTGCGCAACGTCGGCGGCGAAGAGGTCACCTTCGCGCTGTCCGCCGCCGACGGCTTCTACAACGACAACGGTCGCTTCGACATGCTGCCCTCCGGGCAGGAGTCGGTCGACTCGGGCACGTGGATCTCGCTGCCCGAGTCGGTGACGGTGCCGGCCGGCGGCACGGTCGTCGTGCCGTTCACCGTCGCCGTGCCCGAGAACGCCGAGCCGGGCGACCACGCCGCCGGCATCGCCGCCTCGGTGATGTCGACGCAGTCGGGCGACGGGGCATCGGTCGGCGTCGAGAGCCGTGTCGGTTTCCGCGTCATGACGCGGGTGACCGGTGAGCTCGCTCCCGCCTTCTCGGTGCGGCAGGTCGGTGCCGACTACCGCACGTCATGGAACCCCCTGCGCCCCGGCGACCTCACCGTCTCGTTCGAGGTCGTGAACGAGGGCAACACTCGACTCTCGGTCGGTGGCCTCGTCGACATCGCCGGACGCGACGTCGCCTTCCCCGCGACGACGGACCACCCGCAGGACATCCTGCCGGGCGAGAGCCACGTCTTCACCGTCGAGGCGGACCGCGTCTGGCCGCTCTTCGCGTTCCCCGGCGAGATCGTCGTCTCGCCGACCGCGTCGACCGCCGACGGTGGCACGGGCGAGGTCGCGCCGAGCTCGACCTCGCTCTTCGTCTGGGCGATGCCCTGGCCCCAGCTGCTCGTGCTCGCCGGGCTCGCACTCCTCATCCTGGCGCTCGTCTGGCGCCGGGGGCGCTCGAAGCGCCGCCTCGAGACGATGCTCGCCACGGCCCGCGAGGAGGGCCGCAGGAACGCGACCGGGGGAGGGTCGGTCACCGCCGCATAGGCGACGCGCAGACGCGCCGCCGTTCGAACACGCACCACCGCCAGAGGCCGAAGGGATGCCTCGTGGCGCTCGTCCTGCACGCCTCGTCGGCGTGCGACATGCACTGGAGGGAAGTCGGATGGTTCGGGAGTCACTGCTTCGGAGGGAACCCGTCGCGCGTCGCACGCGGCGGTGGGTCGCGGGTGCGACGGCCGCGGTACTCGCGGCGGGCGGCCTCGCACTCGCGGGGCCGGGCGCGGCGATTGCGATCACGCCCGGTTCGCTGCTCGCGTCGTACGACTTCTCGGAGACCTCTGGCACGGTCGTGCACGACCTCTCGGGCACCGGGCACGACGGCACGGTGGTCGGCGGCGAGGCCTGGCGCGGCGGCTTCATGCAGCTCAACGGCTCGAACCACGTGAAGCTGCCCGACGGACTGCTGCAGGGCGAGTCCGCGGCGACGATCGTCGTCGAGACGAACCCGACCGCGCTGAGCGGTGCGAAGTTCCTCTGGAACATCGGCGGGTCGGGCAACGCGGCGACCGGGCAGTTCTTCATCCAGCCCGTCACGCCGCGCCTCGCGATCTCGAAGACGAACTACACCGCCGAGCAGACGGTGACCTCGGCGACGAAGCTCGTCGAGGGTCGGTGGCAGTCGGTGGCCGCGACGATCGCGAAGAACGCCGACGGCGCGACCTCCACGATGCGGATGTACATCGACGGGGTGCTCGTGGCCGAGAAGGCGAACTCGACGACGAACCTCAGCGACCTCACGACGCACACCATGAACCTCCTCGGCAAGAGCGCCTACAGCGGCGACTCGCTCTACCAGGGCGGGGTCTCGTCGTTCCGCGTGTACGACGAGGCGCTCACGGCCGGCGAACTGACCGCCGTGGCCGACGCCGACGCGACCACGGTCGGGGGCGAGGTCGTGGCGGCCGTCGACCTGGCCGCGGTGAACGCACAGGACCTCTCGGCCGTGGAGACCGATCTCGTGCTGCCCACGAGCGGAGGCGTGACGTGGTCGTCGTCGCCTGCGGGAATCGTCGGCGCCGACGGGAAGGTCACGCGACCCGCATCCGACACGGAGGTCACCCTGACGGCCACCGCGACCGTGCGCGGCAAGACCGCGACCCGGCAGTTCACCGCGACCGTGCTCGCCGCGCCGACGCCTGCAGAGGCCGCGCAGCACGCGGCGTCGGTGCTCGTGCTGCCATCGGTGCTCGAACCCGGCTACGCCCTGCCGACCACCGCGCTCGGACTGCCCGTGGCCTGGACCCACGTGTCGGGCGCGGGGGCGATCGATCACGGTGCGATCGCCTCGGCCCCTGAGTCGGGCCTGGTCGACGCCACGCTCGAGGCCGTCGTCGGCACCGCACCCGACACCGCGACCGCGCGGTTCGACGTGCGCATCGCCGAGGCGCAGGCGCAGCGCATCGCCTCGTACACGACCTCGAAGAACACCCGCGGCGGGGACGACCCCGAGGTGACGCGCACCGCGCACCTCGCACTGAGCGCCGACGGAGCCGCGTACACCGCGCTGAACTCGGGCGCCGGTGTCGTGTTCCCCGAGGTCACCGGCATGACCGAGACCAAGAACGGCACCAAGCGCTACCTCGCGAACCCGTACCTCTTCCGGCTGCAGAGCGACGAGGGCTTCGGGCTGATCGCCCGCCGGGTCGACGCGGCCGGCACCGCCGACGCCTCCGGCGCGCTCGTCTTCACCTCGCCCGACCTCGTGCACTGGACCGAGCTCGACCTCCTCGCCCTCCCGGGCCAGGGCACCTCGGGTGCGGTCTCGGCCGAATGGGACGCGCGTGCCGCCACCTATCGGGTCGTCTGGACCGGGCCGACGGGCTCGGCGCTCACGGGCACGACCGACGACTTCGGCTCGGTCGACTACGAGGGCGCCGGCCAGCAGCCGTCGGGCCGCACCGGCACCATCGGCGTCGCCTACGCCGAGCCCGCCTCGATCATCCCGCTCACGGCCGGCGAGGCCGAGTCGGCCGCCGGCCTGCTCGGCCGGGTGCACAACACCGGCCTGCAGGCACTCGACCCGGTCACGGTCGAAGCCGGTGCAGAGCTCGAACTGCCAGAGGCCGTCACGGCCGACTACTCCGACGGCGGCACCCACGACTTCCGCGTCGACTGGGACACCTCGGCCGTCGACACCACGACCCCCGGCGAGTACACGGCGACCGGCACGCTGCAGCGCACCGACGCCGTCTACCCGCTCGCCAGCCGTCGCGCCGACCCGCACATGCTCCGCTACACGCTGCCGAACGGCGACAAGACCTGGCTGTTCATCTCCACCGACGACAACGGGCAGGACGAGTTCTTCATCCGCAGCGCCGACACGATCGCCGGCCTCGCGACCGCGGCCGACACCCGGATCCTCGGCATCGGCCTGTCGGGCACGGCACCCGTCGGCTCGCAGCTGTGGGCACCAGAACTGCACGTCGTCGACGGCGAGCTGTACCTGCTGTTCGCGGCGAACGCCGAGAACGTGAACGCCTGGAACGGGGTGCAGTCGTACACGATGCACCTGAGGTCGGGCGGCGACCCGCGCGTGCGCGCCGACTGGGAGGCGCCGCAACGCGTGGTCGACGCCGACGGCCTGCCGCTGACCGCCTACGGCACGGGCATCACCCTCGACATGACCCACTTCGAGGACGACGGCACCGACTACGTCGTCTGGTCGGAACGGAACGTGCCGTCGACCGGCACCGGTCCGGCCGTGCTGAAGATCGCGGAGGTCGCGCCGTCGACGACGGGCCCGTGGCAACTCGTGGGCGAACGCTCCACGATCGTCTACCCCGACCGGGGCTGGTCGGACAACACGACCGAGGTCGTCGAGGGCCCGTTCGTGATCCAGCGCGACGGCAAGGTCATGATCACCTTCTCAGGCTCCGGCGTCGACTGGACCTACAGCGTCGGTCTCGCGACCGCGCAGTCGGGCGCCGACCTGCTCGACGCCGCGTCGTGGACCGTTCGCGACTACCCGATCTGGAGCTACGAGGGCCCGACCGCGAACAACTGGGGACCGGGCCACAACTCGTACACCTACGACGACGACGGCAACCTGCTCAACGTGTTCCACGCGAAGGCGACGCAGAACGGGTCCCGTGATGCCGGCGTCCGCATGGTCTACTTCCGCCAGGACGGCAGTCCGATCCTCGACATGGCCGACACCGAGTGGCTCGCAGCGGCGAACCGCACGGTGACCGCGAAGGTCGTGGTCGAGGCGGCCGCCGAGCCCGAGTTCACCGTCAGCGCCCAGACCAGGTGCGTCGCGGGCAAGGTGACGCTCGTCGCCGCACTCGCGAACACCGGTGAGGCGCAGGTCGACGTGCTGGTCGAGTCCTCGTACGGCACGAAGCAGCTCGCACTGGCCGCAGGCAAGACCGCGTCGACTCCGTTCAGCACGCGCACGGCCGAGCTCGACGCCGGCCGGCTCACCGCGACGGTCACCACGACGACCGGCGGACCGACCCTCACGACCACCTACGCGGCCGACTACGCCGCCCGCACCTGCGGATGAATGAGGAGCACACGATGATGCGCACCAGGAGAGCACGACGAAGCGCCGCGGCATCCGTCGTCGTCGGAGCCGTGCTGGCCTCGACGCTCGGGGCCTCCCTGCCCGCGGCCGCCGACGAGTCGGCTGCCCCGCAGCCGATCGTCTCGTACCCCTTCGATGACGGCACCCTCCGGGACGCGGTCGGCTCGACCGACCTGACGGCGTCCGGCACCGCCGCCGTCGTGGCAGACCCCGAGCGCGGCGGCGTGCTGCACGTCGACGGCACGGCGAACGGCTTCGCGGAGTTCCCACGCGGCTTCTTCGACGGGCGCGACGCCATGACGGTGTCGATGGACGTGAAGAGCGAGAAGTCGAGCGGCAACTTCTTCACCTTCGCGTTCGGCGCGGACACGACCCGGTACTCGTTCCTCCGCGTCCGCGGCGGCGAGGTGCGCAACGCCATCACCGAGGCGTCGTGGCAGAACGAATCGGCCGTGACCGGCACGGTCGCGAGCGGAGCCTGGCATCACTACGACCTGGTGTTCGACGGGACGAAGATGACGGTCTACGTCGACGGCGCGAAGCTCGGCGAGAACCCCGCGCTCTCGGCGACGGTGTCGGCCCTCGGCACCGACCTCGTCGGCTATCTCGGCAAGTCGCTGTACGCCGCCGACGCGTACTTCGCGGGCTCCTTCGACGACGTGCAGGTGTTCGACCGGGCGCTCAGCGCGTCGGAGGTGCTCACGATCGCCGGGGCGACCGACCAGCTCACCGAGGTGTCGCTCGTCGACCCGGCCGTGCTGAAGATCGCGCCGATCGTGAACGGCGCGACGCACACCGCGATCCTGCCGGTGAAGCCCGGCACCGACGTGTCCGCGCTCGCACCGACCTTCGGCGCCGCGACGGGCGTGACCGTGGCGCCGGCCTCGGGAACGACGGTGGACCTGTCGTCGCCGGTGACCTACACCCTCACCGACGAGGCAGGAGCGACCGCGACCTGGACCGTCTCGGCGCAGGTCATGAACAGCCCGGTGCTGCCCGGCCTCTACGCCGACCCGAACATCGCCGTGTTCGGTGACACCTATTACCTCTACGCCACCACCGACGGCACGCCCGGCTGGGGCGGCAAGGACTTCTTCGTGTGGAAATCGGCGGACCTCGTGAGCTGGACCCGGTCCGCCGACCCGATCCTGACGCTCGACGGCACCGCCGGCGACGTCCCGTGGGCGAGCGGCAACGCGTGGGCGCCGACCATCATCGAACGCGGCGGCAAGTACTACTTCTACTTCAGCGGTCACAACACGGCGCTGAATCGCAAGACGATCGGCGTCGCCGTCGCCGACGACCCCGAGGGGCCGTTCACGGCGCAGCCGAACGCGATGATCCTGAACAACGAGGCCGTCGCGTCGGGGCAGGCCATCGACCCGGCCGCCTTCCTCGACCCCGTCACGGGCAGGTACTACCTGTTCTGGGGCAACGGCAGCCCCGTCTATGCGGAGCTCGGCGACGACATGACGTCGCTCAAGCCCGGCACGATCGCGAGGATCAGCGGACTGACCTCGTTCCGCGAGGGCTCGTTCGTGAACTACCGCGACGGGGTCTACCACCTGACGTACTCGATCGACGACACCGGGTCGGAGAACTACCGCGTCGGCTACGCGACCTCGACGAGCGTCGACGGCCCGTGGACGTACCGCGGGGTGATCCTGCAGAAGGACCTCTCGCTCGGCATCAAGGGCACGGGGCACAGCTCGATCGTCAACGTGCCCGGCACCGACGACTGGTTCATCGCCTATCACCGGTTCGCGATGCCGAACGGCGACGGCACCCACCGCGAGACGACGATCGACCGGCTCGAGATCGGCGCCGACGGGTTGTTCCAGACGGTGCGGCCGACGCTCACGAGCGTCGCACCGCAGCCCGTCGCGAGCCCGATCGACGTGTCGGCGGTCGCCTCGACCCGCTGCGCAGCGGGTCGGGCGGTGCTCGTCGTCACGGTGACGAACGAGACGCGCGACACGACCGGTGCCGTGGACGTGCGCATCGAGACGGCCTACGGCGCGAAGCGGCTCGACGCGCTCGCCGCGGGTGACGCGGGCAGCGCGAGCTTCTCGACCCGCCTCCCGACCCTGCCGGCCGGCACCGCGACCGTCACCGCCACCGCTGCGGGGGCAGCGCCCGCTTCGGATGCCTCGCCCCCCAGTCCGCTCGAGGTCGCCTTCGCCGCCCGCAGTTGCGGCTGACCCTGCGCGGCACCTGCTCCACCACCACTCGAACCACAACTCACCATTCCGGAGGATCGCAATGAGTCGGGAAACCCAACAACAGGCCTCGAGGCCCGTCGCGCGTCGTGCGCGGCGGTGGTTCGCCGGAGCGACGGCCGCTGCGCTCGCAGCGGGCGGTCTCGCGCTGGCGGGCCCGGGCGCGGCGACGGCGATCACGCCCGGTTCGCTGCTCGTGTCGTACGACTTCTCGGAGACGTCGGGCACCGTCGCCCACGACCTGTCGGGCACCGGCCACGACGGCAGCGTCGTCGGCGGCGAGGCGTGGCGCGGGGGATTCCTGCAGCTCAACGGCTCGAACCACGTGAAGCTGCCCGACGGACTGCTGCAGGGCGAGTCGGCGGCGACGATCGTCGTCGAGACGAACCCGACGGCACTGAGCGGGGCCAAGTTCCTCTGGAACATCGGTGGGTCGGGTGAGGGCGCGACGGGGCAGTTCTTCATCCAGCCGGTCGCGCCGCGGGTCGCGATCTCGAAGACGAACTGGTCGGCCGAGCAGACGGTGACGTCGCCGACGAAGCTCGTCGAGGGTCGGTGGCAGTCGGTCGCAGCGACGATCGCGAAGAACGCCGACGGTGTCACGTCGACCCTCCGCATGTACATCGACGGGGTGCTCGTGGCCGAGAAGGCGAACTCCACGACGAACCTCAGCGACCTCACGACCCACACCATGAACTACCTCGGCAAGAGCGCCTACGCCGCCGACTCGCTGTACCAGGGCGGGGTGTCGTCGTTCCGCGTCTACGACGAGGCGCTCACCGCGGGCGAGCTCGGCACGCTCGCCGCGACCGACGCCCAGGCCGCCGCCGACGAGACCGCTGCGGCGCTCGACCTCGACGCCGTCAACACCCAGGACCTGTCGGCGGTCGGGACCGATCTCGTGCTGCCCACGAGCGGGGGCGTGACGTGGTCGTCGTCGCCCACCGGTGTCGTGGCCGCCGACGGGACGGTGACGCTGCCGGCATCCGAGACGGAGGTGACCCTGACGGGCACCGCGACGGTGCGCGGCAAGACCGCGTCCAAGCAGTTCACCGTGACCGTGCTCGCGGCGCCCACCCCGGCCGAGGCCGCACAGCGCGACCTCGACGCGATCGTGCTCGCGAACGCCGACGACGTGCGCGGCGACCTCACCCTGCCGACCACCGGTGACCGGTTCGGCTCGGCACTCGACTGGCGCTCGTCGGCGCCCGCGGTCGTCGACGTCGAGGGCACCGCGACCGTGGCGCCGGGCGTCGTCACCCGCCCCGACTCGGGCGACGCGACCGTCGTGCTCACCGTGACGGCGACCAACGGCGATGCGACGGCGACCCGCGACATCCCGCTCACCGTTCGCAAGGCGAACGCCACCGGCGAGACGACCGACTACCTCTTCGCGCACTTCACGGGAACGGAGGGCAGCGCGAGCGACGAGCAGATCTACTTCGCGACCAGTCGCGACGCGGCCACGTTCACCGACACCCGAGCCAACGGCGACCCCGTGCTCTCGCTCAGCAAGGGACAGGGCGACGGCGGCGTGCGCGACCCGTTCGTCGTGCGCTCGCCCGAGGGCGACCGGTTCTTCGTGATCGCGACCGACCTGAGCATCTACTACCGCGGCGGGTGGGGCAACTCGAACGCGACCGTCACCGGTTCGAAGTCGCTCGTCGTGTGGGAGTCGACCGACCTCGTGAACTGGAGCGAACCGCGCTTCGTCGACGTCGCGAGCGGCATCCCGAACGCCGGCATGGCCTGGGCTCCCGAGGCGACCTGGGACGAGGTCACGCAGCAGTACTACGTGTACTGGGCCACGCGTGCGGACGGCAACACCGAGCTCGGCGACAGCGTCGACGTCTACCTGTCGACGACGCGCGACTTCCGCACCTTCTCGACGCCGGTCAAGTGGATCGACCGGCAGGGCTCCATCATCGACACCACGGTGATCAAGGTCGGCGACTGGTTCTACCGGGCCTCGGGCGACGGGCAGATCACGATCGAGCGCTCGAAGCAGCTCGACGCGGTCACCACCTCGGCGACGGCGAAGACGAGCGGCACCGACCGGGAATGGGTGCTCGTCGGCACGCTGCAGTCGATCCTCAGCGGCAGCGGCACCTGCTCGGGCGGCACGAACTACACCGGCTCGTGCCTCGAGGGCCCCGAGTTCTTCGAGTACAACGACGACGACCGCGGCGCGGCCGAGCGGCTCTGGGGCCTGCTCGCCGACCAGTACGCCACCGGCCGCGGCTACCTGCCCTTCCGCACGACCGACATCGGCACGGCGTCGGCGTCGGCGTGGTCGAAGGCGAGCGGCGTGAACCTCGGCACCCTGAAGAAGCGGCACGGCGGCATCCTGCCGATCACGGCCGACGAGTACCGGCGCGTGATGTTCCACTACGCGGGAGTCGGCACGAACCCCGATCTCGCGATCGAGGCGAGCACCGCCTCGCGGTGCGTGGCCGGCAAGGTCGTCCTCGTCGTCTCGGCGAAGAACGCCGACTCGCGCGCCGCCGACGTCACGATCACCACGCCGTTCGGGACGAAGACCTTCACGGCCGCGCAGCCGGGCAAGACGGTCTCGCAGGCGTTCTCGAGCCGCCTCGCCGCCATCGACGCCGGGTTCGCCGGCGTCAGGGCATCGACGAGCGATGCGAGCTACGACGGCGACGCGGCGTTCGCCGCGCGGGACTGCGGATGAGGAAGGCCGGTCTCGCGGCGATCGCGCTGCTGCTCGCACTGAGTAGCGGCGCGGTCGCCGCACCCGCGGCCGCTGCACCCGCGGCCGCCGCACCCGCGGTAGCCGGACCCTCGGTGGCCGCGTCCGACGACCGGCCGGGCGCAGCCGGCGCGGGCACCGTGTCGATCGGGGTCTCCATCACACCGCGCGACCTCTGCGCCGGCATCCGACCGCCATGCAAGTGCACCGACGGCGCCCCGACGCTGCCGCCGGGCCTCGCGAAGAAGGCGGGCAAGTCCGACCCGGCCGAGAAGCCCGGCCCGACGAAGAAACCCGGCAAGCCGAAGCCCGATTGGTGCGGGTCGCCCGTCGCTCCGAGCGAATAGGCTGTCCCCGTGAGTGACCTCGAGACGGGCGAGCGCCCCGAGAAGCTCGGCATCCGCGAGGTCGCCGCGCTTGCCGGGGTGTCGCACATGACCGTCTCGCGCGTGCTCAACGGGCACCCGAACATCCGGCCGGCGACGCGCCAGCGCGTGCTCGACGTCATCCAGGAGCTCGACTTCAAGCCGAACAGCGCGGCGCGCGCGCTCGCGACCCAGCGCACGCAGCGCATCGGCGTCATCGTCGACAGCGCCGTCGAGTTCGGCCCGACGAGCACCCTGCGCGGGCTCGAGCTCGCCGCGCGTTCGGCGGGCTACTCGGTGACGTCGGTCGCGATGCAGGACGACGCGAACCTCACGCCCGAGGCCGCCGTCGGCCACCTCGTCGCCGAGGGCATCGACGCGCTGTGCATCGTGGCGCCGCGCTCGTCGTCGGTCTCGGCGCTGCGCCGCATCTCGATCGACGTTCCCGTGCTCGTCGTCAAGGCCGCGAAGGACCCGAGCTTCCTCACCGTGAGCGTCGACCAGCAGCTCGGCACGACGCTCGCCGTCGACCACCTCGTCGCGCTCGGGCATCGCGACATCCTGCACATCTCGGGGCCGCTCGACTGGCTCGAGGCCCGCGGGCGCGAGCGGGCGTTCCACGCCCGCATCGAGCAGTGGGGGCTCAAGGAGCGCCCCGTCGTGGTCGGCGACTGGACGGCGGACTTCGGGTACGACTACGCGGTCGGCCTCAAGGGCGTGCCCGAGTACACGGCCGTGTTCGTCGCCAACGACGAGATGGCGGTCGGCGTCATCCACGGCTTCCACGACCGCGGCATCCGCGTGCCCGACGACGTCAGCATCGTCGGCTTCGACGACCTGCCGCTCGCACGGCACGTGCTGCCGCCGCTCACGACCGTGCGGCAGGACTTCCACGCGCTCGGCGCGAAGGCCATGGAGGTGCTGCGCGCCGCGCTCGAGGGGCGCGAGATCCCGCAGCGCTCGAAGATCCCGTCGGAGCTCGTCGTGCGGGCATCGACCGCCCCGCCGAGGTCGTCATGACCGAGCGGGATGCCGCGGCGGAGGCGACCTCCGAGCCGCAGCCGGTCGTCGAGATGACGGGCATCACCGTCGAGATCGACGGCACGCAGGTGCTGCACGGGGTCGACCTGCGGCTCTTCGCCGGCGAGGTCCACGCCCTCATGGGCGGCAACGGCGCGGGCAAGTCGTCGGTGGTCAAGGCGCTCACGGGCGCGTACCGCATCGACGGCGGCGAGGTGCGCATCGCGGGGGAGCGGGTCGTGCTCTCGGGGCCGGCTGCGGCGGAGTCGGCGGGCGTCGCTGCCGCCTTCCAGGACGTCGACCTCTGCGGCAACCTCTCGATCGCCGAGAACATCATGATCGGGCACGAGGAGCGCCGCTGGTACGGCATCTCGTGGCGGGCGACCCGCCGCAGGGCGGTGGCGGTCCTCGAGGAACTCGACCTCGGCGACCTCGACCCGCGGCAGACGGTGTCGGCGCTCGCCCCACCGGTCCAGCAGCTCGTCGCCATCGCCCGCGCCATGGTCACCCACCCGAAGGTGCTCGTGCTCGACGAGCCCACGTCGAGCCTCGACGCCGACGAGGTCGCGACGCTGTTCCGGGCGCTGCGCAGGCTGCGCGAGCACGGCGTCGCCATCCTCTTCGTCTCGCACTTCCTCGAGCAGGTCTACGCGATCAGCGACCGCATCACGGTGCTGCGCGACGGCTACGGGCAGGGCGAGTATCGCACGCGCGAGCTCGACCGCGCCGAGCTGATCTCGAAGATGATCGGCAAAGACCTGACCGAGCTGCGGCGCATCGGCTCCGAGCGTCGGGCGCATCGCGCCGACCCGACGGGCGAGCCGGTCTACCGGGCGATCGGCGTGGGCCGCCGGGGCGAGTTCGAGGCGACCGACTTCGAACTGCATCGCGGCGAGGTGGTGGGGCTCGGCGGACTGCGCGGCTCGGGTCGCAGCGAGTTCGGGCAGCTGCTGGCCGGCGTCGCCCGCCGCGACACCGGCACGATCCAGATCGACGGGCGGCAGGTCGCGCTGCCGAACCCGGCGGCGGCACTCCGGCGGCGCATCGCGTTCGCGAGCGAGGACCGCCGCGACGGCGGCATCATCGAAGAACTCAGCGTGCGGGAGAACATCATCCTCGCGCTGCAGGCGATCCGCGGCTGGGCGCGACCGATCTCGCGCGCTGAGCGCGACGCCCTGGTCGACCGGTACATGGAGTCGCTCGCGATCGTCGCTCCCGGGCCCGACGCGCCGGCGCGCCAGCTCTCGGGCGGCAACCAGCAGAAGGTGCTGCTCGCGCGCTGGCTCGCCACGCGTCCGCACGTGCTCGTGCTCGACGAGCCGACGAGGGGCGTCGACATCGCGGCCAAGGTGGAGATCCAGGCGCGCGTCGCGGAGATGGCCAGGGAGGGCGTCGCCGTCGTCTTCATCTCGTCGGAGCTCGACGAGGTCGTGCGGCTCAGCGACCGCATCGCGATCCTGAAGGACCGGCGCAAGATCGGCGAGGTCAGCAACGGCCCCGGCCTGAGCGTCGACACGATCATCGAGATGATCGCCGCCGACGACGAGGACGACGCGTAGCCGAACGTTCGTCATCGGCCTGCGTGCGATGTCGCGCGCTGCCGTCTCCGAGCCGCCGCGCGGAGCCGGGCGTGACCCGTTCGGGGGCGGTGCTGCGGCCATGTGTCCGGAATGTTATGTTTCCGGGAACAAACTGCTTGCGTTCCCGTTTTTGTTCCCGGTAACATCACTCGTGCGACACGCTTCGAGCGTCGTTGCAATCACCCGAAGCCCGAATCGACGGGCAGAAGCAGCCGGCGATGATCGCCGGGTCTCAAGGAGGAGATCACATGTCAGTTCAGAGGCGATTCGCGAAGGTCCTCGGCCTGGCGGCCGTCGGCGCGCTGAGCATCGGCCTCGCCGCGTGCTCGAGCGGCGGCGGCGACAGCGCATCGGGCGACGAGGGCGGCGACCTCACGACGGTCGGCTTCGTCGCCGTCGGTCCCGAGGGCGCATGGCGTGAAGCGAACGAGAAGAACATCCAGGAGACGTTCACCGAGGACGCCGGCTTCGAGCTGAAGTACGCGCCCGCGACGAACCTCGACCAGAAGTCGCAGATCGATGCGTTCACGTCGTTCGTCGACGAGGGCGTCGACGTCATCCTGCTGTCGGCCACCGAGGCCTCCGGCTGGGAGGACTCGCTCAAGCGCGCGCAGGAGGCGGAGATCCCCGTGATCCTCCTCGACCGCGGCATCGAGCCCGACGACACGAGCCTCTACGTGACCCGCATCGCGCCCGACAACGTCGAGGTCGCGAAGGAGGTCGGCGCGTGGGCGGCCGAGCAGTTCCCCGACGGCGGCAACTACATCACCCTCGAGGGCCCCGCGGGCGTCGGCGTCGTCAACGAGCGCAACGAGGGCTGGGACGCCTCGGTCGACGGCTCGAAGCTCGTCGAGGTCGCCGCGCAGACGGCGAACTGGTCGGCTGAAGAGGGCAAGAGCGTGACCGAGACGCTGCTCAAGGCGAACAACAACGACGTCCAGCTCATCTTCGCCCAGAACGACGAGATGGGCCTCGGCGCGGCGCAGGCCGTCGAAGAGGCGGGCCTGAAGCCCGGCACCGACGTCAAGATCGCCACGATCGACGGCACCAAGGCCGCGATGGAGGCTCTGGCCGCCGGGCAGCTCAGCTACGTGCACGAGTACAACCCGCTCTTCGGCGAGACCGCCCTCGACGTCGTGAACAAGACGCTCGACGGCGAGTCGGTCGACTCGTACATCATCGTGCCGAGCGAGGCGTTCGACTCGCCCGAGGCCGCCCAGGCCGTGCTCGCCGACCGCAAGTACTGATCGGTCGAGCCCACCTCCGGCTCGGGTACGCGCGCGTACCGGCGGTGCGGGGTCTGCTTCCACAGAGGCCCCGCACCGCTCCGGTCTCACGAAACGGGTCGTGACGACGCGACCAGGCACAGGATGCGATTCTCATGAGTGAAGCACTGCCCATCGTCGAGATGCGCGACATCTCGATCGAGTTCCCGGGCGTCAAGGCGCTGGACGGTGTGGACTTCCGCCTGTTCCAGGGCGAGGTCCACGCGCTGATGGGCGAGAACGGCGCCGGCAAGTCGACGCTCATCAAGGCGCTCACGGGCGTCTACCGGATCGACGCCGGCTCGATCGTCGTCGCCGGCCAGGAACGCCAGTTCCACGGCACGGCCGACGCGCAGAGCGCCCACATCTCGACGGTGTACCAGGAGGTCAACCTGGTCACGAACCTCTCGATCGGCGAGAACGTGATGCTCGGGCACGAGGTGCGCGGCGCGTTCGGCGTCAACTGGAAGGCCACCCACAAGGCCGCCACCGAGGCGCTCGCCCGGCTCGGGCTCGAGTACCTCGACACCCACAAGCCCCTCTCGACCCTGTCGATCGCGATGCAGCAGCTCGTCGCGATCAGTCGCGCGATGGCGATCAAGGCGAAGGTGCTCATCCTCGACGAGCCCACTTCGAGCCTCGACGCGGCCGAGGTCGAGGGCCTCTTCCGCGTCATGCGGACACTGCGCGACGAGGGCGTCGCCATCCTCTTCGTCTCGCACTTCCTCGACCAGATCTACGCGATCAGCGACCGCATCACGATCCTGCGCAACGGCCGCTACGAGGGCGAGTACCTCACCCGCGAGCTCGACCGGCACGAACTCATCTCGAAGATGATCGGCAAGGATCTCGGCGCGCTCTCCTCGCTCGGCGGCAATCGCCGCACCGACGCGCGCGACTACGCCGCCGAGGCGCCGCTGCTCACGGCCAAGGGCATCGGCCGACGCGGCTCGATCGAACCGACCGATCTCGACATCCACCCCGGCGAGGTGGTCGGCTTCGCCGGCCTGCTCGGCTCGGGGCGCACCGAGCTCGCCCGCCTGCTCTACGGCGCCGACCGTGTCGACGAGGGCGTCGTCACCCTCGACGGCAAACGCGTCGACATCAAGACCCCCGCCGACGGCCTCGGCAAGCGCATCGCGTTCTCGACCGAGAACCGGCGCGACGAGGGCATCATCGGCGACCTCACCGTGCGCGAGAACATGATCCTCGCGGTGCAGGCCGAGCGCGGCTGGGCTCGACCCCTCTCGCGCAAGGAGCAGGACGAGATCGTCGACAAGTACATCACCGAGCTCAACGTGCGGCCCGCCGACCCGAACCGGCTCATCAAGAACCTCTCCGGCGGCAATCAGCAGAAGGTGCTGCTCGGCCGCTGGCTCGCGACGAAGCCCGAACTGCTCATCCTCGACGAGCCCACGCGCGGCATCGACGTCGGCGCCAAGGCCGAGATCCAGGAGGCGGTGGCCCAGCTCGCCGAGGACGGCGTGTCGGTCGTCTTCATCTCCTCCGAGCTCGAGGAGGTCGTGCGGCTCAGCGAACGCATCGTGGTGCTGAAGGACCACCAGAAGATCGGCGAGATCGTGAACGGCCCCGAGGTGACGGCGCAGCAGATCGTCGACGTCATCGCCGCGCACGGTGTCGAAGCGGCGGCGCACAGTGGCATCATCGATGCCGAGCCCGAACTCACGGAGGCAGAACAATGAGCACTGCTGCTCGATCGACCTGGCTGCACGACCTCGTGCGCAAGCCGTTCTTCTGGGGCCTGGTCGCGATCCTCGCGCTCCTGCTGCTCAACGTCGTGAAGGACCCGACGTACCTCGCGATCTCGGTCAATCCCGAGAACGGCAACCTGGTCGGCAACCTCGTCGACATCCTCCGGGCCTCGGCCCCGATCCTCATGATCGCCGTCGGGATGTCGCTCGTGATCGCCACCGGCGGCATCGACCTCTCGGTCGGCTCGGTCATGGCGGTCTCCGGCGCAGTGGCGATGGTCTTCATGAAGGACGCCGGCCAGTCCGACTCGGTCGTGGTCGCCCTCGGCGCCATCGGGCTCGCGCTCGCCGTGAGCGCCGTGCTCGGCGTCGTGAACGGCGTGCTCGTCGCCTACATCGGCCTGCAGCCCTTCATCTCGACGCTCATCATGATGCTCGCGGGTCGCGGCATCGCGAAGGTCATCACCGAGGGGCAGAACACCTCGGCGACGAACGAGCCGTTCCGCTGGCTCGCCAACGGCTTCATCATCGGCCTCCCCGTCGTATTCCTGCTCGCGCTCGCGATCGTGGGCGTGGTCGGGCTCGTCGTGCGCCGCAGCGCGCTCGGCCTCATGATCGAGGCGATCGGCATCAACCCGAAGGCGAGCCGCATGGCCGGCATCCGGCCGAGCGGACTGCTGCTGACCGTCTACGTGCTGAGCGCCGTCCTCGCCGGCATCGCCGGCATCATGTCGGTCGGCACCGTGATGACGGTCGACGTCTCCCGCACCGGCTACCAGATGGAGCTCGACGCGATCCTCGCGGTGGTCATCGGCGGCACGTCGCTGTCGGGCGGCAAGTTCTCGATCGGCGGCGCCGTCGTCGGTGCCCTGCTCATCGCGACGCTCGACAAGACCGTCGTGTTCCTCGGCGTCTCGTCGTCGGCCACGCCGGCATTCAAGGCGATCGTCATCGTCATCCTCTGCCTGCTCCAGTCCGACCGGGTGCGCAGCTGGTTCGTGCAACGTCGGAAGCCCAAGTTGGAGCGACCCGAGCCGAAGTCGGTCGTCGAGAAAGAGGAGGTGCCGGCATGACCGCGCTGCAGTCCCCCCGCGTCGAGGCCCCGGCCGAGGCATCCCCGCTCTCGCGCCTGTGGGAGCGCGTGAAGCGCGTCGTCGCCTCGAACCCGTCGGTGCTGCCGACGGCGGCGGCCATCGCGATCTTCATCGGCATGGTGATCTACGGCGAGGTGGCCTACGGGCGCATCGTGCAGTACAACACCCTGTCGAACCTGCTGATCAACAACGCGCACCTCATCATCCTCGCGGTGGCGATGACCTTCGTCATCCTGACCGGCGGCATCGACCTGTCGGTCGGGTCGGTGATCGCGCTGTCGAGCGTCGCGGGCGTGATGCTCTCGAACGCGGGGTGGAACCCGTGGGTCGTGATCGTGCTGATGATCCTCATCGGCACCGCGTTCGGCCTCGCGAGCGGCATCCTGATCCAGTTCTTCAACGTGCAGCCGTTCATCGCGACCCTCGCGATGATGTTCCTCGGCCGGGGCCTCGCGGCGCTGCTCAGCACGCGGCCCGAGCGGCTCTCCGACGACTCGCCGATCCTGTGGCTCGGCGAGCAGTTCAAGCTCATCGACGGCGAGAAGGTCAACGACGTGGTGATCACCCCCGGCGTCATCATCGCCGTGCTAGTCGTCCTCATCGGCTTCTTCGTGCTGCACCGCACCCGCACCGGCCGCACCGTGTACGCGATCGGCGGCTCCGAGAGCTCGTCGTCGCTCATGGGCCTCGCGGTGCCGCGCACGAAGGTGCTCGTGTACGTCATCAGCGGCACGCTCGCGGGCGTCTCGGCGGTCGTGTACACCTCGCGCCTGGGGATCGCGCAGAACATCACGGGCATCGGCTGGGAGCTCGACGCGATCGCCGCGACCGTCATCGGCGGAACGCTGCTCACGGGCGGCTACGGCTACGTGCTCGGATCGGTCGTCGGCGCCCTCGTGCTCGGCCTCATGAACGTGCTCATCACGCGCGACGGCGGCATCCCGCCCGAGATGACGACGATCATCACCGGCGGCATCCTGCTCGTGTTCGTGCTGCTGCAGCGGGCGGTGACCTCGAAGCGGCGGACGACGACCTAGCGTCGCCGGCTGCCCGGCTCCGGCCGGCCGGCGGGCTTCGGCCGGTCGCGATCGGTCGAGGGCGGATGCCTCGGGGCATCCGCCCTCGCGACGGCGCGGTGCCGCGTGGTGCGGGCCGACGTTCACAACGTTGTACAGTGACTCCATCCGAGTACGGCGAGGGAGGGCGCGATGGCGGTCACACTGCACGATGTCGCCCGGCTCGCCGGGGTGTCGATCAAGACGGTGTCGAACGTCATCAACGACTATCCGCACATCCGGCCGGCGACGCGCGAGAAGGTCGAGCGGGCGATCTCCGAGCTCGGCTACACGCCGAACCTGACGGCCCGCAGCCTGCGGTCGGGCCGCAGCGGGGCGATCGCCCTCGCGGTGCCCGACCTCGCCCTCGCCTACTTCGCCGAGCTGGCTGCTTCGGTGATCGCGGCGGCCGAGGCGTCGGGACTCGTGGTGCTCGTGGAGCAGACGGGCGGCGACCGCGATCGGGAGCTCGAGCTGCTGCGCAGTCCGCGGCTGAAGATGACCGACGGACTCATCTTCAGCGCGCTCGGCCTCGGCCAGGAGGACGCCGACGTGCTCGACGTGCCGTACCCGCTCGTGCTGCTCGGCGAGCGCATCTTCGACGGCCCGACCGACCACGTCACGATGCAGAACGTCGCGGCGGCCAGGGCGGCCACCGAGCACCTCATCGCGTCGGGTCGGCGCCGCATCGCCGTCGTCGGCGTGCACGAGGGTGAGGTGATCGGCTCGGCCGGGCTGCGCCTGCGGGGCTACCGCGAAGCGCTCGAGGCCCACGGCATCGAGTTCGACGAGTCGCTCGTCGGGCCGTCGATGGCCTGGCATCGCGAGAGCGGTGCACGCGCGATGCGCGAGATCCTCGGTCGCGGGGTCCCGTTCGACGGGGTGTTCGCGATGAACGACACCCTCGCGCTCGGCGCCATGCGCGCCCTGCTCGAGGCGGGGCGTCGGGTGCCCGACGACGTCGCGGTGATCGGCTTCGACAACATCGACGAGGCGCAGTACACCGTGCCGTCGCTGTCGACGATCGACCCGGGCAAGGCGTGGATCGCCCAGACGGCCGTGGCGACGCTGCTCGAACGCATCGCGCACCCCGACAGCGGTGCGCCGCCGCGTCTGCTGCTGGCCGACTTCGCCGTGATCGAGCGCGAGTCGACGCCGGCGTTCGCGCCCGCCGTCGCGCGGTAGCGCGGTTCGTCGCGCCGCTCGATCCGGCGAGGTTGACAGCGTCGGTCGCGCGGTGCATCATGTCTTCTACAACGTTTACGTACAACGTTGTAAACCAAGCGGAACCGCCAACGTCGCCGACAGGCTCGCTCGTTGCGGAAACAGACATCGGTGTCCCCCCACCGCGAGAGGAAGCACAGCACAATGAAGTCGAAGTTCCTGGCCGTGGGCGGCGTCGTCGCCGTCGCGACGGCCGCGCTCACCGGCTGCTCGGCCGGCGGCGCCGAAGAGGCCTCCTGCACCAACAAGATCGTCAACGCCGACGCGACCCAGGTCAGCGTCTGGGCCTGGTACCCCGCGTTCGAAGACGTCGTCGACCTGTTCAACGAGAACCACGACGACGTGCAGATCTGCTGGACCAACGCCGGACAGGGCAACGACGAGTACACGAAGTTCTCGACGGCCATCGAGGCCGGCTCCGGCGCCCCCGACGTCATCATGCTCGAGAGCGAGGTGCTGTCGAGCTTCTCGATCCGCGACGCGCTCGTCGACCTCACCGAGTACGGCGCGAACGACGTCAAGGCCGACTACACCGACGGCGCCTGGAAGGACGTCTCGTCGGGCGACGCGGTCTTCGGCATCCCCGTCGACGGCGGCCCCATGGGCATGCTCTACCGCAAGGACATCCTCGACCAGTACGGCATCGCCGCCCCCACCACGTGGGACGAGTTCAAGGCCGCCGCCCAGGCGCTCAAGGACGCCGGCGCCCCCGGCGTGCTCGCGGACTTCCCGACCAACGGTCGTGCCTACAACCAGGCGCTCTTCGCCCAGGCCGGCTCCGTGCCGTTCGTCTACGACAGCGCGAAGCCCACTGAGATCGGCATCGACGTGAACGACGACGGCTCGAAGCAGGTGCTCGCCTACTGGGACGAGCTCGTGAAGGCCGGCCTTGTCGCCACCGACGACGCGTTCACCGCCGACTACAACACGAAGCTCGTCGACGGCTCGTACGCGATCTACGTCGCCGCGGCGTGGGGTCCCGGCTACCTGCAGGGCCTCTCCGACGCCGACAGCGACGCCGAGTGGCGTGCGGCGCCCGTGCCCCAGTGGGACCCGGCGAACCCCGTGCAGATCAACTGGGGCGGATCGACCTTCGCGGTGACGAGCCAGGCGAAGGACAAGGAGGCTGCTGCGACGGTCGCCAAGGAGATCTTCGGCACCGAGGAGGCGTGGAAGATCGGCATCGAGAAGGCCGCGCTGTTCCCGCTGTGGAAGCCGATCCTCGAGTCCGACTACTTCCGCGACCTCGAGTACCCGTTCTTCGGCGGCCAGCAGATCAACAAGGACGTCTTCCTCGAAGCGGCCGCCGGCTACCAGGGCTTCACGTTCAGCCCCTTCCAGAACTACGCCTACGACCAGCTGACCGAGGCGCAGTTCGCGATGGTGCAGGGCGAGAAGACCTCCGACCAGGCGCTCGACGACCTGCAGGCCTCGCTCGAGCAGTACGCGACCGAGCAGGGCTTCACGCTCGAGTGATCGGCTGGGCGGATGCCTCGCGCCCACGCCGAGGCATCCGCCCACGCCGCACCCACCGGCCGCACCACCCGGCCTCCGTCCGTCCCGACGAGGAGAACGAGCATGACCACCCAGACCAGCGTCGCCGCACCCGCGGTGCCGCGCCGCCGCGCCCCGGGCGCCGGCAGATCCACCCTCCTGCGCCGACGGCAGCGCTGGGGCTGGTTCTTCGTCTCGCCGTTCCTCGCGGTGTTCGCGCTGCTGCTCGTCTTCCCGCTGGCGTACGCCTTCGGCATGAGCCTGTTCACCTCGACGCTCGCGACCGGCACCGAGTTCACGGGCGTCGGCAACTACGTCAAGGCGTTCACCGACCCGCTCTTCCTCGAGGGCATGCTGCGCGTGCTCGCCTTCGCGCTCGTCATGATCCCCGCGCAGCTCATCGTCGCGATCGCCGCGGCCCTCGTGCTCGACACGCTCGCGACGAAGCTCTCGAAGCTCTCGCGGCTGCTGATCTTCGCGCCGTACGCCATCCCCGGCGTCATCGGCGCGCTCATGTGGAGCTTCCTCTACAGCCCCCGGTTCGGTCCGGGCGGCACGCTGTTCAACCTCGTCGGCCTGCCGACCCCCGACTTCCTCGCGCCCGGCACGATCTTCGGCAGCCTCGTGAACATCGTCACGTGGCAGTGGGCCGGCTACTACATGGTCGTGATCTACGCTGCCCTCCGCGCGATCGATCCGTCGATCTACGAGGCCGCGCGCATCGACGGTGCGAACGGCTGGCAGACGGCGCTGCGCATCAAGGTGCCGATGATCGGCTCGTCGATGGTCATGATCGTGATGTTCGCGCTCATCGGCACGCTGCAGTTCTTCACCGAGCCCGTCGTGCTGCGCAACGTCGCCCAGGGCGCGATCGACGCGGCCTACACCCCGAACATGTACGCGTACTCGCTGGCCTTCTCGTACAGCCAGTTCAACTACGCCTCGGCGATCGCCTTCTCGCTCGGCGCCCTCGTCTTCGCCGGCTCGTTCGTCTTCCTGTTCCTCACCCGCAAGCAGAGCGGACTGAAGTGATGTCGATTTTCACCCAGCGCACGACCGAGGCGGCCGAGCCGCTCACCACCGCGACCGGCGTGCCCTCGCACGTCGACCGCAGCGTGCACGGCCGACGCGGTCGCGCCGGCCGCGCGGGCGGCCGCCGCATCGGCTCGCACGTGTTCCTTGTGATCCTCGCGATCTACTTCGTCGTGCCGATCTGGTGGCTCGTCGTGGCCTCGACGAAGGACACGGCGGGGCTCTTCTCGAGCCCGGCGTTCTGGTTCTCGGGCGACTTCTCGCTGTTCTCGAACATCGCCGAGCTGTTCACCCACCAGGGCGGCATCTACTGGCGCTGGCTCGGCAACTCGTTCGTGTACGCGTTCGCAGGCGGCATCGGCGCGACGGTCCTCGCGATCCTCGCGGGGTACGGCTTCGCGAAGTACGACTTCCGCGGCCGCGGCGCCGTGTTCACGGTCGTGCTCGGCTCGGTCATGGTGCCGCTCACGGCGCTCGTCATCCCGACGTTCATGCTGCTCAGCCAGTACGGCATCATCAACACGCCGTGGGCCGTCATCCTGCCGAGCCTGCTCAGCCCGTTCGGCGTCTACCTCATGCGGGTCTACACGCAGGACGCCGTGCCCGACGAGATGCTCGAGGCAGCCCGCATCGACGGCGCCGGCGAGCTGCGCACCTTCTTCCAGGTCGCGCTGCCGCTGCTGCGCCCCGCGATCGTGACGGTGCTGCTGCTGTCGGTCGTCGGCACCTGGAACAACTTCTTCCTGCCGCTGGCCGTGCTCACCGACCCGCAGTTGCTGCCGGTCACGGTCGGCCTCAACCGGTGGACGGCGCTCTCGAACGCGGGCGCCGGCGGCGAGCAGGTGTGGAACCTCATCACGACGGGCGCGTTCATCTCGGTGCTGCCGCTCATCCTCTCCTTCCTCTTCCTCCAGCGCTACTGGCAGGGCGGCCTCTCCGTCGGCTCGATCAAGTAGTCCCAGACGCGCGGGCTCGCCGCCGAGGCATCCCGCGACAGAACCACGAACACAGAAAGCACCACATGCCCAGCGCACACCTCACCATCGACCCGCACTTCACCGTCGGCCGTATCGACCGCCGCGTCTTCGGCGGCTTCGTCGAGCACCTCGGACGTCACGTGTACGACGGCATCCACGAGCCCGGACACCCGACGGCCGACGCCGAGGGCTTCCGCGCCGACGTCGTCGAGCTCGTGCAGGAGCTCGGGGTCTCGACCATCCGGTACCCCGGCGGCAACTTCGTGTCGGGCTTCCGGTGGGAGGACTCGGTCGGCCCGCGCGAGGAGCGCCCCCGCCGGCTCGACCTCGCCTGGCACTCGACCGAGACGAACGAGGTCGGCCTCCACGAGTTCGCCTCGTGGCTCGACAAGGTCGGGTCCGAGCTCATGCTCGCCGTCAACCTCGGCACCCGCGGCACCCTCGAGGCGCTCGACCTGCTCGAGTACGCGAACCTCGCGGGCGGCACCGCGCTCTCGCAGCGCCGCATCGACAACGGCCGCACCGACGCGTTCGGCGTGAAGATGTGGTGCCTCGGCAACGAGATGGACGGCCCGTGGCAGCTCGGGCACCGCTCGGCGGACGACTACGGCAAGATCGCGTCGCAGACCGCGAAGGCGATGCGCCAGCTCGACCCGTCGATCGAGCTCGTCGTCTGCGGCTCGTCGAGCGCGCACATGCCGACCTTCGGCGAATGGGAGCGCGTCGTGCTGACGCACGCCTACGACGACGTCGACTACATCTCGTGCCACGCCTACTACGAGGAGAAGGACGGCGACCTCGGCTCGTTCCTCGCGTCGGCCGTCGACATGGACGGCTTCATCGAGACCGTCGTCGCGACCGCCGATCACGTGAAGGCCGTGCGCGGCAGCGACAAGACCGTGAACATCTCGTTCGACGAGTGGAACGTCTGGTACCTCTCGCGGTTCCAGAACGTCGACAAGATCGAGGGCCTCGACAACTGGCCGGTGGCGCCGCGCCTGCTCGAGGACGTCTACTCGGTCGCCGACGCCGTCGTGTTCGGCAACCTCATGATCTCGCTGCTCAAGCACGCCGACCGGGTGACCTCGGCGAGCCTCGCGCAGCTCGTCAACGTCATCGCGCCGATCATGACCGAGCCGGGCGGCCCGGCCTGGCGCCAGACGACGTTCTTCCCGTTCTCGATCACCTCGCGGCTCGCGCAGGGCTCGGCCCTCGAGCTCAAGCTCGACGCGCCGACCTACGAGACGAAGGAGTACGGCGTCGTGCCGCTCGTCGACGCCGTCGCGACGCACGACGCCGACGCCGGACGCTCGGCCGTGTTCCTCGTGAACCGTTCGACGACCGAGGCGCTCGAGGTCTCGGTCGACATCGCCTCGCTCGGCGACGTGTCGCTGCTCGAGTCGCACACGCTCGCCGACGACGACGTGTACGCGAAGAACACGCTCGACGACCCCGAGCGGGTCGCGCCCCGCGCGAACGACTCGGTGCGCAACGAGGGCGGCGCGCTCACCGTGACGCTGCCGCCCGTGTCGTGGACGGCGCTGTCGCTCGGGTGATGCAGGTCGTGGTGGCGAGCCGCGCCATGATGGCAGCATGAGCGAGCGCAACTGGGCCGGCAACCTCGAGTACCGGGCGGCGCGCGCCGTGCGTCCGCAGTCGGTCGACGAGTTACGTGACTTCATCGCGGGCTCGACCGGACGGCTGCGCGCGCTCGGCTCCCGGCACAGCTTCAACGACCTCGCCGACACGACCGGCACCCTCGTCGAGACCGACGGGCTGCCGGTCGACGTCGACGCCGGAAGCGCGCCCGGGGCGGTGCGCATCTCGGGCGGGCTGCGGTACGGAGTGCTCGCCGAGGTGTTGCAGGCGCGCGGGCTCGCGCTCGCGAACCTCGCGTCGCTGCCGCACATCTCGGTGGCCGGCGCGATCGCGACGGGCACGCACGGTTCGGGCGATCGGCTCGGCTCGCTCGCGAGCGCCGTGCGCGCGATCGGGTTCGTGACGGCCGACGGTGGGTGGCGCACGCTGCAGCGCGGCGACGCCGAGTTCGACGGCGCGGTCGTCAGCCTCGGCGCGCTCGGGGTCGTCGTCGAGCTCGAGCTCGACGTGGAGCCGACCTACGACGTCGCGCAGCGCGTGTTCGACGGCCCGCGCTGGGACGCGGTGCTCGCCGACTTCGACCGGGTCACCTCGCTCGCGACGAGCGTCAGCATCTTCACCACCTGGCGCAGCACCGAGCGGGCCGACCTGCTCTGGCTCAAACAGCGCACGGATGCTCCGGGCCGAGGCGCCCTCGACGCGGCATCCGCCTTCGCCGCGACGACGCTCGGGGCGACCGCGACCGCGGCCGACGAGCCGCGGCATCCCGTGCCGGGCGGGGACGTCCGGGCGACGACCGAGCAGCTCGGGTCGCCCGGCCCGTGGCACGAGCGGCTGCCGCACTTCCGCCTCGCGTTCACGCCGTCGGCGGGGGAGGAGCTGCAGTCGGAGTACCTCGTGCCGCGAGCCGAAGCGGTCGCGGCGATCGAGGCGGTGCGCGGGCTCGCCGAGCGCATCGCGCCGCTGCTGCTCGTCTGCGAGGTCCGCACGGTCGCGGCCGACCGGCTCTGGCTGAGCTCGTCGTGCGGCACCGACGCCGTCGCCATCCACTTCACGTGGCGCCGCGAGCAGGCGGCGGTCGAGGCGCTGCTGCCGCTCATCGAGGCGGCGCTGCCGGCGACGGCGCGCCCGCACTGGGGCAAGCTCTTCGCCCTTCCCGCCGAGGAGGTGCGCAGGCGGTACCCGCGCTGGGACGACTTCGCCGCGCTGCGCGCACGGTTCGACCCCGACCGACGCTTCGTGAACGCCTACCTGGAGCGGCTCGGATTCTGAGGCTGAGCCGGGCGAGACTACGCTCGCTCCGTGCGGATCGCGATCGTCGGGGCGGTGCTCATCGCCCTCGGACTCGTGGCGATGGCGACCGGCGTGCTGCCCGTCGAGGCCGTCGGGGCGCTCGCCGCGCGGTCGGCGCCGATCCTCGGCTTCGTCGTCGCGATGACGATCGTCGCCGAGCTCGCGGCCGAGGCCGGCGTCTTCCGCGCCATCGCCCAGCACCTGGCCCGCTTCGCGCGCGGCCGGGCGATCGTGCTGTGGCTGTTCGTCGTGGCGATGGCCACCGCGTCGACGATCTTCCTCTCGCTCGACACGACCGCGGTGCTGCTCACGCCCGTCGTCGTGTCGGTCGCAGCACATGCCCGCATCTCCCCGATCCCGTTCGCGCTGACGACCGTCTGGCTCGCGAACACGGCGTCGCTCCTCCTGCCGGTGTCGAACCTCACGAACCTGCTCGCCGCCGAACGTCTCGACCTCGCCCCCGTGGAGTTCGCCGCCCTCATGTGGGCGCCGGCGGCGGTCGGCGTCCTCGTGCCGACGGTGTTCCTCTTCGTGACGCGTCCACGGCAACTCCTGCGGAGGTACGTGCCCGACGAACCCACGCCGCCTCGCGATCGGGTGCTGCTCGGGATCGCGTCCGCCGTGCTGCTGGTGCTGGTGCCGCTGCTGGTGTCGGGCATCGAGGTCTGGATCCCGGCGTCGGCTGCAGCAGCAGCGCTCGCACTCGTGTTCGTGTTCCGCCGGCCGTCGGTGCTCCGCCCGGGCCTCGTGCCCTGGCGGCTGCTCGTGTTCGTGGCGGGGCTCTTCCTCGCCATGGAGGCGGCGCACGAACTCCGCCTCACCGACGTGCTCGGGTCGTTTGCGGGTCAGGGCGAGGGGCCGCTCGAACTCCTGCGCCTGTCGGGTGTGGCAGCCCTCAGCGCCAACGTCGCGGACAACCTCCCCGCGTACCTCGCGCTCGAGCCGTTCGCGAGCAGCCCGCTGCGCACGGCGGCGCTGCTCATCGGGGTGAACGCCGGTGCCCTCATCACGCCGTGGGCCTCGCTCGCGACGCTCCTGTGGCACCACCGGCTCGTCGCGATGGGCGTCGAGATCTCGTGGGCGAAGTTCGCCGCGCTCGGTTGCATCGTCGCGCCGATCGTCGTCGCGGGCGCCGTCCTCGCGCTCTCGGCGACCTCCTGACGCCGCCGACCGGCCGCCGGTCGCCGGCGTCGTACACTCGGGCGATGGAGGTGACGGGGTGAACGACGCCGTACACGAGGCATCCGCACCCGACGGGGGTGCCCGCCCGGCGACCCGCGCCGTCGGCGTGCGCGAGGTCGCAGCCCTCGCCGGCGTCTCGCGGCAGACGGTGTCGCGCGTGCTCAACGACCACCCCGAGGTCGCCGCGGCGACCAAGGAGCGCGTGCTCGCGGCGATGCGAGAGCTCGACTACCGCATGAACAACGCGGCGCGCGCGCTCGGCACGAAGCGCTCGCACACGCTCGGACTGCTCGCCTCCGACGCGCTGCAGTACGGGCCGTCGCGCAGCATCGCCGCCGTCGAGGCCGCGGCGCGTGCGGCCGGCTACTGGGTCAGCGCGGCATTCGCCGACTCGGGGGATGCCGCGTCGGTGGCCGCCGCCGTCGTGCACCTGCAGGCGCAGGGGGTCGAGGGGCTCGTCGTCGTCGCACCGCACGCCCGCACGATCGAGGCCCTCGACGCGCTCGAGATCGGCGTGCCGGTCGTCACGCTGCACTCGGCCGCGCATGACGCGCGAAGCTTTTCGGTCGACCAGGTCGCGGGCGCCCGGGCCGCGGTCGCGTGCCTCGCCGACGCCGGCCATCGGCGCATCGCCCACCTCGCCGGCCCCGCCGACTGGCTCGAGGCCGAGGCGCGTCGCAGCGGCTACCTCGCCGAGCTCGCTGCCCGGGGGCTCGAGCCCGGCACGATCATCGCAGGCGACTGGACCGCCCGGTCGGGGCACGACGCGACCTCGGCCGTGATCGAGTCGGGCGCGACCGCCGTGTTCGTCGCGAACGACCAGATGGCGCTCGGCCTGCTCGGCGGCCTCCGCGAGGCAGGCGTCGACGTGCCGGGGCGGGTGAGCCTCGTCGGGTTCGACGACATCCCCGACGCGGCGTACCTGTGGCCGCCGCTCACGACGGTCCGGCAGGACTTCGAGGAGCTCGCGCACCGGGCGGTCGAGGCGGTGCTCGCCGGTGCCGCCGGGGCGACGGTCGGGGGAGCCGCAGCGGGTGGGCCCGGTGAGCCCGGGACCGGGGAGCCCACGGAGCCCGAATTCGGCGAGCGCATCGTGCCGGAGCTCGTCGAGCGCGCTTCCGTCGCGCCGCCGCATCCCTGATCGAGGCATCCGCTTCGCCGGCAACGCCACCGGCGCCGGCTCCGGCCCCGGGCACCGGCGTAGCGCCCGGTTCGCCGAGGCCGGCCGCGCCAGTGTAGGAAGAACCGCCCGACACGCCGCGCCGCGCCGGCGACACGCCGTCGAAGCGACGGAAGTTCCTACACTCGGCCGCCGACGCCGCTTGACGCGGCCGCCACGTCGTGATTCCATGTTCCGTGACCGGTCACAGTGACCGGTCACGGAACCACGCAGAGGTCGCACACCGTGAGCAACGAAGCCCAGACGCCCGCCCAGACGCCCACGTCGCCGTCGGCGCCGGCGGCGACGCCGTTCACCCCCGACGTCGAGACCGCGATCGCCCGTGTGCGTGCCGACGTCGCCCGGCTCCACGGCGAGCTGACCCGCAACGGCCTCGTGGTGTGGACGGGCGGCAACGTGTCGGGCCGCGTGCCGGGCGCCGACCTGTTCGTGATCAAGCCGTCGGGCGTGGTCTACGACGACCTCACGCCCGAGAACATGATCCTCTGCACGCTCGACGGCGAGGTCGTGCCGGGCACCCCGGGCAGCGAGCGCAGCCCGTCGAGCGACACCGCTGCGCACGCCTACGTCTACCGCAACATGCCCGAGGTCGGGGGAGTGGTGCACACCCACTCGACCTTCGCGGTCGCCTGGGCCGCTCGCGGCGAGGAGATCCCCTGCGTCATCACCGCGATGGCCGACGAGTTCGGCGGGCCGATCCCGGTCGGTCCGTTCGCGATCATCGGCGACGACTCGATCGGCCGCGGCATCGTCGAGACCCTGCGGGGCCACCGGAGCCGCGCCGTGCTCATGCAGAACCACGGGCCGTTCACGATCGGCACCGATGCGAAGGACGCGGTGAAGGCCGCCGTCATGGTCGAGGACGTCGCGCGCACGGTGCACTACGCCCGCGAGGCCGGCCCGCTGATCCCGCTCCCGCAGGAGGCGATCGACCGGCTGTACGACCGCTACCAGAACGTCTACGGGCAGAGCGGGGACGCACGGCGATGAGCGACACCACCGGCACCGCGAACCCCGGCACGGATGCCTCGGCGCAGGCGATCCTCGACGGCCGCACCGCGCTCGGCATCGAGCTCGGCTCGACCCGCATCAAGGCGTGCCTCGTCGACGCCGACGACCCGACCCGCGTGCTCGCCGTCGGCAGCCACGAGTGGGAGAACGAGTTCACCGACGACCGCCGCTGGAGCTACCCGCTCGACGCGGTCTGGTCGGGGCTGCAGTCGGCCTACGCCGGGCTCGTCGCCGACGCCGAGCGCCGGCACGGCGTACAGCCGACGACGTTCGGCGCGATCGGCGTCTCGGCGATGATGCACGGCTACCTCGCGTTCGACGCGCAGGGCGAGCCGCTCGTGCCGTTCCGCACCTGGCGCAACACGTCGACGGGCCGGGCGGCGGCCGAGTTGAGCGCCGCGTTCGGGCTCAACATCCCGCTGCGGTGGTCGATCGCGCACCTGCACCAGGCCGTGCTCGACGCCGAGCCGCACGTCGCGCGCCTCGACTTCATCACCACTCTCGCCGGTTACGTGCACTGGCGGCTCACGGGCCGGAAAGTGCTGGGAATCGGGGATGCGTCGGGCATGTTCCCGATCGATTCCGCCACGGGCGGTTACGACACGGGCCTGCTCGACCGCTACGACGGCCTCGCCGCGGAGCCGGCCGAACGGGCGGGTCGCGCGGGCATCCGGGTCGCGGAGCTGCTCCCCGAGGTGCTCGCCGCGGGCGAGGCGGCCGGCGCGCTCACGTCAGAGGGCGCGCGCCTGCTCGACCCGACCGGTGCCCTGCTTCCCGGCGCACCCCTCTGC